>CAWCXQ010000001.1:0-57843 GCA_963799675.1 uncultured Chloroflexia bacterium
GTTTGCTACGGTGACGCCATGACCGATTCCGCCATACCCGAGATCGTGCCCGCCACGCCCGACCGCTGGTCTGACGTGCGCGAGGGTCTGGATGGGCCTGGCGAGCAGGGATGTTGGTGCCAGGCATCGCGTCGGCTCGACGCCAAGGCGCTCTCGGGAGGCAGGCCGCGCACTGAGCTGCTGCGTGAGCGGATGCGGGGCGGGCCGCCGGCACCCGGCTACCTCGCATATCTCGATGGCGTGGCCGTGGGGTGGGTGGGGTCGCCGTCCGGACGGAGACTCCACGGCTCGTGAGCTCGCGCACGATCCCGGCGGTGGACGACCTCCCGGTGTGGTCGATCGGCTGCTTCCGGATCCATCCCGGCTACCGGCGGCGCGGAATCGCCAGCGCACTCCTGGACGGCGTGGTGGAGGCCGCGCGGCGTGCCGGCGCTCCCGGCGTCGAGGCGTATCCAATCGATCCCGAAGGACGGCGCATGGAGGTGGGCGCCGGCTTCGTCGGCATGGCATCGATGTTCGACGCGGCGGGCTTCCGCCGAGTTCTCGTGACCGAAGCCAAGAGCGGCGGCCTCTCCCGCCTGCTCGTCCGCCTGGATTTCACCGACCAACGCGCAGAAGCGGCCACCTAGGCATCTTCCGTGGCGCGCGCTGCGGATCCCTCCCACCCAGGTCGAGCGCTTGGCGGCCCGCCTCTTCGACGGGGCCGAGACCGACTCGGTCGCCGAAGAGATTGCCGGGTGGCTTGCCGTGTCAGCGCGGTTCCGCGCATTTGCGGAGGCGCACCGCGACAAGATCCGCAAGAAGCTGCGCATTGCCACCGACACCGAGAGGCGACGAGACGTGCGGGCGGAGCTGGGAGCGGCGCACCTGCTGCTGGCGGATCGGCGCATCGAGCTGGCGTTCGAAGCGTATGGGTCGGGTAAGGCCGGACCTGACTTCACCGTCAGGTTCCGCCGCGAGCGCAGCTTCAACCTGGAGGTAGCGCGGCTGCGCCGCGCACCCGGTCAGGCCACGTTGGGCGGGCCTCTACTGCCGAAGCTGCGGCAGCTCCCGCCGAGCGTACCGAACGTCCTCCTCATCGCAATCGAGGGTGACCGAGCCGATGCCCTGGATCTGCCTGGCGCCACTCACGCGCTCAAGGCCCGAGCGGATGCGAAAGAGGACGCATTCTTCCTCACTCGCGGATTTGACGGTGCGCGCGGGTTCTACCAGCGCTTCCGCCGGCTGGGCGCGGTGATCGCCTGGTGCGAAGGTGCCCAACCCCGCGCGCGAGCGAGCCTGTGGCTGAACCCGGAAGCTCGGATCGCGGTGCCGCAGCGGGCGATCCGAGCCTGCCTGCTCGCCTTCGATGCCGATCAGGCCGGCTGGTAGGTGGCGATCAGGACACCGGTGGTGGTCGGCTTCGACGTCGACCAGCCGAAGCCGGTCGGCGCATCGGCCCCTTCACGGAAGAGGCGCTTGCCGCGTGCCGTCAGGAGCGGGATGGATCATCAGCCGGTACTCGTCGATGAGGCTCGTGCTGCATCAGCGTCTGGACGAGCTCGCCGCTGCCGATGACCTGGATGTCCTTGCCCGCCTGCTCCTTCAGCTTGGCGATCTCCGGCCGGCGACATCGTCCGCTGATCAGCGTCGAGTTCTGCCACGGCAGCGGCTCGGAGAGCGTCGTTCGAGACGACGAACTTCGGCATCTCGTTGAAGGTCCCCGCCAACGGGTCGTCGGCCGGCTGCTTCGGCCAATGGGCGGCGAAGATCTCGTAGGTCCGGCGGCCGAGGAGGAGGCCGCCTGCGGCATCGAGGCCTCCATGATGGCGCGGCCGAAGATGTCGTCGAAATACGGCATCTGCCAGCCGCCATGCTCGAATCCCCCGCTCCGATCCTCATCGGGCAAACCAGGGGCCTGCATGACGCCATCGAGCGTCAGGAACTCGTTGACGATCAGCTTCGGCATCAGGCGGGCTCGTTGGGCTGCATCGGGCTCATGAGCTGGAAGTAGTTGCCGTCGGGATCGGCGAAGGTGGCGATCATGCCTTCCTCCTCGCCTGGCTCCCCTGGGTTGTACGGGTCCTTGATCACGGTGGCGCCCGCCGTTTTGAAGCGCTCGAAGTCAGCTTTGACGTCGGGGCTCTCGATATTCCAGATGATCCTGCCCGGCTGGGCGTTCTTGCCGGTCACCTGGTCATGCGGCCCGATCGTCATCGCTCCCGATCCGATGACCCAGCCGATGTAGCCGCCCTGGTTCCAGGCGGGCTCGCCGAAAAGCTTGGTGTAGTACTCCGTCAGTTGCTGTGGATCCTCGGATCCGATGAGGATGCTGTTCAGGTTCATGGTGTCTGCTCCCGTACATGTGCGTGTACATCAGACCACGATCGGCTCCGAAGCTCATCGGGGAATGGCGAGATAGTTCCGGATGCGAGAGAAGGACACGGTCATGAGCGTTTCAAGCTTTGCGGGGGCCGCCGGTCACACCCCGACTTCGAATGCCGCCTACCAGTCGGGCGTCTGCAATATCGGGCCCGAGGAGATCGCGCGCCGCCGCCAGGCCGGCCACATTGGGCTCCTCGTGACACTTGCTGTGCTGGCGGTCCTCGTGGTGGTCCACGCGCCGCCGCTCGCGCGGCTGGTCGCCATCCTCCCGGCGGCCGGATCGGCCTCCGGCTATCTGCAGGCCTGGCTGAAGTTCTGCGCGGGCTTCGGATCGCGCGGCATCTTCAACTTCGGGCAGCTCGGTGAGACCACCGCGGTCGACGGTGCCGATGCGCGCGCACGCGACCGCCGCAGGTCGCGCCAGATCGGGCTGGCGAGCCTCGGGATCGGGGTCGCGGTGGGAATCGTCGCCGTGCTCCTCCCGGTCTGACCATCATCATGCCAACGGTGGCAGTAGGCATCGGAGGGAACGCGTGGACTTCAAGCTCGAGCTGGTGGTGGTGCCGGTCTCCGACGTGGATCGGGCAAAGGCCTTCTACGAGAAGGCCGGATTCTCGCTGGACGTCGACCACCGCGCCAGCGAGGCGTTCCGCGTTGTCCAGCTGACGCCACCGGGCTCGGCGTGCTCGATCACGATCGGGACCGGGGTCACGCCGGTCGCGCCGGGCTCGTACCAGGGCCTCCACCTGGTGGTCTCCGACATCGAGGCCGCGCGGACCTTTCTCGCCGATCGTGGGGTGGAGGTGAGCGAGCCCTTCCACTTCGGAGCGGAAGGCCAGGCGCCGGGCCTGCACCCCGAGCGCAGCGACTACGGCACCTACATCTCCTTCAGCGACCCCGACGGGAACGGGTGGCTGGTCCAGGAGGTCGGGCGAACGAGCTGAGCAGCTTGCTGGCCCCGGCTGAGCCGATTGAGCGCCACGGCCGTATCCTTTCTGCATGCCGCTCTACGAACTCGCGGACGCCGGCGAGCTCCGCGCCCCGGTTCTCGTCGCCGCGCTCGACGGCTGGATCGACGCGGGATCGGCAGCCACGCTCGCCGTCGCACAGCTCGCCGCAGAGAGCCGGCCGGTCGCGACCTTCGATGGCGATCGGCTCTTCGACTATCGCGCGCGCCGGCCGACGCTCGACGTCATCGACGGCTCCCTCCAGAACCTCGACTGGCCGGAGCTCCAGCTCGTGGCCACGACCGCCGGCGATCGGGACCTGCTGGTCCTGACCGGGCCGGAGCCGGACTACCGATGGCGGCAGCTGAGCGCCGACCTCACGAAGCTGGTGAAGCAGCTGGGCGTGACGAGCTGGATCAGCCTGGGTGCGCTCCCCGCGGCGGTGGCGCACACGAGGCCTGTCCCGATCCTGGGCACAGCCTCGGTCTCCGGGCTGCTGCCCGACGGTGTGACGATGGGCCCCAAGGGCCATCTCCGCGTACCGTCGGCGGCACTATCGGTCCTGGAGCTTGGCGTGGCGCGGTCCGGTGTGGCCACCCTCGGCTTCTTCGCACAGATTCCGCACTACGTCTCGATGGCCTACCCCGGCGCTTCGATCGAGCTCCTGCGGCATGTCGGCCAGTACCTCGACATCGAGCTGCCGCTGGGCGACCTGCCGATGAAGGCGCTCGAGACCCGCACCCTGCTCGACGCCGCGACCTCCGGCGACGAGACCACGAAGGCGCACGTCGAGCGGCTGGAGCAGATGGCCGATGCGGCGGAGCTCCCCTCTGGCGACGAGCTCATCTCCGACATCGAACGCTTCCTGCGCCGCGGCGGCGACGGCGGCACGGACGGCGGAAAGCTCCCGAACTGACCGCTAGCTCAGCACCGGCGGCGCCAGCTCAGGGCGCTCGAGCAGGTCCAGGAAGATGGAGGACCAGAGCATCCCCTCGTCGCTCTGTGTGACGAAGCTCGACCAGTAGCGCCGCCGAGTCTGGTCGTCCATCACCTCCCAGAAGACGCCCTCGTGCTCGATCCACTCCCGGTAGCGATCGATCGCCGGCTGGGCAAGGGCCGGGTCGATCGAATGCCGCAGCCGCATGTACATCGAGCCGAGCGACGTCCAGACGGTCGCGCCCTGGTAGTCGGGCATCAGGAAGCGGATCAGCGCCGGCTCGGTCTCGGGGCGTCGGGTGGCCTCGTACTTCAGCGGCAGCGGATCGGTCAGGCCATGGCTGTCCAGCGCCGAGAGCGCCGTGCGCAGCAGCTCCGGATCGGTCACCACGCCGGTCCAGAAGGGCCAGATATTGCCCTCGCCCGATGGGCGGGTATCGCCGCGCTCGTCGACGAAGTAGCCGCGCTCGTCCCAGAACTCGGTCAGCAGCAAGCGCTGCGGGTCCTCCGCCAGCCGCTGGAGGGCGGGCGCGATCTCCCAGCCAAGCTCCTTGAGCGTCTTGGCGAGAAGGGCCACCATGCTGTTCCCGTACGCGTTGCATCGGTTCACCATCGTGTCCCGATGCGCCGAGTATTTCCGATCGCTGCGCACGAGCCCGGTCCCCACGTCCACCACCTCGTCGACGTAGTGGGCCACCTCGCCCAGCAGCCAGGATCGATGGCGCGCGAGGAGCCCGTCGGCGCCGAGCTGCCGGAGCGCGGCAAGCACGAGCGGCACGCAATCGACGCCGTAATCGAAGATGTCGACCGGTTGGTCGAAGTAGTGGATGGTGGTCGTCACGTGGCTCTCCCGACGGCGCCAGGTCTGGATCGCCCAGTCGAGCGAGCGAAGGACGGCGGCGCGGTGACGGTCCGACAGCCGTGCCACCGCGACCGAGCTGAAGCACAGGTCCCGGGTCCAGAACTGGTGAAAGTGGCCGCAGCTCGCCGTGAGGCATCGGCCGTTCCAGCAGTCGCTGATCGATGCCCGCATGATGCGGCCCGCATCGCCCGGGTAGCGATGTGCGCCGAAGATCCCGCGCCGGACACGGACGATCAGGTTCATGGTGTACGCCAGCGCGATGCCCGGGCGTCGGATCAGCTGCCAGAGGACGAGCACGCGGCGAGAGTACGCAAGTGGCGAGCCGGGCGGAGCGCGGAGGAGGGTTGCGGGAGCGGCGCATACTCGCGTCCGGTGCGGGCGATGACGCAACCGAAGCGCAGTGTCCTGGGCTCACGGCCTGCCGCGCGGTTTGAGGCATCTGACCTCAGTGAAGATGCGCGCCCCCGGTCTCGCCCGCACCTTCGAAGGATTCGCTCGAAATCGGCACGCCGTCTGCATTGGCCGCCTCCAGAAGTGGGAGTCAGCCATGCGCCGACGGGAGAACGATCGCGAGCTGCTCGAGCGCCTCTGCGTCTACCGCCGCCTGTACCAGATGAAGAGCGGCTACGACTCGGAGCCCGGCATGACGGTGCTGGCCGCGGTCGCATATGGCGAGGCGCTGATGCACTTTGCGCGGACGCGGGGTAGCTGGCTGCGACAGACCGCCTAGCCCGCTACCATCCCCGCGTGCTGTACGACTACGCCAAGGTCACGGTTGGGTCCGTCGCCTCCGAGACCGATGCCGCCCTGGCCACGGCCGACTCCCTGCTCGCGTCCGTCGCCCAGGCGGCTCCCTCCTTTGCTTCGACGCTCCTGCCACTCGAGCTGGCCGCTGCCGCCGTGGCCGTCGGCTATGGGCGCGGCGCGTTCATGGCCCAGGTCCATACCGATCCCCACGTCCGCGACGCGGGCCAGGAGGCGGAGGAGCGCATCAACAAGTGGCGGGTCGGTGTCGCGTTCCGCGAGGATCTCTACCGGGCGGTTCGCGCGTTCTCCGAGACCGATGAGGCCTCCGGCCTGGACGGCGAGCGTCGCCGCCTGCTCGACCACTGGCTGCGCGACTTCCGCCGTGCGGGGCAGGAGCTCGATCCAGAACGGCGCTCCGAGCTCGAGGGCCTGCGGAACCGCCTGGTCGAGCTGGAAGTGGCGTTCCAGCGAAACGTCAACGAGTATCGCGACCAGATCGAGGTCACCCGCGAGGAGCTCGCCGGGCTGCCGGAGGACTACGTCGAGCGCCTCACGCCGGGTGCTCGCGAGGGCACATATCGGGTCAGCCTCGACTACCCGGAGCTGAACCCGTTTCTCGATCAGGCCCACGACCGATCGCGGCGCGAGGAGCTCTTCCGCAAGCACTGGAACCGCGCCGTGGAAGAGAACCGGCCGCTGCTCGTCGAAGCGCTCAAGCTCCGCCAGCGCATCGCCGAGCTGCTGGGCCACCCGACGTGGGCCCACTACGGGATGGAGCTCAAGATGGCGAGCGACCCGGACCGCGTTGCCGCGTTCTACGCTGAGCTGACGCCGGCCATCGCCAGCGCCACCGAGCGCGAGGTCGAGCAGCTCGCATCGGCCATGAAGGCGGACGGCCAGGACGCCGGGCTGCAGGTCTGGGACTGGCGCTACTACGACGACCAGGCCCGGCGCGGGCTGGGGATCGACCAGTCGCTCGTGAGCGAGTACCTCCCCCTCGACACGGTGATGGAGGGCATGTTCGAGATCACCGGCGAGGTGCTGGGGCTCAGCTACCGCCCCGTCGAGGAGGCGCACGCCTGGCACGACTCCGTCCGGCTGTACGAGATTCTCAATGCGGACGGAACGCCGATCGCGCATTTCTATGCCGATCTCTTCCCGCGCGACGGGAAGTTCGGGCATGCGGCTGCGTACCAGCTGATCGTCGGCCACCGCCGCGCGGATGGCGAATACGAGCGACCGGTCAGCGCCATCGTCGCCAACTTCACGCCGCCGTCGGGGGATCGGCCCTCCCTGCTCACCCATCGCGAGGTGGAGACGCTCTTCCACGAGTTCGGCCACATCCTGCACATGAGCCTCTCCCGCGCGGAGTTCGCCCGCTTCTCCGGAGCCGAGACCGAGTGGGACTTCGTGGAGGCGCCGTCCCAGATCATGCAGCACTGGATCTGGGACGCATCGGTCCTCCGCAGGTTTGCGCGGCACTACCGAACCGGCGAGCCGATGCCTGCTGCGCTGGCTGATCAGCTCGTAGGCGCACGGATGCTGAACGTGGGGATCAAGACCGCAACCCAGGCCTTCTATGGGGCGCTCGACCTTGGGCTGCACGCCGGCGACGCGTCGCCGGATCTCGACGACGTGCTGCGCTCCACCTACGCGGTGACCCGCCTCCCCTATCCCGAGGGCACCTTCATGCTCTCCGGATTCGCGCACGTCATGGGCGGCTACGACGCGGGGTACTACGGATACCTGTGGTCGGAGGTCATCGGCGACGACATGTTCGGCCGATTCGCGGACGAGGGCGTGCTGTCCCCGGCGGTCGGCGCCGACTACCGCCGCGAGATCCTCGAGCCGAACGGCTCCCGCTCGGCCGATGACCTCGTGCGCGCGTTCCTGGGCCGCGAGCCCTCGAACGAGGCCTTCCTCCGGCTCCGTGGGATGCTCCCCGAGGACTAGCGCCGACCTCCGTCGATCACGCTCGCGATCGAGCCCCGCTGGCGGTGGACTCCAGCCAGCGCCTGAGGTGCTCGCCCGTCAGCGAGCCGTCGGTCCGGACGAGCGCCGATGGCTGACCCTCGAAGATGACCCTCCCGCCGTCGTGGCCCGCGCCGGGGCCGAGGTCGATGACCCAATCCGCGCGGGCCACCACGTCGAGGTTGTGCTCGATGACGATCACCGTCCGGCCGTCTTCCACGAGCCGGTCGAGCACCCCGATGAGGTGGTCGATGTCGTACATGTGGAGGCCGGACGTGGGCTCGTCGAGGACGTAGACGTCCGTGTCGCCGGACATCTCGATCGCCAGCTTCAGCCGTTGCCGCTCGCCGCCGGACAGCGTGTTGAGCATCTGGCCGAGCGAGAGGTAGCCCAGGCCGACGTCGGCGAGCCGGCCGAGCATGACCCGTACCGGCTTCTCGGTGAAGAACGCGGCCGCCTCCTCGACCGACATCCGCAGCACGTCGTCGATGTTCCGGCCGCGAAGCCGGTAGCCGAGGACCTCGTCGGTGAAGCGGCGCCCCTCGCATACCTCGCAAACGCTGGCGACGCCCGCCATGAACGCGAGGTCCGTGTAGATCATGCCCAGGCCGTTGCAGGCCGGGCAGGCGCCATCGGAGTTCGCGCTGAACAACGCCGGCTTCACGCCGTTGGCGCTCGCGAAGGCCTTCCGGATGGGGTCGAGGATCCCGGTGTACGTCGCAGGATTGGACCGGCGCGAGCCGCGGATCGCCGACTGGTCGATGAACGTTACTGAGGGATCCGTCCGCGGCAGGCAGCCATGGATGAGCGAGCTCTTGCCGGACCCCGCCACGCCGGTGACCGCGACCAGGACGCCGACCGGGACGTCCACCGAGACGTCCTGGAGGTTGTGGAGGCGGGCGTTGCGGATGGGAATCGAGCCGCGCGGCGACCGCGGGTCGGTCTTCAGCTCCTGCTGGACGGCCAGGTGGCGGCCCGTCAGCGTCCCGGAGGTCTCCAGGCCCGCGAACGGGCCCTCGTACACGACCGTGCCACCATGCGTGCCCGCTGCCGGACCCATGTCGACGACGCGGTCCGCGATCCGAATGACCTCTGGATCGTGCTCCACCACGAGGACGGTGTTGCCCTTGTCCCGGAGCTGCCGGAGAAGCCCGTTCATCTGCTGGACGTCGTGGGCGTGGAGGCCGATCGTCGGCTCGTCGAAGACGTAGGTCACGTCGGTCAGGCTCGAGCCAAGCTGGCGGACCATCTTCGTCCGCTGGGCCTCGCCGCCGGACAGCGTCGACGTCTCTCGATCGAGGCTCAGGTAGGCGAGGCCGATCTCGACGAAATGGTCGAGCACCGCCGAAAGCTGGTCCAGGATCGGGTTGGCATTCGGCGCGTGCAGCCCGCGAATGAAGACAGCGAGATCGCTGATCTGCATCGAGGCGCAGTCGGCGATGCTGCGACCCTCGATCAGCGACGAGCGGGCCGCCGCGTTGAGGCGAGTCCCGTCGCACGACGGACAGGCGGTGAACGTCGCGATGCGCTCGACGGCGGCGCGGAGGCTGGGCGGGAGGGACTCCGCGTCCTTGATGAGGTAGCGACTCCGGATCTTGTCCACGAGCCCCTCGTAGGTGAGGTTGACCAGCTCGGTCTTGACCTTCGCCTCAGGCCCATACAGCAGGCGTTGCCACTCGGCATCGGTGAAGTCCCGCAGCGGCTTGTCGTTATCGAAGAAGCCGGAGTCGACGAAGATCCGGTGATACCAGCTGCCGACCTGGAAGTTCGGGAACGTGATGGCTCCCTGATTCAGGCTCTTGTCCCGGTCGACGAGCGCGTCGATGTCGACGGTCGAGACGCGGCCAAGGCCCTCGCACTCTGCGCACATCCCGCCGCTGATCGCGATCTCCCGCTCCTGCGACTCCCCGCGGCCCTTCTCGAGCACGACCTCGCCGCGGATGTTGCCGGCCGGAATGTTGAACGAGAAGGCGCTGGCCGGGCCGATCTGCGGCTGGCCGAGGCGGCTGAAGATGATCCGGAGCATTGCGTGGGCGTCGGTGGCGGTGCCAACGGTCGAGCGCGGATTGGCGCCCATCCGCTCCTGGTCGACCACGATCGCCGCGGTCAGGCCCTCGAGCGAGTCGACGTCCGGCCGGGGCGGCGTCCCCATGAAGCCCTGGAGGAAGGCGGTGTAGGTCTCGTTGATGAGGCGACGCGACTCCGCCGCGATCGTCTCGAACACGAGCGAGCTCTTGCCCGAGCCGGAGACGCCGGTGAAGACGGTCAGGCGCCGTTTCGGGATATCGAGGCTGACCTCGCGGAGGTTGTTCTCGCGCGCGCCGCGGACCGCGATCGCGCCCCATTCGGATCGGATGCTGGACATGCGCCCATTCTCCCGAAAGATCCGCCGAGGCGCTCGATAACCGGGCCCTGGTCGGCTGCTAGCCTCGGACCGATGCACTCCACTCCCCCACCCCGTACCTTTATTGTCGCGACGCTCGCCTGCGTGGTGGCGGCCTTCTGCTGGGGTCTCTCCGCGGTGATCGCCAAGGGAGCCTTCGAGCGCGGGCTGAGCCCGGAACGGATGGCCGAGTCACGGGTCGTGGTGGCGCTGATCCCGCTCGCCGCGTACCTGGTCCTGCGACGCCGCGACCTGCTTCGTCCGCCGCCGGAGGCGCGCGCGTCGCTGCTCGTCTTCGGGCTGGCCATCGTGGCGGTCAATTTCTCGTACTACCTGGCGATCGACCGGCTGGACGTGGGAGTCGCCATTTCCCTGCAGTACACCGCTCCGGTGCTGGTGCTGGTCGGCACGGCCGTCGCCGCGCGCCGATCTCCAGGAGCCCTGTCGTGGCTGGCGGCCGGGCTGACCTTGATCGGCGCGGTGCTGGTGAGCGGGGCGTATGCCGGGCTGTCGAGCGTGGATGGCGTCGGTCTGGCGGCGGGGATCGCCGCGGCCATCACCTACGGCACCTACCTAGTCAGCGCCGAGGCAGCCGGCCGGCGCGGCACGCATCCCGCGACCTCGCTGTTCATCGGCTTCGTTGTCGCAGCCGTCATCTGGAGCGTCGCGCTGCCCTTGTGGGATTGGCCGCTTTCCCTCCTGACCGATCCCCAGGTGAGCCTGCGCGTGCTAGGCGTGGGGCTGCTCGGAACGCTGATCCCGTTCCTGCTGGCCGTCGCCGCGCTGCGGGTCATCTCGGCGGCGGTGGCCGCCATCGCGTCGTCCACGGAGCCCGTCTTCGCGTCGGCGCTCGCCTGGCTGCTGCTGGGGCAGGATTTATCACCCTTGCAGCTCATGGGTGGCGCGCTCATCGTGACCGCGATCGTGATCGCCCAGCTTCGCCGCCTCCCCGGCCCTTCAGCCGCTGCCGTGGAGGTGGCGCCCTAGACGAGGTTCGGCCCGTTGCTTGCACGGCAAATGGGCAAGGAGGTACGACATGGAACGCAGCAGTGGCGACCCGGAGCGCACGCAAGACAGCGTCGAGGAGGTGGAGGGCTCCGAAGTCCCGAACCCCATCACGGACGCCACCGCCAGGCTGACGAAGCCGGGCGAGGGCATCGATGGCGACGACGATTGGCCGCACGAGAAGAAGGAAGAAGGCCCGCCCACCAGCCAGATGCCTCGCTGAGGCCGCGCCGCGGAAAAGGAGCTAGCGGAGCGTCGCGGCGACCTCGATCGGGCCTTCGCGGCGAAGCACATTGACGCCGACGCTGCCCTCCTGGCGAGTGAGCAGCAGATCCACGCTGCCCTCCCCCACGCGGAGCCCGTGCAGCTGGAGGTCGTCGACGAAGCCCGGCAGGCGGGCGTGGGCGAGCGTCACGCGGCCGCGAATGCCGTCGACCTGCAGGCCCAGACATGCCTCCAGCAGCATGAAGACTGCGGCCGCGGCCCACGCCTGCGGAGAGCAGGCGACTGGGTACAAGGTTGGTCCCTCACCGGGGCGGCGCGGGAAGCCGCAGAAGAGCTCGGGGAGCCGGGCGAGGTCGACGTGGATGCTCGCGTCGAACATGCCGGCCAGGATCTGGAGCGCCAGCTCCTGCATCCCGTATCGGGCCAGGCCGGCGGCGACGATGGCATTGTCGTGCGGCCAGACTGAGCCATCGTGGTAGGACATCGGGTTGTAACGGACCTGCCCCGCCGGAATCGTGCGCACGCCCCAGCCGGAGAAGGAGCTCTCGGACATCAGGGCGTCGGCCGCCTGGCGCGCGTGCGGCGCTTTGATGATTCCCGTGTACAGGCAGTGGCCGACGTTCGATGAGCGGATCAGGCACGGCTGCTTGTCGCCGTCGAGCGCGATGGCGTAGGTGCCCAGCTCTTCGGACCAGAACGCCTCCTCGAACGCCTCCTGCAGCCGGTCGGCCTCGTCCAGCAGCGCATCAGCCAGCTCCGCGTCGCCAACAACCAGCGCCATGTCGGCGGCACCCCGTTTGGCCGCGTACACGTAGCCCTGGACCTCGCACAGGGCGATGGGGCCGCGCGGGATCGTGCCGTCGGCGTGGAAGACGGAGTCGACCGAGTCCTTCCAGCCCTGGTTCGAGAGGCCGCTCGCCGATCGACGCTCGTACTCGACGAAGCCGTCCCCGTCGATGTCGCCGTGGCGGTCGATCCAGTCGAGCGCGCGCTTCACGTTGGGCCACAGCTCCTTGACGAGGTCGCGGTCGCCTGTGGTCCGGTAGTGCGCTGCGGCCAGCATGACGAACAGCGGCGTCGCGTCCGCGCTCCCGTAGTAGCGCTGGAACGGGATCTCGCCCAGCGCGGCCATCTCCCCCTGGCGCATCTCGTGGATGATCTTGCCCGGCTCCGCGTCGCGCTCGGGATCGAGCTCATCGGACTGGTTGGCGGCCAGGAAGCGGAGGACGCCGCGGGCGAGCTCCGGCTGGAGCCAGAGGCACTGCAGGCCGGTGATCAGCGCATCACGGCCGAACGGCGCGCTGTACCAGGGAACCCCGGCGTACGGGAAGGGCCCCTCGCGCGTCTCGGTGGTCATCATCGCGAGGTCGGCCAGGCTGCGATCGACCCAGTCATTGAACAGCTCGTTGGAGGCCTTCACCCGACAGCTCCGCTCGCGCGTGGCGGGCAGCACGCCGGTGGCGAGGTTCAACGCCTGGTCGAAGCCGAGCGGCTGTGGACGGCGGGTATCAACCTCGCAGATGATCGAGAGGTCGAGCGTGAGCGCCTCGAGCGGATCGAGCGCGATCTGGAAGGTCGCGGATCCCGCGCTGATCTCGAGCGGCTCCTGCGAGAAGACGAGCCGCATGCGGCGCACCACGCCGTCGAGCCCCTCGTATCCGAGGACGACGTGATCCTTGCCGATGATCGGCTCGAGCATCTGGCCATGCTCCGCTCGCTCCATGCCGCGCACCTCGAAGAGGTCGACGAAGTCGGCCGCGAAGCGAAACGTGAGGGGGATCTCGATGGGCGCGAGGGCGAAGTTGCGTGCCACCAGCCGCTCCTGGCACTGGCCGTCCCAGAGCACCTTCGTCCGCGCGACGTAGACCGAGCCATGACCGATGCGGCCCCCCTCCTCGGTCGCGATGTCCGAGTTGGTGAGGTCGACCGCCACACGCGAGTTGTCGCGCTTCGCCGTCGAGCTGAGCAGCAGCGGACGCTGCCCCGCGAGCCGCACCTGCAGCCCGGACAGGAAGCGGGTGCCCTCGTGGTACACCCCCTCGTCCGAGCCACGCACCGGCCGGATATCGCCGTAGGTGTCGAACACGGCGAACGATTCGCCGTGCTTCAGGACGCGATCGAGGTGATCGGCCGCCGAGGATGTGGCCAGGACGTAGTAGCGATCGCCGATCTCGACGATCTCTTCGACTGGCGCCTCCTCGGACGCGCGGGTGACCAGGCGCTCCGGCTCGGGCTGGAGAGTCATGCGTTGAGTCTGCCATCCCCAGATGCCCGATGCTTCCCGAATCGGCTCGCACTGCCTCACGCCCGGGTTTACCGGCGCCAGCATCTAACGGCCAACCGATGGCTGAATGTGCTGCCGCAGGCATGAATCGGCCAGGAAAAGCCCTCCAGAACGCCCATTTCGTGCTGGTGCTGGCAAATCTGGCCATCCGGTGGCCGATACTCGCCAGCCCCGGCAAATCGCCCGCAGCCTAGCCGGCGGTCGCCGGTACGCTGGCGAGCACGTCATCCAGGCGGTCGAGCAACGCGTTCGCGCCGAGACGCATGAACAGCTCGCGCGCCTCTGCCGCGCTGGCCTCCGCCTGCGGAATGAGCAGGCCCGAGCGTCGCGATGGACACCAGGAGAGCCCAGCCGAAGGGCATCCACCATTGCAGGTCCCGAAACCGAGCCAGGCCACGCCTGAATCCCGCCGCAGCCTCGTCCTGGCGGCCGTCCAGCGCCGCCAGCGCCGCCTCGTCCAGCTCGGCGCGCGCCTCGATGATCCGCGACGGCGCGACCTCCCTGGCGAATGCGGCGCTGGCGAGCGCAAGGCGTTCGCGATCACGCAGGAGCCCGGCACAATCGCCGGCGTACGCGAAGGCGGGAATGGCCGCGGACGGGCTCAGATCAACTACGGTCATGAGCAGCTCGTACGCTTCGGCGAAGCGACCCGCAATGGCGAGGAGCAGACCCTCGTTGACGCGCTGCCATCCGTGCTCCTCGCGGCGCGTGATCTCCTTGTACAGCTCGCCCGCGGCTGCGCTGCGTCCCTGGGCAGTCGTGAGGTCGCCCCGATACGCGAGCATCTCGGAGGCGCTCGCCTCGAGCTGTCCGCGTTCGCTCGGCGGCAGGGAGCCCTGGACGAGCTCGTCGATCTGGCTCATCGCCCAATCCCACTCGCCGAGATCGACGGCGGTGCTGATCGCGAAGCTTCCCAGCGTCAACATCCACGCTCGGTTGCCGAGCTTTCGAGCAAGGTCGTAACCCTCTCGAAGCCGGTGGTATGCCGCGGCTGGATCGTCCGCGTAGAGACGGCCAGCCAGGTTGTAGATCGCGCGAAGCCGCGTCTCGACCAGGTCGTGTGTCTCGGCGAGCTGCAGTGCCCCGGCAAGAACGGCGATACCTTCCCGCCGCCTGCCCATTCGCTCGATAACCGGTCCCTTTGAGGTGAGAGCCTCGGCAACCGTCGCCACGTCGTCGACCTTGGCGGCCAGCACGAGCGCGCGCTCGAGCAGCTCGAGGGCACGTGGCTCCCGCTCATCGAGCATGTAGGCGCGACCGAGCTGGGCGGTCAGGCGCGCCACGGCGGCTCCCTCCGCATCCTCGAGGGCCTCGAGCGCGGCCTCCATCTCCGCGATGGCCCGTATTGGGTCGCCGGACATGCTGTGCACACCTCCCAGCCGAGCGGTGGCGACTGCCCGGCTTCGCCCTCGCCAAGCTCACGATGAATGGCGATCGCCTGCTCGAGATAGTCCTCTGCGACGTCATATCGAGCGGCAGCTTCGGCGCGACCGCGCTGCATGTTCCATCAGCGTCGCGCGCTCTGCCGGATCGGTGGTGATGCCCAGCGCCTGCTCGTAGAGGGCGATCGCCTGGTCGTGGGAGTGGAGCGCGGCTGCCCGCTCGGCGGCCCCGCGCAGGGCAACCCGCGCCTGGGCCACGATCGCATCGGCCTCCGGTCCCGGTGGGGTTGCCTCGTATGCGTCGTAGTAGTGGCTCGCAAGGACCCCGGCCAGCTCGTCGTCGCCGAGGCTCTCGAGGTGGCGTGCGGCCGCGAGGTGCTTCGCCCGTCGATCCGAGCGCGCCAGGGTCTCGTGGGCAACTTCCCGCATGATCCCCTGGATGAACCCGTACTGCCCACGTTCCGGGGAGCGCGGGTCCGCGTCGTAGACGAGCAGCTCGCGCTGCACGAGGTTGCGGAGGCGTGGTTCGAGCTCCGCCTCGCTCTTTCCCTGGAGCGCTGACAGCCCTGCGGTCGTGAAGAACAGCCCAAGGACCGATGCATCCTGGATCAGGTCGCGATCCGCCGGGTCGAGGCCGTCGAGGCGCGCCGCAATCAGCGCCCGCAGCGACTCGGGAGCGCGCATCTCCCCCAGCTCCCCGCTGACCTGGTAGTGCTCGGCCTCCTCGTTGCGCACCAGCCTGCCGGAGTCGAGCAGCATCCGGACCGTTTCAACCGCGTACAACGGAATGCCCTCGGCACGGCCGAGGATCCGGCGCACGGCCTCGTCCGGCAGGCCGGGTACCAGGCCGCCCAGCAGCTCGACCATCGCCGCGTCCGACAGCGCATCGAGGTGCAGCGAGGTGAAGCTGCGCTGCCCGGCGCCCCAGTTCGGGTATCGGTCCAGGAGCTCCGGTCGCGCGCTGGTCACCACCAGGATCGGATGGTTGCGGGACCACTCGAGCAGCGACTCGACGAACTCCACCAGGCCCGCATCGGCCCATTGCAGGTCCTCGAACACGAGCACCGTGGTGCCGCGATCGCTGATTCGCTCGAAGAAGGCGCGCCATGCGGCGAACAGCTCCGCCCGATCGCCGGGCGGGACCTCCTGGGCACCGAGCAGCGCGGCCAGGCGCGGCTGGATCCATCGGCGCTCCTGCTCGTCCGGCACGTTCTCGATCAATGCCGCTTCAAGCCCGGCCACCGTCGCGGCGGGATCGTCGGACTCGGCCAGGCCGGCCCGCTGTCGGACCATCTCGCCAAGCGCCCAGAAACTGATCCCCTCGCCGTACGCGGGCGAGCGGCCCTGGTGCCAGTAGATGGCCTGCACCACGCCGTCGACATGCTTCTCGAACTCCCATACCAGCCTGCTCTTGCCGATCCCCGGCTGGCCGACGATCGAGACGAGGCGCGCGCGCCCGTCCCGCGTCGTCACCTCGAGCAGGTCCTTGAGCTGGCGCAGCTCCTGGTCGCGTCCCACGAACGGCGCCTCGAGGCCCTCGCTCCGCCTGGCACCACGCCGTCCCGCGACGACACGCAGCGCCCGCCACGCCTTCACCGGCAGGCTCTTGCCCTTGAGCTCCTGGTCCTCGATCGCGTCGTAGGCGATCGCATCCCGGCTCGACCGATAGGTCGCGTCGCCCACCAGGACCGATCCCGGCTCCGCGACCGATTGCAGCCGGCTCGCCGTGTTCACGAGGTCCCCGGCGACCATCCCCTCGCCCACGGCCCCGAGGGTGACCGCCGCCTCACCGGTGAGCACCGCCGCGCGGAGCCTGAGCGTGCCAGCGTCCGTGCCGGCGATCTGGGCGCCAACCACGTCGACGAGCTCGAGGGCTGCGCGCACCGCCCGTTCCGCGTCGTCCTCGTGCGCGGTGGGCGCACCCCAGACCGCCATCACCGCGTCGCCGATGAACTTCTCCACGCTCCCGCCGTAGCGCTCGATGGTCTCGCGGGCCGCGGTCGAAGTAGCGGCTCAGCAGCTCGCGCACCTCTTCGGGGTCCCGATCCTCGGACTGCGCCGTGAACCCGACGAGGTCGGCGAAGAGGATCGAGACGAGCCTGCCGTTCGGCGACTCTCGCCTCCCTGGGCGCTTCCGCCGGCGCCGCGGCCTCGGTCGCGGCGCTCAGCGGCGTGCCGCATTCGCCGCAGAACTTCCCGCCGGGGGGATTCGGCGCCCCGCACGACGGACAGGCGATGGCCAGCCGGGCTCCGCATTCCACGCAGAACTTGCGGTCGGGATCGTTCTCGGTCTGGCAGTTCGCGCAGCGCATCCTTCGCGGAAGGTACATCAGCGTCGCAACGTCGGCGGCTGCGGGCTCGCGCAACGGTGACGGACAATCCTTCGGTGGAAGACGCGGATCGGCGCAATCGCCTTCGTTCGGCCTTCGGGATCGATGCCGAGCGCTACGACAGGGCGCGGCCGCGGTATCCGGAGGCGCTCTTCGTCGACCTGGCGCAGGAGGCGCAGCTCGTGCCTGGCAGCAGAGTGCTGGAGATCGGCCCCGGGACCGGCCAGGCGACAGTGCCGCTGGCCGCGATGGGCTGCGAGGTCGTCGCCGTCGAGCTGAGTGCCGAGCTTGCCGCCGTAGCGCGCCGGAATCTCAGGTCGTATCCCAACGCATCGGTGACAGAGGGGCCGTTCGAGGCCTGGGAACCCCCGCCACAGCCTTTTGACGCGGTGGTCGCCGCGACCGCCTTCCATTGGATCGATCCGGCTGTCCGCCTCGCGAAGTCCGCCGCGCTGCTGCGGCCCGAAGGAACCCTGGCGGTGATCGACACGGAGCACGTCGCGGGCGAGTCGGACTTCTTCGACGCTTCCAACTGTGCTACGAACGCTGGGATCCGGAGACGAAGCCGGGGCTAAAGCTCGTGCCGGCCACGCAGGTCGGACGCGAGTGGAAAGAGGTTGAGCAGACGGAGCTGTTCCGTCCGCTTGGCTCCCGGCGCTATGAATGGGAGGTGACATACTCGACCGCCGAGTACCTCGAGCTCCTCTCGACGTACTCGGGCCACATCGCCCTCGCCGAGGAGGCGCGCTCCGGGCTCTTCGGCTGCCTTGCCGCGCTGATCGACGGCTCGTACCAGGGTGCGGTGACGAAACGCTACCTCGCCATCCTCCGCATGGCCCGAAGGCAGGGGTGAGCGGCCGGACGTCGAGGCCGATGACGCCGCAGTCTGGCCGGGTGGCGATACCTATGATCGGCCCATGCGAGCAGCCAGCCGCAGCAGTCGGTCCTGAGCTGTCACTTCCAGTTCGTGGTTGACTCGGCCCGGCCGAGCGGGGGCTAGGTCCTCCATCGGTCCTGGGGCACGCGACGACCGTACTCGGGCCAAAAGTAGGGTGCGGGTCTGACCCATGTACGTGCCCGCTCGGGGTATCGGTCGACCAGACTGATGAAGTCATCTTCGGCGCCCTCCGCGCCAGTCCATCGGCCAGGCTGCCCAGCCTCCACCGATACAGGAAGGAAACCCCATCGCATGAATCCATTCCGCAGGAACGTGCTCGTCCTCTTCGGCGCCGCGCTGCTGGTCGCCCTGTCCGTGAGCGGTGCGCTCGGCGCGAAGCCAACCGGCTCGGACGCAAGCCCGCGCGGCCAGACGATCGCCGCCTTCGTGCATGCGCTGATCGCGGGCGACCAGGACGTCACTGTCGACGAGAGTCCAACCGATGAGGCGCCAGCGGATGAGGAGACCTCCAGCGACGAGGAGACCTCCAACGAAGAGGACTCCACACCCACCGATGAGGACACGTCAGACTCGAGCAGCGATGCGAACGCGCATGGCAAGTGCGTCTCCGAGATCGCTCAGAACCCCGATGAGGTCGGCGGCGATAACGAGAATCACGGCGGCGCCGTGAGCCTCGCCGCCCGCGAGACCTGCCGGGACGAGGCAGCCGATACGGCCGCCGCCGACGACGTTCAGGCGGAGATGACCGCGCGCGAAGAGGCTGCCGCTGCGCGTGCAGCCGCAAAGGAGGCCCGCATGGCCGACAAGGCCGAGAAGGCCGCCGCGCGGGACGCTCGCAAAGCGGAGCAGGCGACCGCGGTTCACGGGAATGCCGGCACCCACGGCGGAGGCCACGGCCACTAGGCCACGACAACCTCGCCTCTCGCTGGCAGAAAGGACCGGGCCACAGGCCCGGTCCTTCCTCGTGTCTGAAAGCACGGCGCGGGTACTTATTCGCTATCGAGGTCGGGTACGGATTGCGCCAGTCTCAGCCAGGGATCCAGCCGTGCCCGGAGGGCCTGCTGCTCGGTCGCCGCGCAAAGCGCACGCACAGGACGAGGGCTCATCCACATGAATCGCAAGGCCACCGCGACGGTGGCAGCCCCACCGGTCACCGGCTCGGGCGCAGCCACGGGCGCGCTTGCGCAGCGCGATCGCTGGCAACCGCTGCGATCGATGGGCCAGAGGCTCGTCGAACTCCGTTCCGCCCTCTACGTCAGTATCGTCCTGGGAATCGCGCTGCTATGGCTGGCGCTCTCGCCGCTCCCGATCGATCCACAGCGCCTGCTCCTCACGTTCGCGATCCTGACGGCCATCTCGGCTGCCACCGAGTTCATCGCCGTGCCCCTCAACGAGGGCGGCATGCTGTCGGTGGCCACCATTCCGCACGTGGCGACCATCGTGCTCCTGCCGCCGAGCCTCGCGGCAGTGTCGATCGGCCTTGCGGTGGCGATCGAGGAGGTCATCGGCCGCCGTGGGGGCCTGAAGACGACCTTCAACGTCGCGAGCTTCATGCTCACAGCGCTCGTGGCCGGTCACGCGGCGGCACGCATTGGCAACCTGTCCGACCTCGCCGCGCCGGCATCGACCGGCCACCTGCTGGTCTTCCCGCTGATCGCCATCGCCGGTGGCGCCTACTACCTCGTCAACGCGCTGCTCCTCGCGGGAGTGCTGGCGACGGTGAGCGGCGACTCCTTCTGGCACCTGTTCCGCAGCAATACGCGCGACACGGGTCTCACGGAGCTCGGCGGCGCGACGCTGGGCGGACTGTTCGGCCTGCTCTGGATCGTTGAGCCGATGTGGACGCCGTTCCTCGCGCTGCCCGGAGCGGTCATCAGCCGCTCGCTGCATCACATCCGGCAACTGCAGTCGCAGACCATCCAGGCCGTGCGCTCGATGGCACAGATCGTGGACCATCGCGACTCATCGACCTTCCACCACTCCGAGCGCGTGGCAACCTACGCCGTCGCCCTCGCCCAGGAGCTCGACCTGTCGGAGGAAATGGTCGAGCTGATCGAGCAGGCCGCCTCAGTCCACGACCTGGGCAAGATCGGCGTTCCCGACCAGATCCTGCTCAAGCCCAGCCCGCTGACCGCGGCCGAGCGGACGCTGATGTGGCGGCACACCGAGATCGGGGCGGAGATCCTGGGCAGCTACGAGCTCTTTCGAAAGGGGGCCGAAATTGTCCGCCACCACCACGAGTCATACGACGGCAGCGGCTATCCGGGTGGCCTCGTCGGCGAGCGGATCCCCATTGGCGCCCGAGTCGTCGCGGTCGCCGATGCCTTCGACGCCATGACCAGCAATCGTCCGTATCGGAGCGCATTGCCGCTCGACGAGGCGGTCGCCCGGCTGCGCGCTGGTGCCGGGCTGCAATGGGACCCGGTCGCCGTGGGGGCGTTTCTCATCTTGATCGTGGAAGGGCGTCTGCCCAATCTGCCGGAGCTGGTCAAGGCGGTTGCCGGGGAGCCGATCACGCCGGCCCAGGTGAGTTCGCCTCGGCCGCATCTCGTCGAGAGTGAGCGCGACGAGCTGCGTGACCTGGACCATCCCGCTCCCATCCGCCGTCGCCGGACCGGCTGAGCGAGCCACCGCATGTTCATCCTCTACCCGCTGCTCCTTGCGATGGTGCTGGCCGGGCTGACCGGCGGGCGGCCCGATCGGCTGGCCGACCTGCGCCTCCGGTGGTGGGGGCTGGCCGTCGGAGGGCTGCTCGTGCAGGTGGTGCTCTTCTCTCCCGCGGCCGCGGCGTTGGCCAGCCTCGGTCCGGTGATCTACGTCGTCTCGACCGCCGCGGTGCTCGGCACCGTCCTCGCAAACCTGCGACGTCCAGGGCTGGCCCTGGTCGCGATCGGTGCGCTCCTGAACCTGGCGGCCATCCTCGCCAATGGCGGCTACATGCCGACAACCCGCGCTGCCCTGCGTGCCGCTGGCCTCGGTCCCGCCGACGGCTATTCGAACAGCGTCGAGCTGGCGCAGCCGAATCTTGCGCCGCTCACCGACATATTCGCCGTCCCGGAGGCGGTGCCGTTCGCGAACGTCTTCTCGATCGGCGACGTATGCATCGGCCTTGGAATCGGTTGGCTCGCGTATTCGACCATGCGCCGGCGGCCTGAAGGTGCCGACGAAAGTCACCCCCCTTCGATGGGGATGGAGTACTAGATGCTCATTGGTGGAATCGCGATCGAGTCATAGGGTGCGGGCAGCGGCGATGGACGCCGCCGACGTGTACATCGCCCAGGGCAAACCCGTCGCGAGGCGGGGACGCAAAGCCAGGGATCTTGCTCGCAAGACCGCCCGGTTGCCGAGACCGCGTCAGGCCCTCCATCACATGGGAGGTTTGACATGAAGACTGTCCTGGCTCGCCTCATGTTGGTAGTTGGTTCTCTGTCCGCTATGGCGTTGGTGCTCGGCGCCGGCGTGCGCTGGGGTTGAGAGGATGAACGCCGTGAAGTACCGCGTTTTTCGCCTCATCGTCACTCTCAGCAGCATGGGCGCGCTGGCCCTTGTCCTGGAGGCCGGCCGACGCTGGAAGTAGTCGTGTGGGACCACCGATAACAGGACCGCTTCGGCGGTCCTGTTTGGTGTCACGGGGGTGATGCCCACGTGGCCAAGCCGCGTTCCCGGAGTTTGCTGGTGCTGGCGCGTATCGGCCACTGGATGGCCGAATGTGCTGGGATTGGCATCTGACGGCCAAGCTCAGCCCTTCCAAATGGCCGATGCATGCCAGCGCAGGCAAATCTGGCCATCGGTTGGCCGATAGATGCCAGCCGTGGCAAGTTTCCCGACCGGCGAGCGCAACCTCGCCTCTCGCTGGCAGAAGGACGGGGTCCAATGGCCTTGATCAGTGACTGGGGAGCCGACATGGCTCGCTGAGCGCCCGCCGGCTTGGAATTACTACCCCAGGTCATGCATTCGCGGGATTTTGACCGCCGACGGATGGAAATCGCCCGAATCATGACTCGGAGTCATCATTCGGAGGGCGTCTAGGCCGATGCGGGCCGAAATGCCGCGAACCCATCACCCCGGGTAATAACCGCAGGGCTGGCTGCCACCCGCCAGCGCCTTGACGCTCCGACCGATTTCTTCCTTCAGGCCGGTACGACCCCGCTCGGCGATTGCGCCACCGACGACCGCGCGTACATGAATTGGTCGTTTGGCCCGCTGAACGGAAAGCTCCTGTGCGTCACGACCGAAGCAAGGACACGCTTCGACTGGATCTTCGACGGGCTCGCCGTCATCGCGACCGCCGAGCGCGACGACGGCGATCGCGCGGCCCTGTACCAGTGGTGACTCGGCGAGGGGCGCGGGATCCTGCACTGAGGCCCGGCGAGCGCTCTCTCAGCGGCCGCCCAAGATGGAGCCCAGCAGGTCGCCGATATCGGGCGACGAACCCGCCGCCTGGTTCGTCTCGCCGCTCAGAATCGAGCCGAGGTCGCCCGAGCTGATGCCACCGCCGCGCTGCTGCTTGCCCAGCAGGCTCATCACGATCGGCGCAAGGAGCGGCAGCAGCGACGCGATCTTGCTCATATCCAGGCCGGTCTTGCTGGCGAGCGCCTGGTGCGCTGCGGGCTGGCGATCGCCAAGGACGTGGTCGAGGATGGCCTGACCATCGGTCGCCTTCTGTGGCAGTGCGCCCGAGAGGTACGCCTGCGGGTCATCGACCACGGAGCCGTCGTGATCCTCGGCCAGTGCCTTGTGCAGTCCCGGCGCGCGGGAAGGGTCGGCCGCCTCCTGTCCAAGGGCGCCAAGGATCACCGGCAGGGCCTGCTGGATCGCGGACCGCGTCTGATCCGGCTGCGCCCCAATGCGCTGGCTGATTTCGCTGACGGCGTCGTCGCCGAGCGCCTGGTTCAGGGTGTCAAGCAGAGACATGACCGATTCCTCCGGTGGGATAGGTGATGCCCACTTCCCAAGCAAGGCGCGTTCCGGAGTTTGCCGCTGCTGGCGCGTATCGGCCATTTGATGGCTGAATGTGCTGGGACTGGCACATCACGGCCACGGTCGTAGCTTCCGCCTGGCCTATGGATGTCAGCGCGGGCAAATGTGGCTATCGATTGGCCGATGCGTGCCAGCCGTGGCAAGGTTTCTGGCCGACGTGTGATCCCGGCACACGACGTGCGTATGGCGGCCGTGATCCACATCGTTGACGCCAGGAGGGAAACCAAATGGACGCTATCAGCCTGCTCAAAGCCGATCACGACAAGGTCAAGAAGATGCTCGCCGAAGGTCGAGACGACGACCGAGCGCGGCGAGAAGACGCGCACCGAGCTCTTCGCGACGCTCAAGGGGGAGATGCTGCTGCACGAGCGCATCGAGGAGGAGATTTTCTACCCCGCCCTCAAGGCACATCCCAAGGCGCGGGAGATCGTCCTCGAAGGCTTCGAGGAGCACCACGTGGTCGACGAGATCATGGGCGAGCTCGAGGCCACCCCGGTGACCGATGAGACCTGGGGCGCGAAGTTCAGCGTGATGAAGGAGAACATCGAGCACCACATCGAGGAAGAGGAAGGCGACATGTTCAAGACGGCCCGCCAGGTCTTCGAAGCCGATGAGCTCGAGAAGCTTGGCGACCGGATGCTCGAGCTCAAGCAGCTCGGCCAGCAGGTCGGCCCGGCCTAGGCGGCGTCGCGCTCCACGCTCGTCCCCTCGAGCACGCCGTCGCCGGCAAGCAGCGTCGAGATCGCCTCTGAGGTGAGCGGCTTCGCAAAGTAGAAGCCCTGCCCAAGATCGGCTCCCAGCCCCTGCAGCTCGTGGAGCTGGTCGGCCTCCTCGATGCCCTCGGCCACGGTCTCGAGGTTCAGCGTGTCGCCGAGCTTGAGGATCGAGCGCACGAGGGCCGACTGATCGGGTCCGACGTTCACGGTCGCGACGAACGAGCGATCGATCTTCAGCTCGTCGATCGGGAATCGGCGCAGGTAGCTCAGCGACGAGTAGCCGGTCCCGAAGTCGTCGATCGCAAGGCGGACGCCAAGGCGCTTGAGGTCGCCGAGCGTGGCGGCGGTCGACCTCGACGTCCTGCATCAGGACGCTCTCGGTCAGCTCCAGGGTGAGCCGAGCGGGATCGAATCCGGTGGAGGCCAGCGACCTGCGCGACCTGGTCCGACGAAGCCGGGCTCGGTGGATCTGACGCCCCGAAACGTTGACGTTCATCCTGAGCGGTCGGCGCGCCTCGAGGTCCCAGGCGACGGCCTGCCGGCAGGCCTCGGTCAGAGCACCCAGTGGCCGAGCGGGATGATGAGCCCGGTCTCCTCTGCGACCGGGATGAACTCCGTCGGACCGACCACCCCGCGGCGTCGGGTGGTGCCAGCGCAGCAGGGCCTCCACGCCGGTGACCTCGCCCGTCTGTCAGCTCGATGATCGGCTGGTAGAGGAGCGAAGAACTCCTCGCGCTCGAGGGCTCGCTCGAGGTCGCCCTTGAGCGCCAGCCGGGCGAGGGCGGCCGCGTGCATGCTCGGCTCGAAGACCTCGACGCGGTTCTTGCCATTGCTCTTCGCGGTGTACATCGAAACGTCGGCGTCGCGGAGCAGGTCTCCGGCGGTCATGCTCGTCGACGGTCGACGACCGCGATCCCGACGCTGGCGCGCACGAACAGCTCCTTGCCGCCGTGCTCGAACGGCGCCTGCGAGCGCGGCGAGCAGGCGCTGCGCGACCTCGACCGGGGCGTTTGCATCGGACGGGTCCTCGAGGAGGACGGCGAACTCGTCGCCGCCCATCCGCGCGATCGTGTCGCCGGCGCGGAGCGCGCTGCGAAGGCGCTCCGCGACGCGCGACGAGGAGGCGATCTCCCTCGCCGTGGCCGAGGCTGTCGTTGACTGTCTTGAAGTCGTCGAGGTCGATGAACAGGACCGCCAGCCGTGCGGTCCGAAGCGCCGCGTGCGCGACATGGCATGCTCAAGCCGGTCCACGAACAGGGCGCGGTTGGCGAGGCCGGTCAGCGAGTCGTGGAAGGCCTGGTGCCGGAGCTCGTCCTCGAGGGTCTTGCGCGTGGTCACGTCGCGGTAGTTGACGACGATCCCGCCGACCGCCGGATCGTCGAGGAGGTTCTTGCCGACCGCCTCGATCGATCGCCAGGAGCCGTCCGCGTGTCGAGCCGGAGCTCTCCGGACACCTCGCGCACCGGGCGCCTGCATGACCTCGGCCAGGAGATCCTCGACCCAAGGCCCGGTCGTCGGGATGGATGATCTCGAAGGCGGGCCGGCCGAGCCGCTCACTCGGCGCGCAGGCCCAGGACGCGCTCCGACGGCCGGGCTCTCGTACGCGATCGTCCCATCCGCGTTGACGATCATGTTGACGTCGGCGGAGTTCTGGACGAGCGACCGGAATCGCTCCTGGCTGCTACGGAGGCTGCAGTCAGGCCTGCTCTTGACGATGTCGAGGAGACGCCGGTTCTGACGGTCAGGCGTCGGGACGCTCCCGAGAACGCGGCGAAGAGCAGCGCCAGCAGGCCGAGGGCCATGGCGCCGACGATGAGCAGGACGTCCCGGCGCGTGCGGGCGATGTCGGTCTCGATCGGGGCGGCGTCCTCGTAGATCTCGTAGGCGCCCGACGATCTGGCCGCTCGTGCCGGCGATCCGGATCGGCAGGTAGATCGAGAGGAACCGAGTCCGCCAGGCCGCGCTCGAAGATGTTCTCCTCGTCGGTCGCGCTCGAGAACTCGGTCGCGACCTCGCCCGTCGAGGGCCTCCTCGAGGTCGTCCGCCGATCGGGAACTGCCGGCCGCGCAGGGCCGGGAGGTCGGAGAAGACGACCGTGCCGTCCGGCGCCCAGATCTTGATGCGAAGGATGTTCCCGGAAGCGACCAGACGGCTCGAGCTCGTCGTTGATCGTCACGCGCTCGTCGACGGGGATCTCGCCGAAGCCACCGGACGTGACGAGGGGATCGACGTATCCGCGGACCACCGCCTCGGTAGTTCGACGAGCCTCGCTCACGGCAGTCCGGGCGAGGTGGTCGGACACGTTGACCGAGACCGCAACGGCCGTGATTGCGAACCAGCACCGCGGAGACGGTGAGGACGCCCGCCCGAAGCCCTGGGCGCCAGCGCCGCAAGCGCCCAGGAAGGGCGCGCAGAAGAGACAGCTCCATGCAGGGACCTTAGGTGGCGTCTGGATAGCACGGCACCCTTACCTTCGTTCCAACGGGCCGCGTATGGCCAGGCTGCGGCTGGCTTTCAGGCTGGCCCTGCATGTGCATTCCCGAGCCGGTTGCCCGATGATCGCCAGAACGCAGGAGGGATCAGATGCAGACCAGCCGACGATTCCGCGCGGCGGCAGTCGCCGCACTCATGACCCTGGTGCTGTCGGCGTGCTTCCCGAGCGGTCGGAACAGCGGCGACACGAATGCCATCAGCGTCTGGATGTTCCCGCAGGGCGATGACGAGGTCGCCATCCACGCCTTCGAGAAGGCATGGGAGAAGCAGAATCCGGGAAGGATCTGAAGGTGCGTGCTCTACCCCGAGGACCAGTACCAGACGAAGATCAATACGGCGCTGGTGGCGCACAACCCGCCCGACGTGGCGATCATCGAGAACGCCGACTGGATGAAGGTCGGCTACGTGAAGGAGCTCACCTCCTATCTCAAGGATTGGGGCATCAGCGTCGACGACTTGAACCCCGGCGGAGCTGTCGCGCGGAGCGGTCGAGGGCAATCCAAAGGACGGCGTGTACGGCATAGGTACGTTCCTCGGAGGCAACGCGCTCGCATACAACAAGAAGATGTTCGACGACGCCGGCCTGGACTACCCACCGGCCGACAAGTCGATGACCTACCAGCAATACGCCGATCTGTGCCGCAAGCTGGCCAAGCCCGATCCGGACCCCGCCAAGAATGTCTATGGCTGCTCGATGCCCGACTTCAGCTTCGGCTTCTACCCGATCTATGGGCCCGATGGCCACCATGCGGAGGGCAACATGAACTCGCCCGAGCTTGCGCGGGCATTCACCGTGGGCGCCGGTCCGTCGGGACAAGCTGGCTCCGAGCCCCAGCGTGCTTGACACGGTCTCGGAGACGGATCTGTTCGCGCAGGGAAAGATCGCGATGACCTGGACCGACTTCAGCGCGGTGCCGACCTACGAAGAGGCGACCATCAACTTCGGGCTCGCGCCGTTCTTCGTGGTCCAGGGCCAGGACGACTTCGTCGATACGTGGACCGCGGCGTGGGGCACGTTCACGGAGAGCAAGCACCCCGACGAAGCGCTTTCGTTCGTGAAGTTCCTGGCGACGGAGGGACAGAAGCTGCAGATGCAGGCGACCGCGGATCCGCCGCTGTCGACGAAGGTGGCCCAGCAAGCGGGCTACGGCAAGGACGACCCGATCAAGGAGCAGTTCCTGGGTGTGCTGCGGAATGCCCGAGCCCAGGTCTTCGTCCCTCCGGGCGAGGACGTCTGGGATCCGGCCGAGGTCCTGCGACTCCTGACGGTGGAGAAGCAGGATGCCCAAGCGGTCCTGGACGACATGGCGGCCCGAGCGCAGGAGAGCCTTGACCAGGCCTGGGCCAACTGGGAGAAGCTCGACAAGGGCAAGTTCGAGCAGCAGGTCAAAGAGGAGCAGGCACAGGAATCACCGGCTCCGAGCGAATAGGGCGAGCGATGGTCGTGCAACATGACGCCATCGGCGCTCCCGGCGAGGCGGTCGATCCTGCCGCGGCCGGACCAATCGAGCCCGGGCACCAGCCGACGTGGCGCCCGGTCGGACGTCTGGGGCGCTCCGAGGAGCGGGCAGCCTACCTCTTCCTTGCGCCGTGGATTGTCGGGATCGTCGCCTTTCTGCTGATTCCGCTCGTCTGGGCGGTATGGCTGAGCTTCACCGACGAGCAGCTGCTGCGACCGGGCGTCTTCATCGGCCTGGAGAACTATGCGAGGGCGTTCACCCGCGACCCAAGCTTCTACAAGGCCCTGCAGGTCACGGTGACCTGGATCTTCATCGCCGTGCCGCTCTTTCTGATCTCCGGACTGTTGGTGGCGCTCCTGCTGAACCAGCGGCTTCCCGGGATGGGCGCGTTCCGCACGATCCTGTACGTGCCGGCCGTGCTCAGCGGAGTCGCCAGTTGCGGTCCTCTGGTTCACGCTCCTAAACTCGGACCTCGGGGCGGTCAACCAGCTCCTGCGCTCGATCGGGATCTCGGACCCGCCGAACTGGTTCCAGGACCCGAAATGGGCGCTGCCGGCGGTGGCGATCATGGGGCTCTGGGGTGTCGGCACCAACGCGATCATCTATCTCGCCGGGCTCCAGAACATCCCGCCGGAGCTCTACGAGGCGGCCGGCATGGACGGCGCGGGCCGTTCGCGAAGTTCCGACACATCACCCTGCCCCTGCTATCACCCACCATGTTCTTCCTGCTGATCGGTGAGCTGACCGCGGCCCTGGTGATCATCGGTCCGGTGATCGTCATCTCGGGTGCCGGTGGCGCCGCCGGCCCTGCCGACTCGCTCCTCTTCTACATGCTGCTCCTCTACCGACGCGGCTTCGTGCAGGGGGAGCTCGGCTACGCGGCTGCGCTGGCGTGGATCCTGACGGTCATCGGCCTGGTACTGGTCTGGGTGACCTTCAGGCTCGAGAAGCGCTTCGTGTTCTACCAGGTCTAGGGGCATCGGCATGACGCAGGAGGTTCGTCGAAATCGTCGCCTCAGCCCGCGAGGCGCGGGCCATGCGGCATTTGTCTACGTGTGCCTGATCGCGCTGGCGGCGTTCATCATCCTGCCGCTGGGCTGGATGCTGACGGCGGCGCTGAAGCCGCTCCACGTCCCGGTCTTCACCTTCCCGCCGGAGTGGTTCCCCACGAAGTACTTCAACCTCGGCACCTTTGCCGATGCCCTCACCCAGCCGAACGAGCCCTACCTGCGCTTCGCAATCAACAGCCTGACCCTCGCGAGCATCAATATCGTCGGCGCCCTCCTCTCGAACTCGCTCATCGCCTATGCCTTCGCGCGGCTCAACTTTCGCGGCAAGAACGTGCTCTTCGCCCTCGTCCTGGGAACGATGCTGCTCCCCGCCCGGTGCTGCTGATCCCGCAGTTCCTGCTGTTCTTCAACATCGGCTGGTACGGGACGCAGGGAGGGTACCCGGCGGGCTACCTGCCACTGACCGTGCCGGCGTTCGCGGGCAACCCGTTCTTCATCTTCCTCCTGCGCCAGTACATGCGGACGATCCCCAAGGAGCTCGACGAGGCGGCGCGGGTCGATGGGGCCGGCTTCTGGCGCATCTACTGGAAGATCATCATGCCGCTCTCGGTGCCCGCCCTGGTGGTCGTGGCGGTCTTCACCTTCCTGGGCGTCTGGAACGACTTCTTCGGGCCGCTCCTCTACCTCGACGATCCCCAGTGGTTCACGGTGCCGCTCGCCCTGGCCACCGAGGTCACGCGGGTCGGGACCAAGTGGAACATCGTCATGGCCGCGACCCTGGTCGCGATGCTGCCCCCGCTGCTGGTTACGGCTTCTCGCAGAACAAGCTGATGGGCGGAATCGCGTCGGTGGGCATCCGGGGCTGAACCTTAGCCCGAGCCTGACCCCGCCTGGCCGATCACCTCTCGCCCGAACCGCTCGATCGAATCCGAGTCCGCCAGCCGCGGCAGGACGATGAAGACACCCTGGCTGCCCGCCTCTTCCAGGCGCGCGCTGCGCTCGAGCAGGAGGCCCGACTCCGCCACCTGGCCCTTCGGTGCTCCAGGTGCCTGCAGGTCGAGCCCGCAGTACCGCTCGATCTCGTCATAGTCGCGGCCGAGGTCGTCGCAGTGACGCCGCAGGACTTCCATCTTGTGGCGCATCACGTCGGGGTCCGACGTCGTCTGGTGGGTCGCGTCGCCGTACTTCGCCACGAAACGCAGCGTCTTCTTCTCGCCGCCGCCGCCGATGAGGATCGGGGGTGCGGGCGCTGCACCGGCGGGGGCTGTCCATCTGCTCCGTGAGATGCACGTGCTTGCCGTCGAACGCTGCCGCGCTCGCCGCTCCAGGCGCGGTGAGCGACCTTGAGCGCGTCCTCGAGGATCTCGAACCGCTCGCCGATGGGCGGGTAGCGCACGCCGAACGCCTTGTGCTCACGCTCGTTCCAGGCCGCACCCACGCCGAAATAGGACCAGCCGCCGCACAAAACGTCCAGGGTCGTCGCCTGCTTGACGAGGATGGCCGGGAATCGGTAGGTGACTCCGGTGACGAGCGTCCCGAGCTTGATCCGCTCGGTGGCGGCAGCCAGAAAGGCGAGCGTCATCCAGCCTTCCAGCAGCGGGTCCTCCCAGCGGCGGAGCTGGATGAAGTGGTCCCACACCCAGATGGAGTGGAAGCCAGCTGCCTCCGCGCGGCGGCCGATGTCGGCCAGGTGCTCCCCCATCCGTTCGCTGCCTCCGGGCCAGTCGAACTCGTTGATCTCGAGACCGAACTTCACGCTTGCTCCTCTCGTGTGGGGTGGGCGGCGCTGAGCCTTGCAGCAAGCGGCGTTCCGCGGCAACGCGCGCGGACCGGTTTGCTCCCGCTGGCGACTATCGGCCACTGGATGGCCAAATTTGCTGGGGCTGGCAAAAGACGGACACGCTGACGGACAGGCTCGGGGCACCTGCCTGGCCGATCCATGCCAGCACGGGCACATTCAGCCACTCGATGGCCGATAGGCGCCAGGGCTGGCAAACGGCCGTGGGGCGCAGGCACACGGCATGCTCTTGACGGCGGCATGGCCGTGATTCTTGTCGTCAATGACGACGCCGACATGCTCGACACCTACGAAGCATTCCTTCGTAACATGGGCCACCGAGCCGTCACCAAGGTCACCGTGGCCTCGGGCCGCGAAACCGTGCGCGAGGTCAAGCCGGATGCCCTGGTCGTGGACCTGCAGCTCGCCGACGAAAAACAGTACGGGCTGCGGATCATCGAGGAAGTGCGTGGCGACCCCGAGCTGGCCGCCCTCCCCATCGTGCTCTGCACGGGTGCGGCGGCCGAGGTAGGGCCCCTGACCAGCCGGCTCCGAGAGCTCGACGTGCCGGTCGTGCTCAAGCCATTCAACGCGGATCACCTTGAGGAGACATTGACCCGAGCTCTCGAACGGAGGCGGTCCAGCCCCCGCAGCGAACGATGACGAAGGGCAAAGCCGGCAGTTCGAAGCACATCCTGGTCGTCAACGACACGGAGGAGATCCTCGATCTCTTCCGCGACATCCTTGAAGGGATGGGCCACGAAATGAGCGCGCTGAGCTATGCCCCCGATGATCTCGCGCAGGTGACGGCCGCTGGGCCGGACATGGTCATCCTGGATCTCGTCTTCGGATCCAGCGAGGCGCAGGGCTGGCAGCTGTTGCAGAAGATCCGGATGAACAAGGCCACGGAGGACCTGCCTGTGCTCGTGTGCACTGCGGCCACGAGCGAGGTGCGCGACCAGGAGGGTTGGCTGGCAGCAAACGGCGTGAAGGTGCTGCTGAAGCCCTTCAAGGTTGCCGAATTCGAGCGGGCTGTGAAGAAGGCGCTCACCCTGCACGATCTCGTCGCACCCACGTCGAACGACGGAGCTGATGCCGCCGACGCACGACGAGCTAGCCCCTCGGCCTGAGCGTCAGAGCCGTCTACTCCCCCGCCTTTCCCCAATCGAATGACGGCCTGCCGGTCACTGACCGACAGGCCGTTCGTTGGTCGAGCTGCGATGCTCAGGAGCTGGTCGCGACGCGCTCCTGGACCTGGTCGGCCTGCTCCTCCACCTTGTCCATGGCCGTGGAAACGTTGTCGCGGACCGATCCGGCAACCTTCGCTGCCGGCTCGGCGAGGACCTTGCGCTCGGCGGGGCTCGAGGGCACGAGCGCCCCCACCAAGGCCCCGGCGCCGGCCGCCACTGCAGCGACCGCCAGGGGTCCCGCCTGCATGAACTGATCGAGCTGCGAGCCGACGCTGTCGACCGCCTCGCGACCTCGATATGCCACTTCGCTCGCCGCGTCTCCCACCGTCTGGCCCACGTTGCCGGCCGCGCTGCTGACGTTCTCGCCAACCGAAGATGCGGCATCGCCCACCTTCTCGGTGAGGCGAGGCCCACTCGACGACTGCCCGGCCTCGCTGCGGTTCCGCCACAGCATCAGCAGCCCAATGCCGGCGAGCGCCGCGGGCACCGGGTTCCGCTTGACCGTCTCCATCACCATCTCGCTCATCCCCCTTGCTGTCTCTTCGACGCGACCGATGGTCGCGTCCTTGACGTTCTCCTTTGCCTGGCTCATCAAGCGGCCGGGATCGAGTCGATCCCCAGCTCGTTGAGTGTTCCGCCCATCTCGACCCGGGTGGTCTCGATATCGGCCCGGATGACCTCCGGCGAATCCTCGCCGGAGGCTTCGTCGACGCGCAGCTGGTCGCTGGTCATCCCACGTGCTCCTTGATATAGGCGACGTTCTCCCGGACCGTCTCCGCAGTCTGGGTCGGGGCGACGTTCGACTCCCGGATCGCTTTCAGGCCGATGCTCACCACCACCGCGCCGATGATCAGCACCGCCGCGCCCACGATCGCCGCGGCCAGCCACGGGTCCAGACCGGCCTGGACCATGCCGAGGGTTGATGGCGGCGAGCAAGGCCAGCAGGCCCGCGTAGACCAGCAGCCCACCGGCCGCCACCATGGCGGCGCCACGGCTGATGCTCCTGGCCCCGTGGGTCACCTCGACCCGAGCGAGATCGATCTCCCGCCGGACGAGGGTGCCCACCTGCCTGCCGAGATCCCCCAGGAGGTCACCGATGGATCGGTTGCCCTCGATGCGCTCCATGCTCAGCCTCCGATCAACGGATCGGATGTCGTCGAGCGGCTGGCGATCGCGGAGCTCTGGTCGGCTCCGCCCCAGCCTGCCGCCGAATGCCCGTTGCCGGCCAGCCTGGTCGAGCGCGACGCCGACCCGCTGTCCCCGCTCGCGGCCTTCATCAGCCGGGAGGCGGCGAGCCCCGCCAGGAACGCCCCGCCCACGAAGAGCAGCGGCTGACGACGGGCGTAGCTCTGGACGTTGTCGAGCATCTGCCGAGCATCGGTCCGGCGCAGGTAGCCGGCCAGGCGCTCCGCCTGCTCGGCGGCAGTGTCGACCACGTTGCCGATCGCCGGCTGCTGCTCGCCGATGTCGACAGATACCTTGCGGATGCTCTGCGCGAGCCGGTCGACGGCATCGGCCGCCTGCTCTCTGCGCTGGTCGACCTGCTGGAAGCCCGTCTCGGACGCTCGGTGGGCCAGCTGCCCGGCTGTCTGCGCCGTCTCGTGCGCGGCCTCGACCAGCGGATGCTGAGGCTCTTCGGTCGGCTCCCAGCTCTCCGTGGCCGGTGAGGCTGCGCCCGCGCGGGCTGGGTCGCGGTAGATCTCTTCGGGATTCGCCGCCGCGGTGCTGCGGTCGGGCGTGAAGTCTCCAGTCATCGAGTCCCCCTCTGGTGCTTTATGGATGAGGAGCCCAATGCACGCCGCTTGCCAGTCTCAGCTGGCCGTCGCCCTCGCGGCGCCGGCAGTCTCTCGAGCGAGCCGGAGGATCGCCTCGACCGATAGGTCGGCATCGGCCTCGGTGGTGCTCCAGTTGGAGACCGATATCCGCATCGCCGTCAACGCCGTGCCATGTCGTGCCGCCCAGCCAGCACGTCCCGTCCGCCTGGACGCGCCGCGATCACGGCCCGCGTGAACGCGTCGGCGTCACCGCCGGCGGGTGGCTCGAATCGCACCAGCACCTGGTTGAGGACGACATCGTTGAGGATCGTGACCCCATCGGCGCGGCCGAGCTGGTCGGCCATGCGCCTGGCCAGCGAGCAGCAGCGCTCGATCATGCTCGGCCAGCCCTGATCGGCCCAGCGATCGGAGCGCAGCGTAGATGGCGAAGCCGCGCGCGCGGCGCGACGACTCCGGGACCCAGTTGTAGTTGTCGCGCTCCCCTCCGGCGGTCTCGACGTAATAGGCCGCGCCGAGGGTCATCGCCGCGTGGTGCGCCGCGGCGTCGCGCACGACCACGATCCCCGAGTCGTACGGGACGTTGAGCCACTTGTGGGCGTCGGTCGTCCACGAGTCCGCTTCGGCGAGGCCGGCGACGCGGTCCCGCAGCTCCGGGACGCGCGGCGGCCCACAGTCCGAACGCGCCGTCGACGTGGAGCCAGGCGTTGGGCCGCTCGCGAACAGCCGCCGCGATCTCCGGCAGCGGGTCGAACGCGCCCGTGTTCACGTTGCCCGCCTGCGCGCACACGATCGTCGGTCCGTCGATGCGGGCGAGCGTCTCGCGCAGCGCGTCCGGCCGCATGCGCCCCTGCTCATCCGCGGCGACCCGATGCACCCGCCCGCGTCCCAGGCCGAGCATCTGCAGCGACGCGAAGATCGTGACGTGCGCTTCCTCGCCGACGACGACCGCGATCGGCGGGGCGCCGACGAGCCCGTCCTCCTCCACGTTCCAGCCGACCCGCTCGCAGGACGGCATGGCGAGCCGCGGCGAGCGCGGTGAAGTTCGCCATCGTCGCCCCGGTCGACGAAGCCGACGCTCGAGCCCTCGGGCAGCCCGAAGATGTCGATCAGCCACGCCGCCGCGACCTCCTCCGCCACCGCTGCCGACGGCGACAGCGCATACAGTCCGGCGTTCTGGTCCCACGCGCTCGTGAGCCAATCGGCCGCCAGGGCGGCCGGCACTCCGCCGCCGACGACGAATCCGAAGTAACGCGGCCCGGCGGATCCGACGAGGCCCTGCTCCACGCCAGTGGCCAGCTCCTCGATCAATGCACGCGGATCCTCCCCGCGATCCGGCAGCGGCCGGTTGAGCGCCGAGCGCAGCGCGGCGAGATCGACCGGCGGCCCGACCGGCCTGTCCGGCAGGCCGTCCAGGAACTCGCCCGCCAGCGCGGCGGCGCGGCTCAACAGCCGCTTGCGATCATCCATTGCGCACAGCCTAGCGCGGCGCGCTGACACCGGCGCGCTTCCTCATCTGCGCCGCGTCTTGCTGGTGCCGGCATCTATCGGCCACTGGTTGGCTGAATGTGCTCGCCCTGGCATCAATCGGCCATGCGCAACCCCTTCCGGTCGGCCGATGCATGCCACGGCTGGCAAATCTGGCCATCGGATGTCCGATAGTCGCCAGCCCGAGCAAACCATGGGTCACCCGACGCTACAGTACGTGCGTGGGAGAGCTTTCCCGACAGCAGGCGGCGGATCGAGCCGGCATCAGCCTCGAGGACCTGAATCGGCAGATCGAGCTCGGCGTCATCACGCCGGAGGCTGATCGCTTTTCCGCTGGCGATGTGCGACGAGCCGGCCTCATCCATGGCCTCGAAAACGCAGGGATCCCGCTTGACGGTCTCGCGGCCATGATTCGCGGCGGCAAGGTCTCCCTCGCTTTCCTGGACAGCCCCACCTACGAACGCTTCGCCGCACTCAGCGATGTGACCTTCCAGCAGCTGAGCGGCCGCACGGGCGTGCCGGTGGAGCTGCTGATGGTCATTCGCGAGGCGGTCGGTTCCGCGCAACCGGCTCCCGACGATCGAATGCGTGAGGACGAGCTCGCGATCGTGCCGTTCATCGAGGTCCAGGTACGGGCCGGCTTCAGGCCGATCGCCATCGAGCGCCTGCTGCGCGTCATGGGCGACAGTCTCCGACGCGTGGCAGAAACGGAGGGTGACTGGTGGTTCACCGAGGTGATCGAGCCCAGAGTCGCCAAGGGCCTGAACCCGACCGACGCCGCAGCCGGGGAGATCTCCGACCGACTGGGCGAGCTGGGCGGACCAGGCCCTCGTGGCGACGTACCACGCCCAGCAGGCGCGCGCGTGGACCGCGAACATCATCCGCGGCATCGAGGGAGAGCTGGCGAAGGCGGGGCTCCACAGCCGCCTCGAGCGGCCGCCGGCAATGTGCTTCCTCGACATCACCGGATATACGCGTCTGACGCAGGAGCGCGGTGATGCCGCGGCGGCAGAGCTCGCAGCGGAGCTCGCCCGGCTCGTGCAGCGGCACGTCGGTCCAGTACGGTGGGCGGCCGGTCAAATGGCTGGGCGACGGGGTCATGTTCTTCTTCCCCGAGCCCGGGCCCGGCGTGCTGGCGGCCCTGGAGATGGTGGACGGCGCCGCCGGGGCCGGCCTTCCGCCTGCGCACGTCGGCCTGCACGCCGGGCCCGGTCGTCTTCCAGGAGGGCGACTACTTCGGACAGACGGTGAACGTCGCGTCGCGGATCGCCGAATACGCCCGACCCGGCGAGGTGCTCGTGACCCAGGAGGTGATCGATGCCTCCGACGGCGTCCTCGCCAGCTTCACCGAGATCGGACCGGTCGAGCTGAAGGGCGTTTCCGGCCCGATGCGCCTGCATTCCGCCCATCGCCAGGCGTAGCCGAGGTCCGCCAGAGCACCGATGGCCGATTCGGATGCGCCACCCATCCGCGGCTTCTTGTTCGCCGACCTGCGCGGCTATACCCAGTTCGTCGAGCAGCACGGGGATGCCGCCGCCTCCGAGCTCCTGGGCATCTATCGCTCAGTCGTGCGGGCCGCCGTGGGGCGATCCCATGGGGCCGAGATCCGCACCGAGGGCGATGGCTTCTACGTGGTCTTTCCCTCCGCCAGCAGCGCGATCCGCTGCGGGATGGAGATCCTTGAGGAAGCTGCCCACAGCACCGCGGCCGCTGGCGGGCCGCTCCGGGTGGGGATCGGTATTCATGCCGGCGAGACGGTGAATGACGGCGAGGGCCTCGTGGGTTCCGCCGTCAACATCGCGGCACGGGTCTGTGCGCTGGCCGGCGCGGGGGAGCTCCTGGTCACGGAAACCGTACGTGGGCTGGTGCGCACCTCCATCCCGCTGGCCATCGAGCCGCGCGGCCGTCGGCGGCTCAAGGGGATCCGTGAGCCGATCGCGCTCTTTGCCGTTCGGCCGGCCGGCGCGGCGTCACCCTCCCGCACCCGGCGCCTCGCATCCCGCTCGCCGATCCCGATGCAGCGCGGGCCCATCCTCGTCGCATTCGCGGCGCTCGGCGGCGTGGCGGCCGTGGCAATCCTCGTCTTCGCAGTCGGCCTCCTGAACCACCCGAAGGCCAACCCGGGCGCCCACCTCTCGAGCCTGGGTGGCAGTGGGTCACCGGCCCCGAGCGCATCAGCCGCCGATCTGGGCGCATTCCCGAACGCGGGGGAGAAGGCTCTCCTGGCTCGACTGGACTCTTCCATCAGCTCGTTCTGCCGTCGCGCGGAGGTCAGCGACTACCCGCCGATGCCGAAGAGCCCCGTCGCGCAGGAGCGGTACACGCTCCCTGTGCAGGTCGGGCTGAGATGTGCGCTGGGTGGATCGGCCCCGGACATCGTCTGGCTCTGGGCGGTCGATCCCATCTTCCACGAGCCGGGACACAAGTCCTTCACTGAGGCGACGGTCGATACCTTCTTCTTCCGGCGGGTGGCGAACACGAGTGCCCCGCTGGGCGATTGCGCCACAAAGGACGTGGCGTACGCGGACTGGTCGTTCGGCCTGTATTCGGGAAAGCTCTTGTGCGATGCGAGCCCCACGAGGGCACGCATCGATTGGATCTTCGACGGTGAGGAGCTCATCGCCACTGCGGAGCGCGACGATGGCGACGGTAAAGCGCTCTACCGATGGTGGCTCGAGGAGGGCCGCGTTATCCTCCATTGAGGGCGGTGCGCGCGCCTTGACTATCCGAGCATCATGGGACCGATCCCGCAGCGGTGCGTCCGCCACAGCACCGATGGCCGATTCCGAGGCACCCCACGTCCGCGGCTTCTTCTTCGCCGACCTGCGCGGCTACACCGAGTTCGTGGAGCGCCACGGCGACCGGGCCGCCTCCGCCCTGCTGGGCAGCTACCGCTCCCTGGTGCGGGCCGCGGTGGGCCAGTTCTCCGGCGCCGAGATCCGGACCGAGGGCGACGGCTTCTATGTGGTCTTCCCCTCCCCCAGCAGCGCCATCCGCTGCGGTCTTGCGATCCTGGAGCAGGCCGCCGCCAGCAGCGCCGCGGCGGGTGGCCCGCTGCCGGTGGGGATCGGGATCCATGCCGGCGAGACCGAGGAGGGCGGCGAGGGCTTCGTGGGCTCGGCGGTCAACATCGCAGCCAGGGTCTGCGCCCTGGCCCGGCCCGGCGAGCTGCTGGTCACCGAGACCGTGCGCGGGCTGGTGCGCACCTCGCTGCCGCTGGCCGTCGAGCCGCGCGGCCGGCGCCACCTGAAGGGCATCCGCGAGCCGATCGCCCTGTTCGCCCTGCGGCCCGTCGGGGCGGCACCCCTCTCCCGCACCCGGCGCCTGCGCGCGGCCGCGGCCTGGAGCCGACAGCGCCGGCCGCTGGCCGCCGGCTTCGCCGCCCTGGTGGGCGTGGCCATCGTGGCCACCGTGGTGCTGGCGGTGGGGCTGCTGACGAATATCGATGCCCACCCCAGCCCCAGCGGCCCCGCCGGCATCGGCTCCTCGAGCAGGTCGTCGTCGCCCACCCCGACACCGGCCGACAACACCTTCCCGAACGCGGCTGAGCAAGCCCTGCTGGCGAAGGTCGACCCTGCCATCGGCCGGCTCTGCGAGCGCGCGGCGCGGAGCGTCTACCCGACGGTCGCCCTGCCGGGCGACAAGCCCGAAGCCATGCCGGTTCAGGCGGGGTTGCGGTGCGCACTCGGCGGATCGCAACCCGACGTCGTCTACCTCCTTCACGTCACGCCGACCTTCACCGGTGCCGTGACAACGGAGTTTTACTTCTTCCTCCGCGTCGCTCAGACCGAGGCGCAGGCGGGAGACTGCTCGAAACAGACCACGGCCTACCAGGAATGGTCCTTCGGTCTCCGAAGCGGAAAGCTTCTGTGCACGGCGAGCTCAGCGCGCGCCCGCGTCGACTGGATCTTCGAGGACGAGGATCTGATCGCATGGGCCACGCGCGAGGACAGCGACCGCGTTGCCCTGTATCAGTGGTGGCTCGATGTCGGGCGGCTCATTCTCCGCTGATCGCGCTCGCCAACCTATGATTGGTGTCCGGCCCCGCAGCTGCCGCGCGGGCATCCGAAGCTAGGGAGTCTGGAGATGGCCGCTGATCGGGATGCGTACGAAGTCCTCCAGGTGGACCCGAAAGCCCACGCGGTCGTACTGAAGGCCGCTCATCGGGCCCTCGCCAGCCTCTATCACCCAGATCTCGACCAGTCGGACTCCTCCACGCGCCGGATGGCGGAGGTGAACCAGGCGTGGGAGAAAGTCCGGACCCCGGACCGACGCGAGGTGTACGACCGTCAGCGGGCAAAGGTCCGCGGAGCTGCGGCGCCCGCGCCAATCGTCACTCCGCAGCCGACCGGGCGACCCGCTCCGCGCCGCGCGGACACAGCCAGCGCAAGCCTCGACTTTGGTCGCTACCAGGGCTGGACCCTGGCCCAGGTGGCGCAGGAGGATCCTGACTACCTGCGCTGGCTGAGCAGACACTCATCGGGCCTGCGCTACCGCTCGGAGATCGAGCGACTGCTGCGTGACCAGTCGGTGAAGCGAGAAACCGTCAAGCGCCGCTAGTCGCGCTGAGCGCGTGGCCAGCTGGGCCGAGGCCCCTGCTGGCTACTCGAGGAAAGCGTCAGCGATCTGCCAGACGTGGTCCTGGCCGCACGCCAGGCAGTCGACCAGCAGCTGCTGGGAGCGGTCCACGTCCGGGATCGACGAGAGCTCGAACCCAGTGTCGGTCGGCACGCCCTGAACTGGGCACCTGATCATGAGACGTCGCAGCAGCCTCGGCCCGCGCATTTCAGCCCGGACGCCAGTGAGATCCGGCGCCTCCGGGCCCTGATAGGCGACCCCCATCTGTGTCTTCCCCCAATCGTGTGTGGCCAGTGACGAAAAAAAAGCAATCGGCGTACCAGCCCGCAGATGGTCCGATTAGTGCATCGGTCAGGGCTCGAACCCCACCAGGAGGACCGAACATGCCGGCCGGGTCGAGCCCGAAGCGCGAACGTCAATACGAGCACATCAAGGAGAGCTACCAGGAGCGCGGCGTCTCGAAGGACGAGGCGGAGGAGCGAGCGGCGCGAACGGTCAACAAGGAGCGCCGCGAGGCAGGCGAGACCAAGAGCCAGAACAAAAGCTGAGAACGGGGTACCTAGCCGTGGATCAAGACACCCGCGTGGCCGGCGACCAGATGGTGGTGGGAGAGGAGGAGCATACCCATCCCGGGGACGTTCACTCCCACGACCACTATCACGTGTCGCACCACCACACCGGCGGCCCATTGGGCGAGTTCAAGCATCGGGCCCAGTACCACGAGCACGAGCACAATCACGCGCCACTGGTTCACGCGCACGAGAAGTACGACGAGGACCAGGAGCTCGCAGAGCACAACGGCACCGCGCACGTGCACGACCACGAGGATCCGATGGGCATCGGGCTGTAAGGCTGGGCCGCGGGGCCGACGCGCTGGGCGGTTCGGGCCATTTGCCATCCAACCGCGGATCCAGGAGGGAATCTCGGCACCGGCAGAATCCGACCTGGCTATGGATCGGGTTGCGCCTTGACGCAACGCCGATGATTGGACCGATTCCGACGAGCGCCCGCACCGGCGCAGGCAAGATCCGATGGGCCAACCCGAGGCGCCACACACCCGCGGCTTCCTGTTCGCGGATCTGCGCGGCTATACGCAGTTCGTGGAGATCCACGGTGACAAGGCCGCCGCCGAGCTGCTGGGCGCCTATCGCACGCTCGTCCGGGCCGCAGTGGCCCTATTCAAGGGCGCCGAGATCCGGACCGAGGGCGACGGCTTCTATGTCGTCTTCCCATCCGCCAGCAGCGCCATTCGCTGCGGCCTGGCCATCCTGGAAGAGGCCACGCAGAGCACCGCCGCTGCGGGCGGGCGGCTCCCGGTCGGGATCGGCATCCATGCGGGCGAGACGGAGGACAGCGCTGAAGGCTTCGTGGGATCGGCCGTCAACATCGCGGCCCGGGTCTGTGCGCTTGCCGGCGCCGGGGAGCTGCTGGTCACCGAAACGGTTCGCGGCCTGGTGCGCACCTCGATGTCGCTGGAGATGGAACCTCGCGGCCGACGCCACCTCAAGGGTATCCGCGAGCCAATCGCCCTCTTCGCCATTCGACCGACCGGAGCAGAGCCCAGGTCTCGCTCACGTCGCCTGAAGTCGCTTGCGATCAGCGCGCTGGAGCGTCGGCCCGTCTTCGCAGCCTTCGCGGCCCTCGCCGGGGTGGCCGCGGTGGCGACGGTGGTCATCGCGGCGAGCCTGATCGCCAACATGGATGCCCATCAGCGCGACTCGCCGGCAGCGGTCCGGAGCACCTCGGCCAGCCCGAGCCCGCCCGCCTCCGAAGACGCCTACCCCAACGCGACGGAGCGAGCGCTGCTGGCCCGAATGACTCCCGGGATCACTCCCTTCTGCCGGCGAGCGACCACGAGCGATGTCCCGCTTATGGAGTCCGGCCTCCAGGTCAGGGCTTCGGGCGCACAGCCCACCGTGGCCAAGGTTCCCGTCCGTGCGGGGGTGCGATGTGAGCCCGGAGGGTCAGCACCGGATGTCGTATTCGTTTGGGCCGTGGTACCAACCACCGAGTTTCCCAATAGCCCGGACTCGGCCCAGGCGACGGCCTCGACGTTCTTCTTTCGTGGGGCGGGGCGGCGGGAGCGGCGCGCGGCGACTGCGCCACGGACCAGCGGGCGTACATGAATTGGTCCTTTGGCCCAGTCGACGGAAAGCTGCTCTGCATCGCGACGCCCACGAGGGCGCGGCTCGACTGGATTATCGATGGCGAGGACCTCATCGCCAGGGCGGAGCGCGATGATGGCGACGGCGCCGCCCTGTACCACTGGTCGGCTGGAGGACGGCCGCTCGATCCTCCACTGAGGCGCGCAAAAGCGCCTTCCAGCCGCAGTCGAACCGCAGCCGGCAGATGCCTCCGATCCGCCGTATTTCGTCTTCGCACTCCGCTTCAGAAGTATCGATGGCTCGACGCTGACCACCGGCGCAGCGCTCGACCAGCCGAGGACGGCAAGTTCATGACCGAGTCGCTCGGAGGCAAGCCCGTGCGGGTTGGGACCCTGGCCATGATCGACCAAGCGGCCAGCATGCACGGCATCCCCTACCTCTACGACTCGGGCGATGTTCGGTACATCGTCGTGACGGACGACCCGGCGTGAACGGCCGATGCGCTCCGCCAACTCCCGTAGCGACTACGCGACCCGCCATCGGCAACGTTTCGACCTGCAGCAGCGTCCGTAGCGTATGACGTGGCGCGTTCCATCTCGACCGATGCCTTCCAGACCCCGCCTTCACATCGAAGTCATGCTGCCGGTGCTCGTCCTCTTCGGGCTGGTACGGCCGGAAGCGATCACGGCCGTCAGCCTCCAGGTCGTCAGCGCGGGGTCGCGCGACCGACCGGTGGTGGCGCTCACCTTCGACGATGGGACCGATCCGGCCAGACACCCGGGCGATCTCGCGATCCTGCGATCATCGGGCGTCGCTGCCACGTTCTTTCCCTTCGGCAACGCCATGCGCGCCGATCCGAGCCTCTGGCCGCAGGTCGTAGCCGCCGGTTATCCGATCGGCAACCACTCGATGACGCACCCGGTCCTGACAGGCCTGTCCGATGCCGCCCTGCGCTCCGAGATCGACGATGCCACGGCGCTCGATCACGCAGCTTTCCGGCCGACCGCCGATCAGCTTCATGCGGCCGCCGTACGGCGCCTGGGATCAGCGTGTCGCAGCGGCAGCCGCGGCAGGCGGATACAGCTGGTTGATGCTCTGGGATGTTCGACCCGCGCGACTGGGCCGGTCCCCGGCCCAGACGATCGTGGACCGAGTCGTCGGCGCTGCTCGCGACGGCTCAGTCATTCTGCTGCACACGTTCCCGGCGCAGACGACCGTCGCCCTGCCGGGCATCATCGCCGGCCTGCGGGCGCGTGGCTTCGGGTTCGTGACCATTCCGCAGCTCCTGAGCGGCGGTGGGTCGCCGCAGCTCCGTAGCGCAACGCCTCCGCCTCCGGTGGCGTTCGAAGCCACGATCGTCGAGCCGCGGCGGCCCACACCCGGCCGAGCATTAGGGAAGCCAGTCCTCGTCGTTAGCGGCCTCCTGTCCAAACGAACGAGCTGGATCCATGACCCGGTCCATCGCCGTTTGCCGGAGCCAGACTAGTTGGGCCCCTCGAGGATCCTTTTGACGGCCGAGAGATCCAGGTCGCCGCCGGCCGATCGCAGCTGCTGCTCCCAGTCGTCGTTCAGCGGCCGAGCCCCCGCGACCTTGGCCGCGTCGGCGTCCGAGACCCCCGCCAGGCGCAGGCATTGGATCGCCTGGCCGTCCGGCAGGCTGTTGAAACCAGGTCAAGCCTGCCCGCCGACGAGTCTCGGCATCGATCGAGCCGATCATCCGCACCCGCGAGAGGCCGCCGTCCGGATACGCGTCCAGACGGACAGCCGAGATCCGCTCGGGCTGGGGCGGCAGCGCGAATACGTGGCGGGTGTCGGGCTGCAGGCGCGTTCGGGCCAGGAGCTGATGCCATTTCGGCGAAGCCGCGGGCGGAGCGGGCTCAAGGTGCGACCCGAATGCCTCGATCTCGGCCGAGGCGTTGTACTTGAAGTGGGCGGTGTCGACGACGAGCTGGCGCAGGAGGCCCGGCATCGCCAGCTGGAACACCGCGAAGTCATGGCCCGAATCACGTCGGCGCCTGCGTCTCCCAGCCCTCTCCCATCGTTCGCGCTCGGTCTGGCCGGTTGAGCATCCCGGCCGAGGTGTAGAACCCGTCGCTGCTGGCGACGACCATGCCGCCGTGCTCCTGGCTCGCGAGATCTAAGGTCTGCCCATCGAACCGTCGTGGATCGAGGACGACATGCCCGAGCACGCGAAGTCGGGCAACGCCCCCATCGGGATAGGTTGCCAGCCGCACGTGCGTGAAGCGGCGAGGGTCGGAGACCGGGAAGGTGTTGTGCATGTCGCCGCGGAGAGGCGAGCGCGGAACGATCTCGATCCACTCGGTTCCCGGAGCGTCGAGCTCAGCCGGGCTGGGATAGTCCTCGTGACCGCAGGCCTCGATCTGGCAGAACTCGGGGAAGTTGCCGGTGAAGTAGCTGGTGTCGACGTCGATCGAGGTCACGACGCCGGGCGTGCCCAGCCGGACGAGCGCCCAGTCGTGACCTGCCTCGCCTCCGACGACGCGTCTCCCACCCGTCGACGATCTCGCCGCGGTTCCCGTACTGGCCGGGCTCAAAGGCCGCCGGCTCGGCCTGAGCAGGTTCTCCTTGTCGCCGAATGCCTCGTCGCTCGCCGCGACGACGCTGCCGCCCAGCCAGCGCGAGGCGAGGTCCGTTTCGGAGGTGAGCGGCTCCCCGCCGGAATGCGGCCCAGGCGCCTTCTCCGGTTGCCTCCCCAATGTCTCGGTGGCCACCGCTACGCGTCTCCGGGGCGGACGCCCGCCATCGGCCTTGACGCCCGCCCTGGCGGGGTCATCGCGCAAGCCGAGGGCCGCGGACAGCGGCCAGGCGATGATCGCCTTCGGGTCCGGGACGGCGTAGGTGGAGATCTTGCTCGTCTTCAGACCCAAGCCCACGAGCGCCTCCGCAAGACGCACGGCAGCGCCAACGCCATCGATGACGGGCACGTGCAGCTCGCTCGGTGATCGCCTCCTCCAGCCCCGCCATGCCGGCACAGCCGAGCGCAGATCACCTCCGCGTGATCGAGCTCGACCGCCTTGCGCGCCTCGGCCACCACGGCCCGGACCGCGCCGGCGGGATCCTGGTCCACCTCGAGCGTGCTCATGCCACTGGCGCGCACGGACGCGCATCGGTCCCACAGGCCCGCCAGGCGGAGCCGATCCTCGATCGGTGGCACGGAGCGTTGCAGCGTGGTCACGACCGCGTATTCCCGGCCGATCATCATCGCCACGTGCGCGGACGCCTCGCAGATCTCGACGACCGGTTGCTCGATGAGCTCCTGGAGGCCGTCCCGGCCGTGCTCACCGAACCCGGCCAGGACCACGGCATCGTACGGCTCATCGAAGGCGAGCACCCGATCCATCACGCGCCACGGCGGAGATGTAGCTCTCGAAGTTGCAGTCGACCGCCTCCGGACCGAAGTACGGCTGGAGGGTAACGATCTCGGTCCCCGGTGAGGCGTATCGGCGGGCAGCCTCGTCGATGCCATCGGTCATCGACTGGCTGGTGTTGACGTTGACGACCACGATCCTCATCTCGTATGCCCTCCTTGGGCGATGCTTGGCAATGACCCATGGCGCCCCAAGAGGAGCCGACCCGCCGGGCGCTCCGAATCGATTGGCTTTCCGCGAAGGAGAGTTTCGCGCACCACGCCGCTGAGGGTGCGTCCGCCGTAGGGAGTGACCGGGTGGCGGTGGTGGAGGCTCGCAGGATCCACGACGAATTCCTCATCCGGCGCGAAAACCACGAGGTCCGCGTCGAACCCCGGCTGGATCCGCCCCTTGCGGTCGAGTCCCGCAAGCCGCGCCGGCTGCTGCGCCATCCAGCCGCGCGACGGCCGCCAGCGACACGCCCCGCCGGCGCGCCTCGGTCCAGACGATCGGCAGCCCCAGCTGAAGTGACGAGATCCCGCCCCACGCGGCTCCAAAGTCGCCGCTCTCGAGCTCCTTCATCGCGACCGTGCAGGGCGAGTGGTCGGAGACGATGAGATCGATCTCCCCGGCCGCGAGGCCCTGCCAGAGCAGCTCCCGGTTGGCCGCCTCGCGGACCGGCGGCGAGCACTTGAACGCGGTCTCGCCGGGGCCGATCTCCTCGGCGGTCAGGGCGAGGTAATGCGGGCAGGATTCGGCGGTGAGCGCCACGCCCTCGCGCTTGGCTGAGGCGATCATCGGCAGCGCATCGGAGCTCGAGAGATGGAGGACGTGCGCCCATGCGCCCGTGCTCCGCGCCCCCTCGATGACCTGGGCCACGGCGATGTTCTCGACGCCTCGCGGACGTGATGCGAGGTAGTCCGCGTAGTCACGTCCGTGCGCGGCGGGATTCGCGCAGCGGCGTCCGCGCTCTCGGCGTGAACGAGCAGCGGCGACTCGAGGTCGCGCAGGACCCGCATCGCCGCCTCCATCTGGGCGGCATCGAGCCGGCGGGAAGTCGTCGGAGCCCGAATCGGCCAGGAAGCATTTGAAGCCCAGGACGCCGGCCTCATGAAGCGGCACGAGGTCGTCGAGATTGCCGGGTATCACCCCGCCCCAGAATCCGACATCCACGTGGCACTGGCCTTCCGCCGCCTGGCGCTTGACCTCGAGGGCCGCCACCGTGACGGTTGTCGGCACGCTGTCGAGCGGCATGTCGACGAGCGTGGTCACGCCGCCGGCGGCGGCGGCTCGGGTCGCGGTCGGCAAAGCCCTCCCATTCGGTGTTGCCGGGCTCGCAGACGTGGACATGCGAGTCGACCAAACCGGGCAGCAGGACAACATCGGAGCCGAGCTCCAACGTCTCGGTCGCTGTCGCGACGAATTCGAAGTCCTCGACGGCCACGATCGTTCCGTCGACGACTCCCACCGCGCGCGGGAGCTCGCCCGATTCCGCCACCACTCGCGGCGCCCGGATCAGGAGGTCGAAGATTCCTCACGTCAGCGCGATGCTATCCCGCGAGGGCTCGGGCGCGCTCCTAGTACGCCGGGCTGCTGGCTGGCTGCGGCTCGGCGACCGGTGGTACGTCCTCGATCCGCGCGTAGCCCAGGCTCTCCGCCGCTCGCGGCGACCTGGCGACCAGGGCGACGCAGCAGCAGGTAGACGACCGCGCCGGTGATCCACGCCTGAACGGCCGGGAAGCCGATGTAGTCCGTCGAGAGGGCGGGAATCAGGCCGGCGGTATAGGCGCCAAGGCTCGTCCCCACGATGAGGGCGACGATCCCCGGCCAGTTGGCCGCTGCGAGCTCGTTCCATGCCGCCACCCGGTGCATCGGCCGTCGAAGACCGAAGAGGCGAGGCACGACGAAGATATCCATCGCCATGATCGTGCTGGCGACCGGCACGGTGACCGCGCCGATGCTGGTCACGATGTTAAAGGTGGCGGTGAGGTCCGGGAGGATGAAGGTGAGGGCCGCGGCGATCAGTCCGAGTCCCACCACGGTGTACTCGCGTCGATAGCCGGGAATGCGCGACAGAAGGTTCTGGGCGCCATTGATGGCGATGTACAGGTTGCCGTCCTGGACTGCCCACTGGTTGACGAGCAGCACGAGCAGCATCAGGGGCGCGAGGCCAAAGGTCGTGAATTCCGCGAACTGGCGGATCTGCGCCGCCTGGTCCGGATCGCTCGCAACCGTCGCCACCAGGTAGCCCATGATCGGGAAGATGAACGCCCCCAGGAAGTAGGAGATCGCCAGGGTCGGGATGTTCCACCACGACGCTGCACCGGGCTTCGAGTAGCGGAAGATATCGGGCTCGTTGCCCCAGGTCGATAGCCCGACCATTCCGCCGGCGACGAGAATGATCGACACCGTGGCACCGCCCGCGGGGACGGCGGAGAGCTGCTCGGCCGAGACCGATGTCAGGGCCCGGATCGTGGCGTAGATGCCCCAGACAACGATCACCGGCACGGCAACGTACTGCGCAAAACGCTGCAGGCCGGTGAACCCGAAGTAGTTGTTGACGATCATCACGAACGCGACCACCGCGGTGACGATCGCAACGGCGGGGATCGTCCCGAGAGCGCGGTGGCAATCACGATGATGAATGCCACGGTGAACAGGTAGAAACCCATGCCGTCGATGACGAGCAGCAGAGACACGATCGCGCTGCCGATCGTCCCGAAGATGCCCCTGGTCGCGACCGCGTGCGTCATGCCCACGACCGACCCCACATTGGCTGAGCCGATGCAATAGAGGGTCATCACCGTTGCGGCGATCGCCATCGCCACGATCAGCTCACCGAGCGTGAGGCCGCCGATGCGTGCGCCATAACCCACGAGCACAGCTCCGAACACGAGCTGCATCGACATGAAGGTGAGGAGCATCCGCAGGTTTGACCGCCGGGCGTAGGCGGGAACCACCGTTTCGGTGTAGTCGGCCTCGATCGAGTCTTCCGTCGAAACGACGGTCTGATCCACCATTCTGACCTCCAGGTCGGGGTTCAGCCCGGCGTCTCGGAATGCTCCGGCAGCAGACTTCGGCGCATCCTGCCATTGGCCCGCCGCCAGTGTCAACAAAAGTCTCCTTACACTAGTACACGACGACGCGGCGAGCTCCATCGCCTCGGCGCAGCGCACCCAGGGCGCGGTTGACGTCTTCCAGGCCAATGGTCTCGGTCACGAGCAGGTCCAGCGGCAGGCGCCCATCGGCATACAGGCGCGCGATACGCGGGAAGTCGACCGCAGGCGTGGCCGAACCGTAGTTCGAGCCGCGGATCTGCTTCCCCTCCTCGACCAGCCGATACACGTCGAAGCTCGCCCGCTCCCCCTGCGGGGTCATCCCCACCAGCGTCACCGTGCCGCCCGGCCGCACCAGGTCGATCGCCATCTCCACCGTGCTGGTGAGGCCAATCGCCTCGATCACGTGGTCGGCGCCGCCATCGGTCAGGGCGTCGACCTCTGCTGGGTCGGTCGTCGCATCGGTCACACCCGCCTGTCGGGCGAGCTCGAGCTTCGCCTCGTTCGTGTCCAGCGCCACGATCGTGCGCGCCTCCGCCAGGGTCGCGCCCATGACCGCTGACAGCCCGACCCCTCCCAGGCCGATGACGACGACGCTCTCCCCCGCCCGCACCCCCGCGGTGTTGACCACGGCACCAATCCCGGTCGTCACGCCGCAGCCAATGAGCGCGGCGATCTCCGGTGGCGTGCTTGGCTCGATCGGGATGGCAGCCGACGCAGCCACCACCTGGCGCTCAGCGAAGGTGCCGATCCCCGAATAGGCGCCAATGGGCGTCCCATCCGGCCGTCGCAGCCGCACGTCCTCTTCCTTCAGCCGATGCCCATCGCCCAGCGGCTGCGTGCACAGCCACGGCTCGTTGCGTTTGCATGCGCGGCAGGTCTGGCACGGCGCGGTCCAGGCAAGGACGACGAGGTCGCCCTCACGCAGCCCTTCGACACCCGGGCCGAGCGCCTCGACGATCGCCGCGCCCTCGTGCCCCAGCACCACGTTGGCCGGCCGCTCCCACTCCCCATCGACGACGTGCAGGTCCGAATGGCAGACGCCCGAGGCCAGCATGCGGACGAGGACCTCGCCCTTGCCCGGCGGATCGAGCTCGAGCTCCTCGATTTCCAGCCGGCGCCGCGGACCGGCGAACACCAACCCGCGCGTTTCCAGCCCACCCATGGGCCGATCCTAGCCCACGCTGAAGCTGCTCCGCGTGGTTGGCCAAATAATCAAAAGTACCGTGGCTGTCACCGACCGCTTCGCGGATCATCCGCGAGGACAGAGCTCGTCTCGTCCCGTTGATGATTTCTCTTATTCCTTCTTGAGGGTCCTACCGATGAAGCGTGTCCTTGCTGCCGTGCTCGTGGCCGGCGTCACCTTCGCTGGGCTGTACGGCCTGGCGGCCAGCCTCAACTTGACGACCGATAGCCTGGGGTCTGCGACGACAACGGTCGCCGCCTGCCAGGCCGGGGCGCTGAATGCGACCTACACAACAAGCTACTCCGCCGCGGCGCCCGGCTACACGGTCGGCACCGTGACGATCACCGGCCTGGCCGCGACCTGCTACAGCAAGCCGTACAAGGTCACGCTCTCGACTGCGGCAAACGCATCGCTCGGCGAGGCGGTGGGCACCACGCCCTCGAGCGGCACCAGCTTCTCGGCGACCTTCGCTCCGGCGGTCAGCGCCGCAGCGGTCACCGGGATCAGCGTCGTGATCAGCGGGTAAGCGGGCTTCCGCGCCTCGCGATTTCCCGACAACATGGAGCCAGTCGGTCGAGTTCGGTCGTTTCGTAGCGCTGCCGCCAGCCTGGCGGCAGCGTCGCTTCTGTGCGGGGCGACGGCGGTGATCGGCGCCGCGGCCTCAGTCGAGCCTGACGACCCAGACGACAGGCGCAAGGCTGGCGGCGCCACCCCGCTGCACGGCGGCCGGGCTCAGCGTCACGCCGACCTTGGTCGGGGCCAACTGGACAAGCGCCGCGGTTGGCGTCCTGCCCGCGACGTGCGGCGGAGCCACGCTGCAGCTGACCGTCAACAACGGCACCACCAACAGCAGCGGCTCGGCGACTGTGCCTGCCGGAGGCGGGACGGTTTCCATCACCCTTGCGGTCGCGCAGGCGGTCACGGCTGTCATGCAGACCGATCTTGTGTTGGTCGGTCCATGAAGCGCCGCACCCGCCGCTGGCGCGAGGGCGCCCTGCTCTGCGCGGCTCTCATCGGTCTGTCGGTCGACATCGGCGCGGCCGCCAGCTTGACACTGACTTCCCAGGCCCTGACCCCGTATCGCACCTGTACCCTGACGGCCACTCCAATCACCACGCCGATCGTCGCCGATGCCGTCGTCCAGCAGGCCACGCCGGCGGGTAACTTTGGCGCCCTGACAAGCATGAACGTCGCCTCCGGGATGGGTGTCAACCGCAGGATCTACGTGCGGTTCGACTTGACCCAATGCAGCCCGGCCGTCCCATCGACCGCCGTGGTTCGGCTCACAACCCTGCGGCTCTTCTCAGTGCCCTCCCTGCCGCGGTAACGATCGACATTTTCCGGGTCACCGCAGCGTGGGCCGAAACCACGCTCACGTGGAACAACCAGCCGTTCGGGACGGCGATCAACAATCCGGCGACCGCCGCACGCAGCGGATCCTTCGACGTTGGCACGCCCGCCGGCTGTCAAAACGTGTCGAACAACGTTTACGTTTCTGGCGCCATATTGACGGCTGACGTCGCCGCTTTCGTCGCAGGAAGCGCGACCAACTTCGGATGGATGCTTCGCGACGATGCCGAGAACTCGGCGACCACGCGAACGTGGACGGCCGCCACCAAGGAGCTCGGCACCCTGGGCCAGGCGCCACAGCTGATCGTCACCTACGTAACGCTGCCGTGATGCGGCGGGCGGGCCACTGGCTTGGCCTGGCGGCCATTGTCGTCCTCGCCGTGGCGTGGGGGATGACCGTGCGCCCGGCGGCACTGGGCGGGCCGGCCACCTACATCGTCATCCGGGGCGACTCGATGGCCCCGACCTACGCCACTGGGGATCTGGTCATCCTCGCCCACGCCGAGACCTATTCGCCGCAAGACATCGTCGGATACCGGGTCCCCGCGGGCGAGCTCGGCGCAGGCCTGGTCGTCGTCCACCGCATCATCGGCGGCGACGGAGCCGGCGGCTACGTCCTCCAGGGCGACAACAATCCCGCGCCAGATCCGTGGCTGCCGCACGAGAGCGACATCGTCGGCCGCGCAGTTGCGCAGCTCCCAACGGTGGGCCGCCTCGTCGCGGTGGTGCGTCAAGCCGGCCGTCCTCGCCGCCTTCGGCGCGGCCGTGGCAGTGACCTTTGTTCTCCTGCCACCCACCCGCCGTCGAAGAGATACACCCAGCGCCAGCTGAGCGATGATCGCCTCGTTTGCATCCACCAGTTCGCCGCATTAGAGCTGGGCAGAGAGGCTAGAGGCTCGGAGCGCCGGGACCGGCACAGTGACAGCCCCGCCACTCCAGTCCTGAGGTCAAATCGCCCTTAGGAGAAGCTCCGGGCGTCCACCGCGTAGAGCTCCCATTCGTCCGGCACCCCTTTGAGCGCGGTCCGGCCGCGTTCGCTGAAGCTCAGGCCAGAGCCAACCACGAGATCCTTGACCGTCCGCGAGACCAGCACCTCGCCATCGCCAGCCAGTGCTGCGATCCGGGCGCCGATGTGACTGCCAGACCCCGGACATCCTCCTCGGCCACTTCGACCTCGCCGGTGTGCACGCCGGCCCGGATCTGGAGACCCAGCCTGCGCGACGTCGAGCCGATGCGAGCGCGCAGCGGATCGCCCGCGCCGGCCCGTCGAAAGTGGCCAGGAACCCGTCGCCCGCCGTGTTGATCTCTCGGCCACCATGGCGCGCCGAACTGCTCGCGGACGATCTCGTGGTGCGCCTGGAGAAGGTCCGCCCATGCCGCATCGCCGATCTCGGCGGCGCGGCGCGTCGAGCCCACGATGTCGGTGAACAGCACCGTCGCCAGCATGCGGTGCTGCTCAGGAACGGACCGGACGCCGGTGAGGAACTCCTCGATCTCGCCCAGCACCCTGTCCGCGTCGCCGACCCATGGCAGGTGGTCGACGCCGGGCAGTCTCGACGAGCGTCGCGCCAGGGATCTGCTCGGCCAGGTAGCGCCCGGATTCCACCGGAACTGCCTTGTCGCCCGTCCTGTGCAGGACCAGGGTCGGGACGCGAACGCTCTCCAGGATCAGCCGCACGTCGATCGCGGAATTCATCGCGCACAGCGCAAGCACCGCCGCGGGACTGGCACCCAGCCGCAGGTAGCGCGCCCAGTTCGTCCGGAATCGCTCGTCCCCCGCCTGGCTTGGCGCGCGCTGCGTCAGGCCGACCGGCCCTCCCCAATCCCGCCTGATCTCCTCGAGAAACGCCTCGAAGGACTCCGGCGTGTCCCCCACGGGTGGCCGGGCGCCGCCATCTCGCGCGCGAAGCCCCCGAGCAGGATGATCGCGGCGGTTCGGGATGGATGCGTGGCGGCGAAGAGGATGCAGAGCGGCGCTCCCTCCGAGACGCCCAGCAGGGTCGGCCGCGCGGCTCCCACCGCATCGCACACCGTCAGGACGTCCGACATGCGGGTCTCGAGCGTGGGGAGCTCGCTCTCCGGCACGCGGTCCGACATCCCCGTGCCGCGCTTGTCAAAGAGGATCAGCCGGCTGAATGAGGCGAGGCGCTCGAAGAAGCGTGCCAGCATCGGCTCATCCCAGGCCGCCTCGACATGCGAGACCCAGCCGGGGACCCAGACGAGGTCGCGAGGTCCCTCGCCCACCACCTGGTAAGCGATGGAGACGCCATCGGGCGCGGTCGCGTAGCGTGTCTGCGGGGTCACCGAGCGAAGTGTCGTACTCGCGACTCGGCCATGCAAAGGGCGCTCACTCGAGCGTGAGAGCAGGCTCGACCGCGAGAAATGCGCCGATGCGCTCGACCTCGTCGTCGAGCTCCGCGCGCTGCGCACGCGTCAGCTTCCCCGCCGGACGGACGGTGAGCTCGATCCGCTTCGCCGTCTTCTTGCGCTCCCAGAGGCCGGCCGCGATCCCATCGACCACGAGGAAACGGACGCCCGCGGCTCCCTCGTAGCGTCCCCGGCCATGCGCCGCGACCTGCTTGCGCACGGGTTCGGGCACGAGCTGCTCGCGCTCGCGCGAGCCCATGATATACACGTCGTACTCCGGGAGGAGCCGCACGCTTGGCTGCGGCTCGGGAAACTTGGTGTCGTCCGCCAGCACGAACGCGCGCCGTCCCGCGACGCTGACCTCCTGGGTGTCGATGGCTGCGAAGTCCGCCTGGCCGAACCAGGAGCGGAAGTCGAGCCGGTCGCGCCGGCCCATAGGCATGGAGATAGCGGCGGCAGACCTCGCGCAGCGCCTCGTCCTCGTCGCCTGACTTCTTTCCAGCCCTTGATCCACTGGTCCGGGCGCGCGAAGGTGACCTTGCTTCCCTGCGGCGGCCCCTGGACCAGGGCGTCGGTGAAGAATGCGAACCCGGACCGCAGCCGAGCCCGGTGCTTCCTGCCGACGCGACGGACAACTTCCGTCCATGAGCTCCTCGCGGAGCAGCGTGCGGCCGTCGAGCGCTTCCCAGACGGCCTCCCGGATTTTCTTCAGCTCGTCCGCAGTGACGGCTGCATGGACGACACCGTTTGGATCGGGCCACGCCGCGAGACCGCCAGGCTCGCCGGAAACGGCACGACGGGCGGCGAACCACAGCGCCAGCTCATCGGCCGGATGGAGGTGGAGGGTGCCGCGCAGGGTCCATGCCTTCACGAGCGTGCGGTCGCGCCAGAGGGCGTCGCGGATGTCCTGCTGCGTGATGCCATCGACCCGTGCGGCCAGCTGCAGCTCGGCCGACGCCTGCACCTGGGCGTGGATGCCGCCGGCCTGGCGGACGACCTCGACCAGGCGCTTGGCAGGTGCGCGTCGGGCGAGCGAGCTGCGCGCGAGGCGCCGGGCGCGGACCTGGTCCCAGCTCAGACCAAGTTTGGCTACTGGTCGGGGTCGTCAGGTTCGTCGCTCACCCCGTGCTCGCTGTCCGCCGCGAGCGACGTGAACCACGGCTTCGACTCCGTCGTCATCGCGATCGCCTTTGGTCGCCCCCGGCACCAATTCCTCGGTTGGGTCTACCGATGCGCCCGGCGGGGCCGGATTCGGCGGAGGACTGACCCCGAGGGCGGCCTGATCGGCCCCTTCGAGAGCCCCCGAGCGGATCGCGTTTGGGCTCGTGAGCGTCCGTATCGGTCATGTTCGCCAACCGTGCAGGATCCGGACCCGTCTCGCTGGCGGTTCCAATCGCGTAGAGCTGCCATTCTCCGGGGACGCCCTTCAGCTCATGGCGACCTCGATCGGTGGTTGAGACATCGAGGTCTGCGATCGATTCGCGCACGGCATCGGACACGAGAATCTCGCCACCTCGGGCGGCGCTCATGACTCGGGCGGCAGCGTGCACGGCGATGCCTGTCACCTTCTCGCCGCGCATTTGGCATTCGCCGCGGTGCAGACCGATTCGCAGCTCCAGCCCCAGCCGTCTCACGTCGGCACGCACGTCGACCGCGCACTGGACCGCCGCAATGGGTCGCTCGAACATCGCAAAGAATCCATCCCCTGCGGTATCCACCTCGTGGCCTCCGAAACGTGCCAGGTCACGCCGCACGACCGACCGATATCGCTGGAGGAGATCGCGCCATCCTTCGTCGCCAAGCTCGACCGCCCTGCGGGTCGACTCGACGATGTCGGTGAAGAACAGGGTCAGCAATGCGCGCGCCGGCAGGATCCGATCCGCTATGGGACGCAGTCGGCGGCTCATCGGTCCAAAGCCCACCGCTGCGGCAACCGCCAGGCCCGCCGTCACGACATCGGAGTGCTCTCCGGTGATCGGTTGGAGGAGCCGTTGGGTCGCGATGTTCGCCAGGCCGAACAGCGCGGCGAAGATGAGGGTCACGGCGCCGTACAGCGCCGCGCGGTTGATCAGGAGGTCGATGTCGTACAGCCGATAGCGAAGCACGGCTACGGCGATCGCCGCCGGAACGGTGGGATACGCGAAGGCGACGGGCAGCCAAGCGAATCCGCCGATGAACGGAAAGGTGGCCAAGCCAACCGCCAGCGCCACCATCACGGCGGCGAGGGCAGCGACGAACCAGCGGAGCTGGACGCGTTCGAGACCAGTCGACCGCCGATAGCGAACGATCATGCTCGCCACTCCGATCACCAGCTGCCCGACCACGATCAGGATGAGGGCGTCATACGGGAAGAGGTCCCACGCGGCAGCTGGGGAAGAGGGCGAACGGATTGGGGACGGCGGCCTCAGCCTCGCCGCCCGCCAGCGTCACGGAGATCATGGGCGCGAACGCCGTGAGCCCCGCGGTCAGGGCTGCAGCACAAATCAGGACTACTGCGGGCGTTCGCCATCGGCCGACCGGCAGCCGGCCATCGGGGAAGACGATCGACAGCGCAAGCAGCAATCCGAACCCTGCCGTCCAGCCCCAGCCGATGCCCCAGGCGACGAGCTCGTCGCCCAGCGAGGCCGTCCCAAGCCTGAGCGATTCGGGGCTGGCATGGACGTACAGGCTGGCCAGGCCGAGAGCGCAGCCGATCGCCATCAGCAGCCAGCCGATGACATTACGCGGCCGCACCATGACAAGCAGGCCACCGGCGATCGCGTAGCTGACAAAGAACAGCGTCGTGAAGGGGTCGCCGGCGAGGAGGCTCACCGCGATGCCCGCAATCAGCAGCACCGCGACGAATGCGCCTCGGATGATGGCCGGGAGTGACGCTCTCTTGATCATGTCCTCGTCATCGGCCGTAATGCCGGTCCACCGTACGCCGTCGCCAGGGCTCGGCACAGCCTCTGCTCTTACCATTTCTTACCAAACCGCGTCACACGAGCTGATGGACGAGCCAGTCAACCGAGCGATGGGAAATCGAGCAAGACGAGTTCGGACGTCCGCTGGTCCGTCACCGACACCCAACCAAGACGGTCAGCGCGTACGTCGCCAAGGATGTCGATGGCGTGTGGGCGCGCTGCCCTGAATGCGCCGAGCGCCTGCGGATGCCTGAAGCTGGTCAGCGGCCGGGGTGACCAGCCGCGCTACCGCTTGGGGCTTGAACTGGAAGATCGTCTCCTCGAGGATCCGTCCGTGAAGCCCATGGTCGGCGTCTTCCGGCTGTTGCTGTAAATCGGGAGACCGGGTCGGCATACGCCAGACCCGGTCTCGATAAATCGCTCTTTGCGCCACTCGCCTACCGAGTCGAGCGCTACTTGGTCAGTCCGATGTAGACGTACTGGATTGTTCCGTCGTCGAGCCGCGCGCCAATCTTGTAGTAGTAACCGCCCTGAATCCCCTTGGTGCTCCAGTTGTACTGGTAGTGGCCACCATTCGCGCTGAACAACGGACCTGGAGTCGGAGGATCAGTGAAGACGGTTTCAGTGACTGGCCCGCTCATCGGACCGCTCTGGACGGGTCCGACGAAGGTCGGCAGGAGGGTCGCCGATACCAGCGTCCCGTCGGCCCGCTTGAGGTCGAACTTCACCGGAACAGTGCTACCCGCCTTGAAGATGCTAACCGGGCAAACCTGTCCACAGACCTGCTCGTGTGCCGTGTCATTGATCGGCTGGAGGAAGCCGTCGAACCGATACTGACCTGCTGGCCGCCGGCGAGCGGTCCGTGGAGCCATTGAAGTTCGCGTCACCGCCGTAGACAGCGGTGATCACGTGGCTCCCCACCGTCAGAGACGACGTTGTGTAGGTCGCCTGGCCGGACGCATTGAGTGTGTTCCATGTGCCCCATGACAGTGGCGCCGTCCTTGAACGTAACGGTGCCCAGTCCGCGTCCCAGCGCCTGGGGCGACGGCCGTAACCGTGGCGGTGAAGGTCACGCTCTGGCCAAGGAGCGAGGGGTTGGCCAGCGACACCGAAGTCGTGGTGTCGGCCTTGTTGACGGTCTGGCCGCCGGCGAGGTTGCCGGTCGACGTGTTGAAGTTCCCGTCACCAGAGTAGGTGGCGCTAACGGTGTGGTTGCCGACGCTCAGGCCAGAAGTGCTGATCGTCGCCTGGCCGGAGCCGTTAACGGCTGCCGGGCTGCCGAGGTCGGAGCCATCTATCTTGAACTGGACTGTTCCAGTCCGCGTGTGTTGCGGGCTCCAGCGGCGTCGGGCTGGCGACGCTCAGGGCGGTGAAGGGCACGCCTGGCCGAAGGCCGAGGGTTGCCGAGCTGGACCAGCTGGTGCTGGTGTCGGCCCTGTTGACGGTATGGACAAGTGCGCTCGAGGTGGAACCGTTGAAGTTGCCGTCTCCGGCATAGATCGCGGTGATCGTGTGGCCGCCGACCGCCAGGGTCAGCGTGCTGAAGGTGGCCTGGCCGGTGCCGGCGCCACCTGCCGGCGCCGATACGTCGCGCCGTCGTTGAAGGCACTGTCCCGCTGGGCGAACCCGCGCCAGGGCTGGTGGCGCTCACCGTCGCGGTGAAGGTCACGCTCTGGCCGAAGGCGGAGGGGTTGGCCGAGCTCGACACGC
>CAWCXQ010000002.1:0-8793 GCA_963799675.1 uncultured Chloroflexia bacterium
GGATCGTCGTGCTCAGGCGCTGCATGTCTCGACCCGCCGGCAGTCGTCACCTCGGCTGGTCCCTCGCCGTTGGATTGGCCATGTTCGCCTTGATGAGTGCCTGCTCCGGGGTGCAAGGCTTGCCGCCCGCCGCGTCTCCCCCGGCCGTGGGCGGCTCGGCTCAGCCGGCGCCATCGAAGCCAGAGGCACTCGACCACCGAGCCCGCCACTTCGGCTCCGGCCGGCGCGATCAGCGTCGACATGACTGGCCCGCCCCCGAAATTCGTGCCAGCCGACCTCGTGGCTCCAGCCGGAGGACCTCGTGTTCTTCCTGCACAACAAGTCGCAGGGCATCCACACCCTGGCGATCGGCCGCGAGCTGCACAAGGCCCTGGTCAGCAGCAGCCAGGTGCTCCACGGGCAGGCCGCCGTGTTCACAGTCCACGGGCTGCAGGCAGGTCACTACGTGATCTGGTGCACCATCGACGGTCACGCGGAGGAAGGGATGGTCGGCACGCTGACCCTCAACTGACCGGAGAGGCGAGCTCGACGGATCAGAGACCCGCACATCGGTGCGGTCCCTACGGACAACCACGAGAGAAAGGACGAACCATGAAACTGACGACCACCACGCAGGTCTCGGTTGACGGAGTGATGCAGGGGCCCGGCGGGCCGGAAGAGGACGAGCGCGGCGTATTCGAGCGCGGCGGATGGGCCCACTTCGACAAGGAAGCCGGGACGGCCATGGACGAGATCTTCCAGCGCGCCGACGCGTTCTTGTTCGGCCGGCGGACCTACGAGATCTTCGCCGGCTCCTGGGGAACGTGGGACGATCCGGGCGACAGCCCGATCTGGACGGCGTTGCACACGAAGCCCAAGTACGTGGCGTCGACCACACTCACCGAACCGCGGTGGGCGAACACGACTGTCCTCTCCGGTGACGTCGCGGCCGCCGTCCGCGAGCTGAAAGCCGAGCCGGGACGCGAGCTGCAGGTGCACGGCAGCGGCGCCCTGATCCGGTGGCTGCTCGACAACGAGCTTGTCGACGAGATGACCCTGTTCACCTTCCCCGTGGTCGTCGGCCAGGGCACGCGGCTGTTCCCCGACACCGGCCCGGACATGAGCGCTCGACCTGGTCGACTCGCGAGCCACCCCGAAGGGGTGACGATCCAGGTCTACCGGCCGGCCGGGCGTCCGCAGTACGCAACCGCCACCGCCGACCTGAGCAAGCCGATGGACCTCGATCGGCTGCTGCAGGCCCTCGACCTCCCGCGCGCCCTGGCCCTCGAAGGCGAGGCCGCTCGTGCCAAGCTGACGGTCGTCGCGGAAGCGAAGACTGTCGACGGGCCGGCGAGCGCCATGATCCGCGCGGCCGCCTGCACCGCCATTACGCAACAGGCTTCCCTTGCACATTCGGGAAGACGTATCGCCACCAGTCTGTCTGCACGCCGTCGGCGATGCCTGGGTTCCTCGGGAATCGCCCCAGCCACCAGATGAGAAAACCGCGGTGGCTGCCGCCCCAGGTGCTGGCGTTGACAACCGTCTGCCGACCCGTGAGGTTCGGGAAGTTGGCCCAATCGTCAGCGTCGGAGAGGACGGGATGGTCGCGGTCGTACTGGTAATGGCAGAACGCATTGGGCGGGAAGTGGACGTTGCCGGCGTGGGCGCTAGTGGCCTCGACCTCCGGATGTCCCGGGTCCGGTTGTGCCGGGCAGGCGTAATCGTCAGCGTAGCGGTCGCGCTGTCCGTCGAACCGATCCCACAACGTCAGGCCGATGCCGACCTGGACCAGCGCCTCAGCCCGATGCCCCAGGTCGTGCAGCATCTCCGCGACGGTGCGCTCGTAGTTAAAGCCCATCACCACGAATGCTCGGGCGACCTGTGGGCAGAGCGTTTGCGCCGCGGCAATGCGGTACTCGAGGTAGCCGAACCACGGCCCGCCCCAGAGCCATACCTCGTCGACCCGTTTCTGTGCTAATGCCTCACAGGCACTGCCGAAGTGTTTGTCGTACCGCGTGTTGAGGACGGCCGCATAGTCGATTAGGGCGCCACAGTGAGCAGGCGAGCTATCGGTGAAGCACCCGAGGTACTGCGCGTTGCTGAACGTAAAGCCGCCCGGCTTCATCGGATACGTCCGAACGACCGACGTGCGCACGATGCGCTGCTCGACGACGCCGGAGCTGGCAGTGGCGACATCGGCGCGGTACTCCTCATCGAGGCCGAGTGGGTCGTTGTAGCCGCGCTCGATGGAGAGGGCCACGCCGTCATCCATGAGCGGGTCGAAGTCGAGCACGTAGACTCGAACGCGCAGGTGCTCGCGCGGTGCCGCCGAGACAGGCGACGGCTGCAGGGCCGAGAGGAGTCCGATGACCGCAAGGAAAGCGGCAACTCGCGGCATGACCGGCATTGGGGACCCCTCGCGGCATCGACGGCGCGCTCGATCCACCACCTGGACAATTCCTCCTGATCCTTGGGCCCGGATCTCAAGGCCGCTATTCAGCGGCAGTCTACGCGCGCTGAATCGGCCCCCGCGGCAGCAAGATCGACGCGAGTCGCGCGGCCCGACCCTCGAGGATCACATCCACTCCGCGTCCGCCTTTACGGGCCAGGGTCACCCTGCACGGCGGCGTCAGGAGGTCGGAAACTGGACTGAGTCGAGCAGGGCCGCGAAGATGGCGGCATCGGCCGGGTCGGTGGCAGCCGGGATCGTGGGGTCGCGAAGGGCAAAGACGTAGCCCACGCCATCATGCAGCGTGACGGCGATGTTGATCAGGATCCCGCAATCGTAGGCCAGCAGCACCCCTGGCTCACCGCCGATCGTGATCGGGTCCTGTGCCTCGGGCGTCGCCGGGCAGGTGGTCCCGTGGTATCTCGCGTTGTCAGCCACCGCCTTCTTGGTGTACGCGTTCAGGTCGCCGGCGTAGGGAGCCGCATATGCCCACGCGCTGGCCTCGGTGCGACCGATCCAGTGATCCACGTTGGGGCTGTCTGAGGTCGTCCCGCTGGTTCCGTCCCAGGCGATCGTCGCTTTGAGCGCCACCCAGCCGCCGGGCAGCTCGACGGAGTACCCGTAGATTGGTGACGTGAAGCGCGATGGCGGCGATGGCGACGGCTCGATCGAGGGTGTCAGCGAGGGAGTTGCAGCGGTCGACGCGGGCACGGGAGTGCTACCGCATCCGGTGAGAACGAGCAGGGCCAAGAGAAATAGCGCTCGCCGACCAGCGGCGTGCTGTCCGACCGGCCTGAGGTCCAATCCTCACCTCCACTGAGCAATCCGCCCCCACTGCGAAGATGGGGGCGGGCCACCCGACTTGATGCTACTCCACGCTCGACTGCCGCTCGACCTCGGGGAATGGGGCGGCCGCTTCTGCTCTGCCGCTGACTGGTGAGTCACGGCTCCCGACTCATGTCCGATGCCTCATCGATTGCGGCGAGCAGCTGGACGCGGGTCGCCTCCGATCCAAGCGCATCCAACCGATCCGACATGGCCAAAGCCAGTCCCAAGCCCGCGATATTCACCCCTCGCACTTCGACGAGGTAGCGAATGCGATGCAGGCGTCGGACGTCGGCCTGCGAGTAGAGACGCTGGTTGCCTGACTGACGAGAGGGGTGAGGAGGCCCGCCCGTTCGTACTTCCGAAGAGTCTGGGGGTGCATCCGCGTCAGACGAGCGGCGACGGCGATGGTGTACAGGCCGTCGCCGTCGCCCTCATCTTGGCGCTGCGGAGCGGTCAGCTGCTCGCCCTTCCCGCGATCTGCCGCGTGGATCCGACCTTGATCTGCTTTGGCTTCGCATCGGCTGTCTCGGGTAGGGTCAAGGCCAAGACGCCGTTCTCGAACATCGTCTCCGCATTGTCCGCGTCGACGGCGCGCGGCAGCGTGATCTGGCGGATGTACTCGCCAGGAGTGACCTCGTGAGCGAGCCAAGTTGCTCCTCGGGGAGCGCATGCTCCTGGCTGGTGGCTCGAAGCGTCAAGACGCCACCCTGGACCTGGATGTCAATTCCCTCGGGGCCCACACCCGGCACCGACCGCCCTGATAACGATCTCGTCGGGCGTCTCGGAGATGTCGAGCGGTAGGAAATCGGTGCCGTTTGATGACCAGGTCAGCCAGCTACCGGGGCTGATCCAGCGGTCCTCGAACAGTCGATCCATGCCGTCGCGCAGGGACATGAAGTCGCGCAGCGGGCTAAAACCATTGCGAGTCATGAGCGACAGTCACCTCCTTCTGCTGTCTAGGGGCGGAGCCGTTCTCGGAGGCCCCACTCGATCCATATACGATAACTTTATACAACTCGTGTCAAGCGACAGGATCTCCGCTGCGCCCAGGAGCGTCACTCCGCGGAAGGGCCGCCGGATGCGGGATTGTTGTCAACCGCTGCCAAAAGCGGTCACACAATGGTGACGTGCCACACCCGCTCGTCGACCAGCTGCGGTTCACCCGTTCGGAGTTCATGCGTGGCATCCGCGGTGTGACCGACGACGATGCGCGGCGGCGGATTGGCCCGATGAACTCCATCAGCTGGAACGTGGGGCACCTTGCCTGGCAGGAGCAGCAGTACTTCGTCACGTGGCCGAGTGGTGCGCGGCCATTTCCCGAAATCGATCGTGAGTTCGTTTCCGGCGGGCCGCCGAGCACGCCGCCATTGGAGCGGGTGGTGGATGCCTGGCGTGCCATCACCGCGGCGGCCGATCCGTGGCTCGACACCCTGACCCGCGACGATCTCGAGCACCACGTCGTCAGTGGTGGCACCGAGTTGAAGCGCCGCTACGGCGACCTCCTCCAGCGCGTGGTCTACCACTATTGGTTCCACACCGGGGAGAACGCGGCGATCCGTCAGCAGCTGGTCATGCGCGACTTCCGCAGTTCGTCGGAACATCGACGCAAAGGCGCCGTTTCGGCCGGATCGGTAAGGGGTCAGCGCGAGCTCGCCTCCTCGCAGCATGCGCAGATAAGCTTCGATGTGCTCCCGGCGGAGTTCGGTACGCCGCGTGAGTGACCTCCCTGTGCTCCGTTGGACTGGTGCGATCTCCAGGAGCCATTCTGCGATTACGGTTCCGAGCGACCCGGAGTTGCCCGCAGGTCCGCATCGTCGCGGATGCCATCAAGAGTCGAATCTGCGGATGTGGCCGGTCAGCACCGCGGTCAATCGGGTCGGCAACGACGGCCCTGACCTTCTGCGACCTGTCGAGGTTCCAGCCACGCTGGGATTGGGCTGAACTAGTGGGCGGCGCCCTCAGCTGCCGCCGGGCGTAGCGCGCGACCCCCAGCCGAGGGAAACGTGCATGATGCAGGGGTTCATTCGGCTGTGCACCGGTAGGTTCATCCTCGAGTATCCGATGACGCACACCAACGCTTGGCCATCCCTTCCGTACGGCGAGTGGGCCCCGACCAAGAAGACCTTTCATATGGTCGGCCAGATGGTCGGCAAGGTCCGCCTTGCTCTTGCGCCGGCCCAACCCGAATGGTTCAACGCCTGCCTGTACCTCGACGGTCGCGGATTCACTACGGGCGCCATGCCGCATGGCGATGCTGTCGTCAGCATCGGCATCGATGTGTACGACTCCGTGATCGCGATCGAGGTCAGCGACGGCCGTCGAAGGACGGTCCCGCTGCCGCCTGACCGATCGGTCGCGGACATCTGGCGAGTTCCGGGCCGCCCTGGGCGACCTGGCCATCGATGTCGAGGTGCTGGAGCAGCCGCAGGAGGTCGCTGATCCGACCACGTTCTCGGCGAACATGCCCGACCACACCTTCGAGGCTGAACACGCCCAACGGTTCCACCGTGTCTTGTGCCGTCGACGGCGCGTTCGAGGAATTCCGGTCTTCGTTTTTCGGCCGGACGGCATCCAGTTCTGGTGGGGCGCGTTCGACTTCTGCGTGCTCTGTTACCGGAGGCGTGACCGCGCCGGACGATCGTGGCTACATCATGCGCTACGACCTCGACGCGGAACAGATGAACGCCGGTTTTTGGCCGGGCGATGACAGTGCCCGGACCCAGGTTGTATGCCTATCTAAGCCGAGGCCGGATGGCTGCGAACTCGCTCCCATCCAACCCGCGCCCGCGGCTGGGCCGAGGCCATGGGTGAGTGGGTCCTGCCCTACGAGGATGTGCGTTCCAGCGAAGACCCAGTGGCAATGATTGTCAGGCATCCTCCGGAGTGTCTACCAAGTTGCCGTAACCAATGGTGGCTGGGATGCCGAGGCTCAGGGGTACAACGCGCCGATCAAACGGTTGCGGACATGATCACTGGGTTCCAGCCTGCTGCCCGAGATCGTCGCGTCCTCAGTAGGCAGGCGCATCATCGCCGTGCTAACGGCGTGGACCGCAGGCCTGCTCGCACAACGCAAAGCTAGGGTGGCGCGGCCGTCCTCGGGAAGAGCGCTTGGTTTACCCCGGGCAATGGGTGACCGTCAAGAAAGGACCATCAGAACGTGGATCAGATCAGAATCCTGGGGTTTGCCGGCAGTCTTCGGCGGGCGTCGTACAACCGGGGACTGGTCCGTGCCGCCAGCGAGCTGGCCCCAACCGGGATCGTCATCGAGGTGTTCGACCTGACGGATCTCCCACTCTACAACCAGGATGTCGAAGACGCGGGCGAGCCTGCCTCGGTGGCGGCGTTCAAGCTTGCGATGGCAGGGGCCGACGCGCTGCTCGTCGCGACGCCCGAGTACAACCATGGTATTCCCGGGGTTCTCAAGAACGCCATCGATTGGGCATCACGGCCACGTGTGACCAGCCCGCTCCGCGACAAATCGGTGGCCGTCATGGGCGCCAGCCCCGGTACGGGATCGACGGCACGCGCCCAGGCCCAGCTGCGTGAAGCGTTCGTGTTCACGGGGGCGTGCGTCATGCCTCTGCCCGAGCTCCTGATTGGTGGTGCGGGCGAGCATTTCGACCGGATGGCAACCTGACGGACCCCGCGGTGCGCGCCTCGCTGGTGGATCTCCTCGAGGCGTTGCGGGTGTGGACGCTGCGCATCGACATCGGTCGGGCCGCGGCATGACAGCGCCCTACTGAGCCGTCGATGACCGACCGCGCAGTGAAAACAAGCGGGAATGGGCCAGCCACACCCGAACGCCGCCCTGGGGACTGAGCCCATCCGGACGATCGGTCGCGAGGAGCTCAAGGCGAAGCTCGACCGGGGCGACGACTTCAAGCTGATCATGGCGCTGAACCGCTGGGCGTTCGACGCCAAGCACATCCCCGGGTCGCTCCATTTCGACACCCCCGACGAGCTCTACGCCGCCGTCCGGCCGGAGGACGAGGTCGTCGTCTACTGCTCGCACGTCGACTGCCTGTCGAGCGTCGCCCTGTATCGCGACCTCGTGCGGCGCGGCTACCGGAATGTCCGGCGCTACTCGGGCGGGCTGCTCGACTGGGAGGACGCCGGGCTGCCGCTCGAGGGCGCGTTCGCGGGGCCGCGATTCGCCCGTCGAGGCTCGCACGGAATCTCCACGTCACCGACGGACGGCCTCGAGGCACGGGTTACTTCCGGTTGTCGAGAGGGATCCAAGCGCCGTTGATCGCGGCGCTTTCGTCGGATGAGAGGCAAACCATCGCGTCGACGATCTCTTCTGGGCTCGGCAACTCCGGTTCTTGTCGGACGGCTCCCCCTTACCGCCAGCCGAGCTCCGGTGCGACGAACCTGAGGATGCTCTCGATGGCGTGGGCGTTGTAGTCGACGCCCAGCTGGTTCGGGACGGTCAGCAGCAGGGTGTCGGCGGCCTGGATCGCCGTGTCCCCGGCGAGCTCCTGGACGAGGACGTCAGGCTCCGCGGCGTACGAGCGCCCGAAGATCGCCTTCGTCTGCGCGTCGATGTAGCCGACCTGATCGGTCGTCCTGGTTGCCGCGTCCGAAGTAGGCGCGGTCTCGATCGTCAACCAGGGCGAAGATGCTGCGACTGACCGAGACCCGCGGCTCGCGCTGGTGTCCGGCCGCGGCCCACGCCTCACGGAACAGGCGGATCTGCTCCGCCTGGAGCTCGTGGAACGGCACGCCCGCGTCCTCGGTCAGCAGCGTCGACGACATCAGGTTCATGCCCTGCTGCCCCGTCCACTCGGCGGTCGCGCGCGATCCGGCGCCCCACCAGATCCGGTCGCGGAGGCCGGGCGAATGCGGTTCAGGGCGAAGCAGCCCGGGCGGGTTCGGGAACATCGGAGAGGGGTTGGGCTCGGCGAACCCGACGCCCGGAGAGTGCCTCGAGGAAGACCTCGGTGTGCTGGCGGGCCATGTCGGCATCGGTCTGGCCGTCGGCCGGCGCGTAGCCGAAGTGGCGGAAGCCATCGATGACCTGCTCCGGCGAGCCGCGGCTGATCCCGAGCTGGAGGCGACCACCCGCGATCAGGTCGGCCGCGCCGGCATCTTCGACCATGTACAGGGGGTTCTCGTAGCGCATGTCGATGACGGCCGTACCGATCTCGATCCGCTTCGTTCGGGCGCCGATCGCCGCCAGGAGGGGGAAGGGCGACGCGAGCTGCTGGGCGAAGTGGTGGACCCGGAAGTAGGCGCCGTCGGCACCCAGATCCTCGACCGCCTCGGCCAGCTCGATCGACTGGATCAGCGCGTCCGATGCCGAACGCACCTGCGAGTAGGGCGACGCCGACCAATGGCCGAACGAGAGGAAGCCGATCTTCTTCACGCACGGAAGTCTACGGATGACGGCCGTTGACGGCGTCGAGGTACTGACCGGCTTCGCCGCCGCAGGTTCGCTGGCATGGCCGGCGGCCGTCAGCCGGCCGGCAAGCCCGACGCTATCGATGGCGACGAGCGGTTCGGGTCGTCGCCCCTTAGGCCGTCTCTCGATGGTTGTC
>CAWCXQ010000003.1:0-450738 GCA_963799675.1 uncultured Chloroflexia bacterium
ACAGCGAGTGGAAGACAACGACGTTGGCGAAATCCGGCCCCGATGCTTCCAGCATGCCGGGTGGCGCGTCCTTGCTGTAGATCTCGCAGTAACATTCGTCCGCGAACACCAGGAAGCCGAAACGGCGCGCAAGCCCCGCGAGTTTCTCCAGATAGGCGCGATCAGCGACCGCGCCCTGCGGATTGGATGGTGATGCGATATAGAACGCGACCGTGCGCGCCAGCAGCGCATCGTCGAGCGCATCGAGATCGGGCAGGAAGCCGCTCTTGCGCGTGGCCGGCATATAGACCGGTTCGCATTCGGCGGCGAGTGCGCCGGCGGCATAGGCTGCATAGAACGGATTTGGAATGAGCACCGCCGGCTTGCCGGCGCGGCGCGCCACCCAGCGCTTGGCGGCGATCGCTGCGAGAAACAAACCTTCGCGCGTGCCGTTGAGCACCAGCACTTCGCTCTCCGGATCGACCGCCGCGCGAGTTTGTAGCGGCGGTTGAGCCAGGCCGCGACCGCGCGACGGAATGGCTCGACGCCTTTATTGGCGGGAGCGCCCGAAGTCCGCGAGATGCGCGGCAAGCGTCGGGCCGACGAAGGAAGGCACCGGATGCTGCGGCTCGCCGACCGACAGATTGATAACCGGCTTGCCCGGCTCGATGCCGGCGATCAGCTCGGTCAGGCGCACGAAAGGCGAGCGACCGTCGACCGCCGCAGCAGTGGGAGAGGCAGGTTCGCGCTTTGCGGTCATCATGGGCATGCGTTGACGAGGCGGCAGAGGCCGCCGCACAAGGGTTTCGACACTTTAGATAAGCCCAGGTTAAGACGCCGTTAACCATCGGATTTCGCAGCGGAATTTGCTCAGGCCGGGCCAAATTGGCGGAATTTGCTGCCTTTTTGAGGCCCTTCTTATGTGGCCTCAACCCTCCTCGTTTTCAAAGAAAGCGGTCCAATGGCACCACGGCTTATTGCCCGGCATCTTTCCGGCCTCAGGGCCTGTTCGGCAGGTTCGTCGGGTTCCTGATGAACCGGCACAACGCCAGGATGAATGCGTTCGCCGTGAAAATGCTGGCGCTGGAGCCGGACGACCGCGTGCTCGAGATCGGGTTTGGCGGCGGCGTGACTCTGCCGGCGCTTATGACAGGCGCAGGTTTTGTCGCCGGCGTTGATCGCTCGGCGGATGCCGTGGGCTGGGCATCATCAAAATACGCCCGGCACGTTGCGTCAGGCCGCGCGGATTTCCGCGAGGGTCATGTCGAGGCGCTTCCCTATGAGAGCGCCGCGTTCGGAAAAGTCTGCACCGTCAACACTGTTTATTTCTGGAAATCACTCGAGGCCGGCTTTGCGGAAATTCGCCGCGTGCTCGCACATGGCGGGCATATCGTCGTCGGCTTCCTGCCGAAAGAGCGGATGGCGCGGATGAATATGCCCGCCGATATTTTTACATTGCGCGCACCTGAGGACGTGATTGCCGCGCTGAAGAGATGCGGTTTCGGCGACATCCGCGTGGAGCGTCCGCAGCCGGACACGCCGTGGAATGTGATCGTCGCGCGCTGCTGAAAAATAAGAGAGGCCCCCGATCCTTGCGAACCGGGGGCCTCGCCGTTGCATTGTTATTGCGCGTGGATTGCGGTACTGGCGCGCGGGATATCAATGTTGTCGCCGCCCTTCAGCGTCGGATTAGCGGCGTAGTCCGCTTCAAGTCTTTTATTATCGGCGTTGATCTGATTCTGATCAGCAGCAATTTGACCTTTCGTACTATTGATCGCAGTAGTGTAAATAGTTTTGTATGCCGCAATAATTACGTCCTGCGTTTCGGATAATGGGTGCCCGCTCGCATCAACAGGGACTTCGAAAGTCGTCCGAGGCTGCAACGCTTGAAGTCCGAGTTTCAAAAAGGCGACACACTTTCCATTCGTATCGCACTTCATCTGGCTCGGGTCCTTCGGGTCCCAATGAAAACTATTTGAGGCCAAGGCCTTTTTTATATTTTCGGGGATATTGGAGTATGAATTTTCCAGCCGTGTGAGCTGTTGTTGCAAACCTCCAATATACTGCTGCTCTGATGCAATATCCTTTTGTAACTCGGCAACAGTCTTTGGTGTTGCCGGAGGGGTCTGGCCGGCGGCCGGCTTTGATGCTGCCGGACCTGAGCGTATCGACGTTATCAGACCGGCCGGGTTTGACGCTTTCAGACCCGGCACCTTCGACGATGTTTGGCCTGCCGCGTTTGACGTTGTCAGCGCGGCTGCGTTTGACGCTTTCAGACCCCGCGCCTTCGAAATTGTCGTCGCTGTTGCATTTGACGTTGTCACAGCCGACGACATTTGCGTTGTCTGGGCTCCCAGCATTTTTGACTTTGTCTTGAGGAGCGCCTTGGGCGCTGGCGTCGAGGGGTTCGGATTATTCATGACGGCTGATGCCGTTCCGCAGACACCGACCACAGTAAATGCAGCCAAGGCGAGAGCAATGGGGAACGAGCGAGGCATTTTGGTCTCCGGTTTTGTTCGCAGGCCTCCGCCCCGAACTTGATTGACCAGGGACCTGATCGACCCTGGAACAGCTAACCGAATGCCATGCGGAATTTGAATGCGATGTGAATAGACTCATCGTCCGATTGGGCGATGGTCGGCGTGAGCCAAAAAATAGTCGCCAAAAAAATCAACACAGAAAATAAGAGAGGCCCCCGGTCCTTGCGAACCGGGGGCCTCGACGGAAGGGACAGTGCCGGGTTTCCGCCCCTACCGCTAGGGAGTATTTCACTGACGCGTGATCTTTTCCGAAAACCGGTATCCACTTTTCGGGATCACGCGTTCATTACTGAACCGTCTCGCCATGCAGCGCGAGATCGAGACCTTCGCGTTCCACTTCGTCGGAGACGCGCAGGCCGATGATCGCATCAAGCACTTTGAGAAGGATCAGGGAGACGATGGCATCGTAGATGATCACGACGGCGATGCCTTCGACCTGGTTGATCATCTGGGCAGCATTGCCCTCGATCAGGCCGGCGGTGCCGCCGTATTCGCTGATGGCGAACACGCCGGTGAGCAGCGCGCCGACGATACCGCCGACACCATGCACACCGAAGCAGTCGAGCGCGTCATCCTGGCCGAGCATCCGCTTGAGGCCAGTCACGCCCCAGTAGCAGAGGATGCCGGCGGCGACGCCGATCGCGATCGAGCCGGCAGGGCCGACGAAGCCCGATGCCGGAGTGATGGCGACGAGACCGGCGACTGCGCCCGAGCAGATGCCAATGACGGTGGGCTTGCCACGCGCAATCCACTCCACAAGCATCCACGTAAAGCCGGCAACCGCGGTCGCGATCTGGGTCACGGTCATCGCCATGCCCGCCTGCATGCCGGCGGTGACGGCGGAGCCGGCATTAAAGCCGAACCAGCCGACCCACAGCAGCGAGGCGCCGATGAAGGTGAGCACCATGTTGTGGCCAGGGCCAGCGTCCTTGCGCTTGCCAAGACAGATTGCGCACATCAGGCCGGCAACGCCCGCGTTGATATGCACCACCGTGCCGCCAGCGAAGTCGAGCACCTTGAACCAGGCGTCCGAATTGCCGTTGGACATGAAGCCGTCGGCGCCCCAGACCCAATGCGCGATCGGCGCATAGACCAGGACCGCCCACAGGCCGATGAACCACAGCATGGCGGAGAATTTCATGCGCTCGGCGAAGGCGCCGGCGATCAGTGCCGGCGTGATGATGGCGAAGGTCATCTGGAAGCAGATGTAGACGGTTTCAGGAATCGTCACGGCCAAACCGTTTGGCGTGCCGACGCCTGTCGATATGTCGCTCAAGATGCCTTGCAGGAAGGCTCGGCTAAACCCGCCGAGGAATGGCCCGCCAGTCGTAAATGACATCGTGTAGGTGACGCATGCGTAGAGGATCGTGACGAGACAGGTGACGGCAAAGCTCGTCATCACCGTGTCGCCCACGTTCTTCTTGCGCACCATGCCACCGTAGAACAGGCCGAGGCCCGGGATGGTCATCATCAGCACGAGAGCGACTGACGTGAGCATCCAGGCGGTGTCGCCCGAGTTGGGCGTGCACTTTTCCAGAACCGCTTTCTTCGGATCCGGGTCGTTAGCGCAAGCCGGCGGCGGAGCCGCAGGTGCAGGCGGTGCGGCCGCGGGCGCCGCCGCGGCAGGAGCCTGTGCCTGAGCGAAGGAGGCGTCATACGTCGCCACGCTCAGGAAGAGGCCGAGTACTATCCCGAAGGCGAGAGCCAGTAGCCCCGCACGGGAGGATTTCTTCAACGTCATGGTCTTACTCCTGTCCGTATTGTTGCGGTGCGGGTTACTAAAGCGCCGCGGCATCGGTCTCGCCGGTGCGGATTCGCACGGCGTTTTCCAGATTGAAGACGAAGATTTTTCCGTCGCCGATCTGACCGGTCTTGGCGGCGCCGGTGATGGCCCCGATGACCTTGTCGACTTGCTTGGTGTCCACTGCCACTTCGATCTTGATCTTCGGCAGGAAGCTCACCGCATATTCGGCGCCACGATAGATTTCCGTGTGCCCCTTTTGACGCCCGTATCCTTTGACTTCGGTAACGGTCAGTCCTTGCACGCCGATTGAGGTCAGAGCGTCGCGGACCTCGTCGAGCTTGAAAGGTTTGATAATGGCCATGACGATTTTCATGGATTCGATCCCCGCTTGGGCCCGTTTTCTACCTTCACGCAGTGCGGGCGGGTTCACTGGGCCCGACCAACGAAGCTTGCTTCGCAGGCATGACCGATGAGATAGAATCAAACGCCGTGCCAGTTGCCGGCGGAGGCGTTATCCATTTGATTTGACAGATGAAATTGATTCGGCGAGGGGGCCACCCAAATACCGCCGCAACCCTGCGCCCAAAGACGCGCCAAGACTCAAACGACGTGCTTAAAATTTAATCAGATGCCCACGGAATGGTGCGAACCGCGCCGGCAGGTCACCGGCGCGGAAACCAGTCGTTAATTATTGGAGCGCTTCGCCGTGCTGGCTGACATCGAGGCCCATGACTTCATCCTCGTTACGCACGCGCAATGGCACCAGTACGCTGATCACCTTGAGGATGACGAAGGTTACCGCGCCGGACCACACTAATGTGACGACGATGCCGTAAAGCTGCGCCAGCAGCTGCTGCGGGTTGCCTTCGAGCAGGCCATGAACGCCGCCGGGCATTTCCGGACTCGCCGACAACGCGCCGACCGCAAAGACGCCGGCGAGCAATGTCCCGGTCAGCCCGCCGATCCCGTGCACGCCGAAGACGTCGAGCGAATCGTCGTAACCTATCTTGAGCTTGAGCGATGTGCAGGCCCAGAAGCAGATCGCGCCCGCGGCAATACCGATCAGGATGCCTTGCATCGGCATCACGAAACCCGACGCCGGCGTGATGGTGCCGAGTCCGGCCACCGCGCCCGAGATCATGCCGAGCACCGACGGCTTGCCGCGCGTCCACCATTCGAGCGCCATCCAGGTGAAGGCGCCGGCGCTGGCTGCAAGATGCGTCGAAACGATCGCCATGGCCGCGCGCGAATTGGCACCGAGCGCGGAGCCGCCATTGAATCCGAACCAGCCAACCCACAACAAGCCGGTGCCGACGACCGCGAGCGTGAGATCATAGGGCGCCAGGTTCTCGCTGCCATAACCGCGGCGAGCGCCGAGAACATAAGCTGCGACAAGACCGGCGATGCCGGCATTGAGATGCACAACGAGACCGCCGGCGAAGTCGATGGTGCCGTAGGTGCCGAGGAATCCGCCGCCCCAGACCCAATGCGCAATCGGCACATAGACCAGCAACAGCCAGAACGTGCAGAACAGCAGGAACGCCGAGAAACGCAGTCGATCGGCGACCGAGCCGGCCACCAGCGCGACGGTGATCACGGCGAAGGTCATCTGGTAGATCATGAACAGGCTTTCGGGAATCGTCTTCGCCAGCGGCGAAATTGCATCGAGCGTCACGCCATTGAGAAAAATGCGTTCGAACGTCCCGATGAAGGCACCCTCGCCCGTGAAGGCAAGGCTGTAGCCGATAAGCGCCCACAGGATCGAAATCAGAAATGTCGCGGCGAGACTTTGCGCCATGGTCGCGAGAACATTTTTCTTGCGCACCATGCCGGCGTAGAACAATGCAAGGCCCGGGATCGTCATCATCAGCACGAGGCCGGTGGCCCCGATCATCCACGCCGTGTCTGCGGCGTCGATCTTTGATGCAACATTGGAAGCTTGTGCAAAAGCCGGCGATGCGGCGAGTGCTGCGATTCCGGTCAGAGCGAGGCGCAGGAATGCGCGTGTCATGTCATCCCCCAATTTCAAATATTTTTTTAGAGTGCGTCGACGTCGGTTTCGCCGGTGCGGATGCGCAGGGCCTGTTCGATCGGCGTGACGAAGATTTTTCCGTCGCCGATCTGACCGGTGCGCGCGGCGGCAGTCAGCGCATCCACGACCTGGTCGAGTTGCTCCGAGGCGATGGCGACCTCCACGCGCAATTTTGGCAGGAAGTTCACGACATATTCGGCGCCGCGGTAGATTTCCGTGTGGCCCTTCTGACGGCCGTAGCCTTTGACTTCCGCGACCGTCATCCCGTGGATGCCCAGGCGCGTGAGCGCGTCGCGCACCTCATCGAGCTTGAAGGGTTTGATGACGGCAATGACGAGCTTCATGGCTTGCTTCCCCCCGGCGTGTTTGCGGCACGCCGACTCTGGTTTGCGCATCGCGTTGACGGCGACAGGGCCGGCGCCGAGCCATGCGCAGAAAAAATCCGCCCGGCTGGGACCGGTACGGGTTGATCTGCATAAGCTAGCGACAGGGGGCCTAAAGTTTAAGCGGTAATATTGCCAAGCCCACAGGCAGCGCGCTGCATTAGCGGGCAAACTAGGTCAATAATACTGTCTTATCTGGCCTTTGGCGTACCGGCGATGCCGAGCTCTTCGATGATCTGAGGCAATACCGATCGCGCCTGGCGGACCGTCATCCCCGGCTGATTTGCGGGTCGTAGAGCATTGTCAGCAGCGCGCGGTCGTAGCCCGTGAGATAGCCGACCATCCGCTTCTGGTTGAGCGTGGTCCACGGATTGTGCTGGTCGTGGTTCGACAACCCGAAGGCGTGCAGCAATTCGTGGTAGGCGCAGTCCAGAAAAACATCGTCGCCCTTGTCGACAATAATGAACGAGACGGAGTGCACGATTTTTCCGTCGGCGGTTGATTTCACGCTGGTCATGCATTGCGGATCAGTGCGCGTAACGAACGTCCTCGCAATCCTGGCGCCGAAAGCCGCCTGCAACGCGGATTGAAAATCCTTCTCGTCGATGAGCCGCAGCTCAATATCGGCCGACTTCCGCCGATGTCTCACTCAGATGCAAGGCCGGCACCGCGCGCGCGTAGTCGCCGATGACACGCGCCATCGCGGCACGGCGATCGACGGTGCCGCCACCCGTGACATGCACAGTGATGGCATGATCGAAGCGGCGGATGCCGGTCGGCCGGGCGCCGATGCGCAGATCGGATCCAAACGCGAGCGCGAGAAATCCGCGCGAAAGCTCGGCCGCGGAAAATTGTGTGTATTGGGCCGGCGCACCCTCGAACGCGCCGGGCGGCGCCGGCTGACGGTCCGATGCGGCGAACGCGCCCGACAGCATCGCAATCAGAACACAAGAGGCCGCAAGCAACCGCTGCATAGCCGTTTCAAGTCTCCCGTCGCTGGCGGACCAGGCCTTCTTGCGCCACCGAAGCGACCAACGTGCCGTCACGCGTAAATATAAGTCCGCGCGCGAAGCCGCGCGAGCCATGCAGATTGGGCGAATCCTGCGCATAAAGCAGCCATTCATCGGCACGAAATGGCCGGTGCAGCCACAGGGCGTGGTCGAGACTGGCAGCCATGAATTCTTTCTCGAACAAGGTGCGTCCGTGCGGCGCGAGCGCTGTATCGAGCAGCATCATGTCGGAAGCGTAAGCGAGCACGCACTGATGGATGGCAGGAAGATCCGGCAATTTTCCTGTCGTGCGAATCCAGATATTGAACTGACCACCGGGAATTTTCTTGCCGAGATAACGTTCGAACTCGACCGGCCGAAATTCGATTGGCCGCTCGCGCTCGTAGTAGCGGCGCACGGGATCCGGCATCGTCGGCAGCAACTTCTCGCGCATATCGGCGTCGCTTGGCAATTTTTCCGGCGGCGGCACGTCCGGCATCTTGGCTTGATGGTCGAGACCCGGCTCGTCGGTGTGAAACGACACCAGCATCGAGAAAATGGGATGCCCGTGCTGCCGCGCGGTCACGCGCCGCGTCGTGAAACTCTTGCCGTCACGGATGCGGTCGACGTCATAGATGATCGGAACTTTGGGATCGCCGGGCAGCAGGAAGTAGGCGTGTAGGGAATGCGGCGGCCGGCTTTCGACCGTCCGCACCGCGGCGACCAGGGCCTGGCCGATCACTTGTCCGCCAAAAACCCGCTGCCAGCCGACTTGCGGCGAACGGCCGCGGAACAGGTTTCTTCCAGCGGCTCGAGATCGAGAATAGTGAGCAAATCCTGTACGGCGGACGTCATGGCAAGGGCCTGGGATGGGTCAAAAGAGGCTTCTCAACCTGCTATGCTGCGGCGAGTTTTACAAGGAAGACGCATGAGAAAGGCGATTCCATACGTCAGCGGGCGGACCTTGTTGTCGGCGGCGCCGGCTTTGCCGGCCTGGCGCTGGCCATCGCGCTCCGTCAGGCGCTGGGCGAGGCGTTCAGCGTAACGGTCGTCGACCCCGGACTTGCGCACGCTAAGTCAAAGGACCCGCGCGCCTCCGCGATAGCCGCCGCTGCCCGGCGCTTGTTCGAAGCGATTGAGGTTTGGGATGCGGTGGCGGCCGATGCACAGCCAATTCTCGATATGGTGGTGACCGATTCAAAACTCGACAACGTCGTGCGCCCGACATTCCTCACGTTTGGCGGCGAGGTCGAGGCGGGTGAGCCGTTCGCGCACATGGTCGAGAACCGGCATCTGGTCGATGCGCTGGTGGCAAAGGCGAAAGAACTCGGCATCGATTTGCGCGCGGGTTCGGTGACCGGCTTTGAGAATACGGGCCGCACAATTGACGTTGCGCTTGCCGATGGCGAAACAATCTCCGCCCGTCTGCTGGCTGGTGCCGACGGCGCCCGGTCGCAAATCCGCGAACATGCGGGGATCGCCACGCATGGCTGGAACTACGATCAGTCGGCGATCGTCACGACGGTCGCGCACGAGCGCGATCACAACGGCCGCGCGGAAGAGCATTTCCTGCCTGCCGGCCCCTTCGCGATCCTGCCGCTCACCGGAAAACGCTGTTCGATCGTCTGGACTGAAGATACACGTGAGGCCGAGCGGATCATTGCGCTGCCGGACGATCAATTCCACGCTGAACTCGAAAAGCGTTTTGGATTGCAACTCGGCGATATCGCCGTTGCGGGGCCGCGCCGGGCATTTCCATTGGGACTGTTCACCGCGCGCCGGTTCATCGCTGACCGGCTCGCGCTGGTCGGCGATGCCGCGCATATCATTCATCCGATTGCGGGGCAGGGGCTCAACATGGGCTTGCGCGATGTCGCGGCGCTGGCCGAAGCAATTGCCGATGCGGCGCGCCTCGGGCTCGATATTGGCGCCGTCGACGTGCTCGAACGTTATCAGCGCTGGCGGCGCTTCGACACAATGACGATGGGTGTGGCGACTGACGGGCTGAACCGGTTGTTTTCCAATCACTCGGATGTGCTGCGGCTTGCGCGCGACATCGGGCTTGGCGTCGTCGAACGCATGCCGGCGCTCAAGCGCATGTTTATTCGCGAGGCCGCCGGATTTACCGGCGAGGTGCCCAAGCTGCTGAAGGGTGAGGCGTTGTGATCTCTGCTGTCGTCCCGGCCTTCGCGGGGACGGCAAATGATGTGCATCCGCCAGTAGACTGGCAGCTCGAGACTACTCGAGCAAGCGCCGAACGATCGCGTCGATATGAACGCCGGCGCAATCGATCATCGGAAATCCGGCATTGTTTTCCGTGAACACCGGCGAGAGATCGGTGCCGGCGATCAGCACAGCCTGCGCACCGTCACGTGTAACGAAAGTCTGCGCGAGTTTGCGCAATTCATCCGCTTGCGCGTCCGAACCGTGTCCCGACACGAAATCAGTATAGATGCGGTAAATCCGGTCAATTTCATCCGCCGGAGGCATGACCACTTCGATGTCGTGCATGCACCCGAACATGCGGGTTTCGATGGTGAAGCGGGTGCCGAGGAGGGCGATACGCTTCAAGCCCCGCCCGCGCACCGCGCTCGCGACTTCGGTCAGCATATTGACGAGCGGCAGTGGTGACAGCGCGACCAGTTGAGTCGAGCGCAGATGTGCGGCGTGGCGGCGACGATTGCCGTGACCTCCGCACCGCCCGCCGCCAGTTGGGTGACAAGCCCCGCGAGATAGCGTGCGAGACCGTCAAAATCCTTTGCAGTCACCTCCGCGTAAACGCGCTGAACATCCGCATGAGTGATCAGCAAGCGCGGTGTGCGCGCCTGCTTTTCATGTGCAGCTACCAGTTCGCGATAATAGTGAACGGTTGCGCCCGGACCGAGGCCGCCGATCAGGCCGAGGCAGCGGCCTTCTTTCGCGGTTGCGTTCAAGACAGCGGCACGCTGCCGACGTGATCCTGGAATGCCTTGCGGCTGGAAATCTGCGCATACCAGCGATCCAGGTTCGGCATTGACGGCCGATCCGGCACCAGTTGCACGAAGCGGTAGCACATGACGCCGACCGGAATGTCGCCATAGGAGAAGGCGTCACCGGCGAGGAATTTTGTTTTCGCCAGTTGCGCATCCATGATCTGCATCGCTGCGGTAGTTTTTTCCTGCGATGTCTTTATCGCAGCCATGTCGCGTTTTTCCGCCGGCGTGCGGATAAGGCCCCAGAAGGCAGCGAAGATCGCGGGCCCGACGACCGACAGCTGCCAATCCATCCATTGGCTGGCAAGCGCGCGTAGTTTCGGGTCCTTCGGTTCAATGACGCTGCTTTTGTCATGCTTGCCGGCGAGATAGCGCACGATGGAATTGGATTCCCACAGCGTGAAGCCGTCTTCTTCTTCCAGCGTCGGGACCAGGGAATTTGGATTCATCGCCAGATAGGCTGGCTCTTTGGTTTTGCCGAATGTGCCACCGACGTCGATGCGTTCGTGTTCAAGCTTGAGCTCCCCGACCGCCCACATGGCTTTCTGCACGTTGGACGAGGTTTTGCGGCCCCAGATCTTGATCATTGCGTTCGCTCCCTATTTCTTTGCGCTTGTTTTTAGCTTGTCATGGCCGGGCATAGCTGTCCAAAGGACGGCGTCGCTTTGCTCGCCTATGTCCCGGCCATCCCGACAAGGAAGGCACGGCCCTACTCACCTAAGCGAGATCGCCGGAACAAGTCCGGCGATGACAAATCGAAAATTCGTGGATTCGCCTACTCCAGCTTTCGCGCTTCTTCCGGCAGCATGATCGGAATGCCGTCGCGGATCGGATAAGCGAGCTTGGCCTTGCGGGAGATCAGCTCTTGTTTTGCGGCGTCATATTCCAGCGGGCCCTTGGTGAGCGGGCATACCAGGATTTCCAGTAGCTTCGGGTCCACGCTTCCGGTGGGCCGTTCGGTGGGCGGGACAGTCGACATGCAATAGCTCCCGGCGGGTTCGCTGGGTTTATAGCGCAAAACTCCACAGTCATCATCCGCGAAAGCGGATGATCCAGCACGCTGTACGCTCTCGATGGGCTGCGGCGTATGGGTCCCCGCTTTCGCGGGGACGACAGCCGGGCATCACTGCAGCTGTGGCTCGCCTTCGGTGTTTTTCTTGGCGAGTTCGATTTCGGTGATGGCGATCAGGATTTCGGCGCGCGTCTTCAGGTCGGGGGCTTCAAGGAGCGCCTGTTTTTCCGCCGTGCCATAAGGCGACATCATGGAAAGTGCGTTGACCAGCGCTTCATTGGGGGCCTTTTCGATTCCTTCCCAGTCGGCCTTGAGATCATTGGCCTTGAGAAAATTGGTCAGTGCGGCGAGCAGCGCTTTGCGGTCGACGGCGTTTTCCCCTTTGCGCGCAATGAAATCGTCGGCGAACGGCGCGTAGGTCACGCGGCATTGCCGGTACTGTGTTGCAACTTTGAGTTCCTCTTCAATGCGGAAGCGCGCGACGCCGGTCAGTTCGAGCAAATAGCGCCCGTCGCCACTTTCCGCGAGCTGGGTCATGCGGCCGACACAGCCGATCTTGTAGAGTTGCGGTTTGTCGGCTGCGCCGCCGTGCGCAACATCGGGCTGGACCATGCCGATAAGCCGATGTCCGTCACGCAGCGAGTCATCGACCATCGCGAGATAGCGCGGCTCGAATATATTGAGTGGCATCTGCCCGCGCGGCAACAACAGCGCGCCCGGCAAGGGAAAGACCGGGATGACGCCGGGCATTTCGATCGGTCCACGGTATTGGGCGTTCATCGGCATCTTCGCTTCACTCTCACCTCGGTGCCGTTGCCAGGGCGGACCTCTAGGAGAACAAGATCGAGGACAGGCGTTTCCGCCCTTCGATGGTCGCGGGATCGGTGACGCCCCACGCTTCGAAGAATTGCACGAGTTGTTTGCGCGCGCCGTCGTCGTTCCATTTGCGGTCACGCTTGACGATGTCGATCAGGTGATTAACGGCGTCCTCGCGTTTCCCATTGGCGTTGAGCGCCACGGCAAGATCGAAGCGGGCTTGATGATCGAGCGGATTTGCCCTCACTTTTTCTTCGAGCTCCGCCAGCGGACCGATGGACTTGGCTTGCTCGGCGACATCGAGCGCGGCGCGCGCGGCGGCGACCGCTGCTTCGTTGCGTTTGGCTTCGGGCACGAGCGCGAGCGTCTGCTTGGCCTGCTCGAGCGCGCCCGTTTCGACATAGCATCGCGCGAGCCCCGCGAGCGCGTGGACATTGGCGCCGTCTTCGGCGAGCAATTGCGCATAGAGTTCGGCGGCGCCGGTGGCATTGCCTTCCGCCAGCGCCTGATCGGCGGATTTCAGCAAATCTTTTTCTTCCGCGCCGACCGCGCCTTTGGTGATGCGCTCGAGGAACGCCGCGACCTGGCTCTCCGGCAGAGCGCCCATAAAGCCGTCGACCGGCTGACCGTTGGAAAAGGCAATCACCGCGGGGATCGACTGGATGCCCATCTGGCCGGGGATCGCCGGATGTTCATCGATATTCATCTTGGCGAGCTTGACCTTGCCCTTTGCGGCCTTCACGGCCTTTTCCAGGACAGGCGTGAGCTGCTTGCAGGGGCCGCACCAGGGCGCCCAGAAATCCACCAGCACTGGCTGGTGCTTGGATTCCTCGATCACATCTTTCATGAAGCCTTGTGTGGTCGTGTCCTTGACCACATCGGCCGCCGTCATTGCCCCGCCGTCCTGCAACATTTTTCGTCGTCCCTCTCCGCCATCAATGGTCCGAAAACCTAGGCTCGGTGCCGGATTAGATGGGTTATCGGGGAAGGTAACGCAATCATCAAGGCATGTTCGAGGCGCGGCCCGAAAGGCGTTCGATTCGCGGCATATGGCCGGTGGATTCGAGGAATTTTACCAGATCGTCGCGCTTTATCGACGTCGTCATAATGTTCACAAGCGGATGATAATTCAGCGTTTCGTGCTCCATCATGGCGGCATCGAGCACGACGGTTACGCGGCCTTCGGTGTCGTTGATAGCGCCGAAAGGGGTCACCGAACCCGGCTCCACACCCAGCACTTCGCGCATCAAATCGGCCGAACCGAACGAAAATCGTCCGGTGGCGCCGAGCCGCCGGTGCAGGTCTTTCAGGTCGATCTCGGCGTCTTCAAGTGTAACCACCAGATAGATCGCGTATTTCTTGTCGCGCAGAAAAAGATTCTTGGTATGGCCGCCCGGAATTTGTCCGCGCAGGCTTCGTGACTGCTCGACCGTGAACAATGGTGGGTGTTTGACCGTGGAATACTTGATGCCAAGGGCATCGAGCGCCACGAATAGTTGATCGGGGGTTTTTGACATCACGCAATAATTGAGGCCGGTTGAGTGTTATTATGACGAGCCAATCAAAGAGGTAAAAGATGACACGCATTTTATTGATTGCCGGCGCCGCTATCGCCGCCATGACTTTCTATCCCGCGTCGTTTATTGCCGCACAGGCTGCCGAGGCCCCGTGGTGTGCAGTTATTTCCCTGGGACCGGGCGTGGTCTACGAAGATTGCCAATACCGCACATTCGAGGCTTGCCGTCCGGTTGTGCTGTCCGGCAATCGCGGGTTTTGCAATCAAAATCCGCGCTACGTCGGTCCGGTGGCGACCAAGCGCGCCAAGCGTCGTGTTCACGACTGACCGTCCGAACGTTTGCATCCCATAGGCTGGATGTTCGCCGTCCCATCAATGGCTGCAAAGCCAAGAGTACTCCAAAGGAGGCTTAATATGTTGCGCCTCGTCCTGATGACCTCCGTGCTCGCCGCAATTGCCTGTGCCAACTTAAGTCCAGCCCATGCGTCCGAAGGGCCGTGGTGCGCGTTGCGCAATTTTGGCAGCGACCTGTCCGAAGACTGCCAGTTCCGCACCTTTGAAGAGTGCCGGGTCACCGTGGTTGCGGGATTCCGGGGCTTCTGCAATCCAAATCCACGCTGGCCGGCTGCCGTTGAGCCGCGAAAGCAGCGAAAGGGTTAAAACCCGGCCGGTCGTCGTGGTTGCTTTTAGGCCTGCCTTTTGGCTATAGGAACGGCCTTGGCGGCCGATAATGCTTTTCGGCCAAATATCTAACGGATGCGGGTGTAGCTCAGGGGTAGAGCACGACCTTGCCAAGGTCGGGGTCGAGGGTTCGAATCCCTTCGCCCGCTCCAATACTTAACTCACTTCACCCCAGGCCAGACTGAATCGGCTGCGGTTGATGGCCGCGGATCGTGGCGCATCGTCGTGACGGCCTGGCCAACGCTTGTCGCCTATTGTGTCACTTTGCGCGCGCGAAATGGCGCTTCGAACGTAGACTGGAACAAAGATCGTCAACTCAATTGCGCGGCGCCGATCGGACTGGTCTTGCAGGGGGATGCGACATGGCCGCAACTTTTGAAACCCGCTTCCGAGATTTTCAGAAGCAATATGGCGACCCGATCCTGACGGCCCTGACAGTCCTTCTGCTGGTGTTGTTGTTTGTCGTCGCGCCGCTTCTGGCAACCGGACATATCGTTTTTCAAGTTTTCGGATTTTTGTTGGCGCTGGCGATCATCGCCGGCGCCGTCTTTTTGTCGGGAAGCACAGCCGCATTTATCGCGATGTCAGTTGCGTTTGGCATGAATATAACGGCGGCCCTGCACAGGCTCAGCAGTCCTTCCGCGCTCGATATTCACCTTGTAGCGGGAGCGTGGTTGATCCTGGCGATCACGCTGGGCTGGGTGGTCGCTCGCCAGGTCTTCGCGGCGGGACGCGTGACGTATCATCGGATTATCGGCGCGATCCTTTTGTATTTTCTGATTTCGCTGATATTCGTCGCGTTGTTCGCGATCGTCGGTCAGGCTAATCCCGAAGGCGTTTTCCGGCATTGCGATCGACGACAACACGGCGCTCGCCAGCAACCTGATTTATTTCAGCTTCGTGACGCTGACCTCAACCGGCTACGGCGATGTGGTGCCGGTGCATCCGATCGCACGCAGCCTTTGCAATCTGGAATCCATCATTGGTCAGCTTTATCCCGCAATTTTGCTCGCGCGGCTGGTCACGCTGGAAATCGGGGATACGAAACCCGAGCGAAAACGAAAACGGGACAAAGCGCGATGATCGACATGGACCGTCTGCAAAGATCCTGGCTCATTTTGACGTTTGCCGCGCTGGCCGTGATTGTTCTGGCGGCCGGCGTCTTCATTGTCGAGACAATGCCGCCCGGACCGTCGTGATGGCAACCGGCGCGGAGGGTGGCGCCAATTACCAAATGGGCCTCCGTTACCGCGATATCCTGGCGCAATCCGGAGTTAGGTTGCGGCTGGTGCCGACAACCGGCGGGCTGGAAAATCTGGCGCGGCTGCGAGATCCCAAATCCGGGGTTGGCGTCGGGTTCATTCAGGGCGGCACAACCACCGAAAAGGAGTCGCCGGACATCGAGTCGCTCGGCACCATATTTTACGAGCCGCTGTGGTTTTTCTTCCGGGGTGAAGTTGGCGACGATATCCGCGCGCTCCGCGGTCGACGCATGTCGATCGGCCCGGAAGGGAGCGGGACACGGGCGCTTGCGCTCGAACTCATAAAAAGTTCAAGCTCGATACCGTTATTGGCGAGATATCGGGGTTTACGCCGCAGGTGGCCGCCGACAAACTGATTGCGGGCGACATCGACGCCGCATTTATCATAACCGCTGGATCCCCGTCGTCCAGCAGCTCATGGATGCCAAAGGCATCGCGCTCGCAAGCATCCTGCGCGCGGACGCCTACATCGCACATTATCCCTTTCTGAATAAGCTCGTGCTGCCGGCCGGCGTCAGCGATCTCCTGAACAATCGTCCGCCGGTCGATATCGTGATGCTGGCGCCGAAGGCGAGCCTCGCCGTGCGCGCGGACCTGCATCCGGCCATCCAGCATTTGTTGCTGACGGCCGCCCAGCAAATCTCATTCGCAGCCCGGGATTTTCCAGAAAGCCGGGCAATTTCCCGCCGCCGAATCGATCGATCTTCCGCTCAGCGATGAAGCCCAGCGTTTCTACAAACGAGGACTGCCATTCCTCCAGAAATATCTTCCGTTCTGGATCGCGACCCTGGTCGAGCGAATGCTCGTCGTGCTCCTGCCTTTGGCAGCCGTGCTGTATCCGATGTTCAGGTTCCTGCCGCAAATTTACGACTGGGCCATGCAGTCAAAAATCAGGCGTCTGTATGATGAGATGCGGGCGATTGAGAGCGAGATGGAATTGCAGGAGGGAAAATAACGTCGACGCGATCGATGCAAAGCTTGAAGACCTGGGCCAACGCGCCAATCGGCTGTCGCTGCCGACGTCCTACGCAAGCATGGTGTATACGCTGCGCAGCCATATCAATCTCGTCCGCGGCCGTCTGGTATCGGGCGTTCAAAAAAGTCCGCGTTGATTGAGCCGTGATATCACGCTGGATTCCGGCCGCCTTTTTCAACCATAATATGACGCCGGGGCTCAACGCCTGCGCAAAACAATCGGGGAACGGAAACATGACCAAGGCGGTGCTCGCTATTCACTTGAAACGCGCGGCCTTTGCTTTTGCATTGGCGATGGCTTTCGTAGCACCCCGACCCGCGGCCGCAGAGGATTATCCCGCGCGCACCATCTCGCTGGTCGTGGCATTTCCCGCCGGCGGCGGTGTCGACACGGTCGGCCGAGTCGTTGCGCAAAAACTCACCGACGCGCTTGGCCAGCAGGTGATCGTCGTCAATCGTCCCGGCGCCGGTTCGGTCATCGGCACACGTGACGTCGCCAGAGCGCAGCCCGACGGCTACACGCTGCTTCTGCTGGTCACCGGTGCCGGCCTTCCGGAAGAACCCGGTTACGATATGGGCAAGGATTTCGCACCGATCGGCCTGATTGCTTCGGTTCCGATCGTCATCATGTCCAATCCGTCGGTGCCGGCGAAATCACTCGCCGAAGTGATCGCGCTCGCCAAGAAGGATGGCGACAAAGTCACCGTCGGAACGCCACCGGCGCCGACACTGAATTATTTTGGCGCCGAACAATTCAAGGCGATGACCGGCACCAAGATTACGATCGTCACCTATAAGGGGACGGGACCGCTCACCAACGATCTCGTCGGTGGTCATGTGATGATCGCGTTCAACACGCTCCCGCCGGCAATCGGCAATATCCAGGCCGGTACGCTGCGTGCCATTGCCGTCGGCTCACCGGGGCGTATGGCCGCGATCCCCAATGTCCCGACCATCGCCGAAGCCGGACTGCCGGGCCTCGAGATCGTGCAGTATTACGGCCTCGTCGCACCCGCCGGCACGTCGCAGCCGATCATCGACCGGCTGAACAAGGAGCTGCGCAAGATCGTGAGTTCGGACGACATGAAAAAGCGCCTGCTCGATGCCGGCGGCGATCCACTGCCAGCACGCCCGCCGAATACGCGCAGAACATCCAGCGCGAAGAAGGCAAGTGGCAGGCGGTCATCAAGAAGCTCGGGCTGGTGATCAAGAACTGAGATAAATCCCGGACACCTCAATATCCGGCCGCCAAAGAGCCGCGCGTCCGTCTGTCGGCGGCACCGACCAGTCCGTCCGGCGTTATTTCAATGGAATTGGCAGACGAGAAAGATTGGAGTCGGCAAAAGTTTGTGGCCGCGCGCCGTCAACGCGTCGAGCACCTCCGGCGCAAAACCCGGCTCAACATACACTTCTTCCGGTTGCCATTGCTGGTGCAGGCGAGGCGCGCTCACCGCTTCGCCGATCGGCATATGAAAGTCGATCACATTCACAATGACCTGAAGCACGGTGCTGATAATCCGGCTGCCGCCCGGCGAGCCGGTGATCAGGAATGGCTTGCCGTCTTTCAGCACAATGGTCGGGGTCATCGACGACAACGGCCGCTTGCCCGGACCCGGCAAATTGGCCGTGTAGCCGATGAGGCCGTACGCATTCGCGGTGCCGGGCTTGGCGGTGAAATCGTCGAGCTCGTTGTTGAGCAGGACGCCGGTGCCGTCCGCGACAAGGCCGAGACCATAGCGAGAAATTCAGCGTGTAGGTGTTCGACACGGCATTGCCGTCGCGGTCGATCACCGAAAAATGCGTCGTGTTGCGGCCTTCAAAATCGTCAGGCTTGCCGGGACGAATGTCGGCTGATGGCGTTGCGCGCTCGCCAATTTCCGAGCGCAAGGAGGCGGCGTAGGCCTTCGATAGCAGGCCGGCAACCGGCATTTTCACGGCGTCAGGGTCGCCCATGAAGGCCGCACGATCGGCATAAGCGCGCTTCATCGCTTCGATCATGTCATGCAAGGACTGCTCGCGGCTGAGTTTGGCGAGGTCGTATCCTTCGAGGATATTGAGCATCTCGATCAGATGCACGCCGCCCGATGAGGGTGGTGGCACGGAGATCACGTCATAGCCGCGATAGCGGCCGCGCACGACCGCGCGTTCGACCGGACGATAGTTTGCCAGATCGTCTTTGGTGACGATGCCTCCGGCCTTGGTGACGGCGGTGGCAATCTGGTCGGCAGTGCGGCCTTGGTAAAATGCGCGCGGGCCGTCCTTCGCAATGGCTCGTAAGGTGTCGGCGAGGTCAAACTGGAGCAGCCTCTCACCTTCGCCATAAGGCCGGTCGCCATTGAAGAAAATCGACTTCGTCGCCGGCCAGCGCGCAAGGCGCTCGCGCGCGAGCGGCAGCAAGTCGGCGGTGTCGTCTTCAACCTGGAATCCGTTCTGCGCGAGATAGATTGCCGGCGCAATCAGGTCGGCGAGCGTGAATTTTCCCGAGCCGTATTTTTCGTGCGCCATCGCAAGACCGGCGACGGTGCCGGGGATGCCGACCGAGAGCGCGCTGTCGCGCGACTTTGCCGGATCCGGCATTTCCCTGCGCGTCGAGAAACATCGTGCTGCTCGCTGCCGCCGGCGCAGTCTCGCGGTAGTCGATTGCGATATCGCGATTGTCCTTGGCGAGGTGAATCACCATGAAGCCGCCGCCGCCGATATTGCCGGCGCGCGGATAGGTTACCGCGAGCGCGAAGCCCGTCGCGACGGCGGCATCAACCGCGTTGCCGCCACGATCGAGAATTCCGGTTCCGATGCGGGCAGCGCGTTGTTCCTGAGCCGTCACCACGCCGCTATGCGCGCGGACCGTCTGCGCCGGTGCAATTGCCGGCGCGCGCGACAGTGGCGCAACTTGCGCGGTGGCGAGCGTGGTGAAGGCGAGGGCAACGATAGCGAGAAAGAATTCGACCATGAACTTTATTCCGCTCGTCCCCGCGAAAGCAGGGACCCAGTTGCGCCCGGCATAATTGTATAGCTGGATTCCCGCTTTCGCGGGAATGAGCGGCCCAAAGGCATGCGGCGCAAAAGGACCGTTACCGCGACTGGCCGTGATAGACCATGTTCGGCCGCATGTCGGTCGCCGACGCCACGCGGTTCGACATGTTGAAGAAGCCCGCAACGGCCGAAATGTCCCAAATGTCGCGATCGGTGAAGCCAACACGCCGCAGGCGCTCACGGTCGCCTTCTTCAACGCTCCAGGGTGATGCCGTCAGCTTGACCGCAAAATCCAGCATGGCGCGCTGGCGCTTGTTCAGCCGCGCAACGCGATAGTTCATCACGAGGTGCTCGCCGAGCAGCGGATTGCCGGAATATTGCCGGACTGCCGCACCATGCGCGGTGAGGCAATAGTAGCAGCGGTTCTGCGACGACACGGCCACCGCGATCATTTCGCGCTCGAGCTTGGAAAGACCAGAGTCGCCAAGCATCAAGTCATTGTACATGGCGACGAATGTTTCGAGCTTCGCCATGTCGAAGGCATAGGCGGCGAGCACGTTCGGCACGAAGCCGAGCCGGTCCTGGCATTTCCGGAAATAGGCCGCCATCGCCGGCGACAATTTCACAGGTTCCAGATTGAGCCCGATCACCGGCACATCGTCGGCCGCCGCCGGCGCCGGCTTGAGCGGGATCGGCTTTGCGCCGGGCTTGTTGAGCGTCGGTTTGGCCGGGGAGGGTTTGGCCAGCGCTGCTTTCGCGGGCGCTGCTTTGCCGCCTTTGATGGCGTGCAGCATCGGCTTGTCTTTATTCGGCTTCGCGCTCGCCGCCTTGCCGGCGGTTTTGGCTGATTTATTGGCCTTGGGCATTTCCCCGTCCCTTAATTCACTGCTCACCCTGGGCCAGAGTACAATGTTATGCGTCGTCGCGATACGAGCCGCCGGCCGCTCTTTCGCCTTTCATATCAGACAGTTAATGGGCCTAATTGAGCCGTCTGACGCGCGGATTGTCACCACTGCGTCACCAAATGGTGTGTTGCTCTCGACGCACCTGCGCAGAACGTGAAAACTCCGCATTCGCCTCGACCGATTCTCTCTCGCGCATGATCCCGAAATGTGACGAACGGTTTTCGGACGAGGTGCTGCGCCAATGCTAAGCGCACGAGGTTCCATGCCCGTTGAGCTTCCCGCCAATGAGGAAGACCGCGCCGCTCGCGCCTTGATCGAGCAGGCCGGGAAAGCGCTGAGCCGACGCCGGCCGGAAATTTCCGCAAGCTTTGTCGCGCAACTCTATGGCCGCTCGGTTCCCGAGGATCTGGTGCGATACGGCGCCGACGATCTCGCGGCGCTGGCCGAGCATGCATATGAATTCACGGCAACGCGGGAACCGGGCACGTCAAAGGTTCGTTGCGAAACCGTGCCGCTCACAGCGTCCGGCGAGCGCAAGTCGGTCTCGCTGATCGAAATCGTCAACGACGACATGCCGTTCCTGGTTGATTCCGTGATGGGGGAAATTGCGGATCGTCGTCTCGACGTCCGTCTGGTTGCGCATCCGATTTTCAGCGTGCGTCGCGACGGCAACAAGCTGACGGCACTCGATGCCCCCGAGGCTGGAGGGAAGCGCGAGAGTTTGATCAGTATTCATCTCGCGCCGATCGCCGACGCTGCGGTGCGCGAAGAACTCGTGCGCGCGTTGGAAGTCGTTCTCGGCGAGGTGCGGCTGGCGGTGCAGGACTGGCGTGCCATGCGCGACCGCGTCGGCGGCATCGTGACCGAACTGAAGACCAATCCGCCGCCGTTGCCTGTTGACGAAATTGCCGAGGCGATCCAGTTCCTGCAATGGCTGCTGGCCGACAATTTCACGTTCCTCGGGGTGCGCGATTACACCGTCGACGGACAGGCGCTTGAGCCGGAGTTCGACAGTGCGCTCGGCATCATGCGCTCGCGCGAACTGCGCGTGCTCCGGCGCGGCACGGAGCTTCTCGAGTTTACGCCGGAAATCATGGCGTTTCTGAAGGAGCCGCGGCCGCTGATCGTTGCCAAGGCCAATATCCATGCCCGCGTGCACCGGCGCGTCTATCTCGATTACATCGGCGTGAAGCGTTTTGATGCGTCGGGCAATCTGGTCGGGGAACACCGCATCATCGGATTGTTCACGTCCACCGCCTATACGCGCACCGCGCACAGCATTCCGTATTTGCGCCGCAAGATCGCCGCGGTGGAGGAGCGCGCCGGATTCGATCCGAGCACGCATTCCGGCAAGGCGCTGGCCAATGTGCTGGAGCACTATCCGCGCGACGAGCTGTTTCAGATCGACGAAGACACGCTCTACAACTTCGCGCTCGCGATTCTTCAGCTCGACGAGCGGCCGCGCGTGCGCGTGCTGGCCCGGCGTGACCGCTTCGATCGCTTCGTGTCGGTTCTGGTGTACGTGCCGCGCGAACGATACGACAGCCACATCCGCGTCAAGATCGGTACATACCTCGCACGAGCATTCATCGGGCGGGTTTCGGCATTCTACCCGTATTTTCCTGATGAAGGCCCGCTGGTGCGCGTGCACTTCATTATCGGCCGCTCAGGCGGCGCAACGCCCGCGATCGACCGCAGCGTGCTGGAGAACGAAGTCGAGTCAATCATCCGCACGTGGGGCGACGGATTGAACCAGGCGTTGGCGCTGGCCAACTCACCGGACAAGGCGCGCGCGCTCTTCGGCCGTTACCGGGACGCATTCTCCGACGGTTTCCGGGAAGCCTATGCGCCGGCGGTTGCCGCCAGTGACATCCGCGTCATTGAAGGGCTGTCCGAACAGCGGCCGCTCGGTGTCGACTTTCTTCACCGTCTCGAGGAAGACCAGCGGTCGGCCGGCCTGAAGGTGTGGAGTTTCGCGCGCCCGTTGCCGCTTTCCGAGCGCGTTCCGGTGCTGGAAAACATGGGTTTCCGCGTGGTGGACGAACGGACCTACCACATCGAGCCGCAGGGCAGCGCCGGCGTCTGGTTCCACGACATGTTGCTTGAGCGCGCCGATGGCGGCGTGATCGCGCTCGACGAGGGCAAGTCACTGCTGGAAACCGCCTTCCTGATGGTGATGAGGGGTGCGGCCGAGAACGATGGTTACAATGCACTCACGCTGCAGGGCGACCTCGCCTGGCGGGATGTTGCGCTGATCCGCACGCTATCGCGGTTCTTGCGGCAGATTCGCGTACCTTTTTCGCAGGATTACATGTGGTCGACGCTGGTCAAGCACGCCGGCATTGCTGCCGATATCGTCGACCTGTTCCACGCCCGCTTCGATCCGCGCGCGGATGCCGGCCGGAACGAAAAACAGAGCGCGATCGGCGCGCAGATCGAAGAGAAATTGCAGGCGGTTGAAAGTCTGGACGAGGATCGAATCCTCCGCCGCTTTATCAACGCTGTTCAGTCTGCGATCCGCACAAATTACTACCAGATCGACAAAGACGGTCAGCCGAAGCCGCTGATCTCGATCAAGTTCGAAAGCCGCAAGCTCACAGACTTGCCGCTGCCGCGGCCGCTCTATGAAATTTTTGTCTATTCGCCGCGCGTGGAAGGCGTGCATATGCGCTTCGGCAAGGTCGCGCGCGGCGGCATCCGCTGGTCCGACCGTCCGCAGGATTTCCGCACCGAGATTCTTGGGCTGGTAAAGGCGCAGCAGGTCAAGAACGCAGTGATCGTGCCGGTCGGCGCCAAAGGCGGCTTTGTGCCGAAGCTGATGCCAAAGGGTGCGACACGCGAAATCGTGCAGGCCGAAGGCATCGCGACCTACAAGCTGTTCATCTCGTCGCTGCTCGACATAACCGACAACATAGCTCCGGACGGCGCGATTATTCCGCCCGCCGATGTCGTTCGCCACGAAGGCAACGATCCCTATCTGGTCGTTGCCGCCGACAAAGGCACCGCAACTTTTTCCGATATCGCCAATTCGATTTCGGTCGAACACGACTACTGGCTTGATGATGCCTTCGCATCGGGCGGATCGGCCGGCTACGACCACAAAGCGATGGGCATCACCGCGCGCGGCGCGTGGGAATCCGTCAAACGTCATTTCCGCGAGATGGACGTCAATATCGGCACGACGCCGTTCAACGTGGTTGGCGTCGGCGACATGTCGGGCGACGTTTTCGGCAACGGGATGTTGCGCGAGGATACGATCCGGCTGCTGGCCGCGTTCGACCATCGCGATATTTTTATCGACCCGGATCCCGATCCGAAAGCGAGCTTTGCCGAGCGCAAGCGCATGTTCGCGCTGCCGCGATCGAGCTGGCAGGACTATGACAAAGGACTGATTTCCAAAGGCGGCGGCGTCTACCCGCGCGCGTCAAAGGAAATCCGGTTGAGCGCCGAAGCGCGCAAGCTGTTCGGCGTCGCGGAGGCCGTGACGCCACAGGAGTTGATGAAGGCCATCCTGAAGGCAAAAGTCGACCTTTTGTTCTTCGGCGGCATCGGAACCTACATTCGCGCGTCGAATGAAGGCGATGAGGCGGCAGGCGACCGTGCCAATGATTCAATTCGCATCACCGGCGCAGATCTCAATTGCAAGGTGATCGGCGAGGGCGCCAATCTCGGCATGACCCAGCGTGGGCGCATCGAGGCGGCCCAGCACGGCATCCGGCTCAACACCGATGCCATCGACAATTCCGCCGGCGTCAATACCTCCGACGTCGAGGTCAACATCAAGATCGCGCTCAGCGGGCCCGTGCGCTCGGGCGCGCTGGCAGTCGATGCGCGCAATGTGTTCCTCGCGGAAATGACCGATGAAGTCGCGCGGCTGGTTTTGCGCAACAATTATCAGCAGACGCTGGCGCTCTCGATGGCGCAGCGCCGCGGCCTCGAAGATCTCGGCTTTCAGCAGAGACTGATGCAGACACTTGAAGTGCGTGGGGAGCTTGATCGCGGCGTGGAGTTTTTGCCGGACGAGATGGCGATTGCCGAGCGGCGCAAGCGCAATGCCGGCCTGACGCGGCCCGAGCTTGCGGTGTTGCTCGCTTATGCCAAGCTCTCGCTCTACAACGAATTGCTCGACAGCAAGATGCCCGACGATCCCTACCTCGGCCGCGAACTGGGTCGTTATTTTCCCAAGGAAATGTCGGAGCGTTACGCCGATGCGCTGCATACCCACCGGCTGCGGCGCGAGATCATTGCGACCCAGCTGACGAATTCGATGATCAACCGCGGCGGCGCCACGTTGATTGTCCGCATTGCGGACCAGACCGGGGCCGCGCCGCCGTGCGATCGCGGCCGCCTTTGCGGCGGTTCGCAACAGCTATGATCTCATTGGCCTCAATGGCGAAATCGACGCGCTCGACAACAAAATCGCCGGCAAGGTGCAGCTCGATCTTTACACCGCGGTGCAGGACCTGCTGCTCGACCGGCTGGTCTGGTTCCTGCGCAATGTGGACCTGACCCAGGGTCTCGAGAAGATTATCGGCCATTACCGCGAGGGAATTACGCAGGTCACGGCAGCGCTCGATGGCGCGCTTTCGAAGTCCGCCGCTGCTGCCCGTGAAACGCGGGGCGGCGAGCTCGCCAAGGCGGGCGTTCCCGAAGCGCTCGCGCGTCAAATGGCGAGCCTGCCGGTGTTGAAGGCCGCGCCTGACATCGTTCTGGTGGCGGATCGTGCCGGCAAGCCCGTCAATGAGGTGACCGCGACCTATTTCGCAACCGAAGCCTTCTTCCAGCTGGACCAGGTTGCCAGCGCGGTGCCGACTATCGTGGTGTCGGATTATTTCGACCGGCTGGCACTCGATCGCGCCCTCGACTCCATCGGCGATGCCGAGCGGCGGCTGACGGCAGCCATGGTCGGAAACGGCCACGCGGGGGCGGGCGCGGTGGAAGAATGGGTTCGCCCAAGACAGGCCGAGGTCGAGCGGATCCGCTCGGCGATCCACCAGATTGCCGGGTCGGGGCTTACGCTGTCGAAGCTGTCGGTTGCGGCGAGCCTGCTGGGCGATCTGGCAAGGCAGTAGTTCGCCCGCTAGTGCCTGAAATGGCGCGTGCCGGTGAACACCATCGCAATATTGTGCTGGTCGGCCGCCTCGATCACTTTCGCATCATTCACCGAACCGCCGGGCTGAATCACCGCGGTTGCGCCGGCCTCGATCGCGACCAATAGACCGTCGGGGAACGGGAAGAATGCATCGGACGCCACCACCGAGCCTTTGGTGAGCGGTGCCGGAAGCTTTGCTTCCTTCGCTGCATCTTCCGCCTTGCGTGCGGCAATGCGCGCTGCATCAATGCGGCTCATCTGTCCTGCGCCGATGCCGACGGTCGCGCGGTCCTTGGCATAGACGATGGTGTTCGACTTTACGTGCTTGGCGACGCGGAAAGCGAACCGCAAATCAGCGAGCTCGGCTTCGCTCGGCGCGCGTTTCGTGACGGTCTTGAGCTGCATGTCGTCCACAACGGCATTGTCGCGCGACTGCACCAGCAGCCCGCCGGCGACGGATTTTACGGTGAGACCCATGGCGCGCGGATCGGGCAGCCCTCCGGTGATGAGGAGCCGCAGATTCTTCTTCGCGGCCACGATCTTGACGGCTTCATCGGTTGCTTCCGGCGCGATGATCACCTCGGTAAAAATCTCGGTGATCGCCCTCGCCGCTTCCGCGTCGAGTTTTTGATTGAGCGCCACGATGCCGCCGAAGGCCGACGTTGAATTGCAGGCTAGCGCCTTGCGATAGGCATCGACAAGATTTGCGCCTTCGGCCACGCCGCAAGGATTGGCGTGTTTCACGATCACGCAAGCGGCCGTGCGCTTGGGGTCGAATTCGGCGACGCACTCGTATGCGGCGTCGGTGTCATTGATGTTGTTGTAGGACAGCTCCTTGCCCTGCAACTGGCGCGCCGATGCAACGCCAAAGCGTTCACCCGGCGCCCGATAGAAAGCGGCGCGTCTGGTGCGGGTTCTCGCCATAGCGCAAAGGCTGGATCAATCTGCCGCCGAAGGCGCGATAATCCGGGGCTTCATCGTGCAATGTCCCGGCAAACCAGTTCGATATGGCCGCGTCGTAGGCGGCGGTGCGCGCATAGGCTTTGGCTGCAAGCCGCTTTCGCAGCTCAAGTGACACCATGCCTTTGTGCCGCGCCATTTCGTCGAGCACTTTTTCGTAGTCGGTGGGTTCGACCACCACGGTCACGTCGCCGTGGTTTTTGGCAGCGGCGCGAATTATCGCCGGGCCGCCGATATCGATGTTCTCGACGCAATCGTCGAACGCGGCGCCTTTCGCAACGGTCGCCTCGAACGGATAAAGATTTACCACCAGCAAATCGATCGGCTTGATGTGGTGCTGCTCCATCGCGGCGGCGTGCTCTCTGTTGCCGCGGATTGCCAGCAGACCGCCATGCACCTTCGGGTGCAGCGTCTTGACCCTGCCGTCCATCATTTCGGGAAAGCCGGTAAGCTGCGAGACGTCAATCACGTCGAGCCCGGCATCGTTCAGGGTCTTGGCCGTCCCGCCGGTCGACACGAGCTCGACGCCGTAGCCGGCAAGTTGTTTTGCGAAATCGATCAGCCCGGCCTTGTCGGATACCGACAGCAAGGCCCGGGTGATGCGGCGCGGATGGCTGCTCATGATGCACGAGCTAGCATATCAAGCGGGCCAAAGTGTATTCGCGAATGCGGCTCCCGAGCGGGGCATCCACAAGCATCGATCCTAAAGCGGTAATTCCGGCTCATAGGCCCGGTCGGGACGCGCGCCGGGCGTCGCGGGCGGTGTGTGACGGAAGCTCCAGCGCACCGCAGGCTGGCTGGCCACGTGGCCATAGATCACGATCTGCACCGTCCGGCGTGGACCGTCGGTCCCCGCAAGATACACGCTTTCCTCGATCTGAACGGCATCGGCCAAGGTTGCAAAGGTCCACAGCTCGCGGTCGCTGAGCAGCAGGATCACGCCGCGTCCATCGGCCAGCCGGCTTGCCTTGATCGCGGGGTGCAAGTGAAACCGGATGGCGTATTCGTCCCCGGCACGCTCGGACAATGTGTTGCCGGCCGCCGCCGTGAAGCTGTCTTCGCCATCGAGCGTGCGGCCGTCGGCACTGAGCCGGATCGCCCGGGTATGAATGACGCCGCAATCACCGGCGTAGCCGTCATGCGAGGCGCGCAACATCACGCCGCCCGCCGGTGTTTCGCGTTCGATCGGCACATGGCGCGGCCCGGCGATGATGGGCATGCCGCCCAGCAGCCGCCGTGCCGCGTTCGATTCCAGAAAGCGGCAGGACGACCTCTCGTTAAGGGTCACAGTCGAATGTGCAGGCGTCGCCCGCGCCACCTGCCGCCAGTTTTCCTTGTTCACCGCCGGCAATCCGCAATTGATGACGAGCCGGTGGAGTTTCCATGACAGCTCGAACGACAGGCAGCCGGCATGCGCTTCCTGGCTCAGGACCACGGGCGGCGGCCGGCCGGTATCCATCACTAGTGCGGTCTGGCCGGCATCGATGCGCTGGTAGCCGGAATGCGGCGCGTTCGATACCGGCGTGCCACGCGCATCATCATAGGCGAGCACGGTGGCCAGCAGGTCGACCGGCGTCGGGCCCATGCCGTTGAATTGCGCGAAATTTCCGTCGCCGTGCCGGAAAAACCGCAACATCGGCATGATGCGGTCAATGGCATTGTTGAGTGCCTGCGGCGGTTGCAACTGCCGCGCGGAGAACAACTGGCGCAACGGCAGCAGGTCGGCCAGCAATTCAATCAGCGCGCCAGGATTGCGGCTGACATGCCCACCGTCGGGCAAAATCTGTTTACGCAGTTCTTCGATCAGGCGGCGCACGCTCGTGCGAAGATGGCCGGACTGACCCTGCATGCAAAGCGTCGCATAGGTGAGCGCGATCACCGCTTGCAGCCGCGGCAGACCATCGCGTGATTCATTCAGGCTCCGGCGCAGATAGCGCACTTGCCGCGACAGGCTGCGGATGAAGCGGCGATAAAACCGCGCGTCGGCGTCCTGCAGGACGAACGGCGCCTGGCTGAGCCAGCAGATGATCCGCCGCGAGAGAATATCGGGACGCCAGCCGGTTTGGTGCCAGCCGCCCTGCATATTGATCCAGTCGTCGATCAACGAGCGGGCATTGGCACGCGTGATCGCGGAATCGGCGGCGCGCAGGTGGCGCAGCCAGACGAAGCCAAGCAACGTCACGGCCCACTCTTCGGATGGCGGAGTCATTTCGAAGGGCGACCGGCGGTCGCAGATCACGACTTTGCCGGCGAAAGCAAAGCGTCCGGCATAGATTTCGCTGGCGCGCGTGGCGTCCGCGGTGCGCAAGTCCTGCGGTGCGATGACCAGACGGTCGGTCTTGGTCGCGCCGAATTGCCAGCGCAGCAGCGGATGCACCTTGAGACGGCCAAGGAGGCTACGTAATGCGCGGCGCCCGATGAGCACGGAGAGCCTGGCTCGCTCCGCGACCGAAACCCGCATCATCAAATCGCTCGTCCCCTGTCGCGCGTCCCCATCCATACGCGCTGGCCACACGATAGCGAAGGGTCGGGGAAGCGGCCAATATGCCAATCCTGACCGTGGATTAGGCCATTTTTCGGGTCAGCCGGGCCGCATAAAAGCCATCCAGGCCGCCCCAGCGCGCGATCCGAATCAGGAAGATGAAACGGCAATGTCCGCAGGTCGCCGTCCGCGGTCACGAATTCGGAGTGACCAAACACATCCTGCGGCGAAATCGGGTTGCGTTCGACGCGCGGGTCGCGGGCCAGCAAGGCCGCGATCTGGTCTTCGCCCTCTTCGGGCTCGAGTGAGCAGACGCAATAGATGCATGTGGCCCCCGGCTTGAGCAAATCGATCGTCCGATCGAGGAGCCGCTGCTGCATTGACGTGAGCACGGGAATGTCGGCTTCGTTCTTGAGCCAGGGAATGTCCGGGTGGCGGCGGATCGTGCCAGTGGAGGAGCACGGTGCATCGAGCAGCACCGCATCGAACGGTCCTGCCTGCCATTCCATGGCGTCGGCGGCGACGGTCTCGACTTCGAGGGCAAGCCGCGCAAGATTCTCGCGCAGACGGTTGAGGCGCGCGGGCGACCGGTCGACGGCGGTCACGCGGGCGCCGGCGTGTGCAAGCTGTGCCGTTTTGCCGCCGGGTGCCGCGCACAAGTCGGCAATCGCCTTGCCCCGCACATCGCCCAACAATCGCGCCGGCAAAGCCGCGGCGGCGTCCTGCACCCACCAGGCGCCCTCTGAAAATCCCGGCAGCAGCGAAATCGCGCCATGCGCCAATGTGCGCACGGTTCCGGTCGGCAGCACGCGGCCGCGCAGCCGCTCGGCCCAGGACTCGGCATCGCCTTTTACCGTGAGGTCGAGCGCGGGTTCATGGCCGTTGGCTGCCGCGATCGCACGCGCGGTCTTCGACCCATAGGTCTTGCTCCAGCGCTCGATCAGCCATTGCGGCGTGTCGCGCGAGACATCGCCGGCTTGCGCAGCTGAGGCCTGCGTGACGCGGCGCAACACGGCATTGACGAGGCCGGCATAACGTCCGGCACGCCGGTCGGCTTGCGCCAGCCGCACCGACAGATCGACCGCGGCATGGTCGGGGACTTCAAGCCACAGAATTTGCGCGGCACCCAGCAGCAGGATGGTTTCGGCACGCGGCGCATCAGAGGGAAATCCTTTTTCGAGAAATCCGCCGACCATATGACGCAAGGTGCCGAGGCGCCGCAGCACAGTGGCGACCAGCCGGCGCGTCAGCGCACGGTCGCGGTCAGCCAGCGCGGGAAGGCCGGGATGGGCGTTTTTGCCGGACAGGAGATCGTCGAGCGCAATTCGCCGCCGCAGAACGCCGTCGAGAATATCGGCGGCGATTCTTCGAGCGGCGAGGCCGGGAACTTCCGGCTGGGGGGAAGTGCGCGGACGCGCCATACCCGGATAGTTGCCCATAAATTGTGTCCAGGTCGCGAAGTTCAGGAAAAAACTTCAGCAGCACACAGCTTTAGCTGGACCGGATCACAGCGCTGATTGCGGCGCTCAACAGTGCAACGAAAGATTGTACAGGCAGGAAATGCGATATGGCGCGTGCGCGACTACTGCTCGACGACGACCGGCGTGCCGATGCTGACCAGGCGATAGAGTTCACGGATATCGCTGTTGTACATGCGGATGCAGCCATGGGAGACGAAACCGCCGATGGAAGACGGCCGGTTGGTCCCGTGGATGGCATATTCGCCGCCGCGCAATGTCAGCGCGGCATCGCCCATCGGGTTGTTGGCGGCACCGCCGGGAATCACCTCGGGCAAATTCGGGTTTTCACGGCGAATCATGTCGGGTGGCGACCAGGCCGGGCGTACGAATTTGCCTTCGACGCGCGCGCTGCCGGTCCAACGTCATGCCGGCGCGGCCGACGCCGACCGGAAAACGCAATGCGCGGTCGCCATCGATGACAAAATACAGCCGGCGTTCGCTGGTCTTCACAACAATCGTGCCGGGCGCGAAACCGGAAAAAGCGACGACATTGCGTGTGGCGGCGCGCGCGCCATGCGGCCAGGCAATGGCCGCCGCAATGATCATAAAGAGCGCGGTACGCCGCAGCAGCGGATTCATGATGTCTGGCCCCGAGGCGATAAGTCGCCGCAATATTAAGGCGCTGCGGGGCAGGTGCGGGCGAAAGCTCGAAACAGCGTAAATTAAGAATAAGAGGCCGCTTGCCGGCCTCCAATTCGAAACGCCAGGAAGCTCACGCGCCCGCTTTTGCGGCCTTTTTGTTCTGGCGGTTGTTGACCAGATCATCGACGACGGCCGGGTCGGCCAGCGTCGAGGTGTCGCCGAGATTGCCGAACTCGTCTTCGGCGATCTTGCGCAGGATTCGCCGCATGATCTTGCCCGAGCGCGTCTTCGGCAGCCCGGGCGCAAATTGGATCAAGTCGGGTGAAGCGATTGGTCCGATTTCCTTGCGCACCCAGCCGACAAGCTCCTTGCGCAACTCTTCGGTGGGTTTTTCGCCGGCCATCAAGGTCACGTAGGCGTAGATGCCCTGGCCCTTGATGTCGTGCGGATAACCGACAACCGCGGCTTCCGAGACTTTCGGATGCGCGACCAGTGCGCTTTCGACTTCGGCAGTGCCCAGACGGTGACCGGCGACGTTGATCACATCGTCGACCCGGCCGGTGATCCAGTAGTAGCCGTCTTCGTCACGGCGGCAGCCATCGCCGGTGAAGTACTTGCCCGGGTAGGTCTTGAAGTAGGTGTCGACGAAACGCTGATGATCGCCATAGACGCTGCGCATCTGTCCCGGCCAGGAATCTGAAATGCACAGATTGCCGCTGGTGGCGCCGTTCTGCACCTTGCCTTCGGCGTCGACGATCTCAGGCTGCACGCCGAAGAATGGCAGTGTCGCCGAGCCGGGCTTGAGTTTGGTTGCGCCGGGCAGCGGCGTAATGAGAATGCCGCCGGTCTCGGTCTGCCACCAGGTGTCGACGATCGGGCAACGATCATCGCCGACCACGTGATAGTACCATTCCCACGCTTCCGGATTGATTGGCTCGCCGACGGAGCCGAGCAGACGTAGCGATTTGCGCGACGTCTTTTTTACCGGGTCATTGCCGCCTTGCATCAAGGCGCGGATCGCGGTCGGCGCGGTGTAGATGATGTTGACCTTGTGCTTGTCGCACACTTCCCAGAAGCGCGACGTGGTCGGATAGTTCGGCACGCCTTCGAACATCATCGAGATGGCGCCATTCGAGAGCGGGCCATAGATGATGTAGCTGTGGCCGGTCACCCAGCCAACGTCGGCGGTGCACCAGTAGATGTCGCCGTCGTGATAGTCGAAGACGTATTGATGGGTGATCGATACATAGACCAGATAGCCACCGGTCGTGTGCAGCACGCCTTTCGGCTTTCCGGTCGAGCCGGACGTGTAGAGGATGAACAGCGGATCCTCCGCGCTCATCTCCTCGCACGGGCATTCGGCCGGCACCGTTTTGGCGATCTCGTCGTAAAAGACGTCGCGCCCGGCTTTCATGTTGACGGCCGCGTTGGTCCGTTTGACGACGATCACGGTTGCCACGCCGCCAACCTTGTCGCAGGCGGCATCGACATTGGCCTTCAACGGAATCTTGCGGCCGCCACGAACGCCTTCGTCGGCGGTCACGACCACCGTCGATTTGCAATCCTCGATGCGCCCGGCAATCGAGTCCGGTGAAAAGCCGCCGAATATCACCGAATGGACCGCGCCAATGCGCGCACACGCGAGGATGGAGACAGCCGCTTCCGGAATCATCGGCATGTAGATCGTGACGCGGTCGCCCTTCTTGACGCCGCGCGCTTTCAGCACGTTGGCGAAACGGCAGACCTCGGCGTGCAATTGTTTGTAGGTGAGTTTCTTGTCGTCTTTCGGTTCATCGCCTTCCCACAGGATGGCGGTCTGGTCGCCGCGCTTGGCCAGGTGGCGGTCGACGCAATTGTAGCAGGCGTTGAGCGTGCCATCTTCGAACCATTTGATCGAGACGTTGTGCGGGTCGTAGGAGGTGTTCTTGACCTTGCTGAACGGCTTGATCCAGTCGATGCGCTTGGCCTGCTCGGCCCAGAAGCCATTCGGGTCCTTGATCGAACGCGCGTACATCTCCTGATACTTGGCGTCATCGGCGTAGGCCCGTTTGCGCCAGTCAGCCGGAACGTCATAGATCTTTTCGTCGGACATTGGCTTCCTCCCGTCCCCGCTTGACCCCGCGGGTGACTTCATTTGCCGGTCATTATGCGACGGCGCTTTGATTTGCGACAAGGCGGACGCCCTGCCACTTTGGTCGCGGATTTGGCCGGTTTTGCCGGCAGTTAGGCGCCAAACCAGCCCAGGATCGCGCCGATAATGACCAGCACGCCGAGCCAATGGCCGGCGTCGATTGCGGTCAGCGTGAGCTTGCGGAACGTGTAGGCGTTATTGACCGCAACCGTGGTCAGCACGAAGCCGAGCCAGCACATGAAGCCGGAAAATATGCCGGCGATGATCGTGTAGATGCCGACGTGGAACATGATGCCGGAGAGCGCCGCCGCCATCACGATTTCGGCGATAAAGGACAGCACGAAAGGCGTGACTTTGACTGCGGTGGACTTGCCGGCGTTTTCCGCCTTGCACTGCTCGATGGTCTTGCCCTGCGCCGCCATCCACTTCGGCCCGAGCATGCCGTAATAAACCGCGCCGAAAAACCAGGCCGCGATCGCGGAGAGGATGATCGGCAGGGCGTGCAAATTTTGTAGTTGTGCCATGTGCGCTACTCCAATCGGCCTTACAGGCCACCCATCTTGCAAACGGTCTTCCATTCGTCGGCGGTCACCGGCTGCACCGACAGCCGCGTGTTGTTGATCAACACCATTGCCTTCAGCTTCGGCTCGGTCTTGATCGCATCGATCGATACCGGCTTCGGCATCGGCTCAAGCGCTTTGACATCGACAACGACCCATGGCTCGCCGGCCTTGGCGGTCGGATCCGGATGCGCCTCGCGGATGATCTCGATGATGCCGACGATGTCCTTGCCAATATTGGAATGATAGAAGAAGGCGCGATCGCCTTTCTTCATCTTCATCAGGTTCAGCTTGGCCTGGTGATTGCGCACGCCCGACCAGGCCTCGCCCTTGGCTGCCCTTCGCGACCTGCTGATCCCACGACCAGCTGCCGGGCTCGGATTTCATCAGCCAATACGCCATCGTTTACTCCAACCTTTCTGCTTGTCATCACCGGGCTTGTCCCGGTGATCTCGCTTAGGCGGGCACCGTGCTTCCCTAAGCGGGATGGCCGGGACAAGCCGGCCATGACAGATAGAGCTACGCCTCCGATTTCAGCGGGCGGGTGAGCAGCGATTCGATCGCTGCATCGACGCTCATTTTTCCCGACAGCATCGCCGCGACGGCGCTCGAAATCGGCATCTCGACATTCTTGGCGCGCGCCATCTCGAGCAGCACCGGCGCCGTAAAGATGCCTTCCGCCAGTTTGCCATGCGCGGCGGTGTCCGGTTTCTCGCCTTTGCCTAACGCCACGCCGCACGAGAAGTTGCGCGACTGCGGCGTCGAACACGTCAGGATGAGATCGCCGAGGCCCGACAGTCCCATCATGGTTTCCGTTTTGGCGCCGCAGGCTTTGCCGAACCGCACCAGCTCGGCAAAGCCGCGCGTGGTCAGGGCCGCCGATGCGCTGGCGCCGAGCCCTCGACCAGTGACGATACCGGCCGCGATCGCGAGCACATTCTTGATCGCGCCGCCGATTTCAACGCCGCGCACATCATTCGAATGATAGGGGCGGAACGTACCGGCATTGAGAGCGTGCGCCAGATCCGCCGCGGTCGTCGCATCGGTTGCCGCGATGGTGACGGCGGTCGGCAGTCCGCGCGCCACATCGGCGGCGAAGCTCGGTCCCGATAAAATCGCCGGCACGGCCTTGGGCGCGCACTCGGCGATAATCTCCGTCATGAACTTGTGGGTGCCGTGTTCGATGCCCTTGGCGCAGGCAATCAACGGTGTGCGTGCGGCGATGGCCGGAGCCAGCAATTTTGCGACCGAACGCACGGCTTGCGCCGGCACGACAAGAAGAATGGCTTCGCTCGCTGCCGCCTCGGCAATATCGCGCGTCACGCTGATGGCATTGTCGAGCCGCACGCCCGGCAGAAATTTGCTTTCGCGTTTTTGTTCGAGATTGGCGGCGTTGCCCGGCTCGTGTTCCCACAGCGTGACCTGGCGCCCGGCGCGCGCGCAGGTCAGCGCCAGGGCTGTTCCCCAGGCGCCGCCGCCAAGCACCGCGATCCGTTGGATTGTCATGTCCCCTGATCCGCTACCCGGCTTACTTATACGCCGCCGTCCGCCGCCGCGCGCCCTCGGCGGCGGCAATTTCATCGAGCGGCCAGCGTGCGCGTGGTGCCACATCGAGCGGGTCCGTGAGACCCAGGACAAGCCGCTCGCAGCCGGCCCATGCGATCATGGCGCCATTGTCGGTGCACAATTCAAGCGGCGGCGCGATCAGCGTGGTGCCGACCTCGAAGGCAAGGCGATTGAGCACCTTGCGGATGGCCTGGTTGGCAGCCACGCCACCGGCGGCGACGAGTGCGCTCGGGGCGCCAAAACGCGCGCGGAATATTGTCAGGCCGGCGCGCAAACGATCGAACACGACATCGACAATGGCCTGCTGGAAGCCGGCACACAGATCGGCAACATCCTGGTCGCTGAGCGGCGCGATCTTTTCCGCTTCCAGGCGCAGCGCGGTCTTGAGGCCGGATAGCGAAAAATCAGCCTCCTTGCGGCCATGCATCGGCCGCGGCAACGCGAAGCGCGCGGGATCACCGCGCATGGCTTCCTTTTCTACTTGCGGTCCGCCTGGATAACCGAGGCCGAGCAACTTGGCGGTCTTGTCGAAGGCTTCGCCGATCGCGTCATCTTGCGTGGTGCCGAGACGCACATAATCTCCGACGCCGCGCACCGCCAGAATCTGGGTGTGACCGCCCGACGCGAGAAACAGACAGTAAGGGAACGGCACGTTGTCGGTCAGCCGCGCGGTCAACGCATGTGCCTCAAGATGATTGACCGCGATCAACGGCTTCTTCCGCACGAGCGCAATCGCCTTGGCGGTGGTCAGTCCGACAATGACGCCGCCGATCAGTCCGGGGCCGGCCGCCGCGGCGACTCCGTCGATTGACTCGAAGTCGCAGCCGGCCTGCGTCATGGCATTGGCGATGACGAAATCGAGCGCTTCCACGTGCGCGCGCGCGGCGATTTCCGGCACGACACCGCCAAAGGCAGCGTGCTCGCTCACCTGCGACAGAACGACATCGGACAGAATTTTGCCTCGGCCATCCTCGAAACGTTCGACCAATGCCGCCGCGGTCTCATCGCAGGTCGTCTCGATGCCGAGGACGATCATGGTTCCTCATTTGCCCTTTATGACTTTGTGCCCCGCCGGGCGAGGTGACGGCGGCCCAAATAATAGCTAGTCCTGACCAAAGAGCATCCCGGGGCCTACCCCCGGTTCCGCCTAGCATCGTGAGGTCATATGGCGCAATCCACAGCCTCCTTGCGCATCGGCACGCGCGGAAGCCCGCTTGCGCTTGTGCAGGCGAGGACCGTGCGGGCGCGGTTGGCGGCGGCCGCAGGGGTGGAAGAAGACACGATCGAACTCGTCGTCATCCGCACCACCGGCGACATCATCCAGGACCGGACGCTGGCGGAGGAGGGGGGCAAAGGCCTTTTCACCAAGGAGATTGAAGAGGCCTTGCTCCAGCAGCGTATCGATCTCGCCGTGCATTCCGCAAAAGACATGCCGACCATCCTGCCCGAGGGTTTGCTGCTGGCCGCGTGCCTTGAACGCGAAGATCCGCGCGATGTCTTCATCAGCCGCAAGGCGCGCACCCTTGTTGAGCTCCCGCGTGGTGCGAGCCTCGGGACCACATCGCCGCGCCGGCAGGCGATCGCCAAGCGCATGCGGCCTGACCTGAATATCGTGCCGTTGCGCGGCAACGTCGAGACGCGGCTGCGCAAGCTCGACAACGGAGACGTCGATGCCACGTTGCTGGCGCTCGCGGGGCTCAAACGCCTCGGTCTGGTTGAGCACGCCACCGACATCATGAGCGCGGAAAAATTTTTGCCGGCGGCCGCGCAAGGCGCCATCGGCATCGAGGTGCGCGCCGGCGACAAGCGCATGCGCGATATTCTTGCGCGCATCGATCACGCTGACACCTCGACGGCCGTTGCCTGCGAGCGCGCCTTTCTTGCGGCGCTTGATGGTTCGTGCAAGACGCCGATCGCTGGCCACGCCACGATCTCCGGCGACGCCGTGCAGTTTCGTGGATTGATCGCGCGGCCGGATGGTGCCGCCGCGCATGACATCAGCGGAACCGGCCATCGCAAGGATGCGGCGACGATCGGCAATGATGCCGGACGTGAGCTCAAGCATCGTGCCGGCCCCGGCTTCTTCGACTAGACGGAAACGGCCATGCGCGTCGTCGTCACTCGCCCCGAACCAGATGGCAAGCGCACCGCCGACCGCGTTGCGCGCGCAGGGGCATGAGGTGCTGGTCGCGCCGCTGATGAAAGTGCAGAGCGTGGCGGCTGACCTGTCGGGACACTGGGGCGCGATCATCATTACCAGCGCGAACGCGCTCAGTGCGATTGCCGACAATGCCGCGAAGGCCGCGCTGATCAAGCTGCCGTTGTTTGCGGTCGGTCAACGCAGCGCCGAGGCGGCGCGAGAGGCCGGCTTCAGCCGATGTCGCCGTCGGCGGGCGGCGACGTGCGCGATCTGGTGCGCACGCTGAGCGCGCAGCGTCCCGATGCCAATGCCCCGCTGCTCTACCTTGCCGGCGAAGATCGCGCGGCCGATCTCGTCGGCGAGCTTGTCGGCGCGCGGCATCGCCGCCGAGATGCGCGTCGTCTATCGCGCCGTCACCGCGCCGTTTCCGTCAGCTTTGATCGAAGCGCTTGAAGGCCGGCGAGGTCGACGCCGTTCTGCATTTTTCCCGGCGCAGCGCCGAGAACTATGTGGCCGGCGCGCAGTCAGGCCGGCATTGCCGGTCCGGCGCTCGCGGTACGGCATCTTTGCCTGTCGGCACAGGTGGCCGAGCCGCTTGCCGGCGCCGGGTCAGGTAACGATCGCCGCGCGCCCCGACGAGGCCGCGCTGATTGCGCTTTTGCAGGCGCCGCCGCTTGATAATTGGCGCGCCCGCGCCATTTGCGTTATTTCCTGCTTGCGGGGTTGAGCCGATTCGCCAAGGAAAAGTACATGGCCGATAAGCGCACACCACCGGATCCTGCCGAAGGTGCTCGCCGCCGCAAGCGCCCGGCGCCGACTATCGACCTCGACGGCAACCGAGGTGCCGGAGGCCACGCCGCTGAACAGCCACAGGCCGCGGCCGAGCCGCCGCGAGCCGCCGGAGCCACTGCGCGCACGATGAGGCCGATGCTGCCCACGATCACGAGCCGGACGTGCACGACACGGTTCAGCGCGGGCCGCGCCGGCGGCCTGGCAAATTTTCATCGCGGGATTTGCGCGGCGCCGCCATCGATGACGGCTGCGCTGCTCGGCCTTCGGTTTGCCGGGCTGGTGCCGTCGCGCGACGCCGGCTCGGCGCCGGCGCGATCCGGCATCGGTCGCCGCGCTCAACCAGCGCCTGGCAAGATCGAAGTCGTCGATCGCAAAGCTTCCCGCCAGCGATCAGGGCACGTCGGAACGGCTGTCGGCCGCCGACAACGCGCTCAAGTCGCTCGGCATCGCGCTCACCGCGATCAACAAGCGCAGCGACGAGGTCGCCGCCAATGCGGCCGAGGCGCGCGCACGCGCGGACGCATCGGAAAAGGCGCTGACCGAATTGCGCAACAGCGTGCAGGATCTCAGCAAGAATCCTCGGCCGGCCTGTCGCCCGCCGATGTCGAAGCGTGCAAAAACGCCTCGCCATCGCTTGAGCAAGTCGTGCAAAAACGCGCCGACCGACCGCGGCGCGGGCTTGCGCTGAGCGCCGCAGCGTTGCGCGACGCGGTCGTGCGCGGCGCGCCGTTCAGCGCTGAACTCGGCGAAGTGAAGATCGCTGGGCGCCGGCGACAAGGCGCTGGCGCCGCTGGTGCCGTTTGCCGCGACCGGCGTGCCGCAAGCGCGGCGCTGGCGCACGAACTGCGCGCGTTGATGCCGGCGCTGCTGAAAGCGGCGGGCGCGCAGGCGCCGGCCGGCGGTTTCCTCGATCGGCTGCAGGCCAATGCCGGCAAGCTGGTGCGTGTCCGGCCGGTCGATGCGCCGGCCGGCGACGATGCCGCGGCCGTGCTGGCGCGGCTCGAAGTCGAGACGGCGCACGCCGATATCGACGGCGCTCTTGCCGATCTCGAGCGTGCTCGATGCCCGCCGTGCGCGCGCCGGCGCAAGCCTGGATCGCCAAGGCGCAGTCGCGGCAGGCCGCGCTTGCCGCCGCGCGCCAACTCGCCGCCGACACGGCGCGCGCGCTCGGCAAGCGATGAGGCCGGGATGATCCGGGTCGTCCTGTTTCTGGTTTCGGTCGCGCTCATCGCCGTCGGCTTTGCCTGGGTCGCCGACCGGCCGGGCGAGGTCGCCATCACCTGGATGGGCTACCGCGATCGAAACCTCGGTGATGGTGGCGGCGCTTCGCCGTCGTCGCGCTGGTGATTGCGTGCATGCTGCGTCGTGGTCGCTGCTGCGCGCGATCTTGCGCTCGCCCGAGCAGGTGTCGCTGTTCTTTCGCCACCGCCGCGCCATCAAAGGCTATCTCGCCATCAGCCGCGGCCTGATCGCGATCGGCGCCGGCGATCTGCGCGCTGGCGCGCAAATCTGCCGACGAAGCGGCGCGGCTGTCGCCGGGCGATCCGCTGGCGCTGCTGCTGACGGCGCAATCGGCGCAGATGGCCGGCGACCGTGCCGCCGCCGAGCGCGCCTTCCGCGAGATGACCGCGCGCGACGATACCAAGCTGCTCGGGCTGCGCGGGCTCTATATCGAGGCGCAGCGGCGCAACGACGCCGACTGCCGCGCGGCTGGCGGCCGAGGAAGCGGCGAAGACGCGCCCGGCGCTGGCCTGGGCCGGGCAGGCCGTGCTCGATTACCGCTGCGCGGCGGCCGACTGGTCCGGCGCGCTCGAGGCGCTCGAGCCATGAAAGCGGCGCTCGACGAAAGCCGACTACCGGCGCAAGCGCGCGGTGCTGCTGACGGCGCGCGCGCAGGCGCTCGAGGACATCGACCGCGATACCGCGCGCGCGCTGGTGCTCGAAGCGGTCAAGCTCGCGCCCGATCTGGTGCCGGCGGCGGCGCTTGGCCGGACGGCGGCTTGCGGAAGCGGGCGAGCCGCGCAAGGCGCGAAAAATCCTGGAAGCGGCCTGGGCGATCAATCCGCATCCCGACATCGCCGAGGCTTATGCCAATCTGCGATTCGGCGATTCCGCGCGCGAGCGGCTGGCGCGCATGCAGAAGCTCGCCGAGAAGGTGCCGGGCCAACTCGAGGGCGCGCTGGCGGTGGCGCGTGCCGCGCTCGATGCGCGCGAATTTGCCGCCGCGCGCGCCGCGCTTGCGCCCTATCTCTCGGCGCCGACGCGCCGCGTCGCCACGCTTGATGGCGGAGATCGAGGAGGCCGAGCACGGCGATGAAGGCCGCGTGCGCGAATGGATGGCGCGCGCCATGCGCGCGTCCGGCGATCCGGTGTGGACGGCGGATGGCGTGGTGTCGGAGCACTGGCTGCCGGTGTCGCCGAACGGCCGGCTCGACGGCTTTCAGTGGAAAGTGCCGCTGGCCGAGATCGGCGTGAGCCGGCCGGTGATCGAGGCCGCGCCGCCCGCCGTCGGAACCGGCCGCATTGCCTGGTGCCGGAAGCGAAGCCTGAGCCGCCGGTCGAATGCCGTCGCGCCAGGCCGCAAAACCCGGCCGACGCCGGGCGCATCAAAGGCGTCGGCGCAAGGCGCGGCCGGTCGAGCCGGTGATCCCGCTGGTGCATGCGCCGGACGATCCGGGGCCGGATCCGGGCCTGGACCGCGATCCGGTGCCGGAGACCTCGACGCCGCCGGCGGGCGATGCCTGGCAGCGCTTGCGGCAGTTGTTCCGTTAAGCAGCGGGCAAGACCGGCGAAGGCGCGTATTGCTTGCCAATCGTGGCGCTGCGCCGATATCTGTGGCGCGTCCTTCAGCCGGCGTAGCTCAGCGGTAGAGCATCCGCTTCGTAAGCGGGTGGTCGGGGGTTCAAATCCCTCCGCCGGCACCAACCTTCCAAGAATCGCGATTTCATGCGGTCTGCCGCCACGGCGACCTGTGTTTGCCAATTCATTGAAATAATGGAGTTATTTATGTACCGTGCCGACAGGTTGGCGGGCCGGCGGCGGCTAAGCGAGCCAATGTTATTCCTGTCATTTTCCCCCGTTCATAGGGTAGTAAGATAATTCCAACCGGATCAGTCACTTCGTTCTGTAGAGTAGCCCTATGGCCAGACCTGCTGTCATTCTCGTCGGCGCGGACAAGGGTGGCGTCGGCAAAACCACCGTCGCCCGTACCTTGATCGATTATTTTGGCGCGCATCAGACGCCGACCCGCGCCTTCGATACCGAAGTCGCCGCGCGGCACGCTCAAGCGGTTTCATCCCGAGCTGACCGAGGTGGTCGACGTCACCTCGGTCTCCGATCAGATGAAGATCTTCGACACGCTGGGCAGCGCCGATGCCAAGGTGACGGTGATCGACGTGCGCGCCGGTCTGTTGTCGTCGACCTTGCAGGCGCTCAGCGAAATCGGTTTTCTGGAATCGGCCAAGAAGGGCCAGATCACCTTCGCGGTGTTTCATATTCTCGGCCCGTCGATCGCCTCGCTCGAGGAGATCGCCGAGACCGCCCGCACCGTCGGCGATGCCAACTATTTCCTGGTCAAGAACTTCATCAACAACACGACGTTCTTCGAATGGGATCCGGCCACCTACAATTCGTATTTCAAGAAGATCAAGGGCGCCGAGGAAATCACCATCCCGAAGCTCAACGAAATGGCCTACGAGCAGGTGGAAGTCGCCAGCGTTCCTTTCGTGTCGTTTGTCGGCAACAAGGGCGCCAAGGGCGAAGCGGCCAACTATTCGTTCGTTCTGCGCGGTTATGTCCGGCACTGGCTTGGCAATGTCTGGGGTGAGTTTGATCGCGTGAAGCTGGTCGACCTGGTTTCGCCGAAGATGGAAAGCAACGTCCGTCAGGTCGCTGGCTAACACTCGCATCACCAGTCGCGCCGGTTGAGCGGCGCGGCGTCCGGTCAGGTGATGTCATTCCGCAACTCCATCACCATTGTCGCATCGCCGCGTCCGCGCGTCGGCAAAACGTTGCTGGCGCGGCTGCTCACTGATTTTCATCCGCAGGAAGGCCGACGGTCGCGGCGTTCGATCTCAATTCCGGCGAGCAGACGCTGGCGCAATTTCTGCCCGAGCGACGTCGTCGCGGCGAACATTCGCGACATCAATGGACAGATGGCGTTGTTCGACAGGCTGGTTGCCGACGACGATGCCACCAAGGTCATCGATCTCGGCCACGAATCGTTTGAAGTCGTTTTTCGCGGTCGCGCACCAAATCGGCTTTGTCGAGGAAGCGCGGCGACGCGTCGATTGCCGTTGCGATTCTGTTCATCGTGACGCCCGACCAGACTTCGGTCGAGGCCTATCGCAACCTGCGCGCCCGCTTTGCGCAGGCAACGCTGGCGCCAGTGCACAATGAAATGCTGGGGCCGGCGCAGCATCGCGACAAATACATGCTCGCGGCAGCGGCGCAGCCGTGATGGTGCAATTTACCGGTGCTGGCGCCCGGGCTTGCGCAGGTATATCGACAAGCCGCCATTCTCATTCGCAAATTCGAATATGGGGAACGCAGACGGTATTCCGCTCGATAGCCATATCGAATTGCAACGCTGGCTGCGGCGAATTTATCTGGAGTTCCGGGAACTCGATTTGCGCATATTGCTGGCCGATCTGCAGTCTTCGATCCGCATTCAGTCGCAATCGACATAAATTTGCGGTGTTTTCCCGCAACTGCGAAGAAGCTGCCGGAACTATCTTTTCCTAAAATTAGGGAACGGACGCCGGTTTGATGCGTTGCTCCGCCGAGAATCCCGCGCAAGTCGCGGCAACGTAGGAGGCGCGCTATGTGGATTACGTTGTTTTCCGTCGTCATCGGCATCGCCCTCGGCCTGGCCATGGGCGCGATCGTCATGGAATCCGACGAGAAGGCACCGCGCCAATACGGGCGCCGTTCGGCGCGGGTTTCCGGGTCGTGCGTAATTCGTAGTATTTGATGTCCGTCGCGTGTGAGATGGGCGGCCTCCGGGCCGCCCATTTATTTGTTGTGAATGGCCGCGCGTCATTGCGGAACTCTGCGCTAGTCTGCCGGAATGCCGGCGCCCCTGCTGCTGTCGAGGCGATTCGCGCCGCTGTTCTGGTGCCAGTTTTTCGCGGCATTCAACGACAATTTCCTCAAGACCGCGCTGGTCTTTGTCATTCTGTTCCACTCCGCCGCGCGCGACGCCGAAGCCCTGATTACCTTGCAAGCGCGGTGTTCATCGCGCCCTATTTCTTTTTGTCTGCGCTCGGCGGCGAAATCGCCGACCGCTACGACAAGGCGCGTGTCGCGCAATGGTTGAAATTCGTCGAGATCTTCGTCGCGGCGCTCGCGGTCGTGGGGCTACGCGCGGCTCGTCACTCGCGATGCTGTTTGTCGCGTTGTTCGGCTTTGGCGTCCTTGCGGCGTTGTTCGGGCCGATCAAATACGGCATCCTGCCGGATCATCTCAGACGCGAAGACTGCCCGCCGGCAATGCGCTGGTGGAAGGCGCGACCTTCGTCGCCATCTTGCTCGGAACGATCGTCGGCGGACTGGCCGCGCGCGGCGAGGGAGCGCGCCGCAACGTTTGCCGCGCTGGTCATGGGTTTCGCGCTCGCCTGCTGGATCGCGGCACTTTTGATTCCGCCGACCGGCGAGGGCGCGCCGCATCTCAGGATCGCCAACAACATCGCCGCTTCGACCGTGGAGATGTTGCGCTACCTGCGCGCGGATGCGCGGCTGTGGTGGGGCGCGATGGTGACAAGCTGGTTCTGGCTCGTCGGCATCGTCGTGCTGTCGTTGCTGCCGCCGCTGATCAAGACGCAATCGGCGGCAATGAGGATACCGTCACCGTCTATCTCGCGGTCTTCTCGGTCGCCGTCGGCGTCGGCTCTGGCCTTGCGGCGGTCATCGCGCGCGGCCGCATCGTTCTCAAGACGACGCTGACGGGCGCAGTCCTGCTCGGCGCTTTCGCGCTCGATCTCGGTGTTGCGACGTATGCGTGCGCCGCCACAACATCGCCGGCCCGGCCAGTCGTGTCTGTCATCGGCTCTTGGCCTGCGCGCAGCCATCGATCTCTGCGGCCTCGCGATCGCCGGCGGGCTGTTCATCGTGCCGGCCTTTGCCGCGGTGCAGGCCTGGAGCGACGCCGGTCATCGCGCGCGCACGATCGCCGCGGTCAATGTGCTCAACGCGGCATTCATGACCGGCGCCACCATCGCCGTGGCGATCATGCAGAAATTCGGCGTGACGGTGCCCGCGCTGTTTGCGCTGATCGGCGTCGCCACGCTCGGTGTGGCGCTTCGCGATCTGGCGGACGATGCCGAAGGCACGCGTAGCTCGTCATCTTCTTCCGCATCTTCAAGACGCGGTCGACCATTTCGCCGGCGACGCCGAGATAGTTGGCCGGGTCGACCAGCTTTTCCAGTTTCTTGCGGTCGGCGTGCTTGCTGATTTCCTTGTCCTCGGCGAGCAGATCGATCAGCGGCCGCCCGGTTTTCACGCACCTCGCGGCAGATGTCGTAGACGAGGTCGTGCGCCTTGTTGCGGCCGAGCTCGGCACCGAGCCCCATCATCACCGCTTCGGACATGATCAGCCCCTTGGTGATGTCGAGATTCTCGCGCATCTTCTTCTCGTTCACCTGCAAGCCTTCGACCAGGAAGCGCGTCTGCGCCAGCGCGCCGGCCGACAGCATGAAAATTTCCGGCAGCGCGATCCATTCGATTTCCCACGGGCCGGTGGCGCGCTCGTGGTCCTCGATCTGCGCTTCCAGCAGCGCGGCGACGAGCTGGCGCACCATCGCCGTCTGCGCGGTGATGTACACCGACGAAATCGGATTGCGCTTCTGCGGCATGGTCGACGAGGAGCCGCGGCCCGCATGGAACGGCTCGTAGACTTCCTCGACTTCGGTCTGCATCAGCAGTTTCACGTCGAAGGCGATCTTGCCGCAGCTTCCGGTGACAAGCCCGAGGAAGCAGCCGGCCTCGGCGATGCAATCGCGCACCGTGTGCCAGGAAATTGCCGGCTGGCCGAGCTTGAGTTCCTTCACCAGTTCTTCCTGGACTTTCAGCCCGTCCTTGCCGAGCGACGACAGGGTGCCGGCGGCGCCGCCAAATTCGCCCACCAGCACGCGCGGCTTGAGTTCCTTCAGGCGCTGCTTGTGGCGCTCAAAGGCCGCCAGCATGGTCGCCATCTTGTAGCCGAAGGTGATCGGCACGGCCTGCTGGAGGTTACTGCGGCCGGCCATCGGCGTGTCGCGGTATTTTTTCGCGAGCGCGGCGAGCGCGTCCGAAATTGCGTCGATCTCTTTCTCGACGATGTCAAGCGCCTCGCGGATCTGCATCACCGTTGCGGTGTCGGTGATGTCCTGGGTGGTGGCGCCCCAATGCGACCATTCGCCGAGCCCGTCCTTGCACAACTTCACAAGCTGCTGGACGACAGGCAGCACCGGATAGCCGATCCGCTCGGTGGCTTCCTTGAGTTTCGCCATGTCGATTTTGTCGGCCGAACAATGGCGGACGATTTCGGCAGCGGCATCCTTCGGAATAATGCCGAGCTTGGCCTGCGCGCGCGCGAGCGCGGCCTCGAAATCGAGATATTTCTGCACGCGGTTCTCGTCCGAGAACACATCCCGCATTGCCGGCGTGGTGAAAATGTCGCGGAACACCGCGGAATCGAGGATCGTTGAGGGCATCCGGTCTCTCCTGTCGCGCGCACGTTAGCGTTTCTCGCGCGCCGATCAACTGCGCGGCAAACGGTCGGCGGTTGCTGTCAGGACGCCGTTTCAGTCCCAAATGGCGGCCGACTCAAGTTGCCTAGGAGGAGGCCCGCCATGACCGTCATGACCAAGCCGCAGCAAAGTTTCCGGCTCGAGCCGGTGCACCCGAAGCCGGAGGAGGCGCACACCATGCCCTATGCCCCGGCCGTGCATATCGTCGGGGCCTGCGATCTGATGTTCCTGTCGGGCGCGACGCCATCGCCGCTCTACCACAAGCATCCGCATGTCGATGCCGAGCACGTGCATCCGCATTCGATCGAGGAGCAGACCGATCGCGCCATGGTGGCGATCAAGTCGATCCTCGATCATGCCGGCGCGAGCTGGCGCGACGTCGTGAAGGTGACGAAATATCTCACCGACTTCCGCGAAGCCGACGCCATGCACAAGACCATGCAAATATTTCGGCGACTGGCGGCCGGCAGCACGACGGTGTGCATCAATCGCTGTCGTCGCCGGCGCGCGCATCGAGCTCGACATGATCGTCGCGCTGCCGAAGAAGGCGACGTGACGCTTCCCCCACATCTCGCGCGCATTGTCGAAGCCGAATATCCGCGTTTCTCGGACGCGGAGATGGCGCGCCGCCGCGCGGCCATTGAAGCGCTGCTGGCCGAAGCCGACTGTGACCATCTGGTGTTCTGCGGCGCCAATCGCTTCGGTTCGTCCGTGCAATGGCTCACGCAATGGCCGGTGACCGCCGAGGCGGTCGGCGTGCTTACGCCCGGCGAGCGCGACGCACTGTTCGTGCAATACGTCAATCACGCGCCGCAGGCGCGAATTCTCGCCGACAAGGCAGAAGTGGCCTGGGGCGGCAAGTCATCGATTGCGGCGGCGATCGAGGTGCTGGCGAAACGCGGCGCGCGCGAAAACCGCGTCGGCGACGCTCGGACCGCTCACGCGCCGATCAACACGCGGCGCTTTCGGCGAAGTTCGGCAAGCTCAAAAGCCTCAACCGCGACTATGTCCGCTTGCGGCAGGTGAAATCGGCCGAGGAGCTCGATTGGCTGCGCATCGGCGCGCATTTCAGCGATCTCGGCATGGCGGCGCTGCGCGATGGGGTCGAAGCCGGGCCTGAACGAGCGCGAACTCGGCGATGTGGTCGAGCGCGCTTACGTCGCGCAGGGCGCAATCAACGTCATTCATTATATCGGCGTCACGTCGATGAGCGCGCCCGATCTCGGCGTGCCGCGCCAGTTTCCGCGCATGCGGCGAGTGCAGGCAGGCGATGCGGTGGTGGCGGAGATCACCGCGGCGTTCTGGGATCATCCGGGGCAGGTGCTGCGCAGTTTCGCGCTGGGCGAGCCGAGCAAGCTCTATCGCGATCTGCATGCGGCGGCCGACGCGGCCTTCGATGCGATTGCGTCGGTGCTCAAGGCCGGCGCGACGCCGGCGCAGGTGATCGAGGCGTCAGGCGTGATCGAAGAGGCCGGCTTCACGATCATCGACGATCTCCTGCACGGCTACGGCGGGGGCTATCTGCCGCCGATTCTCGGCTGCAAGAGCCGCCCGGCGGGCCCGGTCCCACACGAGCCGTTCCGCGCCGGGCAGACCGTCGTGGTCCAGCCCAATGTGGTGACGCGCGACGGCAAGGCCGGCGTGCAGACCGGCGAAATGGTGTTGATCACTGCGACCGGCGTAGAACGTTTCACACGTTCCGCGAGGGTTTGCACTCTGCCGTCACCCTGAGGTGCGAGCGAAGCAGTCGAAGTGACGTCATCTTCGAGCCTTCGCGCCACCTCATCAGAGCTACCTCAGCTGCTCCTCCATCCAGTCCGCGCTCTGCGAGCGCCAGCGGTAGGCGCGGTTGGTGGCGATGTGATTGCCGTCCTCGATCATCATCAGCTCGACCGGGCCCTTTGCTTCGCGCGCCAGACGCTCGGCGTCCTTCGCCGGCACGATGCGGTCGAGCCGGCCGTTCACGATGAAAAGCGGGCAGGTGATGTTTTGCGCGACGCCTTCCAGCGACAGCGTCGTCGCGTTCTTGCGTCGCCTCGTCTTGCGTCTTGCAATGGCTGCGCACGCGGAATGCCTTCGCGCGTCAATTCCGGCAGGTTGTCCCAGTCGGCGCCCCAGTTGAACGGCCCGCCCAGCGCGATGCAGGCCTTGATGCGCTTGTCGAAGGCGGCGGCGCGCGGCGCGTAATAGCCGCCGAGGCTGACGCCCCACATGCCGATGCGCTTGGCGTCGAGATCGCGCCGCTTCTCGACGAAATCGATCACGGCCTTCACCGGCACCTCGTAGTCGCCGCGGATGGCGAAAATCGTATTGCGCCTTCGCCCTGGCCGGGACCTTCGAAGATCAAGCGTCGCGATGCCGCGCGCCAGAAACGGCGCCTCGTAGGCGTCGCCTTCTTCCTTGGTCGAATCGAGGCCGACCGCCATCACGACGACCGGCGGCTTTTCGACGCCTGCCGGCTTGCGCAGGATGCCGGCCAGCGTCTTGCCCTGGTAGGGGATCTCGACGCGTTCGCCGGGCGGCCGCAGATAGGGAAGCGCGCGCCTGCCGGCATTCGATCTCCTTCTTGTGCGCGGCCTTCATCTGCGCCTGGTCGTGCACGAACAGAAACGACGCGAAGTGATAGTAGACGCCGGCGCGCTGCAGGCATTCGCCGGCGGTGAGAAATGCGTTTCTCGCGAGCGCCTCGCGGCCGAGCTGCTCGTGATGCGCGGCGCGCGCCGACCAGGCGCTGCACCACTCGTCGTAGCGACGTGATCGAGCCGGTGACTTCCTCGAAGTCGGTCAGCACCACGCCATTGGCGACGAAGCGCGGGCCCCAATGGGCGATCGCGGCCTTGAGCCAGGGGTCGGATGACATGCGAAATTTCCTTGATGCGAGAGAGATCAGTCGGCTCTTTTCGTCGCGGCGATACCAGGGCATGAAGCGCCGCGTGCCCAGTTCACCAGCAACTCGAAGCCGACGCCGAAGGCGGCCAGCAGCAGCACGCCGACGAAGGCCTCGTTGTGGTGATAGGAGCGCGAATTGTAGAGGATGTAATAGCCGAGCCCGCCGATCGAGAGGAAGAACTCCGCCACCACCGCGCCGATCAGCGCGCGGCCGGCGGCGAGCCGGAAGCCGGCGAGCAAATAGGGCATCGACGCGGGCAGCACGATGTCGATCAGCATGCGCAGGCGGCCGGAGCGGAACGAGCGCGCGACTTCGAGATATTCGCGCGGCACCGAGCGCGCGCCATCGGCGACGTTGATGATGATGGCGAAGATCGCGGCGAAGATGATGGTGGCGATGCGGGTCGCGCCCGAATAGCCGAACCACAGCGAGAACAGCGGCAGCACGACGATCATCGGCATGGCGTTGAAGCCGTTGATGTAGTGCGCGGATGCATGCGGTCGACGACGTCGGGCTGCGCCCCATCAGCAGGCCGATGACGGTGCCGAGCGACGATCGTGATCGCGAGCCCTTCGGCGACGGCGGCGAGCGTGGCGCCGAGCGGCGCTGCAGGAACGCGGGATCGGTGATGCACGCGCGGGATCGCCAGCACGCACGGTGCTCGGCTTGGCGACGTAGGCCGGCGCCAGCGCGCGCACCACGAACTTCCCACAGCGAGCAGGATGGCCAGCCCGGTGATCAAGCCGCGGCAACAAGCGCGCCGCTGCGTCAGGCCGACGCTTGCGGCGTCGGCGCGGCGCGGGATGGCGGCGATGACGGCCGACTTCGATCATCTATTGCCTCCAGCGCGCGAAATGTTGCTCGATCTTCAGGCCGAGCCGCATCAGGCCGACGCCGATGAGGCCGATGACAAGGATCGAGGCGAACACGCCGCCGGTGTCGAAGTTCTGCGACGCGCCCATGATCAGCTGGCCGAGGCCGGTCGAGGACAGGAAGAATTCCGCGGCGATCATGCCGACCAGCGCGCGGCCGATCGCCTGGCGCACGCCGGTCATCATGTAGGGCAGGGTGTAGGGCAGCATCACCTCGCGCCACAGCGCCCATTCGCTCGAGCGAAAGGATTTCGCCACCTCGATCAGCTCGGGCTTGATGCTGCGCGCGCCTTCCACCGTGTTGTAGAGCACCGGGAACACCGCGAACAGAAACACCACCAGCACCTTGGGCGCAAAGCCGAAGCCCATCATCGACAGGATGAACGGGATCAGCGCCACCATCGGCGTGGCATAGAGGATCATGATGTAGGGCTCGATGCCGATGCGCAGCACGCGCACGCGCGCCAGCAGCAGGCCGAGCGGCGCGCCGACGAGCGAGCGCCAGCACGAAGCCGGTGAGGAACAGCTCGGCCGAATCGAGCAATTGCGCTGAGGAATTCGCCGCGCGACGATCAGTTGCCAGAGCCGGACCAGCGTCTCCGAGAACGGCACCATGAAGGCTGCGCTGGTCGATGCGCCCGGCGATCTCCCAGAGCGCAGCCGAGATGCCGAGCCAGAGCGACGGCGTGAGGCCAGAGCGGTGTCATCGCCCGCGAACGGCTGATCAGTACGGCGGCACTCGCTAACACGGGATACGCCTCGCTGTCCGTGGGACCTCGCTGCGGCGTGCGGTCACTTCACCATCGCGTTGGCGTCTTTCCAGACGCTGCCGTCGACGAAGTTGTCGTAAGTCACCGGCTCCTTGTCGGCCTTGATGAGCCGATCTTCTTCATCAGCGCGGCGACCGCCTCGATCTTGTTCCGCGGCATGCCGTCGTCCTTGGCCGCCCAGAAGTCGATGTCGAGAAACTCCTTGAGCGCGGCCTTGTTGACCTCTTTGTTGTGGCCGGTGACGGCGGCGGCCTCCGCCACGGCGTCGGCATTCTTCGGGTCCTGCATGAAGCGCGCGGCCTCGATCATGCCGGCGACCGTGCGCACGATGGCGTCGCGGTTTTTCTCCAGATTGTCCTTGCGCGCGACCAGGATGAGATAGTGGCTGGTCGGATTGGTGTTCTTCATCGCCAGCAGGATATTGAGCTTCTTGCCCTGGATGCTGGATCTCGGCAAGGTCGTCGAGATGCAGCACGGCATATTGCAGGCGGCCGGCGAGCAGCGCCGGGCCGGGGCTCGAGCCGAGCGCGACTGCTTGACGTCTTCGATCTTCACGTCCGGGCAGCCGCCGGCGAGCATCGAGCGCAGCGCGACCGAACGCGCGCCGTTGATCGAATCGACGCCGACGTCCTGGCCGGCCAGATCCTTGCAGGTCTTGCCCGTCGTCGGTGGTGCCGATCACCCAATCCGGATTGGGCATGCCATAGACGGCGACCAGCGGCACGTCGGCATTGGAGACCTGGTTGATGACCGGCGGCGTCGGCGACCACGCCATGTCGACGTCGCCGGCGACCACCGCGCGCGCCGCGGCGGTGCCGTTGTCGAACGGCTTGATTTCGACGTCGACGCCGTGCTTTTTGAAGAAGCCCTGCTTCTCGGCGACGTAGGCGATCGTGACCGAAAAGATCGGCGGAATGCCCGGCATTGCCATGACGATTTTCTTGCCTTGCGCCGAGGCCGGTGCGGCGTCGCCAGCAACGTCGCCAGCAGCAGCCCGCCGGCCGCTGCTGCAATAGTCCTGCGGATCATGGAATCCTCCCTGTAGGCTTCACGATTTTCTTGTTCGGCTTTTAGCGTTCGAGATGGAATTCGGCTTCGCGCGCCTCCCGCATCAGCGTGCCCCAGACGCGCTCGCGCAATTCGGCAAAGCGCGGCTCGCGCAAGCGTCTCGCGCGTGCGCGGCTCCGGCAGGTCGATGGTGATGGTTTCGTGGATGCTCGACGGCCGGCCCTTGAGCACGATCACGCGATGGCCGAGCAGCACCGCTTCCTCGATCGAGTGCGTGACGAAGACCATGGCGGTCGGCCGCTGCTCCCAGATGCGCAGCAGTTCGAATTGCAGAATCTCGCGCGTCTGCGCGTCGACCGCCGCGAACGGCTCGTCCATCAGCAGCACGTTCGGCTCAACCGCCAGCGCGCGCGCAAGGCCGCAGCGCTGCTGCATGCCGCCGGACATCTGATAGGGGAATGCCGTCTCGAAGCCGGTCAAGCCCGACCAGCTTGATGAACTCCGGCACCTTGCGTTCGATCTCCGCTTTCGATGCGCCGGCCATGCGCAGGCCATAGGCGACGTTCTCGAACACGGTCTTCCACGGGAACAGGCCGAAGTGCTGGAACACCATGGCGACGCCGGCGATCGGCTCGGTCACGCGCTCGTCGCCGACCCAGATCTCGCCGGCATCGTGCGGCAGCAGGCCGTCGATGCAGCGCAGCAGCGTGGTCTTGCCGCAGCCGGAAGGCCCGACGATGGCGACGATCTCGCGCTCGCCGACCTCGAAATCGATGTTGCGGAAGACTTCGAGCGTGCCGTAGTGCTTGCCCAGGCCGTTGACGCGGATGCGTGGCTCGGCGTTTCGCGGCCTGCGAGGCGGGCGCGGATCGCGCGGTGTTGCTGACGTTTGACTTGTCACTCGGCGGCCTGTGTTGCGGGTTTGCGGTTGATCTTGGCCCAATAGTCGGCGGCTTGCTTGGAACGCTTGAGCGCGTCCTCGGTCTCGAAGCCCGGCGCCATCGAGCCGTCGGTGCCGGCGAGAATCTGGTGGTGCTCGATGTTGAGCGTGCGCAGCCAGCGCTGCTGGCCCATCGTGATGGCGACGAAATAGCCGATCTCGACCAGCTCGGGCTCGCTGAAGTGCTTGTGCAGCCGCGTCCCACAACTCGTCGGTCGAGCGGCAGATCCCAGGTGATGGCCTCGGCATAGGCGAGCGCCGCCTTCTGGCGCTCGTCGTAACGCGACGAGGTCTCGAAATTGATCAGGTCGGAATAGTCGTCTTCCTTGAGCCCGGACTTGGCCGCCTTGATCGAACGCTGGTTGCCGCAGAATTCGCACAGCACCGAACGCGACACATAGATCCGGCAAAGCTCCTTGATCTTGTGATCGGCGACGCCGTTCTTGAATACGTCGCGCCAGGTATTGGCGAACGACCAGAAGGTCGCCGGCACATGGGCGCGAACGGCCTGGCTTTCCGGCCGCGGCGTTCCCTCGCGCGCGCAGCGCTCGAATTCGGCGAGCATGGCAGGATCTTTGATCGTGCGAAGGATCGACATAGCTAATGCGAGGTTTCGACATCGGTGTTTCTCCCGGAAGAAAAAGTATCGGCGCACCGGCTTCGATGCGACCGTGTGGGTCTTGGCGACAGGTGGGCATGTTGCCGCAACACCGCCGCACGGGCAACGCTGGCCGCCGCATTTCGGTAACTCTGCCTTAGTCTTGACGATCTCCCAACGCGTCGAGGCCGGCGCCCGCACAGTGGGCAACAACCCCGTATTTGCGGCGCCTTTTGCGGTTGCGCGCGCGCATTACGCTTAACCGCTGATTACCGGCGCTGACAAGCATTCGCACCAGTATTGTTAATTTCGTGCAAGGTTACTCTAAAGTTTATCGCAGATCGGATACGCGTCGTAAACGCTACGAATTCATGGGCTCTTCAGCATAGACACAATTGCGACAGTGATTTTAGTAATTCAATACTTCCTCGCCCCTAGTGTTCGTTTGAACAGACCGCGGAAGTATTCGGTCGCGTCAAACGGGGCTCATTGTCGTGCGTGCCAGTACCATCGTCATGATCGGGTTTGCCGTCGTCTTCGGCTTGCTCGCTGTGTTCATCGCTCAGGTCTGGCTCAACAACCAGGCGAGCATGCAGGCGAGGAACGCACCGAACAGCCGACGCAGGTGGCGTCGCAGACGGTCGTCGTCGCCAAGCAGCCGCTGCGCTTCGGCACCGAGCTCAATGCGTCCATGTTGCACGAAGTGCCGTGGCCGTCGACGCGCTGCCGGCGGGCGCCTTCGCAAAAATCAACGACGTCATGTCGGGCGGCCGCCGCGTCGTGCTGGCCGCGATTGAAGCCAACGAGCCGGTGCTCGCGCTCAAGATCACCGGCGCCGGTCAGCGCGCGACGCTGTCCGCGCTCGTCAAGCCGGGCATGAAGGCTGTGACGATCCGCGTCAACGACGTCGAAGGCGTCGGCGGCTTCGTGCTGCCGGGCGATCACGTCGACGTCGTGCTGACGCGCCAGCTCGAAAAGGGCTCGGCCACAACCGAAGTCGTGCTGCAGAACACGCGCGTGCTCGCGGTCGATCAGATCGCCGATGATCGCGCCGCCAAGGCGACGGTCGCGAAGTCGGTGACGCTCGAAGTCGACACCGTCGAAGCGCAGAAATTGTGGCTCGCGTCTTCGGTCGGCAGCCTGTCGCTGCTGCTGCGCAAGGCCGGCGAAACCGCCGAAGACAAAGACGCGCAAGGTCACGCTCAACGATTTGGGGACCAATGAACCGGTCGGCGACAAGGGCGCCACCACGACTGTGGTGGTGACGCGCGCGTCGGCCAAGCAGGACTACACCGTGCCGGTCGAGGGACATGATGGGGCCTCGGCGGACACGGAGCGGAGGCGAGCCGCCTGGTGACTCCAGGCTTGGGATCATTAAAGGGGTGGGGAGTGTGTCGTGAACAATCAACAATGAAATCGGCGTCGGCTTCCGCTGGCGCGTTGAGGACAGGGCCACCAAGCGTGGCAATTGGCTGCGCGATCTTGCGATCGCTCTGGTCATCGCCTTGGCTGCATCGATCCTGGGCATGATCGGTGATGCGTATGCGCAGGCGCCGACGAAGCTGCATCCAGATCAGCGGCAGCAACCGCACGGCCATGGTGACTGGTGCCGATCGGCAAGTCGCAGGACGTGCGCACCGATGCGAGCTTCGTCGACATCACGGTCGGCGATCCGGAAGTCGCCGACGTCAATCCGCTGACCGACCACACGCTGTCGATCCTCGGCAAGAAGATCGGCACGACGCGCGTGTCGGTTTACGCCGAAGGCAAGAAGCTGGTCGGCATCTTCGATATCGAGGTGTCTTACGACATCACGCGGCTCAGCAACGAGCTGCAGCGGCGTTTCCCGGGCTCGCGACATCCAGGCTTCGACGCGTCAACGGCCGCATCATGCTGTCGGGCGAGGTCGCGGATGCTGCCACGCTCGACAAGGCGGTGACCATCGCGCGGCCAGTTCGGGCCCGAAATCATCAACTCGGTCTCGGTCGATGTCGCCGCAGCAGGTGATGCTGGAAGTGCGCTTCATCGAGATTTCGCGCACGGCCGGCCGCGAATTCGGCGTGCAGTGGAACCGGTTCGGCGGCAGCAGCATCGCCAATATCGGTAACCGCGTCGCCGGCGAACAACCTGCCGACTCGACGGCCGAGCCAGCAATTCGCCGGCGAAACGGCGGCGGGCGTGCATCTCCGGCGCTTCGCCGTTCGGCTTTCTGGTCGGCCGCATCGTCGGCGAGCGGAGCGACGACCGACGTGATGATCAATGCGCTCGAAGCAGAAGGGCATCGCCCGCAGCCTGGCGGAGCCCAACCTGGTTGCGCTGTCGGGCGATACCGCGAGCTTCCTCGCCGGTGGCGAATATCCGATCCCGGTGTCCGGCGTCGTTCGGCCAGGTGACGGTCGACTACAAGAAATACGGCGTCGGTCTCGCCTTCACGCCGACGGTGCTCGGCCGCGGCTTGATCAACCTGAAGATCGAGCCGGAAGTGAGCCAGATCGACACCACGCATACGGTCTCGGTCGGCAACGGCGTCTCGGTGCCGGCGCTGATCGTGCGTCGCGCGTCCACCACGGTCGAGCTGACGCGACGGGCAGAGCTTCGTGATCGGCGGCTTGCTGCAAAACAACAACAAGAACCAGATCGAGCAGCTGCCATGGCTCGGCAGCGTGCCGGTGCTGGGCGCGTTGTTCTCCAGCAAGTCCTATCAGAAGAACGAGACCGACCTCGCCATCATCGTTACGCCGCGCCTCGTGCGTCCGGCGCGGCCCGGCGACGTGGTCAAGGCGCCGACCGACGACACCTTGCCGCCGAACGATACCGACTTCTTCCTGCTCGGAAAGATGGAAGTCACGCGGGAAGAGGCGCGCAAGCTGACGCCCGCTACGGCGCGGGTTGCGGTCGCCGGCGACCGTCCGTTCACCGGGCACATGCTCGACATGCCGAAGGGAGGAATCCAATGCGGCAATTCAGTAAGGTCATGCGCACTGTCGCGCTTGCCGGCGTTGTTTGCCGTTCTCGGCGGCTGCTCGGAATATCTCGATCGCCGCGACTCCGTCGCGCTTTCGGGCGGCAATGCGGTTGCGACCAACATCGTGACCCAGACGGTCGATCCTTGGCCGCCCGCGAGCGCCAACCGCAACATCGCGTTCAACGGCCAGAAGATGGAAACGGCCGTCGAGCGCTATCGCACCAACCGGGTCATTCCGCCGCGCGGAATTGGCACGTCCGGCAGCTACACGGACGGCGGTGGTGGCGGCCAGAACAGCGCAGGGCCGGTCGGAACCCCTGTAACGGCGCCGGCAGCGGCGGTGAAATAAACCTCGGGCAATTGCACCATGCGCATTGGACGGAATTCCAGCACGAACCGGACCCGCGTGGCCGCCAAGGACAAGGCGACCAACAAGGAGCAGAAGGTCACGATCACCGCCTCGTCGATGCTCGCCAAGGAGGATGTGGATCAGATGGTCCGCGACGCCGCCGAGCACGCGGAGGAGGACCGAAAGCGGCGTGCCGAGGTCGAGTCCCGAAACGAGGCGGATGCGCTCGTCTTCCAGGCCGAGCGGCTCCTGAAGGATCTCGACGACAAGATGTCGGACGACGACAAGGCGGATCTCAACTCACGCATGGAGGCGGTCCGCGAGGCTCTCAAGGGGACCGATGCGGGCGCCATCGACTCCACCAAGCAGCAGCTGGCGGAGGCCCTGCAGCGAGTGGGGACGAAGGCCTACGAGGCGACGCCCGACGGCGGCGACGGCTCCGCCGGGGGCAATGGCGCCGCTGGCGGTGAGCAGCCCGCCGAGGAGGAAGGCGAGACGATCGAGGGCGAGTACAAGGAGGTCTGATCAGCCCGCCGGCTGGGGCTGGGTACAGTTCGGGCAGCGGCGAGCCACCAGCGGGATCTCGCTGGCGCACTCGGTGCAGGTCTTGGTGGTCGGCGTCTCCTCGGTCCCGCGCTGGCGCCGCGCCTCCAGCGCGTTGATCGGCCTCACCACGAAGAAGAAGATCGCCGCGGCGACGAGGATGAAGGCGACCAGGGCGTTGAGGAAGAGGCCGACCTCGAGGACCGCGCCGCCCGGCGTGGTGATCGCCGAGCTGGCTGAAATCGGGCACGCCGATGAGCCCCAGCAGCGGGGTCAGGATGTTCGCCGTGAACGAGGTGATGAGCGCACCAAATGCGGCGCCGATGACCACTGCCACGGCCAGGTCGACGACGTTGCCGCGCAGCAAGAACTCGCGAAACTCCTTCAGCATCTCCGCCTCCCGGGGTGTGGCTCAACCCCGCGAGTATAGGTCGGTACACTCACCGGACCGATGCGCCTGGCCACCTGGAACGTCAACTCGCTCAAGGCTCGGCTGCCCCGCGTCCTGGACTGGCTCGCTTCCGCCCAGCCCGACGTCCTCTGCATGCAGGAGACGAAGCTGACCGATGAGGCCGTGCCGACGCTCGCCTTCCGCGAGCTCGGCTACGAGGTGATCCACCATGGCCTGGGGCGCTGGAACGGCGTCGCCATCGCATCGAGGATCGGAGCGACCGAGGTCGTGGCCGGGATCGGTCCTGCGCCGGACGGCTGGACGACGATGGCGGTCGCCTCGTCGCCGCCACCTGCGGCGACGTCCGCGTGGTCAGCATCTACGTCCCCAACGGGCGGGTCGTGGGCAGCGAGTTCTACGCGGACAAGCTGGCATGGCTCGATCGGCTGGCGGGGTGGGTGGCCGTCGCCGCCGATCTTTCGCAGCCATTCGCGCTGTGCGGCGACTTCAACGTCGCCCCCGAAGCCATCGACGTGTGGGACCCCGTCGCGGCGCACGGCGGCACACACGTCTCGGCACCCGAGCGTGAGCGAGTGGCGCTGCTGCGCGAGCACGGCCTGGTCGACATCGTCCGACAGTTCATCCCGAGGAGGGGTACTTCACGTGGTGGGACTACCGCGCGGGCCACTTTCACAAGAACTTCGGGATGCGGATCGATCACGTCTACGTCACGCCGCCGCTCGCCGCGCGGGCCGTCGCCGCGGAGCGCGATCGCGACGCGCGCAAGCCGTCCTCGTTCGAGGGGATCCCGTCAGACCATGCGCCGCTGGTGGTCGATTTTCGGACTAGGCGAGGCGGCGCAGCGCAGCGGCGACCTCGCGGCCGACGCGCGTTCGGGGCCAGCTGACCTGCTCCGCGCCGACGAAGGTCCGATACGCCTCGACCGCATCGCGCAGGGCGGGAATGAACTCCGGGTCCTCCATCGGCGAGAAATGCGGCTCGAACCAGACGCCCAGGATCGCCAGCTTCTTCGTCTTTCGGTCGATCCGCGGCTCGATGCGGCCGACGAGCCGCGCGCCGAAGAGGAGCGGAAGGACGTAGTAGCCCCACTTCCGCCTGGGCTCCGGCACATACACCTCCCACAGGTAGTCGAAGTCCCACAGCGCCCGTAGCAGGCGTCGATCCCAGACCAGCGGGTCGAGCGGTGCGAGGAAGGTCACCCCCGGCGTGCCGAGCGAGCCGCGGTCCGCGGGTAGCGTCGAGGATCGTCCGCTCGGCCGCAACGATGTAGCGCGGTCCCTTGAGCGTTTCGACCTCGATCGGCAGCAGCTCGCCCTCCGAAACGAGGCGCTCGGTGCGCCTGACACGCTCAGCCGTGGTGCCGGCGCTGTACATCACCTCGGCCTGCGTGCCGACCGGCGTGGTCATGCCGGTGGCGCGGAAGCGGCTGAGCAGCGCGCCGCGTCATTCCGTCTTCCTCCGACTCACGGAGCTTCAGCAGCTCGGCGGGAACCAGCCGCTCCATGAGGTCGTAGTAGCGCCGATTGCCCTCGCGCCGCGAGATGCCGATCCGCCCGCCAACGAACAGGGCCTCCATCACGGCGCGCGACGCGCGCGGTCGGGGCCCACCACCAGTCGACGGCGTGACCGTGCTCGCTGAAGGCGGCGGTGGAGAGCGGCCCATCGGTCTCGAGACGGCGGAGGATCGCCTCGGCCACGTCGGCCTGCTCCTTCAGGATCCCGTTCTGGACCTGCGAGCCCCAGCGCTCCCAGGTGACCCGGTAATGCGGCAGCTCGTGCAGGGGCACCATGTTCAGGCTCTTGTTGTAGAGCTCGATCAAGCGGCGATCGGGGCCGTACAGCCATTGCTCGCACCACGTGCGCCGATAGCCGGCGATTCGCGCGTGCAGCACGAGGTCGTGGTTCCTCGCACCGGGAACTTCGAGCGGATCGAACTGCAGGCTGCCCAGCCGTTCGACGACCTCGAGCACCGATTCCGGCGCTGCCGGCAGCGCGCGTGGCGGCGCGATCAGGTGACGGCGGACGAGGAAGCGGCGAGCATGCTCGGCGGAGATGTGCAGGGGCGGCATCGGGCCGGCATCCTAACCGAAGCAAATGCTGGCACTCTACGGTCGAGAGTGCTATTTGCTAGAATCCCGCCCCGATGGCCGTGAAGCGTGACTACTACGACGTCCTGGGCGTGCCGCGCGAGGCGAGCGACGAGCAGATCAAGCGCGCTTTCCGAAAGCTGGCGCAGCAGCACCACCCCGACGTCGACACCAGCGACGGCGCCGACCTGCGCTTCAAGGAGCTCAACGAGGCGTACCGCGTCCTCTCCGATCGGCAGCGGCGCACGGCCTACGACATGTTCGGCCACGCAGGCGTGGAGGGGCGGAGGCGGGTTCGAGGGCTTCGGCGGAGGATTCGGGCCGTTTGGCGACATCTTCGACGCCTTCTTCGGCGGCTCGCCAGCGGGGTCGCGCCGCCGGTCCAGAGTGGTGGCGGGCTCAGACCTTCGCTACAACCTCTCGATCGACTTCGCAGAGGCCGTCTTCGGGGTCACGCGCGAGATCGTCTTCCCGACCCTCGTGCGCTGCCCGGTCTGCGACGGCGCGGGCGGGGAGCCCGGAACGGAGCCGGAGCGCTGCCCCGAATGCAACGGCAGCGGCGAGCGGCGCCGGGTCGCGCAGACGATCCTCGGTCAGATGGTGAACATCGTCGCCTGTCCGCGCTGCAATGGCGAGGGCCAGATCCAATCCGCGCCCTGCCATGAATGCGAGGGCGACGGGAGGATTCGGGAAGAGCGGCGTCTGCAGGTCAACGTGCCAGCCGGGATCGACGACGGCCAGCGGATCGCAATCGAGGGCCAGGGCGAGGCGGGACCGCGCGGCGGGCCGGCCGGCGACCTGTACGTCGTCGTCGGCGTGGGCGAGCATCCCGCGCTCCAGCGCCGCGGTACCGAGCTCTTCCACGAGCTGGCGGTCACCTTCCCGCAGGCCGCGCTGGGCGCGACTCTGACGGTGCCGACGGTCGAGGGCAGCGAGGAGGTCGAGGTCCGCCCGGGCACCCAGAGCGGAAACGAGATCCGGCTCCGCGGGAAGGGCGTGCCACGCCTGCGCGGGAGCGGGCGTGGGGACCTGCACGTCATCGTAAACGTGGTGGTGCCTGCGAAGGTCTCCAGGCGCGAGCGCGAGCTCCTCGAGCAGCTCGGCGAGGTTGCTGCCCCGGCCCAGCTGCCGAAGGGCGGGACTGGCTTCATGGATCGCATCCGCGATCTCTTCTCCTAGCGCGTGCGCTGGCTCGCTCTCACGGTCGAGGCGGACGTCGAGGCGATCGAGGCGGTCTCCGAGGTCTTCGGCCGGCTGGGCCGAGGGGCTGCGGTGCGGCCCACCCGCCTCCTCCACGACGCGAACGACGAGCTCTCCGCACGCGAGGACACGACTGCACCGTACGAGCTGACGGTGCACATTCCCGACGACGACGGAGCCGCCGCGGCAGTCGAGGAAACGGAACGCGCCCTCTGGCATCTCCAGGCGTTCGGCCTCCGCCCCGTTGGCGGCCTGCAGGTGACCGCGGTGGAGGACTCGGACTGGACCGATGCGTGGAGGGCCGGCTACAGCCCGCAGCGCATCGGTCGGATCGTCGTCCTTCCTTCCTGGCTGGATGAGCCCGATCCGACCTGGCGAGCTGCTGCTGCGACTGGATCCGGGCATGGCATTCGGAACCGGCCTGCACCCGACCACCCGGAGCTGCCTCCGCCTGCTGCAACAGGTGCGGCCGATGCCCCGGTGCTGCTCGACGTCGGTTCGGGATCCGGGATCCTGTCACTGGCCGGCCTGCTGCTCGGCGCCGAGCGCGCGGTATGCCTCGATACCGATCCCGTGGCCGTCGAAGCGACGCGCTGCCAATGCCCACGCCAACGGGCTCGGCGACCGCGTCGATGCGCGCGCGGGGAGCCTCCCTGCGCAGGCCACCGAACGCTTTCCGCTGGTCGTGGCCAATCTCGTGGCGAGCGTCCTCGTCGAGCTGGCGCCCCGCCTCGCCGCGCATGCGGAGAGTGGCGCCACCCTCGTTGCCAGCGGCATCATCGACCATAGGGCCGGCGAGGTGATCGCCGCATTCGAGCGCGTCGGGCTCCTCGTGCGGGAGCGGATCGACGACGACGAGTGGGTCTCGCTCCGCGCGGAGCGCGCGTGAACCGCTTCTTCGTCGACAGCCTCGCCGCGGACCGGATCCCGCTCCCGGCGGCAGTCGCCCACCAGGTTCGTCGCGTGCTGCGACTGAAGGACGGTGAGCAGGTCGTCCTGGTGGCCGCCGGCCGCGAGGCGCTCTGCCGCATCGACGGCGACGCCTGCGTGGTCGAGGAGCGACGCCCTTCAGCGGGCGAGGCGCGGCACCGGCTCACGGTCTGCCAGGCGCTGCTGAAGGGCGACCATCTGGAGCAGGTGATCCAGCTGGGCACCGAGATCGGCGTCGCGCGCTTTCGGCTCTTTGTCAGCGCCCGGTGCATCGCCCGCGACCTGGGCGATCATCGGCTCGAGCGCCTGCGCGCGATCGCCCGCGAAGCGGCCGAGCAGTCGGAGCGCGGCATCATTCCGCCGGTCGATGCGCCGGTTCCGCTGGCTGACGTGCTCGATCCGGGATCGGTCCTGCTGTACGAGCGGCATGCGGGTCAGCGCCTCTCGGCGATCGAGGCACCCGACCAGCGTCGTCATCGGTCCGGAGGGCGGCTTCACGCCCGATGAGGTCGCCGCCGCCGAGCGTGCAGGGGCGGTGCTCGCCGGCCTGGGGCCGCGAATCCTCCGATCGCGCAGCGTGGCGGCGGCCGTTGCTGCCGTCGTCTTGTCGCGCAGCGGCGACTTCGCCTAGCCTTGACCGATGAACGCCGAATGCCTCTTCTGCCGGATCGCCGCAGGTGAGATTCCGGCCGATGTCGTCCACAGCGACGAGGAGGTGATCGTCTTCCGCGACGTGAACCCGCAGGCACCGACCCACGTGCTGGCCATTCCGCGACGCCATGTCGCATCGGCGCACGAGCTGGGGCCTGCAGATGGCGCGCTGCTGGGCGCCCTCTTCGGCGCGTTGCGCGCAACCGCCGATGCCGAAGGGCTCGGCGACGGCTACCGGATCGTGACCAACGTGGGGCCCGCCGCCGGCCAGAGCGTCGAGCGCCTGCACCTTCACCTGCTGGGCGGACGTCGCCTGACCTGGCCGCCCGGATAGCGCTCCCGAACCGGATCAGTCCTCGCCGCGGACCACCCACTCCTCGCGCCAGGCGGGAGCATCGAAGCGCGGTGCCCAGTACACCGTCTCGTGCCTGACGCGTCCGCCGCTGAGCTCCATGAGGTCGACGCACAGGTACGTGACTCCGTCGGGATACGCGACCTCCCACTCGCCGACCCAGAAATCCCCGTTGCCGGCAATGCGGGCCAGCGTGCCGCTGGGCGTGACCACGAATCGATCCTCGGTTCCGGCGATGCGCGTGATGCGTGATGTGGGGGCGCCGCCGGGGTAGTTGGAGATGATCTGGCGGTAGGCGTCTTCGTCGACCACCTGCTCCTTCGACTGTGGCCACTCCACCCGCCAGTCAGGGTGCCGCGCGGCCGCCTGGGCGCTCATGTCGAGCGCCACCGTCGCCTCGACGTAGCGCCGCACCACCTCTTCGTTGGTCATCGTCAGCCGATCGCCTCGTTCGGTCCTAATCGCTGTCGGGATTGTCCCCCCGCTCCGCGGCGCGTCAAGGGCATCTTGGCGCCCGTTCAACGTTCTGGCGGCCTGTGGCGTCGGTACGGTATGACAGTGAGCCAGATGGCATTCGAGGGCAGCAGCGCGCGGGCGTCCGTCGACTCAGCTGACGTCGACCGCGCCGCGGTGACGGAGCTCGAGGCGGCACGCGGCCGCGAGCTGCGGGGTTACGCACGGCACCTGGGCTTGACCGAGGACGAGGCGGCGGACGCGGTGCAGGAGGTTCTCCTCCGGCTCTGGGTCACGCTCGACTCGGGCGTGTCGGTCGTCCAGCCGGAGGCCTGGGCCTTCAAGAGCCTGTATCGGCTCTGCATGGACGCGCACCGATGGCGCCGCCGGGCCCGTGGGCTCACCGACCGGCTGGGGCTGGGCCTCAGGGTGAGCACCCGGACTGATGCCACCGACCAGATCGCGGTCTGGACCGCGGCCGAGCGGCTGCCGGAGCGCCAGCGGCTCGCGCTCTATCCTGCGCTACCGCGCCGATCTGCCGTTCGACGAGATCGGCGAGATCCTGGGTGTGGCCGCCGTATCCGCACGCAGCCACGTCAGTCGCGCGCTCGCGACCCTGCGCGTCGCATTTCACGAGGAGGAAGACCGATGAGCGACAAGCAGATCGAGCGGATCGAGCGCGAGCTCCGCAGCCCTGGGCCGCGCGAGTCCGCCGAGGGCGGTCGTCAGCTTCCCGGCGACGTTCGCCAGGCGCGGGTCCTCCTCGCGGAGATCGACCGCCGGCGAAATGCCGGGCGGGTGGTCGTGCGCGCCACGGCCGTTGGGCTGGTCGCCGCGGCAGCGGTCGCAGTTGCGATCGTGATCGGCGCGGTACCGCCACGTGGCATCGAGCCCGGCGCGAGCGCGACGCCGCAACCGACCGTCGCCACGACGCCCTCCGCCGCTGCGACGCCGGGCGGCAGCCAGGCAGCATCGGTCTGTGATCCCGCCAACCTCCAGGCGGTGGCCGAGCGCTGGGGCGCGGCGGCGGGGAGTCGGGGACCACGATCCATGTCACCGTGGTGAGCGGGCCGGACTGTGTCCTGCAGGGTCACCCCGGGGCGCGCATTCTCGCCGGCGACAGCTCGGTGGTGATCACCAGCAGCGATCGCGCGAACCGTGCAACCGGTCAGCCGTGGGCGGACCCCGGCGACCCGCCAATCGCCGTCACCAAGGGCGGCGCTGGCACAACCGTCAGCGTGGTGTGGAGCAACTGGTGCGCGGCATATCCAGCCGGACCGCAGCTTGATCTGCAGCTCAGGCTGGCAGTGGACGGTCCGCAGATGCCGGTCGCGACCGCAGGCGGCGATGCGATCCCGGTCCCACCATGCAATGGCGCCGGCGAGCCGAGCAGCCTCGGCACCAACGCGTTTGGAAGCTGATCCTGCTCTAGGCGGCCCTCGGACGCTGGTTGACGGGGTAGTAGATAGCGCCCGCGAAGTTGCCGCTCAGGATCCTTCAACCGAACGTGCCTTGCGCCGCCAGCCTCGTACCTGGAGATATTCTCTGGGAGCGACCGAAGGATTCATCGCCCGCCGAGCGACTAACTTGCCGATGACTATCCGAGCAGATCTGAGCGGAGAGGCGGACAACCTGAACGCCATCGTGGCGGATCAGGCCGCCTTCCGAGTGTGGTACGAGCTCGCGCTGCCGCGCGTGTATCGATACCTGCTGGCCCGCTGTGGAGGTGACTCGGATCTCGCGGAGGAGCTGACGCAGCAGACCTTCGTTGAAGCCGTGCGACGACGGGCGAGCTTCGACGGCCGCTCCGACGCGGTCACCTGGCTGTGTGGCATCGGCCGCCACAAGCTGATCGACCACTACCGTCGGGCCGGACGAGACAGCCAGCGTCAGCTCCGCATCGTCTCCGAGTGGTCCGCCGGACAGTCCCAAGCGTGGTCGCAGCACGCGCTGCAGTCCGGCGTGCAGTCGGCGCTGGCCGAGCTTCACGGCGAGCAGCGGATCGTGATGGTCCTTCGATACCTCGACCAGATGCCGGTCCGCGAGATCGCCACCACCATCGGTCGCTCCGAGAAGGCGACCGAGTCACTCCTCTCTCGAGCACGCGAAGCCTTCCGTAAGGCATACGGAGCCACTAACTCATGAACGACGACGAGCTGACCCGCATCTTCCGCTCGCTCGACGAGCCGGCCGAACCGCGTACGGCCTTCGCCGATACCCTCTTCGCCGACCTCGAGCGCATGACCTCCCGGGCCGTGGCTCGCCGGCAGTCGGTCGGATGGCTGCTTCTTGCCGCCACCCTGCTGCTCGTCGCGAGTTTGGGTGCCGCGCTGGCGGTCGGCAGCGGCCTCGTCAAGCTGCCATTCGTCGTGGCAGTCGCCTCTCCGACCCCGCTCGCCAAGCGCCTCGACCGTGGAGAGCGTCACCCCCTCCCCCAGCGCGACCGGATCATCCACCCCGACCTCCTGTCAGCCACGCCTGCGCCGACGCCGAGCCCGGTCAGCGTGGCGATGTCGAGCAGCGCCACGTTCAGCCTGCTGCCGACGGCTCAGCCCGCTGACTTCGTGTCTCACATCAGCTGCAACGGGTCGATCGGGCCTTCGGATCCCGTCGCGCTCGTTTACCTGCACGGGACGCCGGGTGTGGCGCTGCGTGACTACGCTGACCCCGGGAGCCCAAGGACTGCATGTACCGTCGGGGACTCCATCGCGCAGCTCATCGACATCGCGCAGCTGATCGACGCCCGCCACGTGGTGATCCGAGGCAACGGCCCTGTTTTCGCGGTGGTCGACCTTCCCGAGGTGCGGTACCACTGGTTTGCGCTGCCACAGGAAGATTGTCCCAAAGGCATTCGCCTTCCCTGCCCAGCTGGCTCCCGCGCGGAGTTCCTCGCCGTCGCCCCGGGCCTCGATCAGATCGCTTGGGAGAGCTCGAACACTGTCGGCGCGGAAAGAAAAGTACATCTCACCACGGCCGCTGGAGATCAGGTCGTCGCTGCGCTGCCGTCCATTACCGGCGGCCGGTGTGGTGGTCCGGACGACTCCCAGCAAGCGGCGTACACCCATTCCGGGGCTGACCTCTACGTTCTCGATCAGGTGAACCATTCGCAGAACGTCCTACTCGTGCTGGAAGGGACGAAACAGGTGCTCTCAATCGCGCCGCCTCCCGGCGCGCCTGGCCGCTGGGCGGCCACCCGGCCATGGCCGTTTGGTCGCCGGTCTCGGAGACTCTCTTCTACCGCCAGGACAGCGACATCTGGAAGTGGACGCCGGGCTCGGACCCTCAGCGCTATCTCCCCGGCGTTGCTTGGTTGTACCCGACCATCACCCCGGACGGAGGCCACCTCGCCTACGCGGTGCCGGCTCCCAATAGCGGGCACGACGTCTACCTCGTCGACCTCGCCCACGATGGGAGCCCTCAACTGATCGGTAAGGCTCGCAACCTGCCGGTCTTCCTGAACTCCAGCCAGCTCTGGTTCAAGTCGGAAGTCCAAAGGGGTGTCTGGGCCAGGCGGCAAAGCCGCTCGTCTACGACATCAATGACGGTTCCGAATCGCCCAGCATCATCGACTTGGTCCGCAACGTCTGGCCCGCCACCAGTTCGCAGAACTACTGACGTAACGCACGACTGCGGGTCCGCCCCAGCGCAACGGGGGCTCGGCAACGCTCGTTGACCCGCCTGGGGGCCGCTGCTAGACTCCGCGGGCTTGTGTGCCGGGCGCAGGGTCACGGCACGATGACGAGAGCAGGAAGGAGGCGAGACGTTTGGCAGAAGTCCGCGTGGGCGAGAACGAGTCGTTCGAGAGCGCGCTGCGTCGCTTCAACAAGAAGATTCAGCAGTCCGGCATCCTGGCCGAAGCGCGACGCCGCGAGCACTACGAGAAGCCCAGCGTGAAGCGAAAGCGCAAGGAAGCCAAGAAGCGCAAGGCTGTCCGCGCGTAGGAACGCCAGACGCTCCCTCACAAAAAGGCGGAGACCAGACCAATGCCTTCCGCCCGCATGAATTGCCTGCCATGAGCCTCCAGCTCCGCATCGAGAATGCGATGCGCGACGCGATGCGCGCCCGTGACGCTCGACGCACCCAGACGCTCCGCATGGCCATGGCAGCCGCGCAGAACAAGCGGATCGAGCTTCGCCGCGACCTGACCGATGCCGACATGCTCGACGTGCTGGGTCGCCAGATCAAGCAGCGCCGCGAGAGCATCGAGATGTTCCGAACCGGCGGCCGCGAGGAGAAGGCTGCCGACGAGGAGGCCGAGGCGGCGATCCTCGCGGAGTTCATGCCCGAGCAGCTCTCCGAGGACGAGGTCGAGACGCTGGTGCGCCGCGCCATCGCCGACTCCGGCGCGAGCAGCCCGGCGGAGATGGGCAAGGTGATGAGCCGCCTCGTTCCCGACACCAAGGGTCGCGTCGACGGCCGCCTCCTGAGCGAGACGGTGCGCCGTCTCCTGGCGAGCTAGGCGACCGGCAATGTTCATCCCACGCACCCTGGCAGAGACGAGCGCCGGCCCCGGCCGTGCCGCGCTGGCTCGCGCCGCCCTCGTCGCGCTCCTCCTTGCCGGGGCGCTGTTCGGCATCCTCTCCTTCAGCTTCACCCCCGGCCAGATCAGCCTCGAGGTCAATGACGTCGCCCGGCAGGAGATCCGCGCCCCCAGCACGGTGACCTTCACCAGCCAGAGCCAGACGGAAGCGGCCCGGAAAGCTGCGGCCGCCGCCGTCGAGCGGGTCTACCAGCCGATCGGCGATCCGGCCGCCATCCGCATGGAGCAGCTCCGCGCGTTCGATACCGGGGTCGACGAGGTGAGCCGTCTCCTCGCCAGCCGCGACGCGGGACGTCTCACCCCGGAGAAGCTGACCAGCGATCTCAACGCCGCCCTCCCGGATCGCAGCGACGCGCAGATCACCCTCATTGCGGCGTTGCCCGCGGCGACGTGGAAGGCACTCACCGCGGAGGCTCGGCGAGTACTCGACTCCGTGCTCGTGGGTGAGATCCGCGAGGAGGAGCGCTCCGACGTCCGCGAGCGCGTACGGCAGCTGATCACGACCGATCTTCCGGCCAACCAGCGCGAGCTCGCGGGCGACCTTGCGGCCGCGGGCGTTCGCGAGAACAGCCAATACAGCCAGACCGCGACCGAGGCCGCCCAGCAGCAGGCGCGCAACGGCGTTGCGCCGGTGGAGGTCACGGTGCTCGAGGGGACCGCCGTCGTGCGGGAGGGGGATCCGATCACGGTCCAGACCCTGGAGGAGCTCGAGGCCCTCGGCCTGACGCGGCCGCGCGCCAGCTTCGCGCGCACGGCGGGCCTCGCCGTCATCTCGGTCATCGCCTCGATCCTGCTGGTCGGCTTCCTGTGGCGCTTCCAGCCCGCGATCTGGTACCGCAACCGGTCGCTGCTCCTGTTCGTCCTCGCCCTGCTGGTCGGCGCCATCGCCATGCGCGTCGCCGCCGACCGAACGCTGTGGACGTTCGTGGTGCCCACCTCGGCGGCGGTCCTCCTGATCGGCATCCTGCTCGAGGCGCCGGCGGGAGCTGCCCTGGCGGTCATGCTCGCGATCCTGGCCGGCGTGATGAATGCGGACGGGCTCGAGCCTGCCGTCTTCGTGCTGGCAGGCGGGGTCGCCTCGCTGCTTGCCGTCGTCCGGGCAGAGCGGCTCAATGCATTCGTGCGGGCGGGAGCACTGCTGGCGCTCACGAACATTGCCGTGGCGGTCGCCTTCTCGTTGCTTGCCCAGCGCGATGCGGCAGCCATCGCGCAGCTCGCCGGCGCAGCGGTCGTCAATGCCGGACTGGCCGTCTTCCTGGCGGTTGGCTCCTTCGCCATGCTCGGCCACCTGTTCGGGATCATGACCGTCTTCCAGCTCCTCGAGCTTGCGAACCCGTCGAACCGGCTTCTGCGCCGCCTCCTGCTCGAGACGCCGGGGACCTATCACCACAGCGTCATGGTCGGCAATCTCGCCGAGCGCGCGGCCGAGACGATCGGGGCCGATCCGCTCCTGGCACGAGTGGCCGCCTACTACCACGACGTCGGCAAGATGAAGAACCCGCTCGCCTTCATCGAGAACCAGGCGGGCAGCCACAACGTCCACGACGACCTCGCCGCCGACACGAGCGCCCGGATCATCGCGGGCCACATCCGGGACGGGATCGACCTCGCCTACGAGCACGCGCTGCCCGTCCAGATCACCGGCTTCATCCCGCAGCATCACGGCACGAGCCTGATGAGCTACTTCCACGCCAAGGCGCTGGGCGAGGTGGCCGGCAACCGCGAGCTGATCGATGAGGCCACGTTCCGCTATCCCGGGCCGAAGCCGCAGAGTCGAGAGGCGGCGATCCTGATGCTCGCCGATGGCGTGGAGGCATCGGTCCGGTCGCTCGACGAGAAGGACGAGCCCTCGATTCGCGAGATGGTCGACCGCATCGTCGAGGCACGGCTCGAGGACGGCCAGCTCGATGATGCCGAGCTGACGCTGAAGAACATCGCCCAGATCAAGGAAGCGTTCGTCCAGCAGCTGCTGGGCATGTACCACCAGCGGATCAAGTATCCCGACAACGTGGTGCCGCTCGGAGCGACGCGAACAGGCCTGACGTATTGAGTCGCGCCGCCGGGTCGCCTACGATGGCCGGGCATGGGCTGCACGGTCACGATCCACGACCGGCTGGGACACGAGCGGCTTGAGCCGGCGCTCGAGCCACTCTCCATCGGAGACGCCTTCGAACTGCTCGAATCAGCGGTCGGCGAGACGGCTCGGGTGGTCGGCCTCTCCGGATGCGAGGTCGAGCTGACCCTCTGCGGCGACGCGGAGATGGAGCGCCTGAACTTCGACCACATGGGCGAGCGCGGCCCGACCGACGTGCTCTCGTTCCCGCTTCACGAATGGTCGGTCGACGGCCTGCACTCCCACCTGTCCGACGACGACGGCGTCTCCCCACCGGGACCGATGATGCTCGGTGACCTCGTGATCGATGTCGACCAGGCCGTGCGGCAGGCCGCCGAAGGGGCGCTGAGCCCGCTCGAGGAGCTGGTCCTGCTCGCGATTCACGGCACGCTGCACCTGCTCGGCCACGACCACGCGGAGCTGGAGGAAGAGGCGGCCATGCGGCACGCGGAGCATTCGGTGCTCAGCACGCTGCACCGCAAGCACCACGAGATCGACTGGCAGCCCGGCTCTCTCTTCGATCGGGCCGGCCACGCGGTGATGACCGGCAGCTAGGCAGCCGCTCCCAGCAGCCGCTCGACGATCACCACGTCCCGCCACTCGCCGTCGAGTCGGGCGTGGCGCCGGTAGACGCCCACCTCGCGGAAGCCGAGGCCGCGCAGCAGCTCGCGGCTTGCGCGGTTCTCGACGAAGACACGCGAGAGCAGCTTCCAGAGGCCCGCTTCCTCGGCGGACGCCAGCAGCGACCGCATCGCCAGGCGGCCGGCCCCCCGGCGACGCGCTGCGGGATCGACGTAGACCGCGAACTCGGCAACGCCCGCGTAGCACTCGCGGCCGGGTCGATAGGGGAAGGTGGCGGCGAAGGCAATGACCCGTTCGCCATCCTCCACGACGATCACCGGATGGCGCTGCGCGCAGCCAGGCGAGGATCTCGTGGTCGGCGCGGGGCCGGGTCTCGAACGTCGCGCTTCGCTCGCTGATCCCCTGGTTGTAGATCTCGGCGATGGCCGCGGCATCGTCCCGACCGGCCGGGCGCGGCGTCACTCGGGGATGAGGTGGGCGATCTGCGCCAGGTGGTTGCCGTCCTCCCCGGCGATGTGCGCAGCCTGCTGCTGCACGGTCATCTGCCCGTCCTCCTCGTGGCGACCGGTGCGCCGCCATCCGCTGTCATCAAGCGTCTCGAGCGCCGCGAGATGGTCTCCTCGCAGGCGCTCGAATCGGTCGAGCGAGGGTCCCAGCTCGAGCTCGAGATAGCGATGCTCCTCGGCCAGCCGGTTCGGATCGTAAGCCGGAAGAAAGGGCTCCTCCTCGGCGAGCATGCGCTGCAGCCTTCCCACGGCGCGCTCCTCGGTGTCGCCGAGATGGCCAACGACCTCGATGATCGCCCACTCGCCAGCTGCCGGACGGTGGCGAAGGGCTGTCTCGTCGAGGCCGCGGATCAGCTTGCGGAGGATGACCGGGCCGGCGCGCAGGGTCTTCAGGAGCTCCTGTCGTTCACTCAGCATGCGGTAGCGAGTCGCTGGGTGCCGCGATCCAGGCGACCAGGAGCGCGGCGAAGATCAGCATGGCGGCGATGACCATCGGACTGACGAACCTCCTTGGCTAGAGCTGGTAGGCAATTTCGCCGTGCTGGGCCATGTCGAGCCCGGCCTCCTCGGCCGCGCTCGGGACCCGGATCCGCACTGCGGCGTTGACGACGAGCAGGATCAGCGCGGTCGCCCCGGCCGAGTAGACCGCGACGGCAACCACCGCCAGCGCCTGGACGGCGAGCTGCCCGAGATTCCCGGCGAGCGCTCCATCGTGGCCCGCCGCGTTGACGGCGACCGTGGCGAAGACGCCCGTCGCCAACGCGCCCAACGCGCCACCCACGCCGTGGACGGCGAAGACGTCGAGCGCGTCGTCGACGCGGGACCTGATGCGCAGCTGCGCGGCGCCATAGCAGACCACCGCCACGCCGCCACCGATCAGGATCGCCCGACAGGCGTGACAAAGCCGGCTGCCGGGGTGATCGCCACCAGGCCGGCGACTGCTCCGGCCGCCGCGCCGAGCACGCTCGGCGGGCCCTTGTGCAGCCAGCGTGACCGTCATCCAGGTGAGCGCGGCCATCGCGGCGGCGGTGTTCGTGGTCACGAAGGCGATGGCCGCAAGCCCGTTCGCGGCCAGCGCGCTAGCCGGCGTTGAAGCCGAACCAGCCGAACCAGAGCAGCGCCGGCGCCCAGCACGGTCATGGTGGCGTCGTGCGGCTCCATCGGCTCTCGCCGAAGGCCGATGCGGCGGCCGAGCATGAGCGCGGCGACCAGCGCCGAGATGCCGACTTGATAGTGGACCACCGTGCCGCCGGCGAAGTCGAGCGCGCCGAGCCCGTAGCAGCCAGCCGTCCGGCGCCCCAGACCCAGTGCGCGATCGGGTCGTAGACCAGCGTCGCCCAGAGCAGGCTGAAGAGCACGAACGCCTTGAAGCGCTTGCGCTCGGCGAAGGCGCCGGTGATGAGCGCCGGCGTGATGATGGCGAACATCATCTGGAAGGCCATGAACGCGTAGTGCGGGATCGTCGGCGCGTAGATCGGGCTCGGTGCAGCGGCCGACCCCTTCAGGCCGATCCAGTCGAGGCCGCCGATGATCCCCAGCCCTGTATCAGGGCCGAAGGCCAGGATATAGCCCCACAGCACCCACTGACGCTGATCAGCGCCAGGATGAAGAAGCTGTGCATGATCGTCGAGAGAACGTTCTTGCGGCGAACCAGGCCGCCGTAGAAGAAGGCCGAGCCCCGGCGTCATCAGCATCACGAGCGCGGTCGAGACGAGCATCCAGGCGGTATCGCCGGCGTTGATCTCGGGCATCGAGTCCCCTCAGCGGCTGTGTTGTGCGATCAGCCTATGAACCGATACGTCTCGAGTGCGAGGGGGTCGGGTCGTCTGATGCACGCGACTGTTTGTGCAGAGTGCACAATCGCGCCAGGTCGGCAACGAAGCCGATCAGTTGTCGGGACCGGGAATCCAGACGACGTAGGTCAGCTCGTGGCCACGGTAGCTTCCGGTGAGCTCCCAGCAGCCGGAGGTCGGGACCGTCAGTCCGGTCAGCATCGCGGAGCCAATGTCGGAGGCAGCCGCGTTCGTTGCCTCACCGCTCTGGGCTGTTTCGGGCCCATCGAGCCTGCGGGCACGCACCTGCAGCGCGGGCTGAGGCTCCTCATCGACCTTGTAGGCCGCGCTCCACCAGAAGGACTTGTTCCCGTATCCGCCGCTGGCATCCTGGAGGCCGCCCCACAGGCCGTTCTCGTGGACCATCGTCCACAGGTCGTCGCTGCCGAACCAGAAGGACCCGGGGCTGCCAGGCGCCGTGGCCGGGAAGCGCGCAGGAGGGACAAACGCTCGGACCGGGCGCTCGGTGATCGGACAGCTCGCGGGAGGTGTGGCGCCGCCGGATGTAGCGGGAGGTGTCGGGATCGAGACGGCCAAAGGGGCATGCCTCGGTGTCGCGAGCAGGATGGCCACGACGAGCGCCGTTCCGAGTGGCACCGCGGCGAAGGCCAGCCAGCTCGGGAAGCGTCGCGAAGGCTCAACGAGGCGGTGCTCGACGTCAGCCGAGGTGAGGACGAACGGCAGCCGCGTCGACTCGCCGCGCATGGCTGCGCTCAGCCGCTCCTCGAAGTCGTCGGGCATCATCGGCCTCCGTCAGCCAGCAGCAGCCGAAGCCGTTCGAGGCCGATGCGGAGCTGCGACTTCACCGTGTTGCGGCTGCGGCCGAGGGCGAGCGCCACGTCGTCGACGGTGAGATCGGACATGTAGTGCAGCGCCATCGCCGCGCGCATCTGGGGCGGGAGCTCGGCGAGTGCCTGGAGCAGCGCGACGCGCTCGATGGAAGGTGCGGTGTCCCCGACAATGCGGTCGTCGTCCGGAAGCAGCGGGGTTGAGGGAGTGGCTGCTCGCCGGCGCGAGAGGGCGCGTCGAGTGGCGATCCGCAAGAGCCACGTCCGCAAGGCCGCCGGCTCGCGCAGCGAGTCGGCGCGCCTCCATGCTGTGACCATCGTGTCGACCACCACCTCTTCCGCGTCAGGCTGGCTGTGCAAGATCAGGTAAGCCACTGCCTGGATCTCTCGACCGAAGGTGGCCAGCAGCTCTTCGAGCGCCCCTGGGCGTCGGGCGCGAAGGTCGGCAGCGAGCCGATCGTTCAGCCGGTCACCTCGTGGCTTTCCGTCGCTCATACAAGAGACGCTCAGGAAGGGCGAAAGCGGGTGAGTCGCGTTTGTAGTGGCGAAGACGAAGTTGGCAGATTTCACCACCACGAGAGTTACGCGAAGGTCAAGCCTCTGCGCTCGGCGTGCGGCCGGCAGGCCGAGCGTGGGTAACGAGAGAACCTGCCGATTCGACGCCGCGGAATGGTCTACGTTAGCTACCACTGAAATTTGGCGACGAACGGGCTAAAGACCGCGGATAACGGCGCAGCGCGCTGAAGTCTGACGAGACACGCTCCTGCCACGCAGGCGCGAAGGAGCCCCAGACGTCGGCCACCTTTCGGCAGCCGGCGCCCAGGGCGCCGAGTCGATCGAGCGGCGGTCTGGCTAGCGGTTCTCGGGACGATCGAGGAGCTTGAACGTCCCGGCCAGCGACAGGGCGAGGATGATCAGCAGAGCGCCGACGAGGAGCGGAGTCGAGCCGAATGGCTCGGCCACCAGCAGGTTCGACATGCTCGTGTCGGGGATCCCCGGGACGCCGGGGCCGCTTGGCGTCGTCGGCGTCGAGCCGGTCGGCGTCACGCTGACCGGTCCGAGGGGGGTCGCAGTCGTCGTACCGGGAGTGGTACCGGGAACGATCGCGTTGTTGGTCATGCTGGCCGAGCAGATCACCAGGGCTCCGCCACCGTTGGCCGAGCCGTTGCACTGGTTGATCCTCACCGCGAGGCCAGACGTCTTCGTGCCGCTGGCGGTGCAGGTCAGCCCAACCAGGGTTCCACCGTTCGCGGACCCATTGCACTGGGTGATGCTCGCGCCAGTCGTGGTCGCTGGAAAGGGGTCGCAGCCGGTCGTGATCCCGCCGCCCGAGCCGACGCACTGGTTCGTGGTCGCCGCGGTCGCGGCCGGCCCGGAGCCGACGAAGTTGTTCGTGACGCGGACGCTGCATCGGAGCGTGCCGCCCCCGCCGTTGATCGCGCTGTTGCATTGGGTGACCGCGGTGACCGGCGCGGTCAGGATCGAGGTCTTCACCGAGCAGGAGGCCTCGGGATCGCCCGCCGCGCCATGGCACTCGCGGACGGTGACCGTGGCGGTGCCGCCGACGGCGTTGATGGTGTTGACGACGGTGACCTCGCAGATCAGGCCAAGGCCGCCGGTGTTATCGACGCCGTTGCTGCACGTGGTGGTCGGCGCAATCACCGTCGCCGCGGACGCCGGCGCGGCAGTGATCAGCGACGCGCGACACGATCAGCGCGAAGGCAAACAGGCCGGAAAGGAGCAGGGTAAACGGGCGACGCATTGCGACACCTGTAAGGGTCGAGCGTCGTTGCCAATGGATTCAGCGGCGGAGCCCGTGCTGGCACTATGCGAGCGCATGCGTCCGAAAACAACCCGGACCATCAGCTCGCTCGCTTCGCGTCGGCGTCAGCTGGCCACGGCCCGTGACACGCTCAGCTCGGCTGGGAGGACAGGCCGCCCGCCGAGCATCCGGTCGGCGATGATGCGTGCGGAGGCCGGCCCAGTGGAGATTCCCCACGGCCCATGGCCTGCGCAGATGAAGAGCCCATCGATCCCTGCCACGGGACCCATGAACGGCCGGCCATCGATCGACTGTGGTCGCGCGCAGATCCGCCGCTCGAGGACCTCAGCGGACCGTATCCCCGGAAGGAATGCCCCGGCGCGATCGACAAGCAACGCGGCGACGGGCACGGGCTCCGGCTCGGCGGGCAGGAAGGTCGAGCCGAGGCTGCTCACCCCATCGGCGCTGGCGAGGCTGAAGAGCGACGGTGGCTCACCTTCGGCCGAGGCGGCTGCGCGGGCTGTGGCGGCCGCCGGGCGGTTGACGGCATCGACCTCATCCTCCTCGACGACGTGGCGCGGCGAATCCGCCAGCCGCAGCTGAAGCGTCACGCCCCAGGTCGGGCGGATCGGCTCCCAGGCGCCGGTCGCGTCGACCAGCTGCGGGCTCCACGGGCCCGCGGCCACGAGCACGGCATCGGCCGCGTGCCGGGAGCCATCCTCGAGCTCGACCCCGAGCGCACGGTCGCCCGCCAGCCAGGGCCGTGCGAGCAGGCCGATCCGCAGATCGGCCCCCCGTCGCAGGGCGAGGGAGGCAAAGGCCGCCGTGGCGGAGGCCGGCGGCACCGGGTAGGCGGTCTCCAGGCGGCAGGCGGCAAGGCCCGGCGCGAGGACCGGCTCCAGTGCCCGGGCGTCGGTGACGAACGTCGGCTGCAGTGCCGGAAGAAGGGTCGCCATGCGCTGCGTCTGGCGCCGGACCGCATCGGCGTCGCGGTTAAGCAGCAGCAGGCCGACCGGGGCGCCGGGCAGCGAGAAGCCAACCCCCTCGGCGGAGAGCGATCGGTACAGGTCGAGCGACTCGTGGTGGAGGCCAGCGAGCAGCGGGTCGAATGGATGCTGGATGGCGCCCAGGTTGCGTCCGGAGGCGCCCGCTCCAATCGCGGCTCGCTCGAAGAGGCTGACCGATGCCCCGCGCTCGGCGAGATACGCGGCGGCTGCGCAGCCGACGATCCCGCCGCCGATGACGGCGACGCGAACCCTGCCTCGGCTCACCGCCTGCGGAACGCCATCACACCCACGATGATCGCGACGACGATGACGATGATGACGAGAAATGGGATGGCTAGGCTCACGGTCGTCACTGGCTGGTCTCCATGTTGCCGCCCGATTGTCCCACCGCCAGGCGCTGCGGCTACCATCGCTGGCGCGATGAAGGTGATCTCCGGCCTGGGCAACCCGGGCGAACGCTACCGGCTCACGCGCCACAACGTCGGCTTCCGCGTCGTCGACCTGCTCGCCGACCGATGGGGCCTGACCGGCAAGGGCAGCGTCCGCGACGGCGCAGCGCGCCTCGAGGCCGTGCGCCCGGCCGCACGCGTCCTGCTCGTCAAGCCGGTGCGCTACATGAACGGGTCCGGCCCACCGCTCAAGGCCGCCATGCGACAGACCGATGCCGACCCGGCAGTCGATCTCCTCGTGATCGCCGACGACGTCGACCTGCCGCTCGGGCGGATTCGCCTGCGCCGATCGGGATCGGCCGGCGGCCACAACGGCTTGCGGGACATCATCAGCACCCTCGGGTCGAACGAGTTCGCGCGGTTGCGGGTCGGGATCGGCAGAGGTGGAGAGACGGTCGACCACGTCCTCGCCACCTTCAAGCCGGACGAGCGCGAGCTCGCCGACGTGGCGATCGCGACCGCCGCCGATGCGGCGGAGGTCTGGCTGCGCGAGGGGATCGACGAGGCGATGAACGCGTTCAACGGGACCGACCTGGCCGAGGATCCCGAGTGAGCCTGGCCGCGGCGGAGGCGCCGGCCCGGCGCGGGAGCGGAGCCGGCAGGACCGCCATCGTCACCTCGGAGCTGATCGGCACGCTTGCCAGCGGCCCGGTGCGGGTGCCGGCGGCCGCGCGTCCAGCGTACCTGGCTGCCCGCCGGCTCAGCCTTCCCGCGGAAATGCCGCTCCTCGTGGTGGCGCGCAATGACGACGAGGCGCACCGCCTTGCCGACGACCTCGCCGCCTGGCTGCACGGCACGACCATCCGCGTCCTGCCCGAGCGTGCGGCGCTGCCGCTCGAGCGCGCCCTGCCAGAGCACGATGAGTCGGCCGAGCGCCTCGACGTGCTGGGACTGCTGGGCGCCGGTGAGCGCGACCTGGTCGTCATCGCGCCGCTGCTGGCGCTCGCCCAGCGCAGCCTCTCCCCGGAGCAGCTGCGCGCGGCGCGCGTGTCGCTCGGCGTCGGGGAGCGGATCGCGCAGCGCACGCTGCTCACCGCGCTGGTCGCCGGCGGGTACGAGGCCAGCGTCGAGGTGAGCGGGATCGGGGAGTTCGCGAGCCGCGGCGGGATCGTCGACGTGTGGCCGCCGGGAAGCAGCGAGCCGGTGCGCGTCGATCTCTTCGGCGACGTGCTGGAGTCGATCCGCTCGTTCGACCCGATGACGCAGGCGAGCCGGCGCCGCCTCGAGCGAGTGGAGCTGCTCCCCGCCAGCGAGTTCCTCGGCGTCTCGCAGCTGCAGCCGCCGGCCGAGATGACCGACCTGCTGCGCGAGGACGTCGCCAGGCTCGAGCAGGGTGACCTGGCGGAGGCGGCCGAGACGTGGGCCGCCCTCCTCACCGCGGGACCGGCCGCAGAGCACCTGCCGGATGGGGCTCACCTGGCGCTCACCGACGGGAGCGAGCTGCGCGCCATTGCCGGCGAGCTCGACATGCAGGCAGCCACGCGGCGCCGCGGGCTCGCCGAGTCCGGCGAGCTTCCCGCCGACTGGCCGCTGCCCTACGACGCGTCGGCGACGCTGGCGTGGCTCGAGGGCCGCGCGGACGAGTCGCTCGAGGAGCAGGCAGAACGCGATGCCGGCTTTGCGCCGGCACCGTTGCTCGCCGGGCGGGCGGATCGGCTCGGCGGCTGGCTGCTGGAGCTGGCGAGCAATCGCCGGGTGATCGTCACTACGGACCAGGCGAGCCGGGTCGGCGAGCTGCTCGAGGAGGCGGGTCGGCCGAGCGGACCCAGCGCGGAGCTGCGGGAGGTGCCGCCGACGGGAGGCATCGGCCTGGTGCACGGCTCGCTCTCGTTCGGCTTCACCCACGACGACCTCGTGGTGCTGAGCGACCGCGAGCTCTTCGGAGCGACCCGCGTGCGACGCCTGGCCTCCAGCAAAGGCGTGGTGACGCGCGACCTGATCGGGAAGCTGACGGTGGGAGACCCGGTGGTCCACATCGACCATGGGATCGCCCGCTACGTCGGGATGACCCAGCGCGAGTTCGGCGGCTCCGTTCGGGAATACCTGCAGCTCGACTTCGCCGGCACCGACAAGATCTTCCTGCCTGCCGAGCAGATCGGTCGCATCACCCGCTACAGCGGTGGACCCTCGCCGGCGCTGAGCAAGCTGGGCGGGACCGATTGGGAGCGCACGAAGCGGCGGGTGAGACGGGCGGTCGACGACCTCGCGCGCGAGCTGCTGGAGATCTATGCCGCGCGGGAGGCGGCCCCCGGCTTTGCCTTCGGCCCGGACACGACCTGGCAGCGCGAGCTGGAGGAGGCGTTCCCGTGGACGGAGACGCCGGACCAGGCCCGCACCATCGAGGAGGTCAAGGCGGACATGCTCCGCCGCCGGCCGATGGACCGCCTCGTCTGCGGCGACGTCGGCTACGGCAAGACAGAGGTCGCCCTGCGCGCCGCCTTCAAGGCGGTGCAGGACGGGAAGCAGGTCGCGGTGCTGGTGCCGACCACCGTGCTGGCGCAGCAGCACCTCCATACCTTCCAGCGACGACTCGCACCGTTTCCGGTCCGGGTCGAGATGCTCTCGCGCTTCGTCGCGCGCAAGCAGCAGCTCGAGACGGTGGCAGGCGTCGCCGATGGCAGGGTCGACGTGCTGATCGGGACGCATCGGATCCTGTCGAAGGACATCGCGTTCGCCGATCTCGGGCTGCTGGTGGTCGACGAGGAGCAGCGCTTCGGGGTGGCGCACAAGGAGCGGATCAAGTCGATGCGCCGCGAGGTCGACGTCCTGACGCTCTCCGCCACCCCGATCCCGCGCACCCTGCACCTCTCACTGGTCGGGATCCGCGACCTCTCGGTGATCGAGACTCCGCCGGAGGCGCGGCTCCCGATCCAGACCCGGATCGCCGAGGACGACGAAGGGCTGGTCCGGGACGCGATCAACCGTGAGCTCGACCGTGGCGGGCAGGTCTTCTACGTCCACAACCGGGTCGAGACGATCGAGGGGCCGCGGAGCGGGTGCGCCGCCTCGTGCCGCGCGGCGCGGGTCGCGATCGGGCACGGGCAGATGGCGGAGGGAATGCTCGAGCGGGTGATGCTCGACTTCGACGCCGGGCAGTTCGACGTGCTGGTGTGCACGACGATCATCGAGTCGGGGCTCGACATCCCGAACACGAACACGATCGTCATCGGGCGCGCGGACACCTTCGGCCTGGCGCAGCTCTACCAGCTGCGCGGACGCGTGGGGCGGTCGGACCGCCGCGCCTACGCGTACCTCCTTCATCGTCGCGGCACGCCGTTGTCGCCGGTCGCCCGGAAGCGGCTGCACGCCATCTTCTCCGCGTCGGACCTGGGAGCCGGGTACCAGATCGCCCTCTCCGACCTCGAGATTCGCGGCGCCGGCAATATCCTCGGCCCCGAGCAGCATGGCTTCATGGCGGCGGTCGGCTTCGAGCTGTATACCCGGCTCCTGGCGGAGGCGGTCGAGCTCCGCCGCGGCCGGCGGCCGATCCCCGAGCCGGCGCCGGTCCGGCTGCAGCTGCCCGGATCCGCATATCTGCCCGATGCCTACGTCGCTGACTCCGGCGCCAAGCTCGAGGTCTACCGCCGCTTCGCCGGGCTCCGCTCCGCTGCCGATGCCGATGCCCTGCGCACTGAGCTGGTAGACCGATTCGGGCCGGTCCCCGAACCGGTCGAGGGCCTCTTTACGGCCGTTCGCGTCAGGCTGGCCGCCGAGGCGGCGGCCGTACCCGACGTGCGCGTCGACGCCGGCCGCGTCACCTTCAAGTGGCCGCACTACGACCGCGCCGCGGTCGTGCGGAAGCTGATGCTGGCCGGCTTCCGGCCGGTCGACTCGTCGAACCAGCTGCGCGTGCCGGTGCCTCCTGGACGGGATCCGGTCGACACCGCCCTGCGCGCGCTCGTGGCGCTCGCGGCATGACTGAAATCTGACGAGGACAGGCCATCGACGCGCTCGGCGTATACTCGATCGGACTGATTGACTCGACCCGGGACGGGCGCACCCGTCCGGCGCCGACCACGTTACGAGCCGCGCGATTGACGCGGCTGACGAAGGAGGCGCGACCGTGTAGCTCTCGTCCATCCTCGATCGACCCGACCAAGGCCCGAGCAACGCTGCGCGTCGGCGATCGCTCCTATGCCTACTACCGCCTCGATGCGGCCGGCGTGCCGGATATCGAGCGCCTGCCCTACACCGTCAAGGTCCTGCTCGAGAACATGCTCCGCGGAGCGGCGAGCAGCCCCGAGCTCGTGACACCCCAGGATCTGTCCGCGCCCTCGCCGCGTGGGACCCGACGCAGCCCGGTGAGTACGAGCTGCCGTTCATGCCGGCGCGCGTCATCCTGCAGGACTTCACCGGGGTCCCGTGCGTCGTCGACCTGGCCGCCATGCGCGACGCGGTGGCGACGCTTGGCGGGGACCCGTCGCGGATCAATCCGCTGGTCCCCGCAGACCTCGTCATCGACCACAGCGTGCAGGTCGACATGTTCGGCTCCGATGCGGCGTTCGCCGATGAACGTCGAGCGCGAGTACGAGCGCAACGGGGAGCGCTACGCGCTGCTGCGCTGGGCGCAGCAGGCGTTTGCCGACTTCCGGGTCGTGCCGCCGGGCACCGGCATCGTGCACCAGGTCAATCTCGAGTACCTCGCCGACGTCGTGAGCGCGCGCGAGACCGATGCGGGGCTGACCGCGTTTCCCGACACCCTGGTCGGGACCGACTAGCCACACCACGATGATCAACGGGCTCGGCGTGGTCGGCTGGGGGGTCGGCGGGATCGAGGCGGAGGCCGCGCTCCTCGGCCAGCCCCTCTACCAGCCGATGCCGATCGTGGTCGGCTTCCGCCTCGACGGTGAGATGCCGTCGGGCGCAACCGCCACCGACCTGGTCCTGTACGTCACCGAGATGCTCCGCGCGCACGGAGTGGTGGGCAAGTTCGTCGAGTTCCACGGCCCGGGCCTGTCGCGCCTCGGTCTCGCTGACCGGGCGACCATCAGCAACATGTCGCCCGAATTCGGCGCCACGGCGACCCTCTTCCCGATCGACGACGAGACGCTGAGCTACCTGCGCATGACGGGTCGCCCGTCCGAGGTGACCGATCGCGTCGAGGCCTACGCCAAGGCCCAGGGCCTCTTCAGGACCGATGCCTCCCCGGATCCAGTCTTCAATGAGTCGCTCACCCTCGACCTCGGCACGTGCTGCCCTCGGTGGCGGGTCCGCGCCGGCCGCAGGATCGGGTCGCGCTCGGCGACCTGCGGGAGAGCTTCCGCGGGATCTTTAGCGAGGGGCTACACAGCCACGCCGACGGAACCGCCCATGAGCACGAGGTCGGCTGCGACGCCCAGGGCATCGTCGAGGAGGCGAGCGATGAGTCGTTCCCGGCCAGCGACCCGCCCTCCTATACGCGCGATCTCAAGCCGGTCGACAGCGCGCAGCCGCCGCGGCCGGTGCATACCAACCATGTCGAGGGGCACTACCGCGCCGTGGAGGTGGAGCAGGACGGGGAGCGCTTCAAGCTGCGATCCGGGTCCGTGGTGATTGCGGCCATCACGTCATGCACCAACACGAGCAACCCGAGCGTGATGGTCGCCGCGGGCCTCCTGGCGCGCAATGCGCTCGCGGCCGGGCTGCAGACGCCGGCCTGGGTCAAGACCTCGCTCGCGCCCGGCTCGCGGGCGGTGACCGACTACCTGGAAGCGGCTGGCCTGATGGCCCCGCTGGAGGCGCTGCATTTCAACCTGGTCGGGTACGGCTGCACGACCTGCATCGGAAACTCCGGCCCGCTGGCGGAGCCGATCGCGGAGGCGATCGAGGCCAACGACCTCGTCGGCGTCGCCGTCCTGTCGGGAAACCGCAACTTCGAGGGGCGCATCCATCCGCTCGCCCGTGCCAGCTACCTCGCCTCGCCTCCGCTGGTGGTGGCCTTCGCCCTCGCGGGCCGGATCGACCTCGACCTGACCAAGGATCCGCTTGGCACCGGCTCGGACGGCCGGCCCGTCTTCCTGGCGGATCTGTGGCCAACCTCGACCGAGATTGCCGAGGTGATTGCCCGCTGCGTGCGCTCGGAGATCTTCACGCGCAACTACGCCAGCGTCTTCGACGGCGACGAGCGCTGGCAGCGAGCTCCCGGTGCCCGATGGCGACCGCTACGCGTGGGACGCGGATTCGACCTACGTCGCGCTGCCCCCCTTCTTCGAGGGGCTCAGCGCGGAGCCAGCGCCCATCGGCGACATCGTCGACGCGCGAGCCCTCGCCATGCTTGGCGACTCGGTGACGACCGACCATATCAGCCCGGCCGGCTCCATCCCGCGCAGCTCACCGGCGGGCGAGTGGCTGACCGCCCACGGCGTCGAGATGCGCGATTTCAACAGCTACGGCTCGCGCCGTGGTCACCACGAGGTGATGATGCGCGGCACGTTCGCCAATATCCGGCTCCACAATCTCCTCACGCCGGACCAGGAAGGGAACGTCACCGAGCACCTGCCGTCCGGAGAGCGGATGAGCATCTTCGATGCGGCGGCGCGCTATCGGACCGACGGGACTCCGCTCATCCTGCTTGCCGGCCGGGAGTATGGCTCCGGCTCGTCGCGCGACTGGGCCGCCAAGGGGCCTTACCTGCTCGGCGTGCGAGCGGTGATCGCCGAGAGCTACGAGCGCATCCATCGGTCAAACCTGGTCGGAATGGGGATCCTGCCGCTCCAGTACCTGCCCGGCGAGAACGCCTCGTCTCTCGGCCTGACCGGGCGCGAGACCTTCGCCATCAACGGACTGGCCGAGGGCCTCCGCCCACGCCAGGAGGTCACGGTGATCGCGCGCGACGAAGCCGGGTCTGAGCATCGCTTCCGGGCGATCGCGCGCCTCGACGGCCAGGTTGACGTCGAGTACCACCGCAACGGGGGAGTGCTGCAGACGGTGCTGCGGCGCCTTGCGCGCGCCGGCTCCGCCTAGCCATCGGCGGTCAGCCTGCGAGCGCGATGGGCCACCGCTGCGAGAGGATACCGGCGGCTCCGCTGGCTGGAACCGGCGGCGAGAAGTAGAAGCCCTGCCCCAGGCGGCAGCCGAGCTCACGGAGCCTGACGAGCTGCTCCTCGCGCTCGATCCCTTCGGCAAGGACCTCCATGCGCAGCGTCTGGCCCAGCTTCACGATCGACCGCACGAGGACCGGCACCTCGTGTCCGCGCCGCAGCGCCGCGATGAACGAGCGATCGATCTTCAGCACGTCGATCGGCAGCCGCTCCAGGTAGCTGAGCGAGGAGTAGCCGGTTCCGAAATCGTCGATCGCCAGGCGCAGGCCTAGCGTCTTGAGGTTCAGCAGGGTGGCTGCGCTCGCGTCGATGTCATCCATCAGGGCGCTCTCGGTGATCTCCAGGGTCAGCCGACGCGCCTCGAAACCCGACTCGGCGAGCACGGCTGCCAGCATCTCGGCGAAGCCGGGGTCCTGGAGCTGGAGGGTGGAGACGTTGACGCACAGGCTCAGGCGCTCGCCGGCGAGCCCGTCCGCTTCCCAGTCGCGCATCTGCCGGCAGGCGGTCTCGAGCACGAAGCGTCCGAGCGGAATGATCAAGCCGCTCTCCTCGGCGGCCGGGATGAACTCGGCGGGTGCCACCAGGCCGCGCTCGGGGTGCCGCCAGCGGACCAGCGCCTCGAGCCCCACCAGCCTGCCCCCGCGCAGGTCGACGATCGGCTGGTAGTGAAGCTCGAACTGGCCGGCGGCGATCGCCTCCCGAAGATCGGCCTTCAGCTCGAGCCGCTGCACCACGGCCTGGTGCATGCGCGGCTCGAAGAATTCGATCCTTCCCTTGCCGCGCGCCTTGGCGGTGTACATCGCGAGGTCGGCATGGCGGAGCAGGTCGTCGGGGGTGGTGCCCATCGGCGTGGCTGGTCGAGATCCCGATGCTGCCGCGCATCACGACCTGCCGGCCCTGGACATCGAACGGCGAGCGCAGCGCGTCGAGCAGCCGCTCCGCGGCCTCGCGGGCTCCATCGCGTCCGGTCTCCTCGAGCAGCACGGCGAACTCATCGCCACCCAGGCGCGCGGAGGTGTCCTCCGGCCGCAGCGCTCCGCGCATCCGCTCCGCGACGGCCAGCAGCAGCTGGTCGCCCGCCGCGTGGCCCAGGCTGTCGTTGATCGTCTTGAAGTCGTCGAGGTCGAGGAACAGGACCGCAAGGGTGCTCAGTGGGTGGCGCCCCTGCCGCGTGACGGCGTGCCCGAGCCGATCGGTGAAGAGGGCCCGGTTGGCGAGATTGGTGAGCGAGTCATGGAATGCCTGGTGCTGGAGCTGCGTCTCCAGCTGCTTGCGGACGGTGATGTCATGGACCAGCGCGCTGAACTGCGGTGCCTCCCGCCGCGTGGACGGCCCAGATCGTGAGCTCGACCGGGAATTCGCGGCCGCTCTTGTCCAGCGCGTTGACCTCCACTCGCTTGCCGAGCATCGTGCCCTGCCCGGTCGCAAGGTAGCGGGTCATGCCGGCGTGATGCGCGGCGCGCTGGTCCTCCGGGATGATGAGCTCCGAGAGCTCGCGGCCCAGGACCTCGGCCCGCGGCCAGCCGAAGGTCGATCTCGGCCTGCTGGTTCCATTCCGTGACCGCCCATCGCTGCCGATTCCGATGTACGCCTGGCTGGCGGTATCGATGATCAGCCGGGTCTGCGCCTCGCTCTCTCGCTGGGCCTCTTCGGCTCGTCGCCTCGCGGTGATGTCGACGATGACGCCCCGCCAGAAAGCGGGCTCGCCGTCGTCATCCGCGATCACGACCGCCTCGTCGCGCACCCAGACTTCCTCCCCGTCCGGCGCGTAGCAGCCGGTACTCGGTGATGCTCACCACGCCGAGCTCCTGGCTCTGGGCGCTCTCATCGGCGATGATCCGGTCACGATCGTCGGGGTGGATCTGGCGCAGCCAGAGATCGGGATCCGCGGTCCACTCCTCCGGCGTGAAGCCAAGCAGCCATTCGATGCGCGGGCTCACGTAGTGCCAGCGCCCATGCGGGCCGAGCGCGGCGACGTAAATGACCGCGGGCACCAGCTCGACCATCGACCGATACGTCTCCTCCGCGCGACGCAGCTCGTCGCCCAGCCGCCGCTCTCGCAGCACCGCGCGCTCCCGGTCGCGCAGCAGCAGGCTCTGCCGCAGCAGGACGGTGCCCAGCACCAGGCCGATGGCGACGGCCACCACGGGGGCCAGCGGATCGCCTTCCGGGCCGCCGAGCTGGATGCCGTTGGCGAGCAGCAGGACCGGAGTCAGCGCGGCGGCGCAGAGTGGCAGGACCGACTGCAGGCGACCGGCGACGCGAGCGTAGGCGGCACTCTGGTCGCGGCCGATCGACCATGTCGCTGCACCCCAGCCGCCGACCAGGGCGGCCACCGCCACGAGGGCATTCGTACCCACATCGACCCGATCGCCGGCGGACGTCCCAACTGCCAGCCGCCCCACGAAGCTCATGCCCAGCAGGAGCAGGCAGCCGATGATCGCCATCGTCCCTCGCGGCCGGCGTTCGACGCGGACGGCGAGCGCGAGCATCACGGTCGCGCCGGCCGTGGCCAGGAAGTAGGTCGCGTAGGCGAGGACGAGGACTCCCCCGGGACCTGGAGCGCCGCTTTGCCGAGCGCCAGCAGCAGGGCAGCCGTGATCGTGAAGAAGATCGTCCCGGCGTCGAGATACGCGGCCAGGGCATCGGTCCCGCTCAGGCGCCCGCCGGCGAGCGCAACCCGGAAGCCGAAGACCGCCACCGCGGTGAGCAGCAGGAGCGCGGCCGCGGTTGGGTCGAGCGGGAAGGGCATCCGGACGACGGCGGCCAGGTCGCGCAGCAGCTCTGCGCCCAGCAACGTGGCGATCGCTCCACCAACGACCAGCCGGACCTCGCGCTCGCGCCCGCTCGCGGCTCCCCAGCCTGCGACCGCCAGCGCGATTGCGGCCGTGTAGCCGAGCACGAGATTCGCACGATTCCAGAGCGCCAGGTGGCCTCCCGCTCCGGTCGCGGCGAGCACGGCGAGGAGCCCGATCCCGAGCGCCGCGGCGCCCATGATCCGGCGCCGGTACGCGATGCCCGGGACCCCGGGGGCGTGGTGCGGCGCGCTGAGCGCGCCGCTGGTGGCCGTCATCGGGAGAAGGCTACGAAGATCGGGCGCGGCGTGAGCGATGGGCCTATTCGCCCATGTCGGTCCTGCCCAACCGCCGCGTTGCCCCTCCTTGCGACGCGGGCTAGACTCAGTGCCTTCCCATCCCGCACCTCGGTGCCCACCATCGTGACCGTCCGCTCCGCCGACGACCTGCGCGCCAGGATCCGTGAGGTTCCCGACTTCCCGAAGCCGGGCATCCTGTTCTACGACATCACGACTCTGCTCAAGGAGCCGGATGCCTTTCGCGAAGTGATCGATCAGATGGCAGACCAGGTCCGCGACGAGAAGATCGACCTGGTGGTCGGCATGGAGTCGCGTGGGTTCATCTTCTCGGCTCCGCTCGCCTACAAGCTGGGCGCCGGCTTCGTGCCGGTGCGCAAGCTCGGCAAGCTGCCCGCCGAGACAATCGAGGTCGAGTACAGCCTCGAATACGGCACCGCGACCCTCGAGATCCACAAGGATGCCATCGCGCCCGGGCAGCGAGTCCTGATCGTCGACGATCTGCTGGCGACCGGCGGGACGGTGATGGGCACGATCGAGCTGGTGCGACGGCTGGGCGGCGAGATCGCCAGCCTCTCGTTCATGGTCGAGCTCACCGCGCTCCACGGCCGGGAGCAGCTCGGTGAGTTCACGATCCACACCCTGCTCACCTACTAGCCGCGGACACGGCATCCGACTGATGGCGGTCGCCCAGAAGCAGGAGCTCCAGGCGCGCGCGGTCACGGACCGTGAGCTCATCGCCGCGTTCCTGCGCACGGATCGGCTGTATGCCGCCTATCCCCTCGGCGATCTCGACGGCCCTGCGCGCCGCCGCGTGGCGTGGGGGATGAGCTTCGACGGGTCGGGTCGGCCGACGGCGCTCGGCATGCACCACGAGGGGCTCGTCCCACAGCCGCTCTTCCTGATGGGCGACGTGGACGGCTGCCGAGCCATCCTGTCCGGCGTCCTCAAGCCGCGCGATGCCTACTTCCAGACGAGCGCCGTCCACGAGGCTGCGATCCGCGAGCTCTACGATCTCGAGCCTCCGGTGCCGATGCTGCGCATGACGGTCGATCGGAGCAGCTTCGTTCCGTTCGCGGGGCCGGCCGAGCGGCTCGGCGCCGCGGATGTCGAGGAGCTGAATCGGCTCTATCAGCTCGGGTTCCGGTCGGGCTTTCCCGGCTCCGTGCTCGAAGAGGGTGTCTATTTCGGGGTGCGGGTTCGTGGGCACGTCGTCGCCGCAGCGGGGACCCACGCGATCAGCTCGCGCGAGCGGATCGCGGTGGTGGGCAACGTGATGACGCAGCCCGAGTATCGCGGGCACGATTTCGCGAAGATGGTGACCAGCGCGGTGACCGCCGAGCTCCTCGAGCGCGTCACGGACGTGACGCTCAACGTGCATGCCGACAATGCGCCGGCCGTCGCCGCCTATACCCGGATCGGCTACGGCGTCTACTGCCACCTGGTCGAGCGGATCGGGCGCCGGCGAAGCGGAGGGTGGGGCTTGATGCGACCGATACGGGAGGCGATACGACTGACGTGGCCACGCGACAGCAGGTAGACCACGACGTTGCGGACATCGGTCTGGCCGATGTCGGCGCGCTGAAGATCGAGTGGGCCGACCGCCAGATGCCCGTCCTGGCGGGCATTCGGGCCCGCTTCGAGCGGGAGCGGCCACTGGCAGGATGGCGTATCGGCGCCTGCCTGCACGTCACCGCCGAGACCGCGAACCTGATGCGCACCCTCGCCGCGGGCGGCGCCGACGCGGTGCTCTGCTCGTCGAACCCGCTCTCCACGCAGGATGACGTGGCGGCTTCGCTGGTGGATCACCACGGAATCGGGGTCTACGCCATCAAGGGCGAGGATCGAGACAGCTATTACGGGCATATCGCCGCCGCCCTCGACCATGCGCCGCAGGTCACCATGGACGACGGAGCCGATCTCGTCACCGCGCTGCACACCCAGCGCACGGATCTCCTGCCGGGCGTGCTGGGTGGCACGGAGGAGACGACCACCGGCGTGATCCGAATGCAGGCGATGGCGAAGGCCGGCAAGCTCCGCTACCCGGTGATCGCGGTGAACGAGGCCCTCACCAAGCATCTGTTCGACAACCGCTACGGGACCGGACAGAGCGCAATCGACGGGATCCTGCGCGCCACCAACGTCCTCTTCGCGGGCAAGAGCGTCGTGGTCGGCGGCTACGGCTGGGTGGGGCGTGGCATCGCCTCGCGAGCGGATGGGATGGGCGGCAACGTGATCGTGGTGGAGGTCGATCCGATCCGTGCGCTGGAGGCCGCGATGGATGGCTACCGGGTGATGACCGCTACCGCGGCCGCGGCCGAGGGCGATATCTTCATCAGCGCCACCGGCAATCTGAACGTCTTCGCGACGGATCACTTCCCGCTCATGCGCGACGGGGCAATCCTGGCCAACGCCGGCCACTTCAACGATGAGTTCGAGCTCGCCGCGCTGGAGGCGCAGTCGGTCAGCTCCCGCGAGGTGAGGCCATTCACCCGCGAGTATCTGATGGCCGACGGCCGCCGCATCTTCCTCCTCGCCGACGGCAGGCTCGTGAATCTCGGTGCTGCCGAGGGCCATCCATCGCTGGTGATGGACATGAGCTTCGCGAACCAGGCGCTCGCGGTCGAGTGGCTGCGGAGCCACATCGAGGAGCTCACACCGCGGGTCTACGGGGTCCCCGACGAGATCGATCGGGAGGTCGCGCGGCTCAAGCTCGAGAGCATGGGGATCCGGATCGAGCCGATGACATCCGCTCAGCAGGCGTACAGCGAATCCTGGGAATCGGGCACATGAACGGCTCGCCGCTGTCGATCACGATCGTGCTCGACTGCGGCGACGCGACCCGGCTGGCCCAGTTCTGGAGCGCGGCCCTCGGGTATGTCATCGGCGATCCGGTCGAGCAGTTCGTGATGCTCCGCCCCGAGGCGCGCGACGACGCTCGCCCGCACCTGATCCTGCAGCAGGTGCCGGAGCCAAAGCCGGGCAAGAACCGGATGCACCTTGATCTCCACGCCGCGGAGCTCGACGCCGAGATGGCGCGGCTGATCGGCCTGGGTGCTCGCAAGCTGCAGGAGACGCCGAACTGCCTGGGCGCCTACTGCTGGTACCTGATGGCCGATCCCGAGGGAAACGAGTTCTGCCTGGCGCCGTCGGGCTGATTCGGCGCGCCTGAACCGTCCGTGCGGCGGCGATTTCCACCGGGCGCGCGCTACACTCGGGCGAAAGCGTCGTTGAGCGCTTCCCGGCGGAGACCATCCATGCCCGAACCCGGCGCCCCGTTTCTGTTCACCTCCGAGTCGGTGACCGAGGGGCATCCAGACAAGCTGTGCGACGCGGTCGCCGATGCCATCCTCGACGACGTGCTGCTGCACGACGCCGGGCGGCCGCGCGCCGCGGTCGAGGTCGCCACCACCACGGGGCTGGTCCTCGTCCTGGGCGAGCTGACGACAGATCACTGGGTCGACATCCAGGAGATCGTTCGACGCACCGTGCGAGAGATCGGCTACGACGACTCGAGGCTCGGCTTCGACTGGGAGACGTGCGGAACGATCGTGGCGATCAAGGAGCAGTCCGCCGGATATCGCGCGGGGGGTCGATCACGCCCTCGAGAGCCGGGACGGGCGTGAAGCCGACGAGCTCGGCGCCGGGGACCAGGGAATGATGTTCGGCTATGCGAGCGACGAGACGCCCGCGCTGATGCCGATGCCGATACAGCTCGCCCATCGCATCAGCCGGCGCCTGGCGGAGGTGCGCCGGGCCGGCACGATCCCGCTGCGCCCGGATGGCAAGAGCCAGGTGACGGTCGAGTACGACGCCGCCGGAGTGCCGAGTCGGGTGCACACCGTCCTGGTGAGCACCCAGCATGACCCCGAGATCGGTCCGGATGAGCTGCGCGACGCGGTGATCAGCGAGGTGGTGGAGGCTGCCGTTCCCGGCGAGCTGCTCGACGAGGGCACGCGCTACCTCGTCAACCCGACCGGCCGCTTCGTGATCGGAGGACCGATGGGGGACTCGGGCCTCTCGGGCCGCAAGATCATCGTCGATACCTACGGCGGCATGGCGCGCCACGGGGGCGGCAGCTTCTCCGGCAAGGACCCGACCAAGGTCGATCGGTCCGGCGCCTACATGGCCCGCTATGTTGCGAAGCACGTGGTCGCCGCCGGGCTCGCCCGGCGCTGCGAGCTCCAGCTCGCGTATGCCATCGGGGTGGCGCATCCGGTCGCGGTCAACGTCGAGACCTTCGGGACCGGGACGATGCCGGACCATCGGATCGCAGAGCTCGTGCAGCGTCACTTCGACCTGCGCCCCGGCGCGATCATCGAGGAGCTCGACCTCTTCCGCCCGATCTATCGCCAGACTGCGGCGTACGGCCACTTTGGCCGCGACGATCTCGACCTGCCCTGGGAGCGCACCCCGAAGCTCGATCTGCTGCGGGCCGAGGCGGGAGCACTCGCCTGAGCGGCGCGATGCAACGGAATCGGCGGTGGGGCGCTCCCGCGTCCGGCAGGCTGGCAGCCGCCTGGGGTCGCCTGCGCGCGGCGCTCGGCATCGGCGCGCAGCCGGTCGCGGAGACGCTTCCCCGGCTCCCCCTCGCATTGCGCCGCGGAGAGCTGGCCGCCACCTACCTCGAGGCGGAGGCGGCCGGAGACCACCGGCGCGCGGCGGTGGCCGCGACCGCCGCAGCGGATGGCGCCGTGGCGCGCGGGGAGTGGTGGCCCGCCGACATCTGGGCGCATCGGTCCCTCTGGCATTTCGAGCAGGAGCAGATGACGCTGCAGGCCGCGCGGGCGGCGCGGCGGATCGGCGAGATCCGCACCCGGGCGGGCGATCCGGGGTCAGCGCGTCGGTACTACGCGGAGGCGATCAGCGAGGCCCGTGACATCGGCGCCGAGCGCGAGGAGGGGCTGGCGGCGCTTGGCATGGGCCAGGCCCAGCTTCAGCTCGGGGACGTGACCACCGCCCGCCGCCTGGCGCAGATCTCCATGGACCTCTTGCAGCGCGCCGGGGCTCCACTCGAAGAGACCGAGGCGGCGCTCCGCCTGCGAGGCGAGGAGAAGCCCGTCGGCGCGGAGGGCCAGCGGTGAGCGGGCGGCGCACGATGCGGGTCGGCATCGTCGGGGCGGGCGTGATGGCGGAGGCCATGATCTCCGGACTTCTCGCCGATCGCGCGGTCGCGCCCGCTCAGCTGGTGGCCTCCCATCCGCGGCGCGAGCGTCGCGAAGCCCTCGCGCAGGCCCACGGCATCTCCGTCGTGGCGGGCAACGCGGACGCCGTGGCCGAGGCCGAGATCGTGGTGCTGGCGGTGAAGCCGCAGATGCTCAGACGCGTGATGCGCGAGCTTGCCCCGTCGCTGGGCGAGGGCCAGGTCGTGCTCTCGATCGTCGCGGGCGCCACGCTGCGCGCGCTCATCAACGGCCTCGACCATCCGGCCGTGGTACGGGCCATGCCGAACACCCCCGCGCAGATCCGTCGCGGCATCACGGTCTGGGCGGCGGCGCCGGCGTGCACGAGGCGGCAGCGCGATCTGGCGCGCGCGGTGCTGCGCGCCCTGGGCGATGAGCGCGAGGTGGCCGAGGAGGAGTTCGTGGCCATGGCGACCGCGCTCTCCGGCACCGGCCCGACCTATCTCTTCGCGGTGATGGAGGCCCTCATCGACGCCGGCGTGCACCTCGGCTTCCCACGGGGGCTGGCGCATGACCTGGTCGTGGCCACCCTCCTCGGCTCGGCGGAATACGCACGGGCATCCGAGCTCCACCCGGCCCAGCTCCGGAACGCGGTCACGTCCCCGGGCGGGACCAGCGCTGCGGCCATCTACGAGCTCGAGAAGGGGCGCCTGAGGACGGTCCTGTCGGACGCGGTATGGGCGGCCTATCGGCGCACCGTCGAGCTCGGCGCGCGGCTCGAGCAGGAGTCCCCCGCGGACTGAGCGCCGGGCGGATGGTGTAGCCTCCCGCCGTGTTCGCCGTGATCATGGCCGGGGGGTCGGGGACCCGCCTCTGGCCGCTCTCCCGCCGCCGATCGCCGAAGCAGCTCCTCGCGCTCACCGGCGAGACGAGCCTGCTGCAGCAGAGCGTCGCTCGACTCGGCCCGCTTCTGAAGCCGCACGATATCTATGTCATTACCAGCCAGGCCCATGTGCGCGCCACGCAGGAGCAGCTTCCGCAGCTGCCGCCGGACAACGTCCTCGGGGAGCCGCTGGCACGCTCCACCGCGGTGGCCGCCGGGCTGGCGATGGTCCTCGCCCGCCGCGAGTCGGACGAGGTGGCGCTCGTCCTGCCCTCCGATCACTTCCTCGGCGACGATGAGCGCTTCGTCGCGGCGCTGCGGGAGGCGGTGCATGGCTCCGAGCAGGGCTACCTGGTCACGCTGGGGGTCGTGCCAAAGCACCCGGCCACCGGCTACGGCTACATCAAGGTCGGGGAGCCGGTTCACCCCGCCAGCGAGATTGCGCTGGTCGAGCGCTTCGTCGAAAAGCCCGATGCCGCGACTGCCGCCCGGTTTCTCGAAGAGGGCGGGTACCTCTGGAACGCCGGGATCTTCGTGTGGCGCGTCTACGCGTTTCGGCAGGCTCTTGAACGCTTCCAGCCCGACCTCGCCACTGCGCTCCAGCGGATCGAGGCGCTGCCCCGGATACCCGGCTGGATCGGCACCGTGCGCGAGATTCTCGAGCCGGTGCCGGCGATCAGCATCGACACCGGCATCGCCGAGCCGGCCGCCAGCGACGGCCGGATGGCAGTCGTGGCGCTCGACGCGGGATGGTCCGATATCGGCTCGTGGTCGGCGCTGCTCGAGGCGCTCAGCGCCAGCACCGGCGCCACGCTGGTGGCCTCCGGCGAGCACCTCGACCGCGGCTCGCAACGCGTGCTGGTGCACGGTGGGGATCGGCTGGTGGTCACCGTGGGACTCTCCGACGTGATCATCGTCGACACCCCGGACGCGCTGCTCGTCTGCGCCCGTGACCGCGCGGAGGAGATCAAGCCGGTGCTCGACGAGATCGCCGCCAAGGCTGGCGAGCGATACCTGTAGCCACCCGACTGAAGCCCCCCGCCGGGCCGCGGGCCCCCAGGCTCCTCCGCATCGCACGCCTTGTCGGGGTCGGGATGGCGGTCTATTTGCGCCTGGTCGCCCGCACCTCGCGGATGAGCGGCGACATCACGCGAGCCCCGGTGGTGCTCACCTTTTGGCACGAGTACAACCTTGCTGTCTTCGCCGTCGCGGTCCGCGTGCGGCGGGACCTTCGGCACGCCTCGTTCTCGACGCAGGGATTTCGCGGCGCGGTCGTCGACGCGATGCTCGAGCATTCGACCGTCCCGATGCGGATCCTGCCCCTGCCGCCGGAGTCGGACCGCGCGGCGGGTCGTGCTTTCGCCTTGCGCCTCGGCGAGCTCGGGGAGGCCGGCTGGTCGCCGGTGGTGACTCCAGATGGACCGTTCGGGCCTTATCGCGTGGTCAAGCCCGGTGCCCTGATCGTGGCTCGTGCGAGCGGGCTGCCGATCCAGGGGTGGGCCGTCGAGGTCCATCCGCTGGTCCGTCTGCCCGGCCGCTGGGACCGCCACGTCATCCCGTTGCCGTTCGGCCGCATCCGCGTGATCGCCGCTGCGCCGCTGCGCATCGCCGCGCGCGAGCGGCTCGGTCCGCGGGTCGCGGAGCTGCAAGCGGAGCTCGATCGCCTTGCGTCGGTCGCCGATGGACGGGGTCGAGCGAGCTGAGGCCCTATTCACGTCGCGCGCAAGTCGCTACGATGGAGGCGACGCATCGGTCCACCGGCTGCAGCGAGTGCCCGTGACGAAGATCAAGTTCGGAACCGACGGCTGGCGCGCCGCGATCGCCGAGGATTACACCTTCCACAATGTGCGCCGTTGCGCACGCGCGGTCGCCGATTACCTGACGGACCAGGGCACTGCCGACCGGGGCGTGGTCGTGTGCCACGACCGCCGCTTCGCATCCGAGCACTTCGCGCAGGCCTGCGTCGAAGTGCTGGCCGCTCACGGCATCCGTTCGTTCGTGCCGCCCGAGGCGGTGCCCACCCAGGTCGCCTCGTTCTTCACCCGCGAGCTGGGCGCCGGAGCCGGCATCGTGATCACTGCGAGCCACAACCCGTGGACCGACAACGGCTTCAAGGTCAAGGCCGATAGCGGCGGTGCCGCCGCACCGGAGATGCTGACCGCCATCGAGGCGACCATGGACCGCCACCCCGACGAGGAGCTGCCGCCGCGACGCGAGTACGCCGATGCTCTGCGCGCCGGCCTCGTCGAACGGTTCGACCCGTATCCGGGGTTCCGCGACCAGCTCACCAGCATCGTCGATGTCGAAAAGATCCGGGCCGCGGAGCGTCGCGTCCTGGTCGAGCCGCTCTACGGGTCCGGTGCCGGCTGGTTCACGCGCCTGCTCGATGGAGGCAGGCTCACGCTGCGGGAGCTCCATACCGAGCGCAATCCGTATTTCGGCGGGGTCAACCCGGAGCCGATTCGCCCCAACATCGACGCCTGGCTGGAAGAGATCCCTCGCTGGCGGGCCGACATCGGCATCGCCTTCGACGGCGACGCCGATCGGGTCGGGATGGCGACCGAGCAGGGCGTCTTCGTCAACCAGCTGCAGGTCTACGGCCTCCTCTACTGGTACCTGCTCGACGTCCGAGGCCAGATCGGTCCCGCGGTGTACACCGTCACCAGCACCTCGATGGCAAAGCGCCTGGCCGAGATCTACGGCACGCAGGCGTACGAGACCGGCGTCGGCTTCAAGTACGTCGGTCCCAAGATGACGGAGACCGGCGCCGTCATCGGCGGCGAGGAGTCGGGTGGCTTCGGCTTCGGAATGCACATCCCGGAGCGCGACGGCCTGGCGGCCGGGCTCTTCCTGCTCGACCTGTGGCTGAGCAAGGGCAAGCAGGCGTCCGAGGTGCTCGCTGAGCTGCAGGCCCTGGCCGGACCGTCGTACTACGACCGGATCGATATCCGCTTCGCGCGCGCCGGCTACGACGAGGTCAAGGCCGAGACGCTGAGCCGGCTCGAGCACGAGGCGCCGACCGAGCTTTCAGGCCGAGCGGTGGTCGAGCGATCCAAGCTCGGCACGAACGACGGCTTCAAGTTCTATCGCGACGACGGATCGTGGCTCCTGATCCGCTTCAGCGGAACCGAGGCCCTCCTGCGGATCTACGTCGAGGCCCGATCACCGGAGGACGTCGACCGCCTGCTGGCCGAGGGTCGGCGGATCGCATCCGAGCCCGTACCGGCGGCGGCCGGGGCCGCGGCGCCGCAGTGACCGACGCTAGGGACTTCTTCGGATACAGAGACCAGGACGACGAGCCTGGCAAGCGCGAGGAGCCGGCCCCTGACCGCGACGACCTCGCACCGCCGCAGCTGGAGGAGGCGATTACCCTCGACGACCCGGCGGTCCTGAAGCGGATCGACGTTTCGGACATGCTCGGGCAGGTCCGTGAGCTGCCTCGGCAGCTGGCAATCGCCCAGCGCGTCGCGGCTGCCGTCGAGCTGACGCCGCGCCACCGCGACGTCGACGCGGTGCTGGTGCTGGCGATGGGCGGCTCCGCGATCGGCGCGGAGCTTGTGGCGGGCGCCGGGGCGGACCGCCTCCGGGTCCCCGTCGTGGTGCATCGCGACTACACGCTTCCCAGCTGGGCAGGCGACCGAACGCTGGTCGTGGCTGCGAGCCACTCGGGTGAGACGGCGGAGACCCTAGCCGCCGCGGGCGAGGCGCAGCGCCGTGGGCTTCCGCTGGCGGTGATCAGCACTGGAGGCCAGCTTGGCAAGCGGGCCAGCGAGGCGAACCTGCCCTACCTGCGCTACGAGATGGCGGGTCAGCCACGCGCCGCGGTCGGCTTCGGCGCCGGCCTCTTCCACGAGCTCCTCGCCAGCGCCGGGCTCCTCGACGACCCCGATCCATTCGGGCCAGTGGTCGAGACGCTCGAGGCGCTGCTCGATCGGATGAGCCCCTCGGTCGAGACGAGCGCAAATCCGGCGAAGCAGCTGGCCTGGTCGCTCTTCGGGCGGGTGGTGGTCGTCTATGGGCATGGGGCGATGGGGCCGGTGGCGCATCGCTGGAAGACGCAGCTGAATGAGAATGCCAAGGCCTGGGCCTCGTATGAGCCGATGCCGGAGGCCAACCACAACGCGATCGAAGGCTCGCTGAACCCGCGAGAGCTGGGCGACGCGTTCTACGTGGTCCAGGTGCGCGACCGCGAGGAGCCCACCGAGATCGCGACCCGCTACGGCGTCGTCGAGGAGCTCCTCGGGGAGCGCGCCACGAATCGCAGCACGGTCTGGGGAGAGGGGCCCACGCCGCTCGCCAGGGTCCTCTCCGCGGTCGCCTACGGCGATCTGGTGAGCGTCTATCTCGCGATCCTCTATCAGACCGACCCGACCCCGGTTACACTGCTTGCGATGCTCAAGGAACGGCTCGCCAGGGCAACGGACTGACGGGCGCCACTGCAGTAGCGGCGCCGGCGGCCCCGGCGCCATGGAGGTCAAGAACGTGCACTCGAGCATGATCGGCAAGGTCGAGAAGGCAATGCGCTACGCGCATGAGCCGGACCGGGTGAAGCTCGCACCGCTTCGACGCCAGCTTCAACGGCGACAACGGCAGCCACTCCGTGACCCTCGACGCCGACGCGTGGCACTGCGACTGCCACCTCTTCGAATCGGCCGGCGGATGCACCCACACCCTGGCGATCCAGAAGATGCTCGATCCGATGCTCACCGATGCGGCCCGCGAGACCCCACTCTATGGCCACGCCGACCGAGAGCCGGTCCCCGCCTAGCGCTCCCACTTGGTACGATGCGCGGCATCAACTGAAGACCGCGTCGGGTGCCGTCGCCGAAAGGCCGACGGGCAATTGGAGAAGCCGGTGAGAAGCCGGCACAGTCCCGCTACTGTATCCGGGCCGCTCGAGCCCGGGAGTCAGGTCGCCAGCCCGCACGCGATGTCCATGCCCTCGCGTGAAAGGGAACGGCATCACTCATGGCTTCTCGCACTCGCCGGATTCTCCTCGAGCCTTCTCCTGATGCTGGCGGCGTGCGCCGCCCCTCCTCCGGCCTCCGCACCCACCGGCTGCCCAGCCCTCGGCTGGACCCCTCACCCTGACCGACGATGCCGGGCGCGCCGTCGAGGTCCCGGCCCGGACCCCCCGCATCGTGAGCCTGGCACCGTCCAACACCGAGATCGTCTGTGCGCTCAATGCCTGCGACCGGGTGGTCGGGGTGACCGACTACGACGACTATCCCCCCGAGGTGGCCGTTCGCGACAAGGTCGTGGTCGCGGCCCAGGTCGATGTCGAGAAGGTGGTCGCCGCTGACCCCGACCTGATCCTGGCGGCCGGCAACGAGCTCACGCCGACCCGGGTCATCCAGCAACTGACCAGCCTCGGCTACCCGGTCATGACCCTGTATCCAGCCAGCCTCGACGGGGTGTACGCCGATATCATGCTCGTCGGTCGCGCCATCGGCGAGACCGATGCCGCCGCCGCCCTCGTCGACCAGATGCGGCAGCGCGTCGAGCGAGTCACCCACGCGGTCGCTGGAGCCGAGCGGCCGCGCACCTTCTACGAGGTGAGCGTCTTCGAGGGGGTGATCTATACCGCAGGCGAGGGCTCCTTCCTGGCCTCGCTGATCGATCAGGCGGGCGGGGAGCCGATCACCGGCGACGCGCGCTCGACCTCGATCGGGCTCGAGGAGCTCGTCACCGCCGACCCGCAGCTCATCGTCCTGGGCGACTCGAGCTACGACCCCACCATCACGCCCGCCAGCGTCGCAGCGCGGGCCGGGTGGGGCGGGATGAGCGCCGTGCGAGAGGGCGACGTGGTGCCATATCCCGACGATCTCGTCACGACGCGCCCCGGACCGCGCATCGTGGATGGGCTCGAGGCCCTCGCCCGGATCGTCCATCCCGAGGCGTTCGACTGACGATGCGCGCCACCGCCGTCGCCAGGCCGCTGGTCCGTGGTCCGTCGCTGACCCGGACCGGGCTCGTCCTCGGCGGCGGGGGGCTGCTGCTGGTCGATCGTGCTGCTGGCCGGCGTTGGGCTGGGGAGCGTCGGAGTGGCGCCGGACGATACGGTCGCGATCCTGGCCCATCGGCTTCTCGGGCTGGGCTCCACGCCGACCTGGTCGGCCGCCAGTGAGACGATCGTGTTCGACCTGCGACTGCCGCGCGTCCTGACCGCCATGCTGGTCGGGGGCGGGCCTGGCCTCCGCCGGGACCGTCTTCCAGGGGCTGCTCCGCAACCCGATGGCGGACCCGTACGTGATCGGCACCGCGTCGGGCGCCTCGCTCGGCGCCATCGCCGGCCTGCATGGCGCCGCCTGGTGCCGTCGCTGGCCATCGGGTGCGGGAAGCAGCTGGCTCGGCCTCGGCCTGGTGCAGGTGCTGGCCTTCGGCGGCGGGCTGCTGACCGTGCTGCTGGTCTATGCAGTCGCGCGCGCGCCGGGCGCGTGCCGGTGGTGACGCTGCTGCTGACCGGGTACGCGGTCTCCTCGGTGCTGGCGGCCGGGGTTGCGCTCCTGATGTTCTTTCCGGGCGCGCCTGGCGAGCATCGTCGCCTGGCTGCTCGGGTTCGCTCAGCGGCGGCCTCGTGGGACGACCTCGCCTTTGCGGCTCCGCTCATCGGCGTCGCGCTTCGCGCTGCTGCTCGTGCGCTGGCGACGCATCAATCTCCTCCTGCTGGGTGACGTCCCCGCCGCCCACCTCGGCGTCGACGTCGAGCGCGAGAAGCTGGTGCTCACCATGCTCGCCACGCTCGCGACCTCGACCGTCGGTCGCCATCTCCGGGACGATCGGCTTCGTGGGGCTGGTGGTGCCGCACGTGCTTCAGGCTGGCGATCGGGCCCGACCATCGGCTCCTGCTGCCGGCCAGCCTGATCTACGGGGCCGGCCTGCTGGCCCTGGCCGATCTCGGGGCTCGGCTGGCGGGCGGCGTCCCCGTCGGGGTGGTGACTGCCCTCATCGGAGCACCGTTCTTCCTCTGGCTCCTGCGCCGTTCCAGCAGGTTGCGGCTGGCGCGCATGAGCGCCCCGGTCGTGGACGTGCGGGACCTGCGCTTCGCCTATCCCGTGCCGGGGAGCGACGCGCGCACGGTGCTGAGCGGGGTCGATCTGCAGATCCAGGCGGGCGAGCTCGTCGCGCTGGTCGGCACGAACGGAAGCGGCAAGACGACGCTCTTGCGGCTGATCGCCGGCACGCTGCGAGCCCAGGCTGGATCGATCGAGCTCTTCGGCCGGCCGCTCGCAGACTTCTCGCGAGCCGCACTCGCGCGTCGCGTGGCGGTGCTGCCGCAGTCGCTCGAGCTGCCGGAGGGGTTCCGGGCCGCGGAGCTGGTAGAGATGGGTCGCGCCCCGCACGCGCAGCGGCGCTTCGGTCCCTCGCCCGCGGACGCGGTGGCGGTCGAGCGTGCGCTGGTGGATGCCGACGCCCTGGAGCTGGCGGATCGTCATGCCGAAGAGCTGTCGGGCGGGGAGCGGCAGCGCGTCCTCGTCGCGATGGCGCTGGCGCAGGAGCCCGAGCTCCTGCTCCTCGACGAGCCGACGCTGCATCTCGATCTCGCCCATCAGGTCGCGCTGCTGAACGCCATCGACCGGCTCAGGCTGCGGCGGGGGCTCGCGGTGCTGGCGGTTCTCCACGATCTGAACCTGGCGGCGACGTTCGCGCCGCGCACCGCATTGCTCTCCGCGGGAATCGTGCTCGCCGATGGGCCGCCGGGCGACGTCCTGACCATCGAGCGAGTTCGCGAGGCCTTCGGCGTGCGCGTGGAGGAGGCGTACACTGCGAGCGGTGAGCGCTCCCTGGCGGTGCGCAGGGGCACCTCACCAGCCAATGCGACTGAACCTTTCCTCGGCGCCCGGACTATACGAAGATAGACCGTCGCCTCGCGTAGGCGTCGTCGGCTGCCCTGAAACGCGTGCTCGGCTTACGACATGGGCCGCGCGGTCAGCGCATCGGTCGGTTGTCCGCCGGACGAATAAGGAGGTGGACGAGCGGATATACTCCACAGCCCGTTGGGCCCTCGCGCCATGCCCGTCGTGCGCGCACGGCCCACCGCGTTCTATCCCAATCACTGGAGGGAATAATGAGACGGACCAAGTGGAGCGCGTTGGCGTTCCTCTTTAGCGGGGCCCTGGTGCTCGCCGCGTGCGGCACCACCGGAACGACCCCGTCGAGCGCCCCCTCGGGCGGCGCAAGTGGCGGAGCGTCGGCGGGGACCGGCGGCCCGTCTGGCCAGATCGTGATGACGGTCGACGGCCAGATCACCACGCTTTCGAACGCCATCAACGACGTTCCGACCGCGGAGGCTGCACAGTTCCTGTTCAACGGCCTCTACCAGTACGACGTCGAGCTCACGCCGATCGCCGACCTGACGACCGACCTGTGCGACATCAGCGCTGATGGCATCACCTGGACCTGTCCTCTGCGAGACGACGTCCTCTTCCACGACGGCAGCTCGATGACCGCGGACGACGTGGTCTACGAGTACGACCTCGCCAAGAGCGAGAACTGCCGATTCGGCGCGGCCATTTGTCTATCGACCTTCCTGGCGAAGGCTGAGGCGAAGGATCCGCACACCGTGGTCTTCACGCTGAAGCAGGCCTATGCACCATTCGCGACGGTGATCCTGCCCAGCATCTCGATCGAGCCGAAGGCCGTGATCGAAGCTGCCTACCAGGACTTCGCGGGGAACGCCTCTGCCGTCGATGCCAAGGCCGCCACCGCCGCCAAGAAGGCGATCGATGACGCGTCCAAGGCCAACGCCGACAAGCCCGACCCGAAGCCGTGCGATGCTGCGCTGAAGCCGGCTGAGGACCTCCTCACCACTGCGAAGATCACCCTGCCCAAGCGTGATGACTTCAACACTGGCGGCGCGAACGCCGACCAGTTCGATCCGTGCGCATACGGCGATGCGCTATCGGGCCTGCTCGGCCAGCTCGTCGACTCAATGAGCTCGAAGGGCGTCGACGCCGTCGCGGCCGTCTATCCGCTCCTCTCGTTCAACGCGCAGCCGGTCGGCACCGGTCCCTGGAAGTGCGACCCCGGATGCCTGAAGCCAGGTGAGAGCCTGACCCTGACGGCCTTCGACAAGTACTTCGGTGGCGCACCTGCCACGCAGACGATCGTGGAGCCGATCATCACTGACGACGTCGCTGCCGCGAACGCGATCAAGGCCGGTGACGTCAACTGGAAGTACTCCCTCACCGCGGATGCCTACACCGCGTTGAAGGATGACCCGAACCTCAAGTTCGCGGAGTACCCGGACTTCGGCTACTTCGCTCTCGAGTACAACCTGCGGCCCGGAAAGCTCTTCGCTGATCTGGGTGCCCGCCAGGCGGTGCAGTACTGCATCGACAAGGCGGAAACCGTGCGCGTTGCGACCAACGGCATCGGTGTTCCCGTCGAAGGCGACATCCCACCGGCGTCGTGGGCCTTCAACCCCGACATCAAGGGTGTTGCTCGCGACACGAAGAAGGGGATGGAGCTCCTGAAGTCAGCCGGCTGGACGGTCGCTGACGCAAACGGCGATGGCAAGGCCGATGGCGTTGCCACCAAGGCCGGCAAGGAGTTCTCGACGCAGGTCTATGTCCGGGCCGGCAAGACGGACCGGATCAAGTTCATGGAGCTGCTGCGCGACCAGGTGATCGACTGCGGTATCAAGATCGAGGTCATCGAGGGTGACTTCGCGACGGTGCTGCTGCCGCTGCTCACCTTCCCGCACATCCCGCCGAACGCGAAGGAATCCTTCGACGCGTACTTCGGCGGCTGGAGCACCGGATACGATCCGGATCCGTTCTCGCTCTTCCACTCGAGCCAGTGCACGACGGAGGAGCAGCCTGAGCTGAACAACTACATCTGCTTCAAGAACGCGGAAGCGGACAAGCTCATCGAGGACGGGCTCAAGGAGAACGATCAGGCCAAGCGGGCCGCGATCTACCAGAAGTTCGAGCAGATCATGTTCGACCAGCAGCCCTACCTCTTCGCCTGGGCAGACCTGGCGCACGAGGCGCTGAGCAAGAACCTGATCAGCACGCAAGGCGAGCTGAAGCTCGATTCGCCACAGTGGCACTGGCAGCTCGAGTCCCTCAAGCTGCAGGAATAGCCGTCGACGAGCAATGGGCTCATCGACAGCGAGAACTGACGTATCCACCGCTGGTGGCGCCTCCGGGCGCCACCAGCGGTTCTGCTAATCTCTCGTACTCGTAGTTCGCAAACTCGTAGTTCTCAACCCGGCGCGGGACAACTCGCAGCCGGAGCCGCTGACAGGCAGGGACAACGAACATGGGCAGCTACATCATTCGTCGGACCATCCAGGCGATTCCCATCCTCTTCGGGGTCGCGATCGTGTCGTTCGCCATCGTGCAGCTGTCGCCTGGCAGCCCGATCGATCGCTTCCGCGGTGCAAACGTGAAGCCCGAGACGCTGGCGAACCTGGCCCGGCTCTACGGCCTGGACCAGCCGATCCCGCAGCAGTTCGTGAGCTGGATCACCACCTTCCTCCAGGTGTGGCGCAGGGAGGCGTGGGGCTTCAGCCTCGTCGACGGCCGCCCGGTGCGCGACGTGATCTTCTCCCGCATGCCCGCCACCCTCCTGCTTGGCGGGGTGGCGCTGGCGCTGACGATCGTGGTGGCGGTGCCGATCGGCATTCTCGCCGCGGTCAAGCAGTACAGCTGGGCTGACAAGATCATCACGACCTTTGCCACGGTTGGCTATTCAATCCCCTCGTTCCTGCTCGGCATCTACCTCCTGTACCTCGGTGGCGTCGTCCTGCATGCGTTCCCGCTCTTCGGGATGCGGAGCCTGGTGGGCGGCGGCAGCCCGCTGGACATCGCGCACCACATGGTCCTTCCGGTGCTCTCGCTCGCCATCCAGCAGATCGCGGGATGGTCGCGCTACGTGCGCGCAAAGATGCTCGAGGTCCTAAACCAGGACTACGTCCGGACGGCCAAGGCGAAGGGCCTCTCGAGCAACCGGGTGACTTACAAGCACGCGTTGCGGAACGCGCTCATCCCGGTCATCACCCTGTTCGGCCTCACCCTGCCCGGCCTGCTATCGGGAGCGGTGATCACCGAGACGATCTTCAGCTGGCCCGGGCTCGGGCAGCTGGGCGTCATCTCCGTCGCCCAGCGCGATTACCCGCTCGTGCTGGCGTTCGTGATGCTCGGCGGCTTCGGGGTGGTGGCCGGCAATCTCCTGGCAGACGTCCTCTACGGCGTCGCCGATCCCCGGATCAAGTACTAGGTCTGCTCGAGGAGGGGCGCGCATCATGGTCAGCCAGGCGGATACCACCGCGCTCGAGATCGAGCGTCGTCGCCGAGAGGAGGCCGAGGCCGAGTCAGAAGAGATCGACCGTACGCCGGTCCGCAGCTACTGGCAGCTCGTCCGGCGCCGCTTCCTCGGCCATAGGCTCGCCGTGTTCGGCGCGTTCGCGCTCGTTCTGCTCGCCCTCTACGGGATCGTCGTGCCGATCGTCACCGGCAATGCGTGGCGCCAGACCCACCTCTTCCTTCCCGACGCGCCGCCGCAGCTGTTCGACAAGGACGGCAACTTCACCTTCGCCATCCTCGGCTACAACGAGACCGGGCAGGACCTCTTCGCGCGGCTGGGGAAGGCCACCCAGACCTCGCTCGAGATCGGCCTCGCAGCGGTCCTGATCATCGTCACGATCGGCATCTTCATCGGGTCGATCGCCGGCTACGTCGGTGGCTGGCTCGACAACGTGATGATGCGCTTCGTGGACGTCATGCTCTCGCTGCCGGCGCTGTTCGTGATCCTGATGATCACCGCATTCTTCGGCGGGGGTAACGTCTGGGTCGTGATCCTCGCCATCGGGATCACCGGCTGGACCACTGCCGCTCGACTGGTGCGGGCGGAGTTCCTCTCACTGCGGGAGGTCGACTACGTCCAGGCGGCGCGCGCCCTGGGGGCGAGCCCGCGGCGAATCATCATCCGTCACATGCTTCCGCCCGCGCTCGCCCCGATCGTCGTCGCCGCCACGCTCGGAATCGCGGACTCGGTGGTGGTCGAATCGGCCCTCTCGTTTCTCGGCTTCGGCCTCGGCAGCCAGGAGGCGAGCCTCGGAACGATGCTGGAGAATGCGCAGAACTACTTCTTCTCCGGACCCCTGAAGGTCGTGTATCCCGGGGTCGTGCTGATCCTGATCGTCCTCTCCGCGAGCTTCCTCGGCGACGGGCTGCGCGACGCGCTCGACCCGCGGCAGCGGATCGAGACGAAGTGACGGCCGCCAGCTTCGGAACGGGAGTCGGCCCCCTCCTCGAGATCAAGGGACTCAAGACCCACTTCTTCACCCAGGACGGGACGGTGAAGGCGGTCGACGACGTCAGCTTCCAGATCGCCCATGGCCAGACGATGGGCGTGGTCGGGGAGTCCGGCTGTGGCAAGAGCATCACCTCGCTCTCCGTCATGCGCCTGATCGACCGCCCGGGACGCATCGTGGACGGCCAGATCCTGCTCAACGGCGTGAACCTGCTCACGAAGAGCGAAGATGACATGCGCGACGTCCGCGGCGACCAGATGAGCATGATCTTTCAGGAGCCGATGACCTCGCTCAACCCGGTCTTCACCTGCGGCGATCAGATCGCGGAGGCCGTGCAGCAGCACTCCTCGATGGGCCGTCGGGAGGCATGGGACCGCTCCGTCGAGATGCTGCGGCTGGTGGGGATCCCCGATGCCAAGCGGCGCGCCACCGAGCACCCGCACGAGCTGTCGGGCGGCATGCGGCAGCGCGTGATGATCGCGATGGCCCTCTCGACCGACCCCGACCTGCTGATCGCCGACGAGCCGACGACCGCGCTGGACGTCACCATCCAGGCCCAGATCCTGGAGCTGATGCGGAGCCTGCGCGAGAAGAACCGGATGGCGATCATGCTCATCACCCACGATCTCGGCGTGGTGGCCGAGATGGCGGACGAGGTGGTCGTCATGTATGCCGGCAAGATCGTCGAGCGCGGCGACGTCAAGACCATCTTCGGCGCGCCGCATCATCCGTACACCCAGGGGCTGCTGCGCTCGATCCCACGGCTCGACGCACGCGTCGACCGGCTCGAGGTGATCAAGGGCACGGTTCCATCCCCCTGAACCTCCCCACCGGCTGCCTCTTCAAGCGACGCTGTCCGCAGCGCATGACGGATCTGCGACGTCGCCCCTCCGGTTCGCGACCTGGGTCGCGACCACGTGAGCCGCTGCTGGCTCACGCCGGCCGGCGAGGAGCCGGAGGTCGGCGCCGAGACCAAGGGGCCCGAGGCCGAGGAGGCCGCCGAAGCGTTGACGGTGGCAGCCCGATGACCGGAGCAGCGGCGGACCAGGCGCCGGCGCCGGACCACGTCCTCAGCAGCTCTGAGCGGACGACGGCACGCGGGAAAAGCGCGACGGGCCCGCTGCTCAAGGTCGAGGACGTCGTCAAGCATTTCGACATCCGAGGCGGCCTGCTGGGCGTCACCAAGCTCGGTGCGGTCCGCGCGGTCGACGGCGTCAGCTTCACCGTCAACGAGGGCGAGACGCTCGGGCTGGTGGGCGAGTCCGGCTGTGGCAAGACGACGCTCGGGAAGGTCATCCTCCGCCTCATCCCTGAGACCTCCGGCGAGGTGGAGTTCGAGGGGCGTCAGCTGTTCCATCTCAATGCCAAGGAGATGAAGGCGGCGCGGCGCGACATCCAGGTTGTCTTCCAGGACCCGTACTCGTCGCTGAACCCGCGGATGAGCGTCGGCGAGATCGTGGGCGAGGGCCTCTTCGTCCACGGCATGACGAACAAGAAGGAGCGCGAGGCGGCGGTCCGCGACCTGCTGAAGAAGGTGGGGCTCAACCAGCAGCACATCCATCGCTACCCGCACGAGTTCAGCGGCGGACAGCGACAGCGGATCGGGATTGCGAGGGCCCTTGCCCTGCGCCCGAAGTTCATCGTCTGCGACGAGCCCGTGAGCGCGCTGGATGTCTCGATCCAGTCGCAGGTCCTCAACCTGATGGGCGATCTCCAGGACGAGTTCCAGCTGACCTACCTGTTCATCGCCCACAACCTGGCGGTGGTCAAGCATCTCTCCAGCCGGGTGGGGGTCATGTACCTCGGCAAGCTGGTCGAGCTCTCCGATGCGGACGAGCTGTACGAGAGCCCCCGGCATCCGTACACCAAGGCGCTCCTCTCCGCCATCCCGATCCCGGATCCGACCGTCCGTCGTGAGCGGATCGTGCTCAAGGGAGACCTGCCATCGCCGGCCAATCCACCGTCCGGCTGCCGGTTCCACACCCGCTGCCCGATGGCGCAGGAGATTTGCAGCGTCGAGGAGCCCCCGCTGCGCGACGTCGGCGGCGGCCACCTGTCTGCCTGCCATTTCGCCGAGGACGTCTCGCCGCTGCGCGAGGTCGCCGCGTCCTAGAGGGGAGGTGGCTCGCCCTCCACCTCGAGGGCCACTTCCTCGCTGCCGTCGGGTCGCATCGAGCGTCGTACGCGGATGCGCGGATGCGTCTCGTCGCCGAGCTGCGCCTTCTCGACCTCGACCATCGTCCCTTCGTCAACGTGGCGCAGGCGCTCCTGCTCGGGCAGGGCCACGTTCGGGATCGCCCGAAAGATCACGTAGCTCACGAAGACGTTCAGGACGGCGATCACCGGGATCCCGAAGAGGGCACCCCACACACCCGCCACCTGTGCGCCGACCAGGAGGCCGAGGAGCACGAGGATCGGGTGCATGCCAAGCGCCTCGCGCATGAGCCGCGGCTGGAGCCAGTTGACCGCCACGGTCTGCACCGCGACGAGGATGATGGTGATTGGCAGGAAGGCGCCCGGCACGAAGATGGCCGCGGCCACGATGGGCGGGATCAGGGCGAGCGGGGGGCCGAAGAACGGGATGAACATCGCGAGCGCCGAGAGGGTGCCCACGAGGAACAGGTAGGGCATCTCGAAGAGCCCTCCGACGATCCCCACCAGCAGCGCCTGCAGCCCGGCCAGCAGCAGCTGGGCACGCAGGAAGCCGCCAAAGGCGCGCGCCACTGCCCGCTCGAAGATCTCGAGCTCGTCCCGGTACTGGTTCGGAACGAGGCGCGCGATCCGCTCGAGGATCCGCTCGCTGTCCATCAGCATGTAGAGCGACAGGATGATGATGAGGGCCAGGGCACCGAGGGCGGTGACCGTGACGCCGGCGATCTCGCGCGCCTGCGAGAAGATGGCCCCGCCAATCGCCTCCACCTGGTCGCTCGCCGATGGAAGAGCTTCACGAAGTCGATCTGCAGCCGACCGATGTGCAGCGCCTGCTGCCAGTCGGCCAGGGTGACCTTGATCTGCTCGGCGGTGGACGGGAAGTTCTCGGTCAGCTGCGTCACCTGCTGGGTGACGGCGGTGCCGGTGTAGAAGAGGACGAAGCCGAGCGCCACGAGGGCCATCAGGTAGCTGATCGCCACCACCGCTCCTCGCGACAGCGGAAGGCGGACCTGGAGGAAGCCCACCACCGGCGACATCACGAAGGCGAGCAGCCACGCTAGAAACACGATCAGCAGGATCTGGCTGAACCCGCCGAGGGCAGCGAAGAAGAGCTGGAGCAGCAGGACCGCGAAGTAGGCGCTGCCAAGGACCAGGAAGACGACGAGCCAGCGCCGTTCGCGGGGCCGATCCCGGTGCTGGTCGGCAGCATCGCTGCTAGCGCCCGGATCGCGGCCCGATGCCGACCGCTTCGCGGACCTCGCGCATGGTCGACTCGAGGATCGGGCGCACCTTCCCGGCCCCTGCGGCCAGCACCTCCTCGACGTGGTCAGGGTGCGCGGCCAGCTGGTCGCGCTTCTCGCGCATCGGCCGAAAGAACTCGATGATCCGCTCGGCCAGCAGCTGCTTGGTGTCGACGCAGCCCGTGCGCGCGGTCCGCTCGCCATCCTGGATCTGGAGGTAGTCGGAGCCGAAGAACCGATGCAGCTGGCAGACGTTGCAGATCTCCGGCCGCCCGGGATCGGTGCGCCGGATGCGCTGCGGGTCAGTGACCATGCTCATCACCAGGCGCCGGATCTCGTCGGGCTCGGCGAAGATCGGAATCGTGTTGCCGGCCGACTTGCTCATCTTGGTCTGGCCGTCGGTGCCAAGCACCACCGGCGCATCGGTATAGACCGCCTGCGGCTCGGGGAAGATCTCGCCGTAGCGCCGATTGAAGGCGCGGGCGATCTCGCGGGAGAGCTCGAGATGCGCCGCCTGGTCCTTGCCGACCGGCACACGGCTCGCCTTGTAGATGACGATGTCGGCAGCCTGCAGCACCGGGATAGTCGAGCAGCGCGGCGCTGTTCTCGAGGCCCTGCCGCTTCTTCTCCTTGTAGGTCGGCGTCCGCTCCAGCCAGGGAACGGGGACCGCGCTGTTGAAGATCCAGCACAGCTCGGCGTGCTCGGGCATGTCCGATTGGCGGATGAGCGCGCACCTGGCCGGATCGAGGCCGACGGCGAGGAGGTCGAGCACCATCTCGTGCGTCAGCCGCCGGAGCGTCGCGCCGTCGTGGACACTGGTCAGGGCGTGGTAGTCGACGATCGCGTAGATCGTCTCGTAGCCCTCCTGCAGGGCGACGTAGTTCGCCTGCGCCCCGAGGTAGTTGCCCAGGTGCGAGGCGCCCGACGGCTGGATGCCGGAGAAGACCCGCTCGCGCGTGGACGGGTCGACGGCGGCGGGCGTTGCGACGGTCTGGCTCATCGGACGGCGAGTGTAGCGCAGGGCAGGCGCCGGACCGTCAGGTGACGTCCCGCCGGATGAAGAGGATGGCGGCGACCACCAGCGAGCCGATCACGTAGGCCGCAAGGACGAGCGCTGCGGTCGCCGGCGCGTTGACCGGAGCCCCATTCTGGCCACCGCCGACGTTGAGCTGGCCAAACGATTGCGCCAGGGCGGATGCGTTGGGTCCAGCAGGCCGCGGGAGACCGTCTCGAACGTGCTCAGCGCGAAGCCGAGCGCGGCGATGACCGTCTCGATCACCAGTGCGTAGACGAGACCCAGGCCGATCGCGAGGCCGGTCGAGCGCAGCACCATGCCGAGGGCGAAGCCGAGCGCCGCCCAGGCGCCGAGGATCAGCCAGCTGGCGGCGGCCCCCTTCGCGATCTCCGCGATCGAGGGCAGGCTGCCGCCCGTCCCCTCGAGCGCCGCGACGAGGAGGCTGCCCAGCACGCCCACGGCGAAGCACGCCACCGCCAGGATCCCGAGCACGAGCGCGAGCGCGATCGTCTTCGCGCCGAGAAGGCCAAGGCGCGACGGACGCTGGGTGAGCACCGCGGTGATCGTGCGCAGGCTGTACTCGCGTGCGCTGTTGAGCGCGCCGATCACGAGTGCGATGGGCCCGCCCAGGCTGGAGAGGAAGCCGAGCACGTTCGGCACGACGTTCGCCGGGAGCAGGGTCTGCTTCAGTGCGGCGATGCCCCGCTCCGCGCCGCTGTCGCCGGGCGGCGGGTTCTGAACGAGGAGATAGATGAGCAGGTAGCCGAGGAGGAAGAGCCCCAGCACCAGGACGCCGCCGAGGATCCAGGTTGACCACGATTTGCGCAGCTTCAGGAGCTCCGCCGAGATCGCACCGGTCACTCGGTCACCTCCGCCGTCGCCGGCTCGCCCGTGAGCTGCAGGAAGACCTCCTCGAGCGTGCGCGCCACGGAGCGCAGCTCGCTCACCTCGATCCCGGCATTGACCAGCTCGCGGTTCAGCTCGGCCGCCCGTCTCGGGTCGATGTCGACCCGCAGCGCACCGTCGTGCTGCTCGACGCGCTCGACGCTCGACAGACGCTCCGCGATGGCGGCCGCCTCCGCCAGCGGAGTCGCGCGCACGAGCAGGCGCCCGCTGCCACGCACGTCGCCGACGCTCTCCTCGAGCAGGAGCTTGCCGTGATGGATGACACCGATCCGATCGCAGACCTGCTCCACCTCCGCCAGCAGGTGGCTCGAGAGGAGGACGGTCTTGCCGTTCTGCGCCAGCTCGCGGATCACGTCGCGCATGGCGGCGATCCCGTGCGGGTCGAGGCCGTTCGTTGGCTCGTCGAGCAGGTAGAGCTCGGGATCCTTCAGATACGCCCCGGCGAGCCCGAGCCGCTGCCGCATGCCGAGCGAGTAGCCGGAGACCTTGTCTCGGGCTCGGTCCGCCAGGCCGACCCGCTCGAGCGCGGGAGCGATGCGATCGTTGCGGACTCCGGCGTAGGCCGCCAGCACTCGCATGTTGTCGAATCCCGACAGGTACGGGTAGAAGGCAGGGGTCTCCACCACCGATCCGATGCGCGCCAGCCCGGCCGGCGTCCCGGCATGCTCGCCGAGGATCCGCACGGCGCCACCGGTGGGTCGCGCGAGGCCGAGCACAAGGCGGAGGAAGGTCGTCTTGCCGGCACCGTTCGGACCGATCAACCCGTAGATCTCGCCCGGGCGCACCGTCAGGTTCAGGCGGTCGAGGGCGACCAGCCGGCCATAGTGCTTGGAGAGGTCGTGCGTCTCGAGGGCAGGGGCGTCGGGCATCGGCGGATTGTGCCATGCTGCGCGGCCATGAGGGACGCCTTCCGCCCGGTCGAGCTCGGCGACCCACGACGCACCGTCGGCCGCCGCGTCGAATACCACGAGCGCATCGGCTCCACCAACGACCGCGCCCGCGAGCTTCTGCGTGCGGGGGAGGACGGTACGGTCGTGGTTGCGGATCTGCAGACCGCCGGGCGGGGCAGGCGCGGGAGAGCGTGGGAGTCGCCCTCGGGCGTGAACCTGATGCTGAGCGCCGGGCTCCGGGTCGCTCTCGCGGCGGACGCCGCCTGGCAGCTCGGGGCATCGACGGCCCTTGCGGTGCGGGCCGCCTGCGCTCCCCACGCAGAGCTCCAGGTGAAGTGGCCGAACGATCTCGTGACCCGCGACGGCGCAAAGGTCGCGGGCCTGCTGCTCGAGACCGCCGTGGCCGACGACAGGCTCGTGCAGGCGATCGTGGGAATCGGCATCAACGTGAACTGGCGGCGGGCCGACATGCCCCCGGAGATCGCCGCGCGCGCGACCTCGCTGTGCGACCTGGCAGGCGTCGAGGTCGACCGCGGAGCCACTGCTGGGTCGGCTGCTCGATGAGCTCGACGCCGAGCTCCTCGCGCTCGTGCAGGGGAGTCTCGCCGCTGGCGCGCCTTCGCGCGGCTTCGTGGCTCGATGGCCGGCCGGTCCGCGTCACCGCAGAGGAGCATGAGGTCGACGGCGTCGTGGCGGGGATCGGGGACGACGGTGCGCTGGTCGTCGAGACGGATGGCGGGCGGCGGTTCGTGTCGTACGGCGAGGTCGTCGCGGTGGCGCTGCCCGCATGAGCCGGACCGAGCCGGCCCAGGTCGACGAATCCCGCGCCGATCCCGACCTCGCAGCGGTGCGTGCGGCACAGGACGATCGCGCCGCGTTTGCGGTCCTGTATCGCCGCTACCTGGACCGCGTCTACGGATATGCCTTCTACCAGCTGGGCGATCACCACGACGCCGAGGACGCGACCGAGCGCACCTTCCTGGCTGCCCTCGCCGCGCTTGCCGAGTTTCGCGATACCGGCTCGACCTTCCGCGCCTGGCTCTTCCGGATCGCGCACAACACGATCGCGAATGCGCATCGCACCCGCGCCCGGCGCCCCACGGTCGCCCTGCCCGAGGCCTGGGACCGATCCGCTCCGGACGCAGATCCGGCACGCCTGGTGGGCCGGGGCGAGGAGCTGCGGGAGCTGCTCGCGCTGATCGACCAGCTGCCCGACGACCGCCGCCAGGTGATCCTCCTCCGATTCGTGGACGAGCTCACCTCCCGCGAGATCGGTGTCGTGCTCGAGCGCTCCGAGGGCGCGGTCCGCGTTCTCCTCCACCGCGCGCTCAGGGAGCTCGCGGGCCGGCTGGCGGAGGAACGCCTGTAACGCTGCGCTCCCCGCGGTGTTTGGATAGGATGACCCTCTCTCCTCCATTGGGGAATTCCGTGCCGATCCTCCACACCCGGGCCGTGCGGCTCGATCGCGCGGTCGACGCGCTGCTGGCGGGTCGTTCCGTCGCGCCGCCGGTCGAACCCGGCCTCCGTCCGCTCGTCGATCTCGCGGCTGTGCTGCACGAGACGCTCCTCCCCGTGCCCGCCGGAAGCCGCCTGGAAGCGCGCCTGGCGGCGCGGCTCGCCGGTCGCCCGGCGCTCGGCGAAGGACTGCGCGCCCTCGGAGAGCGCGCGCGCCGCGAGCTGCTCAGCCGAGAGCGGCTGCTGATGGCGGGCGCCGTCTCGTCGGCCGCGGTGGGTGTCGGCGTGACCGCCTACGCGGTCTGGCACCGATCCGGGCCCAGGAGGTCGTGACGTGCCGGTGAAGTTCCCGTTCAGCCGACGGCGCAACGCGCCCGCGGACGCCTGGACGAAGTGCCCCGATTGCGACCAGCAGGTCTTCAACCGTCAGCTCGCGCGCAACCTGCGGGTCTGTCCGACGTGCGGACACCACTTCCGCCTATCGGTCGGCGAGCGGCTCGACCTGCTGCTCGACGAGGGGAGCTTCGAGGAGCGGGATGCCGGCCTTGAATCGCTGGACCCGCTTGGCTTCCACGATACGAAGCCCTACCTCGATCGGCTCGAGGCGGCCCGGATCAAGACCGGTCTCAACGAGGCGGCAATCTGGGGGATCGGGCAGATTCATGGCCGGCGCGTGGCCATCGGGATCCTGGACTTTCGCTTCATGGGCGGCAGCATGGGGAGCGCCGTGGGCGAGAAGCTGGCGCGCTGCTTCGAGACCGCCCTCGTGGAGCGGATTCCGGCCATCGTGGTGACCGCGTCCGGGGGCGCTCGCATGCAGGAGGGGACCCTCTCGCTCCTGCAGCTCGCGAAAACGACCGCTCCATTGCCGCGCCTCGACGCGGCGGGCATCCCCTTCATCGTGCTCCTGACCGATCCGACGACCGGCGGCGTGCTGGCGAGCTTCGCATCGCTCGGCGACGTGGTGCTCGCCGAGCCGAAGGCCCTGATCGGCTTCGCCGGCGCTCGGGTCGCCTCGGGAACGACCGGCGACGAGCTGCCGGAGGGTTTCCAGCGCGCGGAGTTCCTGCTCGCACACGGGTTCGTCGACCAGATCGTGACGCGGAGCGAGCAACGGGCGACGCTCGCCCGGCTGCTCCGCACCTTGCCGGTGGCCCCGGCGGACGAGGCGTGGCCGGAGGACTCGGCGCGCGGCTGGGGACCGATCGGGGCGCTCTCCGGCTTCGCCGAGCGGCTGGGCGGAGCCGTCAGCGAGACGATCGGCATCGACGTCGAGCCGGGCGGTGGCAACGGCGACCGCCCTGTGGCGAAGCGCCGTGAGGAGGTTCCGTGACCGGCGCGCTCGCTCTGCCGCCCGAGGTCGTGGACGAGGCCTGGCGTCGCGTCATGCTCGCCCGCCACCCGCGGAGGCCGCGAACCCTCGATCTTCTGCCGCTCATCTTCGAGGAGGTCACCGAGCTCCACGGTGACCGGCTCTTCGGCGACGATCCCGCGATCGTCGGGGGACCCGCGCTCCTCGACGGCCATCCGGTGATGGTGATCGGCCACCAGAAGGGAAACGACACCGAGACCAATATCGAGCGCAACTTCGGATCGGCCCGCCCGGAGGGCTTCCGCAAGGCCCAGCGCCTCATGCGTCTCGCGGAGAAGCTGGGCATGCCGCTGATCACGTTCCTGGACACTGCCGGGGCCGATCCGGGCGCGGCGGCGGAGGAGCGTGGCCAGGCCGAGGCGATCGCGAGCTCGATCAAGCTGATGACCGAGCTGCAGGTCCCCATCGTGGTCGTGATCCTCGGCGAGGGAGGCTCCGGCGGAGCGCTCGCGATCGGGGTCGGCGACGAAGTTCTGGCGCTGGAGAATGCCGTCTACTCCGTCATCAGCCCGGAGGGTTGCGCAGCGATCCTCTGGCGTTCCCCCGACGACGTGCGGACCGCGGCCGCCGCCATGCGCATGACCGCACAGGACCAGCTTGAGCTCGGCGTCGTGGACGCCATCGTCTCGGAGCCCGGCGAGGGTGCGCACTCCGACCATGCCGCCGCCGCTCGCGCGATCAAGACCGCGGTCGTTGCCGCCATGGGACGCATCCAGCAGCGCGGGCCGCAATCGCTGCTCGCGCATCGGTATGCTCGTCTGCGCAGCATCGGTCGCTACCAGGAGACGGTGACCGGCCCGCGCGCGCGGCCCGAGCCTCCCTCGCTGCGCAGGCGGCTCGGACGGCTGCTGCATCTCCCCGGCGTCCGCGCGCCGCGGTGGAGCGAGATCTGGCCGGGCGACGAGGAGCATGACGTGGAAGACGGCGAATGAGCGACCCGGACCGGGAACTGGAGCAGATCGAGCGGGCGGCGGCCGAGCTCGTGCCCCAGCTGAGCGAGCGACTCATCACCCACGGTCTGGGGGAGATCGAGGTTCGCCGCGGCGACCTTCGCGTGCGCGTGGTGGCCTCGCCGCCACGGAGCGGGCCGCCGGCAGCCTCGGCGGGCCTCCCCACGGCCCGGGCCGCGCCCCTCCCGACTCCCGATGACACCCACGCGGTCACCGCACCGGCGGTCGGCTACTTCCTGTTTGCCGACGGGCTGGGACCCGGCCTGGCGATCGAGAAGGGCGATACGCTCGGATACGTCGACGTGCTCGGTGTCCGGCACGACGTCCGGGCGCCGCGCAGCGGCAGGGTGCGAAACCTGGTCGCCGAGAGCGGCGAGGCCGTCGAGTACGGCCAGGTCGTGATTGAGATCGAGCCGGCCAGGTCGGGCTCGTGAGCCTCGCGCTCCTCTTCTCGCCGCAGGGTTCGCAGGCGGTCGGCATGGGCCGGGAGCTCGCCGCTCGCTCGTCGGCCGCCCGGGCCATTTACGCCGCAGCGGACGCCACTCTGGGCTGGCCCGTTTCCGCACTCTGCTGGGAGGGGCCGGCGGAGCGCCTGGACGACACGCAGCAGACCCAGCCATGCCTGCTCAGCACGTCGCTGGCATGCGCGGCAGCCCTCGAGCAGGCCGTCGGTGAGCCGCTCGCTCCCGCGTTCGTGGCGGGCCACTCCGTCGGCGAGTACGCCGCGGTCGTGGCTGCCGGCGTGCTCGAGCTGTCCGACGCGCTCCGGATGGTGGTCCTGCGCGGCAAGCTGATGTCGCGTCAGTCGGGATCGGACGGCATGGCCGCCGTGATCGGCCTGGATCGCGACGTGGTGCAGGCCGCCGTGGAGGCCGTGGCCGGGCCCACCGAGCTCGTGGTCGCCAATGACAACGCTCCGGGGCAGATCGTGATCTCCGGCAGCCTGGCGGCCATCGAGCGCGCCCGCCGCTTGCTGCGGGAGCGCGGCGCCCGACGCGTGATCCGGCTCAACGTCTCCGGCGCCTTCCACTCGCCGCACATGGCCCCCGTGGCGGAGGCGCTGGCGGACGCATTCGGCGATCTCGAGTGGCGTGACGCGGACCCGCCGCTGATGAGCAATGTCACGGCGGAGCCGGTGATCGATGGGGACCGCGTTCGCAACCTGTTGGCGGAGCAGGTGCGCTCCCCGGTGGAATGGGTCGCCTCCATGCGGCGCCTGGTCGACGAGGGAGTCGACACGTTCATCGAGTGCGGGCCGGGGAGTGCCCTCGTCGGCATGCTGAAGCGGATCGCGCCGCGCGCGCGGACGATGGCCGTCAACGATGCGCCGACGCTTGCTGCGGCGGCCGCCGAGCTCAGCCGGGGATCCGTGGGGGCGGGCGCCTAGTGTTCTCGAAGGTTTTGATCGCCAACCGCGGCGAGATCGCGGTGCGCATCCTGCGGGCCTGTCGCGACCTGGGAGTTCCCGCGGTGGTCGCCTACAGCGAGGCCGATCGCGACAGCCTGGCGGTCCGGCTCGCGGAGGAGGCGATCTGCATCGGTCCGGCGGAAGCGCGCCGAAGCTACCTGAACCAGCCGGCGGTGGTGAGCGCGGCGCAGATGAGCGGTTGCGACGCGGTGCACCCCGGCTACGGGTTCCTGTCAGAGGTCCCCGATTTTGCTGAAGTCTGCGCCGCGCACGAGCTGACCTTCATCGGCCCCCGCGCGGAGGTGCTCGAGCGCTTCGCGAGCAAGTACGCGGTGCGCCGCATGCTGGCCGCGAATGGGCTGCCGACGGTGCCGGGAAGCCAGGGGATCGTCACCGACCTGCGCAATGCCCTCGAGCAGGCGGGAGATGCGGGCTATCCGGTGCTGCTCAAGCCTTCGGCGGGCGGCGGCGGAAAGGGGATGCGCCTCGTGCGCTCACCCCGCGAGATGGAGACATCGCTGCCGCTCGCCCGCAGCGAGGCACAGGCAGCCTTCGGCGACGACAGCATCTACTTCGAGAAGTGGATCGAGGAGAGCCGCCACGTCGAGGTCCAGGTGCTCGTCGACCGCAATGGCAACGGCGTGCATCTCGGGGAGCGCGACTGCAGCATTCAGCGCCGGCACCAGAAGCTGATCGAGGAGGGGCCTTCCCCCGCGATGAGCGACGCCGCGCGCGAGCGGCTGCGCGACCTTGCGATCAGGGCCATCGTGGCAGCCGGCTACGAGTCGGTGGGCACGCTCGAATTTCTGCTCGACCGCGAGGGAAATTTCTACTTCATCGAGATCAACTGCCGGATTCAGGTCGAGCATCCCGTCACCGAGGCGCTCACCGGGATCGACCTGATCGCGGAGCAGATCCGCCTCGCCGCGGGGGAGCCGCTGTCGCTGCGCCAGGCCGACGTGCAGCTCCGCGGCCACGCCATCGAGTTCCGCATCAACGCGGAGGACCCCGGCGACAACTTCAGCCCGCAGACGGGGGTGATCGATGAGCTGCTCCTGCCCGGCGGTCCCGGCGTGCGGGTCGATACCCACATCTATCCGGGATACGAGATCCCGCCGTACTACGACTCGCTGCTCGCCAAGCTGATCGTGTGGGGTGAGGACCGCGAGCAGGCGCTGGCTCGCGCGCGGCGCGCGCTCGGGGAGTTCGTCGTCTCCGGCATCAAGACGAATCTGCCGTTCCACCAGGGAATCATCGACAACGAGGCATTCCTCGGCGCCCAGGTCAGCACGAACCTGCTCGATCGGGTCGGACCGGCGGCCTTCGTGAGCGGTGGAGGCTGACCATGGCGCCCCAGCCTCTCGACCCACCGCTGCCGTGGGAAGCTGCGGAGATCATGCGGGTCATCCCGCATCGATACCCGTTCCTGCTCATCGACAGGGTCGTCGCCCTCGAGCCGGGGAAGGCCGTGGTGGCGACCAAGAACGTGACCGCCAATGAGCCGCAGTTCACGGGTCACTTCCCGGGGCGTCCGATCATGCCGGGCGTGCTGATGGTCGAGGCGCTTGCGCAGGCCGGCGCCGTGGCAGTGCTGAGCCTGCCCGAGTACCGCGGCAAGCTCGCGCTCTTCGCCGCCATCGATGGATGCCGCTTTCGTCGCACGGTCGTTCCCGGTGACACGCTGACGCTGAAGGTGACACTCGAAAAGCTGCGCGGCATGTTCGGGCGCGCGCACGCTGTTGCGGCCGTCGATGGCGAGATCGCTGTCGAGGCGACTCTCTCCTTCGTCATCCCCCGCGACCAGTCGATCGCCGGAGGCCGCACCGATGCGTGACGGCGAGCGACGGGTGGTGGTGACGGGCATGGGCGCCATCACGCCGCTCGGGAATGATGTCCCCAGCTTTTGGTCGGGCCTCGTTGCCGGCCGCAGCGGGATCACGCGCATCACCTCGTTCGATCCGTCGCGGGTCGACAGCAAGGTCGCCGGAGAAGTGCGCGGCTTCGAGGCTGACGCTGTCATGCCCCGCAAGGAGGTCCGCCGCAACGACCGCTACGTGCATTACGCCTGGGCGGCCAGCGTCGAGGCGCTGCGCGACGCGGGCATCGCGAATCCGATCGTGGACGAGTCGCTGGCAGAGCGAACGGGCGCGATCGTGGGATCGGGGATCGGCGGCATCAACACGATGATCCGCGACATCATCGAGGCCCACGACCTGGGCATCGACCGGATCGGACCCTTCCTGGTCACCTCGATGATCCCGGACATGGCGGCCGGCTTCGTGGCGATCTACGCGAACGCGCGGGGACCGAACTTCGCGACCGTCAGCGCGTGCTCGTCGAGCAACCATGCCCTCGGCAGCGCACTGAACATCATCCGCCGGGGCGATGCGGACGTGATGATCGCCGGCGGCGCCGAGGCGGGCGTCGGAGAGATCCCGGTCGGGGCCTTCGCCGCGATGCGAGCCCTCTCGACCCGGCGCAACGACGAGCCGGAGAAGGCGTCGCGCCCCTTCGATGCGGAGCGCGATGGGTTCGTGATCGCAGACGGAGCCGGCGTCCTGGTGCTCGAGGCGCTCGAACACGCCCAGGCCCGCGGGGCACGGATCCACGGAGAGCTGGTCGGATACGCGGCCACGGACGATGCCTCGCATGTGACGCTCCCGGCGCCGGGAGGCCGGGGCGCGGCCGGGTCCATGCGGCTCGCCCTGGCTGACGCGTCGATGCATGCCGACGAGATCGGCTACATCAATGCGCATGGCACGAGCACGGTTCCGAACGACCGCGCGGAGACCGCCGCCATCAAGACCGTCTTCGGCGAGCGCGCCTACGCGATCCCGGTCAGCAGCACGAAGAGCATGACCGGCCACCTCATGGGCGCCGGCGGCGGGATCGAGGCGATCGCGTGCATCCTCGCCATCCAGAACGGGTGCCTGCCGCCGACCATCAACCTCGAGAACCCTGACCCCGAGTGCGACCTCGATTACGTCCCGAACGTCGCGCGATCCGCCGCGATCGACACGGCCATGAGCAATTCGTTCGGGTTCGGCGGGCACAACGCCACCGTGATCTTCCGCCGCTACGGCGAGGGCAGCTGACGAATGGCGGAGCGGATCGAGGAGCCAGTCGCGAGATGGCCCAGCCGAGGCGCGCCGTGCGCTCGCGGCAGTCGACCTCCTGGCACCGGGCTTCGCCGCCGGCGGCCTCGACGAGCTTGAGGTCGAGGCCGGCGACCTCCTGGTGCGCCTCGCTCGGCCCGCAGCCCGGCCACACGAGGCGCCGCCGGCGGCCGCATCCACGGCTGCCGCGCCTGCCGGCCGGATCGTCACCCCGTTCGGCGAGCCGGCCGCCGGGATGCAGTTCGTGACCGCGCCGCTGACGGGTGTCTGGTACGCGGCGCCGTCGCCCGGTGCCCAGCCGTACCTGCAGGCGGGGGGCGAGGTGAGCGCCGGTCAGGTGGTCGGCCTGATCGAGGCGATGAAGCTGTTCAACGAGATCAAGTCGGATGTCACCGGGACGGTGACGCGCGTCCTCGTCGAGAGTGGCACGCTGGTGAAGCGCCAGCAGCCGCTCGATCGAGGTCGACTCCCAGCGACGAGATGACACGAGGAGCGGACATGACGACGAACGCGGTGATCACCGGCTGGGGGATGTATGCGCCGTCGCGCGTCCTCACGAACGACGAGCTTTCCAAGATCGTCGACACCTCCGACGAGTGGATCGTGTCAGCCGCACCGGCATCCGCGAGCGTCGCATCGCGGCCGACGACGAGACGACGAACACCCTGTCCGTGCTCGCGGCGCGCGATGCGCTGGCGGTCGCCGGGATCGACCCGCTCGACATCGACCTCGTGATCGTGGGCACCTGCTCGCCCGACTACCCGCTGCCGGCGACCTCCGTGCTCGTCGCCCGAGACATCGGCGCTACGCGCGCTGCCGGCTTCGACCTGCAGGCCGCCTGCTCCGGCTTCCTGTACGCGCTCGCCACCGGCAGCAGCTTCATCCGGAGCGGCATGTATCGGAACGTGCTGGTGATCGGCGTCGAGGTGCTCAGCCGATTCCTGGACTGGAACGGATCGCAACACCTGCGTCCTCTTCGGCGACGGAGCGGGAGCGGTGATCCTGCTCCAGCCTCCGATGGGCCGGGCGGGCTGCTCGGCTTCGAGATGTTCTCCGACGGGACCGGCTGCGACGGGATCCTCGTCCCGGCGGGGGGCTCGGCCTGCCCCGCCTCGCCGCAGACGAGCGCCGAGGGCGGGCACTTCATCCAGATGGCGGGGCGCGAGGTCTACAAGCTACGCGACGCGCCAGCTGGCCGAGTCGGCCGGGGCCGCCGTGCGGAACGCCGGGCTGACGATCGAGTCGATCGACCAGTTCGTGTTCCACCAGGCCAACCTGCGGATCATCGAGAACGTCCAGCAGCAGCTCGGGATCCCGTCCGAGAAGGTGTACATCAACATCGAGAAGTACGGCAACACGTCCGCCGCATCGGTGCCGATGGCGCTGGTGGAGGCGGTCGCGGCCGGCCGGATCAAGCCGGGCGACAAGATCCTGATGGTCGCCTTCGGCGGCGGGCTACACCGCCGGCGCCGCCGTGGTGGAGTGGACCGCCGATCCGGCGCGCGCCTTCCTGGCCCCCGGCGAGCAGACGCGCCTGGGCGAGCCGCAGGTCGCCGCACCCGAGCTCGCGGCCGGCGCGCGCTGATGTTCGACCTGAGCGAAAGGTGGCCCTGGTGACCGGCGGCAGCCGCGGGCTGGGCCGGGCCATCGCGCTGGCGCTTTGCCCGCAGGGCGCCGACGTCGGCGATCAACTATCGCGACAACGCGGACGCCGCGGAGGCGGTCGTCACCGAGGCGCGCGAGACCGGACGCGCGGCATCGGTCGATCCAGGGCGACACCATCGCCGGCCGCGAGGCGTGCGAGGCGATCGTCAAGGCCGCGCTCGACGAGTTCGGCAAGGTCGACATCCTGGTCAACAACGCCGGCATCACCCGCGACAACCTGATGATGCGGATGGACGCCGAGGAGTGGGCGCCGGTCATCGACACCAACCTCTCGGGACCGTTCTGGATGACGCGCGCCATCGCCAGGCCGATGCTCAAGGCGCGCGCGGGCCGGATCATCAACATGAGCGGCGTCGCCGGCCGCATGGGAAATCGTCGGCCAGGCGAACTACGCCAGCGCCAAGGCCGGGCTGATCGGCCTCACGAAGTCGGTGGCCCGCGAGCTGGCCAGTCGCGGGCATCACCTGCAACGCCATCGCGCCGGGCCTGATCGAGACCGAGCTGACGGCCGACATGCCGGCAGGCCGCGCCAGCGACTTCGTGATCGACAGCACGCCGATCGGCTACGTCGGCTCGGTGGAGGACGTCGCCGCCGCCGCCGTCTATTTCGCGTCCGACGAGGCGCGGTACATCACCGGCCAGGTGCTCGGCGTCGACGGCGGCATGGTGATGGGGAGCTGACGTCGCTCCTGGCCCCGATGGCGCGCCGCTTGGCTGCACAATCGACCCATCCAGCATCGAGATCAACGAGGAGACCCCATGCTCGACGCTGCGCACCATCCTGCGTCCACGCCGCATCGTCGACGCGCATTGCGACATCCCGTGCGGCATCTACGACCCGGAGCAGGCACGAATCGAGGCGGAGTCGTGCCTGCGCATCATCGAAAAGTACGACGCCAACACGGACGAGCTCTTCCGGGCCCGATGCATCCATGTCAAGGAGGAGCGCGCCGAGCTCGTCAAGCACCACCTCGACGTCCTGTGGCACGACTACTTCAAGCCCGAGCACCTCGAGAAGTTCCCGAACCTGCATGACACCTTCTGGAAGGCGACAAAGCAGGCGTCGAAGGTCAAGCAGAGCCTCGATGCCGCCGAGGCCAAGGCGCTGCTCGACCTGATCGACGAGGTCGACGGCATGTGGATCGCGACCGGCGGTCCCGACAAGACCCGCGCCAACGGTCGGCCCGGGGTGCCCGCGGGCGCGGGGGCCTCAGCCCAGCCAGGACCGATGCAGAAGCATCGCGGCGGGAGGGCTCCGCTCCTCCTGATCGCCGGCGCGCTCGCTGCGGTCGGTGGCGCGCTCGCGTCGGCCGTCTGGCTGGACGTGGTGGAAGTGCGCGGCCGATCGATGGAGCCGGCCCTCCTCCCGGGCGATCGGCTGCTCGTCGAGCGCTGGACCTACGCCCGGCGCCCTCCGCGTCGAGACGAGGTGGTGCTCGCCGCCGACCCCCGTGATCGGCGACGTGAGCTCGTGAAGCGCGTCGCAAGCGTCCACGGCGGAGAGGTCCGCATCGCAGGTGACAACGGGGCAGTCAGCACCGACTCCGCGACGTTCGGCTCCGTGCCGCTGCTCGCGGTGCGCTGGCGCGCCGTGGCCGTCTGCTGGCCGGCGGGACGGATCGGCCGACTCGTGGGCGGCTGAATGCCCGAGGTCGCCGTCGGCGGAATCCGGCTGTATTACGTCGAGCGCCCGGGCACGGGAGAGTCGATCGTCTTCGCTCACGGCCATCATGGGACCCACCACGCCTGGGATGACCTGATCGCCGCCCTCCCGGCTCCGTACCGTGCACTGGCGTTCGACCTGCGCGGCTGCGGTGGCTCGGACAAGCCGTCGGATGGCTTTACGTCCACCGACTACGCCGGCGACCTGATGCGCGCCGCCGACGCGCTCGCGCTCCCCCCGTTCACACTGGTCGGCTATTCGCTGGGTGGTGTCGCCGCGGTGCAGGCAGCCCTGGACCGACCCGGCCGCATCCAGCGGCTCGTGCTGGTGGCCGTGGCCGCGCTGGGCGGGATCCCTCCCGAGCGGCCGCTGCCCGAGCATCCACCGGCTCCCCGCGAAACGCGCCGGGCGGGACTGCTGAGCATGATGGCGCGACCGCTGAGCGCGGCGCGGGTCGAGCAGCTGCTCGAGGACGAGGAGAGCTGGACCCGCGAGGCGAGCCGCGGCGCGATCGATGGGCTGCGGCCCCTGAGGCTCGCCGGGCGGCTCGGGGAGCTGACGATGCCCTCACTCGTGGTCGTCGGCGACCGCGATCGGCTGCTCGAGGCTAACGTGGCAGTCGCCGCTCGGCTACCGAACGCGGGCCTGCAGGTCTATCACCGAGCCAGCCACCTGCTGCCGATGGAGCTTCCCGGCGAGCTGGCCGACCTCATCGCCGACTTCGTGACGACGCCGGGCTAGCCAGTGCGCCGCACGCGGCGGCGACGCCCTCGACGCAGGCCGATCGCTCGGCTGCCAGCAGCTCGACGTCCGGTCCGGCCTCTGCCGCAACGAGATGCTCCACGCCGCTCGCCGGCCGCACGGTGAGCCGTGCGCCAGGGCTCCGCTCGCGAAGGAAGGCGACGACTCGGTCCAAGGCCCGCGTCGCCGTACTCCTCACGGATGGCTCCCGTGTCGATGACCACCAGGTCCGGGAGGCGCAGCACCACGGCCTGGCTCAGCCTGGCGGCGTCGTTGTAGAAGAACGCCAGCGCGGCGGTCAGCCGTTCCTCGAGAGCGACGGCGAGCTCGCGGTCGCGGGTGAGGCAGTAGACGATCGTCTCGGACCGGTCCGGCATGCGCCCCAAGCCTAGCATCGGCCCCTGCGGTGCCGGACGTTACAATCAGCGGTCCATGGCCAGCACCAGCCCGCCCGCACGCCGCAGCGCAAAGCGTGACCTTGCGACCGGCCGCCACCAGGCGCTCGGAAGCCTGCTCGGTCGCGTCTGGTCGGTCGACCAGGTCGGGGTCGAGGAGCGCGCCGCCAGCCTGGCCAAGCGCAGCATCAAGCGCGAGGCGAAGCTCTGGGCGCTCGACCTGGCGATCCGGATGATCGACCTCACGACGCTCGAGGGAAAGGACACGCCGGGCAAGGTTCGCGCCCTCGCCGGCAAGGCGCGGCGCCCCGATCCAACGGATCCCAGCATCCCCAGCGTGGCGGCGCTGTGCGTCTACCCCGAACATGATCGCGACCGCCCGCGCGGCGCTGAAGGGCTCGACCGTGAAGGTCGCGGCGGTCGCCACCTGTTCCCGTCAGGCCGCCGCGCTCGACGTGAAGCTGCTCGACGTTCGCGAGGCGGTCGCCCTGGGCGCCGACGAGATCGACATGGTGATCGATCGCGGCGCCTTCCTGGCCGGTGACTACGCCCGGGTATACGACGAGATCGTCGCCGTCAAGGAAGCGGCAGGCGATGCGCATCTGAAAGTCATCCTGGAGACCGGCGAGCTCGAGACCTACGACAACGTGCGGAGGGCATCGGTCCTTGCCATGGCCGCCGGAGCCGATTTCATCAAGACCTCCACCGGCAAGGTGCAGCCCGCGGCGACCCTTCCCGTCACCCTGGTCATGCTGGAGGCGATCCGCGACTTCCACCAGCAGACCGGCCGCGCAGTGGGTATGAAGCCGGCGGGTGGAATCCGGACCTCGAAGGAGGCGATCGCGTACCTGACCGTCCTCTACGAGACGCTCGGCCCTGCCTGGATGACGCCCGACCGATTCCGCTTCGGTGCCTCGTCGCTCCTCAACGACGTCCTCATGCAGATCCGCAAAGAGCGCAGCGGCCGATACAGCGGCGAAGACTACTTCACGCTCGACTGAATGCAGGTCGCTCCCGGGACGGTCCAGGTCTGGTCGGATCTCGGGTGTCCCTGGTCGCACGCGGTGGTCTGGCGGTTACATGATGCGCGCAGGCGCCTCGGGCTCGAGCGCCGGGTCGCATTTGACCATCACGTGTTTCCGCTCGAGCTGTTCAACAGCGAGCCGACCCCGCGCCCGCGCCTCGAGGCGGAATCGCTCGTGGCTGCCACCCTGGCGCCTCGCGCGGGATGGCAGGCGTGGTCTGCCCCCGCGCATGCCTGGCCGGTGACGATGCTGCCCCCGCTGGAGGCGGTCCAGGCGGTCAAGCTCCAGTCGGTGGCGGCGTCTGAGGAGCTGGACCGCGGCCTGCGTCGCGCCCTCTGGGGTCAGAGCCGCTGCATCAGTTTGCGTCACGTCATCCTGGAGGTTGCCAACGAGTGCGACTCGGTCGACGTCAGCCTGCTGGCCGACTCCCTCGACCACGGTCGCGCCCGCGGTGCGCTGTTCGACGACTGGGCGATCGCGCGCGGAGGCGAGGTGCGCGGTGCCGCGCACCTGTTCGCGCCGGATGGCACGAACGCGCAAAACCCCGGCATCGGCATCCGCTGGAGTGACGACGATGGCGAGACACCGGTCATCGAGCAGGACGATCCGAGTGCGATCGACGATCTCCTGCGGCGCGCGGCCGGACCTCACGCCCGGTCGGCCTAGGGCGTTTCGTCAGCGTGCACCTCCCGCCGTTCGAAACGTTGATTGACGCTCATGCCCGCGAGCTGCATCGCTTCCTGGTGGGCTGCGTCGGGCCGACCGAGGCGGAGGATTGCCTGCAGGAGACCTTCATGTCCGCCCTTCGTGCGTACCCCCGGCTTCGACACGGCGACAACCTGCGTGCCTGGCTGTACACGATCGCCCGGCGCAAGGCGACCGATGCCGTTCGTCGCATGACGCGCCGGCCGACCCGCGAGCTGGACGGCGTCGATCCGATCGCACCACCCGAGCCGGAGCCGTCGGACGACGGCATCTGGGGCGTGGTGCGCAGCCTGCCGACCAAGCAGCGCGATGCGCTCGTGCACCGCTTTGTGCTGGACCTGGCGTATGGCGAGATCGGCGCAAGGATGGGCACCAGCGAGGATGCGGCACGGCAGAACGTGAGCGCGGGCCTGCGACGGCTGCGCCGGGAGGTGCCACGGTGACCGACGACCTCGAGCGGCGGTTGACGGATGCCGGCGTCTCCGGCGCGGCGCTCGACCTCGCGCACCTGCGCGGCGCGCTGGCTCGTCGCGCCGCGGACGAGGGGATCCTCGACGTCGCGTACTCCATCTACGACTCGCCGCTGGGCCCACTGACCCTCATGGTCACCCCACGTGGCCTGGTGCGCCTCTCGTATCCCGGTGAGCAGATCTCTGCCGAGCTCGATGAGCTCGCGGAACGGGTCTCGCCACGCATCCTGGAGGCGCCCGAGCGGACGGACACCGTTCGCCGCGAGCTCGACGAGTACTTCGCGGGTGACCGGCGCGCGTTCGACGTGCCCATCGACTGGCGGCTCGTGCGCGGCTTCGCCGGCGACGTCCTGCGCGCCACGGCCCAGATCCCGTTCGGCCGTGTCTCCAGCTACCGGGAGGTGGCCGCCGAGGCGGGGTCGCCGAACGCGTATCGAGCCGCCGGCAACGCGCTCGGGTCGAACCCGGTTCCGATCGTGGTGCCATGCCACCGGGTGCTGCACGTCGGCGGCGGTTTGGGTGGCTACACCGGCGGGCTCGACCGCAAGCGCTTCCTGCTGCGCCTCGAGGGGGTACTCCCCGCCGCTGCCGGAGTCTAGCCCCGCCGGAGGCCCAAAAGGCCCCTGCTGTCGAGGGGAGCTGGGCGGGAAGCGTGCGATAATCGCCCACGATGACGCTCACCAAGAAGCCGCAGCGCAGCCCCGCGACCGCCTCGTGGGGCCTCACCACCGGCGATGCTGCGTGGGAGTACGCGCCAGCTCCCGAGTCGACCGATCACGTGCAGATCCGGCGCGAGTACGGGCTCTTCATCGGGAACGAGTTCTCGGCGGCGAAGCCGCGGAAGACGTTCGAAGTGCTCAACCCGGCAACGGAGGAGCCGCTCGCCCGCGTGGCGCGCGCCTCGCGGGCCGACGTCGACCGCGCGGTGACGGTTGCGCGGCGCGCGTATGAATCGGTCTGGAGCCGGCTGCCGGGGAGGGAGCGCGCGAAGTACCTCTACCGCATCGCGCGCATCCTCCAGGAGCGATCCAGGGAGTTCGCCGTCGTCGAGTCGATGAACTCCGGAAAGCCGATCAAGGAGAGCCGCGACGTCGACGTCCCACTGGCGGCAGCGCATTTCTTCTACTACGCCGGGTGGGCCGACAAGCTGGAGTACGCCTTCCCGAATCGGACACCGCGCGCGCTGGGCGTGGCGGCGCAGATCATCCCGTGGAACTTCCCCCTCCTGATGCTGGCCTGGAAGATTGCGCCCGCCCTGGCCGCCGGGAATACGGTGATCCTGAAGCCCGCCTCCACCACCCCGCTCACCGCGTATCTCTTCGCCGACGTCGTTCGCCAGGCCGACCTGCCGCCCGGCGTGGTGAACATCATCACCGGTCCCGGCGAGATCGGGATGGACCTAGTCAGGCACCCCGGCGTCAACAAGGTCGCCTTCACGGGCTCGACCGCGGTCGGGAAGATGATCGGGCGCGCGGTGGCAGGGTCGAGCAAGAAGCTCACTCTCGAGCTGGGCGGCAAGGCCGCCAACATCGTCTTCGACGACGCCCCGCTCGACCAGGCGATCGAGGGGATCATCAACGGGATCTACTTCAACCAGGGCGAGGTCTGCTGCGCCGGCTCGCGACTCTTCGTGCAGGAGTCGGTCTACGAGCCCCTGCTCGACAAGCTGAAGGCGCGTCTCGGGACGCTGCGCGTGGGTGATCCGCTCGACAAGAACACCGACATCGGTGCGATCAACTCTGCGGGCCAGCTGGCGAAGGTGCGCGAGCTCGTCGACTCCGGGATCGCCGAGGGGGCGGAGATCTTCCAGCCCGACTGCGAGCTGCCGAGCCGGGGCTACTTCTTCCGCCCGACCCTCTTCACGGGCGTCAGCCAGTCGCATCGGATCGCCCAGGAGGAGATCTTCGGACCGGTTCTGTCGGTTCTCACCTTCCGCACGCCGGAGGAGGCGGTCGAGAAGGCGAACAACACGCCGTACGGGCTCTCGGCCGGGGTCTGGACCGAGAAGGGGAGCCGGATCTTCAAGATGATCAGCGCAATGCGGGCCGGGGTCGTGTGGGCGAACACGTTCAACCGCTTCGATCCGACCTCGCCGTTCGGTGGCTACAAGGAGTCGGGCTACGGACGCGAGGGCGGGCAGCACGGGCTTGCCGCCTACCTGGATCTCGCGGGGTGAGCCCACGCACCTCCGCGCTGGCCGTGCGTCGTGCCGCGCTGCCGGCGACCGGCTCGAACGGCGCCGCGGATCGGCTTGGCGTCCGCAAGACCTACAAGCTGTATATCGGCGGCGCGTTTCCGCGCACGGAGTCAGGCCGCGCCTACGAGGTCTTCGGCGCTCGGGGAGAGCTGCTGGCAAATGCCTGCCGCGGCACGCGGAAAGACGTTCGCGACGCCGTCCGCGCCGCCCGGAAGGCGTTCCCCGGCTGGGCTGCCCTCACTGCCTACAACCGCTCGCAGGTCCTGTATCGCATTGCCGAGCTGATGGAGGGGCGCCGGGATCAGTTCATCGCCGAGGTGGGGGCGGCCGAGGGTGTCGGGCGGGCCCGCGCGGCGCGGCTGGTCGACGGCGCCATCGACCGCTGGGTCTGGTACGCCGGCTGGGCCGACAAGTATCCGCAGCTGATCGGCACCGTGAACCCGGTCGCGGGACCCTACTTCAACTTCAGCGTGCCGGAGCCCACCGGGGTGGTCGGCGTGGTTGCCCCCGAGGAGTCGTCGCTGCTCGGTCTCGTGAGCCGGCTCGCGCCGGTGATCGTCTCCGGCAATGCCGCCGTGGTCCTCGCGTCGCAGGCCAGGCCGCTGCCGGCGGTCACCCTGACCGAGGTGCTGGCCACCTCGGATGTTCCGGGCGGGGTGGTCAACCTGATCACCGGCCTGCGCGACGAGCTGGTCGCCCACCTGGCCGGGCACATGGACGTCAACGGCCTCGACGCATTTGGCGTGACCCCCTCCGAGGCGGCCGCCATCGAGGAGCTGGCCGTCGAGAACGTGAAGCGGGTTGCGCGCCCGCCGCCCGCGGGCCTCGCGCGCTATGACTGGCTCAGCCCCGCCGCGCAGTCGCCGTACCTGATCGGGGACTTCGTCGAGATCAAGACGGTCTGGCATCCGATCGGGAGCTGATCGCTTGATGCGGTTTGGCGTAGCTCGCTAGCTGGGCAGCAGCCAGCCGGCCAGGCCGCTGCCGAGCATCACCGCGGTGAGCAAGATGATGAGCCCGGTCAGGCCATAGGCGACGATGTTCAACCAGCCCGGGTTTACGTGCCGGCCCATGATCCGCGGGTTGTTCACGAGCCGCAGCATGAAGATCAGGATGATCGGCAGCAGGATCCCGTTCAGGTTCTGGCTCACCAGGATCACGCCGATCAGCGGCAGCCCCGGCACCAGCACCACAAGGGCGCCGAGCACGATCAGCGCGGTGTAGAGCCCCATGAAGACCGGCGCCTCGGAGAAGCGACGGGAGACCCCCGACTCCCAGCCGAACGACTCGCAGACCGTGTAGCTGGTCGTGAGCGGCATGATGGTGGCCGCCAGGACCGATGCGCCGAAGAGGCCGACCGCGAAGAGCACCTCGGCGAAGCTGCCCGCCACCGGGGCGAGGGCGCGCGCGGCCTGCGCCGCGCTCGTGAGATGCAGACCGGTGCCGAACAGGGTGGCAGCGGTCACGACCACGATGAAGAGGGCGATCACGTTGGTCCAGATCGCGCCGAGCATCGCATCGGCACGCTCCAGCGACAGCTCCTCCGGCCCCAGACCCTTGTCGGCGACCGAGGACTGCAGGTAGAAGAACATGTAGGGCGTCACGGTGGTTCCGACCACGCCCACCATCAGGAGCAGCGCGTCGGGATCGAAGCTGATCGACGGGGTGACCAGCCCTCGCCCGACAGCTCCCCAATCGGGTCCGGCGAAGAACGCGCTCGCGATGTAGGCGAGGAAGACGACCGCCACGGACAGGAAGACACGCTCCACGATGCGGTAGCTGCCGAAGACCACGAGCGCCCAGATCCCTGCCGCCACCACCGGCACGGTGAGCCAGCGGGGGATTCCGAAGATCTCGAGTGCCGCCGCCGCTCCGGCGAACTCGGCGACGATATTGGCCCCGTTGGCGATGAGCAGGACCGCCATAGCAAAGAAGGTCCAGCGGATCCCGAAATCGTCCCGGATGAGGTCTCCGAGCCCCTGGCCGGAGACCGCCCCCATGCGGGCGGCCATCTCGAGCACGACGATCAGCATCAGCGTGGTGATGGGCAGGATCCAGAGGAGGCGGAACCCGGTCTCGGCCCCCAGCACGCTGTAGGTGGCGATGCCGCCCGCGTCGTTGCCGGCGAGGCCGGCGACCAGACCCGGCCCCATCACACCCAGGAAGGCAAGGATGCCGGAGCGGTGGACACGGAAGTTCGGGAGCCGCTGCTGGAGCGACCGCTGGGCGAGCCGGAGCGGACGGGGCAGGGCCAGGCGGGTCATTTCTCCTCGGCCGGCTCGAAGATCGCCGGCAATCGCCGGCGCCACCCCTCGCCCAGCGCGCGCTCGAAGGCGTCGTCGACGGTCACGATCCCCTGCATCCTGCCTTCCGCATCGACCACCGGCAGCGCCAGCAGGTTGTAGCGAGCGATCGCCGCCGCGACCTCCTCCGCATCGATGCCAACCTCGACCGAGATCGGCTCGGGCCGGGTGAACGCGCTCACCAGAGTGGATGGGTTGGCCACGATGAGGCCGCGCAGGGTCACGGTGCCGAGCAGGCGTCGGTCCGCATCGGTCACGTAGAGGTAGTAGACCTGGTCGGCGGATGGGGCGAGCTCGCGCAGCCGATCGATCACCTGCTGCGCGGTCTCATCCGGCGAGACCGTGATGAAGTCGGTGGTCATCAGGCCGCCGGCGGTCTCCTCCTCGTACGAGAGGAGCGCGCGGACGTCGGCCGCCTCGTCGGGCTCCATGAGCCCGAGCAGCTCCGCCTGGCGCTCCGGCGAGAGATCGGCCATCAGGTCCGCGGCTTCGTCCGGACCCATCTCCTCCAGGATGTCAGCCGCCTTCTCCGGCGCCAGTCCCTCCAGGACGTCGACCTGGTCCGCCGCTTCGAGCTCCTCGATCACGTCTGCCGCGCGCTCGTCGTCGAGCGAGGCGAGGATGCCGGCCCGGTCACGGGGAGCGAGCTGCTCGACGATATGGGCCACGTCGGCGGGATGGAGCGTCGAGAGCGCCTGGTGGGGCACGCGCAGCTTCAGCGACGACACGCTCGACTCGACCGGGTCGACCGCCTCCCACTCGATGTAGTTCTCGACCTCGAGGCTCAGGGCGCGGGCGAGTCGCTCGCCGACCCCGGACAGCCCAAGCCGCCGAAGGATGCCCGCGACACCGACGTCGACCGCCACCAGGCGCAGCCTGCCTTCGACCGGGGCCAGCTGGATATCGTTGACGCGCACGATCTTGCGCCCCTCGACGTCGACGATCTGCTTGTCCTGCAGGTCGCGCCAGAGCCTGATCTCGTTGGCCCGTTGCTGGAACGACGTGATATTGATCGAGGCCGTCCGGAGCCGGGCGCCCGAGGTGTCGATCGAGTCGACCGCGGACCATGGCAGGAAGATCTCGCGGCCGGCAGCCACGCGGACCACGAGGCCGGTGACCGGCGGGTAGCGCTCCCCGAGCGCCACGATCAGGTCGCGCACCTTGCCGAACGGCTCGCCGTTCCGGTCGAGCACCTGCTTGCCGATGAGCTGACTGAGGAAGAGCATGATGAGACCACCTCGCTGCCGAAGGGGTGGTGCGCCACGCAGCGGGTGGTCTCCTCAGATTGCGGGGGAGCCGCGTCACCTCGACGCTAGGCGCTCATCCTCCGCGATCGGCGGCCACGTACGCTCGTGTCGCGTCGTCTGGGACCGGCGTCCACGTGATCTGCGCTGAGCCTCATGGATGGGTTGTCGGCGCCACATTCTAGACCGATGCCTGGCCGGTAGCGGCCCGGAGTGACGGCTCTAGAATGCGCGCGATGCCACGACCTCGAAGCGCGTCGCGCGGCGACGATGCGGTCATCAGCAACTCTGAGCTCGCCCGGGTCTTCAACGAGATCGGCGACATGCTCGAGATCCTCGGCGAGGTCGTCTACAAGGCGGTCGCGTATCGACGCGTGGCGGACGTGATCGAGCGCTATCCGCAGGACGTCGCCGCCCTCTTCTCGCGTGGGACGCCTCCCAAGCTGCCGGGCGCCGGGGCTGCATTGACCGCCAAGCTGGCGGAGCTATCGGCCACCGGCCGGCTCGAGTACCACGAACGGCTGCGCGCCCAGGTCCCGGACGGCCTGCTGGCCATGCTGCGCATTCCCGGTGTGGGACCGCGCACCGTCAAGCTGCTCCACGCCGAGCTCGGGATCGACTCGATCGAGGCGCTGCGAGCGGCCGCGGAGCAAGGGAGCCTGCGAGGCGTGCGCGGCCTCTCGGCCAGGACCGAGGAGAACATCCTCGAGGGGATCGCGCGCGCGGAACGGCAGGGCGGCCGCCTGCTCCTGCACGATGCCGACGCGTTGGTCGGGGACCTCATCGCGAACCTGCGCGACGTTCCCGGCCTGAGGAGGATCGAGCCCGCCGGCTCGCTGCGGCGCCGTCGCGCGACGGTCGGCGACCTCGACCTGCTGGCCGCCGTCGACGACGCGCCGGCGCTCATCGCCGCGCTCGACCGACTGACGGGTGTCGACCGCGTTCTCTCGGCGGGCACCGACAAGTCCAGCGTCATGCTGCGCGACGGGCCGCGAGTCGACCTGATGGTCTGCCCGCCGACGGCATGGGGGACGCACCTCGTCCACTTCACCGGCAGCAAGGAGCACAACGTCGCGCTCCGCGGACGCGCCCTGGCGCGCGGCCTCTCGCTCTCCGAGAAGGGCTTCAAGGTCGTGGAGACGGGGGAGCTCCTCCTCGCCGCTGAGGAGGCGGAGGTGTACGAACGCCTCGACCTGACCTGGGTGCCGCCCGAGATCCGTGAGGACGAGGGCGAGATCGCCGCGGCCCAGGCCGGCATCCTCCCGCAGCTGGTCGACCAGGCGGAGCTCCGCGGCGACAGCCATACCCACTCGGACTGGACCGATGGGGTCGACAGCATCGAGGCGATGGCGCGGGCCGCCCGCGCCCTGGGGCGCGAGTACATCGTCCTCACCGACCACTCTCCGTCGCTCGGAATCACGCGTGGCCTGTCGCTCGAGCGGATCGAGCAGCAGCGTGCGGAGCTCGACCGGCTCAACCTTGAGCTGGCGCCATTCCGCATCCTTCACGGCACCGAGATGGAGATCCGCGCCGACGCTAGGCTCGACTACCCCGACCAGCTTCTCGAGCGCTTCGACGTGGTGCTGGCGAGCATCCATACCGGTCGAGGCCAGCCGAGCGAGCAGCTCACCCGGCGCGCGCTGGCCGCCATCGAGAACCCGCACGTCGACGTCATCGCACATCCAACCGGGCGGATCGTGAACGTCCGCGAGCCGATGCCGCTCGATTGGCCAACCATCTTCGAGGCGGCCGCGCGGACGGGAACGCTGCTCGAGATCAACGGCAGCCCGCGGCTCGACCTCGACGAGTCGCTCGCGCGGGACGCGGGCCGGGCGGGAGTGCGGCTGACCGTTGCGAGCGATGCGCACCGCACCGAGGAGCTGACCCAGGCCGCCTACGGGATCGACGTCGCGCGACGCGCCTGGCTCAGCGCCGACCAGGTTGCGACCACGCGCGATGCGGACGCTCTGATGGAGCTGCTGCGGTGATTGCGCGCCTGATGGGCGATCGGCGCACCCAATCGGTGATCCGTCGCATCGACCGGCCGGAGGCGCTCCTGCTCGCCACCCTGATGGCGGCGGTGGCGGCTGCGGGATGGCTGCTCTCCTCGTTCTGGCTGGCCGTGGCGATTGCGGCCGAGCTGGCAATCGGAGGGCTCGGCGCCGTGGCGGTGATCGGTCCCGCGCGCCTCGGCCTCGGGTACGCCCGTTACACGAGCCTCGCCATGGCCGGCGTGGCACTGACCCTCTTCGGCCGGCTGCTCCCCGCCGGAAGCGCCATCCTCTTCACGCCACTCGTGGCGGTGGTCCTCTGGACGACGATCTATCTCGAGCTGCGGCTCACGCGGGGCCCCGGCTCGCGGACCCTGCTCGACCTCCTCCTCACCGGCGTCCTCTTCGCCGGCAGCGCCGGCATCTTCCACCTGTTCGGTACCTTCAGCTGGCCTCCGCCGCTGACCCTCGTCGCGTTGCTCGCACTCGTGCTCGCCCTGCGCGGCGGCGAGGCGCGCGGCAGTACCGGGGTGCAGGCGGTTGGTCAGGCGCTGCTCCACGTCCTGGCGGTCGCCCAGGTCGGCATCGCGGTCACCCTGCTCGTGCTCCCCGGGGTCGTCGGCCCGGCGATCATCGCGCTCGCCTTCTACGTGTGGGGTGGCGCCGCCGATGCGCTGCAGAACGGCGCATCGAGCCGCAGTGTGGTGATCGAGTTCGGCAGCCTCGCCCTCCTCGGACTGCTCGTGGCGCTGCTCCTTCACGCCGGATAGTCAGCGCGTTGACACCCCCGGTGGGCGGTGATACAACAAGGCGCTCTTCGGCCCGGTCGGGCCGCTGACCCACCGTTTTTGATCCGAGCGAGGCACCGACATGGCCCTCGGCGAGACTGATACCACCACGCGACAACGACGCCAGCTTGCTGATGCCGCGATCGGTCACGCGACGCGCGGCGAATGGTCCGAGGCTGCCGACGCGAACCGACAGCTGCTCGAGCTTGGCCCCGACATCGACGCCTATAACCGCCTCGGGAAGGCGCTCGCCGAGCTCGGCCGCCCGGCCGAGGCCCTCGCCGTGTACGAGCAGGCACTCGAGCGTGACAGCACGAACCGGATCGCGCAGCGCAACGTGGAGCGCCTGCGCGTGGTCGCCGAGGGGGCGCGCGACCGCGACGGCAACGGGAAGCCGGAAAAGGCGCCCGCCACCCTGTTCATCGAGGAGATGGGCAAGACCGGCCGGGCACGGCTCATCAACCTCGCCCCGGCCCGCGACCTTGCGCCCCTCTCACCCGGTGACGCCATCGAGCTGCGGGTGGACGGGGATCGGCTGATCGCTCATGTCGGCGAAACCGAGCTCGGCCAGGTCGAGCCGCGCATCGCCGGCCGCCTGCTGAAGATGATGAAGGTGGGCAACCGGTACGAGGCCGCGCTCACCGCCGTCCACGAGGGCGAGGTGACGATGATCATCCGCGAGGTGTTCACGCATCCGTCGAACTTCGGCAAGGTCTCGTTCCCGAGTGCGGGAGCGGGTCGCGGTGACGTTCGGCCCTACATGAAGGGGACTCCGCTCCGCTACGATGACGAAGAGGAGAGCGAAGAGTTCGACGAGGAGTCCGAGGAGGTCGAGGAGCTCGACACGACGCTTCCGGAATACTCAGGCGAGCCCGAGCTCGAGGAAGAGTTGATCGAAGAACCGTAGGAGCCGATGAGCGAGGCCGAACGGAAACGGCTCGACCATGTCGTTCTCCCGCGACGCCTCCCTGGGCTCGCGCTCCTGGAGCGGTATTTTCCCTCCCCTGCAGACAACATCCTGGACGCCGAGCTTGCCGCCTTCGCGCAGCCCGGCGACACGGTGCTCGACCCCTGGTCCGGCACGGGTTGGACGGCGCGGCGGGCCGTGCCACACGGGATGCAGGCCGTGGCCGCGGACCCGAGCCCCTTCGCCCAGCTCGCCGCGATCGCCTTTCTCACCGCCCCGGAGAGCTCGGCGCTGGATGCCGCATTCGCACAGCTTGCCGCGTCCCGTCGAGTCGACGTTCCGCTGCGCCAGCACATCGAGGAGCTGTACGCGACGCATTGCAGCGTCTGCCGGCACCCGGTGGTCGGGGAGCAGTTCATCTGGCCCCGCGATGCCGATGCGCCCGGCCGAAAGATCTACCGATGCCCGAACTGCGAGATCGCGGTCGGCGGGCCCGAGGAGCGCGTTGCCGCGGTCGACGAGGCGGACCTCGCCAAGCTGGGGATCCTGCGCCCGGCGATGGTCGACGAGCCAGATTCAGCGTCTGATGCCGCCGCGGACGCCGAGGAGGATCTGCCCCCCGCCCCCGTCGGCCTGACCGGTTCACCCGACCCGCTCGAGGAGGACCCCGCGGCGCCCCTGGGGGAGCTCGGCGGGCCCCCCGCGCCACCGGTGCAGGTCACCGAGCCGAGCTCGCGCGGCGGCGATGGTCCGCGGTTCGCCTCCACCGTGCGGCCGGACCCGCTTCCGCAGGCGACTGCCGCCGGCGTCCGTCAGAGCCAGCACTACCAGCAGCTGCGTGACCGATTCCCGGTCCTCGATGGCAGGGAGGAGCTCGTCGGCGAGGTGCTCGAGCTCTTCAGCCCGCGAAACCTGTATGCGCTCCATACCATCGCAAACAAGATCGACGCAGAGTTCAGGGATGGCCCCGTCGCATCGGTCATGCGGCTGGCCCTGGCCGCCTGTCTCCTGCCCGCCAGCCGCCTGAACGGCTATCCCGGCCGCGTCGCCTCGCTCCGCATCTCGAACGGGCACGTCCGTCAGCCCGCCTCACGACACCAGCGCGAGGTGAATGTCTGGCGCCTCTTCGAGGACGCCTTCCGCGACGTGCGAACCGCGGTCGCCGCGGTTGGTCGTGACCGGCGCATCGTTCGCTTCGCCGCGGACTTCGATGAGCTCGGCGGGATCGGTGCGGCGAACGTGCTCTGGATCCGCTGTCGGCCAGCTGTCGTCGGCCAGTACCTGCCACCCGGCGGGATCGACCTGGTGCTCGGGGCGCCGAGCGCCTCGGCGAGCGTCGATGAGCTGAGCTTCGAATACCTCGCCACCGCCTGGCTGCTCGGCCGCGAGGCCGCCGAGACGCTGCGCCTGGAACCGCTCTTCGGCGCCGGCGGCCAGGCAGACACCGCCGAGGCGACCGCCCTGCGCCACGCCGTGTCCTCGGCGGCCTCTGCGCTCAAGCCGGGCGGCTGGTTCTCGCTCCTGGTCGAGAGCGACGACGTGGAGCGTGTCCTGGCAGCAGCAGTGGCGGGCGCCGCAGCAGGCCTCGACCTGGTCGACGTCATCCACCGTGAGTCGCGACGCAGCGGCGACGCGGTATCCCTGCATTTCCGGAAGCCGTCGGGCGAGGATCGGCTCCGCCACGCCATGCAGGGCGGCCCGCTGAAGCTTGGCGCGGAGGAGGGCCAGCTCACCTACCCGGAGCTGGCCGAGGGGATCGAGCGAGCCGCCGTCGGCCTGTTACGGGACCGCGGTGAGCCAGCCGGCCTCCTGCGGATCGTGTGCGCGGTGCTCGCGGAGCTGGCGGGGAGCGGCCTCCTGCAGCGGATCACCCAGCATCGCGAAGCCGATCCCGCGGACGAGCGGCTCGAGCGAAATGCGTGGGCCCTGCTGGCCACCCTGCTGCGCGAGGAGCTGTCACGGGAAGACCACCACAGCCTGGTGCGGATGGTGGACGGGGACCGGTTGGTGTGGTGGCTGCGCGAGCCCGAGCTTGCCGAGTCGCCCCTCGCGGATCGGGTCGAATGGGCCACCTACTCGATCCTGTCGACCGCCGGGCGGCTCGACGAGAAGGGCTTCGTGGAGCGCATCTATCGTCTCTTCCCCGGGCTGCAGGCCCCGGACGAGGAGCTCGTCCTCGCCTGCCTGTCGGCCTACGCCAGCATCGGCGAGCGCGGCTCGCTGGGGACCGAGGATGACCTGCCGGAGCGAATCGAGGACCACGGCCGGATCGTCGGCATGCTGACCGACTACGGCCATCGGCTTGGCCTACGGGTCTGGATCAGCAAGCGGGAGCAGCAACGTCGCACCGATTCAGGCACCCTCGGGGACCGGCTCCGCGACGACGAGCGACGTGCCTATCTGCCGCTCATCATTCGCGCGCCCGCGGAGCTGCTCAGCGCGGTCGACGCGATCTGGTACGTCCGGGGCAAGCTCGTCTTCCTCTTCGAGGTCGAATGGACCGCGATGCTCGGAGAAGCGGTGCTGCGGTCGTGGCCGAGGCATCAGCCGACCGGGGAGCAGCAGGCCCGCTTCATGGTCTTTCCGGGGCAACGGACCGAGCTGGTGCGGTTCAAGCTGGAGCGCTCCCCGTGGCTTCGCGCGGAGGTCGAGCGCCAGAACTGGCACTTCCTGAAATGGGAGCATTTCGAGACGCTCACCGGCCGGGACGGCGCCAGCCTCGACTGGCTTCAGCCGGTCCTGGGTCTCGATCCGCTCATCGAGCGCGGCGGCGAGCAGCTGACGATGTTCGGGGAGTGAGCCGTGCCCGGCGGGTTTGCTTGCTCGCCGAGCGGGCGGGATTGTAGACTCGGCCCGGGAGTGCCGTGGTTCCCCCCTGCGGCACTCCCAAAGCCGGCCTCAGGCAGGCCTGCGGGGCCCGCGCCGGCCCATGAGCGCGGCGCACGACCGCCATCACCTCGCCCACGTAGGGTTCTCCTTGCCCGGTCTCGACCGCGTGCGCAAGGCAGCCGTCGATATGGTCCTCGAGCAGGAGCAGGGCGACCTGGTCGGCGGCAGCGGTGAGCGCCTCGACCTGCTGCAGGATGTCGAGGCAGTAGGCCTCGTCGCCGACGAGACGCTGGATCCCGCGCGCCTGGCCCTCGATCCGGCGCAGCCGGTTGATGAGCTCGCCGCGGTCCTTGGTGTAGGAGTGTCGAAAGAGGGAGGCATCGGTCTTCATACTCCGGGGCAGTATGCGCGGCCGCCTCGATCGGGAGCAACCCCGGATCGCGCTACGATGCGCATATGCCACTTGAGCGACATGAGCTGATCGATCCGCTCGACCGCGCGCTGGTCGTCATCAGCCATCCTGATGATGCGGAATTCGGCGCCGCGGCCACGATCGCGGCGCTGACCGCTGCCGGCACGCGGGTCGACTACGTGGTGACCACCGACGGTGGGAAGGGGACCGAGGATCCTGACGTTGCGCCGGAGGCAGCTGGCCGCCACGCGGATCGCCGAGCAACGGGCCGCCGCCGACGTCTTGGGCGTCAGCGAGATCGTGCACCTCGGCTACCCGGACGGCTACCTGACGCCCAGCCTCGACCTCCGGCGCGACATCGCGCGACAGATCCGCCGCTTCCGACCGGACCTGGTGATCGCCCAGAACCCGCAGCGTCGGCTCGACCACAACCCGTTCATCGGCCATCCCGATCACCTCGCCACCGGGGAGGCGACGCTCGCCTCGGTCTACCCCGCCGCGCGCGACAGGCTGAACTTCCCCGAGCTCGCGCGCGACGAGGGGCTCGAGCCGTGGAAGGTGCGCCAGGTCCTGCTCACCGGCGTCGAGAGAGCCGAACCTGTGGGTCGACGTGGCGGCGACATTCGAGACGGGCTCCGGCGCTCCTGTGCCACGGCAGCCAGATCGGCGACCGCGACGTCGAGGTGCGGATGCGGAGAGCGCGCGGAGAAGACCGGTGAGCCGCAGGGGATCGGCATGGCGCAGGCGTTCCTCTCGATCGTCCTCGGAATGATGCGGCGCGGCGGTGGATGGGGAGGCGGAGCGGACCCGGACCTGACGCGTCGGCCCGGGAGCGATCCGCGCACGATGCGGCGGATCATCGGCTTCTTCGACCCGTACCGGGGCCGCCTGGCGATCATCGCGATCTCGATCCTGGCCTCGGTCAGCATCGGCGTGGTGAACCCGATCCTGCTGAAGCTGATCATCGACAACCTGCTCGGGCCGCGCGACATCGGGCTTCTCTACCTGCAGACCGGGCTGATGATCGTGCTGCCGATCGTGACCAGCCTGATCGGGGTCGGGCAGTCCTACCTCTCGAACGTGGTCGGGCAGAACGTCATGAACGACCTGCGCCTGGCCCTCTACCGCCACCTCCAGGGAATGCCGCTGCGGTTCTTCACCGAGACCCGCACCGGGGAGATCCAGAGCCGCGTCGGCAACGACGTGAACGGGGTCCAGTCGGTGGTGACCGATACCGCCGCCTCGCTGCTCTCGAACCTCGCCACGGTGGCGACCACCATCATCGCCATGCTCGTCATCGACTGGCGGCTGACCGCGCTCAGCCTGGGCATGCTGCCGGTCTTCGCCTACATCACCTACCGGGTCGGCAAGGTGCGGCGCCAGATCGCGACCCTGACCCAGCAGTCGCTGGCCGAGGTGAGCGCCATCACCGAGGAGTCGCTCTCCGTCTCTGGGATCCTGCTTCAGCAAGACGTTCGGCCAGCAGGAGGCCTCGATCGACCGATTCCAGCGCGAGTCGCGCCGGCTCGGCGACCTGCAGATCCGTCAGCAGATGATCGGCCGCTGGTTCTTCGCGCTGATCGGCACCTTCTTCTCGATCACGCCCGGCGCTGGTCTACCTGCTCGCCGGATCGCTGATCATCGGCGGCGACACGAACGTCAGCATCGGATCGATCGTCGCCTTCACCACGCTCCAGTAGCCGCCTCTTCTTCCCGATGGGGCAGCTCCTGAGCGTGCAGGTCGAGATCCAGGGCGCGCTGGCGCTCTTCGACCGCATCTTCGAGTACCTCGAGCTGCGCGCCGGAGATCACCGACGCCCCGGACGCCGTCGACGCTCGACCAGGTCGGCATCGCGCGGTGAGCTGCGGTTCGACCACGTCTCGTTCCGCTACCCGGTCCGCCGATCGCCCAGCTCGCCGTGGAGCCGGAGCGTGCCGAGGCCGAGGCGGCGCTGGCTTCGCGGTGCCCGACCCGACTCCAGCCGTTCGGCCTGACCGACGTCGTTCGCGGCCGATCCCGGGCAGCTGGTGGCGCTCGTCGGTCCCTCGGGGGCGGGGAAGACGACAACCACCTACCTGATCCCGCGGCTCTACGACGTCGCCGAGCGGCGCGGTGGCGATCGATGGCCACGACGTGCGCCAGATCAAGCTCGAGTCGCTCGGCCGCGTGATCGGGGTGGTGACCCAGGAGACGTACCTCTTCCACGCGTCGGTGCTCGACAACCTGCGCTACGCGAAGCCCGACGCGACCATGGAAGAGATCGAGGCGGCCGCGCGCGCGGCCGCCATCCACGACCGGGTGCTCGAGCTGCCCGAGGGCTACGACACCGTGGTCGGCGAGCGCGGCTACAAGCTCTCCGGCGGCGAGAAGCAGCGGGTCGCCATCGCCCGCGTGCTGCTGAAGGACCCGCGGATCCTGATCCTGGACGAGGCGACCAGCGCCCTCGACACCGTCAGCGAGCGCCTGATCCAGACGGCGCTGGAGCGGCTGATGGAGGGCCGCACCACGATCGCCATCGCGCACCGCCTGTCGACGATCCTGCGGGCCGATCAGATCCTGGTCTTCGATCGCGGTCGCATCGTCGAGCGCGGCACCCACGACGAGCTGCTGCGCCACGAAGGGCTCTACGCCAAGCTCTACCACGAGCAGTTCCTCGCCGGCCAGGCGGCCGCGTCGGCGACGGCCGCGTCCGCGGCGACCCCGCGTGAGCGGCACGCCCGCGCACACGAATCGGCTGGCCGAGGAGACCAGCCCGTACCTGCTGCAGCACGCGCACAACCCGGTCGACTGGTATCCGTGGGGCGCCGAGGCGCTGGCAGCCGCGCGCGAGCGAGGACAAGCCGATCTTCCTGTCGATCGGCTACTCGGCGTGCCACTGGTGCCACGTCATGGAGCGCGAGTCGTTCGAGAACGCGGCCATCGCCGCGCTCCTGAACGCGCGAGTTCGTCGCCATCAAGGTCGACCGCGAGGAGCGGCCCGACCTCGACGACGTCTACATGGCCGCGGTCCAGGCCATGACCGGCAGCGGCGGCTGGCCGATGAGCGTCTTCCTGACCCCCGACCGGCGCGCCGTTCTTCGGCGGCACCTACTTCCCGCCCGAGGACCGCGCACGGGCTGCCCGGCTTCCCCGCGCCTGCTCGAGTCGCGTCGGCCGAGGCCTACCGCGACGCGGCGCGCCGAGATCGACACGCAGGCCAGGCTGCTCGCCGATCACCTGCGCAGCCAGACTGGCGATCGCCGCGCGCGGCGGCGCCGAGCGTCCGGCGACGCAGCAGCTCGACGCCGCCGTCGGCAGCTCGCCGCGAGCTTCGACCCCGTGCACGGCGGGTTCGGCGGCGCGCCGAAGTTCCCGGCGCCGATGACGCTCGAGCTCCTCCTGCGGGCGTGGCGCCGGAGCCGGAGATCCGGACGACCCTCGACGATGGTGCGGCGTCACGCTCGACCGCGATGGCCGATGGCGGGATCAACGACCAGCTGGGCGGCGGGTTCGCCCGCTACGCGACCGACGCGCGCTGGCTGGTGCCGCACTTCGAGAAGATGCTCTACGACAACGCGCTGCTCGCCCACGCCTACCTCGAGGCCTTTCGCGCGACCGGCCACGCGAGGTACGCCGAGGTCGCGGCCCGCACCCTCGACTTCATGCTCGCCGAGCTGGCGACCGACGATGGCGGTTTCGCTTCGGCCCTCGACGCCGATTCGGGCGGCGAGGAGGGGCGCTACTACGTCTGGACGCACGACGAGCTGACGGCCGTACTTGCCGATGCCGGCATCCCGGATCTCGACCGGCGCCTGCTCGCCGCGTACTGGGACGTGACCCCCGGCGGCAACTGGGAGGGTCGCTCGATCCTGCACGTCTCCGCTGCACCGCCGGATGCCAGGCTGGTTGAGCGCGGCCGTGAGGCCCTGTTAGCAGCACGAGGTCGGCGGGAGCGTCCGGGCCGCGATGACAAGCAGCTGGCCGCCTGGAACGGGATGGCCCTGCGCGCGTTCGCCGCCGGCGCGCTGACACTCGGTGAGGAGCGCTTCGCGGCCGGGACCGCGCGCCTGGTGGCATTCATCCGGCGCCACCTGGTGCGGGACGAGGATCGGCTGTGGCGCACCTCGCGCGACGGACGATCGCATACGCCCGGCTTCGCGGAGGACTACGCGAACGTGGCGGACGGGCTGCTGGCCGCCTACGCTGCGCTGGCCGACGGCTCGCTCCTGGTGCTCGCGCGCGCCCTGGTGGCGAGCGCGGTGCGCGACTTCTGGGACGATGCCAGCGGCACGTTCGCCGACACGAGCGCGGAGCACGACTCGGCGCTCGTGCGGCCGCACTCCCTGGTCGACTCCGCGACGCCATCCGCCAATGCGGTGGCGGCCGACGTGATGCTCCGTCTTGCGCTGCTGACCGGGGACGAGGATCTCGATCGACGAGCTCGCTCGATCCTGCGCGCGGCGGGGCCGGCACTCGAGCGCCAGCCGGCCGCCTTCGGGCGGATGCTGGCCGCCGTGGACCACGCCGCCAGCCCACCCGATCGACGCGGTCGTGAGCGGCTCGCCGCAGCGGACCCTGTCCCTGCGCCGCGCGGTGGCGGCGCCGTACGTGCCGGACCTCGTGCTCGCGCCGCTGGTGGGCGGGGATGTGCACGCCGACTGGCCCCTCTTTGCGGGCAAGGCGGCGGACGCGGCGAAGGCGACTGCCTACGTCTGCCGGGGCTACGCCTGCGATGAGCCGACCGGCGACCCGAGCGCTGCGCGGGCGCAGGTCGAGGCGCTGAGCCGGCCCGAACTCCGAGGCGGGTGAGCGCTCGAGAGACTAGTCGATCGGGGCCAGGCTCCGACCGAGATCGTCGGCGATGCAGTCGTCTAGGCGGCGGACGACCGCCGCGCTGCCGCGGCTGACGGCCGCGAGACCGAGCGCGAGCCAGCGGCGCACAGACGACGATCGCTCGGGCTGGCCGGCGGCGAAGAGAGCGCGCACACGTGCCCGGTCGGCTTCGGCCGAGCGCTCTCTCGCGAGCTCGAGGGCGCGCATGGCGTAGTAGTAATGCATGGGTCAGGGCTCCGTCTGGACTAACGATCAGGATGGAGAGTGGCTGGGTTCTTGGTTCAGCGGCGGTGGTCGTCCGGCATCGGGTCTCGCGAATCGATGCCGTACAGGGACGCGGCGGCATCCAACAACACGAGGCCGGCAATCAGCACGGCGATCATCACTACGGCTTCCATGTTCGGCCTCCACGTCTCTTCGCGGTAACCAGTTGCTTAACGTTGATCGGTTACCCGTCAACCCTACCCCCTTGCGTGTAACCTGTCAAGTCGTATATAGTGGTTACCAGATGAGCGCATCCACCCTTTTCCCGGTCGACCGGGGCCATGCCCACGAGGTGGGCCTTGGCGATACGTTCGACTTCCTGAATACCGGCGCCAGCGCGGGTCGTCTCCCCGCCGACCCGAGCCTCGATGCCGTGCTCGGCTGGTTCGTGGACCGAGCGGTGATCCACCACGAAGGGGCCGATCGGCTGCGTGCCCAGATCGCTGCCGAACCGAGCCTGGCGACCCGCGAGCTCATCCGGGTGCGCCGGGTTCGTGACGCGCTGCGCGAGGTGGCCCACTCGATCGCGGAACAGCGGGGACCGAGCGCGGGCGCGCTCGACATCGTCAATCGGGCGCTTCACGCCCGCCAGGTCATCGAGCTCGTCCCGTCGCCGGACGGCATCAGCGTCGACCACCGCCACGTGGGCGACCCGATCGACGATGCCCTCGCCCGCCTTGCTGATCCGCTCGCCAGTGAGCTCACCTCGGGCCATCCGGAGCGAATCAAAGTGTGCGACGACGACACGTGCCGATTCGTGTTCTATGACACATCTCGCACCGGCCGAAGGCGATGGTGCGATATGGCGACCTGCGGCAACCGCGCCAAGGCGGCTCGCCATCGCGCCCGGGCGAGGGGCGCCGCCGACGCCGCAGCCCTGACGCCGGGGATCAGCCGCCCAGGAAGCTGAGCCGGACGCGTCGTCGCCCGTTGTCACGGTTGGGGTCGACCAGCGCGACCGACTGCCAGGTGCCGAGCGCAGGGCGTCCCGCCACCACCGGGACGGAGAGCGAGGGCGCGACCAGCAATGGGAGCACGTGGTCTGCGCCGTGGCCCGGCGAGCCGTGGGCGTGCCTCCAGCGTTCGTCGCGCGGCAGCAGCCGGTCGAGGGCGTCGAGCAGGTCGGCTTCCGAGCCGCTGCCGAGCTCCATCACGACGATGCCCGCAGTGGCGTGCGGCGCGAAGACGTTCAGCAGGCCGTCACCGCCGGCTGCGGTCTCCTCGAGAAATTCCCGTATCGCATCGGTCAGGTCCACGACCGCGCCCTGGCTCCCCGTTTCGATGGAGACCTCTCTGCTGACCATGAAGCGAGCCTACCATTCGGCTATCATCCCCGGCCATGTTCCCCAAGCGCACCTCACCTCAGATCGCTGCGCCCCTGGTGCTGACGTTGCTGGCAGTTCTCGCCGCATGCGGGAGCACTCCCAGCCCGCAGCTCGCGCTGGCCACGGCCTCGCCGACGCCAAGCCCGACCCCGAGTCCGACGCCCAAGCCAACGCCCACGGTGCGACCGACGCCCAAGCCAACGCCCACGCCGATCCCTCTCGACCAGGCGCTCCTGAAGGGACGTGTGACCCTGCTGATCGTGGGCACCGACTCGAACGTCGATCGGGCGAAGCGCGGCGAGGACGTGAACACCGACGCCATGATCGTGGCCAGCGTGAACGCGGCGAAGAACAAGATCGTGATGCTCTCCCTGCCGCGTGACACGGTCGACCTGCCGATGGCGGGCGGCGGGGTGTGGCGCAGCAAGATCAACGGCCTGGAGAGCCACCTGGGGATCGAGGCCCTCCGCGACACGATCGCAACCACGCTTGGGGTGCCGATCGACTACTACCTCCAGATCGACATGGCCGACTACGGGAGAATCGTGAATGCGGTCGGGGGGATCGACGTCGTGGTCCCGTATGCGCTCTATGACCCCTCGATCGGCCTCGACCTCGCAGCCGGCAAGCAGCATCTGAATGGCAACAATGCGAGCCGATACGTTCGGTCCCGCCACCAGGACACCGACTATGGCCGCGCGCTGCGCCAGCAGCAGGTCGTGATGGCGCTCGTCGGCAAGCTCCTGGACCCCCACACCAAGGTCGACCTGCGGAAGTTCCTCCAGGGCTTTGCGTCGGTCCGGAGCAATATCCCCGTGGCCAAGCTCGCCACCTTCAAGGAGGTCGCGCGTCGCAGCGTCCACGCCGCGATCACCAGCACGGTCCTCGGCCCACCCCGTTTCACCCTCTTCCAGGGGGAGGAGCCCAACAGCACGCGCGGGTGGGTGATCATCCCCAACGTCGCGGAGATGCGCGCCTACGCTCAGCAGGTGATGGGGAGCGCGTAGGGCTCAGGGGTTGGCGTAGCTGTGCTCCCCGACGAACACGAGGCCGGCGCCAAGGTAGGTGAAGAGGACGCCCCCGAAGCCGAGCACCAGGAGCCACGGTGCGAGCGCCGCCCACCGATCGCGCCGGCCAGCGACGTGAAGGTAGGCGCCGTACACGAGCCACGTCGCGGCCGCGGCCAGCTCCTTCGGATCGTTGCTCCAGTACGAGCGCCAGGCGAGGTTGGCCCAGACTGATCCGAGGACGATCGCGAGGGTGAGCACCGGAAAGGCGAGGATCACCGACCGGTCCGCGGCGGCCCGGCAGGCAGCGCCGCTGGGCAGCCAGCGGAGGGCGCCGGCGCTGAAACGCTGCAACAGCTCGCCGCCGGCGGCCGCGAAGGCAACCGCGCTGATGGCGTAGGCCAGCATGGCGGCCCCGACGTGCACCGTGAGCAGGAGGGGCTGCTGCAGGGCGGGCACCAGCGGATCGACGCGGTTGTCCAGCGCGAGCGAGAGGGCGATCAGGCCGGCCGAGATGACGGCGATCGCGGGCGCCAGCCCACGGATCCGCTCCCCGCGATCCAGGTACAGGTAGACGGCCATGACGCCCGCCGCGAACGCTGCGCTGAACTCGTGCAGGTTCGACCAGGGTGCATGCCCCGTCACGAAGGTGCGGGCCGCGAGGGCGGTGAGCGCGAAAGCCAGGCCGGCCGCGATGCCGAAGTGGACGGTGTGCGATCCGAGCCGGGGTCGGCTCGCGTCGTCGACCTCGATGCCCTCGCTCAGGGCCAGGCGCGCCGCACCCGCGAAGCGCAAGAGGCCGCCGCCCAGGGCCAGCGCGACCGAGCCGAGCAGGGAGATGAGTGCGGCGGCGAGCAGGGCCGGGATGAGGGTCGCCACGGTTCAGTGAGCGGGTCGAGCCTCGTCAGCCCGGCAGCGCGGGCTCCGCGCGGAGGGTCGGGGTGCCGCAGCGCTGGCAGGTGCCGTCCGCGGCACGCAGCGTCGCACCGCAGTTCGTGCAGAGTAGGAGAGGTCACGCTCGCATGCCGTGCAGAACCGTGCGCCGGGCGGGTATCGCAGCCCGTCGTAGGAGCAGTACGGAACGCCAGGCGGAGGGGACGTCGACGGCACGCTCGGCACCACCTGCGATCGGGAGCACGGGCCTCGGCGCGGACGCCTCGGCCTCGATGGAAACCTGCGAGACGCGAAGGTAGCCGAGCACGACGTAGAGCGAGGTAGAGGGCCACGAGACCGGCGAAGCAAGAGCGGGAGCACGACCCCGAGCCGGTCGCCCCAGTCGACGGCGAGCGACTCGATGAACTTCTTGATGCCTTCCATCGCCGGCCGATTCTAGCACCGGGAAAATGGGGCCGGCTGCCGGGCTACACTCCCGCGGCAGATCACGCCATCGGGTGAGCATGCCGCGCCCCAAGCTGGACCCCAGAACGCCGCTCGCCGAGCTCCACGTGCACCTCGGCGCGGCGGTCACTCCCGCCATCATGTGGGGGATCGCGCACGCTCAGGGGATCCGCCTCCCGACGAAGGACTACTGGGCCTTCCGGCGCCTGATCACAGTCGGTAGGCGCCGCCGCTCGTTCCAGGCCTACCTCGACCTGTTTCACTGGACCGAGCTGATCCAGTCGAGCCCGACGGCCGTGGAACGGAGCGTCTACGAGGTGATCGGGGGCGCCTACCGCAAGAACAACGTCACCGTCCTCGAGCTGCGCTTCAACCCGATGAAGCGCAACCGGGGCGGGGAGCAGGACCTCGACCACATCATCGCCGCGGCCGTGCGGGGCATGGACCGCGCAATGCTCGAGTATCCGCAGGTCCGTGCCGGCCTCATCTTCTGCCTCGACCGTGGCTTCAGCCGGGAGCTGAACGAGATCATCGCCGCAAAGGCGATCAGCTGGCGCAGCAGGGGCGTCGTGGCGGTCGACATTGCCGGTCCCGACGAGCCATCCTTTCGCTTCGCCGACTACCGGGACCTCTTCGCCGAGTGTCGACGCAACGGGCTCGGGCTCACGGTCCACGCGGGGGAGACGGGTGGAGCGGGCGAGGTGCGGGAAGCGATCGAGGCCCTTGAGCCGGATCGCATCGGTCACGGGATCCGGAGCGCGGAGGACTCCGGCGTGATGGCCATGCTGCGCGAGCGCGGAACTGTCCTCGAGATCTGTCCCAGCTCCAACCTGAACACGGGCGTGGTCGCCGACATCGAGGCGATGCGCGCGTCTCGTCCGCCGCATCATCGACGACGCGGTTCCGTTCACGGTCAGCACCGACGGTCCCGAGATGCTGCACTCGTACCTGCGCAACGAGCTGAACCTCCTCCTCCGCAACGAGATCCTCACGCTCGACGAGGCGCGGGAGGCGATCCGGCGGGGCCACGCGGCGAGCTTCCTGAATGAGATCCCGGCGATCGAGAGCTCGCTCGGCGACCGAGCCCTCGGGGCGGCGCCGATTGCCGTCGAGGTCGGCGGCTAGACCGATATACTGCCGGCCGTGTCATCGATCTGGCGGCCCGTTCGTGAGCGGAATCCGGCCCGGAGCCTGATGGTCGTCGTCGCCCACCCGGGCGACGAAGCGTTCGGATTCGCCGGCGCGATCGCGACGGCCGTCGCCTCAGGGGCGTACGTGGTCGTCGTCTGCGCGACGCGCGGCTACTTCGACTCCCGGCTGGTCCAGAAGCCGCCCGCGCCGGGGGGCAAGAACCGGCCGTTCAACCGCCCGCTGGTCTGGCGCAACCTCGACACCGTCCGTGAGGACGAGCTGCGCAGGTCGGTCGCGCTCCTCGGCGTCCGCGTGCTTCGCATGCTCGACTATGCCGAGGGCGACCTCGAGGCCGCGAACTTCGAGGAGCTGACCAGCCGGATCGTGGAGCCGATCCGCATGCATCGGCCGGAGGTGATCCTCACCTTCGGAGCCGACGGGGTGACCGGCGACCCGGAGCACGCGATCATCTCGCGTGCCACCACGCTGGCGTTCGAGCGCGCCGGCCAGCCGCTCGCGTACGAGGACGACCTGGAGGAGGACCAGGTCGCGTGGCGCGCGGCCAAGCTCTACCACCTGGTCGTGCCGCAGTCTGCGGTCGGCCTCCTCGGGGTGGACGCGGAAGCGAATGGCTATGGCTCATCCGACAGCGAGGGATCACTGGAGCTGGCGCTGGACGAGCTCGCCTCGCTGAAGCTTGCCGCAATCGCGCGCCACGTGTCCCAGATCGGGTCCGAGGGACCGTTCTCCGGCTGGGATGCGGAAGCCCGGGACCGATATCTCGCGACGGAGCACTATCGGCTGGTGCGTTCGAACCTCGGCGTACCGGCGGGGCCGCTGCCGCCGCCCGAGGCATCGCTCTTCGACGGGCTGCCCTGAGCCTCCGAGGCGGTTCCGGCGAAGCTCTGCTAGGCTCGGAGGGCGCAGGCCCTCGCCAGGTGAAATGAAGGAAGCTCCAGCCCCCATGCCGGAAACGCTCACCAACGACGCAATCATGTCCGCGCTCGGACGAGTGAAGGACCCCGAGATCGGCCGTGACCTGGTCTCGCTCGGGATGGTCAAGCTGGTGGAGATCGACGGCAGCGCCGTCAATCTCACCGTCGAGCTGACCACGCCCGCCTGTCCACTGAAGGCGACGATCGAGGACGAGATCGGAGCCGAGCTGTCGGCGCTTGGCGCATCGGTCGTGAAGGTCGAATGGGCGAGCAACGTCAAGCGCTCCTTCGGCGGTCCGGCGGCGGACCTGATCCCCGGCGTACGCAATACGATTGCCGTCGCGTCGGGCAAGGGTGGCGTGGGAAAGACGACCATCGCCGTCAACCTGGCGGTCTCGTTGGCTCGGGATGGCGCCCGCGTGGGCCTCCTCGACGCCGACATCACCGGCCCCAACGTTCCGCTCATGATGGGCACCGGCGGCGCCCACGTCACCGGGGTCGGCCAGCGCGTGAACCCGGTCGTGAGCCACGGCGTGCAGATGATGAGCATCCAGTATTTCCTGAAGGACGATGCCCCCGTGATCTGGCGCGGTCCGCTGATCCACAGCGCGATCCAGCAGTTCCTGCGCGACGTCGAGTGGGGCGAGCTCGACTACCTCGTCATCGACCTGCCGCCCGGCACGGGCGACGCGGCGCTCAGCCTCTCGCAGCTCATCCCCCTGAGCGGGGCAGTGGTGGTCACCACCCCACAGGAGGTGAGCCTGATCGACGCGCGCAAGGCGATCGCGATGTTCGACAAGGTGAACGTGCGAACCCTCGGCGTGGTCGAGAACATGAGCGGCTTCATCTGCCCGAGCTGCAGCATCGAGCACGACATCTTCGGATCCGGCGGCGGTGCGAAGATCGCTCGCGAGCTCGAGCTCGAGGTGCTCGGCCGCATTCCGCTCGAGCCTGCGGTGCGCACCGGCGGCGACGCCGGCGTGCCGATCACCTCGTCCCAGTACCCCGGCGGCGAGAGCTCGCTGGCGGGGCTTGCCATGCGTGAGCTGGCGCGCACCGTCGCCGGCAAGGTATCGGTCCTCGCAGCCCCGATGCTGGCGGTCGGCGCGGCCTAGCCCAAGAGGGGGATTGTCCCCCCATTCGGCGGCCGTAGAATCGGCCGATGCGTATCGCCGTCATCGCCGACCTGCACGCGAACCTGCCGGCCCTGCGCGCCGTCCTCGACGACGCCGCAAAGATCGGCTGCGAGGCGGTGTATTGCGTCGGCGACGTGGTCGGCCGCGGCCCACACCCGAACGAGGTGGTCGACGAGCTGCGGCGCCGTGAGATCCCGACCGTGCAGGGCAACTGGGACGAGGCGGTCGGCATGGACCGCGAGCAGCCGGGCAGTGCCTGGCCCTCCGCCGAGGTGGAGGCAGAGGGCCTCGCGTCGCTGGCGTGGACCGCGGAGCAGGTGACCGAGGAGAACCGCACGTGGCTGCGCAACCTGCCGACCACGTGGCGGGTCACGCTGGAGGGCCGCTCGCTCTTCCTCTTCCACGGAAGCCCGCTGAAGTCGAGCGAGTATCTGTGGGCTGACCGTCCCTCGCGCTACTTCGCGCGCATCGCGAGCGATGAGGCGGACGACCTCTTCTGCTTCGGCCATACGCACGAGGCCTTCCATCGGGTGGTCGGGCAGAGCCACTTCGTTGCCGCGGGCTCGGTCGGCTGCGGCAGCGAGGCCGACCAGCGCGCCCGCTACGCGGTGGTCTACGTCGGGCAGCCCGACATCGCGATCGGCTTTCGGCCGGTCGAGTACGACCAGCGTGGCGTGGTCGCGGACCTGCAGGCAGCGGGTCTCTCGCCCGACCTGATCCGCGTGCCGCCCGCCGCGCACGCCCACGAGATCGGCCAGGTTTCGCCTGACCGGGCCAGCGCCTAGGCGGCCTTCGTCTCCCGTTCGTAGGGCTGGCCGTCCGCCGCCGGAGGCGTGCTGCGTCCCACGACGCCGGCGAGCACGATGATGGTCACGAGGTAGGGCAGGGCGCTGAACACCTGTCCGGGGATCGCGCTCAGCACGACACCGAGGTCACCAACCGGCGGGGTCTGGCGGATCCCGGTGCCGAGCGCGTCGGCGATGCCGAACAGGAGCGCCGCCCCGAACGCCCCCACCGGGGTCCAGCGGCCGAAGATGAGCGCCGCCAGGGCGATGAACCCTCGGCCGCCGGTCATCCCGCTCTGGAACGAGTTGCCGAACTCGATCGTGAACCATGCTCCGGCCAGCCCCGCGAGCAGGCCGCCGAGGAGAACGTTGCGGTAGCGAAGGGCGATCACGTCGATCCCGACCGTCTCCGCGGCCCGCGGATGCTCGCCCACGGCCCGTGTGCGCAGTCCCCAGCGCGACCGGTAGAGGAGCACCTGCAGGACGACCACCAGGATGAGCATCGAGAGCGTGATCGGTCCGTGCTCGACGAAGGTCCGCAGCAGCCATCCGAGCAGTGGAAGATCGCCCCAGCCAGCGGGGAGCCGGATCCGATCGAAGTTGCCGGCGGTGGCCGGCGAGTTCTGGCTGATCAGGAGGCCGAGGTAGCCGGTGATCCCCAGCCCGACGATGTTGATGATCGTGCCCGAGATGATCTGGTCTGCCCGGACGCTGATCGAGAGCCAGGCATGCACCGCCGAGACCGCCACGCCAACGGCCAGCGCCGCCAGGAGGCCCACCAGGAGCGGCAGGGTGATGCCCAGGGGTCCGACGGCGCCCGGCAGCACCTGGGCGGCGAGCGCGGCAACCCACCAGGCAGCGAAGGCGGACGAGATCATCATGCCCTCGATCCCGATGTTCACCACGCCGCTGCGCTCGTTCATGAAGCCGCAGAGCGCTCCGATCCCGATCGGGGTGGCCACGGTCACGATCAGGGCGCTGTTCTGGATCGTGACTGCCACCAGGTAGCCGATGAACTGGAGCAGGAGGCCGATGACGGGCAGGTCGAGGATGAAGTCCATCGCGGCGCCTACGGTGTCGTCTGGCCGCCGTACGAGCGCGACACGGTCTGCAGCTCGTCGACCTGAACGCGGGCCGCGCGCACGCGGAAGATGTAGCGCACCAGGACCTCCGCGGCGAGGAAGAAGAGGATCACGCCCTGGAGCACGTCGATCATCTGGACCGGCACGCCGGCCTGGATCTGCATCAGGTTGGAGCCGGCGCGCATCGCGCCGAGGAGCAGGCCGGCGAAGAGGATCCCCACCGGGTTGGCACGCCCCAACAGCGCCACGGTGATCGCGTCGAACCCGACGTTGGTCGAGTATCCAGCCGGCATGTAGTGGCTGATCCCGAGGATCTCGCCGGCACCTGCGACGCCCGCCAGCAGCCCGCAGACGGCCATGGTCAGCGCGATCACGGTGCGAGGAGACATGCCGGCATAGCGCGCCGCGTCGGGGTTCGCCCCGACGGTGCGCACCTCGAAGCCGAGCGTCGTCCGGTACAGGAGCCACCACGCGAGCGGAACCGCCACGAAGGCGAACAGGATGCCGAGGTGCCCGTTCCGGCCGATCAGGATCGGCAGCGCGGCGCTGCCGACGTCGGAAGAGCGGGCGAACGTGGCGCCGGTCGCCCGGAGGGGCCCGGTGACGAGGTACGCCACGAACTGGATGGCGATGTAGTTCAGCATGATCGTGGTGACCACTTCGTGGGCACCGGTGAAGGCTTTCAGGAAGCCCGGGAATGAAGCCATAGAGGGCTCCGGCGAGGAGCCCGGCGAGCAGGGCGGCCGGGATCGAGATGATCGCCGGGCTCCCCGAGAGTCCGGCTCCCACGGCGGCCGCGGCGATCGCGCCCATCAGGAACTGTCCCTGCGCTCCGATGTTGAAGAGGCCCGCCTTGAAGCCGATGCCCACCGCCAGGCCGGCCAGGATCAACGGCGTTGAGCTGACAACGGTCTGGATGAGCGCGTTGTAGGACCCGAACGCACCGCTCAGCAGGGCGCCGTATGCCCCGAGCGGCAGCAGCGGATCGAGCTGGCCGCTCACCAGCGGCGAGGAGAAGATCATGATTGCGGCGCCGACGACCAGCGCGAGCACGATGGCCAGCGCCGGGACTGTCAGGACCGAGACGACGCGTCGCAGGCTCACGCCGCATCCCCGCTGGCCGTTGCCTGGCGCCCGCCGGTCGCCATCAGGAGCCCCACCTCCTCGCGGGAGGCGCTCGGCCCATCCACGACGGCCACCAGTCGTCCGCGGTACATGACCCCGATCCGGTCGGACAGCTCGAGCACCTCGTCGAGCTCCGCGGAGACGAGCAGGATCGCCGTTCCGGCATCGCGCTTCGCGATCGCCTGGCGGTGGATGAACTCGATGCTGCCGACGTCGAGGCCGCGCGTCGGCTGGTCGAGGACGAGGAGGCTCAGCTCACCGTCGAACTCGCGCGCCACGATCACCTTCTGCTGGTTGCCGCCCGACAGGGTGGCGGCGGCGACGTCGACGGATGGCGTCCGCACGTCGTACTGGGCGACGGCCGATTCCGCGCGACTTCGGATCGCGGCCTCGTCGCGGATGATCCCGTGTGCGTACGGCGCCCGGTAGTAGTCGGTGAGGGCCATGTTGTCCGTGATCGGATAGGAGAGGACCAGGCCGAATCGGTGCCGGTCGGCCGGCACGAAGGCGACGCCGCGACGTGTCAGCTCGCGCGCGCCATCTCCGGTCGCGTCGCGGCCATCGAGCCGCACGTGGCCGCCGCTGACCGCGCGGAGCCCGGTGAGGGCTTCGACCAGCTCGTCCTGGCCGTTGCCCGCGACGCCGGCGATTCCGAAGATCTCGCCGGCGCGGACCTCGAAGCTGACGCCATGGACGACCTCGCGGCCGCGGTCGTCTTTGACCTGCAGCCCATCGACGATGAGCATCGTGCCTTTCGGGTGGCTCTCGCCGCGGTCGACCGTCAGCTGGACTTCGCGGCCGACCATCAGCTCGGCGAGGTCATCCTCGTCCGTCTCGGAAGGAACGCGCTGGCCAACCACCTTGCCGCGCCGGATGACGGTGATCCGATCCGCGATCTCGAGCACCTCGTACAGCTTGTGGCTGATGAAGATCACGCTGTACCCCTCGTTGGTGAGGCGGCGCAGGACGCCGAAGATCTCGGTCGTCTCCTGCGGCGTGAGGACGGCGGTCGGCTCGTCGAGGACGAGGATCTTCGCCTGGCGGTAGACCGCCTTGAGGATCTCCACGCGCTGCTGCCAGCCGACCGAGAGGCTGCCGACGCGCGCATTCGGGTCGATCTCCCACCCGAAGAAGCTGCCGAGGTCGCGGATGCGCGCCTCCGCCCGCCCACGATCCATGAAGACGGGCCCGGCCATCGGCTCCTCGCCGAGAAGGATGTTGTCGGCGACCGACAGGACGGGGACCAGCATGAAGTGCTGGTGCACCATGCTGATCCCCTGCGTGATCGCGTCGGATGGGCTCGCGATCGTGACCGGCTTCCCGTCGAGCAGGATCACGCCCTCGTCCGGGGTGGCCAGCCCGTAGAGGATGTTCATCAGGGTCGACTTGCCGGCGCCGTTCTCGCCCAGCAGGGCATGGATCTCGCCCGGTCGCACATCGAGGTCGATCCCGTCGTTGGCAAGCACCCCGGGATAGCGCTTCGTGATGCCGCGCATCTCGAGCGCGTGAGCTCTCGTCGGTTTCAGCTCTGGTCCCATCGGCGTGACCGCCTGCGATGAGGAGACTCAGGGAGCGGGCCGCCCCGGTTGGACGGCCCGCTCGATTGCTATCGGTGGGTATGCGAGCTCAGGAGCAGGCTTCTGGCTTGCACGGATCGATTGATCCGTCCTTGAGGCCGGCGATTGCGTCGTCGATCTTCTTCTGGATCTCCGGGGTGATCAGGCTCTGGAAATCGTAGAAGGGCGACAGGCCGACGCTGTCGGTGGTGATGTCGAGCGGGACCGTCCCGCCCTTTGCCGAACCGTCCTGGACGCGCTTGATGGCGTCCGAGACCGCCTTCTTCAGCTTCTTCTCGGCGCTGGTAACGATGCAGGCGGCCGAGTCGGGAGTCGAGAGGTGCTGATCGACGTCCACGCCGATCGCGTTGATCTTCGCCTCGCAGGCGGCCTGCAGCACGCCGTTGCCAGTCTTGCCGGCAACCTGGAAGAGGACGTCGATGTCCTTGTCCTGCTGCAGCAGCTGCGCGGCGAATGCCTTGCCGCCGGCCGGGTCGTTGAACGCCTTCGCGTCAGGCGCCTCGCTGACGTACTTCTGCTCGACCTGGATGTCCGACTTCACCGAGGCGGCGCCATTCGCATATCCGGCGATGTAGTTTGCGACCGCCGGAACGACCTTCGTTCCGCCGATGGCGGCGATATGGCCGCTCTTGCTGATGCTGGCGGCCACGATGCCCGCGAGGTAGCCGGGCTGCTGCTCCTTGAAGACCAGTCCCTGGTAGTTCGGCAGCAGCTTGGCCGCATCCCCGGCGCAGGTGAAGGTCGTATCGGGAGCACCCTTCTCGTCGACGCAGAGGCCCTGGTCGACACCGATGAACTTGATGTCAGGATTCGCCTTGGCCGCAATCGTCGTGTCGTTGCCCAGCGCAAAGCCGACCGTCACGATGACGTCGAAGCTCTGGTCGACGAAGCTCTGGATATTCTTCGCGTAGTCGGCCGATGCGGTGGTCACGACCGATTTCGGCGCCGCCGCCCCGATCGCAGCCGCGCCGTCCTTGGCGCCCTCCCAGCTGAACTGGTTGAAGTTCTTGTCGTCCAGGGTGCCAACGTCGGTCACCAGGCCGATCTTGAGGTCGCTCTTGGGTCCGCTGCTCCCGTTGGCGCCGGGGCTGGTCCCGCCGCCCTGGCACGCGCCGAGCACGAGCGCCGCCATGGAGAGGCCCATAACGGCCCCAAACCGATGCTTCCGCATGGAATCTCCTTAACCCTCTGTCGTGAGGTTCTCACGCCGCTGCGCCGCGGCTCGGTCGCGCCGGGGCCCGAGGGTCTGCCCGCGCGAGGTCTGCGGCATGATACTTCGCGGCCGAGCGCTGCTCAATGCTTTTGTGTCTGGCCGGGGGTCACACGGAGGCGCCTATCATCCCCGCCGTGGAAGGGCTTCCTCCGGTCGTCCGGCTCGTGATCTTCGATCTCGACGGTGTCATCTACCGCGGTGGTCGGGCGATCGACGGTGCGGTCGACCTCGTCGCCGACCTGAAGGCGTCGGGAGTGGGAGTGCGCTTTGCGACCAACAACTCCACGGTGGATCGCTCGGCGTACGTCGCCCGCCTCGCAGCGCTCGGCATCCGCGCGACTCGGGACGAGGTCGTCACCTCGACGAGTGCCACGATCGAGCATCTCGCCCGGCACGCCCCGGAGGTGCGGCGCGTGCTGGCGGTCGGCGAGCGCGGCATTGCCGATGAGCTCAGCGCCGCGGGCTACGAGGCCGTTCTCGCAGCGGACGCCGTCCCGCCGGCCTACGACGGGGGCGGCCTCGACCAGGGTTACGACGCCGTCGTGGTCGGGCTCGATACCGCGTTCGACTATCGGCGGCTGGCGGCAGCCATCAGCGCCGTCCTGGCGGGGGCACGCTTCGTGGCGACCAACGCGGACCTCCTCTATCCGACCGCCGAGGGCTTCCTGCCCGGAGCCGGCACGATCGTGGCCGCGATCGCAGCCGGCAGCGGCGCGAGGCCCGAGGTGATCGGAAAGCCGGAGCCGGCGATGTTCGTCACCGCGCTCGAGGCGAGCGGGGTTCCACCCGAGGAGGCCGTGGTGGTCGGCGACAACCCGGAGGCGGACATGGTGGCGGCGCATCGGGCGGGGATCGCGTCGATCCTGGTCCTCACCGGCGTGGCCGACGCGCAGCGCGCCGCCGGCCTGGCCGGCGACGAGCGGCCCAGCGCCGATCGCCGCCGGTCCCGAGGAGGTTCGCAAGCTGCTGTTGGGACCGATCAGCTGATCGCGCCCGGTTCGTCGACCCAGGCGCGCCAGGCCGACACCGCCGCTGCGCGCTGGCGGGCGAGCATCTCGGCCGGCACAAATGCACGATCGAACGCGTTGAGCGCGATGGCTGCAAGCTCCGCACGGCTCAGCCCCAGCGTCGTGGCGGTGGCGGCAAGCTCCCCGCTGAGGATGCTTCCGCTGATCGTCGGGTCATCGGTGGAGATCGTGACGCTTACGCCGGCGCGATGGAGCGCCGCGAGCGGGTGCGCCTCGAGGCTCGCCACGATTCCCGTCTGGACGTTGCTGGTCGGGCAGAGGTCGAGCGTCACCTGCCGCGCGCGGAGCAGCTCCACCAGCTCGGGGTCCTCGACTGCCGTGACGCCATGGGCAACACGCTCCGCCCCCAGCTCCAGCGCGTCCCGGATCCGGGCGGCGCCGGCCACCTCGCCGGCATGCACCGTGAGGCGAAGCCCGCCGGCCTCGGCGGCTCGGAACGCGGCGGCGTGCGGCGGAGCGGGATACTCCGCCTCGAGGCCGGCGAGGTCGAAGCCGACCACCGGAGGGCCGAAGCCGGCGGCCGTCCGCGCCAGGTCCACGTTCGCGCCCGGCGGGTGCGAGCGCATGGCGACCACGATGAGGCCGACCAGCGGGACCCCCGGCCCGCGCTGGGCCGCCGCTCGGCCGATCCCGCGTGCCACCGCCTCGATCACCTCCGCCACCGAGAGGCCGGCCTGCATGTGGAGTCGCGGCGCCCACCGAATCTCGGCGTATCGCACGTTGTCGTCGGCCAGGTCGGCGATCAGCTCCGACGTGACGCGCTCCAGGGCATCGGCCGTCTGGAGAAGGGCGATGGGCAGATCGAAGTACGCGAGCAGGGCGGCCTGGTCGACGCCGTGGGCGGGCGCGATCATCCGGCGTCGGGCCTCGTCGATGGCGAGGGGGATGCCGGCGACCGCCGCCAGCTCGACGGCCGTCTCCGGTCGTAGGGCGCCGTCGAGGTGCAGATGCAGCTCGGCCTTCGGAAGGCCGCCGATCGCCGCCGCGAGCTCCATCGCCCCATGATACGGGCTGCCGTGCGGCCGCCGGCTCGGCGCCGCCCGCGCTCGGCGACCGTGCTGGGGACCCTCGCCATCGTTGCCTCCGGGCTGCTCTTCGTTGGCCGGTCGGCGGATCCCGCGCTGGCCGATCCACCCGCAGAGGCGGCCCGCACGAGCTCGCTGCGGGCTGACGGCCTGGCCGCCTCGATCGCGCTCGAGCGACTGCATCTCGCGCTCGAGGCGGCGATTGCTGCCGGACGCGATGGCACCGCCGCGACGGTCAGCGGCGACGGCGATCCTGCTCCCGCCCTCAGCAGCGCCGCCGACCGCGTTGACGCCGCGAGGGCAGAGGCCGGCGTCGCATTGGCCTCGGTCGGTCGCTTCTCCGGGGACGCGGCGGCAGAGGGCTTCACGCTCCCGGGCCTGGCGGTCGGGCCGGCCGACCTGGGCGCGATCGTCGGGCAGCTTCGAGGCGCGGCCGTGCCGGCCTCCACGTTTGCCACCAATCGCCGCCACGCCGAGGACACCGTCGCCGAGCTGGCTTCCGCTCTCGCCGCGCTGGAGCGCAGGCGATCCCCAGGCCGCGCTCGAGGCGGCGGACCGCGCGGACGGGGAGCTTGCCGCGGTTCGTGACTGGAAGGCTGAGCTGGTCACGCTGCCGCTCTGGACCAAGACCACGGGCGAGCTCCTCGTCGCGGTGCGACGCGGCAGCGATGCGCTCCTGTCCGGCGATGCCACCGCGCTCGCCGCCGCGCGGCGGCAGTTCGCGGCAGCCGCCGTCGAGGCTCACAGAGCGGACGTTGCGCTTGGGATCGCGATGGCGGAGGGAGGATCGGCCATCGCCGATCCGGCCCTGCGCGGCCTGGCGCACGCGATCGGGGAGGTGGAGCGAAGCGCGGACGGCGTGGCATCGGTCCTGCGCCGTGTGAGCGAACGATGACCGATCAGCCCGACCCGCGACCCCTGGCGGCGGACGCTCCGGCGTCTCCGGATCCGACCCTCGGCCTGCTTCTTGCCGAGCGCTATCGGATCAGCGCGCTCCTGGCACGGGGCGGGATGGCGCGCGTCTACCGCGCGATGGACGAGCGGCTTGGTCGCGAGGTCGCGGTCAAGATCCTCGGGCCTTCCGTACGCGGAGCGGGATGCCTTCACCGAGCGGTTCCTGGAGGAGGCGCGCGCCGCGGCGGGCATCAGCGCATCCGAACCTCGTGCACGTCTACGACTCGGGCAGCGACAGCGGCCTGCATTTCATCGTGATGGAGCTGCTGGAGGAATATCGTTCTCTGCGCGAACGGCTCGCGGCCGCCGGTCCGCTGGCGGTCGCGGAGACGCTCGATCTCGGGAGCCAGCTTCTCGACGGCGTGGCAGCGGTGCATGCGGCCGGCCTGGTCCATTGCGATGTGAAGGCCGGCAACGTGCTCCTGGGGCCTGGCCCGCTCAAGCTGATCGACTTGGGGATTGCCCGCGTGCGAGACGAGGGAGCGGGGGCGGGGATCAGCATCGGCTCGCTGGGCTACATGTCGCCCGAGCAGCTGCGGGATCAGCCGCTGGGGCCCCCGAGCGACCTCTTCGCGGTCGGCGTGGTCCTCTACGAGGCGCTCACCGGCGAGCTCCCGTATCGCGGATCCGACCCGGAGGAGATGGCCGCGGCGCACCGTGCCGGCCCTCCCAGGCCGCCCTCGCAGCTGCGGCCGGAGGTCCCCGCGCGCTTTGATGACGCGATCCTGCAGGCGCTGCAGCCCGCCCCGGAGCGGCGTTTCGGCACTGCTGCCGCCATGCGCCACGCGCTGCAGAGCGTTACGCTCCCCCCGGCGACCGGAGCAGCCACGGAAGAGACGACCCAGGTTCGCGCCGTGGTTCGCACGGAGGCGCCCGATTCGACCTTCCGGCGTTCGGCGTCCGGGCGGCCGGTGCAGGCTCGAGCACCCTCACGGCCGGCGGGGCGGACGTGGCCTGGGCTGGGTCGCGCCACTCGTCATCCTCGCCGCCGCCGCCGTCGTCGCACTGATCGTGATCGTGCCGCTCCTCCGGCTTGGGGCGCGCAACGCGGACCCCGGCCGATCGGGAAGCTCCACGGCGACGCCGCTACCGGTCGGGAATCGGGTCGCCGTGCCCGATACCGTGGGGCTGAGCAAGAACGACGCGATCAGCGCGGCGAAGAAGGCTGGCCTGGACTGGACGATCCAGTGCAACCAGGATCCGTCGCAGCCCGGAGGGCATGATCCGGCAGGAGCCCGCGGCCGGAACCCCCGTCGCACGCGGCTCGCCGTTCACCATGTTCTCGGCGCGCATCGCGGACTGCCACTGATCCTATACTCGCAGTCGATCGGCCTCCGCGGCGTGGCGGGGATCGGCCCACCCCGGCCCACCCCGTGAGAGCACCAAGGAGACTGCCGTGCGCCTTCGCGCTGAGTCGAGCGCCGTCGCCCAGGTCCAGGCGGATGTCCTCGCGATCCCGATCTACAAGGACGACCTGGAGCTACCCGGGGAGCTCGGCGAGCTCGACACCGCGTCCGGAGGGGCAATCAGGCGAGCGATCGACTGGGGTGAGTTCAATGTGCTCGAGCATCCATCGGCGCTGGTCGACGCTGGCGACCTGCCGTCACGAAACCTCCTCCTCGTGAATGCGGGGTCGCGCGGCCGCGGGGCCTGGAATGCGCGGCGAATCGCCTCGATCGCGACGCGGCGGCTGCAGGGGCATGACGTGCCACGCCTCGCGCTCTGGCTGCGTGACGGCGAGGATGCCGATGCCTTCCAGGCGGCGGGGATCGGCGCCATGGCGGGCACGTATCGCCCGACCGAGATCTACGGCCGGGTGCGAGATACCGATGCCATGCGACGCAGCGTCGAAGAGGTCGTGCTCCTTGGCGCCACCGGAGACGTCCTGGCCGCTGCAGAGACGATCGGGGAGGGGGTCGCCTGGGGGCGCGATCTCGCCAACCGGGCGGCGAACGACCTCTATCCGGAGAAGATGGCAGAGGTCGCCCGCGAGCTCGAAGGAGACGGCTGCGTCGTCGAGGTGCTCGATCCGGACCAGATGCGCAAGCTCGGGATGGGCTGCCTGATCGGCGTGGGACAGGGCGCGGCCCACGAGCCGCGGTTGGTCGCGGTCAAGCTGCCCGGCTGGGAGTCGGCCACGGAAGACCGGCGACTGGCGATCGTGGGCAAGGGGGTCTGCTTCGACTCCGGCGGGATCAGCATCAAGCAGGCCGAGGGGATGGGCGACATGAAGCACGACAAGGCGGGCGCTGCCGCGGTGATCGCCGCGGCCCGCACCGTCGCTCGGCTCGCCCCCGAGACGCCCCTGATGGCGGTCGCCCCGATGGTCGAGAACATGCCCGGCGGCAATGCGCAGCGTCCAGGCGACGTGGTCACCGCGATGAACGGACGAACCGTCGAGGTCACCAACACCGACGCCGAGGGCCGGCTGATCCTGGCCGATGCCCTGACCTGGGCCGAGCGCCAGGGGGCGACGCACCTCGTCGACATGGCGACCCTGACCGGCGCCGCCTCGATCGCCTTCGGGGAGCTCGTGACCGCCTACTTCAGCGCGCCGCGCGACTGGGGAGAGTCGGTCCGCACCGCGGCCGAGGAGAGCGGGGAGTGGTTCTGGGAGATGCCGCTGGTGAGCGAGTACCGGGCCACGCTCGACACGCCGCACGGCGACCTGGTGAACTCCGGCTCCCGTGACGGGTCACTGATCAAGAGCGCCGTCTTCATCTCGGAGTTCGTCACCAGGCCGTGGGTGCACGTCGACATCGCCGGAGGCGCATACCTCAACCGCGACAAGCCGGAGGCGCCGAAAGGCTGCACGGGCCTGGGAATCTCGACGCTGGTGCGCCTGGCCCTCGACTACGCGAAGGGCTGAGCCCGGAGACGGAAGAGAAACGAGGCCCCGCTCATCGAGCGGGGCCTCGCCTTGCGGTGCGGACCTCAGCGGTCGGGCGTGTCGTCGTCGTCCACGACGTCGCGTGCAGCGTCCTTGGCCTCACCCCAGCCCTGCTGGATGTTGCCTTCGACCTGGTCCTTCTTGCCTTCCGCCTCGGTATCCGGGTTATCGGTCACGTCTCCCCAGGCCTCCTCGGCCTTGCCGAACCCTTCCTTCGCGCCGCCCTTGATTCGATCGCTATCCATCTTCGTTCCTCCCTGTTGGCACGGGAAACCCCGGCTCGTCGCCGCTGAATGGCATTCGGCGTGCCAGCGGGGGCTGGTCCGGCCACGGACCTTCGGCCTATGGCAAGGGGTGCCCGCGCGATAGGATGCTGCCGCCGGAGGCCGACAGGCCGCGAAATGACGAGGAGACACCCCTGCCCCAAGCGATCGTGATTGTCGTGGCGCTCGCATTTGCCGCCCTGGGCGCGTGCGCCGAGCGGCTGGCGAGCGTCTGGCCGGCGGACGAGGCGAGTCATCGCGCGCTCGGCCTGCGCACGGCGTCCTGGCCCTCGGCGCGGGGCTGGCCGGCGGGGCCGTTGCCTGGCGCTCGCAGCTGCCCGCCTGGGCGACGGCGGTCTATCTCGCGCTGCTCGCCCTAATGCTGCTGCTCACCGCCACCGATCTCGAGCAGCGTCGCCTCCCGCACCTGCTTCTCGATCCTCTCATCCTCGCCGCCCTGCTCTTCGTGCCCTTCAACCCATCGCTGTCGCCGGTCGCCGCGATCGGCGGCGCCGCGGCCGCCGTCGCCTTCCTCGGGTTGCTCGGGCTGCTCGTGCGGAACGGACTGGCGCTGGGCGACCTCTACCTGGTCACGCCGATCGGCCTGCTGCTGGGCTGGCCATCGGTCTTCGCGGCGCTCTTCGCCGCCGCTCTGCTCGCGGCGGCCGCCAGCATCGTGCTCCTGCTCGCCCGCCGGGTGGGGATGAAGAGCTATATCCCGTTTGGACCGTTCCTCGTCGCGGGCGCCGTGCTGGCCCTGTTGACCGACCCGCACCTGCTCGGTCGGGCTGCAGCGGTGGGCGGCCTGTGAGCCTGCCTATTCGACCGGAGCGTCGGCTGCTGCTACCGTAGCCCCGATGCACCCAGCGATGCAGCGGCGGCGCCGTCACCTGATGATGCGTCGCACGACGCGCCGCGGCACCCAGCGGCGGCGCGGGCTTGCAACCTTCATGCTCATCACGCTCGGCGTGTTCGGCTTGATGTTCGCCGGGTCGGTCCTCGGGACGGCAGGCGGAATGCTGGCGGCCTACAACTACTTCGCCACCGGCCTGCCTGATCCGCGCATCCTCGACAATATCGAGCTGCCGCAGTCGACCGAGGTCTACGACCGCACCGGCAAGGTCCTGCTGACCCGCTACGAGTGCCAGAACCGCGAGGCCGTGGACTTCGCCCAGATCCCCAAGGTGATCGTCGACGCCACGGTCGCCAGCGAGGATCGTACGTTCTGGACGAACAGCGGCATCGATATCCAGGGCATCGGTCGGGCCGTACTGGCGAACGTCAAGGCGAAGAAGATCGTCCAGGGCGCATCCACGATCACGCAGCAGGTGATCGACTACGCCGGCGCGCTGCGGAAGGTGGGCCAGTCGACCGTGGTGAAGGGGAGCGGCTCACCGGTGCCGAGCGTCTCAATCAACCCGGACCAGGCGCTCGAGGAGAAGCCACCCAACGCGGAGCAGGAGACCGAGGTCTGCCAGCCGCCGCTGCCGACCGGGGGGACCAGCTTCGAGCAGAAGATCCGCGAGCAGATCCTCGCCACGCCAGGTCACGAACGCCTACCCGGGCCGAACGGCAAGGAGCAGATTCTCGACACCTACCTGAACCTGATCTACTACGGCAACGGCTCGTACGGGATCAAGGCCGCCGCCGCCAACTACTTCGGCCTCACCGATCTCGAGAAGATGACCCCGGCACAGGCCGCCTTCCTCGCCGCGCTGCCGCAGGCCCCCAGCTTCCTCGATCCCTACCAGAACCCCAAGGGCGCCGGCGACGCGATCCGCGAGCGCAACCTCGTCCTCGGAGCCATGCGCGACGAGCACTACATCACGCCGCAGCAGTATCGCGGAGCAGTCGCCACGACCTGGGAGCAGATGCACCCGAGCCGCGTGACGAGCATCCTGCGAGAGCCGCAGTTCTCCTTCCGGGTGCGCGGCGAAGCGGAGCGCATCCTGGGCAGCCTGCCCGGGATCACCGACCCGAAGCTCGCCGTCCGCACGGGCGGGTACAAGATCACCACCACGATCGACCTCAAGCTGCAGGAAGTGGCCAGGGAGGAGGTCAAGACCTGGGTCGCCAACCTGGCGGACAAGAACGTCAACAACGGGGCGCTGGTCGCGATCAACTCGAAGACGGGTGAGATCGTGGCCTACATCGGCAGCGTCGACTACAACAACCGCAAGGATCCCAGGGTGCAGGGCCAGTTCGACGTCGCGGGCCTCGGGGTTCGCCAGCCGGGCTCGGCGTTCAAGCCGATCACCTATACATCCGCGTTCAAGGCGCACAAGGCGACGGTGTCGACGATGCTGGTCGACGCGCTGACCGAGTTCGGACAGGATGGCACCACCTATCGGCCCACGAACGCCGACATCAAGGAGCGTGGCCCGGTGCTGGCGACCGATGCCCTGCGCTACTCGATGAACATCCCCTCGGTCCAGATGCAGTTCCTGGTCGGCCCCAGGACCACGGCGGCGTTCGCGGAGTCACTCGGCATCGCCAGCAGCGACTACATCATGAGCCAGGATCCGGGACTGACCCTGACCCTCGGCTCGGTGCCCGTGAACCTCACCAACATGACGCAGGCCTACGGCGTCTTCGCCGCCCAGGGCGAGCTGCACCCGGCGACCACCATTCTCGAGATCCGCGACCGCAACAACCGGCTCGTCTACAGCCTCGCTCACAACGCGCCCGAGGTGACGAAGCCCCTCACTCCATCCGAGGCCTACCTGACCCACTGGATCCTGGAAGGCAACACGGACCCCGCGCGCAACCTGCTGTGGGGCACCCGAGCGATCCTGATCGATCCGAACGGCGTGCGCCGCCATGCCGGGTTCAAGACCGGGACCACCGATGACTTCCGCGATGTCTCCGGCTTTGGCTACGTGCCCGGCAGCCTGGTGACCGGGGTCTGGATGGGGAACAACAACCAGGAGCCGATGTCCAACGACCTGGGCGGGCTCTTCAGCGCGGATGGGCCGCTCTACATGTGGCATGACTTCATGCAGCGCGCGCTGAACGAGCCGTGGGACTGGAACAAGCAGAAACCGGTGCCGCAGACGGACTTCGCCAAACCGGCGGAGATCCAGATGGTGAGCGTCTGCCGCTTCAGCGGCATGGCCGCCAACGGCAACTGCGGGGCGACGCAGGTCATGCCCTTCCTCCCCGGCACGGTGCCGGCTCCCGACAACGTCCACACGCGGGGCTGCCTGGACCTCGTGCAGTACGTCCGACAGTCGGATCCGCCGCGGCCCGACACCTGGGCCCAGGCGGCCCAAATCTGGTCGGATCGCGTGGTCAACGGCGAGTACGGTGCCGGGGCGATCCCAAGGACTACCTGTCGAACGCGTCGGTTCGCTTCACCATCACCCCGATCCTCGGCGAGCGGCTGCCCTCGGTCTGCGGCGTGCGGCGCTACGTCCCGCCGCCGCCGAAGAAAACGCCGAAGGGCTCTCCGGGCCCGTCTGCCCAGCCCACGCCAGCCCCCACGAAGAAGCCGCCCCACCCATAAGCCGCGTGGCCACTAGAATTCGGCGGTGGCGGCCTCGGTCCTGACGCTGATCCTGGCGGGAGGAGAAGGCGAGCGCCTCAGCATCCTGTCACACGTGCGCGCCAAGCCCGGCGTCCCGTTCGGGGGCAAGTACCGGATCATCGATTTCGCCCTCTCGAACGCGGTGAACTCCGGCCTGACCGACGTGGCGGTGCTGACCCAGTACGCGCCGCGATCGCTGATCGGACACATCGGTCTGGGTCGTCCGTGGGATCTCGACCGAAGCCGCGGTGGGGTCAGCCTGCTCCAGCCCTTCATCGGGCGTGGACGGGCGCGCGACTGGTACCGAGGCACGGCCGATGCCGTGCTCCAGAACCTCGACTTCGTCAAGGATCGTGACCCCGAGCTCGTGCTCGTGCTGGCCGGCGATCACGTCTACAAGATGGACTATCGGCCCTTCATCGAGCTCCATCGGTCGAGGCAGGCCGAGATCACCGTCGCCGTGCGAACGGTTCCCATCGAAGATGCGCACCGTTTCGGGATCCTGGAGGTCGATGTCGACGGGCGGGTGACCGCCTTCATCGAGAAGCCGCCCGAGCCGCCCTCCAACCTCGTGAGCATGGGCGTGTACGTCTTCTCCTGGCCGGCCCTGCGCGAGGTGCTTCGTCCCGACCGGATCGACTTCGGTCGTGACATCCTGCCGGCCATGGTGAACGACGGGCAGCGCGTCTACGCGTACGAGTTCGGCGGCTACTGGGAGGACGTTGGGACCGTCGAGAGCTACTGGCGGACGAACCTCGACCTGCTCAGCGAGGACCCGGGGATCGACCTCAACGATCTCGGCTGGCTGATCTACACCAGGAGCGAGGAGCGCGCCCCGGCGCAGATCGGCGCGGATGCGGTCGTTCGGCGCAGCATGGTCAGCCATGGCTGCGTCATCGAAGGGACCGTCGAGCACAGCGTGCTCTCGCCGGGGGTCCGAGTCGGCGCGCGGCGCGGTCGTCCGCGACTCGATCGTGATGTTCGACACCGTGGTGGGCGAGGGGGCGATCATCGACCGAGCGATCATCGACAAGGATTGCCGCATCGGCCCCCACGCGGTGATCGGAACCGGGGAGGACCTGCGCCCCAACCGCGACGAGCCCGAGCGCCTCTACGCGGGGATCACCCTGGTCGGCAAGCTCGCGCGCGTGCCTGCCAGGGTGAGCATCGGCCGGAACTGCCGGATCGATCCCGGCGTGACGGAGGCCGATTTCCGCCGCCGTCGGTCGATTGCCTCCGGCGCGACCGTGACGACCGCTGGCTGACTCCGCCGCCCACGGGCGCGAGGCCGCACCGGCCGAAGCCGCTCCGCCCTTCGACCTATGGCTCGCCGAGCTCGGGGTCGAGGTGGTCGGCGCCGCCGGGGCCGTGGGGGAGTCCGCGCTCAGCCGTGACGTCGTTCTCGACGGGGAGCGGCGCTTCGACCTGCGGGTGACCGTCGCGTGGGTGGCCGGAGTTGGCTGCGGGCTGTGGGCATACTACGGGCTCGAGGAGATGGAGATCCCAAAGAGGACGTTCTATCGGATGCTGCGGGCGAATTTTGAGTACGCGTACGTGAAGTTCGCCCTCACCGAAGACGACCGACCGATGCTCCTCACCGAGCTGCCGTCCTCGGCGGTCGACCGTGATGAGCTGGGACGCGGCCTCGTGCGCCTGATCGTCGTCGCCGACAGGCTTCTCGAGGAGACGGCGGCTGCCGTCGCGGACCGCGGCGTCCTGCCCGCCACCGTCGGCCGAGTGGGTCGCAATCCGCGGCTCCTGGCTGCGTATCGGCGCGGAGGTCGAGGCGGCGATGCCGGCCTGGGCGGCCCCGGAGCCACGGCGTCGCCGGGTGAGCCTCCTGTCACGCCTGTTCGGTCGCCCCCGATGAGCCGGCGCCTGGTGCTGGCGGCCGCGGCGGGGATCCTCCTCAGCTGGAGCGCGGCGCTGCCACGGGCCGCGGCAGGCGCCGACGAGTACCGAATGGAGACGACGGCGACCTACCTGGTGCAGCCCGCGAAACGCGCGATCGCGGTGAGCGTGAAGGTCACGTTCGTCAATACCACGCCCGATCCGGCCGGCAAGTTCAGCGTCTTTACGGCCGTTCCGCTCGCCGTGCAGGACGGGGCCAAGTCGCCAGTCGCGACCGATGCCAAGGGTCGGCTGAAGGTCGCGCTGGCCCGTGACAGTGAGAACGATGTCAACGTGGCCACGGTGTCGCTGCGCGCGCCGCTGCGCTACAAGAAGGCGGCCACCTTCACCCTGAGCTACACGCTCCCCGATGGGGGTGTTCCCTCGCTGCGCGTGCGCCCCTCCGCGATCGTCTTCTCGGCCTGGTCGTTCGGAACGGCAGGAGAGGTGCGGATCGACCTTCCCTCCAGCTACGAGGTGGTGGCCGATGGCGACACCCTGAGCGCGTCCCACAGCGGAGACACGACCGTGCTCCAGAGCGGCGCGATCGTGGAGCCTGCGAGCTGGCTCGCGCGGGTGACCGCCACCAGGCCGAGTGCATTCGCGACCCTCACTCGGAGCGTTCCGCTGAAGGCCGTGAGCGCTGACGTGCAGGTCCGGACCTGGCAGGACGACCACGAGTGGGGCGATCGCACCCTGGACCTCGTCGCCGCCGCACTGCCGCGCCTGGAGGCGGCGACCGGCGTCGCCTTCCCGCATTCCGGTCCGCTGGTCGTCAGCGAGTCCGCAGCGGTGGCGCCGGCCGGCATCGGCGAGCCTCCGCCGGCGAGCGACCAGACGATCCAGGTGATCTTCGATGAGCCGCCGTTCACCGTGCTCCACGAGCTCGCACACGTCTGGACCGACCCTGTTGCCGGCGACCGGTGGATCCGCGAGGGACTGGCGTCGTACTACGCCGAGAAGGTCGCGGCCGAGCTCAAGGTCAAGCTGCCGTACGACCCCAGCGCGCAGCGAACGAAGCTGAAGGGCACCGCCTTCGCCCTCTCCGGGTGGGCGTTCGACGAGCCGCCTTCGCCCGAGCGCGACCGCTTCGGCTACGCGGCGTCGTGGGCGCTGATGGACGAGATCGCCGGGTCGGCTGGCTCCGACGCCCTCTCCGGGGCGGTGCAGCGCGCGGCGGCGGGCATCGACGCGTACGAGTCACTCCCCGCAGGGACCGCTTGCCGACGCGCCCGCGCAGGCGCCCGTGGCCCTCGACTCGAGAAGCTTCCTCGATCAGCTGGAGCGGGTCAGCGGCAAGGGTCCGGCCGAGCTGTCGGCGCCCAGCATCCTGAGCGCGAACGACATCGCGCTGCTGCCGAAGCGGGCGGAGGCGCGCGCCGCGTTCGCGAAGCTGGTGGCCGCGGCCGGCGACTGGGGGACGCCGGCCCCGATTCGGCAGCGATTGGGAGCGTGGGATTTCGACGGTGCGATGCCGCTGATCGCCGAGGCGAGCGCATGGCTCGAGAAGCGAGACGCGCTGACCGCCCGGCTGGAGGCCCTTGGGCTGACCGCACCGCGGCGGCTGCAGGATCGGTACGCGGAGAGCGGCGGCGCGTCCGCGGCGAACGATGAGCTCCAGGCGGAGGGTGACCTGGCGTCGTCCTACGGGGCCGCACTCGAGCGGGCGAACCGCGGGCGATCGCTGGTCGAGCGTGTCGGCCTGCTTGGGGTACCGGACCCCTCGGCGCACCTCGCGGGCGCGAATGCGCTCTTCGCCGCGGGAGACCTGACCGGGGCGGCGGCTGCCACCGCCCAGGCCCGGCGATCGCTCGACCAGGCAGCCACCGCCGGCTGGCTGCGGATCGTGAGCGCGCTGGTCGTGCTCGTCGCGGTGGTTGCGCTGCTCGTGGCGCTCGCATCTCGAGGGCGTCTGGCCCGGGCGGGGCCGGTCGGGGAGGCCTGAGCCCGCTGCTACACTGCAGCGCCATGACGACGACCGATACCCCCGCTCTCGGCGTCCCGACGCCGCAATTCGAGCCGGCCGCCGACGTCCTCTCCGGAGAGACCGCCGACGTCTACTTCGAGCGGGCGCGGACGATCCTTGCTGCGGAGGGGCTCGATCCGGTCGTCACCATGGAGATCTTCCCGCGCGCCGACGCGGTTCTCTGCGGCGCGGAGGAGGCGCTCGCGTACCTGAGGCAGATCTTCGGGCAGGGTGCACACGATCCCGATCCCCTCGTCGAATCCCTGCACGACGGCGACGCCGTCGCCCGCAAAGAAGTGGTGATGCGCATCACCGCGCGCTACTCGGGCTTCGGCCTGTACGAGACGGCGCTGCTCGGCATCCTCGCCCAGTCGACCGGCTGGGCGACCGCCGCGCGCCGCATCGTCGAGGCCGCGGACCCGATCCCGGTCATCGGCTTCGGGGCTCGCCACGTCCATCCGAGCGTGGCGGACCAGATGGACTACGCCAGCGTGGTGGGCGGCTGCATCGGTGCATCAACGCCGGCCGGAGCCCGACTGGCCGGGCTCGCGCCGACCGGGACGATGCCCCACGCCCTGATCCTCATCTTCGGCGACACGGTGCGCGCGGTGGAGGCTTTCGATCGGCATATCGATCCGAACGTCCCGCGGGTTGCGCTGGTGGACACCTTCCGGGACGAGGCGGAGGAGTCGGTGCGGGTGGCGGACGCGCTGGGCGAGCGGCTCTGGGGCGTGCGCCTGGACACGCCCGCGGAGCGCGGCCGGGTGACCGCTGACCTCGTCAAGGAGGTTCGGGCTCGGCTCGACCTGGCTGGCCATCCCCACGTCCGGATCGTCGTCTCCGGCGGCCTCGACTCCGAGCGGATCGCCTATTTCAAGGAGGCCGGAGCGCCGATCGACTCGTTTGCGGTCGGCTCTGCGATCAGCGACGCCAGCCCAATCGACTTTACCGGCGATCTGAAGGAGATCGATGGCCGGGCGGTTGCGAAGCGCGGGCGGATCCCTGGCCTGACCGCGAACCCCCGGCTGCAGCGGGTCGACCTGCAGGGCTGAGACCGATGGGCCCGAGCGAGCGCGAGTCCGCCTACGAGCTCTTCCAGCGCGGCTCGCGGCTGCTGGGCGACGGGCATCCGGGGGCCGCTGCCGTGCTCCTCGAGCGCGCCGCCCACCTCGAGCCCGGCAAGGAGTCGATTCTCGAGGCACTGGGCCGCGCCTATTACAGCCAGGGCCAGCCGGCGCTGGCCGCCGAGCGCTTCCGAGCGATCGTCGAGCGCGACCCGGTCGCTCACTACGCCCATTTCGGCCTTGGCCTGTCGGCGAGCCGCCTGGGCGACCCCGAGGCCGCCCGTCGCCACCTGAAGCTGGCCGTGGCGCTGAATCCCGAGAACGAGGACTACCGGCGCGCGCTGGCGCGCCTCGACGCCGCCTGAGCCACCCTGCCCGGCGTCCGCTTCGCCCCGGCCGCGCGACGACGCAGGAGGGCAAGAAGCGCAGACTCCTCGCGCGTCAGCGCCGAGGGACTGCGGCGACGTGACCCCGCGGCCGCGCCCACCACGCGAATCACCTCGCCCTCGACGTATGCCTCGGTCACCGCGGGATGGACGTAGCTGTTGCGGCTCACCGTCGGCGTGTTGCCCAGCGACTCGCCGACCCGTTCGATGGCCCGGGCGACGTCCTTCTTTGCGGCGGTCTCCCGATCGGCTGCCGCTAGCCTGGCCAGCTCCCGGGCGGCGACCAGGGTCCCGGCCCACGTTCGGAAGTCCTTCGCGGTGAAGTCCTCCCCGGTGATCTCCTTGAGATAGGCGTTCACGTCGTCCGAGCTCAGGACGCTGCGCTTGCCGTCCTCGTCGAGGTACTGGAACAGGACCTGCCCGGGCAGGTCCTGGCAGCGCTTCACGATCGGCGCCAGCCGGCGGTCGGTGAACGGAACGGTGTGCTCGCGCCCGGATTTGCCCTTGAACGTGAAGACTACCTTCGAGCCCCTGACCGCAACGTGACGGTCCCGCAGGGTCGTCAGCCCAAACGATCGGTTGTCGCGTGCGTACTCCTCGTTCCCGACCCGGATCCGGGTCCGCTCGAGGAGGCGAACGACCGCGGCCAGCACCTTCTCGCGCGGCAGCCCGTCACGCCGAAGATCCGCAGCGACCCGCCTGCGGATCGCCGGCAGGGCTCGCGCGAACGCAATCATGTGCTCGAACTTGAAGTCGTCACGCACCTGGCGCCAGCGAGGGTGATAGCGATAGACCTTGCGGCCGCGGGCGTCTCGGCCGGTGGCCTGCAGGTGGCCCCGCTTGCTGGCGCAGATCCAGACATCGGTCCAGGCCGGCGGAATGGCGAGACGCTTGAACCAGGCCAGGCGCTTCGGATCCCGGATCGTGACACCGGCGCTGTCGACATAGGCGAACCCCCTCCCCGCGCGCCGGCGGCGGACGCCGGCGTCCAGGTCGGTCACGTACAGGAGGCCGGCCTCCTCTGCCGATGCCTCGGGATCGATCTCCATGCGCAGCTACGCGAGGCGGCTGGCAAGCCAGTAGATCCCGGCGATCGACTTCGCGTCCACGACACCGCCAGAGCCGATCGCGGCGATCGCATCGGTCAGGCTGAGCCAGGCGAGCTCGATCTGCTCGTCGGGCTCGGAGGCGCCCGGCAGGTCGCTGAGGCCGGTGGCCAGGAAGAGCTGGATTACCTCGGTGCAGAAGCCGGGCGCCGTGAAGAAGCGCGGCCCCGCCTCCCAGTGGCGGGCCCCGAGCGAAGTCTCCTCGTGGAGCTCGCGCGCGGCGGTGGCCGTCGCCTCCTCGCCGGGCTCCATCGTCCCGGCGGGAATCTCGAGCAGCTCGGCTTCCGCGGCATGTCGCCATTGGCGCACCATGGCGAGGCGCGCGCCATCCCAGGCCAGCATCGCCACGGCGCCGGGGTGCTCGACGACTTCGCGCCGCGCCCTCCGCCCGTCGTCGAGCTCCACTTCGTCGACGCGCAGGTTGATGAGGCGCCCCTCGAAGGCGCGCTCGGTCGAGACGGTTCGTTCGGTCATCGACGCAGTGTGAGGCAAGCAAGATGCCACCGGGTCGGTACAACCTCCGGCGCCCGGACCCGCAACGGCAGCCGAGGGCACGTGCTGCTAGGCTCAGCGGCCGATGGGTGAAGCGTTCCGCAATATCGGCCGCCGCAAGCTGAGGACCGCCCTCACGATCCTGGGGATCGTCATCGGCGTATTCGCGCTCACGGTGATGGGAGCCCTCGCCGAGAAGCTGAACGTGCTGGTCGACGGGGGCGACGAGTACTTCCGAACGCGCATCTTCGTCTTCGAGAAGGACGCGCGCTCCGGCTTTCAGGCATCGTCCAGACCGATCAGCCGCGACCTCGTGGATCGCATCGAGCGGGTCGCCGGCGTCCAGCGCGCCACGCCGGTGCTCCAGATCCTCTATGACCCCGGCATCACCGGCGGCTTCGATTTTCCGCCGCTCCTCACCGGAATCGACCCTGACTCCTGGTACGACCCCGCCATCGCGTTGCCGATCGACGCCGGGCGGCTGCTTGTCGAGGGTGAGCGCGGTACGACGATGATCGGGGCCGATATCGCGGAGCGGTACCACGCGCGCGTCGGCAATACCCTCACGATCCGCGGCAAGCGGTTCGAGGTGGTCGGCGTGCTGCAGCGCACGCTCACCTTCCCCGACAAGATCGCGTACGTCCCGCTCGCCGACGCACAGCAGCTCTTCGTCGACAACGCGCCCGACTCGCTCCAGTACCAGACCAACGAGCTGGCCACGCAGATCGAGGTCTTTCCGAAGGACCTGGCGCAGGCCGATGCCCTCGCACGGCGGATCGAGCAGGAGGTCCCCGGGATCCGGACCTTCAGCCCGGACGAGGTGAAGGCCCAGATCGGCCAGTTCACGGTCGTCTTCAACCTGATCATCATCGGCGCGAGCGTGATCGCGGTGATCGTGGGCGGCCTCTCGGTCATCAACACGATGGTGATGACGGTCAGCGAGCGCGTGCGCGAGATCGGCATCAAGAAGGCGGTCGGCGCCAGGACCAGCGCAATCCTGCGCGAGTTCATGGTCGAGGCGACCCTGCTTGGCGCCATCGGTGGCGTGCTGGGGCTCGGCGCCGGCGCGCTGCTGGTGACCCTCCTCAACCTCCAGACGGCCGGGAGCGGGACGTCGGTCTTCCTCTTGACGCCCGGGCTGCTTCTGCGCTCATTCGCCTTCGCCACCGCCCTCGGGGCCCTGGCGGGCATCTACCCCGCCTTCCGTGCCGCGCGGCTTGATCCGGTCCAGGCGCTCCGCTCGAGCTGACCGATGGAGCCGATCGTCGAGACCCGCGACCTGGCACGCCGCTACCGGCGGGGCGCGACCGAGGTCCGGGCCGTGGATGGCGTGTCGCTGACCATCCTGCCCGGCGAGTTCATGGCCATCATGGGCCGATCGGGGAGTGGGAAGACGACCCTGCTCGACCTGCTGGGCTGCCTGCTGCGTCCGAGCGCGGGCGAGCTGTGCATCGAGGGCAGGAGCGTGATTGGCGCGAGCGACGGCGATCTGGCGACGATCCGCCGCACGCGGATCGGCTTCGTCTTCCAGGAGTTCAACCTGATCCCGACCCTGAGCGCGCTCGAGAACGTCATGCTGCCGCTCCGTTACGGCCCCCGCCGGACCGACGCGCGCCAGGCGGCGGCGCGACTGCTTGCGGGTCGTCGGCCTCGAGCATCGCGAGCGGCACCGCCCGAGCGAGCTGTCGGGCGGCGAGCAGCAGCGCGTCGCAATCGCGCGCGCCATGGTCAACGATCCGGCGCTGGTCCTCGCCGACGAGCCAACCGGCGAGCTGGACTCGACCACCAGCGCCGCCCTCATCGCCACGCTGCGGGGGCTGAACGCGGAGCGGGGGACGACGGTCGTGATCGTCACCCACGACCCGGGCGTGGCGGGGGAGACCGACCGTGTCGTGCGGCTCTCCGACGGCCGGGTGACCGCCGATGTGCGGCGCGGCGAGCGCTCGTTCGGTGACGCGCTGCGCGGAGACCCGACGCCAGAGGGCAACGGACGCGGGCGGCAGTGGCTCGGCGGCCTGCTGGATCGGGTGCGGCCCGGCCGATGATCGAGGCCATGGCGCTGGGCAAGCGATTCGGCCACCTCACCGCGGTGCACGACCTCTCGTTCACCGTCGGCGAGGGCGAGATCTTCGGTCTCCTCGGCCCGAACGGCGCGGGCAAGACGACCACGGTGCGCATGCTGGCGGGGCTGATCGCGCCCTCTGCCGGGAGCGCCGTCATCAACGGGCAGCGGCTCGGCGCTGACACCCAGCGCATTCGGGCTTCGACCGGGATCCTGACCGAGAGCCCGGGCCTGCATGACAAGCTCACTGCCCGTCAGAACCTCGCCTACTACGGTCGTCTCTACGGGCTGCGCGGAGCGGAGCCTGCGGAGCGCCGTGAGCCGCTACCTCGGGGTGGTGGGGCTCGATGGCGACGGGGATCGCCGCGTGAGCGGATTCAGCAAGGGGATGCGGCAGAAGGTCGCGATCGCACGGGCGCTCCTGCACGAGCCGCCGGTGATCTATCTCGATGAGCCGACGAGCGGGCTCGACCCGTCGGCCGCCAAGACCGTCCGCGACTTCGTGGCCGGCCTCCGCGACGCGGGCCGCTCCGTGGTCGTCTGCACGCACAACCTCGACGAGGCCGAGCGTCTGTGCGACCGGATCGGGATCATGCGCGGCACGCTGCTGCTGGTCGACACTCCGGCGCGGCTGCGGCGCTTCGGCGGGGCGGCGAACGTCCGCATCGAGCTCGGCGGTGCGCGCTCGGCCGAATCGTTCGTCGATCTCCTGACCCCGCTGCACTACGTGCTCGGAGCGCGGGGCGAGGGGCATCGGCTCATGGTCGAGGTTCGTGATCCGCGCTCGGACAATCCCGAGCTGATCCGGGCACTGGTGGCCGAGGGAGCGCGCATCATCAGCGTCAGCGAAGAGGCAGCCTCCCTGGAGGAGGTCTACCTGCAGCTCGTGGGCGAGAGCGGCGAGCGAGATGTCGCCGCGGGCGCGGCGTGAGATGAGGGCGGGCTGATGCGACCCGGGTTCGTGTGGGCGGTCTTCGTGAAGGAGGCGCGCGACATCCTCTCGAATCGCCTGCTCCTTGGCGCGGTCGCGTTGCCCGCGGTCGTCTTCGCCGCCATCCCCACCGGGCTCGTCGCCTTCCTGGAGCTGAGCAGCCTCGACGAGGAACGCCTGCGGCAGGTCCAGCAGTTCACCGCGAACTTTCCCGGACTCCCGCCGCTGATCGCGGCCGAGGGCTTCATCGTCCTGAACTTCATGGCCTACTTCCTCCTCATCCCCGCCATGGTGCCGATGGCCATCGCCACCCAGTCGGTGATCGGCGAGAAGCAGTCGCGGGCGCTGGAGCCACAGCTCGCGACGCCGATGGAGGTGAGCGAGCTGCTGGCGGGCAAAGCGATCGCCTCCGCGCTTCCTGCCGTGGTCGCGACCTGGGGCGTCTTCGTCGCCTACGGGCTGGTCAACGGAGCGATCGGCGACCCGGTGCTGACGCGGCTCATCTTCAACGACACGTGGCGGCTGGCGATGGTCACCCTGGTGCCCCTGATCTGCCTTTTCAGCGTGCTGCTCGGGATCGTCGTCAGCAGCCGGGTGAACGACGCCCGAACCGCCCAGCAGATCGGCGGCTTCGTCGTGATTCCGATCATCGGCGTCGCGGTGGCGCAGTTCTTCGGAGGCCAGGCCAGCTTCAGCGTGCAGCAGGTCCTGATTGGCGATCTGATCGTCGCCATGCTGATCGGCCTGGGGCTGGTCTTCGGCTCGTGGGTCTTCGATCGCGAGGCGATCCTCACCCGCATGGGGTAGCCGTCGTCAGCCGTGCTGCTCCTCCGCACGGCCCTCGGCCTGCAGGGCGCGCTGCTCGGGGTGGGACTCGGGGACCGGCACGTCCCACCAGCCGGTCTTGTCGGGTCCCGCCAGCGCCAGGTCGCGCTCGACCTCGATCACCACCAGCGCCGGGCCGCGGCTTGCCAGGGCGCGCTCGACCGCAGGCCGGACCTCCGCCGGATCGTGGACCCCGACCGCGTCGATGCCGAAGCCGCGGCCGATCGCGACGAAGTCAGGGGAGTAGAGCGTCCCGTCGGAGCGCAGGAAGTCGGTGACGGCGGTGCGACCGAAGAAGCTGTCCTGTCCGCCCTTGATGCTGATCCAGCCCGAGTTGTTGAGGATCACGGTGCAGACCGGCGAGTCGAGCATCGCGGCCGTCGCGAGCTCCTGCATGGTCTGCAGGAAGTCCCCGTCGCCGCAGATGGCGAGCACCTGCCGGTCCGGCGCGGCGAGCTGCGCGCCGATCGCCGCCGGGAGGGTGAATCCCATCGTCGAGAATCCGCCCGAGGTGATGTGGGTGCGAGGGTGGCGGGTGAGCCAGCGCTGCTTGACCATCCCCTGGGGGAGGCCGGCGCCGGTCACCACGATCGCGTCCGGCCGCGTGGCAGACTGGATCTCACGCACCGCACGCGCCATCGTCATCGGGATGCCTGCCGATCCCGACTTGACCTCGACCTGGGACAGCCAGTCTCGCCGCAGCTCCTCGATCTCGTCGGCATACGTGGCCCGGTCCTGGGCCGCCGGAGCCGAGCGCGTCGAGCAGGTCGGTGAGCGCGGCGCGAGCATCCCCGAGCAGAGGCACCTCGACCGGGTAGTTCTTGCCGATCTCGCGCGGGATCGACGTCGATCTGGATCAGCTTGCCCGGTGGGATCGCGAAGGTGACACCGGCCCGATAGGAGCTGGCCGACCAGTCGGTGAAGCGGCAGCCCACGCTCAACAGGACGTCGGCCTCGGCGGCGAGGCGGTTGCCGATCGTGGATGCCGGTGTCACCGATCGTCTGGCCGGCGAGCGGGATGCGCCTCGTCGATCGCCCCCTTGCCCATCCAGGTGGTCACCACCGGCGCACCCAGCCGCTCAGCGAGCGCGGTGAGCTCCGCGCGTCGCGTCCGCGCTGATCACGCCGCCGCCGGCCACGATCACCGGCCGCCGCGCCTCCGACAGCATCCGGGCCGCGGCCTCGACCGCGTCGGCGGCGGGGCGAGGGCCAGCGGCGCGCCTCGCGCTCATGCGGCTCTGGCATCTTGACCTCGGCCGAATCGGCCTGGACGTCCATCGGAAGGTCGAGCAGGATCGGCCCCGGCCTGCCCGGAAAGCATCTGGTTCCACGCCCGGTGCAGGACGAAGGGCAGCTCGTCGACCCGCGACGGCTGCCACCACTCCTTGACGACCGGCTCGAAGAGACGCGGGTTGTCGGCCGCGTGCCGCCGCTCGACCTCCTGCAGGACGCCGTGTCCCCGCATGTACGTGTGGGCTGACCCCGTCATCAGCGCCACCGCGGTGGAGTCGACGTAGGCGGTGGCCATGCCAACCACCGTGTTCGTCGCCCCCGGACCGATCGAGGTGAACGCCAGGAGCGGCCGACCGCTGGCGCGGTAGTAGCCGTCGGCGAGATGGACCGCGGACTGCTCGTGCATCACCTGCAGCGTGCGGATCTCGTCGGATCGGTCGAGCAGGGCATCGGTCAGGTTCCAGCAGCCGTGCCCGGGGATGCCGACCGCATAGGGGACCGCCTGGCGGACGAGGTAGTCGACGACGATCTGGGCACCGTGCATGCGTTGCGATCCTGTCGGCTACGATGATCTCGATTACCGCGGCGGACTCTACCACGATGCAAACGGACACCCTGGGACCGCTGGCCCGAACCGTCCGCGAGACGCCCACGGACATCTGGAACGACTCGTGCGCGATCGATGAGCTCGAGTACGCGATCGGATTCGGCGCGGTTGGGGCGACCGCCAATCCGACGATCGTGATGGAGGTCTGGAAGAAGGACTCCGCGCAATGGGCGAGCCGGGTTCGCGCCCTCGCGGTCGAGCAGCCAACCTGGACCGAGGTCGAGCTGGCCTGGGCGATCGTCGAAGAGATGTCCGCCCGGGGCGCCGCGCTGCTGGTGCCGGCCTTCGAGGCCAGCGGCGGCCGTGCCGGACGCCTCTCGGTTCAGACCGATCCGACCCTCTTCCGCTCCACAGAGCGGATGCTGGCGCAAGGCCTGGCCTTTGACCGGCTGGCTCCGAACGTCATCGTGAAGTTTCCCGCCACCGCGGCAGGGATCGCTGCCATGGAAGAGGCGACCTACCGCGGGGTGAGCATCAACGCCACCGTGAGCTTCAGCGTCGCGCAGGCGCTCGCCGCCGCCGACGCCGTGGAGCGGGGGATGCAGCGACGGCAGGCAGAGGACCTTCCGACCGATGCCATGGGGCCGGTGATCACGATCATGATGGGTCGCCTGGAGGATTGGCTGCGGGTCCTCACCGAGCGCGACGCCGTCACCGTCGATCCCACTGCGTTGCCATGGTCAGGCGTGGCCGTCTTCAAGCGCGCCTACGCGATCTTCCGCGAGCGCGGCTATCGCGCCCGGCTGTTGGGAGCCGCGATCCGCCACCACCTCCACTGGTCCGAGCTGATCGGCGGGGACGTTGTGATCACGCTGCCGGCCGCCTGGCAGCGTCGCTTCAACGCCTCGGCCATCGAGGTTCGGCCGCGCGTCGACGATCCCGTCGAGCCGTCCGTCGTCGACGAGCTGGCGCGGGCATTCCCCGACTTCGTGCGGGCCTACGAGCCCGACGGCCTGGCGATCGACGAGTTCGACACCTTCGGGCCGAGCGTCCGGACCCTGCGCGCCTTCATCGGCTCCTACCACGAGCTCCTCCACCAGGTCAGCGACGCCCTGCTGCCGAACCCGGACCTGCCGGCTTGAGCGACCCGGCGCGCGGCCTCTCCTCGGAGGAGCTGCGGCTGCGCCCGGGTGCCGATGCGGAGGTCTCCGTCGATCCGGCGCGCGCGGGCTGGCGCTACCTCTCCTTCCGGGTGGCCGCGATCAGCGCGCCCCTCGAGGTTGGCGGCGGAGGGGTCGAGACCGCCGTGGTTGTCCTGGGCGGCGGTGGAGCACGGGTCGGTGAGCTGGAGCTGCCGGGTCGCCGCTCGGTCTGGGAGGGGCTGCCATCTGCCGCCTACCTGCCACCCGGCGTCTCGGCAACCGTTGCTCCCCTGGGCCAATCCCTCCTCGTCGCCGTTGCGACGGCCCCGGCGTCGGGCCGGGAGACCGTCTCCGGCCCGGTGGGGATCGGTCCCGAGCAGGTCTCCATCGAAACCCGCGGGGCGGGCGGCGCCACGCGACAGATCAACCACATCATCACGCCGGAGTTTGGTGCGGATCGGCTGGAGGTGGTCGAGGTCTTCACGCCCGCCGGCAACTGGTCCAGCTGGCCGCCGCACAAGCACGACACCGATGACATGCCCAACGAGGCAGTGCTGGAGGAGATCTATCACTACCGATTCCGGCGTCCCGAGGCGTGGGGGATCCAGCGGCTCTACCGCCGCGACGGCTCCCGTGATGCGAGCTGGGCGGTCCGTGACGGGGAGCTCGTGATCGTGACCGATGGCTACCACCCATTCGCGGCCACCCCCGGTGACGACGCCTACTACCTCAACGCGCTTGCCGGGGACCGGCGGACGATGGCCTGCTCGTACGACCCTGACCTCGACTGGGTGCGCGACTCCTGGGCGCAGATGGAGCCTGACCCGCGCGTGCCCGTCGTGCGGCGGTGAACGCGGCTCAGCGCAGCTGAACGGTCCGGATCTGCCACGCGTCGATCGGAAGCCGCAGGAGACCGCCGCTCACTGACAGCCCGACCCCCGGCTCACCGCGCAGGTCGACCTCGCGCGCCTCGAGGAATGCGCCGTGCACGAGGGCTTCCTGCGGCTCGGCGCTCTCGCAGGCGATGCGCAGCTCGAGCCAGCCGTCGCGCCGCCGGAGCGACGAGAAGGTCACGCCGCTCCCGCTGAGCTCGAGCCCGGCCACAGGGGCAGGCAGCTGCGCCGAGGCGGGGGCCGATCCCGGCGCGAGCAGGAAGTCGTGCCGGTAGCGTTCCGTCGCCGCGAGCACGTCGGCTTCCGACCACGCGCCGCTGTGCGGCATGACGGCCAGCTCGAACTGCCACGGGCCGCGGCATTGGCCCTGGGGGGTCGGGATCTGCGGTCCCGCAGGCTCCTCGCGGAGGGCGTTCTCGTTGCGGCTGATCAGGCCCGTGGCCCGCAGGAGGGTGATCGCGAGCTCCTGCCCATCGACGAGCTCGTACTCGACGACGTGCCGGCTCAGCACCGCGGCACCCCCGGCGGAGACGAAGGTGCGCGCGGGATAGGTCGGCAGTGGAACCTCGCCGTGCCCGGCGTCCTGCTCCGCCGTGCGCTCGATCACCGCGAACTGCCCCTCGGCGGCCGATGTGTCCGCCTCGTGGGCGAGCGGCACGTGGAGCCGCAGCCGGTGGTCGCCGACGGGATTGTCGAAGGCCAGGCCCAGGCGTACGAAGGGCTCCCCGGCGCGAAGCTCGCAGGTGAGGTCGATCCGCACGTCGGTCGTGGTCGACGTCCGGGTGCCGTCATCGGTGCCGAGCGGCCAGCGATAGGTGCGGACCACGCGGATGATGCCACGCAGCGGCCCGCCCTCCTCGAGGGCCGACTCGACCGCGATCGGCGCCTCGATCACCGCGTCGGTGCGGGGAGGAGCGTAGTTGTAGCTGTCGCCCTCATCGCCGCCGTCGACCAGGCGGCCGACACCTTCGAGCACCGTTCCGTCGGCGGCCTCGCAGGCGCAGGGTTCCATCCGGGGCGAGCGTGACGGTCAGCAGCCCGTTGCTCATCCGGTTGTCGGCGGCATCCACCGGCTCGTCCACGGTGACTTCAGCGTCGACCGGACGGACGCCCGCCCATCCCAGGGCCGGCACTGGCACGTTGGCGACCAGCCGCCTGCGGGCAATGGCAATGACGCGCACATGCCAGTGCGCATCCGGCGCGGCCGCTGCCGCCAGCTCCAGCGCCTCCAGCATGTCGTCGACGTCGAACCAGCCTGTCGGATCGTCGTCGACCTCGAGCGTGAGCTCCCGTGCCGTGTCGGCCTCATCGAGGGAGAAGGCGACCAGGTGCCGCCCGAAGAGCTCCCGCCCGTGGATCCGGCGGCCAATGAGCGACACCTCGCGGCCCGACATCTCCGCCGTCCAGACCGCGCGCTCGTTGCGGCCGAGCTCCTGGGTCGGCACGCGCCTGCCGTCGCCCAGCTCCAACGCGACCGCCTTCCAGCCCTCAGGGATCGGCAGGGAGAGCTCCACCAGCCCGCTCCGCTCGGCGGGCGACGGGTTCAGGATCGCGAACCCGTCACCCGGCACACCCGGCCGCGACCCGCCGTGCCGCACGCTCCGCGAGGCCGCGAGCAACCTGCTCCGCCTCGGCATAGCGGACGAGGACCTGCGAGACGACGGCGTCGATCGAGCAGCCGCAGATCGAGTCGTGTGCCGAATTCTCGATCAGGCGTCGCCAGGCAAGATCGAGGTAGGCCGCGGGCCACGCGTCGGGATCGCCCCACAGCGCCTGCATCGGCTCGGCATAGCGCTCGAGAAGGCGTTCGGCACGACCAGTGGCCTGCTTCAGGTCGATTCGGGCGGAGTTGACGCCCATCAGCATGTTGGCGCGTGCCGACGAGCGCAGCTCTCCGTGCCATTCGAGCGTTGCGCCCTGATCCCGGCTGCCTGTGATGTACTCCGCCAGCGTGTCGACCTGCAGCCGGTAGCCGCCGGCGCTCGTCGTTCAGCTCGTCGACGACCGCCATCAGATCCCGGCGCGGAGCGGTGTGGTCGCTGCCGTACATCGCCAGCAGCGGGTCGTCGCCGAAGTACGGCTGCAGCAGGTCGCGGAGCAGCGGCAGCTTGTCGCTGAGGCGTCCGGGAAGGGCGAAGAGGTGGGCAGCGTTGCCGTACCCCTCGGCCAGGTACTCCGTCGACACGCTCGAACCGTCCGGCGCGGACCAGCTGAACCGATGCCCGTCGATCGCCGCCGGGACGCCCCGCCACAGCACTGCGGTATCGATCCCGACGCCGCGCAGGAGCTGTGGCATCTGGGCCACGTGCCCGAACATGTCGGGCAGGTAGCCGACCTGCATGGCGCCGCCCAGCTCCGTCGCCCGCCGCATTCCCATCTCGAGGTTGCGGATCATCGTCTCGCCCGAGCACAGGAATTCGTCCATCAGGATCTGCCAGGGGCCGATCGCCAGGCGGCCGGAGTGCACGAACTCGCCGGATCCGGTCCTCCGCCTCCGGCCGGACGGCGAGATAGTCGTCGACGGTCGCCAGCTGTCCGTCGAGCGTGAACGAGAAGCGCGGATCCGCCGCGAGCATCTCGAGCACCTGGTCGACCAGCTCCACGAGCTGCATGCGAAAGCTCTGGAAGGGCCGATACCACTCCCGGTCCCAGTGGGTGTGGGGGACCACGTGGACGGTCGTCACGCTGGCGTGGCTCGGCTGCGGCTTGGTCACCCCAGCGCGCGCCGCAGGAAGGATCGATTGCGTGCCTGTGCGGCGGTCGCCTCGGAGAGCGATTCGCCGGGCTCCAGGATCCGATCCTGCTCGACCACCAGCCAGCCGGGGTAGTCGCCAAGCTCGGCGAGAAAGGCGGGCAGGTCGAGCGCTCCGGTGCCGAGCTCGCAGAACGCGCCCTCGCGCCAGAGCTCCTGGAGCGGTCGTCCGGCGAGCGACCGCGCGAGGTCGAGGCGCACGTCTTTCAGGTGCACGTGGCGCAGGCGGCCACGCCATCGGCCGGCGACCTCGACCGGATCACCGCCGGCCAGCAGCAGGTGGCCGGTGTCGAGGCAGAGGTCGAGGTCGGTCTCCTCGAGCAGGCGATCGAGGTCGTCCGGATGCTCGATCCAGGTGCCGACGTGCTGGTGGAAGGCGGGCGCGAAGCCCTGCTCGCGGCAGAGGGTGGCCGCCTGCATGATAACCTGCCGGTACGCGGCCCAGCCCTCAGCGTCGAGCCTTGCCGGCGTGCCGGCGACAGGCGAGTCGGGGCCGTCGACCGCCAGGGTCGGTACCGGTGGCCGAGGGCCTGGTCGCGCGGCGGCGAAGGCGGCGAGGCTGGCGCGAGCGGAGGCGAGGTCGTCATCTGCGGCGAGCTGGATCCATCCGCCGCAGAGCGCGAGCCGGTGCCGCGCCAGCCGCGCGGCGAGGACCGGTCCCGATCCCAGGTAGCCGGGCGGACCCAGGTCGACAGCCCCGTATCCCGCATCGTGCACCGCTGCCAGGAATGCATCGGGATCGGGGAGGCCCTCCTGCAGGTCGAAGATGCCGAAGCTGCAGGGCGCCGCTGCCACCGGCGGGGCGCCGCTCATGTCGATCACCACCGTGCGGAGCGCGACTCGCCTCGGCCGATTGCGGCGCGCACGTTCCAGGTCGCCACGCGCAGCGTGGCGGGCGCGCCGGTCATGCGCCGCGTTACTTCACCGAGCCGGCAAGGAGCCCCTGCACGAAGTACCGCTGCAGGCTGAAGAAGACGATCAGCGGGACGATCATCACAGGAACGCAGCTGGCGGCCAGGATGTGCCACTCGGAGCCGTACGTCCCGAGCAGCCGCGTGACCTGCACCGTCATCGGCTTGCCGGCTGATGGCGCGAAGACGAGGGCCATCAGCAGGTCATTCCAGACCCACAGGAACTGGAAGATCCCGTAGGAGGCGAGCGCCGGCACCGAGAGCGGGATCACGACGCGCCGGAAGATATTGATGTTCGACGCGCCGTCGATGCGAGCCGCCTCGATCAGGTCACGCGGCAGGGTGATGAAGAAGTTGCGGAGCAGGAAGATCCCGAAGGGCAGGCTGAAGGCGGTGTGCGCCAGCCAGATCCCGACGAAGCTGCGGTTGAGCTGGAAGTTCGCGAACAGCTGAGGAGCGGGATGAGGGCCAGCTGGATCGGGCACCATCATCAGGCCGATCACGATCAGGAAGATCGTGTCGCGGAGCGGGAACTTGACCCATGCAGAATCCGAAGGCGGCGAGCGAGGCGATCGAGGAGCGGGAGGACGGTCGACGGGAACGGTGATGTAGACGCTGTTGAGGAAGGCGGGCAGCATCCCCTGGCCGCTGAGCACCTGGCTGTAGTTGTCGAGCGTGAGGCGCAGGTTGCCGAGGATCTCCCACCAGCCGGTCGACCTGGATGTCCTCCCGCGGGCGGAACGAGGTGATCAGCAGGCCGACCGAGGGCAGGAGCCAGATGAGCGCGATGAAGCCGAGTGCGAGATGGATCGGCGTCGCGGCTCAGCAGGCGGACGAGCCGCTCGCTCAGCGTGCGCGGCTCGCGTCGCGCCTCGCGCGCTCTCGAGGGCGGCTTCGGTCATGTGACGGCCTCCGTTCGGAAGCGGCGGATGTTGAAGATGATCACCGGGATGCAGGATGATCAGCATGATCACCGCGACCGCCGCGCCGTAGCCGACCGCGGTCGGCCGAGAACGCCTCCTGGAACATCGTGAAGGCGATCGACGCGGCTGCTCGTGCCCGGGCCGCCGCCGGTCATCACGAAGATCAGGTCGAAGAGCTTGATGACGCCGATCACCTGGGTCACCGCGACGACCGAGATCGGCAGGCTCAGCATCGGCACGATGACCCGCCAGAAGATCTGGCCACTCGGTCGCGCCGTCGACCCGAGCCGCCTCGAGGATCTCGGTCGAGATGCTCTTGAGCGCCGCCGAGAGGACGACCGTCGCGAATCCGGCCGCGCCCCAGATCGCCGACCACGATGAGCGCGTAGTTCACGATCTCCGGCGTCCCAGCCAGGAGATCGGGCCGATATTGAAGATGCCCAGGATGGCGTTCAGGAGGCCGATGTCACGGGTCGGGCGCGTAGACGAAGTCCCAGATCACGCCGAGGGCCGTGGCCGCGATCGCCATCGGCAGGAAGACGACCGCCTTGATCGAACGACTCGTAGCGAACCCGCGCCGCGATGACCGCGATGACAGCCCGATGAGGACGACGCCGCGTGTACGAAAGGATCAGCCAGAGGACGTTGTTGAAGAGCGCCCCGGCCGGCGGGAAGTGCAGGTTGAGGAACGCCTTGTCGGTCGTCAGCAGCTTGATGTAGTTGTCGAGCCCGACAAACCGGAGCTGACCGGCGTCGAACCCGAGGCCTCCGTAGAAGCTCAGGTACGAGCGTGTAGATGACCGGATAGACCAGGAAGATGGCGAGCATGACCAGCGCCGGTCCCACGAAGAACAGGCTTGCCGGACTCCAGCTGCCCAGCCCGCGTGATCGCCCGCTCTTTCGAACCGCCGGTGCCGCCACGGCATCCGGTTGTCCTGAGGCCATCGCCATGCCTCCTCGCGAGTGAAGAGCGGTCGGGGCGAGACGGGAAGCCTCTCGCCCCGACGCGCGTCAGCCTCCGGCACTCTGCCTCCCAGGCGCCGGTCACGGTCGACTGGAAGTCGGAGAGCAGGCCCTTCACGTCCTGCCCTGGAGCGCTCCCTGGAGCACGGCACCCAGGTCGGCGCCGGCCGGCAGGAGGTCGGAGCCGTCGAAGCGGACTGCAGACGCGCTCGCAACCTGCGCCGCTTCCTTCTTCGCGAGGTCGTTCGGGTAGACGCTCGCGTCGACCCCCTTGACCGGCGAGATGATGGTGCCCGCCCTTGGCCCAGGCGGTGCCGGCTTCGGCCGTCGTCATGTAGGTCATGAACTCCTTCACGCCCGGCTTGTCCGTGAAGGCGGCGAGCACGTCGCCACCGATCGTGATCGCGTCCTCGCCGTTGATCGATCGGGAAGTCGAAGAAGTCGATGTCGGTCGCCGATCTTGAGGTCCTTGTTAGGTCTCGCCGAGCGCGATGCCGCCGACGAAGCCGCCCTCGTAGTACATCTCGGCCTTCGGCGCTCTTCCTGAAGGCTGCGCCGATGCCGTCGGTGAAGGCCGTGCCGAGCGCAGCTCGATGCCGCCGACGACGTACTTGTCGTTGAGGACCTCGAGCATGGTGTTGATGGCCGTCGGTGACCGTCGGGTCGGTCCAGTCGCCGTCCTTGCTGAAGAGCTTGTCGTACGCGTCGGCGCCGGCCTGGCGCACGTAGATGCTCTCGAACCAGTCGGTCAGCGTCCACGAGTCCTTGGCGCCGAGCGCCAGCGGCGTCTTGCCGGCCTGCCTTGAGCTTGTCGATCAGCGGCCTTGAAGTCGTCCCAGGTCTTCGGGACGGTGATCGCATTGCCGCCTCGAACTCGTCGGGCCGGTACCAGAACGTGCTCTTGCTGTTGAACTTCACCATGATCCCGTACAGGTCGCCGTCGACAGTGCCCGACGTCGAGGATGCCCGGGCGCGTAGTTCGTCTCGATCGACGCGCGGTCGATCCCGAGGTCGGAGAGCTTCTTGAGGTCACCGGCCGGCGCGAAGCTGCGCAGGAAGCCGATGCCGGGAATGATCGCCACGTCGGGCGGGGTGCCGCCCTGGATCTGCGTGCGGAGCACCGTCGCGTAGTCGGTCGCGCTGCGGCTGAGTAGGTGACCGTGATGCCGGTCTTCGCCTTGAAGGCGTCGAGGACCGTCTGGAAGGCCTCCGCCTCGGCGCCGCCCCACAGCGAGGTGACGGTGATGCTGCCGCCGGTTGCCCCGCCGGATGCGCCGCCGCTGGCGCCGCCGGCCGGTGAGCTGCCGCCTGCCGGGCATGCAGTGAGGATGAGCGCGAGGGTGGCCAGCGGGGCCAGCATGCGCAGGGATCGGGAACGAGCCATGGGTTCCTCCAGTGCAGTTAGGCCGGCCGGGGCTGTTCCCCGCTTCGGCACCGATCTCCGGGCCGTACTGGCTCTTCGAGCAAGTCCCCGGGGCAGGTGGGTCTACCTCTCTTCGCTTGTGCTGCCAACAGCAAATACGGAGCCGGTTGCCCGCGCGTTCAGGCACCGGGCGCGCCGTGTCGATGAGGGCGAGTGCATGGTACTACTGGCCCACAACCGGTCAGCCAACGAGCGTCTTCTCGCTCTCGGGATCGAAGATGTGGAGCTTGTCCATCGGCACGGCCAGGTCGACCTGGTCGCCAACCTTGGGCTCCTTCTCCGAGGGGAGCAGCGCGACGATCTCGTGCCCCTCCGCCTGGGCATGGATGAGGACCTCGTTGCCGAGGTACTCGACCACGTCGATCTTGGCCGGGAACCTCACGGCATCTGAAGCCTGGCCGTTCGCGAGCTCGAGGTGCTCCGGCCGGAAGCCGATCAGCAGGTCTGTTCCCTTCGGCCGTGCGGCGGCGGCCTTGGCCGGCTGGCCGGTCAGGTCGAGGCGCGCGTTGCCGAGCATCAGCTCCTGGCCTTCGGTCGCCTTGGCGGTTGCGAAGTTCATCGACGGCGAGCCGATGAACCCGGCAACGAAGATGTTCTGCGGGTGGTCGTAGAGCTCCTGCGGCGATCCGACCTGCTGCAGCAGCCCGTCGCGCATGACCGCGATCCGATCGCCCATGGTCATCGCCTCGACCTGGTCATGGGTGACGTAGACCGTGGTCGTCCCGAGGCGCTGGTGCAGGCGGGCGATCTCGGCGCGGGTCTGCACGCGGAGCTTGGCGTCGAGGTTCGAGAGCGGCTCGTCCATGAGGAAGACCGCCGGCTCGCGCACGATCGCGCGGCCCAGCGCGACGCGCTGGCGCTGGCCGCCGGAGAGCGCCTTCGGCTTGCGGTCGAGGAGCTGCTCGAGGCCCAGGATCCCGGCCGCCTCGTCGACCCGCCGCTCGATCTCGGCCTTGGGCGTCTTGCGCAGCTTCAGGCCGAAGGCGAGGTTGTCGTAGACGGACATGTGCGGGTAGAGCGCGTAGCTCTGGAAGACCATGGCGATGTCCCGATCCTTGGGCGGCACGTCGTTCACGACCCGGTCGCCGATCGGAGCCGGCCGTCGCTGATCTCCTCGAGCCCGGCGATCATGCGCAGGGCGGTCGTCTTGCCGCAGCCCGACGGCCCGACCAGGACCAGGAACTCGCCATCCGCGACCTCGAGGTTCAGGTCGTTGACGGCGATCACCTCTTCGCCGTACTTCTTGTACAGGTGGTCGAAGGTGACAGTGGCCATCGGTCACGCTCCTCGCTGCATGGCATGCCAGAGGGCCAGCTGGGCCCCAGTCTCTCGGGAACGGCATCATAGTACCCTCAGGCAACTCCCCGTCCAGCTCCCCTCCGGACCCACGTTCCATGCACCGATTCGCCTCGCTCATACGTTCTGTCGCACGCCCCCTGGCCGCCGTCATCGTCGGCGGGGTCGCGAGCCGCATCGTCGATTACTGGAGCCGACGCCGGCGCGGGGAGCGCGCGGGGAGCCGGCGATCCCGCACCGTCCTGCCATCGCTGTACCAGGTCCATCCGGAGGCATCGGTCGCCCAACGGCGGTCGCTCGGCGTCCGGACGGTGCCGATGGAAGGGATCGTCGGCACCCTGCGCAACCCCTCGCAGAACACCGCCGACTTCCTCCCGCTGCCGGAGCTGCGTGGCCGAAACTGGGCGGGACGCTGGCAACGGATCCGCGGGGCGATGGACAGGCTCGACGTCCTTCCTCCCATCGAGCTCGTCAAGGTCGGCGACGAATACTGGATCGCCGACGGCCACAATCGGGTGGCAGCCGCCAGGCGGCTGGGAGCGGTCGCCATCGACGCCGACGTGACCGAGCTGGTGATCCCCGGCATCGAGTCCGCGACGAACACGCGGTCGGTGTCGTCGACCCTCTTCGGCTCCGAGGAGCTGCGGCAGGCGGCCGCCGGGCACTTTTCGCCGACCGCAGAGCGCTGGGATCGCGCCGACCAGCTGAGCCGTCGCGATCTGCTCCGCGAGCGAGAGCTCGGACCTGGCGACAGCCGCGACGAGGACGCGGAGGACACGTGACAGGCCGCCTCGTGGTGCCCTGGCCGGATCCCGCGCTCTTCGCCGCGCGCGCCGGAAAGCCGCTGCGCATGCTCGCCATCTCGGACGAGCGCGAGCCGAGCCTCGATGCCCAGCGAACGAGGGAGGCGCTGCAGCCGATCGACCTGATCGTGGGGTGCGGAGACCTGCAGCCGGAGTACCTGACCTTCCTGGCCGATGCGTTCTGCGTGCCCCTCATCTACGTCCGGGGCAACCACGACGTTGGCGCCGCGTGGCGGCACGAGCAACGGGAGTCGCTTCCGGCGCCCCTCGCTGACGGCCGTGTCCACGAGGAGCTCGGCCTGCGGGTCATCGGCTTCAGCGGGTCGCCCCGCTACAACGACCGTGAGCTCCAGTTCTCGGAGAGCACGATGTGGCTTCGTTCGATCGCCGCGGGATTCCGACGCCCCAAGGCGCCGATCCTCGTCATCAGCCATACGCCGCCGCGGGGAATGAACGACGACGACGACCTCCCGCATCGTGGCTTCACGGCCTTTCGCTGGCTGGCGGATCGGCTCGCGCCCCCGCTCTGGCTCCACGGCCATACGGCTCTCGTCCGCACCGGCCTCGACGACCGATGCGTTCGTCACGGGGATACGCTCTTCTACAACTGCACCGGCGCGACGCTCGTCGAGCTGGTGCCCGGCATGTAACCTGCGACAGCGCGGTGCCAGGACAACAAGGAGAAGGTGGATCCCATGCCTGAAGGATTGAGCTGGCTCGGCTGGATCGTCATCGGTCTCATCGCGGGGGCGTTGGCCGGCTTCTTCGTTCCCGGTCGCGAGCGCAATGGCTGCATCGGGACGACCCTGATCGGGATCGCCGGTGGGCTGATCGGCGGGTTCATCTGGACCAGGCTGCTGGGACAGAACCAGGCGGGCGGGTTCCTGGGCGCCTTGGTGATCGCGGTGCTCGGCTCGGTGCTCGTCCTGCTCATCCTCCGCGCAGTTCGAGGCAATCGGACGTAGCGCGCGCGGGTTGACCGCTCCCATCCGATCGCGGACCATACGGCGGCCGCGCGGGTTCGACGCGCGGTCGTGGTGGCCTTAGCTCAACTGGCAGAGCATCGGATTGTGGCTCCGAAGGTTAGGGGTTCGAAACCCCTAGGCCACCCCACTACTGAACGGTTACTCCCAGGAGTGGGTCGGATCACGTTATCGGTGGCTGGATCGCATGGCAGCTGGATCGCAGCCGGTTCGCGGCAGCAGGCAGGTCGGCGCTTCGCGTCCGCCCGGAGATGAGGCGTTCCGGCTGCTCGTGGAGGCGGTGCTCGACTACGCCATATTCCTGCTCGCGCCGGACGGGCGGGTCCTGACCTGGAACCTGGGTGCCGAGCGGATCAAGGGATACTCCGCGGCCGAGATCATCGGGCAGCACTACTCCATCTTCTACACGCCGGAAGATCGCGCCAACGGACGCCCCAAGCGGGTCCTCACAGGAGCCGAGCGGTACGGGCGCTACGAGGACGAAGGCTGGCGCCAGCGAAAGGACGGCTCGCGTTTCTGGGCCGACGTCGTGGTGACCGCCCTGCGCGACAAGAATGGCAGGACCTACGGCTACGCGAAGGTGACCCGAGACCTGACCGAACGGCGTGCCTCCGAGGAGCGCGAGCGGAAGCTGCTTGCCGAGCAGGAGGCGCGCAATGCCGCCGAGGAGGCGCTCCAGGCACGCGATCAGTTTCTGGGAATCGCATCCCACGAGCTCAAGACGCCGATCGCCAGCCTGCATCTGGCGACCCAGGCCCTGGAACACGCGCGTCGAGCAGGCAAGCTGGACGACGAGCGCCTCGAGAAGTCGCTTGCGCGAATGAGCAGCGCAACCGAGCGCCTCACCGCGCTCGTCAGCGAGCTCCTGGATGTCACGCGGCTCGCCGCCAGCGAGCGGTATCTCGCGGTCGGGCCCACCGATATTGGCGCGCTCGTGCGCGAGCGGATCGACGGCTTCATCGACGCGGGCTACGGCGATCGCCTGCGCGTCCGGTCGGCGGCCCAGGTGCAGGCCCGCGTGGACCCCACGCGGCTCGACCAGGTTGTCTCGAACCTGATCGACAACGCCCTGAAATACTCGACCGGCCCTGTCGAGATCGAGCTGGAGCCCGCGGACGACGGGTTCCTGTTCTCCGTCGCGGACAACGGGATTGGACTCGACGAGGACGCGCTGCGCCATCTGTTCGAGCCGTTCGGACGCGCCCCCAATGCCGCGGAGATCCAGGGGATGGGGCTCGGGCTCTACATCGCCAGGCAGATCGTGGAGCGCCACGGAGGATGGATCCGCGCCGTCAGCCCCGGGCTGAACGAAGGGTCCGTCTTCCGGGTGTGGATGCCAAGTGAGCCGCGGGAGGCCGATGAGGGGGCCTAGCCGGATCCTGGTCATCGATGACGACCGGGTCCTGCGCGAGACGCTCCACGAGGTCCTGGTCGACGAAGGCTACGAGGTTCGGGCGGCGAGCAATGGGCACGAGGCAATCGGGCTGCTCGACGATTGGCCGGCGGATCTCGTCATCCTCGACCTGATGATGCCGCTCATGGACGCCTTCGCCTTTCGGGCCTCCCAGCAGGGAGCCGGCCACTCGTCGGCCGCGCCCCTCCTCATCCTCTCGGCGGCGCGGGGCCTCGAGGATGCCGGCACTAAGCTCGGCGCGGCCGCGACGCTTGGCAAGCCCTTTGGGCTCGATGATCTGCTGGCCACCGTCGAGCGCCTGCTGCGATCCTGACCGGACCGCCATCAGCTGATCGATGCAGAGGATCGAGGTCGCGGAGCGGCGCGCGAGGCTGGCTGTTCGCCACCACCTCGCCCCCACCGCGCTGGCCGACGGCCCGGTCGAGGCAGCCCGAGACATGGTCGGACTGCATTCGACCGATCCGGCATCGGTCTACCTCGCGGCGCTGGCGCGTACGCGCGCGCTCGATGTGGCGACCATGGTGCGGGTCCTGTACGACGAGCGAACCCTGCTGCGGTTGCTTGGCATGCGGCGCACGATGTTCGTCGTCCCGCTCGACCTCGCGGCGATCATCCTTTCGGCATGCACCCGCGAGATCGGCGAGCGCGAGCGACGCCGGGTGCTCGCCTTCTTCGAAGAGGCAGGCGTCGCGCCGGACCCCGAGGCCTGGCTCAGCCAGCTCGAGGAAGCGACGCTCGCAGCACTCGGCACGCTCGACTCGGCGACCGCGAGCGAGCTCACCCGTGAGGTCCCGGGGCTGGCAAAGCAGATCCGGGTCGGCATCGGAAAGCGCTGGGAGGGGACGATCGGCGTCTCGACTCGGATCCTCTTCCTGCTTGCCGCCCAGGGCCGGATCCTGCGCGGCCGCCCCCGTGGCTCGTGGATCAGCAGCCAGTATCGCTGGGCTCGCCTCGACCGATGGATCCCCGCCGGGCTGGCCGATTGGGAAACCGGTGCCGCCCGCTCCGAGCTCGTTCGCCGCTGGCTGGCGACCTTCGGCCCGGGAACGGTCGCCGATCTGAAGTGGTGGAGCGGCTGGACCCTCGGCCAGGTGCGCCAGGCGCTCGGCTCCGTCGATCACACGGAGGTGGATCTCGATGGCGTGACCGGGATCGTGCTGCAGCACGACCTCGAGCCCACTCCCACCCCCGGTCCCTGGGTGGCGCTCCTGCCGGCGCTCGACTCCACGGTGATGGGCTGGACCGAGCGGCGCTGGTACCTCGGCGAGCACGGTCCCGCGCTCTTCGACACGAATGGAAACGCCGGCCCGACAGTCTGGTCTGACGGTCGGGTGGTTGGCGGCTGGGTGCACCAGCGCGACGGCCGGATCGCGGTCCGGCTGCTCGAGGATATCGGCCGGGAAGCGACCGAGGCGGTCGACCAACGCGCGGCAGAGATCGGCAGCTGGCTCGGAACGGTGCGGGTCACCCCGCGCTTCCGAACGCCGCTCGAGCAGGAGCTCCTGGCATCGGGCTGAGCGGAATTCGTCCGCCCGATGGTCCGGGTGCGCACCCGGACCGAGCAGGGTCAGGTCACCCCCCGGGACCCTTACCACCGCGCTACAGACCCCGACGCGCCTTGTCCGTAGGGTGGATGCCAGGTCGCACAGGCCCACGCACAACCACCCATGGGAGCTCGCCGGATGCCGTTCAGCCTGCCGCAGCGCCGCCCACAGCCCAGCCGCGTCATCGCCCGCACCGTCGGTCTCGCCGCAAGCACGCTGCTCGCGGCTGCGCTGATTGCGTGGAGTCCGCAGGTCGTCAGCGGATGGAACCAGGGTGCCGGTGAGGCAACCCTCTGGCAGCTCCTCAACGGGGCGCGCGTGAACAACGGGATGGGCCCGCTGCAGCAGCACGCGACCCTCGTCAGCCTCGCCCGCTGGCGCAGCAAGGACATGATCCAGCGCGACTACTTCGCGCACGAGATCCTGGGGAGCGGTTGCCAGGTCTACTGCTGGTACGACAGCAACGGCCTGTCGTACGTATGGGCCGGCGAGAATATCGGGTGGAACTCGGGCCTCGCCGACAATCAGTCCGCGGTCGCCGTCCACGAGCAGTTCATGAACTCCTCCGGCCACCGCGCAAATGTCCTCAACGCAGCATTCACCTTCGGAGGCGTGGGGGCCTTCGGTGCCGACGGCGTGAAGTACCAGGGCTACGTGCAGAACCCGCGCATGTTCACCGAGCTGTTTCTGCAGCCACCGGGATCGGCGCCCGCTCCGCCTCCGCCTGCTCCGGCCCCCGTCTCCCAGCCGCCGGCCCAGCCGGCACCCCCTGCCGGCGGTGGATACGTTCCGCCCTCAGACCCCGCGTCCCAGGGGTCTGCGGCCGCTCCCGTGGTCGCCCCCAAGCGCGTCGCCCAGACGGTGAGCGTCACCACGCCGACTCGGCCGCGAACGACCGACGCCGCGGACGCCAGCCCCATCGTGCTCGCGCATTCGACCACCGCCCGAGAGGCCAGCGCACGCGCCGCCGCCGACGATGCACTGGGCATTCCACGCGCGCATCTCGGCAGCCAGCTCCGATGCGATCCAGGCCAGTGCTCCGTCCACCGGCTCGCTGCGAGTCGACAGGGCGGAGGCGGCCGACCCGGGGTTCTTTGAGGCGGTGCTCGGGGGTCTCTTCTCCTTCCTGCTCGGCTGACCGCCCGGCGCCGATCGGCACCGCCCGTCGTGCCGATCGGGCTAGACTCGGGACCGATGCCCGTCATTCTCGAGGCCCGGGACCTCGCCAAGCGCTATCCGCTCGGCGACGGATTCGTCGACGCGCTGCGCGGCGTTTCCCTCTCGGTCGAGGAGGGCGAGTTCATCGCCATCATGGGTGCCTCCGGGTCCGGGAAGTCGACGATGCTCCACCTCCTCGGTGGCCTGGACAGGCCGACCGGCGGGGAGGTGGTGATCGACGGGGTCAACATCAGCGCGCTCGACGAGGAGCAGCGCACGCTCACCCGACGCAACAAGACCGGGTTCGTCTTCCAGTTCTTCAACCTGATCCCGCTCCTCAGCGTCGCCGAGAATGTTGGGCTGCCGTTTCTGATCGCCGGCGACGCGCTCGGTCGTCGCCGCGACCGCATCGCGGAGCTCCTCGACCTGGTGGGGCTGTCGGACAAGTCAGACCATCGCCCCGACCAGCTCTCCGCGGGAAAGCAGCAGCGCGTCGCACTGGCTCGCGCCCTCGCCACCGGGCCCGCGATCCTGCTCGCCGACGAGCCGACCGGGAACCTGGATTACACGACCGGCAGCGAGATCCTCGATCTCCTCTGGGACTCGTGCGAGCGGCTGGGACAGACGATCGTTCTCGTCACCCACGAGGCGCGCGCCGCGGCCTACGCGGACCGGGTCCTCGTCGTGCGCGACGGGGAGATCCGCGAGGAGATTGCCCTCGGGCGCCGATCCGATCACGACGCGACGCCGCTCATAGGTCGCCTCGCGCGCCTGGGCCTGTAGCCGATGCGCCTGGCGACCATCGCCTGGCGTGGCCTCAGGGCGCGTCCCCTTCGCACCGCGCTCACCGTGGCGGGCGTGGCACTGGGGGTGGCTGTCGTCGCGGCCACCCTCATCACCAGCCGATCGGCGGACGAGGCGGTCCAGGGCGCCGCCGCCGAGCTGCTCGGACGCGCGGAGCTGCGGGTCCGAGCATTCCGGGACGAAGGCTTCACACCACGCACGGTGGAGACCATCCGCGCATTGCCAGGTGTGGTCGCCGCCGCACCGGTCAGCGAACGGCGCCTGCTGGTGTCGACCGCAGCCGGTCCCCGCGAGCAGGTCTTCAACCTGCTGGTGATCGGCCTCGAGCCCGCCGCGGAGAGCAAGATTCGGGACACCAATATCGAGGAAGGCGTCTTCCTCTCCCCGGACAGCCCGACCGATGCGGTGGTCCCGCGACGCTGGGCCGCCGATCACGGCCTCGGGCTGGGCGACCAGTTGCTCCTGTCGGGCCGCGTGCCGTCCTCCGCACCGTTGCGGATCGTGGGGCTGATCAGCCAAACGGGCTTCGGGTCCCTCAACCAGGCGGCGGTGGCGCTCGTCTCACGCCAGACGCTCGATAGCTCGTTCCCGGTGCCGGCGCCCGTGACCTACGTCGATCTCGACATCGGCTCCGCGCGCGCAGCGAACGTCGAGGCCGCGCTCGATCGGGCCATGGATGAGCCGTTCGTGGTCGAGACGAAGGCGGATGCGGCCGCTCAGCTCGGCCGCGCGCAGGCGAGCTTCGCGGGGATCTCCTTCCTCTTCGGCCTCGTCGCCCTGGTGGTCGGAGCCTTCCTGGTCGGGAACACGCTTGCCATGACCGTGTCGGAGCGCACGCGCGAGATCGGCCTGCTGCGCGCCGCCGGCACGACCTCGCGCCAGGTCCTGGGGCTCTTCCTGCGCCAGGGAGCGGCCATCGGCCTGGCGGGCGCAGCGATTGGCCTGCTCGTCGGGATCGGCCTGGCAGCCGCGATGATCGGGTTCCTGGGGAGCACCCGGGCGGTGCTGGTCGGGGGCCTGCCGCTCGATTTCGGCGCGCTGCTGCTCGCCTTCGGTCTCGGCCTCGTGGTGACGCTCGTCGGTGCCGCCGTGCCGGCGGTGCGCGCGGCAAGCCTCGCCCCGCTGGAGGCGCTGCGTCCTTCGCGGCGGACCGGTGGAGCGCTTGCCGGCCAGCTGCGGTGGCTCGTCGTTCTCGAGCTCGTGGTCGTGGTGGCGGGCCTCATCCTCTACCCGCTCAATCGGGGCTCCGCGCCGGTCATTCCGCTCATCCTCTCGCTCGCCCTGCTCGTGGGCGGAGCGGTGGCTGCTGCCCTCGTTCTCGAGCCACTCGGCCGGATCGTCGGGACGCCCTTCGAGTGGTTCTTCGGAGCGGAGGGCCTGCTCGGTCGCACGAATCTGTCGCGCGACCGGGTGCGCACCGGCCTGACGATCGGTGCGCTCATGATCGGTCTCGCGTCGGTGGTCGCCATCGGCGCCGTCGCCGAGAGCACCCGGGCGACCGCCGATCGCTGGGTCGGGTCGGTGCTCCCCGGCGGTCACGCGATTCGACTGGGCATCGCGGTCGACGCGGAGCAGCTGCGCCCCACGTTCGAGGCGACCAACGGCCTACAGGCCGCGAGCCCGATCGTCGAGTTCCCGGCGGTCATCGCCAGCGGGACACGCCGGGAGCAGGTCAGCGTGGCCGGCATCGACCCGACCGTGTTCCAGGACAGCGGTGCCCTTCTGCTCGGCGCCGCGAACCGGGCGACTGCGTTTCAGGCGCTCCGCGACGGTGGCGCGGTGCTCATCCCCGACGCCCTTGCCCGGCGTGGTGGATTCCAGGTGGGGGACACCATGCGCATCGGCCTGCCGGCAGCGAACCCCCTCACCTTCAAGGTGGCCGGAATCCTGGCGTACACGCTGCCGGGCCGCACCCCGGACGGTTCGCTGCTGATGAGCCTCGCCGATGCGCGGGACCAGTTCGGCGAGACCGCGAGCTCGCTCTGGGCCATGGTGCCGAAGCCGGGCATCTCGCCCGCTGCCTTTGATACGGCTGTCCGGGAGACGGCCGTTTCGCTCGCGGGCGAGGCCCTCACCGCGCACGAGCTGGCGAGCGAGCTCAGCCGCTCGCTCGACGGGCTGATCGGGCTCTTCGACGCGCTCGCCCTGATCGCGGTCGTGGTGGCCGCCCTCGGAATCGTGAACACCCTGAGCGTGGGTGTCAGCGAGCGTGTTCGCGAGATCGCGATCCTGCGCTCGCACGGCATGACGGTCGGCCAGGTGCAGGCCATGGTGGTGACGGAGGCGGCAATCATGGGCGCCGTCGGCGGTGTCGCCGCGATCGTGGCCGGGCTGGCGGTCGGATGGGCCATGCTGGGCGCCGCGGCCGGCGGCGTCGACGGGCTGGCAGTGCCCTGGGCGTTGCTCGCGATCGTGATCCTGGTGGGCACCGGCGTCGCGGCGCTCGCCGGCCTGTATCCCGCTCGCGTGGCCGGTGGCCTGCCGATCGTGCGCAACCTCAAGCACTTCGAATAGGCGATATCGGTTCAGCAGGAGGCACCTGTGCCAACACGATTCTGGGAGGCGAAGGCCGGACGGCTCTTCGTCGGTCGCCTGGCGACCGGCAGCGACCTGGTGGAGGAGATCGAGCGCTACTGCGCGGAGCAGTCGGTGCTGGCTGCCTCGGTCACGGCGATCGGTGCGGTCCGCCGTGCCCGATACGCGTACTACGAGCACGTCGAGCATCGGTACCTGGAGATGGGCAGCGAGTCGCATCACGAGATGACCGGCCTGGTGGGCAACATCTCCATGCGTGACAACAAGGTGTTCCTCCACGCGCACGCCACGTTCGCCGATGCGGGTGGGGCCACGGTCGGCGGACACCTGCTGCGCGGGATCGAGGTCTTCGTCGCCGAAGTCACGATCCGGGAGATGGCCGACGTCTCCCTCGTTCGCCAGCACGATGAGGAGACCGGCCTCGCGCTCTGGTAGCGTGAGGGAATGGATCCGCTCTTCGAGCGATCGGCACCGGCGGTGCGCGAGATCTTCGAGGCGCTGCTGCGCCTCGTCCGCGAAGTGATGCCCGACGCAACCGAGCAGCTCGACCTGCCGGATCACCTCGTGGCGTTCGGCTTCGGTCCGCCGGGCGGCGTCCGGATGCGAGGACTGGCTGTGGGCCTGGTTCCGCACGCGGCGCACGTGAACGTGCAGCTCGCGGATGGCGCCGACCTGCCCGATCCGAGCGGGATCGTGGAGGGCACGGGAAAGCGCATCCGCCACGTGAAATGCCGATCGGCGGAGGACGTGGCCCGCCCGCAGCTGCGCAGCCTGCTCGAGGAGCAGGCGCGCCTCCGCCGCCCGGCCTGATCCGCGCTCCGGCGCCCTCATGCATCGATCGATCGACGCGAATCGTGAGGGACTGCGAGTCAGCCTCGCCGTCGCCCTGCTCGCCGTCGGAGCGGCGACCGTGCTCATTTACCTGCTCGAGGTCGCTTTCGCGATCCGGAATGCCTCGTCGGTCTACCTGCTCGCGGTTGCCGCGGTGGCGATTGGTCGCGGGACGATCGCCGCCATCGGCACCGCCCTCGCCGCGTTCTTCGCGTACAACTTCCTCTTCGTCGATCCTCGCTACAGCCTGGCGGTGCGCCGTCCGGAGGAGGTGGTCACCCTCGTCCTGCTGCTCTTCGTGGGCGTGGTCATCGGCCGGCTGGCAGGCCAGCAGCGCGATCGCGAGCACGAGGCCGTACGGCGCGAGCGCGAGGCGCGCGCCCTGTTCGGGATCAGTCGCGAAGTTGCGACCGCCGAGCGCCTGACCGACGCGATGCAATACGCGGTGGAACGCCTCCGCGAGGAGGCGAGCGTCGAGCGCGTCTGGATCGGCGTCGGCCCGATGGCCGCCCGCGAGCGCGTCGTCGCGGATAGCGGGGGTGCCGATCCACCGCCGCCTGCCGGGGACGCATTCCGTGCTGCGACGCGACCAGGAGGAGGGAGCCGCGGCATGGGCGCGCATCCACCCCGCCGCGCTTGGTGCCCGTGCCCCGCGATCGGTCTATCGCGTCGAGATCCGCGCCGGCGACGAGACGCTCGGCTCGCTCTGGATTCAGCGATCCGGGGCCGCCGCCGCTCCGGAGATCGAGGAGACCCGGCTCCTGGCGGTCACCGCCGACCAGGTGGGCCAGGCGCTCCGTCGTGAGCGGCTGGCGGCCCAGACGGCGGAGCTCGAGATCACGAGGCGCAGCGACGAGCTGAAGAGCGCCCTGTTGGACTCGGTCTCGCACGACCTCCGCACCCCGCTCGCCACCATCCGGGCCGCCGCCGGCAGCCTGGCAGACCCTGAGATCGAGCTCTCGGCGGAGGATCGCCGCGTCGCCGCACGGGCGATCGATGACGAAGCTGAGCGACTGAACCAGCTCGTCGGAAACCTCCTCGACATGAGCCGCATCCAGGCGGGGGCGCTGGTCGCCGAGATCAGCGTCGTGCCGCTCTCCGAGCTGATCGAGTCGACGATCGATCGTCTGCGATCCCGTCTCGTGGGGCATGCGCTTGCGATCGAGATCCCACCCGAGCTCGCCAGCGTGAATATCGACCCCACGTTCCTCGACCAGGTCGTCTCCAACCTCCTCGAGAATGCCGTCAAGTACGCTCCGCCCGCGGCGCCGATCCGCGTCCGCGCGGCGCCGTCGTCCGACCGGTCCGCGGTCGACCTGGTCATCGAAGACGGTGGCCCCGGCGTCCCGGACGAGGCGTTGCCGCACCTGTTCGATCGGTTCTACCGCGTGCCGCAGCCGCGGGAGGGCGCCCGCCATGGGTTCGGCCTCGGATTGGCCGTGGCGCGTGGGCTGGTCGCCGCCATGGGCGGGACCATCCGCGCCGCTCGGAGCGATCTCGGAGGGCTCGCGGTGACGATCTCCCTGCCTGCGGGGCCCGCCCGCAGCCAGCCTCGGGCGGCCGGCGCATGAGCCCTGACGTGTCCGCCCAGCTCCTCCTCGTCGAAGACGACGACGCGACCCGCCGAGCAGTGGCGGCCAATCTGACCGCGCACGGCTACATCGTGCGCGAGGCCGCGGATGGGGAAGCGGCCCTTCACCTGTGGGAGCAGGCGCGGCCCGACTTGGTGCTGCTCGATCTCGGCCTTCCGGGAATCGACGGCCTGGGCGTCACGCGTCGCATGCGGCGCGATGGCGCCACGCCGATCATCGTGCTGTCGGCACGCGACCAGGAGCGCGACAAGGTCGCGGCGCTCGACGCGGGCGCGGACGACTACCTGACCAAGCCGTTCGGCATGGCCGAGCTGCAGGCCCGCGTTCGAGCGGCGCTCCGTCGGGCGCTCGCCCCTGCCGCCGCGGCCGATGGGCGGGTGCGGATCGGCCCGCTCGAGCTCGACCCGCTCCGTCGGCGCGTGACGGTGGCGGACCAGGAGCTGCACATGACCCCGCGCGAGTACGAGCTGTTGAAGGCTCTGCTGGGCAACGCCGGCCGGGTGGTCAGCGGCGGTCGCCTGCTGCGCGCGGTGTGGGGAAACGACTACGCCGGCGAGAGCCATTACCTGCACGTCCACGTCGCGGGCATTCGCCGCAAGCTCGCCGCCGCCGACCCGCGGGGAGAGCTTGCCGGCCTGATCGTCGCCGAGCCGGGGGTCGGATACCGCGTGCGCGACACCGAGGAGCTCAACGCGCTGGAATCTTGAGCGGTTCTTGAGCGTGCGCGGGCCGCTCGCGACCGTCAGCCTCTTGGCCCTCCCGAGCACGCTTGGGATATGGAACCCGACCATGGTGAGCTGCCGCGGATTGATGACGCGATCAATCCGCTTCGAGCCGCCATCGAGATGGTGGCGAGCGGCTCTGCCAGACGCGTCACGCTGCATGGGGTCGTCGGTGCCCAGCTGCTGCCGGCAGCGCGGTTGCTCGCGCGCGCCGCTGGAGTGACCGTCGAGCCGGTCTGGTCGACCGCCGGGGTCGTATGCGACCTGATCGTGATGTCGCCCGCGAGTGCCGATGGCTGATCCCGCCTCGCCCTGCGCGGGCCGCAGTAGACCGCACCGTCGCCCATGTCAGATCGAACACCGCTCGCCGATGATCGGAGCCCGCGCGTCGATCCGTTTCTCGAGGTACGCGAGAAGCGGCGCGGCCGACGCCCGGGCGACGCCTACGTCCGGATCGTGCGTCCCTTCGAGGATGTCTTTGAACGCGGGACCGAGGGCGATCTCATCGCCACCGAGCGCACGGTCCTCGATCGCCCGGGCTGGACCCGGACGATCCGTCGGCTCCGCACGATTCTCATCGGCCAGCCGATCAGCAGCCTGCGGGAGGAGCACGAGCGCCTCACCAAGCTGAAGGCGCTGGCGATCTTCAGCAGCGACAACATCAGCTCATCGGCCTACGCGACCGAAGAGATGATGCGGATCCTGGTGCTGGCCGGGATCGGTGCCATCACGTTCACGATGCCGCTCACGATCACCATCGCGGTGGTGCTGGCAATCGTGGCGCTCTCGTACTGGCAGACGATTCGCGCCTATCCCCGAGGCGCGAGCAGCTACCTGGTGTCGAGCGACAACCTCGGCTACCGCGCCGGGTTGGTGGCGGCAGCCGCGCTCCTGATCGACTACACCCTCACGGTCGCCGTCTCCGTATCGGCGGCGGTGGCGGCGATCACCTCGGTCATTCCTGGCCTGCTCGACGAGCGAGTGCTGCTCGCGGTCGGCATCGTCATCCTGCTCATGCTGGGCAACCTGCGCGGGGTCCGCGAGTCGGGGACGATCTTCATGGCGCCCACCTACCTGTACATCGTGTCGATCCTCGGCATGGTCGCGTTCGGGCTCGTGCAGCGGGCAACCGGCAGCCTGGCGCCGTATGCGCCTCCCGCGGATTGGCTACGAGCGGCCGGCGGCGGCCAGGCGCTGGGCATCCTGCTCATCCTGCGGGCGTTCAGCTCCGGCGCGGCGGCCCTGACCGGGGTCGAGGCGATCTCAGACGGCGTCCCCGCCTTCAAGCCGCCGGAGTGGCGAAACGCGCGCATCACGCTGGTCTGGGCGGCTGCCATCTTCGCCGTCCTCTTCCTGGGAATCAGCTATCTCGCGAGCTCGATCGGGATCGTCCCGGATCCCGAGCGAGGGGCAGACCGTCCTCAGCCAGATCGCCCGCGTCGTCGTCGGCGACGGGGCGTTCTTCGTCATCATCCAGGCCGCGACCATGCTCGTGCTCGCCCTCGCGGCCAACACCGCGTTCGCCGACTTCCCACGGCTCAGCTCATTCCTGGCGCGCGACAGCTTCATGCCGCGCCAGTTCGCGTTCCGGGGTGAGCGGCTGGCGTTCACGACCGGCATCATCGCCCTCTCCGGCCTGGCCATCCTGCTGCTGGTCGTCTTCGGCGCGAGCGTGACCGCGCTGATCCCGCTCTACACCCTGGGCGTCTTCCTGGCCTTCACCCTCTCGCAGACCAGCATGGTGGTGCGCTGGTACCGGCGCCGCGAGCCCGGCTGGCGCCGGGGGATGGTGATCAACGGCCTGGGCGCGCTGACGACCGGCGTCATCGCGCTCATCGTCATCGAGAGCAAGTTCCTGTCTGGCGCCTGGATGGTGGTCATCGCCATCCCACTGCTCGTGCTGCTGATGACCGCGATCCGCGGCCATTACCGCTCGGTCGACCAGGCGCTTGCGGTCGCGCGCGTGCCTCGCGACCGCCGGGCGGCGCGTGCGCCCATCGTCATCGTGCCGATCGCCCGTCTGGACGAGCCGGCCCGTCAGGCGCTCGCCTTTGCGAACTCCATCTCCGACGAGGCCACGGCGGTGCACGTGACGAATGACGCGGCCACCGCCGAGGGGATCCGGCACCAATGGGTCGACTGGGCGGGCGGCGCCGAGCTGGTCGTCATCGAGTCGCCGTACCGCGCCCTCATCGGTCCGTTGCTGGCGTACATGAACGTGCTCCAGCGCCAGGATCCGTCACGGCCGATCCTCGTCGTCCTCTCCGAATTCGTGCCCCGCCACTGGTGGGAGAACCTGCTGCACAACCAGACCGCGCTCCGGCTCAAGCTGCGGCTCTTTGCGCGTCGCAATACGATCGTCGCCGACGTGCCCTACCACCTCGACGCTCCCGAGGCCGATCCGGACGCGCTCAGCCCACGCTGACCTCCGCCCGCTAGCATGCGGGGATGACCGATGAGCGGAAGCTCCTCGTCCTCGAGCCACTGGCCGATGATCCGGAAGTCGGTCGCTGGCTGGCTGCCCTCGAGGATGCGCGGCGTGACACGATCCAGGAGCTGTCGAGCGTCACCCCCGAGATGCTCGACGCCCGCCCTGATCCGCTCCTGAACAGCATCGGGACGCTGCTCTACCACATCGCCCTGATCGAGACGAGCTGGCTCCTCGACGACATCTTCGAGGGCGAGCCGGGGCCGGACTGGCTCCAGGCGCTGCTGCCGTTCAGCGATCGCGATGGCAGCGGCCGCCTGATCCAGGTGGACGGCGTGCCGATGGCCAGCCATCTCCAGCGCCTCGGCGCCGTTCGGCAGTACCTGCTCGAGCGTCTCCGCCCGCATGTCGAACGACGACTTCCATCGCGTGCGCAGGCTCGACTCCTACGACGCGGCGCCCGATTGGGTGCTCCACCATCTCCTCCAGCACGAGGCAGAGCATCGGTCACACATCGCGTGGCTTCGGGACGGCTATCGAGGTGAGCGCGCAGAGGAAACCCCGCGCTTCGCCTTGGCGGGCGCGGGGAGCCTATTCCTCGCGCCTACTCCACGGTCAGATCGGCCACCATTCCCTGGCTCACGTGCCCTGGCAGGTTGCAGATGATCGCGTAGTGCCCCGCCGTCAGGGTGGCCGTCAGGGTCCCCGATGCGCCCGCCGCCAGATCCGCCACCTCGCCCATCGAGGTGTAGTCGTCCTCGGTCACGGCCCCGTTTGTGAGTGGAAGATCCGCCGCCTTGATATCGGTCTTCAGCACCACGAACTCGTGGACCATGGTCCCGGAGTTGGTGACTGTGAAGGTTACCGCCCCCGGAGTGGCCGTTGCGGCACTGAGCTTGATCGAGTACTCCTTCAGCGTGGCCGAGATTGCGGTCGCCGACGCTGATGCCGTGGAGGCTGACGGCGACGACGCTGCAGTGCAGGCGGTCGCCAGGACAGTACTCCAACGAGGCCGGCGATAGCCGTAAGGGGGCGCTTCATGGTGTCTCCTATTCTCAAGTGAGCCGCGGGGGATGCCCACGGATTAAGGGGAGCCTAGGTGCGCGACGCCCTCCCCGTGACGGGCCAAGCGGCACGTCTTCAGGGGCCGCTCCGCTCTCGTTGGACGACGGGATCCCAACTCTGGTTGGTGGAAATCGGCCATTCCCACGGGCCAGACGACCCCCTTGGGCGGTCCGATAGGCACTTCCGCGACGACCAGATAGAGCCCACCATCGCCTCATGACGACATCAGGGTCTCTGCAGATGGGTACAAGCCGGCAGCCGATATGGCTCGATGTTGTGACCTGTCGGCGGCTCGGCAGGGTCCCCCTCGACCGATGCCGCGAGTGCGTCTATCTCGTGCGGCTGGAGGGTGCGACCCTGCGGAATGACGGCGTCGGCGACGTGATCTGCGCCGGGGACGATCCACAGCTGGAGTTCGATTTCGCGTGGTAGCAGCCTGGGAGACCGAGACCGCGAGCGTCCCCGAATGGGTTGCCTGCAAGGCGAGCGAGCGCCCGGTCGTCGCTCGGGTCGTCGCATGTCCAATCGGAACCCTTTCCCATTGGACGGAATGCCTGGCATGCCGCTTCCTCGAGACAGCCGGTGATGACCGCGGCCGCGAGCGCAGTTGCTCGACCGATCTGGCGGAAGCTGCCGCCATGCCTCACCCACAATCGCCCAACTCCTGGACGGAGCTGGTCATCGAGTTGCCGTTACGAGGGTGATCGCGCCGTAACCAGCCTGCTAGGAGGCGGGCGTTCAAATCTGGAGGCTCAAGCCTTCCACTCCCGGGACGAGCTCCACGCCGCCGCCGCGGACCGAGCGGAAGAGGGCGTCGAGGTCAGCGTCACTGTGCGTTGGATCGTGGTGGAAAGGCGCCAGCGCCGCCGCCCCGGCTTGTTTGGCGAAGCGGACGGCTTCATCAACGGAGCTATGGCCCCAGCCGATCCGCCCCGCCCGCTCGTCGGCCCGATACTGTGCATCGTGGATCAGCAGATCCACCCCATTCGCAAGTGCATACCCCGAGGTCCATTCCGGGGCCTCGGGGAAACGGCGAGCCCCGAGCGCAGGCTCATGATCTGGTAGGTACGCGATGGCCCGCGGGCCTTCGGCGAGCCGGTAGCCGACGGTCAGGCCCGGATGGATGATTCGCTCGGCGACAATCTCGACGCCGCCCACGAGAGTGGGCGTTGCGGTCGCCGCGTGCAATGTGACGCGCGACGAGAGGTCCTTGAGCCGCACGGGGAAGAGGGGTGGCGAGAGGTATCGGTTCAGGCGGGTGGCGAGGTCGACCCGAAGCGAAGATGGACCCCAGATGTCGACCTCCACCTCTGGGCGAAAGAGGGGCGCGAAGAAGCCGAGGCCCTGGAGATGATCGAGATGGAGATGCGTGAGGAACAGGTAGATTTTCCGCGCGTCGGCAAGTGCTTCACCCAGTCGCCGAATGCCGGTACCTGCGTCGAGAATGATCACTGCGTCAGAGGTGCCGCGCACCTCGACGCAAGCGGTATTGCCTCCGTAGCGAACGGTCTCCGGTCCGGGGCTTGCCAGCGAGCCCCGAACTCCCCAGAAGGTCACTCTCATACCGGGGGCTCGGACCAGAAGATGGCCAGCGCTCCGATGAAGGTTCCGTCCTGACCGCTGAGTGGGAGCGCAGTCGAGCCGATCTGCCGCCGCAGGCCATCGAGGCCGGAGATCGAGAGGTTGCCGTGCACAGGACGTCGCTCGCGCAAGGCAACCACGAGGGGAACCTCATTCTCCGGGAGGATGACTCCCGACTGATCGGCTGGCCGGAAGGCAGCCAACCAGTCGGACATCTCCATCGTCCCAACTTCGTCGAAGCGCACGCCAAGCAGCGGCTCAGCTGGCTCGTTGTAGTACACGAGCTGACCCTCGGCATCTACGACGAAGATTGGCATGTCGAGATAGCTGGCGAGCTGACGCAGCAGGATGAGCTCGATGGGCCGTTGATCGTGATCCACGCGCGACATGGTATTCACACCCAGCAGTTTGCTGCTTAGTGGCTCCCCGCGGCGGTCGGGCCTCCCGTACCGGCGGAGAAGAGCCCCAGTGCTCCCTTGCTCGCGAAGTTGAAAGCGTGGGTCACAATCGGATAGAGGCCGTCCTCGGCAAAGCGCATCTCGATGATGGCGCCCTGCGCCGGCGACAGGTCGACCGCCTGGACTCCCCAGTTGCCGGCGTTCCCCTCACTGAGGTGGATCCCTTCCTTGATCACGTCGTGGAAGATCGTGCCGACGACGTGGAACGACGAGTCGACGTTGGGTCCCGCGTTGAGGACGAACACGCGCACGGTCTTGCCGACGTCTACGTGGATCGGCTTGTCCTTGTACTGGTTGGCGATTCCATTGAAGACCACGAAGTCGGGTGACGGTGCGCCAGCTGAGGCTTTCGTCAGATCGGTGACCTGGCCCTGGGCACCCAGGTACCACTCGCTCTGGACGAAGGCGAATTCCTTGTCGACCTTCGGGAGGCCCTCCTTCGGCTCAACGATGATCATCCCGTACATACCGTTGGCGATGTGGTGCAGCGTTGGCGCGGTGCCGCAGTGGTACATGAACACGCCGGCGTACTTGGCGTCGAACTCGTAGACCAGCTCCTCGCCCGGTTTGATCGACCGCATCTCGTCATTCCAGGCAACCATGCTGGCGTGGAAATCGATCGAGTGCGACATCGCATTCGTCGCGGGGTTCTTGAGGGTGATCCGCACCGTGTCACCGACCTTGACGCGCATGGTGGGGCCGGGCACCTGGTCACCGAAGGTCCAGACCATCTGCTGATAGCCGGGCGCGACGGTCATCAGCCGCTCGCTCATGACCAGCTCGATGTCGTGTACGGTTCCCGACGCCAACCGCGGGGCGGCGGGATCGCGCAGCGCGTACGGGGGGGCCGACGGGTTCGGCTCCACCGTCGCGGCCGCGGCGGCACTCGGCGCGGGAGCGCCACTCGCCGCGGGAACGCCACTCGCCGCCGCTCCGCCAGTGACCATCACGTGGCCGGTCATGCCGGCCGCCGCGTGGCCAGGGACGCTGCAGATGAAGCCCAGGCCGCCGGCCGGGATCAGCACCTCGCCGGTGCCGGTCGCGCGCGGATCGGCCTTGATGACCGTCCCGTCGTCGAACGTGATGTCGTGCGGGATCGCGCCGTCGTTGACGAAGGTGAGCGTGTATCTGCCCGGCTGCTTGACTTCGAGCATGGCAGGCTTGAAGCCCAGGTCGAACGCATGAATGCTCAGCGTGCCGAGCGGCTCGTCGCTGCTCGGTGCCGGACCGCCGGAGGCGCTGGCCGGCACGCTTGCCGACGGAACAGGTGAGCCGGCGCCGAGCGCGAGGGCGCCGAGCACCAACGGCAGCGCAAAGAGCGCTCCGCCCCCGCAGGCGGCCAGGAACACGACCAGAGATCGCGGCATGTTCACGATCGCGAGCCGTCCATGGAGGCAACGGCGCGCACGATGTCAGTCGTCGAAAGGATGCCGATCGGTCGCCCGCCCTCGGGCTCGACGACCACCAGCCGATGGACGCGATGCTCCTCCATCCGTGCGGCGGCCTCCACGAGCGGGGCGTCGGCTTCCACCGTGAGGCTCGGCGCGGACATCGTGGCGGCGACCGACCTGCCCTGCCAGGCATCGACCTGAGGGTCGCCCGCGAGCGCCATAAGGTCTGTGCGGCTGAGGACGCCGATCAATTCCCCCTGGCCATCGATCACCGGCAAGCCGCTGACGCCGAATTGGCGCATGAGCATGTCGGCCACGACCAGCGGCGCGCCGCCGCGGACGGTCACCGGTTCGAGGGTCATCAGGTCGCGAACCCGGAGCTCACGGTCCATGCCACCCGCCTCCATGCGCGCCAGCCGGGTGTAGTAATCCGGGAGCTCGCGCAGATGCGCGAGCGCGATCTTGGCCGTGAGCAGCGCGTCGTCATCGGTGATGTTCGTGAGCGCATGCGTTCGGCCGTGCTCGAGCTCGACTTCCATTCCCATGCGCAGCTGCCCGAGATCGACTGTTCCGGCCGCGCCCATGCGCTTGGCCAGGGCAGCGACCTCATCGGACGTGAAGCTGGCGGTGGTTGCATGCATCGGCGGTCTCCTTTGTTGATTGGCGCTCCGGTGTTCTGGCGTCAGCCTACGTGGCGGGGCCGCCTCCGACCATGTGCCGTACGGACCCTTTCCTAGGGCCGTTGGGGGTTGCGCCGACCGCTCTGAGGCCGCGTGGCTCGCGAACTGCGTGCCATTCGGCACTGCGCTCGTCGGTCGTTGGACGCATACGCTCGTGGGAGCTCGACAATCGTCATCGATGGTGAACGCATGAATCAAAGCCTTGTGCATGGGGGCGTTGTCGCCGGGGAGGCGCTTCCAAGCCGCCTTGTCGTGCGACGACGCGCCGCAAGTGACCCCGCCGGCCTCGCCTGGGCCATCGGAGCTGCGAGCACATGGCTCGGTCCGGAATGCGAGCCCGCGCCCAAGGGCATGCGGCGCCATCAGGCCGACCTGCGGCTACGGGTCAGCGATCGGCCGTCCCTCGTGACATTTGGCAAGGCGGCATACGTCGACCTCGGCCCTGCCCAACTCCTCGATGCTGGCTGGCAGATCGAAGTCAGCTGGCGTGCATCCACCCTCGCGCCCCTCTTCCCGGTCTTCTCGGGGACGATCGTGGCCCGCGGCGCGGAGCTCACGCTCTCCGGGTGGTATGCCCCGCCAGGCGGCGTGATCGGTCGTATCGCCGACCAGGCACTGTTGCATCTCGCCGCGAAGGGGACAGCGCGGTGGCTGCTGGGCGAGCTCGATCGCGCTGCGCGGATCGGCGTCGCCGGCTAGTCGTCGTCCGGCCGACCGAGATGCCGCTTCGCGACGAAGGCAGCGGCCTGGGTCCGGCGCTGAAGGTTCAGCTTGGAGAGGATGCTGCTGACGTAGTTCTTGACTGTCTTGTCCGACAGGAACACGTCGCCGGCGATCTCCTTGTTGGTCTTTCCCTCCGCCACGAGCAGGAGGATCTTTCGCTCCTGCGCGGTCAGCTCGGCGAGCTCGTCGGTCGCGGACCCGCTCGCCACGCGCCTGACGCGCTCGAGCACCTTCTCGGTGACGGCCGAGTCAAGCAGCGACTCGCCCCGCCCGACCGCTTCCAGCGCGGTGACGAGATCGCGGCCACGAATCTGCTTGAGGAGGTATCCGCTGGCACCGGCGATGATGGCGGACAGCACAGCCTCCTCGTCGGGATAGCTGGTGAGCATGATGACCCGCGTCTCCGGGCGGCTGGCGCGGATCTCGCGGCAGGCCTCGATTCCTGAGCCGTCAGGCAGCCGCACATCCATGATCACCACGTCCGGCTCGTGGCGGGCCGCGAGGGCAATCGACTCGGCGACGGTTCCTGCCTGAGCGACAACCTCGAACCCGGACCGGCGGTCCAGCAGCGAGACGAGGCCCTGGCGGACAACCTCGTGATCGTCGACGACGAGCAGCCGCAGTCGTCGCTCTGGCTGGTCAGGTGTCATGAGTGGATCCTCGCCGCTGCAAGATGCGCGGAATCGCCACGATGATACGGGTCCCGACCGCCGCCCCGCTGTCGATCTCGAAGGTGCCGCCCAGCGCCTCGGCGCGCGCACGCAGGTTGGCGAGACCATGGTGGCCGCCGACCATGTCGACGTTCTTGCGTTAGGCCGCGCCCATCATCCGCAATCTCGAGTCGCACGGCCTGGTCCGACTCGTCGAGCTCGATGCGAGGCGTGTGCGGCGCCCGAATGGCGCGCGATATTGGCGAGCGCCTCGCGCGCGATGGCCAGCAGCTCGGCGACCACGTCCAGGCCCAGGTCGCTTGGTTCGGCGCCGACGACCTCGATCTCGGTCGTCGTGTTGCGGCGCAGCTCATCTGCGAGCGCGCGCAGCCCCTCGAGCAGGCTGCCCGAATCCAGCAGCAGTGGGCGCAGTCCGAAGATGAAGTTGCGGATGTCGCGGATCACCCCGTGCAGGGCGTCGATCGCGTCGTCGACTCGCTCGCGCGCCTCGGCTGGCGCCTCGCCGACCAGCTCGGGAACGTCGTCGAGGGAGAGGGTCACGGCGTAGATCATCTGGATGACGCTGTCGTGCAGCTCGCGGCTGATGCGTTCTCGCTCATCCACGACCGCCAGGCGTTGCAGCCTGCTCGTGGAGGCGGGCGTTCTCGATGGCGATCCCGGCATGCAGGGCAAACGTCTCAAGCAGGGCCTGATCGTCCGCGCTGAACTCCGGCGGCATCCTGCTTGTTGGTCAGGTACAGGCCGCCCGACGACTTCGCCTTGAACCGTGACCGGAACCCCCAGGAACGACGTCATCGGCGGATGGTTCGGCGGGAAAGCCGTAGCTCTCGGGATGCGCCGCGATGGTCGGGATCCGGTACGAGCGGTTCTCGCGGATGATCAGGCCGAGGAGGCCGCGGCCGCGGGGAAGCTCGCCGATAGCTCGCGCTCCTCGACGGTGATCCCGCTCGTGATGAACTGGGTGATCCGGCCGTCGTCGTCGACGATCCCGAGGGCCGCGTACTGCGCGGCGACCAGCTCGCGGACGCGATCGACGATCAGCTGGAGGACTTGCTCAACGTCGAGCGACGCCGCTGATGCCGCGGACCGCGGCGTCGAGGGCCTGCAGCGCCGGCGGAAGCATCGGACCATCGGCAGGTGGTTCGGCCCGGCATCGGCATGCCGACAGGCTAGCGCGTCTCGCGTCCGCAACAGGCTAATCGCCCGTGTTCTCGATTGCGGGCCAGGACGAATTCCTCGAGCGTGGCTCGCCGACCGAACCAGCCCGAGTCATCCGCTGTCTAAAAGCCCTTCGCCTTCGTCACGAACGGCCGTCGGAGAAGATGGATTGCGCACTCGCTAGGGTTCCCGAGGTCGGTGCTTGGCCGGAAGCGGCCGATCAGTCCCCGCTACCAGGGTCGTACAGCTCGGCAGAGGCCAGTTGGGGGCCGGTGCTGGCGCCGCCGCCTGCCACCAGTACCTTGCCATCGGGCAGGAGCGTGGCGGTATGGTAGGTCCGGGCCTCGTTCATGTTCATCGGTGGCGGTCCAGGTCCCGCTGCCCGGGTCGTACAGCTCGGCGGAGGCCAGTTGGCCGGTGCCGCCGCCGCCTGCCACCAGCACTTTGCCACCGGGCAGCAGCGTGGCGCTGTGGTAGCCGCGCGCCTCGATCAGGTTCGCGGTGACAGTCCAGGTCCCGCTGCTGGGGTCGTATAGCTCGGCGGAGGCCAGCACGCCGCGGCTGCTGGTGCCGCCCACAACCAGGGCCCTGCCGTCGGGCAGCAATGTGGCCGCGTGTCCACTGCGTTCTCCGTTCAGGTTCCCCGTGGCGGTCCAGGACCCTCTGCTTGGGTCGTACAGCTCGGCCGAGGCGAGTTGGGGGCCGGTGCTGCCGCTACCGCCTGCCACCAGCACTTTGCCATCCGGCAGCAGCGTGGCGGTATGGTAGGTCCGGGCCACGTTCATGCTCCCGGTGGCGGTCCAGGACCCGCTGCTGGGGTCGTACAGCTCGGCAGAGGCGATCGAGTCGGTGCCGCTACCGCTGCCGCTGCCGCCCACGACCAGCACCTTGCCATCGGGCAGCAGCGTGGCCGTGTGACGGGCCCGGGCCTGCGTCATGTTCCCGGTGGCGGTCCAGGACCCGGTGCTGGGATCGTACAGCTCGGAAGAGGCCAGCGCGTTGACGCTGGTTTCGCTGAAGCCGTCGGCGCCACCGGCTACGAGCACCTTGCCATCCGGCAAGAGCGTCGCCGTGTGGAGGATGCGCCCGGTGCTCATGCTCCCGGTGGCGGTCCACGACCCACTGCCCGGGTCGTACAGCTCTGCCGTGGCGAGCGTAGCGCTGAAGCCGCCGCCGCCCGCCACCAGCACCCTGCCACTGCCGAGCAGCGTGGCTGAATGACCGTCGCGGGGCTCGATCATGCTCCCGGTGGCGGTCCACGCCGATGCGGTCGCCGGCGCAGACGAAGCCGATGGCGTCGGTGAGGGCGGAGTCGGCGAGGCACTTGGCGCAACCGTCGGGCTGGGCTCAGGGCTCTCGCTCGGCACGACAAAGACGCTCGGGGAGGGCCCGACCCCAACCTGCCGGACAATCAGACCAGCCAGCTGCATGCCCGCCAGCACCGCGAGCACCGCCACCGCGGCGACGGCGAGAAGCCTGCTTGCGGGAGCCCCGAACCATCTGGTACGGCGCTGCTGGGTGCCCGCGATGCGGCTCATGGTTGCGTCGAGCAGCCCGCTGGGGGCCTCGCGCGGCGCATCGGCGCGCAGGCGATCCCTGAGCTCGTCGTCGAAGCGGTCGTCGGTATTCATGCGATGTGTCCTTCTGATCGCTGGTCCGACCCGAGCGCGTCACGCAGGGCAAGGCGCGCGTGATGGAGCCGTGACTTGGCCGTGCCGACGGGGATGCCGAGCGCGTCGGCGATCTCGGAGAGCGAAAGGTCGAGGTAGTAGTGATGAACGATGACGGCGCGATGATCGGTCGAGAGTTGTCGCAACCCTCGCTGAAGGGCGTCGCGATCGGCGAGCTCGCCGCTCGAATCCGACGTCGGACGGTCGTGGTCGGGCAGCAGGCGGATGTTGGATGCGTGTCGGTGCCACCGCCTCGACTCGTCGTAGCAGGCGTTCACCAGCAGCCGGCGCAGCCAGGCGTCGAGCCGATGCGGATCGCGCAGGGACGGTAGGTCCCGCCAGGCTCGAACGAGCGCCTCCTGCACCGCATCCTCTGCCCGGCTTCGATCCCGAAGGATCAGCGTGGCTGTCGCGAAGAGTCGATCGAGACGTGGTGCCGCGATTGCGGCGAAGGCGTCACGATCGCCGGCAGCAGCCGCCTTTACCAGAGCCTCGTCGGTCACCCGGCCTCCTCATCGCACCCACGGAGGGGGCGCGTCTGCATGGTATGGCGCATCGAGACCGAGATTGGTTCACTGCCCGGGTAGCGTCGTCCGAGGCATGACGCCTCTCGCGGGTCGATGTCCACCCGATGGCGGGGTAGGATGTCCACTATTCCGCTCTGTTTGAGCGTGAAACGCGCGCCGGTAGCTCAGTGGACAGAGCGGATGGCTTCGGACCATCAGGTCGCGGGTTCAAATCCTGCCCGGCGCGCCACAACTATCCCTCGCTGCAGGCAGTGCCGTTCTGCGTGACCGATGCCCCACCGCTCGCGCCGCAGTCTCAGCCCGGCTGGGCACTTGCCTGGCGGCTGAGCTACGGATTCCTCCGGCTGATCGATCCCTGGCTTCGCGTCTGGTGGCGAATCGGCGCGCTGGGGATCACCGCGCGGCTCGAAGTCCCCGGACGTCGCAGCGGTCGGTCGCGTGATGTTCTCGTTGGGCTGCTGCGCGTCGACGATCGCTGGTACGTCGGGCACCCCAATGGTGCCGCAGCGTGGACGCGGAACCTGCAGGCCGCCGGCGAGGCGGTGATCCGCCCATCCAGCAGCATCTCGGTCTTGGTATCGGCCACACGCCTGGAGCCCGGGCCAGAGCGCGACGCGGCGATCCGCGCGACCGCGCGCCAGCAGCCGTTTCCCGGCAACCTCCTGTATCGGGCGTCGCGGCGCCATGTCATGGCTGTGGGCGTCTACTTCCGCCTCGAGCCACGATGAAAGCCCCCGCGCGGAGCCCTGGCTACTCCGCGGGCTCGAGGAGCCTGCCGCTTCTCGACAGGTTCGGGTCGGTGCATGCCGAGAGGTTGAAACAGCAGGGCCGGCTTTTCCCGTTCTTCATCTTTGAGATGCTGACATCGACCCGTCGCCGACGCGTGTCAGGGTTCTTGGTGGCATTGACCCAACGCACCCATTCCCAGCGGGCCATTGGGGTGATGTCGTCCCACAGCTGCTGGATCTTCTGCGGGGCAGCTGCGAGCGCTGTCGCAAGATCCTGCGGCACGCTCGGCTCTGGCCAATCCTTCGTCACCACCACGTCCACCGTTGCGGGTTCCCCCGCGCCGATGTCAGCGGCCTGTTGCAATGTGTCCGCGAGCCTCATCCAATGGCCGGAACCTCCGTCCGGTTCGAGCACCGTCTGGAACTCGACGCCATTGATCGTTCCGTGAACGGCGACCTGGCCGCGCGAGGGCAGCTTCCTGCTTGCCTTTTCAGGCAACCGCAACAGAGTCGATGTTTCGATGGTGGACGGCGTGGCTTCGAAGCGAATGGTCGCTCCGTCTGTGCGCTGAGTCATCCCGTCTCACCTTTCGTTCCCGACACTGGCACCGGTGCGGCGACACCATTATCGGTCGCAACGGCTGACACTGTAACCGGAGGGGGCGGCCCCGCTCCGCGGGACCGCCCCTGTGCGCAGGCGCGAGGACTAGCGTCGGGTGAGGATCGGTCGAGCGAAACGCAGGCCGGCGAGGGCCGCCGCGAGCAGGAGAAGCGCACCCAGCGGCACCAGCGGCGAGCGAGCCGGTGGGGTCATTGCGGTGTTCGGGGCAGCGACAGCGAGCTGGCCGCGCACTGCGCCAGGCTTGTAGTCAGCGGTGTGCACGTTCACGTAGTAGCCAGCCGGGTTGGCGATGATCTTCGCCAGCAGAGCCTTGTCCTGGCCCTCGATGCAGCCCTGGGTGGATCCGGAGAAGCCATCCACGTCGAGCGGGACCACGACGTCACCCGAGACGCCGGCCGCCCCGACATGGATATGGGACTGGGTGGCATCGGCAATATTGCTGACGCTGATATTCCAGCAGACCTTCCCGCTGTCGGGGTCGATCGTGAGGCTGGCCGTTCCGGAACCGTCCGGGTCGCCGGGCGGCGTCTCGGTCGCGCCACCTGACAGGGTGGTGGAGAGCGTCACCTCTTTCGCCATCGCGACGCCAGCCAGCGCCACTGCGGCAAGAAGGGCCAGGATCGCGGCGAGAGTGATCGGGGCAAGTGGGCGGGTCCGCATAGGTGCCTCCTGCTGGTGGAAGGAGAGGCCGGCCGCGGGCCGGCGCGATGCTCCTAGTTCGCAGGCGGTTACGGCTCGCGCGGTCCTTCCTTGCGGAGGTGATACGGGACGTCGGCGACGATCGTGTTGGGACGTCCGAAGAGGCGGAGCTTGAGCCGCAGCGCGGTCTGGTTATGGAGCAGGAGCTCCCACCAGTGGCGAGGGACGAACTCGGACAGGACGACCAGGATCGGCCGGGTCGGGTCCTGGCGCTGCAGCGCATCCATGTACGCCAGCAGGGGACCGATCAGTGCCCGATACGGCGACTCGACGATCACCAGCTCGGTGCTGCCTGCCCAGTCGTGCCATCGCTCCTTCAGCTCCGCGGCGGTGGCAGGGTCATTCGTGATGTGGACCGCCGTGGCGTGCGTGGCTGATCGAGTTCGCGAACGCGATCGCCTGGCGCGCGGGTCGGTCAAGCCGGGCGACCGGCACGATCACGATCGGCTCTGCGGCGGTCTCGTCGATCGCTCGGTATCGCGATCGAGCCTCAGAGACGCGTCGATCGAGCGGTAGTGGCTGCGGATGCCCGATCAGCAGCAGCATCAGGAGCGGGACCAGGACGAGGACCAGCCAGGAGCCCTGGAAGAAGTTGCTCGTGCCGACCACGACGGCAACGACCGCTGTCGTCGCCGTTCCGAGCCCGTTGATGAGAAGGCCTCGCATCCAGCCGGGCTCACGGCGGCGGTACCAGCGCATCAGCATGCCGGCCTGTGACAGGGTGAAGGCCAGGAAGACGCCGAGGGTGTAGAGGGGGATCAGGCCGGCGACACTCGCTCTGAAGACGATCGAGCAGGGCGATCGCCATCCCCGACAGGGCGATGATCCCGGTCGTGAAGGCGAGCCGCTCCCCGCGGTACGCGAACTGGCGTGGCAGGAACCCGTCCCGCGCCAGGAAGTAGGAGAGGCGAGGGAAATCGGCGAAGCTGGTGTTGGCCGCCAGCACCAGCAGAAGGGCCGTGGCGACCTGGGCAAGGATCAGGATCGGTCCGGAGCCCGCCACCTGGCGCACGATCAGGCTGAGCACGGTCTGCCGCTCGGTTGGGTCGGGCACCACCCCGATCGTCGTGGCCAGGTAGGCGATCCCCACGAAGAGGACCGCAAAGATGGCCGCGGCCCAGGTCAAGGTCGTCCGCGCGTTGCGCCATTCCGGGGGCTTGAAGGCGGGCACCCCGTCGGAGATGGCCTCGACCCCCGTCAGCGCCACCGCTCCCTGGGAGAAGGCCCGGAGGATGAGGAAGAGGCCGAGCGCCTGCCCGCCCTGGTCGAGCCCGACCCACTCCTGCGGCGCCACGAATCGGTCGAGGTCGCCGAAGCAGGCTCCGCGCGACGCCGATGCCGATGATCCCCAGCATGACCGTGACGTAGAGATACGTGGGCGCCATGAAGATCGTTCCCGACTCGCGAATGCCGCGCAGGTTGCCGAGCATCAGGAGCGCAACCGCGCCGACTGCAATCGGGACGCGCTCGGGATAGAGCTGCGGGGCAATCGAGGTCAGGGCCGCCACCCCGGCGGAGACCGACACCGCGACCGTCACGACGTAGCCGATCAGCAGCGCGGCGGCGGCCAGGATCCCCATCGTGCTGCCGAGGTTGTCGGAAGCGACGATGTAGCTGCTCGCCCCCTTTGGATAGGCCTTGATCGTCTGGCGGTAGGACATCGTCACGATCGCGAGCATCACGATGATCAGGCTCGCGAGCGGCAGGGTGAGCGCCAGTGCGCCGGCCCCGGCGAAGGCAAGCACCCGCATGATCTCTTCGGGACCGTAGGCGCTCGAGCTGATGTTGTCGGAGCTGAAGACGGCGAGCGCCTTGAGCTTGGTCAGCCGCTCGTGCTCTTCCCGCTCGCTGCTGATCGGGCGCCCGATGAGGAAGGTGCGCGCCGACCGCAGCACGGCCTTCCAGCCATGGCGCTCCAGGATCGTCCGCTCCGTGGCCACGAGCTGCCCCTCATCGCCCCGCGAAAACTCCTCCTCGAACGGATGGACGATCTTGACGTAGGCGTCGCCGGGTCGCCGTCCGCGTCGTCGCTCCCGCACTTCGAGCAGGGGATCGACCTCCGGCGATGGATGCCGCGGGGGTTCGGGTCGTCGGGTCATCGCCCGGTATTAGAGCACCCAGCCTGCCGGCCTGATTCGATCAGAGCCGCAGAACGCAGTCCCTCGAGGCCGTCGAGCTCGAGGTTGGCCAGCTCCACGCGGCCCTGCCGGTCGCCGGTCGAGATCAGCACCTCGCCGCTCTCGCCGCGCGCGCGATGCATCCACCCTTGTCGGCTGCTCTCCCATGTTGACGAGGATCAGCAGCCGCTCTTCGGGGGTGTCGCGTCGCCACGCGAGGACATCCTCGGCCAGCCCAAAGATCGACCGATGCTCTCCCTTGGCGAGCGCTCCGCCACTCCGCCGCGCCGCGATGAGGCGGCGGTAGAGGGAGAGCAGCGACCCCGGATCGGCGAGCTGGTCGGCCACGTTCGCTTCGGCCGGATCGACCAGCGGCAGCCATGGCGTGCCGGTGCTGAACCCGGCACCGGGCGAGCGGTCCCACTGCATTGGAGCTCGCTGCGCGTCGCGACCTGCGCGGTCGAAGCGGCGGCCGGGCGGCAGGGCTGGATGATCGATCATGCCGATCTCCTCGCCCATGTACATGGTGGGCACGCCGCGGAGGGTGAGAAGCATGCAGCGCCACGAGCCGGGCTCGCTCCCGACCATAGCGGCTCGCGTGACGGGGATTGTCGTGGTTCGAGAACGCGTACGAGGGCAGGGCATCCGCGGGGTGGAGCGCCTCCGCTCGCTCGATGGCAAGCGCTGAAATCGGCCGAGCTCCAGGGGGTGAGGAGCGGCTCGAAGTTCCAGGCAAGGTGGAACTCGTCGTCCTGCCCGTGGCCGAGATAGCCTGCCAGCCGCTCGACGGGCGCGTACACCTCGCCGATGAGGATGCGCCCGGGGTACTCGCTCGGTGACGCGCCGCAATCCGCGGATCACGTCGTGCGTCTCGGGTCGGTCGATGTTCCACAGGAGCTCCTGCCCGTGCCGTGCCCCGAGGCCCGGAATCGAGGAGGGGCGCTGAAACGGCGGGTTGTCGCGCAGCTGGTCGTCGACGACCGCGGCCTGGATGGCATCGACCCGGAAGCCGTCGACGCCGCGCTCGTACCAGAAGCGCATGACCTCGTGCATCGCCGCGACCACCGCGGGGTTCCGCCAGTTCAGGTTCGGTTGCTCCGGATAGAAGGAATGGAGGAAGTACTGGCCGGTCGTCGCGTCCCACTCCCACGACGGGCCTCCGAAGGCGCTGATCCAGTTGTTGGGTGTGGCGCCGTCGGGGCCCGGATCGGCCCAGATGTACCAGTCGCGCTTCGGGTTGTCCCGCGAGGCACGGCTCTCGAGGAACCACGGATGGGCGATCGAGGTATGGCAGGGCACGAGATCGAGGATCAGCTTCATGCCGCGCCGGTGGCATGCCTCGACGAGCCGATCGAGGTCGTCGAGGGTGCCGAACTCGGCCGCCACGCCGGTGTAGTCGGCGATGTCGTAGCCGAAGTCATGCAGCGGAGAGGGATAGATGGGCGAGAGCCAGATGGCATCCACGCCCAGGGAGGCATCGGTCCCGGCCAGGTGGTCCAGCCGGGCAAGGATCCCGGGCAGGTCGCCAATCCCGTCGCCGTTGCTGTCGGCGAAGCTGCGCGGATAGATCTGGTAGATGACCGCACCGTCCTCCCACCACCGAGCGGTGGCGAGCGCATCTCCCGTCACGGTCGGGATTGTACGGGCGGGGAGGAGCTCGCGAGCGAGGTAACCAGGCCTCGTACCATGATCAGATGAAGCGAGCCGTTGTCGTGGCCGTGTGGCTGCTCGCGACGATGCTGCCGGGCCTGCCGAGCCGCGCGATGGCCGCTCCCGGGTTGGCGGCCGAGGCCGACGTCATCCAGCTTCCGGGCGTCACGCTACCAGGCCGTGGTCGCGGATCTCGACGCTGACGGCGTTCGTGAGCTCGTGCGCCTGATCGGCATGCCGGAGCCGAGCCAGGCCGTCGCGGTCGACATCTGGGCGGAGCGTGGGAATGCCTGGGTGCCCGTGGGTGGACCGGTGCTGCTGCGACGTCGACCCGACCCTGCCGAGGCTGCCGGCTATGACCGCAAGCTTGTCGATGACAGGGGCAGGCTGCGGGTGGCGACGCCGGACGGCACGCGTCTCGTGGTGCTTCGCACAGGAAGATTCGAGCGGGTGGTCGTGGCCACCAGCGTGACGGTCAGCCGCACCTGCTGCCTCTCCGTGCTGGGCATCGAGCTGTCGGAGGATGGTCCGCGTGTTGTTTCGCTGGCGGATCGGCTGCCCGCAGCCGACACGGCGCTGGCGCTCGACGCCGATGGCGACGGTTCCGATGAGCTGCTGACCCGTGACGCCCAGATACGCTCGCGCGACCTGCGCGATCAGCAGCTCGACGGCACCCCGCTCCGCCGTCTGCGCCTCTATCGGCTCGACCAACGATCGGTGGCCGAGCTGGCGGTCGGCGCGCCGCCGATCCGCACCCAGACGCCGTTCGTCCTCGGCGAAAGCGATGGGCTGCCCGGGCAGGAGGCGGGCATGATCGATCCGGCGGGCAGCGGCAGCCTCGCGCGGGTCTCATGGGACGGCTCGGGGCCGCTCACCGTCGAGCGCACGGAGCTTTTCGAGCCCACGGCCATCCGCCTCGAGGTGATGGGGGCCGCCGCGGCTGCCCGGCGCGAGGCTGGTGGTCAGCAACAGCGTCCACACGCGCGTGGCGCACTGGCCCGCGGGCTCGCGGCCGAGTTGGACGACGGCGCCCGTCGGCGGCGGGCAGCTGCTGGGGGTGCTTGGTGGCCTCGACCAGCCGCGCATCGTGCTGCGAGACACGGACACCGGCCGCCCGCGCTTCCTGGATGGCCAGATGCGAGTCCAATCAGCCGCATGCCGCGGCTGAAGCGGCGGACGCGCCTGCCGGCTGCCGACGCGGCCGAGTGGCTGCCACCGTACGCCGCTCCACTTCCCGGTGGGCATGCACGGCAGCCCCGCGATCATCGTCGACGGGCAGCTCGTGCTCGCCGAAGGGAGCAGGCTCGCCATCCGGCGGATCGCGAACCTCGCGGCCACGTACCCGGTTGGCATGGGGGGCAATGACGAGCGGTCGCTGGTGCTGCTGCGTGGCGGCGAGACTGGTGGCCGGGAGCGGGCCGGCGGCCGGCTGCGGTCGTTGCTCGAGCTCGGGGCCGGCTCCCTGAGCGTCGCGCCCGCGGCTGAGGTCTTCGCGCCTCAGTCCGAGGTGGCGGCGGAGCAATGGCTCAGCTTCGAGGATTCGGTCGGCATCCAGTCGTCGGGGCGGACGCCCACCCTGGCCGTGGCCGCGGGTGGCTATACCGCTCGGCTCCGCGTCCCGCCCGGCTCGCTCGTGCTCGTCCGCGGGGCGGAGGAGAGCGAGCGCGCTTCCGCCCGTCGATCACCGCCGACCTGAGCATTCGCTTCCCGTCGACGCGCGGTGGCCCGCCGCCCCAGCTGACGGTGGTCACGCCCGCCGGCCGCGGCTACCGGGCGGCGTGGCGGGTGGGTCGCGTGGTCGGCGCGCCGCCCGGCTTGAGCGTGTCGGTGTCCGCCGGCTTTCTCGCCGGGGAGGCCCAGGTTCGCGGAAGCACCGCCCATGGGGCGGGTGTCTCGGTCGACGGACGCGCGGTGCCGATCGGGGCCGACGGCGCCTTCTCCACGCGGGTCGAGGCGGGCCTGTGGCCGAGGAGCGTCTCGGTCACAGCGTCAGACGTCCTCGGTCAGACGAGCACCAGCCACCCTGACCGTCGTCGGTTACCTGGACTACCCGGGGCTTCCCTGGCTGCCGATGGTGTCGCTCTCCCTGCTCGGCCTGGCTGGCTTCGCTGCCTGGCGTCAGCGCCCGGGCATGAGCACCCTGCGCGCAGATGCGCTCGTCGAGGTCGAGCCGGGCGCCGCCGCCTCCGCGCTGACGAATCGGGCCGGCTTCCGGACACGTTGCAGCAGCGAGATGCGCAGAAGCCGAGCGGCCGGTCGGTGGGCTAGCTGGCCGGCAGCCTGCATCCGAGCGGGCAGCCCCCAGGCGAATCCGGCCAGGGCCGCCGCCACGCAGATGGCGCCGGCGAAGGCGAAGGTGAGCGTCGCCGCTCCGAGGTCAAGCAGGACTCCGGTGGCGGCCAATGAGACCGGCGCCAGCCCGACCGAACCGAGCAGCACCAGGCTCATCACGCGGCCCCGCATGTTGTCGGCGACCCGCGCCTGGATCCAGGCGATGACCTGCACGTTGACGAAGCCGATCAGGATCCCCATCGGCGCCACGATGGCGAGCACGACCGGAACAGTGGGCGCTGCCCCGATCAGTCCAAGACCGATACCGAGGAGGACGCCGATGGCCAGGACGACCGCGCCCAGCTGCGGCACGCGGCGGACCGATCCGGCGAGGATGGCGCCCAGCAGCGCGCCCGCGCCGAAGGCCGACAGGATGAACCCGAAGGCCGCCGATCCCGCCCTCGAATCGGTTGTTGGCGAGCCACGCCAGGCCCACGCTGACGGGCCCCTCGAACGCGAAGTTGAGTGCGGCGGTCAGGACCACCAGGGTGCGGATCGCCGGATCTGACCACGCATAGCGCAGTCCGGAGCCGATCGTCTCGAGCATCGTCTGCGGGGAGCTGCCCGCTTCGGTCGCTGCGGCCCGCCGTCCGCCGCGAATGAGGAGCAGGGCGGCGGCCGCGACGGTGAACGAGACGGCGTCGATGACGAATGCGGGACCGGTCTGCACGGCGGCGACGAGCAGCCCCGCCAGCGCGGGTCCGATCAGCCCGGCGAGCTGCTGCGATCCCTGGACCAGGGCGTTCGCGGCGGGAAGTCGTGGCTCGGCGACCAGCATCGGCATGATCGTGCTGATGGCCGGGTAGAAGGCCGCGTCCACGATCCCGAAGATGCCCGCCAGGACGTAGAGCTGCCAGAGCTGCGCATTGCCGGTGAGGACGAGGACGGAGATGATCGCCATCACCACGGCGCGGATCGCGTTCGAGCTCAGCATCAGGCTGCGTGGCGACCATCGATCGCTGAGCGCCCCGCCCAGCAGCATGAAGGCGGCACGGGGCACGGCGGCGGTCATGAGCACCGTCCCGAGCGCCACTCCGGAGCCGGTCAGCTGGAGCGTCAACCAGGCGAGGGCGACGAAGTGGAAGTGGTCGCCGACGACCGAGATCGTCTCGCCTCCGAAGAGGAGCCGGAAGTCGCGATCGCGGAGGGGTCGGAGCAGCGCGGGGCCGCGCTCCTCGATGGCGGGGGAGGCGAGCGGCTCGGCGACGCGCGTCATTCGACGCTGATCAGGACGCTGTCGCCGTCCTCATCCTCGACGTCGAGGATCGCTCCGGTCCCTCCGGAGCCGACCGCTGCACGGATTCGCTGGGTCTGCTCCGGCCCGAGTCCGGGCACCATGCGCAGCGCCATGTCGGCGAAGGCCAGCGGGATGCGCAGGTTGACGACCTGCCGCCCGCGCTCGCTGACGCGGATGTGGATCTGGCGCCCACGGCCCGACCTGCCGGGATCGACCGGCCGCTCGTCGGCAGCCCTGGCGGCGTCGTCCGCGAAACCCTCGCCGAAGCCCGCGTCAAGGCCTTCGGCGAAGGCGGGCTTGGCAGGCCTGGTGAGCGCCTCGATCACCGGGGCGGCCTCCTCGGGCGAGAGATGGCCCTCGGCCACCAATCGCAGGATCACCTGGAGCTCGTCAGGCATCGGGCCTCCCGGGTCCGAGGCGCCGCAGCGCCTCGTCGACCGTGAGCTCCCCGTCCTCGAGCGCGCGCAGGATCGCCAGGCGCTCGTCAGGCGCAGGCGCAGGAGCGGGCGCCTTTGGCCCCTCTGGCGCCGGCGGCTCCGCTGGCAGCCCGGGCTGGGCCGCGGCGCGACGTGCCGCCCTGACCGAGACGTCGCCCGACATCGAGCTGAACAGAAGCTGCGGTCCGCCGTCGCCGACGATGTAGCGCCGTCGGTCACGGCTCCCCTCGCTGCGATGGGGGAGATCGCAGCGAACGTCGGTGGAGAGCCCGCGCACTTCCATGTCGAGGTTGCTGCCCACCAGGCCGAGGGTCAGGTCCCCGCTGACCGTCTCTACCCGATGCGCGTCGCCGCCGCTGGCCAGCTCTCCCTCGACTTCCAGGTCGCCGCTCACGGTGTTCGCTCGCAGCCTGGCGATCCGCGGCGCAACGATCGAAAGGTCCCCCGAGACCGATCCGGCCTGCACGTCGAGCTCTCCAACGGCGCGCACCGTCGCATCGCCCGGAGACGGAGTTGAGGCCGAGCTCGCCCGCGACATCGGTCAGGACCAGGTCGCCGGAGACCGTCTTGAAGCGCTGGCTGCCGTGCAGCCCGGTTGCGGTGAGGTCGGCGCTCACGCCATCGAACTGCACCTCGGCGCCGGCCGGCAGCTCGACCTCCACGCTCAGGTCTGCATGCGGCATCCCGAGGAGCCGATGGAGCCCGCCGGCCAGCCCATGCATGTGGCGCTCTGGCTCGGAGATGCCCAGGGCGTGCGTGTCGCGCACGACCCGCAGCTGAACGGCGGCGAAGACCTCATCTGCCCCCGCATCATCCGCGGCGCGCACCTCGAAGATGGCGCGGACGCGCGCGATCCCGCCCTCGATCCCGCGAATCCGCACGTCGGCGCTCGTCAGGCGCAGCTGGAGGCTGCCCGTCGGGCCGATCTCGTGCTCGATCTCCTGGGTGCGGACGAAGGTGGCCATCAGCTCTTGGCTCCGAGGTCGCGAAGCGCGGCGGCCGCCTCGTCCGCTGCGATCTCGCGACGGGCGAGGCGCTCGAGGATCAGGCGTCGGGCATCGGTCGCGTCGCCGGTGTCGGCCGGCTCATCTGCGGCCTCGTCGGTCGCCGGCTCGGCGCCGTCGGACAGGCCCAGCGCGCGGACGAGGGCGTCGAGGCGTCCCCGCACCGTCGGGTACGAGATGCCAAGCTCGCGCTCCATCTCCTTGAGATTGCCCCTGGCGCGGAGGAAGCTCTCGAGCAGGGCGAGCTGCTCCACGTTGAGACGGCCAAAACGGCCGACGCCGAACTCCCCCTCGAGCGACGTGCCGCAGGTGCGGCAGTGGAGCCTGGCGATCGTCAGCTCCCCGGAGCAGACCGGGCAGGTAGAGATGACATCGTGAACCATCAGCGATTGGCCGCCGCGCGTCCGGTGGAACGGGTCTCGGCCGGGCGCACGACTCGCTTGGTGCCCTCACCGCGGATGCCCGGTTGCCGTCGCGTGCGGGGCTGGTCCTCGGCCGGTGGATGCGGGAAGAAGAGAACGTACTCGAACATGCGCTGGTGCTCCTGTTGCGTTCGGCCGCTGGGCTAATCCTCAGTGGCATATCCGCAGAGTAGCCTATCGATCTATGAGATGTCAAGTCCTATATCACGATTCTCAATATGCACCTTCATATTAAAGAATCGCCGTCGTCGTTGCGGCCATGCACCAATCGGCGACACGCAGCGTTCCGGCTCCGGTAGGATGGCGCCCGAGCATGGACCCGCGCATCTATCCGTATTCGCCCAATCGCGACCTCTATCGCCTCCTGGAGGTCAACCCGCACGCCGGCACCGATGAGATCCTCGCGGCGTGCCGGCGCCTGACGCGGGCGTTCCACCCCGATACCAATGAGTCGCCGCGCGCCACGCAGGAGATGCAGGTGGTGAACGCCATCAGGCGCGTGCTGACGGACGCCGACGCACGCGCGGAATATGACGTCGCCCGGCAGCGCTGGCTCGCTGCGGCGAGCTCCGCCCCGATTCCGCGTTACCCGGGCATGAGGGGCACCGAGCCGCCGTTCCGCCAGATCGCCAATCCGCCGTCGGCGATCGAGCGCTACCTGCGAGCGGCTCTTGTCGGCGCTCGGGCGGCGGTGAGCGCCCTCAGGGTGCCGCGCTGCGGCGTCTGCCGAACCGTGGTCGAGGAGTCCGACACGTTCTGCGTTGCGTGCGGCGGGCGGCTGCTGACCAGCCGACGAGCCGCCTAGGCGAGCTGCGGGTTAAGGCGCTCGGGGTCGATCTTCAGCAGCTCGATGGCGCGTATCAGCTCTTCAGGCGAGGAGGCGCCGTCGAGGCAGAGGCCGTAGAGCGCCGCATAGGCGATCTGCTCGGCGCTCACCTCGAAGTGCGTGCGCAGCGCCTCACGCGTGTCGCTGCGGCCGAAGCCATCGGTCCCCAGCACGGTGTAGGGCCGCTCCACCCAGCGGCTGATCATGTCCGGGACCGCCTTCATGTAGTCGGTCGCGCCGACAATCGGTCCGTCCGTCGGGCCGAGGCACGGAGACGAGGTAGGGGACCCGTGGCTCGGCGTCGGGATGCAGCCGGTTCCAGCGCTCGACGTCGAGCGCGTCGTTGCGCAGCTGCTGGAAGCGAGGTTGCGCTCCAGACGTCGGCCGCCACGTCGTACTGCTCGGCGAGCAGCTCCTGGGCGCGCAGCGCCTGGTGGAGGATCGGACCCGCCGCCGAGCAGCTGGGCTCGGCGCGCACCCTTCTCTGCAGGCCGATAGCGGTACAGGCCGCGCAGCACCCCCTCGTCGACGCCGTCGGGCCTGGCGGGCATCGCCCAGTTCTCGTTGTAGAGGGTGATGTAGTAGAAGACGTCCTCGCCGGCCTCGAACATGCGGCGAATCCCGTCGCGCACGATGACGCCGAGCTCGTACGCGAATGCGGGGTCGTAGGCGAGCACGTTGGGAACGGTGCGATGCCAGCACGTGGCTCTGCCCGTCGTCGTGCTGCAGGCCTTCGCCGGTCAGCGTCGTGCGGCCAGCCGTGGCGCCCATCAGGAAGCCCCGTCCGCGGGCGTCGCCGAACGCCCAGATCTGGTCGCCGGTGCGCTGGAATCCGAACATCGAGTAGAAGATGTAGAAGGGGATCATCGGCTCGCCCCAGGTCGCGTAGCTGGTCCCGGCCGCCGCGAAGGACGAGCCATCGAGCCGGCCTCGGTGATCCCTTCCTCGAGCATCTGGCCATCGGTCTTCTCGACGTATGAGAGCAGCAGCTCCTCGTCGACGGCGTGTACTGCTGCCCGAGCGGGTTGTAGATCCCGACCTCCTTGAAGAGCGGGTCCATGCCGAAGGTGCGCGCCTCGTCGGGGATGATCGGCACGACCCGCCGCCCGATCTCCTTGTCCCGCACCAGGTTGCGGAGCAGCCGGCTGAAGGCCATCGTCGTGCTGGCCGGTCGCTCGGAGCCGGCGAAGAGCTCCTCGAACGCTGCGGCGGCGGGCGCGGGCAGCGGCTTGGGGCGCACGAGGCGCCTGGGCAGCGACCCGCCCAGCGCGCGGCGCCGATCGAGCATGTATTCGATCTCGGGGGATTCGGGCCCGGGGTGGAAGTAGGGCGCGTCCTTGAGCTTTTCGTCGGGGATGTCGAGCTCGAGGCGATCCCGAAAGATCTTCAGCTCGTCCGCGGTCAACTTCTTCGCCTGGTGCGTGACGTTGCGGCCCTCGACGCCGGGGCCGAGGGTCCAGCCCTTCACGGTCTTGGCCAGGATCACCGTCGGTGAGCCGTGGTGCTGCACGGCGTAGTCGTAAGCGGCGTAGACCTTCCGATAGTCGTGGCCACCGCGTCGCATCTTGCGCAGATCCTCGTCGGAGAGGTGCTCCACGAGGGCGCGCAGGCGCGGATCGGGCCCGAAGAAGTGCTCGCGGATATACGCCCCATCCGACACCGCCAGGCGCTGGTAGTCGCCGTCGAGCGTCTCGTGCATCTTGTTGAGCAGGACGCCGTCCTTGTCGCGCGCCAGCAGGTCGTCCCATTCGCGCGCCCAGATCACCTTGATCACGTGCCAGCCGGCTCCGCGGAAGATCGACTCCAGCTCCTGGATGATCTTGCCGTTGCCGCGCACCGGCCCGTCGAGCCGCTGCAGGTTGCAGTTGATCACGAAGGTCAGGTTGTCGAGCCCCTCCCGCGCCGCGAGGCCGAGCGCGCCGACCGACTCGGGCTCATCCATCTCTCCGTCGCCCAGGAAGGCCCAGACCCGCTGGTTGGCGGTGTCGGCGATCCCGCGCGCCGCGAGGTAGCGGTTGAAGCGCGCCTGGTAGATGGCCGCCATCGCGCCAAGGCCCATGCTGACGGTCGGGAACTGCCAGAACTCGGGCATCAGGCGCGGGTGGGGATACGACGACAGGCCGCCGGGGAAGAGCGCCTCGCGGCGGAAATGGTCGAGCTGCTCCTCGGTCAGGCGGCCCTCGAGGAATGCCCGCGCGTAGATGCCCGGTGCGGCGTGTCCCTGGAAGTAGATCTGGTCGCCGGGCCCCTCGTCCTGGCCGCGGAAGAAGTGGTTGAAGCCGACCTCGTACAGGCTCGCCGCGCTGGCGTAGGTGGAGAGGTGTCCGCCGATCCCTTCGAACCTCGAGTTCGCGCGGAGCACCATGGCGAGGGCGTTCCACCGGATCATGCGCCGGATATGGAGCTCCATCTCCTCGTCGCCGGGGAAGTAGGGCTCCTGCTCCGGGCTGATCGTGTTGATGTAGCGGGTCTGGACCAGCGGCGGCAGGCCGACCTGGCGCTGGCGAGCACGCTTCAGCAGCTTGTAGATGATGAAACGGGCCCGCTCCGTCCCCTCCTGGTCGACCACCGCGTCCAGGGAGTCGATCCACTCCTGGGTCTCGTCGGGGTCGATGTCGGGCAGCTGCTGCTTGAACTGATCGAAGATCTCGGTCATCGACCACCTATGGTACAGACCGATGCAGTCGATGTCTGTCACAGCGATGATTGGCCGATGAGGACGATCTTTCCCCGGCGCCGGCCGCCGGCTGCCGACCGCGACGTCGGCATCCCGGCTGCGCGTCGCGATCCCTCGCGGCCGCATCGCGTCCTGATTCTTGGGGGCGGCTTCGCCGGGGTGCTCACGGCCCAGGAGATCGAAAAGCGCACCCGACGGCGCGACGACGTCGAGATCTGGCTCGTCAACCGCGAGAATTTCATGCTCTTCACGCCGCTCCTGCCAGAGGTCTGCTCGGGCGCGCTCGAGGCGCGGCACTGCGTCACCGCACTGCGCGCGATGCTGCGGAAGCGCTCGAGCTGGGCGCTCACTGCCAACGTGAAGACGATCGACCTGGAGCGACAGCTGGTGACCGTCCTCGGCGGCGACGGCCACGAGCATCGGCTCGCCTTCGACACGCTGGTCGTCGCGCTCGGCGGCGAGACGAGCACGTTCAACATCCCGGGGATCCACGAGTACGCGGCCGGCATGAAGACCCTCGCGGATGCGTTTGCGCTGCGCAACCGCGTGATCGAGATGCTCGAGCGCGCGGACCTCGAGGCCGACCCGGCAGAGCGACAGTCGCAGCTCACCTTCGTGGTTGGCGGAGCCGGCTTCAGCGGCGTCGAGACCGCGGGGGAGATCGAAGCCTTCATCGGCCGGCTTCGCAGGCGCTACTACCCTGCCATCGGAGCGAACGAGATCCGTACCTACCTGGTCGAGCTGAAGGACCGCGTCCTGCCGGAGATGCCGGCCGAGATGGGCGAGTACGCCGCCCGCACCCTCGCCCGGCGTGGCTTCAAGGTGCTGCTCAACACGCCGATCAAGGAGGTCCGCGCCAACGCCGTGGTGCTCGGCGACGAGCGACGAGAGATCGGGACTCGCACGGTGATCTGGACCGGCGGGGTCCGGCCGCTCCCGCTCGTCGCCGAGAGCGGCCTCGAATGTGACCGGGCCGGCCGCGCGATCACCCAGCCCACGATGCAGACCAGCAACCCGGCCGTCTTCGCGATCGGCGACTGCGCCCTGATCCCCAATCCGGACGACCCGGAGGGCAAGCCGCACGCCCCCACCGCGCAGAATGCGGTGCGTGAGGCGCGGCGCCTGGCGCAGAACGTCCTGGCCCGCATCGACGGCCGGCCGATGCAGCCGTTCCGTTACGACCCGCTCGGCACCCTGGCCAGCATCGGCCATCACACCGGAGTCGGCGTCGTCTTCGGCGTACGGGTCCGCGGGGTGATCGCCTGGTTCATGTGGCGCGGCTACTACTGGAGCCGGGTGCCGGGATTCAAGGGCAAGGTGCGCGTTGCGATCGACTGGATGCTCGGCGCGCTCTTTGGCAGCGACCCGGTGCAGCTCAAGGTCGAGTACGACGACGTGGGCCTCGGGCCGTCGGGTGTCCGGCGGCCGCAACGCCGGTTCATCGACCCGAGGTCGTAGACTCTGCCGCATGTCACGAGCGGAGCGGCGCCAGTACGAGCGGATGACGAAGGGCCAGGAGCGCGGTGGCCTGCCCCCGGTGCCGCCCGGAGCGCGCGCCCGGATGGAGCGCAAGCGGGCGCGTCGCAGCCCGGAGCCCGTCCAGGGGATGGGCCTGAGCTCGCGGTTCTGGCTGCGGTCGCTGGCCATTGCCCTTGCCGTCGGCCTGGTTGCCTTCAGCCTCGCCTGGCCGCGTGGGATGCCCATCGCCCTGTACGTGGGCGTCGGCGCGACCGTCGTCGCGCTGGCCGTGCTGCTCGGGTTCCGCGCGCTCCAGCGCCGCACCGTCTCACGCTAGGCGCGTGACAGCGCTGGCGATCGCCGCGGCGGCGCTCATCGGCTATCTGCTCGGCGCGATCCCGGTCGGCCTGCTGGTTGGGAAGCTGGCTCGCGGAATCGACATCCGGAGATCCGGCTCGGGGCGCACGGGCACCACGAACGTCCTCCGCTCTGTCGGCCCGCTGGGGGCTGCGGTGGTCCTCCTGCTCGACGTCGCCAAGGGGCTTGCCGCCGCCGCCATCGGGGGATGGCTCGCCGGGGACTGGGGGGCCGTCAGCGGCGGCATCGCGGCTGTGCTCGGACATACCCGCTCGATCTTCATCGGCTTCGGCGGCGGGCGAGGCGTGGCGACCGCAGCGGGCGGGCTCGCGGTCCTCGCGCCGCTCGCGCTCGTTGGGGTCGTCCCGCTCTTCGCTGTGGTGGCGGGCGTCAGCCGTTATGTATCGCTCGCCTCGTTGAGCGTGGCGCTCGCCGCGCCGCTCATCGTCGTCGGGCTGCTGATCTTCGGGCGAGCCGGGTTCCCCGCCCTGGTCTTCGCGGCGGTCGGCTGCGCGCTGGTGATCGTCGCCCACGCCGACAACATCGCTCGCCTGCGGGAGGGGACCGAGCGGCGCCTGGGCGAGCTGGAGCGCGACGCCCGTGGCTGAGCAGGTGTCTGCCCCGCGGCTGAGCGACCTCCCGAACCTGCTCTCGCTCGCACGGCTCGCGGCGACTCCGGTCGTGATCGGCCTGCTGCTCCTCGGATGGCCCGGATCGGGACTCGTGGCCGCGATCATCTTCGCCCTTGCCTCGATCACCGATTTCGTCGACGGCCGGCTGGCGCGCGCGCGGGGCACCGTATCCCGCCTGGGTGTCTTTCTCGATCTGGCGGCCGACAAGGTCCTCGTCGCGGGCGTCCTGATTGCCCTGGTCGAGCTCCAGGCGGTGCCGACCTGGATTGCGGCCACCATCGTGATCCGCGAGTTCGTGGTCCAGGCCGTGCGTCAGCTGGCCGCAAGCGAGGACGTCGTGATCTCAGCCCGTCGACTCGGAAAGGCCAAGACGGTCGCCACCCTGGTCGGGATCTTCGTCGTGATCCTGGCCCGCGACGCCTTGACCGGCGGACCGATCGCCAGCCTTGGAGCGGAAGGAATCCTCCCGGCCACTGGCTTCTGGCTGATGGTGCTGGCCACCGCCATGACGGTCGTCTCGGGCCTCGAATACCTTCGCGCCGCCCTGCCGAGCCTCACCTCGCGCTGATCGTGGGGCGGCTATTTGATGAGCTTTCGCTCCATCTGCCGCATCGCGATCCACAGGCAGATGCCGAAGAAGGCCACCAGGTACGCGAAATCCCAGAGCTGCGCGATGCCGACCACGCCCGTCGACAGGCCGCGCATCAGGTTGATGGCGTGATACAGCGGGGTCGCCTGCATGAAGAGCTGGATCGGCAGGGGATACGCGCCGATCGGGAAGAACGTCCCGCTGAAGAGGAACATCGGCATCACGATCAGGCCCATCGGCACGTCGAAGTCGTTCACGGTGCGCAGATACGCGGTGCCGGCCAGCCCGGCCGCGGCGAAGGCGGCGGCGACCAGCAGGGCGATTGGCACCATCAGAATCCCCCACGGTGACAGGATCATGCCGGTCACCAGCATGATCGCGAACATGGCGACCGCGTACAAGGCTGCGCGCATGAGTGCCCACAGCATCTCGCCGATCGCGATCTCGGTGATGCCCATCGGCGTGGCCAGCACGCCCTCGTAGGTCTTGGCGTAGTTGAGCTTGAAGAACACGTTGAAGATCGTCTCGAACACCGCCCCGTTCATGGCGGCTGTGGCCAGCAGGGCCGGGGCGACATACGCGACGTACGCGATCTCGCGGCCGTCCGCCAGCTTCAGCGGTCCCACGATGGCGCCGATCCCAAGGCCGATGCCGATCAGGTAGAAGATCGGCTCGAAGACCCCGGAGACGATGATGATCCACTGGTGGCGGTAGACCATGATGTTGCGCTCGACGAGGCGTCGGGCGCGCCAGATCCGCGACCAGGCGGTGGCGAGCGCGCCCGTCGGAGCGGGCCAGCTGAGTGCTGTCATCCTCAGCTCGCCATCCGGCGGGTGAGGGTCCGCTCGGCGAGCCAGGCGCCGATCCCGAGCATCACCAGCAGGTACGCCAGGTGAAGCACGGCGGCCGCTGGGTCGAGCGTGCCGAGTACCGACCCGCGGATGAGCTCGACGCCATGGAAGAGCGGCGTCGCCCAGGCCACCGCGCGAAGCGGCTCGGGCAGGTTGGTGAGCGGGAAGAAGGTCCCGCTGAACAGGAAGAGCGGGTTGATGACGAAGCGGAACACGGCGCTGAAGCCCACGTCGTTCTTCTGGGTCGCGGTGAACGCGATGAGACAGGCGCTGAAGGCGACCCCGACCAGCACGGCAAACGGGATGGCGAGGAGCGCCGCCGGCGACCGCGGGATCCCGAACAGGGTCAGGACGACCAGGAAGACGCTCGCGAGGGTGCCGATCCGGAACGCGGTCCATGCCAGCTCGCCACCGAGGATGCTGCGGATGCTGACCGGCGTCGAGAGCATTGCCTCGTAGTTCCGGCCCCACATGATCTTGTTCATGATCGGGTAGGTCGACTCGAAGGTCGCCGTCTGCATCGCCATCGCGGCCAGCAGGCCGGGGCCCAGCCAGTCGATGTACTCGACCCCGCCGAACGCGGCCAGGCCCTGCCTGCTGATCAGCGTCCCGATCCCGAGCCCCATCGCGGTCAGGAAGAGGACCGGCTGCAGGAAGCCGAAGGCCAGGCTGCGGTGCCAGAGGCGCCGGTAGACGAGCCAGTTGCGCAGCCAGACGCGGCCCGAAGCGGCGACGACGGTCATGGTGCGGCTACTCGATCAGGGTCCGGCCGGTGAGCCGCAGGAAGACGTCCTCCAGGCTCGAGCGGCGCACGAGGGCGCTCTCGACGGGGATCTCGCGCTTGTGCACCTGGTCGAGGGTCTGCTCACCGTCCGCGGTATACAGAAGCAGCCGATCCGGCAGCTCCTCGATCCGGTCCGCGAGGCCGTCGAGCCGGCCGTCGAGCTGGTCGCGGACCGCATCGGTCACGCGCAGCTCGAGCACCTCGCGGGTCGAGTGCTGGTCGATGAGCTCGCGCGGCGATCCCTCTGCCACGATCTTCGCCTTGTCCATCACCACCAGCCGGTCGCAGAGCTGCTCCGCCTCGTCCATGTAGTGGGTCGTGATGATCAGGGTCGCGCCGCGCCGCTTGAGCTGGTAGAGGCGTTCCCAGAGGAGGTGGCGGGCCTGGGGATCGAGCCCGGTCGTGGGCTCGTCGAGGATGACGAGCTCGGGCTCGTTGATCAGGGAGCGGGCGATCGTCAGACGCCGCTTCATGCCCCCCGAGAGCGGCTCGACCTGGTCCGTTGCGCGCTCGTCGAGCTGCACGAACTCGAGCAGCTCGTCGGCGCGGCGCCGTGCCACGTCGCCGGGGATGTCGAAATAGCGCGCGTACATCTCGAGGTTCTCGCGCACTGTCAGCTCGGTATCGAGGTTGTCGATCTGCGGCACGACGCCCAGCCGCGCCTTGATCTGGCGTGCCTGCGTTCGCGGGTCCATCCCGATCACGGTCAGCTCGCCGCTCGTGACGGGGCTCGAGCAGGCGATCATCCGCATCGTGCTGGTCTTGCCCGCTCCGTTCGGACCGAGGAAGCCAAAGGCGCGCCCGGCCAGCACGTCGAAATCGACCGAGTCGACGGCGGTCATCTCGCCGAAGCGCTTGGTCAGGTTGCGCGCGGAGACGAGGGGCTCAGAGGTCGGGGGCATCCGAGGATGATACTGACTGTCGCGGGACCCGTCAGCAGCCGCTAGGCGGCTCCCGCGAGCGAGTCCGCGCGAGGATCGGCGCCGCCGAGGTAGTCGCCACCCGGCTCGCGCCGGATCACCTGGGCCCAGCCCATCAGCGGCGTGCGCGGCTCGGCGAGCATGGAGCCGATGCCCGCGCTCTTCCAGCGCGCGGCGCAGGGCCGCATCGGCGCCGTCCGCCTCGATGACGATCGGGCCGAGGGGACCGCCGGCCCCGTCAACCTCGAGCACGAAGCGCGGGCGCTCGACCGCCTGCTGGGGATCCAGCGCGTCGTCGACCAGGGCGTTGACGAGCTGCACGAGCGTCTGCGGCTGCCCGTCGCCGCCCATCGCGCCGAGCGCCATCCAGGGTCGCCCGTCGCGCAGCAGCATGGCGGGCATCAGGGTGTGCAGGGTCCGAGACGATGGCGCGAGGTGGTTCGGATGCTCGGGGTCGAGGTGGAAGTAAGCGCCGCGGTTCTGCGAGCATGATGCCGGTCTCGCCGCCCATCACGCCGGAGCCAAACCCCATGTAGTTCGACTCGATCAGGCTCACCATCATCCCGTCGGCGTCCGCGGCGCAGAGATACACCGTCCCGCCGCCGGCCGCCTCGCGGGGGAAGTGGCCACTGCGCGCGGGGTCCACGCGCGCGGCCAGCTCGGCGGCATGCCCCTCGCTCAGCAGATCGGCGGGCTGGCACAGCTCACGGTCGGGATCAGCGACGTATCGGTCGCGCTCGGACCATGCGATCTTGAGGGCCTCCACCTGTGCGTGAACCCGGTCCGCCGATGCAATCGCGCCGGCTGCGAGCGGCTCGGAAGCCGGCAGGCCTTGCCACCCGCGGTCCGCGAGGGCCGACAGCACGTTGAGCGCGATGAGCGCGGTGATCCCCTGGGAGTTCGGCGGGATGGTGGCGACGTCGACGCCGGAATACGGGGTGCTGATCGGCTCCACCCAAGCTCCGGAATGGGCGGCCAGGTCCTCCTCGCTCAGCACGCCGCCGGAGGCCTGCACCGCGCGCGCAATTTCCGCCCCAATGGGTCCGCGATAGTAGGCCTCCGGGCCTCCTGCCGCCACGCGACGCAGCGTGGCGGCCAGGAGCGGCTGACGCAGCAGGTCGCCGGCCCGCGGCGCCCGGCCGCCCGGCAGAAACACGTCCCGGGCGCGCGCGTCGAACAGATCGGCGCTCCGCTCGATCGCCCCCGCGGTGATCGGCGTCAGCACGTAGCCCGCCTCCGCGATCTCGGCTGCGGGCAAGAGCGCATCGGACAGTGTGCGACGGCCAAAGCGCTGGAGCAGGTGGGCCCATGCGTCGACCGCGCCCGGCACGTTGATCGGGAGCGCCCCCCGGGCGGGCATCTCGGCGTGTCCGTGGTCGTGAACCAGCTCGCGCGTCAGGCCCGCGGGGGAGCGCCCGCTGCCGTTGAAGCCGAAGAGCCGCTCATCGGTCGGAGACCAGACGAGCGCGAACGCGTCGCCGCCGAGGCCGCAGGCATTGGCATAGACAACCGCCAGCACCGCGTTGGCCGCGACCGCGGCGTCGATCGCGGTGCCGCCCGCCCGCAGTGCATCCGTGCCGGCGCGAGTCGCGGCGGGATGCGGAGTGACGACGAGGCCGTCGCCGTGCACGGAGGCGGGCACGCCCTACGCCTCCCAGGTGCCGCCGGGCTCGAGCCTGACCACCTGCGCCGAGGTCAGCGCCGCCAGCTCGTCCGGCGTGCCGGTCAGGATCGGGAAGGTGCCGTAGTGGACCGGGAATCACGGTGCGCACACCGCTCAGCTCGATCGCACGGGCGGCGCCGACCGGGTCCATCGTGTAATGGCCGCCGATCGGGAAGACCCCGATCGACGGGCTCCATCGCTCCCTGACCAGCCCCATATCACCGAACACGTCAGTGTCGCCGGACTGGTAGACGCGCGTCCCATCCTCGAACTCGATCACCCAGCCCCAGCAGCCCAGGTCCCGCGTGACCGGTGGATCGGTGAGCAGCGTCGCGCCGCCGGTGTGGTCGGCGCGCACCATCGTGAGCCTGATTCCGGAGGCCTCCACGGTGCCGCCCGTGTTCATTCCCGTCGCGGTGACTCCCTTTCCGGCAAGGAAGACGCTGAGCTCGTGGCTGCCCACCACCGTGCCCCCGACCTTGGCGAGCTCCAGCAGGTCGGCGCAGTCATCGCCCACGTGGTCGAAGTGGGCGTGGGTTGGTGCGATCACGTCGACCCGCTCGGGTACGCGGTGAGCCTCCGAGAAGGTCGGAGCGCCCGACCATCGGTCGACCCAGAGCCACTTCTCGCCGGGGGATCGATACAGGATCCCGCCGTGTCCCAGCCACGTGATCCGCAGCTTCGCCATTCGTTCCTCCTTCGCTGCTGGCCGATCCCCGTCGGGCTACCCTCCCGGAAGCACGAGGCGGCCGGTCGAGGCGACTCGCCGCATCCACCCCAGCTCGCGCTCAATCGTCGTCTCCGGCCCATGGCCGGGCAGCACCCGCACAGCGCCCGGGATCGCCCGGCGAGCCGCGCGATCGAGGCGATCATCTGCGCCTCGTCGCCTCCCGGCAGATCGGTCCGACCCCAGCCGCCGGGGAAGAGGGTGTCGCCGGACAGGAGGAGCGCCCGTCGCTCCTCGTAGAGGCAGACCGATCCCTCGGTGTGACCCGGCGTGTGGAGGATGTCGAAGACGAGGTCGCCGATGCGGAGCTGCTCTCCGTCTCGAAGGTGCTCGCTCGCGATCACCGGCTCGACCTCGAACCCGTAGCTGTTCGCACCGGAGAGCCGGTACGCATCGTCGGGATGGATCGCGAGCGGCGCGTTCGAGGCACGCATGAGTGCCGCGTTGTCGAAGATGTGGTCGATGTGGCCGTGGGAGTTCGCAATCCGGTGCAGGCGGAGTCCGCTCGCGCGCACACGCTCCATGAGCGGATCTGCCGCGCCCATGCCGGGATCGAGCACGAGGGCATCGGTCGAATGGCCGTCCCAGGCGAGGTATCCGTTCGTCTGCCACGGCCCGAACGAGCCGACCTCGATCCGCACGGCGCGGACGGCGACCTCGTCGGTCACTGCTCGCGGACGCCTGCCGGGCCCACGACGCCCTCCAGCCCTGCAGCCGAGCGCAGGCCGAAATGGCGTGCCAGCTCCGCCGACAGGCGCTCCTCGACCTCCTCCATCGCCACCGGCCTCCCGAGCTCGGCGCTGAGCGAGGTGACCTCCTTGTCCGGAATCCCGCAGGGGATCATCTCGGCGAACCAGCGGAGATCGGTGGTCACGTTGAGCGCCAGGCCGTGGGTCGTCACGCCGCGGCGAACGCGGACCCCGATTGCGGCGAGCTTGCGTCGACCCTCGACCCAGACGCCGGTTGCGCCATCGAGCCGCCCACCCTCGACGCCGAACGCGGCTGCGGTTGCGATGACGGCCCCTTCGAGTGTCCGGACGTAGCGTCGAAGGTCGAGCGGGTCGCGCAGCTCCACGATCGGATAGGCGACCAGCTGGCCAGGGCCATGGAAGGTGATATCGCCCCCGCGGTCGATCCTGACGAATTCGGCGCCGAGCTCTCGAAGCCGCGCCGGGCCTGCGAGCAGGTTGGCGGGATCGCCGCCGCGCCCCAGGGTGTAGACGGGGAAATGCTCGAGCAGCAGCAGCCGGTCTCCAATCCTGCGTTCGCGTCGCTGGGCGGCGAGCTCGTCCTGCAGCTGCCAGGTGGGCTCGTAGACGACGGTTCCGAGGCGCTCGACGGTGAGGACGCCGCCGTGGGCCGCGAGCAGCGGATGCTCCTCGCTCGCGGGCCGGAACGGGGCGTCAGCTTCGGGACGGCGCAGCCGCCTCGCCTCGGCGGGGGCGGGAGCCGCGCTGATGTCGCGCATCAGGAGGCGGCCGCTGCCGCTTCGCGCCCGGGAACCTGCTCGGCGGCGTGGTAGCTGGATCGGACCAGGGGGCCCGACTGGACGTGCCGGAATCCCATCTCGAATCCGATGCGGCGGAGGGCGACGAACTCGGCCGGGGTGTAGTACTTGATCAGCGGCAGGTGCCTGGCCGAGGGACGCAGATACTGGCCGATGGTCAGCACGTCGACGTCGGCAGCGCGCAGCAGCGCCATCGCGTCGACCACTTCGTCCCACGTCTCGCCGAGGCCGAGCATGAGCCCGGTCTTGGTGACCATCTCGTCGTGGCCGATCTCGGTGGCGATCGCGCGTCCGCTGGTGAGCACCCCAACCGACCGATCCCACCGTGCGCGGCGGCGGACGGCGCGCTGCAGGCGAGGAACCGTCTCGACATTGTGGTTGAGGATCTCGGGCTGGGCCTCCACGACGGTTCGGATGTCTGCCTGGCGCCCGTTGAGATCGCTGATCAGCACCTCGATGCTGGTGCCCGGGTTCCCGAGGCGAACCTGTCGGATCGTCTCCGCGACGATGCCGGCGCCGCCATCGGTCAGGTCATCGCGGGCGACCATGGTGATGACGACGTGCTTGAGGCCCATCTGCGCGGTCGCGTCGGCCACGCGGCGCGGCTCGTCCCAGTCGGTGACCGGTGGACGCCCGGTGTCGATGGCGCAGAACCCGCAGTTCCGCGTGCAGACGCTGCCGAGCACCATGAAGGTGGCCGTGCCGAGGCTCCAGCACTCGCCCATGTTCGGGCATCGCGCCTCCTCGCAGACGGTGTGCAGCGCTTCGCCGCGCATGACCCGCTTGACCGATGCGTACGTCTCCCCGGCGCCGATCCGGACCTTGAGCCACTCCGGCCGCCGGCCGCCAGGGCCGGCATTCTCCGGGATCGGGTCGCCGGGCGCCAGGCGGCCGCCGTCGACGTCCGGGCCGCCGGGATACATCACGTCTGACGGAGCGCTGTGATGGCCGCCGGTCGGGGGTGACACGACCGTCAGCTCACCGAGGGCGCTGAAGTCGGGCTGGGACATGCGCAAAGTCTAGTCCAAGCGCCCGCGAGGTCGATTCGCGCCACGAATGCTCACCGCCAGTACTGCGCGGGTACCACGTTTTTCGCGTTTTCCCGCAATCTCGCCCGATCGACGCGGCCTGGAATCGAGGGCCGACCTTCTTCCTATCGACTCCGGCAGCCTCGCGTTCCACGCTTGCGCCCCGCATGGGGCAGGGACAAGGAGGTGCTGGTGTTCGACCGCGGCCGCGAGGCTGGTCGGCGACGTCCGATGCTCCTTGCGCTCGTCTACGGCGTATTCCTGGTCCTCGTGGGGGTCACCGCGAGCGCCCTCGTGGCGGTCGTCACGCTGCATCTCTCGAGCGCGACGCTCAATGCGGCGGTCGCCGGCGATGGATCGCGCGTCGAGACCTTCGTCAACGGGAAGCTGCAGGCCGGCGACATCGACTCGGACGGGCCTTCCACGACGCGGATCTCTACGACTGCAGGACGAGCTCGAGGCGTTGACCGAGCGCGAAGGGATCGTCCGCATGCAGGTCATCGCGCCCGATGGCAGGATCCTCCTCAGCGCGCCCGCGAGCCTGCGCGGCGGCCGCCTCACCGGAGCGGCGGGATTTGCGATCGCGCTGAGCGGCAAGCCAAGCGTCGCGCTGCTCGATCCCGGCGGTCGGCCGGACGGCGACGCCGCCGGGCTGCCAGCCGGGGGTCTCGTGCAGGAATACCTGCCCATCATCTCCGACAGCGGCGAGGTTCTCGCAGCGGTCGGGCTCTGGCGAGATGCCGCGCCGCTGCTCGCGCGCGTCGATGCGGCCCGACGGGACATCGTCATCGTGATCCTGGCGGCCTCAATCGTCCTGGCGGCGGTGCTCTTCTTCGTATTCCGGGCGGCTCAGCGGCGGCTCACCCGGCAGCAGGCGCAGCTGATCGACGCCGAGCGCCGCGACGCGTTGACGGAGATGCTCAACCATGGCGCCGTCGTTGCGGCCCTCGCCGAGCAGCTCGAGGCCGCTCGAACGACGGGCCGGCAGATCGGTGTTGCCCTCGTCGACGTCGACAACTTCCGACTGTTCAACGACAACCACGGCCACGAGGCGGGCGACGAGGTGCTGCTCGACGTCGCGGACCTCGTGGAAGGACAGGCGGCGACGGCGCCGTCGTTGGTCGCTACGGCCCCGACGAGTTCCTCATCTTCCAACCGGACGCCGAGGCCGACGAGATGGAGCGCATCCTCGAGCGACTGCGCGAGGGTGTCAGCGAGCTGAGCGTGCAGTTCGGCGATCCGAGCGACTGCCCGATCACGGTGAGCTCGGGGTCGCCGCCTACCCGGAGCATGCGGACTCAGTGACCGATCTGCTGTCCGCCGGCAGCGATTGCCCTCAGCGAGGCGAAGGCGAGCGGCGGGGACTCGATCCGGGTTGCGCCGCGGCGTGGAGGAGGAGCGCCCGTCGACGGGCAGCTTCGACGTGCTGCAGGGGCTGGTCATCGCGGTGGACACGAAGGACCGCTACACGAAGCGCCATTCGGAGGACGTGGCGCGCTACGCGGTCTTCCTGGCGGAGCGGCTGGGGCTCGACGACGAGGTGCGACGCACGATCCACCTGGCCGGGCTGCTGCACGACGTCGGGAAGATCGGGATCCCCGACACCATCCTCCGCAAGCCGGCGCAAGCTGACCGCCGAGGAGTACGACATCTTCAAGCAGCACGTGGCGCTGGGTGACGCGATCGTGCGCGACGTTCCGAACGTCGAACTCGTGCGGGCCGGGATCCGGCACCACCACGAGCGCTGGGACGGGAAGCGGCTACCTCGAGGGCCTCGAGGGCGAGGAGATCCCGCTCATCGGCGCATCCTTGCGGTCGCCGATGCGTTCAGCGCGATGACGACGACACGCCCGTACCGCAAGGCGCTGCCGGTCGAGGAGGCGCTGAAGCGGCTCGGCGATGCCGCCGGGAATCAGCTGCAGGAGGAGCTGGTGGCGGCCTTCATCAACGGGCATCGAGACCGCGGCGGACGCGCCGCTGCCCGGCGAGCGGCGGTCGCATCTGGCATCCGCAGCTGCGCGCGGCATGAGACCGATTGGCGCTCGTGCTCGACGATCTGGTGGTCGCCGTGTCTCTGGCGGTCGCAGGCCACTGCCGGCAGCGCGGCCCTGCTGTGGAGCCTGGTCCGGCCACCGCTCGACGGCGACAGGCCGATCAGTCGACGCCTTCACGCTCACCGCCAGCAACCTCGACGTCCTGGGCGTCGTGGGCTGCCTGGAAGTCGACCTGCCGAGCAGCTGTCTCGATCCGAGTCGGCCGGGACTTCTCGACGGTGAGCAACGGCGGCGACTTGGCGTGACGCGCCGTCAGCGGCGAACGCGGTCCTGGCGCACAGCGTGCGACAACGCGGGCGTCTGAAGCTCGCGGAGTCGGTGACCGTTTGCGGTCCAAGCGCTGCCGGCTGCGGCCGCGAGCTCACTGCCGAATCACTCGCACGGCGGCTTCGACTGCACCAACAGCGATCAGCCGGGCATCAGCACTGCCGATCACGGTCCTGCGCGGGACACACACGCCCACCCCCGTGCCGACGCCGAGACCGACACCGACGCCGACCCGAACCGACACCAATCCCCGACACCGACGCCTACGCCATCGCCCGTTGCGACCCGCCCCTGCCCACGCCGTCTGCCCGCCCTGCCGTGCGGTCGATCCTGCCCGCCGCTGCCGCGCCCCACACCGATGCCGACGGCCGCTCCGCCGCCGGCTGATGCGCCGCACTACCTCGCGCGTCAGCTCGCGGCCTCGGCATCGACCGTCGCGAGCCGGCCGCCGCGGAGCCGCAACCGGCCGAGCGGCGCCGGCTCTGTGCGCCGTCGGCACACGGAGGCGAGGCCGCGGCCACCACTCCGGCGCGGGGGCTCGGTGCCGGCGTGCTCGCGGCTCCCCGCGCTCGGGTTGCGCTGAGAGGAATCTGGGCTGGGATCGGCGCCCTGGGCGGCCTCGGTGCCGCCCATATCTGGTTCGTCCTGCGGGCGGTCGGGGGACCCCGGGCCTGCTCTTCTCCTGTGGGTCGGTCTGCAGACGCTCGGCGGCTTGCTCTGGGTCCCGACGGTCCGGCGCATGCTGGGCGAAGAGGTACCGCGGCGCGTCGGAGGAAGCCCTTCTGACTCGCGGCGTTCGCTAGCGCGCCGGCACGCTAGCCGATCGGCGTCTCGCGGCTCCAGCCTTCGAGGCGCTTTCGGACGTCGGCCAGGAACGCGCCGACCTGCGCTCCATCGAGGACGCGATGGTCGAAGCTGCAGGTCATGTTCATGACCTCGCGTACCGCGATCACGTCCGCGCCGTCGACCTCGATCACCGCAGGGCGCTTGACGATCGCCTCCATGGACAGGATGGCGACTTCGGGAGCATTGATGATCGGCATCGAAGAGACCGATCCGAACCAGCCGGTGTTGTTCACGGTGAACGTGCCACCCTGGAGCTCGTCGAGGCGGAGCTTGTTCGTGTTTGCCCGAGCCGACAGGTCGCGGATGCGCTGGTTGACACCGCTGATCGAGAGCTGGTCGGCATTGCGAATGACCGGCACGATCAGGCCGTTCTCGACCGCGACGGCGATCCCGATGTTCAGCTCGTGCTTGAGGACGATCTTGTCCTCGGCGAACTGGCTGTTCAAGGTCGGGTGCTGACGAAGGGTCTCGGTGACCGCCTTGACCACAACCGCCACGTAGGAGAGCGACGCGCCCTCACGTGCCCGGAAGGCATCGTTGTTCGCCTCGCGCCAGCGAACGACGTTGGTCATGTCGACCTCGACCACGGTGTATGCGTGGGGGACGGTCTGCTTGACCTGCGTCATCTTGCGCGCGATCCCCTTGCGCATCTGGCTCATCGGGACCTCGACGTCGCCACCCGACGGTGCGGCCATCTGGGGAGGCGGTCGATATGCCGGCGCGGGGGCTGGCGGTGAAGCTGGCTCAGCCGCAGGCGCGGCCGGCGCCTCCGACGCGGCGTCCGCTGCGGCGGGGGCAGGGGGCTCAACGGCGGCTGCGGGCTGCTCCTTGGCCGCCTCTGCGGCCGCGCCCTTCTCGATGAAGGCAAGCACGTCGTCGCGGGTCACGCGTCCGCCTGCGCCGCTGCCCCGCAGCTGCGCGATATCGACGTCGTGCTCGCGCACGAGCCGACGAACCGCCGGCGTCATCCGGACGCTCCCATCGCTGGCGGGGGATGGGGGAGCGCCCACTGCTGCGGGCTCGGATGGCGCCTCCTCCCGGGTGGCGGTGGTGGTGGTGGCTGGCTCCGGCTCAGTGATGGGCGCGGGCGGGGGTGCTGAATCGGGCTCGGTCGTGGCCGCAGGCGCCGACTCGGCCTCTCCGGCGGCAGCCGGCTCTGGCTCCGCGGCAGGGGCCTCGGCGGCGGGTTCATCGGCTGCGGGCGCGGCTTCGGCCGGAGCCTCGGCGGCCGCCGCTCCGTTCGTCTCGATCTCGGCGAGCGGCGTGCCCACCTTCACGGTCTCGCCGTCGGCGACCATGATTTTGGTGATCTTGCCCGCGACCTCGGCAGGCACCTCGGCGTTGACCTTGTCGGTCACCACTTCGAACAGCGGGTCGTACTGCTCTACCGTGTCGCCTTCCTTCACGAGCCAGCGCTCGATCGTCCCCTCGGTGACCGATTCGCCCAGCTGAGGCATCTTGATCGTGGTTGCCATGGTTCCTTCCTTGGGCCCGCTACCGCGGGTAGCGTAGGGCGAGTCGCGGATCAATGCCAGCGCCAGCGAACCGGTCCGCCAGAGGCATCGGTCAGTACGCCGCCAGCTTGCGCGCGGCCTCGACGATCTTCGCCGGCGAGACCATGAACCAGTCCTCGAGCGTGTGGTGGAAGGGCACCGCCGGCACCTCCGGTCCCGCGAGGCGAGTGACCGGGCCGTCGAGATGCTCAAAGGCTCCTTCGGCGATGGTGGCGGCAACCTCGGCACCGAAGCCGCCGAACCGGTTCGCCTCGTGGACCACGAGCGCCTTCCCCGTCTTCTCGACCGAGCCGAGGACGGCGGCAAGGTCGAGCGGGCGCAGGGTGCGGAGGTCGACCACCTCCGCCTCAACCCCGTCCTCCGCGGCGAGGGTCTCCGCTGCCTCGAGCGCGCAGGTGCGCATGTAGCCGTAGCAGAAGATCGACAGGTCGCGGCCCTGGCGCGCCACATCGGCCAGGCCGATCGGCACGACATGGTCGCCGTCGGGCACCTCTGCCTTGAACAGGCGGTAGGTCTTCTTGTGCTCGAAGAAGAGCACCGGATCGGAGTCGCGGATGGCGGCCGTCAGCAGGCCCTTCGCATCCGCCGGCGTGCCGGGTGCCACGACCTTGAGCCCGACCGTCGAGGTGAAGTAGGTCTCGTTCGATTGCGAGTGATAGAGCGCGCCGTGCACCCCGCCGCCGTACGGCATGCGGATCACCATCGGCAGGTTGAAGGTCCCGTTCGAGCGATACCGCATCCGGCTGATCTCGGAGACGATCTGGTTGAAGGCGGGATACACGAAGTCCGCGAACTGCATCTCGGCGATTGGACGCAGGCCGTAGATCGCGGCTCCGGCCGCCGCGCCGGCGATCATGGCCTCGGTCAGCGGCGTGTCGAGCACCCGCTTGTCGCCGTACTTTGCCCAGAGGCCCTCGGTCGCGCCGAAGACGCCGCCCTTTCGTCCCACGTCCTCGCCAAGGACGATCACGTTCGGATCGCGCTCCATCTCGTCGTCCATCGCGGAGCGGATGGCCTCGAGGATGCTCAGCTCGGCCATCAGTCCGCCTCCGGGCCGTACACGTGCAGGGCAGCGGTCGCCACGTCCGGCTCGACCCGGGCCTCCGCCCGTACCGAGGCCTCGTTGATCTGCGTCTTGACGTCGGCGCGAAGCTGGTCGTCGATCGCATCGGTGAGGAGGCCCACGCTGCGCAGCTCGTTGCTGAAGAGCGGGATGGGGTCATGCTCCTTGAGCGTCTCGACTTCGGCAGGGTCGCGGTAGCGGCGCTGGTCGTCGTCGGAGGAGTGGGACGTGAGGCGTACGACCCGCGCCTCGATCAGGGTCGGCCCCTCGCCTCGCCTCGCCCGTTCGTGCGCCTCGCGCGCGGCCGCGTAGCAGCTCAGGACGTCCCCGCCGTCGACGGTCACGCCGGGGAATCCGTAGCCCTGCGCGCGCGCCGCCACGCTTCCGCCGCCCACCTGGCGGTCGAGCGGCACGCTGATCGCGTAGCCGTTGTTCTCGCAGACGAAGATGACCGGCAGCTTGTGGACCCCCGCGAAGTTCATGGCCTCGTGGATCTCGCCCTGGTTGGCGGTCCCCTCGCCGAACGAGGTGATGGTCACGACATCGTCGCCGCGCACCCACGCACCGAGCGCGATCCCGACCGCGTGCAGCACCTGGGTGCCGACCGGGGAGCTGACGCTTACGATGTTGTACGGCGCTCCGCCGTAGTGGCCGGGCATCTGCCGGCCCGCCGAAGAGACGTCATCGCCCTTCGCGAGATGGGCAGTGATGATGTCCTCGGCGCTCATCCCGAAGGTGATGGCGGAGGCGATGGATCGGTAGTAGGGAGCCATCCAGTCGTGCCCGCGCCGCATCGGCCAGGCGGTCGCCACCTGGGCGCCCTCGTGCCCCTGTCCGGAGATGATGAAGGCGATCTTGCCGGCACGCTGCATGAGCCACATCCGCTCGTCGACCGCGCGGGCGAGGAGCATCCGCGCGTACATCGCCAGGACGGCGTCGTCCGAGAGGCCGAGCTCGGCGTGCCGCGGTCGGGCGGCGGTCTTCGAGTCGGTCATTGATCTCCTCCTCTCAGACGTGGATCGCGGCGCCGTCGACGGCCAGTGCCGCCTCGGCCAGCACCTCGGTCAGGGTCGGGTGAGCATGCACGCTCATCGCGATCTCGCCCACCGTCCCCTCGACCAACCGGGCGAGGGTTGGCTCTGCCAGCAGGTCGCCGGCGTGGGGACCGATGATATGCGCTCCCAGCAGCTGGCCGGAGCCGGCATCGGCGACGAGCTTGGCGAACCCGTCGATCTCGCCGACGATCGTGGCCTTGCCGAGGGCGCGGAACGGGAAGGAGCCCGTCTTCACCTCGTGCCCCGCCTTGCGCGCCTCCTCCTCGGTCCAGCCCAGGCTCGCGATCTGCGGCCGGCAGAACGTGACGCGCGGCATCAGGTCCATTCGCACCGGCTCCGGCTCATGGCCGGACATCTTCTCGACGGCGACCACCGCCTCGTGGCTGGCAACGTGCGCCAACGCAAAGCCGGGCACGATGTCGCCGATCGCGTACAGGTGGGGTGCGCCGGTGCGCATGAACTCGTCGACCTTGACGTAGCCGCGATCGAGCTCGACGCCCTCGACCTGCTCGAGCCCGATTCCATCGGTCAGCGGCCTCCGCCCGACGGCAACCAGGAGCACATCGCTCTCGAGCTCGGTGCGTTTGCCGCCCTGGTTTGCGGCGATCGCGAACTTCAGCCCCGCGTCCGTGCGCTCGATCGACTCCGGATCCACGCTGGAGGCCGGATGCAGGCCGATCCCGCGCTTGCGGAAGACGCGCGACAGCTCCTTGGCGATCTCCGGGTCCTCGAGCGGCACGATCCGATCCGCGTACTCGACGAGGTTCACCTCCGCGCCGAAGTCGCTGTAGATGCTCGCCCACTCGACGCCGATCGCTCCCGCGCCGATGATGGTGACCCGCTTCGGAGCGTCGTCGCGGCGCAGGGCTTCGTCCGAGGTGATGATCCGCTCGCCGTCGACCTCGATCCCCGGCAGCGAGCGTGGCGCGGAGCCCGTGGCAAGCAGGAGGTCCGTCCCCCGCGCATCGATCTCGCCCGACTCACCGCCCGAGACGCGGACGCTGGTCGGCCCGGTCAGGGTCCCGCTCCCTTTCAGGACGCTGACGCCGTTCTTCTTGAGGAGGAACTCGACGCCCTTCACGTGCTTCTCGACCACTGCGTCGCGTCGCTTCCCGAGCGCGGGATAGTCGAGCGTGACACCCTCGGCTCCAGCCAGCCCGAATTCCGCGCCCTGCACCTGTACGCGATGGAGAAGGTCGGCGGTCTCGAGGAGCGCCTTGGACGGGATGCAGCCGCGGTTGAGGCAGGTCCCGCCCAGCCGGTCGCGCTCCACGACCGCGACCTTCATACCGAGCTGGGCTGCGCGAATCGCGCCGACATAGCTCATCCCACCGCCCAGAATCAGCAGGTCGAACCGTTGCTCTTCGGCCATGGGTCTCCTGATCAGGTCGCAGAGCCGGCCGGGACCGGTCGCTCGAGCGAACGCCCCTCGACCGCCGCGAAGCGACGGCGCCAGTCATCGGGCACGGGCATCGGCTTGGCGATCTCGTAGTCGTAGGTCACCAGCACGGTCGATGCCTGCGCCGCCAGCCGTTCTGCGGCATGCAGCTCGTGTGACATGGCGATGCTCGACCGCCCGATCCAGTCGACCCGGGTCAGGACCTCGATGGGATCGCCGAACAGGATCGGGGCACGGTAGTCGAGCTCGACGCGGGCGAGGATCAGCGGAAGCCGATCGAAGCGCGGCGATTCCAGGGCGTCGAGGAGGTAGCCGATGCGCGCCTGCTCGAGGTAGCTCGAGAAGACGGCGTTGTTGACGTGGCCGAAGGCATCGATGTCGCGAAAGCGGACGTCGAGGCGCGTGCGGTGGCGGAAATCGGTCAAGGGAGACCGATTCTACATGGGCTCCTGAGCCTAGAGCGCTTCGCCGATCCTGGAAATGAGGCCGGCCAGCAGGGCGGTGCGCGGGACGATGCTCGTGACGTCCAGCCACTCGTCGGGGCTGTGGTCGTCGCCGCCGACCGGCCCCAGCCCGTCGAGCACCGGCAGGCCCGCCGCCGCGCAGGTGTTGGCGTCGCTCGCCCCGCCGGTTGCCGCGTCGTTGACGCTGAAGCCAAGTTCCCGTGCAATCTGCTGGGCCAGCCCCACGAGGCGGGCGGTGGCCTGAGAGCGCTCCATGGGCTGGTGGCTCGCCACTCGGTTCAGCGTGGCGTGGGTGCCCTCGACCGTCGGCGTCGACACGAGGCGCTCCAGCTCGCGCGCGGCAGCATCGAAATCGGCGACCGACGCGGCGCGAAGGTCGACCTTCAGGCCGCAGCGGGCAGCCACCACGTTCGGGCGAGTGCCGCCCTCGATCACGCCAACGTTCACCGTGACCGACGGCCAGGGACCGTTCAGGGCGGTGAGGCCGAGCACCTGGTGGGCTGCCTCGACCACCGCGCTTCGTCCCTTCTCGGGCTCGACCCCGGCGTGTGCGGCCCGCCCGGTGATCTCGACGTGGTAATCGGCGATCCCCTTCCGCGCGCTGACGATGTCCCCGTTGGCGCGCGCGCACTCGAGCACCAGCGCGGCGTCGTGCTCGGCCGCGAGCCGACGGATGTGCGGCCCACTGAACGGGGAGCCGATCTCCTCATCCGGGTTGCAGACGTAGGTGACCGCGGGGCGAATCCCTGACGCATGCAGCGCGGCCAGGGCGTGCATGCCGGCAAGGAGACCGCCCTTCATGTCGGTGACCCCGGGCCCCAGCGCACGATCCCCGTCGCGGCGAAACGGCCGCTCGGAGGCGGTGCCGGGATCGAAGACGGTGTCCATGTGCCCGATCAGCAGGAGCGGCGGCCCGTCGCCCGGAAGACGGCCGATCACGAGGTCGCCGAGGCCTTCCGCCGGAAGCCGCTCGACGCTGGCGCCCATCGCCGACAGCGCCTCTGCGCAGAACCCGGCGACCCGGTTGACGCCGTCGGGCGTGTAGGAGCCGCAGTCGATGTTGACCAGCGACGCGAGCTCGGCCAGGTAGCGGGGGAGCTGTGCCTCGACGGTGCTGGCGAGCGACATTGGCCGACTATAGCCTTCGTATACTCGCCGCCATGGCCGACGAGACGCAGCGGTCCGAGTCGGACGTCGAGCTGCTCGAGCTGCGAGTCCTGGACGGCCCGAACCGGTTTTTCAGCCGTCCGGCCGTCAAGCTCGAGTTTGTCGCCCCGACCCCGGGCGCAGCCGCCGAGGTTGCCGCCAGCGCCGGGTTGGCGGTCCGCCGCCTCTCCGTGGCTCTCGGGCTGCCGGCACCCCGGATCGTGTCTCGTCGCTCAACCGACGATACGCGGGCGCTGATCGCCTACCCGTGGCGGCGACGGACGATCGCCCAGGCCATTGCGGCCGCCGCCTCCCGCCTCGCCATGCACCGCAGCACGGACCGACGCGAGCTGGCCGCGCTCCGCGCCATGGCGCTCGGCCCGCTCCCACACCTTCCGCGCCCGCGGGTCCCGGTCGTCGCGATCACGGGCACCAACGGGAAGAGCACCACCACCCGACTGATCGCGCACATCGCCACCGGAGCGGGAATGCGCGTCGGGATGACGAACTCCGATGGGATCTTCGTGGCCGGCCAGCTGGTCGAGGCCGGAGACTGGACCGGCTTCGGCGGCGCCGCGCGGATCCTCGCCGAGCCGGGCGTGGAGCTGGCCGTGCTCGAGACGGCGCGCGGCGGCATCCTGCTGCGCGGGATCGGGTATGGCGCCAACGACGTCGCGGTGGTGACGAACGTCAGCGCCGATCACCTCGGGCTGCAGGGGATCGACACGCTCGACGAGCTGGCGGAGACGAAGGCCGCGGTGGTGCGCATGACGAAGCCGTCAGGCTGGGCGGTCCTGAACGCGGACGATGCGCGGACGTGGGCCATGCGTCGAGAGACCCGCGCGCAATGGTTCGCTTTCAGCCTTGACCCCGACTCTGTCCAGGCGGAACAGGCGGTGGAGGCGGGTGGCCGGGCCGCGGTCCTCGAACGCGGCTGGCTCGTCCTGCGTTCGGCCGGCCGGCCGCCCACCCGCCTCGCCCGGGTCGATGAGCTGCCCGTGACCCTGCACGGGCTGGCGCGCTACAACGTCGCCAACGCGCTGGCGGCCGCGGCCGCCAGCGATGCGCTCGAGCTGCCGCACAAGGCGATCAGCGCCGGCCTGCGGTCCTTCGCCCGTGATGCTGCCGCGAACCCCGGCCGCCTCAACCTGTTCGAGCGTGACGGAACGGTGGTGCTGATCGACTTCGCACACAACGAGGCGGGGCTCGAGGGGGTGGCCACGGTATCCCGCGGGCTCGCCGGGCAGCACCGCGTGCGGATGGCGATCGGCACGGCGGGCGACCGCACCGACGAGGTGCTCCGCAACCTGGGGAGGATTGGTGGTGAGGGAGCGGATGACCTGGTGATCTGCGAGAAGGTCCACTACCTGCGCGGCAGGGATCGCGAGGAGCTGAATCGGCTGCTGCGCGAAGGTGCGGCGGAGGCCGGCTACCGCGGCAAGGTCCCCGCCTACCCGAGCGAGCTTGCCGCCTTGCAGGGGCTGCTCGAGCGCGCGGATGCCGGAGACGTGGTCGCGGTCATGAGCCACGTCGAGCGCCAGGAGATCTTCGAGTGGCTCGGCTCGCATGGTTTCGAGCCGATCTCCGCGGACCGCCTGAGCGACCTCGTGGCCGCGGGGAGGAAAGCGCCCGAGCGCGAGCCCTGACTCGGTCCGGGGGTCAGAATGCCTCGTTCAGGTCCTCGAGCGCCGGATCTGCGAGCCCATCCACGGATCCGGTCAACGCGCCGTCATCGTCCGGGCTGGCGTCGCCGTGCTGCCGGCGCTGGAGCTCCTTCCAGACGTTGTTTGCGTAATCGACGCAGACGACGATCACGTCGCCCTCGCGTCCCGCATCGAGCGCGTGCCGGGTCGCCTCCATCTCGTCGACAATCGTGACCACGTCGGCGGTCCGCGCCCCCTGCGCCATGGCGGCGCGGACCCCCTCCTCGATCAGGGCCGCCGTGCTTCCGCGCGGCCGGCCGCGGTTGTTCGCGTCCTCGCGGATCACGATCGAGTCGAAGTAGCGTGCCGCCACGCGGCCGATCTGGCGGATATCGCCGTCGCGGCGGTCGCCCGCGGTGGCGATGACGCCGATCCGCCGGCCGCTCACCAGCGCCCGTCCGCTGCTCGTGGATGGCTCGGCGAGGCGGTCGACGAAGTTGCCCAGTGCCTCGACCGCGGGCGCGTTGTGGGCGTAGTCGACGACCACCCGGTACCCGTCGAGCTCGAACATGTTCAGCCGGCCAGGCGCCATGAAGTACGAGGTCGTGAAGGTGCGCAGGCCCTGCCGGATGTCGTGAAGATGCGCGCCGGCAGCCCACGCGGCGGCGGCTGCGGCGAGCGAGTTCTGCACGTTCATGCGGGCGCGGCCCTCGAAGGTGGCGGGCAGGAGATGGGTCCAGACCAGCGGCATCGCCTTGCGGCCGTGGCGCAGGACGATCATCTCGCCATTGCGGCCCGGCTCGAGCGTGACGGCCCGTCGCCCGCGCGACGCCTGGCGGCGGACGAGCTCGTTTGCCGGATCCATCGAGAAGTAGATGATCGAGCCGGAGCAGTGGCGCGCCATGCCGGCCACGAGCGGGTCGTCGGCGTTCAGCACCGCCACCCCGTCACGCGGGACCGCTTCGACGATGACCTGCTTGACCGCCGCGAGCTGCTTGATCGACGTGATGCCGCCCCAGCCCGAGGTGGTCCCCGGTGACGTTGAGGACGACCGCGACATCGTTGCGCTGGTAGCCCAGCCCCTCGCGCAGGATCCCGCCGCGCGCCACCTCGAAGACGGCGAGGTCGACCGCGCGGGTTCTGGAGCACGGTCGACGCGGAGCGCGGGCCGGAGGCATCGGCCTTTCGGACCAGGCGGCCATCGACGAAGATGCCGTCCGTCGACGTCATCCCGACCTTGTGGCCGAGCCCCTTGAGGATGTGCGCGATCATCCGCACTGTGGTGGTCTTGCCGTTGCTGCCGGTCACGGCAACGATCGGGATGCGGGAAGGGGTCCCGGGCGGGAAGAGCAGGTCGATCACCGGCTTCGCGACGTACTGCGCCTCGCCCTCGGTCGGATTCGTGTGCATCCGGAAGCCGGGCGCGGCGTTGACCTCGACGATGCCGCCACCGGTCTCCCGCACCGGCTGCCCGATCTCCGGGCAGATGAGATCGATCCCCGCGATGTCGAGGCCCACGATCCGGGCCGCCAGCTCCGCCACCTCGGCGTTGTCGGGATGGATCTCGTCTGTCCGGTCGATGCTGATCCCCCCGGTGCTCATGTTGCCGGTGCGCTTGACGTAGACCCTTTGGCCGCGGGGCGGAACATCGGTCATCTCGAAGCCCTGCTCGCGCGAGTAGGTGATCGCCTCTTCGTCGACCTTGATTCGGGTCAGCACCTTCTCGTGGCCGATGCCGCGCCGCGGATCCGCGTTCGTCAGCTCGACGAGCTCGGCAACGGTGTGCTCTCCGTCGCCCTCCACGTGCGCGGGCACGCGCTGCGCGACGGCAGCCAGCACGCCGCCGATCACGAGGCAGCGGTAGTCATTCCCGGTCAGGTAGCTCTCGACCACCACGCCGCCCTGGCGCGACTGCGCGCGCGCCTGCTGGTACGCGCCGCGCACGGCATCCGCGTCGCCGATGTTGAGCGCGACGCCGCGTCCATGGTTCCCGTCGAGCGGTTTGACCGCCACGGGGTAGCCGATGCGCTCGGCGGCGACTACGGCCTCGTCGGCGTTGCGGACGACCTCGGCGCGCGGGACCGGGACGCCGGTCGCGTGCAGGAGTCGATTGGTCAGCTTCTTGTCGGACGCGATGTCGACCGCCAGGGAGGAGGTCTGGCTGGTCATGGTGGCCCGGATCCGCTTCTGGTAGACACCGTGGCCCAGCTGGACGAGCGACTGGTCGTTGAGGCGGATCGACGGGATGTCTCGCATGCCCGCCTCGTCCAGCAGCGCCTGGGTGGAAGGCCCGTAGGCCGCGCGCTCGGCGAGCAGGATGAGGCTCTCGAGCTCCGTCCGAAAGTCGAAGGCGACCTCGTTCTCGACGAGGTGGTTGACGAGCCGGACCGCCATGCGTCCGGCCGCGATCCCGACGCTCTCCTCGGCGTAGCTGTAGACGACGTGGTAGCGCCCCGGCTTGCCCGCGCTGCGCGTCTTCCCGCGTCCGACCTCCGTGCCGGCCTCTCGCTGGAGCTGCAGCGCGACGTGCTCGGCGACGTGCCCCAGCCAGGTCCCGTCGCGCAGCCGCTGCTCGAAGCCGCCGGGCCTGCCCAACGAGCAGCCATGCTGCCCGACCCCGGGCAGCAGGTCGAGGAGCCCCTCGACGAAGCCGGGGATCTTGTGCGACGGCCACTCCTCGAGCTCGCCCAGCGCGACGAGGAGCTTGATCGCCGGCTCGTAATTCCAGTAGTTCGGCCCGCGGAAGACCCGCTGCTCGAGGATGCGGAGCGTGCCGCGTGGCCCACGGGCCTGGGATGCGGCCGAGGGCCGGCCGCCGGCCCGGCGGCCTGCCCGTGGCTGGGGCTCGGCGGTCGTCACTCGCTCGCCTCGCTCTCGAGCCGTCGGGCGCGCAGCGCGCGGCGGCGCGCGCGCTCCGGAGCGGTGTCGTCGGCGCCCTCGGCGGCGATGCGGCGGATCAGCTTGCGGGTGCGGTCGCCCGCCGTGGCGAGGAGCGCCAGCTCCCGATCAGTGGCGCTGACCGGGCGCAGAGGGGCGAGCAGCTTCCGGCGCCGGATGTCGAAGCGGTATCCGGATGGGAGGGAGTGCAGGATCACGCCGCTGACCATGATCGGCCGATGCCGCTTCACCTCGTAGGCATCGGTCTGGATCCGCGCCGGATCGAGGATCGTGACCGATCCCTTGCCGATCACCTCGAGGATCCCCTTCGGCCCGACCAGTGCGGCCGTGTCCTCATCGATGCCGATCCCCAGCAGGGCCGGCGACTGGGCGACGAGCGCCATCAGCCGGCCAAATCGGTTCCGCTGCTCGAAGTGCTGGTCGACCAGGACCCCGGGGAGGAGCCCAAGGCCGGCGCTCATCTGCGTCATCCGCTGCTTGGGAGTCGCGCCGCTCGCGCCGAAGGCGACCATGTGACTGGCGATCGCCGATGCGCCCGCGCTGGTCCCCGCCACGATGGACCCACGTCGGTGCGCGTCGACGAGCGCGCGCCCGAGGAGGGTGCCCCCGATGACGCTCGAGAGGCGCAGCTGGTTGCCGCCGGTCATGAAGATACCGGTGGCATCGGTCAACAGCTCGACGAGGCGCGGGTCGTTGGCGTCTTCGCGCACGAGCGGCCGGAGACCGCGAATGTCGCTGACCCCCATCTGGTGAAAGAGCGACCGATACAGCTCGGTTGCCTCGTCTCCCAGTGACGAGGCGGTCGAGATGACGGCCACGCGCGCGTCGGAGCCCCCCGCCAGCGCCACGAACCGGCTCAGGATCTGACGCTGGCGCAGCTTCTCCTCGGCGCCGCCGATGAGCAGCAGGTGGCCGACCCGTACGGCGGCTGGACGTGTCGCTGGGGCCATGCCGGCCAGCATACCGAAGTTAGGCACGCACACAACCGGGCGCTAGACTCGTTCGGATGTCCAGCGGAGCGAGCACCGAAGCGATCAGGACCGAGGTCCGCGACTTCTACGGCGTGCTCGGCGCCGAGCCGTCGGCCACCGCCGCCCAGCTGCGTGCCGCCTTCCGGGACGCGGTGCTGCGCCATCACCCCGACCGGAGCGAGTCGTCGGAGCTGGCGACCCGGCGCACGTCGATCCTGAACCGCGCCTGGACCGAGCTGCGCGATCCCCTCCGCCGCCTCCATTACGACCACGCGCTCGACGCCGGCACCGCGGCGACGCTGGAATGGCCCCTCGAGCCGGGCGAGGTCGCCAGTGCGCGGCCGAGGCGCCGGATGGGACGCCTCGAGCCGCTGCCGCCCAGTCCATGGCACCAGCCCCAGTGGCGCAGCGTGGCGGGATTCCGCGTGCCGGCCGAGACCTGGCTGGCGGGTCCCGCCGCCCAGCACGCGTGGATCATCGCCCACCACATCGAAGGCGAAGACTGGCGGCAGCACGGCGAGCGTTACTGGCTGCGCTACGCGGTCGACTACTACCGCGAGCGGGGACGGACCGATGACTGGCTTGGCGCCCTGGAACGGCTCGTCGAGCTCGACGAGAGCTTCGACACGCTGGTCGGCGCACACCTGCGGCAGAGCTACGTCGCAAGCCGTGACTACCTCCGCGGAGCGGCGTACCTGCGACGCATCGCCGAGCGCTACGCGACGGGCAGCTCGCAGCGCCGCTGGATCCTGGTCGAGCTGCGAGCCCTGCTCGCAGAGTTCCGCGACGCCCATGTCCGGCGCGGCCGCATCGAGGAGCGGGCGGAGAATGCCGAACTGCTCCTGAACTACCTCGAGGCGCTCGGGATCGAGGCCCAGTTCGCGGACGTGCGAGTTGCGATCCTTGCCCATCGGCGCGCCGGGAATGCGGCGCGCGCAGCGGAGCTGCTCGAGCGGATCGCCAGCGAGCCGGTGGTCGATGCGGGGCGCTGGTTCAGCCTCGTGCAGCTCTTCACGGAGGCGGGGCAGCTCGATCGCGCCTCTGACCTCCTGGCGGCGATTGCGCGCGGCGAGCACCCCGAGGCGCTCGATCGGCGGCGGCTCGGCGGGGAGCCCTCACGCCGGATCGCCGCCGCCCGGGAGCGACTTGGCCGGGCGCGGCTGCGAGCAGTGCGGAACGCCGCGAAGGATGCTGTCCGTCGGCGACGGGCCGGCTGAATGGAGCTCCTCCGCCCGTCCCGCTATGCGCTGCTGGGCGCGTCGCTGGGGGCGGTCGCCGCGTTTGCGTCCATTGCCCTGACCTCCGCGGCCGGTGGAGGCTCTCCCTTCCCGGTGATTCCGGTGCTCGCCATCGCCGGGGCCGGGCTGGCCCTCGGTGCGCCGGCGGCGTTCTACGCGTACGTGGTCGGTGCGGTGATCCTGATCGTGGCCGGCGAGGTCGGGTCCGGGCCGCCGATGGACTGGCCCGATTCGGTGCGGTTCGCGCTCTTCGTCGTGGGCTCGCCCCTGCTGATCCTGCTGGCGCAGCGCGTCGAGGACGAGCGGCGGATCGCGCGCGACGCGCTCGAGCGCACGACCGCGGCCCAGCTCGAGGAGCACGCGGAGCGGGAGGCGCTGCGCGTCGCCCGGGGCGCCGGCGACCTGGCGCTGGCGCGCGCCGAGCGAGAGCGCGCCAGGCTGGAAGAGGTCGCGGAGGCGATCCCGGAGCCATTGATCGTGTACGACGACGAGCTTCGTGGCACGTACGGGAACCGTGCCGCCCTGCGCCTCTTCGGTCGCAGCTTCTTCGAGCGCCCGATCGACGAGTGGGGCCGGTCAGCGGAGCCACGGGATGAGCGTGGCAACAGCCTTCCGCGCGCCGAGTGGCCGCAGGTCGCGGCTCAGCACGAGACGTATCGGCGGCGGCTGACGATCCGCCTGCCGATGTCCGGCCGCGACCTGATCGTCGACGTCGAGGGCACGCCGATCGCCGGCGGCGGGCTGCGTGCTCCTGCTCGCGCGACGTCGGCAAGGAGGAGGACGAGCGCCGGCGGCTGTCGCGATTCGCGAGCTTCGTGGCGCATGAGCTGCGCAACCCCCTGGCCGTGGCGAAGACGCGCCTCGAGCTGACCCTGAGAGAGGCCGAGCTGCCCGCCAAGCCCGCATCGCACGCGAGACGCGGCCTCGAGTCGGTGGATGCCGCGATCGGGATCCTGGAGCGGCTCGAGCTCTACTCCCGCGCCGACTCGGATGGGATCGAGGCGCAGCGCGAGCAGTTCGAGATCGGTTCCGCCCTCAGCGCGGCGATCGAGCGCGCTCGCGCGCGCGGCTGCGAACGTGCGCTCGACGTGAGCGGCCCGGCGCAGGTCGAGGTGGTGGGCGATCGGTATCTCTCGGAGCAGGCGATCACCAACCTGCTGATCAACGCCGATCGATATTCGGAACCGGGCGGCGGCATCCGCGTCGACGTTCGCGATGGCGACCCGGTCGCGCTGCGCGTGGTCGATGACGGCCCTGGGGTGGCGAACGAGGTCGCGGACCGCCTCTTTGACGATCGCGTGGAGGCGGGTCGCGGCCTCGGCCTTGGGCTCTACCTGGTGGCCGCGACGATGCGCGCGCAGGGTGGCTCGGTTGAGCTTGGAGCAGCGCCGGCCGGGGGCGGTCTTTACGCTCCGCTGGCCGCGGGCGGGGGAGCAGATCCCTCCGGCCTGAGCTCCTCGACCGGCCCGAAGGCCGCCTCGCCAAGCGGATCGCGGAGCGTCGCGGCGTCGCCGCTGCAGCAGCACGACTAGCCGGTCCGGGTCGATCAGCTCGACCGCGGTGCGGTGGACGTCGTCGGCCGAGACGGCCTCGACGTGCGCCCGGTATGTCTGCCAGTAGTCGTCCGCCAGGCCGTAGACGGCGAGCGGCTCGATGGCGCTCGCCAGGCCCGCGGTCGTCTCGAAGCGCAGTGGAAAGATCCCGACCAGGAAGTCTTTCGCCTCGCGTAGCTCGCGATCCGCGGGCGGGGCGTCCCGAATGCCCTCGACCAGGCCGAGCAGCTCGCGAATCAGCCTCGACGGTGACCTCGGTCTGGACCGCGGCGCTCGCCAGGAAGGGCCCGGCGCTGCGCCGCGGGTCGAAGCCAGCGCGCGCCCCATACGTATAGCCCAGCTCCTCGCGCAGCCGGCGGTTGAGCCTCGACCAGAACATCCCTCCTAGCAGGGTTGCCATGACGAGCGCTCGAAAGAACCGCGGATCCGCGCGGTCGATTCCGACCTGTCCGACACGAAGCTCGCTCTGCACGGATCCGGGCCGATCCACGAGGACGACCCGTCTGCCGCCCGCGGGGTTGGCTCGACCACCTGGTGCCCAGGCCCGCTGCCGTTCCATGCGCCGAACTGGCCTTGAACGGCCTTCATTGCCGAATCGGGCTCAACTGCACCGGCGATGACCAGGTGCCCGCTGCCCGGACGGTAGTGGGTGGTGTGATGGGCTCTGGCATGGTCGATGTTCAACCTGGCGACCGTCGTCGGGACCGCCTGCCGCGGGGCGGGCGTATGCGACTCCATCGGCGTACAGCGAGCGGATGAACATCTCGTCCGCCGAGTCGCCCGGGGTCGGCGCGCGGACTGCATGATGTCGGCGAGCCGTTCGGCCTTCAGGCGCTCGAACTCCCGTTCCTCGAGGCGAGGCTCGCGGATCATCTCCGCCAGCAGCGCGAGCGCGGGCTCGAGCTGCTCGCTCAACGCGCCGAAGGACGCGCGCGCGCTGTCCCAGCTGGACTCGCTGCCGATTTCGAGGCCGAGCCGCTCGGTCGCCTCGGCGAAGCGGGTGGCATCCAACCGTTTCGTGCCCGTCACCAGCAGCTGGGCGGTCAGCGAGGCAATACCGGCGCTGGCCGCGTCCTCCGCGGCCGCGCCCGCGTCGAGCACGAGATGCACGTTGACGAGCGCTCTTCCGTGGAGCGGGACGAGCCAGACGGTGAGCCCGTTGTCGAGCGCATGCCGCTCGAACGGCGGGAAATGGTAGGCGCGCGGCGCGCCGGGGACCGGCCGGGTTGCCGTCTCGGTCATGCGGCGTCCTCGCCCTCGACGGCACCCGCGTCCTCGGCCATCGGCATGTAGGTCAGCACGACGCGGTTGTCGGCGCGAAGCGCATCCGCCATCGCCGCCCGGACGCGCTGGGCATCGACAGAACGGTAGCGAGCGACCTCGGTGTTGACCCGCTCCGGCTCATCGAAGAGGCAGGCATACATCGAAACCCGGTCTGCACGCTCCGCGACCCGCTCGAGGCTCGACTCGACGTGCGAGGCGTGCAGGTTGCGCACCCGCTCGAGCTCCTCGTCGCTTGGGCCCTCGCTCGCGAGCCGGTCGATCTCGGCCACCAGCGCGCCTTCGAGCCGTCCCGCGTCACCCTCGGGCCGCGCCGTGCTCCACAGCGCGAACATCGAGGCCCCCCGATGATCGGGAAGAGGAAGACGCTCACGTCCTGGGCCAGGCGCTGCTCGCGGACGAGCGAGCCGTACAGCCGCGAGGCGCGCCCAGTCCCAGCAGGTCGGCGGCAACCTGAGCGCATCGAACTCCGGGGTCCCGAAGACCGGCGCGCGGTGCGCGAGATAGATGCGCGGCAGCGGCACGCGGTCTGGGAGCGTGACCCGCACCTCCTCGCCAATCCGCGGCGCGACCTCGGCCGCCGGACGACCGGGCAGGTCCGCGTTGGCCGGGATCGAGCCGAAGTGGCGGTCGACCATGGCGCAGCGCGGCGGACGGGCTCGAAGTCGCCGGCGATGGTGAGGACCGCGTTGTTCGGGCGCGTAGTAGGTCGCGAAGAACGTGCGGACGTCGTCCAGCGATGCGGCGTCGAGGTCCTCCATCGAGCCGATGGGCGGGTGGTGATACGGGATGCGTCGGCGGGATAGACCAGCGCCTGCAGCGCTCGTCCCAGTCGCCGTACGGCTGGTTGTCGACCGACCAGCGCCGCTCGTTCTTGACCACGTCGCGCTGGTTGTCGAGCTTCTCCTGGGTCATCGCCGGCAGCAGGATGCCCATCCGGTCGGCCTCGAGCCAGAGCGCCAGCTCGAGCTCGTGGCTGGGCAGCGTCTCGAAGTAGTTCGTCCGGTCGAGCCAGGTCGATGCCGTTGAGCGTGCCGCCGGCGCGCTGCGACGAGCGTCGAAGTGCTCGCCTTCGGCGACGTGCGCCGAGCCCTGGAACATCATGTGCTCGAAGAGGTGCGCGAAGCCGGTCCGCCCGGCCTTCTCGTTGCCGACGCCGACGTCGTACCAGAGGTTGACGGCCACGATCGGCGCGCGATCGTCGGGTGACAGGAAGACGCGCAGACCGTTGTCCAGCGCGTGACGGTCGATCGGGACTGCGGGCAACGGCGGCCTCCTGTGGGCTTGTTCTGGCTGAGGCCGATGCCTGACCGATGCCTCCCCGCCGAACGGCCGTCAGGCTACCACGGCGCGATGAGCGCTGGCCGCATGCAGATCACGCACGTACGGATCTCCACAGCACGCTTCGAGCGGCAATGCAGCGCTACCATCACCCGCATGCCAGCGAAGTCGGCCCGTGGGGCGCGCGCGGGCGCCGGTCCGGAGCCGCCGACCGGCACGGTCGCGTTCCTGTTCACCGACATCGAGGGATCGACGCGTCTTGCCCGCAGCCTCGGCGATGCGTACGAGCCGCTGCTCGAGCGCCATCGGTCGATCATCCGCGAGGCACTCCGCCGGCATGCCGGGTTCGAGGTCGGGACCGAGGGCGATTCCTTCTTTGTCGCATTCGGCAGTCCGCTCCACGCCGTGGGCGCAGCAGCGGACGCCCAGCGTGCGCTGACGGAGGCGGGCTGGCCGGCGGACGCCGAGCTGCGGGTCCGGATGGGCCTTCACCTCGGGGAAGCGAAACGGAAGGGGGACGACTATGTCGGCCTCGAGGTCCATCGGGCCGCGCGGCATCGCGGCTGCGGGCCACGGAGGACAGGTGCTCCTCTCCGCGGCGATGGCGGCCGTGGTCGGAGATCGACTGCCTGCCGAGCTTGGGCTTCGCGACCTCGGCGAGTACCGGCTGAAGGACTTCGACACGCCGGCCCATCTCTACCAGCTCGTCGGGCCGGGCCTGCGCGCGGAGTTCCCGATGCTACGGTCGTCGGACGGGAGCTGACCAATCTCCGCCCGAGCTCACCTCGTTCGTCGGACGCGAGCCTGAGCTCGCCGGAGCTCGCGAAGCTGCTGGACGCCCACCGGCTGGTGACCCTGATCGGTGTCGGCGGTACCGGCAAGACGCGGCTCATGCGCCAGGTGGCGGCCAACGTGCTTGGCCACCGAGGGGACGGAGCCTGGCTGGTTGAGCTGGCGGCGGTCGCCAGCCCCGATCTTGTTACGCGGGAGGCCGCCCGTATGCTTGGCGTGCCCGACGAGCCCGGCCGGCCAGCTCTCGACACGCTCGTCGACTTCCTCCGCTCCAAGTCGCTGCTCCTGCTCCTTGACAACTGCGAGCACGTCATCGGAGCGGCCGCCGACCTCGTCGTCACGCTCCTCGCCAGCTGTCCCGCCCTGGCCGTGTTGGCCACAAGCCGCGAGGCGCTCGGGGTGGATGGTGAGCGGGTCTTCCAGGTGGCCTCGCTGACCGTGCCTCGCCCGATTGGCGCCGACGATGAGCACGAGGAGGGGGCACGAGCGTGGCAGGACCTCGCTGCCGTCGATGCGGTTCGCCTTTTCGTGGACCGCGCGAGCGCGGCGCAGTCTTCGTTCTCGCTGACCCCGTCGAATGTCGCCGCAGTCGTCGAGATCTGCCGTCGTCTCGACGGCATCCCGCTCGCCATCGAGCTCGCGGCGGCGCGGGTGCACTCATCTCTCGCCGGAGGAGATCGCCCAGGGCCTCGGCGACCGGTTCCGGCTCCTCACCGGTGGCGGTCGCGGCGCCGTTCCGCGCCAGCAGACGCTCCAGGCGCTCATCGACTGGAGCTGGGACCTCCTCGCCGAGCCGGAGCGGAGCCTGCTGCGGCGGCTTTCGTCTTTGCTGGCGGCTGCACCCTGGAAGCGGCGGCCGTGATCACGGCGGTCGAGGAGGGTGACGTCGATCGCGGCAGGACCCTGGACGGGCTCGGCCGCCTGGTCGACCGCTCGCTGGTCGTAGTCGATCAGAGCGGCCCGACACGGTACAGAATGCTCGAGACGATTCGCCAATACGCCGGCGAGCGGCTTGGTCCTCAGGCGAAGTGCAAGCGATGCGCACTCGCCACCTCGCCTTCTTCCTGCATCTCGCGCTGCAGGCCGAGGCTGCGCTGCGCGGGCCAGAGATGGTTCCCTGGCTACGGCGGCTGGACGCCGACGTCGATAATCTGCGCGCGGCGCTGGAATGGTCGTTCGAGGCGGACCCGGACGCTGCGCTCCGCCTCACGGTCGCGATGATGGGGTACTGGAGATCGCGGTCTTACGGATTCGAGGCGGTCGAACGCTTCGGGCAGGCAGCCGAGCTAGCCCTGAGGCTCCACCCCGTCTCGCCATCGTCCGCACGCGACGAGATGATCCTCGTTTCGAGGGTGCTCGCCGCCGCCGGCTATGCCTCGGCGCTATGGGCAGACGCGCGCGGCGGCCACGCGTGGGCTGAGCAGGCGGTGGCGCTGGCGCGCCGCGCCGAGGACGGCGAGGCGCTGACTGACGCGCTGGGGGCTCTCGGAATGACGAGCGTCTTCTCTGGGCAGCGGGAAGGGTTGCGTGATGTGCTGGGTGAGCTGATCGAGGTCGCGGAGTCGAGGGGCGATTGGTGGACGCTCAGCATGATCCAGACGAGCGCCGCCTACTCCGCGGTGGGAGTCGGTGATATCGCCGCGGCGGACGCCCTGGCTCCGCAAGGCGACCGAGGCCGCAGATCGTTCGGGGAACCCCTTTGCCATCGCCTTCGTCGCCGGAGTTCGTGGAGAGGTGAGCGGTATCAGCGGTCAGATGGCAGAGGCGCGCGAGTCGCTGGGCAGGGCGATCGCCGCATGGGAGGAGATGGGTGACCGAAGGTTCGCGCTCGTCGCGCGCAGCGACCTCGCGCACGCGCTGCGGCGGGGCGGGGCGAACGAGGAAGCGGAGGCGCTCTACCGCCAGACGCTCCACGGCTGGCAGCACGCCGGCAACCGGGGCGCCATCGCCAACCAGCTGGAGTCCTTAAGCTTCCTGGCGATCACCAAGGGTGATCACAGCCGTGCCGCGCGCCTCTTCGGTGCCGCGGAGGCGATCCGTGAGCTAACGGGGTCCGCGATGGTCGCGCACGAGCGCGCGGAATACGAGGTCGCGCTGGGCAAGCTCCGCCAGAGCCTCGACAAGCCCGCGCTGGATGCCGCCTGGGCAGCAGGCGGTCGCCTCACGACTGACGACGCGGTCGACTTCGCACTCGCGACGTGAAGGCTCCGGCACCCATTTGGGCGCGCCTTCGCCAGTTGAGTTCGCCCAGGCCGCACTAGGACTAACGGGTCCTATCCGGACACGGATGACCCTTCGATACTGGCCTGACTAACTCCAGCGTGAAGGGAATGTCGGGAACCATGATGACCCTCGTGCCGGCCACGACGACGCCGCGCCTCGCGCTCTTCCGCGCCGTGCTCGGCGCGTCGGTGGTCATTGTCATCGCCCTCCTCCCGTTCCGGTCATCGGGGTTCTACCCCGCGGCGCTGCTGGCGGTCTGGCTCTGCTTCGCCTCGCTGATTCGTTACCTGGAGCTGATCGCAGAAGGATCCTCGCAGCGTCAGACGCGTCGGGCGATCCCGCTGCGCTTCTCCGGGCCGATGGGCCGGTTCCGGTTGCGTCGTCGAGGAGACGGCCGCCGGGTCGAAGTGCGCGCCGGATCACAGATCGTCGCCCAGGTCATCGCCGACGACGACGGCGACGAGATCGTGCTTGAACCCGAAGCGGTCGTGGACTCCGAGCTCGAGGCATTCGGCGCCGCCCTCGGCCAAGCAATCGAGATGGCGGCGGCTGCGGAGGAGGATCGGCCCGCCGACCGACACGTCGCCGGGCCTGCCAGCTGGGGGACTCGCGAGCCTCGCGATCGCGCGGTTTAGCAGCCGGCCTTCGCTCTACGGAAGCGCTTTGCACACCGCCGAGTCTTTGAGCTCTGAGTAAGCGTCGCAATACGTCTTCAGAAACAGAGCGACATCCTGTCCCTCCAGCGCGCCGGGTATCGCCTTGTCGGCGGCCTCAACCTCAGCCGCGGTTGGGCAATCCTTCACGATCCGAATGAAGTCTTCCTCCTTCGGCAAGGACAGCGCGCTTGCTGTTGCAACAGCAGTGGCGCAGGCCTTCGAAACGCCCGCCACTACCGGGTTGGCGGTCGGCGAGTTCGTGTCCTCTGGCGTCGGGGGAGCGGCCGGAGCGGGCGCAGAACATCCGACTGCGAGGAGTGCGAGGCCGACAAGTCCGATCCGGAACATCCCATCCCCCTTGCGAGTCGCCTGGAAACATCCCGGGGACAAGCAATCCGAGGGCCACGGACCCACCCGTCGTGCGCAGTCCCGACGCGTAGAGGCTGACCGGGAGCAGGCGGCAGGACCCCGGTCGCCCGAGGCGCAGGCCGTAAGCGGGCTGGCATGGCGGGTGCATTGTTTTCCAGAGTCGACCGGTCTCCAGCACGCGTCCGGTCGTCAAGCAATCAGAGCGGTCCGGCCCAGGGGGAACTGGGGCGGACCGCTCTCCAGTCATCCTAACTCCGGTACCCCGATTGTGGGATCAGCGACCTGCGGCGCTGAAAAGGACTACACGAGCACCAGAAACCGCCGGTCCAGGAGGCCGGCGGTTCCGTTTCGTGCGGTTCCGTTTCGTGCTCAGATTGGTGGTGAGCGGCCAGGGATTCGAACCCTGAACCTAGTGATTAAGAGTCACTTGCTCTGCCGTTGAGCTAGCCGCCCCGCAAGATGATGCCGCACACGATCGCAGTGGGTCAACAGCGGCGAGCTAGCCGCGCCCCGATGCGCGTCCAGGTGCCGGAATCCTGCGAGCTGAAACCTGCATCAGACCATCGATCGTCACGACGGGATTTGGGTTACGGCCACCGCGTCCCAGCTTCGTCCTAACAGGACATCCGTGCGTCACGTTTATGCCTTGGCCAACGACAGATATGCGCGGTCCACATAGCACCACGCCCAGCCCTCACCCGGCTCGATCGATCGCATGACGGGATGTCCCCTTACCTCGAAATGGGCCGCGGCATGGCCGCCCGGAGACGTGTCGCAACACCCCACCGATCCACACGTAAGGCACATGCGGAGATGCACCCAAGGCGTACCGGCCGCCCGGCATTCGGGACAGGCCAAGGGTGGTACAGCGAGCGTTGTCGGCAGATTGCCGAGGTGAGAGCAGCGGCGACGTCTGAACGACCGCTGGAACCTTACGCGGCGGATCTCATCGGCGATGAGGTGGAGGGCCATGACAGCAGACTACGCGGCCGTCACTGCGGTCCGAATGCGGAGCCGACGGGCCGCGCGTTATCCTGAATGCGGCAACCATGTCACCGTGCTCAGGTCGGCGGTAGTGGTGCGTGCTGCGGGCGCCCCGCCGGCCGGTAGACCTGGATCGTTACCCCCGTCGGGGTGGCTTGCGAGTCGACCAAGTCGAGCGCCCTGTCCGGGCCGGTGTCGGGGAACAGCCGCCTGCCCTGGCCGACGACCACGGGGAAGATGAACAGATTCATCTCATCGACGAGGTCGTTCTCGAGCAGCCACCGCGTCAGTGCGCCGCTGCCGTGCACCTGCAGCTCGCGACCCGCCTTGCCCTTCAGCTCGCGAATGGCAGCCGCGAGATCGCCCGAGAGGACGGTCGTATCCGCCCACGTCGGGTCGAAGGGTGTGGTCGATGCGACGTACTTGGGCCGCGTGTGCAACGCCGTCCAGATCGGGCTGTCGCCCGGATCGTCCCACGTTCCCCAGGTGCCGGCGAAGATCTCGTAGGTGCGCCGGCCGAACAGGAACGTGTCGGCGCGCCGGTAGATCTCGTCCATGACCGCGCCGGCTTCGTTGTCGAAGTGGGCCCATCCGCCGCGCTCGAATATGCCGCGCTCGTCCTCTCCGGCCCGCCGGGTCCCTGCATCACTCCGTCAACGGAGACCTGCGTGGTGGTCGTCAGTTTCATGGGTTCGTCCATTCTCCGGTGGTTGTCTTTCATGACCGCACCGAGGCGCGCATCTCATCGGTCGAGCGTGGCCCCGTCCTGCGACCCCGGCGACATGGGTGCTGTCCGACCCGAACTACGGTGCGAAACTAGGGGAAACCATGCGTTCGCGATCCAGTTGCCGGAGCTGGGCACTCGGACTCGGCGTCGCCCTCCTGGCGGCCGGCTGCCTGAACTCGGCATCCGGCGCCTGCACTCCGGAGGCCGCGGCGGCCTTCAAGGAAATCGAGCCCTACGGCGGCATCAACCTCGAGCCAGAGGATTACCCACTGGGGGGTCGGTGCGTCGCGAGCTTCACCTCGGCAGACCAACCCGAAGTCGTGCTGGACTACTACCGCGCGCAGTGGACGGCCGCCGGCTGGACGCTCGACCCGTCATCTCCTCTCGCGTCCGCGCCGCCCGCTGAGGACGACGTTCCCGACTTCGTTTTCGGTGGGGTGAGCGCCCACAAGGACGGGATGTCGTACTCGGTCACGGCCTTCAAAGGGGAGGAAACGAGATACGAACTGCTCGTCGGCCCAGACGAGTGAGTGTTGACGGCGCGAAGAGCTCGAGCGGCGGCGACGATGCAGGCCGTGCGGGCGCCCTGGCCGTCCTGCCGCGCTTACGGTTATCCGGCGGGGTACTCCGGATCCGTCCCGATCACTTCGAACGAGTCGGCCACGAACTGTTCGCGACAGTACAGCTCGGCTGATGTGGGATCGACGTAGAGCGTCTGGTCCAGGTCGAATCGCGTCATGGTGCAGGTGGTCGAGGCGGGGTCGCTGAAATGGCCGGTCACCCGGACGATGGCCCCGTCCTCAGGGGGCTTGAGCCCTGAATCCGGCCGAAAGTGCAGGACGAGGCCGATGGCCGGCGCATTGATCCGCCACTCCTCCCGAATGACGGAGAAGAGACTGGGAAACGCCAGCCACTTCGGCGCGAAATCTCCAGCCGTGGTCCCGCCACAGCCGCCACCACAACCGTACGTGCCCTCGAAGGTGAGCGCGCGGTCGCCGAAGCAGGCCAGCCGCTCCACTCGGTCATGTTGGCTAGGGTGGCCAAGATCAGGGTCAGCCTCCGGACAGCTGGGTGCACCAGCTCGAGGTACCGCTCGGCGCCAGATCCGATAGCGGCCCAGAGCACCGAGTCGCCACCCGTCGCAACCCGATACCAGTCCAGCCCATCCACCGTAACCGGTCCAAACCAATTGGCCACCTGAAATCTCTCGCCGGCCGGCGCCGTGCCTACCACGCGTGCGCCGAGGCCGGGCTCCGCCCGGAGCTGGAGCGCATCCACGCTGACGACTACCAGGCTGAACGGCGGGAGGAAGTTAGCCGGTGCGTCGAAGCCCGTCGCGGGAGTGGCCTTGGCGCTCGGTTGCGCCCCGGGCGAGGGGGCGGGTGTGGTCGGCGTCGCGCTCGCCGATGGGATGGCTGCCCCACTGACCGAGACGGGGGCTCGGCTCGGCTGGGCGGCGGGTGCCGCGCAGCCGGCGATGACCAGCGTCGTAGCCAGAACGCCCAGGCTCCGGCGACGGCGCACGGCGCGGAGCTCGAGGGTGGGCACGGTCATGGCCAATCCACTCGATTGGGCGAGGTCAGTCACGAGCCGGACCATAGGCGTCCCGCACTACGGCAATACTGCGGATCGGCTGTTTCGCACGTCGGGGATGCGACTCGCCAGGACTCGGAGCTTGCCACTGCCCGTGTCGAAGTCATGACGGTCAGGAATTTCGAATCCGCCGTGGAGGCGCTCAGCCATGGTCAGAGCGCGGCAATCGACCTGCTGGCAGCCTCGCGGCGAGGGCAGCCGCGCGGGCGGAAGCCAAAGTAATCAAAAGTACCGTGGCAGCCACACGCCGCCTCGCGGATCATCGCGGCCACCGGACTTTTGTTCCGACTCGTCTTGGTCTTCTTCCATTCCTTCTTGAGGGTCTTTACCGATGAAGCGTGTCCTTGCCGCCGTGCTCGTGGCCGGCGTGACCTTCGCTGGGCTGTACGGCCTGGCGGCCAGCCTCAACTTGACGACCGATAGCCTGGGGTCCGCGACGACCACGGTGGCCGCCTGCCAGGCCGGGGCGCTAAATGCCACGTACACGACAAGCTACTCCGCCGCGGCGCCCGGCTACACGGTCGGCACCGTGACGATCACCGGCCTTGCCGCCACCTGTTACAGCAAGCCGTTCAAGGTCACGCTCTCGACCGCCGCCAGCGCATCGCTGGGCGAGGCGCTGGGCACCACACCGTCAAGCGGCACGAGCTTCTCAGCGACCTTCGCGCCCGCTGTCAGCGCTGCCTCGGTGACCGGGATCAGCGTCGTTATCAGCGGATAGCGACAGTTCCGGACTCACGAATCCTCCGACAAATGGAGCCAATCGGTCGAGTTCGGTCCTTTCGTAGCGCTGCCGCCAGCCTGGCGGCAGCGCTGCTGTTCTGCGCGGCGACCGCGGTGATCGGCGCCGCGGCGTCAGTGAGCCTGGCGAGCCAGACTGTCGGCGCCGCGCGGGCGACGCCGACACGCTGCACTGCGGCCGGCCTCAGCGTCACGCCTACCTTGGTCGGGACCACCTGGACGAGCGCCGCGGTCGGCGTCCTGCCCGCGACGTGCGGCGGGGCCACCCTGCAGCTGACGATCAACAACGGCACCACGAGCAGCAGTGGCTCGGCGACCGTGCCCGGCGCGGGCGGAACGGTTTCGATCACCGTCGCTGTCGCGCAGACCGTCACGGCCGTCATGCAGACCGACCTTGTGCTGATCGGTCCATGAACCGCCGCAACCGCCGCTGGCGGGTGGGGGCCCTGCTCTGCGCGATTCTCATCGGTCTGTCGGTCGACATCGGCGCGGCCGCCCAGCTTGACGATGACCTCGCAGGCCATGACCCCGTATCGCCTGCACCCTGACCGCGACCCGCTCACCACCCCGATCGTCGCCGATGCCGGCGTCCAACAGGCCACCCCGGCGGGTAACTTTGGCGCGCTGACGAGCATGAACGTCGCCTGGGGGTAGGTGTCAACCGCAGGATGTACGTGCGCTTCGACGTGACCCAGTGCAACCCGGCCGTCCCCGTCGAGCGCCGTGGTCCGCCTGGCGACCCTGCGGCTCTTCTCAAGCGCCCTCCCTGCCGCATGCAGGACGATCGACATCTTCAGGGTCACCGCTGCGTGGGCCGAAACGACCGTCACGTGGAACAACCAGCCGTTCGGCACGGCGATCAACAATCCGGCGACCGCCGCGCGCAGTGGATCCTTCGACGTTGGCACGCCCGGCGGCTGTCGAGAACCTGACGAACAACACGTACGTCTCTGGGGCCGCATTGACGGCTGACGTCGCGGCTTTCGTCGCAGGAAGCGCGACCAACTTCGGATGGATGCTTCGCGACGATGCCGAGAACTCCGCGACCACGCGAACATGGACGGCCTCGACCAAGGAGCTGGTCACCCTGGGCCAGGTGCCACAGCTGATCGTCACCTATGTGACGCTGCCGTGATGCGGCAAGCGACCAACTGGCTTGGACTGGCGGCCATTCTCGTCCTCGCGGTGGCGTGGGGGATGACCGTGCGCCCGGCGGCACTGGGCGGACCGGCCACCTACATCGTCGTCCGGGGCGACTCCATGGCCCCCACCTACGCCACCGGGGATCTGGTCATCCTCGCCCACGCCGAGACCTATTCGCCACAGGACATCGTCGGATACCGAGTGCCTGCGGGCGAGCTCGGCGCAGGCCTTGTTGTCGTCCACCGCATCATCGGCGGCGACGGAGCCAGCGGCTACGTCCTGCAGGGCAACAACAATCCCGCCCCAGATCCGTGGCTGCCGCACCAGAGTGACATCGTTGGCCGTGCGGTTGCGCAGCTCCCAACCGTTGGCCGCCTGGTCGCTGTGATGCGTCAGCCAGCCATGGTGGCGGCGTTGGGCGCGGCCCTGGCAGTGACCTTCGTTCTCGTGCCGCCCGACGCGTCGCCGGAGAGATGCGCCCCGCGCGACATAGCCGTGGGGCCGCAAGAGAAGCGGCCGTCCGGGGGTCCGACTACTTGAGCATGTCGCTCATCACCGCGGCGGCCGCGTCGCGATTGGTCTGGGTCGGGACGCCCAGCACTGCCTCGACCGTGCGCAGCAGGCTGAAGTGATCGTATCGCGCATTCGAGACCGATCCCGTGCGAGCCGCGCTGCCGGCGAACACGGTGAGGATGTGGTTGCCCTGTGACGAATCGTCCTCATCCCAGGTGAGGATCAGCAGGCAGCTCTGGGTCGTGCAGGCCGGGCTCGCCAGGATGGCGGGCAGATTCCGCGAGAGCCACGTATCGCCGGTCGCGACAGAGCAGTCGTGGGTGCTGTTGCACTGGTTCGGCGTGATGAAGGCGAAGGTCGGGGTGGTCGCCGCCGATCTCAAGTCGGCAGCGAGCGCCGTGTAGTTCACGACGTGGCTCTTGCAGCGGGCGGCATTCAGCCGCACGTTGTCGAAGTAGACGACCGGGTTGTGCTTCGGCGCGTAGCCCCCAGACGGCGTCAAGGTGCAGGGCGCGGGCATCGACTCCTGGTAGAACTTCCAGGTCTTGCCCGCAGCCTCGAGGTTATCGGCCAGATGCCGCGCGCCGATATGGCACGAGTTCGACGGAGAGCAGTCGTCCTTGATCGAATAGTTGGATCCACCGTACATGTCGAGGTAGTTGGGCAGGCTTGGATGCGTGATGGCGTAATAATTCGCGGCGCGCGCGTAGCGGTTGGCCAACGACGTCGTGTAGGGCGTGGACTTCGTGTTCCAGACCTGGCTGTAGCCGTGGTTTTCCATGACCACCACGAACACGTGGCTGATGCCGCCTCCCGTTGGCTGGGTCGAGGGGGGAGCGGTTGGCTTGGCGGTGGCCCTGGCGGCCTGGCTGGGTGGTGGCGTCGGTGTCGGCGGCGGCGTGGGTACGGGCGTGGGTGACGGTGATGGCGTGGGTGACGGCGATGGGGTGGGTGACGGCGATGGAGTGGGCGACGGCGATGGAGTGGGTGACGGCGACGGCGTGGGGGTCCCGGCTGCGATCAGGAGCTGCGGCGGGTTGGACCCTTCGCGGCTCGAAAAGCTCAGCCCGTCGGCGCTCGTCGAGCTGACCCTGAACGAGTACGACCCGTTCGCGGTCACGCCGGTGATCGGCGTGCTGATCCATGCTCCATTCGAGCCGGCAGGCAGTGATCCGACCTCGGCACCCTTGGGCGGTGCGGTGTTCCACGTCACGCTCGCCTCGGCAAAGGCCGACGTGGCGTACACCGTCAGCCCCGTGTCGGACGGGTCGGTCACGAAGACGCGCAGCGTCGCGCTCGAACCCGGGGTGTAATCCCTCACGGCGAAGGTCAGCAGCGAGTCGTAGTCGTCAGCGTCGCCACGCAGGCTCGCTTGGCAGCAGTAGTTCGTGTCTCCGGCGAGCCGGTTGATTCGGGCATCGGCGGTCGGAGCACCGGTTGCAGCGACGGTCGTTGTCATCTCGAGCCCAACGACGAAGGCGGCAACCCCGGTCAGAATACCGACGGCAACAGCGACGCCACCGCCGAGCTTGCGGCGGTCGAATTTGTTGGTGATGACCCCCACGTTAGCACCCGCTGAAGGGGAGCGTCGGGTCCCCTCGGTCAGCCGGAGCCGGCCCCTGGGAACCCGAGCCCTACCTGAAGTAACCGGTCACATCGAAGAGCAAATGCGTCTGCGCACCTCCGACTCCGGAGGCGTAGGTGGCACTCAGAGTCCCAGTCCCGCTGAGCGCCACGTCCAGGCCATTCGCGCGGTTGTCGCCGACTGGGAAGTTGAGCGTCGAGCTCGTCGGATTGGCGGTGGCCGCTGGTCCGAGGAAGACGTACCCGGCGGCCGTCTGCTGGGTGACCGTCAGGTTGCCCGTGACCGCCACCGCATTGGTGGGCACGGCCCCGCGCCCGATCACCGTGAAGGTGCGCGGCACGTGGCTGTCGAACGGCCCGGAGAGTCCGTTGCCCGAGCGCGAGTCAAGGAGTCGGGTCGGGGTCAGGGCGACGTAGGTCGCCCCGGTGGAATCCGGCGCGAAGTACCCGGTCACGTCGAAGACGAGGTGGGTCTGCGCCGAGCTGACTCCGGAAACGTAGGTGGCGCTCAGGGTCCCAGTGCCGCTGAGCGACACCGTCACCCCATTCGCGCGGGTGTCATGGAGCGGGAAGTTGAGCGTCGAGCTGGTCGGGTTTGTGGTGGCCACCGGTCCGAGGAAGACGAACCCGGCGCCCGTCTGCTGGGTGACCGTGAGGTTGCCCGTGACCGCGATCGCGTCGCTGGGCACGCCGCCGCGCCCGGCGACCGTGAAGGTCCGCGGCACGTGAACACTGAACGGGCCAGTGAGCCCGTTGCCGAAGCGCGAGTCGAGGAGCCGAGCCGGATCCAGCGGGTGGTAGGTAGCGCCGCTGGCATCGGGCGCGAAGTAGCCGGTCACGTCGAAGACGATGTGGACCTTCGCGGTCGACGGCGACGCGATGTAGGTCGCCCAGAGCAGACCGGTGATGCCGAGCGGCGCGGTCACACCGTTGGCGCGGTTGTCACCGAGCGGAAAGTTGATGGTCGAGCTGGCGGGGGCGCCGGTCGGCTTCGTCCGGCTCAGCGACACGTAGCCCGGCGCGGTCTGCCCGGTCACCGTCAGGTTGCCCGTGACCGCGATCGCGCCCGCAGGAACGCCCCCCACCCCGGTGGCGTGGAAGGACCTGCTCTGGCCGGCACCGACGCCGATTGAGGTGGCGAGGCCGAGCCCGATGCGCGAGTCCACGATGCGAGCCGGGGTCACCGAGACGAAGGTGCCGCCAAAGTAGTACCTATCGGTCTGGAAGATTCCGACGTGGTCTGCGGCGTCCTGGACCTGGATCGCATCGAAGCCAATCGAAGGCGGCATGGTCGGAGCGGTGTAGCTCCAGGGAATGCATCCCGCAGCATCCGCGGCGAAGGATTGCGGGGTGGTGGTGAGCGCCACCAGCGTTCCGTTCCCGGCCCTCGCCGATCCGTCGGAGCCGGCCGCGGCCGTGAACTTCAGCCAGGCCGTGGTCTTTGCCGGCCCGGCGCCCCCAAGGATGCAGACCTTGCCGGTGACCGTCTGACCGTTCGCCAGCGTGCTCCCGGGGGCCATCGGGTTGGGCGTGAAGCTGTATGAGCCGGCGAAGTAGCGGTAGTCCACGACACCCTGGGCGGTCGGGGTGGTCGCCGCGTTCCAGGCCGAGATCTGGTCCTTGCCGCTGGTCCCATTGCCGACGGTGTATGCGATCGTGACTTGCCCGTTGATGTCGGTGGTGACCACCGTGGCGCTGTGGACGCTGGTGAGGGTCTGGCCCCCGGAGATCGCGCTGCCGGGGGTCGTGCTCGGAACCGCGGAGATGGCGAGGTACACCGAGGCACCGTTGACCGGATCTCCAGCGGCGTTCCGAGCCGTGAGGGTGACGGTCCGGTCCGGCCGGGAACGTAACGACTTGCCGGCGCCGCAATGGGCGACGGGGTGAAGACGAACTGCGTGATCGGCCCCGCGGCGGCCCTGGCAGGGGAGGGCGCCAGGCCGGTCGCGCCGGCGAGCACGCTCAGCGATACGACGGTCTGGATCAGGGCAAGCCGTAGGACACGACGGGTCATGAGTCCCCCTTCTCAATCACCGACAGCGATCGGTGCATGTGGATTAGATGACTACCCGAATGATTGCTATTCAGCGCTCGCCACTAGTACATATGGCCTGCGCTGATGGAGTTGTAGCCGATCCGACGCCTCTCGTCCAGTCGGCGACACGATGCGAGGCTCCTGCCCGCCGAGATCCGGGCCTCCGGGATCCCCGTCAAGGGCCGAGCCGACCTGCGTCGACGGTCGCCTCGCGACGATCTAGTTGAATGAATACGTCTTGACGTCGAAGGTTCGGCCCAGCTCGTCGGTGGGCGTCACCGTCACGGTGGTGCCGTTGACCGAGACCTTGCAGGAAGTGGAAGACCTGGCTGCGGGAGGTGGGTGCGGTCGCGGCCCCGCAGCGGCTTCCTTTCGCGCTCGAATAGGACCAGCCGATGCCGTAGGCGTCGAGTCGCACTGCAGCCCTTGGCCCCGATCGGCTCCGACCTTCGCGCCGCCACCCCCGGTGACGTAGGTCACGATCCCGCCGGCCGGCTTCAGGTTGCGCTGGTAGATGTGGGCGTGGCCGCTGAAGCCGAGGTCGACGCCGTTGGCGGCCAGCAGTCCTTGCAGGCTGGTGGCTGACTGCAGGTAGGTGTCGGAATGCTCGGTCGAGTTGTCCGAGTACATCGGGAAGTGCCAGAACGCGAACTTGAGTGCGCCCGGATGCGTCTCGAGATCGTGCTTCAGCCACTGGTACTCGGCGCTCGTGCGGGGTCCAGTGGTTGTCGTAGTCGTTCTTGTACAGGTCGAGCGGACCCGAGGTTCACGTCTGACCACGCTGCGGTCAGCACGTAGAAGCGCGCGGTGCCGGCATCGAAGGCGTACCAGGCGCTCGGGTAGCTGGCACTGCTCGTCGAGTTCGTGCAGCAGTAGGTGTCCATCTGGTAGCGGCCGCTCGAGGTCGAGCGCGCGCGGTCCTGCGGCCAGTTGGTGCAGGCCCACGCTGTTGAAGCCGTGGTTGCCCGAGGTGTTGAACAGCGGAATGCTGCGGCCGGGCACCGTCCAGAAGGCGGGGCCGAAGATGGCGCTCGTCGTCGGCGCCCTTCTGGTACAGGTCGCCATAGTTCGTCTGCGTGCCGCCGACGGATAGCCGGTGTCGCCGGTGGTCACCGCGAAGCGCGACGCCGCTGCCCGCGATCTGCTGCATCACGTTGGCCTGGTCCGGATTGTTGCCGCCGCCGTCGACCGCGCCCCAGTCACCGAACACCGCGAACGAGAACGGGGTGCCGGATCCGGCGGCGACCTGGCGCCGGAAGGTGGGTGACGCATCGGTGGCCAGCAGGTCGGTGGTGCCCAGGTAGACCCGGTAGCAGTACTGGGTGTCGGCGCTGAGGCCCGAGATGTTGGCCTTCCACTGGTACTCGTTGACGCTGCCGACGGTGATCGAGGTGCGCACCGCGGCCAGCGTGGTGGTGGTGCAGTTGGGGGCCACCCCGTACTTCACGCTGCCGGTGCTCTGGGAGCGATCGGTGGCCCAGTTGACGGTCACGTTCTGGGCCACCAGGTCGGTCAGGTACGGATAGCGCTTCAGCTGGCTGGCGGCGGCCGCCGCGGCGTGCGGCACCCCAGCCGGCGCCGGCAGCCCTCCGACCAGGAGCACCAGCACCGAGATGATGGCGGCTGCCGTGCGGGCGGCAGTCGTCGATCGATAAGACATGTTGGTGTCCTTCCCCAGGGACAGCGTCGGCCATCTGGCCGTCCCGGCTAGCCTACACGCGTCCGGACCGGCCGGTCACGCCGGACTTCCGGTCGATGGCGCGTCTCGAACCGCTGAAAACGCGGCGAGTTCGGGCGTCTGGCGCCAAGTGCGGTGCGGCCTAGGCGGGTGGCCCTGGCCCGCCGAGCGGCTCCGGTGCCTGGCCGTAGTGCGCGTTCGCGAAGTCCCGAATGGCGTCCAGGTTTCCGGTGTCGAGGTAGAGGAGCCAGCGCCATGCGGTGACCGCGATCGGGTGGCCGAAATCCTGGCCGCCCCACGGCGAGAGGATGAACTTGTACTGCTCGGAGCTCACCTTGGTGTTGACGAAGTCGGTGAGCGCCTGGATCTGCTGCGCGTCGAGCTTGCGCGGCTCGTACCAGATCACGATCCCACCGTGCTCGAGGTTGTGGATCAGGTGCGACTCGGGCTGGGCGTCGGTGTAGACGCCCCAGTTCGCGGGCGTAACCCAGTGCGGGCCCGAGGTCGCCGGTGTCGAGGAGTAGGGCCGTGGGTTCGGGATAGTGCCCATGGCGATATGGGTCCGGCCATCGTCCGGCTCCGCCTGCCCGACATTGCTGCCCGGTCCCGATCCTGCAACCAGCACCGCGATGATGCCGACCACCACGCCCGCCAGCAGCAGGCCCACCAGCGCCACGATCCGCCAGTCCACCGTGCGGCCTCGAGGGGCGTCGAGACGCCGATTCAGTGCGCCCTCGCTGGCGCGCGAGCGCCGCTGCACGCCGGAGGTTCGTCGTTTGGCCATTGGCGCGACAGGATAGTCGAGGGTTCCCGGGCATGCTCCAGGGCCAGGCCGAGCGCTCCGGGTAGAATCGGCCGACCACCTCGCATGGTGGCGAACCGTTGGGAGGTGAGATGACGCAGCGCAGCGGCGGGGGCGAGAGCATCGTTGGCCTTGCCCGTCAGCTGATCGGCGGCGGGGTGCGCCTGGCTCGTCTCGAGGTTCAGCGCGGGCGGCAGGAGGTGGGAGAGCGCCTTGGTCAGGTCCGCTCGGCGGCGATCCTGATTGGCATCGCGCTCGTGCTCCTCTTCCTGGCCCTGATCGCCTTTGTGGCATTCATCATCCTGGGCATCGCGACGCTGACCGGCCTGCCGTACTGGTTGGTCGCCCTCGTCGTCTTCATCGTCCTCACCGCGATCGCCGTGATCGTGGGGTACAGCGGCGCGCGGCGGATCAGGCCGCCCGTCCCGCAGGAGACAATCGACTCGGTCAAGGAGGACATCGCGTGGGCGAAACGCTTGCTGAAACGCGGCTAGAGGTCGACGCTCAGCGCGTCGAGATGGAGCAGACCGCGGAGCAGCTGCGGGCGCGCGTGCAGCACACGCTCGATCTTCGGGCCAGGCTCCGAGAGAATCCAGCGCTCTTCGTGGGCCTCGGCGCGGGCGCGGTCTTCCTGCTTGCCGGTGGACCGGTGCGCCTGGCGCGCCTGGCCCGCCGCCGGCTCATGCGGACGCAGCCGGAGAAGGCCTACGACACGCTGCCGAAATCGATGCAATCGTGGGTCGATTCGCTCGTCGACAAGGTTGGGCCGCGTGCCGACGAGGCGCGACAGCTCCTCGCGGCCGAGCTCGTGCGCTGGCGTGCGGAACCCACCAAGAACAAGAAGCTCCGGAAGGAGCTGGCAAAGCAGATGGTCGAGGGGCCGCCAGGCCCGGGACGCACCGGATGGAAGGCGTTCGAGGCGGCCGCCGCCATCATCTCCGCTGCGCTCGCCCGCAAGGCCGTCGAGCGCTTCCTGTCTGGCGAGCCGCCGTCGGGGATCGCGCCCCTCGACGCAGCCGGGACGGCAGGGGGCGCCGCCGAGCCGGAGGGCTACTCATCCATGTCGGCGGACAGCCGCAAGCGCTGAGGTAGACTCTTCGTCGCCGTCCTCAGAGGGCGAGTGGCGGAACGGCAGACGCGCCGGCTTTAGGAGCCGGTGTCGCAAGACGTGCGAGTTCGAATCTCGCCTCGCCCACCACGTACGCTGGAGCAGCATTGGTCACCGTATCGACTCGCCCGGAGCCCGGCTCGAAGATGGTCCTCGAGATCGAGGTGCCTCCGGCAGAGGTCGACCGGCATTTCGAGACCGCGTACCGTCATGTCGCCGAGCGGACGCGCGTGCCCGGATTCCGTCCGGGCAAGGCGCCGCGGCAGGTGATCGACCGCTTCGTGGGACGTGCCTCGGTGATCGCGGAGGCGATCGATCATCTGGTGAGCTCGAGCTACGACGCCGCGCTCGACCAGACCGATATCGCGCCGATCGACCAGCCCAGCGTCGATCTCGACCCGCAGACGGTCGCCGAGGGGCAGCCGGTCCGTTTCACCGCGACCGTCGCCGTGCGCCCCGAGGTTGAGCTCGGCTCCTACCTCGGGTACCCGTTCCGCCTCGAGTCGCACGAGACCACCGACGAGCAGGTCGATGCGGTGGTCGAGGAGCTGCGCGAGCAGCAGGCAACACTGCGGCCGATCGACGATCGCGGCGCCCAGGATGGCGACGTGCTGGCCATCAAGTTCGCGGGCACGATCGACGGTGAGCCGTTCGACGGTGGGTCGGCGGACCGGCTGCCACTGGTGCTGGGGGAGGGACGGATGGTGGGTGGATTCGAGGAGCAGATTGTCGGCATGCGCATCGGCGAGACGAAGGGGTTCGAGGTGACGTTCCCGGACGACTATCGCGCGGAGGCGCTGCGCGGCCGGCAGGCGCATTTCGAGGCCACCCTGCTCGACATGCGGGAGAAGATCCTGCCCGAGGTCGACGACGAGTTCGCGAAGAGCGCCGGCGACGTGGAGGGCGTGGATGAGCTCCGGGCGGAGATCCGTGACGCGCTGACCAAGCGCGGCGAGGACGAGGCGCGCCACCAGTTCGCGGACCGGATCATCGACTTCGCAAGCTCGAACGCCACCGTCGACCTGCCCGAGGTGATGGTCGCGAACGAGATCGAGATCATGCGCGATGAGCTGGGCACGCGGCTCGCCCAGCAGCGGATCGGCATGGAGCAATACCTCGAGCTCTCCAAGCAGTCCCCCGAGGAGTTGAGCGTCGAGCTCCGCGAGCCGGCCGCCCGCCGCGTGAAGACGCTGCTCGTCCTCTCGGCCATCGCCGAGAAGGAGGGGATCGACGCCACCGACGAGGAGATCGAGGCCGAGATCGCGGAACAGCTTGCGCGCTACGGGGAGGACGCCCGCCTGCGCGAGTACCTCACCGGCCGTCGCGGCCGTTCCTACCTGCGCATGACGCTCCGCAACCGTAAACTCGTGGATGCCCTCATCGAGCGGGCGACGACCGACCCCGACGCCACACCCCAGGAGACGGAGTAACCGATGCTGGTCCCGATGGTCATCGAGAGCAGCGCCCGCGGCGAGCGCGCTTTCGACATCTATTCACGCCTGCTCAAGGAGCGGATCGTGTTCCTCGGCGATCAGATCGAGGATCACATCGCGAACCTGATCATCGCGCAGCTCCTCTTCCTCGAGTCCGAGGATGCCGAGAAGGACATCAGCCTCTATATCAACTCGCCCGGCGGGGTGGTCACCAGCGGCCTGGCGATCTACGACACGATGCGCTACCTGCGGGCGCCGGTGAGCACCATCTGCATCGGCCAGGCGGCTTCGATGGGGGCGGTCCTGCTGGCCGCGGGCGCGACCGGCAAGCGCTACGCTCTGCCGAACAGCCGGATCATGATCCACCAGGGATCGGGGGGCTTCCGTGGCAACACGCCCGACGTCGAGATCCAGATGCGCGAGATGCTGCATCTGACCGATCGGCTGATGCACATCCTCTCGGAGCACACCGGCCAGGAGTTCGACCGCGTGAAGAAGGATGCGGAGCGCGACTACTTCATGAGCGCCGAGGATGCGAAGGCCTACGGCCTCATCGACGAGGTCTTCGTCGGCAACACCGAGTCGCTGATCAGCATGGCCCAGGCCGCGGGCGGGGTCGTGCCGACGGCCAAGGAAGCTGCCGAGGCCGACGCCAAGCCGGTGCCCGCGAAGAAGTAATCCCGCTCAGCCGCCGCCCGACGTGGCGGCCTCGAGGTCGAGCAACCATCGCTTGACCGATGGATCGCCGCCCCAGCCCCCGAAGCCGTCCGCGGCGCGGACGATGCGATGGCAGGGAACGATCGGGAAGAACGGGCAGCGCGCCATGGCGTTGCCCACCGCGCGCGCCGCGCCCGGATGGCCGACCCGGATCGCAACCTCGCCATACGTGGCGGTTGCCCCGTAGGGGATCTCCCGCGCCGCGCGGTAGACCTTGCCGTCGAAGGTCGCAAGGCCGGTGAGATCGATCTCAACGCCGATCCGGCGCCGCCGCCCGGCGAGGTACTCGCCGAGCTCGCGGCCAAGCGTCGCGAGTGCGTCGGGATCGGGCTCGAGCGGCCCCCCGAAGCGGCGCCGGAGCGGGTCCAGGAAGGCATCGAGCCCGAGATCGGTGGAGAGGGCAGCGACTCCGAACGCGCTGCGCGCGGCGAGCATCGGTCCGAGTGCAGTGTCGAGCTGAGCGAACGCGATCGGCGGCATCGGCCAAGGCTAGAGGACGGTCCGACCGGGGGGCGCGTGGTATCCTGCGGGCCGTTGTCCGAACCAGCCGGCGAGGCCGCCTCAGACCGATGACCACCAAGAGCAAGGTCCCGTACCGCTGCTCCTTCTGCGGCAAGAGCCAGGAGCAGGTCCGCAAGCTGATCGCAGGCCAGGGCGTCTACATCTGCGACGAGTGCATCAACCTCTGCCAGGAGATCATCGAAGAGGAGATGCTCGAGGCGCCGAGGCCGAAGACCTCGCAGGCCCCGCTGCCGAGCCCGCGCCGGATCAAGGAGCAGCTCGACCAGTACGTGATCAGCCAGGAGCAGGCCAAGAAGGTCCTGTCGGTCGCGGTCTACAACCACTACAAGCGGGTCAATGCCGGTCAGCAGGTGGACGACGTCGAGCTCGGGAAGAGCAACGTCCTGCTGGTGGGCCCCACTGGCTCCGGCAAGACGCTCCTGGCCCAGACCCTGGCCAAGGTCCTCGACGTCCCGTTCTGCATCGCGGATGCGACCAGCCTGACCGAGGCCGGCTACGTCGGCGAGGACGTGGAGAACATCCTGCTGCGCCTGATCCAGTCCGCCGACTTCGACGTCCAGCGCGCCCAGCGGGGCATCATCTATATCGACGAGATCGACAAGATCGCGCGCAAGACCGATAACCCCTCGATCACCCGCGACGTGTCGGGCGAGGGTGTCCAGCAGGCGCTGCTCAAGATCCTGGAGGGCACCGTCGCCAACGTCCCGCCGCAGGGCGGTCGGAAGCATCCGCACCAGGACTTCATCCAGATCGACACCACGAACATCCTGTTCGTCTGCGGCGGCGCCTTCGAAGGGCTCGAGAAGATCGTCGAGGAGCGGGTCGGAAAGCGTTCGATCGGCTTCGGGTCGCAGGCGCAGCAGTCGAAGGACGAGCGTCGCAAGGCGCTCCTCGACCGCCTGATGCCGGAGGACCTCCTCAAGTACGGCCTGATCCCCGAGTTCGTGGGTCGCCTGCCGGTCGTGGTCTCCCTCGCGGCGCTCGCTCAGCAGGACCTCGTTCGCGTCCTGACGGAGCCGAAGAACGCCGTCACGAAGCAGTTCAGCAAGTTCCTCTCGATCGACAAGGTCGAGCTCGTCTTCACGCCCGAGGCGCTCGAGGCGACCGCGCGGCTGGCCCTCGACCGCAAGACCGGGGCCCGCGCGCTGCGCACGATCGTCGAGGAAGCGCTCCTCGAGGTCATGTACGACATCCCGGAGCGAACCGACATCACCAAGGTGGTGATCACCGCGGAGACGATCGAGCACGGCCAGCCGCCGATGCTGGTCACCGAGACCGAGGACGCGGAGCCGCGTCGCCGCGGCAAGGCGCGTGCGGAGGCCCGCATCGAGGAGCCAGAGGAAGAGTCCGCCTAGCTCCCTGTCAGCCGGATATCGGCGGCCTCGAGCGCGGTGGTGACCCGCTCGAGGAGCTCCGCGCGGACCGCTGCCGCCTCGAGGCTTCGAACCTGGGCGGACAGATGGAGCGTGCTGCCGGATTCGCCGCGCGACGTGTGCGTCGCCCTCGGCGCGGCCAGGATGCGGGAGCCCCAGTCGGCGTCGGCTCGCAGCTCTTCGCCAATCCGGTTCACGATCGTGGCGGCGGCGTCGGCATCGGCCTTGGCAGGTAGCGTCGAGCTCGACCTCGAGCGGAGACCACAGGCGGGTCGTGTTGGATGCCACCGTGATCGTTCCGTTCGGCACGCTGTGCACCGTACCGTCGAGGTCCCGAAGGACGGTCCGGCGCAGGCTGAACTCCTCCACCACGCCCTCGACCCCGGCGATGCGCACCACGTCCCCCTCGCTGTACTGGTTCTCGATCACCACGAAGATGCCCGCCAGCCAATCCTTGATCAGTGTCTGGGCGCCGAGTCCGACGGCGATCCCGACCACGCCGAGACCGGCCACCGCGGGGCCGATGTTGATCTCGAACAGGTCCAGCACGGTGAGCGTGGCGATGACCACGATGACGATCGCGGTGATGCGCTCGGCAAGCCCCTGGAGCGTTCCGATGCGGCGCTCCAGCTCGGCCGGAGGAGCCGCCTCTCCGCTGCGCAGCCGTGCGCGTCGCTCGATGAGGTGGCGCCCGCTGATCCGCGTGGCGGCGCGCACCGCAACGTAGGCCACGAGCGCCACGACGACGATCGCCGCGACTCGGAGGGCGATCTCGGCCCAGTTCGGCAGCACCAGCACGGCGCGATGGTAGCAACGCCCGGCTGGGTACGATTGGGGTACGAGCCCCGGTACTTCCGAACGCTGCGTTTGGCGGTGAGGTCGCGTCTAGGATGGTGCCAGCAAGCCACGCCAATTCGTTCTCAGCTCCCACGACAGGAGTGGACCCAACCCGATGAGCTCCTCGACTCCACGACGTTCCGGCTTCCGCCTGCCGTGGGCGGGCGACACGCCAGCCGGCGAGACGCCCGAACTGCGCGAGACGCCCGCAAGCGAGACGCCCGCAAGCGAGACGCCGCCGGCAGAGCTGAGCTCACCACCGCCAAGGAGGCAACGCCCGAGATGGCGAGCGCCAAGCAGGCCAGCGCCAAGGAGGCGACACCCGTGCCAAAGCCAGACCCGACAGCCGAGCCCGCGCCTCCGCCCGTCGCCAGTGAGCCGCCGCCTGCGAGCGAGCCGCTGCCCACGAGCGAGTTCCTGCACGAGATGATCGCCGCAATGCGCGGCGTCGCCGAACACGCGCGCACCAAGGACGTCGCCGAGCTCCGCACCAAGGTCGAGCAGCACGTCGCCGGCCTCAAGACCGAGGCCGAAGAGCGCGTTGCAGAGCTCCGGCGCCGGGCGGAGGCCGACGTTTCCGCGATTGGCGAGTGGGCCAAGACTGAAGCCGAGCGCATTGGCAAGGAAGCGGAATCGCGCGTCGCCGCGCGGCGCCAGCAGCTCGACCAGCAGGTGGCCGCAGACGCGAAGCGAGCCGAGCGCGAGGCCGAGGAGATCGGCGGCCGCGTCTCGGAATACGAGCGGGAGCTCGACGCCTTCTTCGCGCAGCTTGGCGAGATCAGCGACCCGGCCGCGTTCGCGGCCGCCGCGAAGCGGATGCCCCACGCCCCGAAGGTCTCTGCTGACGCGACAGCGACACCCGCCGAGGCGACAAGGACATCGGCCGACGCGACCGATACGAGCGCCGGGCGCATGGCTGCGCTCGGCCTGGGCGAGGCCTCTGCCGAGGAGCAGCCGGAAGCGCCGGCCAAGGGGACGCCGGCCGCGAACGGGACCGCCACCGCCGCCGGCGCACCGACCACATCGTCCGACGCGTCCGCGCCGACGGAGCAGCAGCCCACCGACGCCGAGCTCGCGGCCCGGCTTGCCGAGCTCGACGTGAAGCTCGGCGGAAAGACCGCCGCACCCGCGACGGCTGCCGCTCCAGCTACCGCAGCCGCTGCCCGCGCAGCTCGCGGCCGGTGACGCGGAGGTCGCCACCACGGTCGTGGTGAAGGGGCTCGGCAGCTTCGGGGCGATCACCGCCTTCAAGCAGGGTCTCGAGGGCGTCGAGGGCATCCGATCCGTGACGCTCAGCCTGGGGCCGTCCGGCGAGTTCGTGTACCGCGCCACGCATGCCGCCAGCTTCGATCTCGAAGCCGCCATCCGCTCCGTGGAGCGCGGCGCGACGACCATCGAGCGCCAGCCCGACGGTGCGATGCGGGTCACGATCAGCCGTCCAGCCCGGTAGCAGATCCTCGCCCCGCTTCGGGGCCGTGCTAGACTCCTGCCCACGGCATTGACCGTGAGGAGTACCTCGCCATCGGCCGCCAGAGAAGGCGGGTCACGGGCTGCGAGCCCGCCACGGAGCGAGCGAGGGAAGGTCGCACGCGAGCCGTCCGGGTCCGCCCGTTAGCGCGGAAAAGAGGCGGCCGCAGCGGTCGCGAATGAAGGTGGTACCACGACCCGTTCGTCCTTCGACGAGCGGGTTTGTTGTATTCCGAGGAGGACGACCGATGGCGACGACGACACGACGCGAGCTCGCGCCGCGCTACGACGCTGCATCGGTCGAGCCGGCGATCTACGAGCGCTGGCTGCAGAGCGGAGCCTTCACGCCAGCCGCGCAGCCACCCCCCGGCGCGGAGCGGTTCGTCATCACCCAGCCACCCCCCAACATCACCGGTGCGTTGCACATCGGACACGCACTGACGGCCACGGTCGAGGACGTGTTGATCAGGTATCACCGCATGCGCGGCGACGACACGCTCTGGCTGCCGGGGGTCGACCACGCCGGCATCGCCGCCCAGTTCGTGCTCGACCGGATCCTTGCCGAGGAGGGTGAGACGCGCGCGTCAGTCGGTCGCGACCGCTACCTCGAGCGCATGTGGCGGTTCATGGATGAGACGCGCGGGGTGATCACGGGCCAGCATCGGCGCCTCGGCGCCAGCCTGGACTGGACGCGCGAACGGTTCACCATGGACGAGGGCAGCGCCAGGGCGGTGCGCGTCGCATTCAAGCGTCTGTGGGATGCGGGGCTGGCCTATCGCGGCGAGGCGCTCGTGAACTGGTGCCCGCGCTGCGGCACGACCATCAGCGACCTCGAGAACGTCCATCACGACGAGATGGGCACGCTCTGGACCATCCGCTACCACCTCGAGGGCGAGGACGGAGGAGCCGACCCGGAGGCGTCGATCAGCGTCGCCACCACGCGGCCCGAGACGCTGCTCGGCGATACGGCGGTGGCGGTCCATCCGGGCGATGAGCGCTACGAGCGACTGATCGGGCGGAGCGCGATCCTTCCCTTCCTTGGCCGCCGGCTGCCCATCATCGCCGACGAGGCGGTCGACCGGGAGTTCGGCACGGGAGCGGTGAAGATCACGCCGGCGCACGACTTCGATGACCACGAGCTGGCGAAGCGGCATGGGCTTCCCGCGATCAGCGTCCTGGACGAGTCCGCGCGCATCAACGAGTCGGGGGGCGAGTTCGCGGGCCTGGATCGGTACGAGGCACGCGCCGCCATCGTCGAGCGTCTGCGCGAGCATGGGCGACCTCGAGGGGGAGCGGCCGCACGGCATGGTCGTCGGACGCTGCGACCGGTGCGGCACGGTGGTCGAGCCACGCCTGTCGGTCCAGTGGTTCATTCGCGTGCAGCCGCTCGCGGAGCGGGCCCTGGCATCGGTCCGGGAGGGTCGCACCCGCATCGTGCCGCCTCGATTCGAGAAGGTCTACGCCCACTGGATGGAGAACATCCATGACTGGGCAGTCGGCCGCCAGCTGTGGTGGGGCCACCGGATCCCGGCCTGGTACTGCCCGGATGGCCACATCACCGTGACCGATGCAGAGGCCGGACCCGACGCCTGCGCCGAGTGCGGGCGCCCCGCGGCGCGAGCTCACGCGGGAGACCGATATCTTCGACACCTGGTTCAGCAGCGGCCTGTGGCCGTTCTCGACGCTGGGCTGGCCCGACGACACCCCCGACATGGGCCGCTTCTACCCGACCACGGTGATGGAGACGGGGTACGACATCCTGTTCTTCTGGGTGGCGCGGATGATGATGCTCGGCCTCTTCTGCACCGGGGTCGAGCCGTTCGAGACCGTCTACCTGCACGGGATGATCCGCGCCGACGGCGGCGCGAAGATGAGCAAGACCAAGGGCAACTCGACCGATCCGCTGACGACGATCGAGGCGATCGGCGCCGATGCCCTGCGCTACGCGCTCGTCGCCGGGACCTCGCCCGGCAGCGACCAGCGCCTCACCGATGCAAAGCTCGACGGCGCGCGCAACTTCACGAACAAGCTCTGGAACACCGCCCGCTTCGTTCTCGGCGCCCGGCCGGAGGCGGCTCAGCCGGCCGGCGAGCCGTCGCTCGCCGAGCGGTGGATCCGGTCGCGGCTGGCCGACACGATCGAGCGCGCCACGCGGCAGCTCGACGCGCTCGACCTCGGCGGCTACACCGCCACGCTGCACGAGTTCGCGTGGAGCGAGTTCGCCGACTGGTTCATCGAGATGGCCAAGGTCGAGCTGCGCCGGGCGGATGTCGCGCCGGGGGATCGCGCCCGGACGTGGGCCTGCGCAGCCGAAGTGCTGGCGGACCTGCTGCGCCTGGCACACCCGATCATGCCGTTCGTGACGGAGGAGATCTGGTCCGCCCTCTCGAGCGGCGCTCCCGAGGTGACCGCGGGCGAGCCGCTGCTCATCACCGCTCCCTGGCCGCGGCGCGATGCTCGCGAGCCGGCGGCCGAGGAAGAGATGGCGGGGTTGATGGAGCTCGTGCGTGCGGTCCGGAACCTGCGGACGGAGGCCGGCACGCCCGCGGGAGCCTGGCTCCCGCTGGCCGTCGCTCCGGCCAATGCGGCCGCGGCGACGACGATCGGGCGCGCCCGTGCCTACCTCGAGGCCCTCGCCCGCGTCCGCCCGATCGAGGTCGCGCCGCAGGAAGAGGCGCCGCCGGCGGTGGCTGCCTCGCCACTCGGCGCCGCGTGGTTCCCGGTCGCCGATGGTGACGGAGACGGCGCCGAGCGTCGCCGGCGCCGAGCGGGCGGCGGAGCTGGGCAGCGGGATCGAGCGGCTGCGCGACCTGCTCGCCAACCCGTCCTTCACCTCGAAAGCCCCGCCCGAGGTGGTCGCCCGCGAGCGCGGCCGGCTGTCGGAGCTCGAGGAGCGGCTTCGACAGCTCGGTCCCGGCTGAGCGCGGAGACGCGGCTGCTAGAATCGCCGCCAATGTCATTCCTCAGGCGCAAGAAGACCGAAGAACCAGCTCCTCCACCCGTCCAGGCGGTGCAGGAGGAGATCTCGGCCCAGAGCTACGCGGTGAAGCTGTCGTACGTCGCGAAGAGCAGCGACGGGCTCCGGCTGCCGGCGGATCCCAACGTCCTGCGAGCGATTCCCGGGATCGTTGAGCCGCTCACCGAGACCCCGGTCGAGGTGATTGAGCCGCTGCCGCTCGAGTACAGCGACGCGGCGCCAACGATGGAGCGGTTCAACGAGATGCAGCAGTGGGTCCTGGCTCGGCGTGAGCTCGGGCCGATCGGCCGCCACGGCCTGTACGTGCTCGAGCTGACCGATGCGCTCGACATGACGGTCGACACCTTCGCCTGCGCCCTCCTGCACGGCGAGACCGACACGAGTGGCTATCCCGACTACAACGCGATCGTCGGTGGGCTTGCCAGCCACTGGGACGAGCTGTCCGGCGAGCTGGTCGTGCGCTCGGTCGTCGGCTGGGGCGGAAAGGGGCTGCGGGGTGACACCGAGCGGATCGGCCAGAAGCTGGTGAGCAGCCTCTACCAGCAGGTGATTGCATCGGGCCTGAGCCTGGGAGCCGCCGAGCAGGCGCGCCTGCCGTCGATCGGCGGACGCTCGGGACTCGTCTGCGCGCACTGTGGCTTCGAGGCCGGCAGCGCGACGGCGTTCTACTGCCCCAAGTGCGGCATGCGCATGGTGCGCGGGAGCTAGCGACTTCCCGTTTCGGATCGGTACTTTCAGCGGGCCCCAATGGTCCCGAGTCCCATTGTCGGTCGGATGGGTGCGGCTGATAGTGGTGCGGTCCGTCACTGTCCGTCACACAAGGAATTTGCATGGACCGACCGTCCGTCCTGCTCGCCCTCGCCGAAGACCCTGCCGACTACGTAGAGGCGCTGACGCGGGCCGGCTTTGATCCGCTCACTGACACCGATGTCGCCACGGCTCGCCTGGCCGACGGCGCCGATCTCCAGCTCGCCGTGCTGGATTGCGACCTTCCCGGCTCGAGCGTGGCAGCCGCATACGCCGCGCTGCATGGCCACCGCAAGGTCACCACGCTCCTCCTGCTCGGCCCTGACAGCGATGCGCTCCCAGCCGGTGTCGGCGGCCCCAGCGACGAGTACGTTCTCAAGCCGATCCCACCCGAGGCGCTCGTCTTCCGTCTCCAGGCGCTGCTCATTCGCGCCGGAAGCTCGCTGCCGATCGAGTCGTCCTCGTGGGTCGACGCCGATGCGCTCAGCAGCGCGCCGATCGCCGGCGAAGGACATGTCGTCAGCGTTTTCGCGCCGAAGGGCGGGGTGGGCAAGACCACGATCGCCGTGAACATCGCGGTCGCGCTGCGTGAGCAGACCCGCTCGCAGGTGCTCCTGCTCGATGCCGACGTCGGCGTTGGCAACGTGACCGCGGTCCTCGAGGTGCCCTACAAGTACGGCCTCGCGGACCTCGCCGACAGCCCCCCGGAGGAATGGACCGATGCCGCCTTCGAGCAGCTCGTCAGCACGCACACCGAGAGCGGCGTGCGCGTGCTCACCTGGGGCAGCGATCCCGCCCAGTCGGAGCGCGTCGGGGTCGACCTGCTGCTGGCCGCGCTGCGCTGGGCGAAGCGGCATCACTCGCACGTGATCGTCGACAACCACCCCGGCTACGACGACCGCACGATGGCGATGCTGACGCTCTCGGACGAGATCTTCCTCGTCATCACGCCGGAGGTGGGGGCGCTCCGCAACAGTGCGCAGTTCCTCGACCTCGCGCGTGAGGTCGGCCTGGGCAGCATGGTCAAGGTGATCGTCAACCGCGCGAACCACGGCATCAAGCTCGTCGACATGGCCCGGGCGCTGGGTCTTCCGATTGCCGCGACCATCGTCTCCGCCGGGCCCAAGGCGGTGATGGCCGCCAACGAGGGGAAGCCCGTCATCACCAAGTTCCCGAAGGAGAAGATCTCCGACGATCTTCACCGCGTGGCGCGCCTCATCTCGCGGCCGGATGCACCTCTCGTCGCCGCGGCCGCCAAGCGGCCATGGTGGCTCCGCGTCGGGACCCGCACCTCCGGCGCCTGACCCCGCGCCGCTCGGCACGAAGCGCCTCCCTCGGGTCGCGCGTTGCGCCAGCCCTGCGCGCCTGCCATCATGCCGCGCGACCTGCGACGACTCGAGCTCACCCTGGCGGAAGGAATAAGCCCGCACTTCGGGCGCCGATCACGTGCCGACCTACGACTACCAGTGCCGCAGCTGCGGCCGCACGATCGAAGTGATCCATTCCATGCTGGTCGATGGTCCGACCACCTGCGAGGTCTGCGGCGGCGAGCTCCGGCGCGTCATTCACCCCTCGGGCATCATCTTCAAGGGCACCGGCTTCTACAAGACCGATTCGCGCAGCTCCGCGGGCTCGGGCTCGTCTTCGCGAAGTGCCTCGTCGAAGCCCTCGGCAAAGGAGGGATCGTCGAAGGAGGGGGCTGCCTCTGGCAGCGACGGATCGGCCAGCACATCCGCCCCTTCGGATTCGACTGGCGGCTCGTCGACCGCCGAGTCCCCCAAGTCCTCTGACCCTGCCTGAGCAGGCGAGATCAGGCGGAGCGCGCCTGCTGGGTGCCGCACCGCCTGCAGAAGCGGGCGCTCGCCGACAGCGAGAGGCCGCATTGACCGCAGCTCTGCACCCCAACGTGGCTCATCGCCTCGGCCACCTCGCGAGCTGAGGCGTCCCAGAACGTCCCGCCGCCGTGGGCGGCCATCCGGCGGCCAAGGTCTGTTGGGCCGGGCGACGCTCCACGCGACCGATACGGCAGCACGTTGGGTCGGGAGCGCTCGACGGCGCCCTGACCTGGGTCGTCGAGGCCCAGCATGTCGAGCTGGGCGCGCCGCGCCGCGAGGCTCTCGGTATCGATCTCTGCCGCAACCCGGTCGCCTGCCTCTGCGGGCGGTGGCGCGGGCGCCTGGCGGGGGAGCGGCAGGATTGTTTCGCTGATGGCGGGGTAGCTCCGCCGGTCGAATCGAATCGGCTCGGGCTCAGGCTCAGGCGCAGCCTCGGCGGCGACGGGCTCCGGCTCGGGCTCGCAGCCTCGGCGGCGAGGGTTCCGGCTCCGGCTCAGGCTCGGGCTCGGCCTCGACCGCGGCTGCGTCGTCGTCCCACGCGAGGACGTGGACCGGCGGCTCGCTCGTCGCGGCGATGGGCTCCGGCTCAGGCAGCTCGCCGCCCACGACGGTCGGCTCTTCCCACGCGGCGAACGGGCTCGGGTGGCCTCGAGCGCGTAGTCGAAGGCCGGAAGTGCATCCTCCGCCTCCAGGAGCGTAGGTGAAGGGTTGCGGCTCAGGCTCCACCTCCGCGACGAGCGGCTCAGGCTCGGGCTCGGGCGCGATCTCGACGGCGGGGAGCTCGTCGGGTATGCCGGCAACCGGTTCGAGCAGCTCCTCCTGCCAGGTGGCACCGTTGCCGTTCGCCTCTGCCATCACGAGGTCGGAGGATGGCCAGGATTCCGGTCCGAGCTCGACGGTGGCCTCGGCGAGCGCTGCGGCCTGTGTAGCGTCCTGTGCGGTCGCCGCCTCCAGCCGCTGCATCAGGTCGTCCGCGCCCGCAATCGGGGCGCATGAGCGGCAGCGTCCGGCATCGTCGTTCCAGCAGCTGATGCAGGTGTACTGGCGGCAGTCGATGCAGAAGTTGAACGACTGGTGGAATGCGTCGAGCTGGTGCGCCGCGAGCGCCTCTTCCTCTGTCCGAATGCCATCGTCGATGGAATCGCCAAGAGCATCCTGGCTCATGATGTAGTTGCGCAGCCCGCTGACGAGGCCCCGCGTCTTGCGCATGGCGTTCAGGCGCGTGGGCGCCTTGAACTCGTAGCGCGTCCCGCATCGTTCGCAGAACGATTCAGTGATGGCTTGCGTCATCCAGCCTCAACATCCCGAATACAGCGGCGGCAATCAGGGGCGCCCAGTATACCGACGGGCCTCAAAAACCTCGTATGGCCGCTTTGGCTCCCCGCCGGAAGCCGTTCGTACCCCGCGTGCTAGGATCGCCGGCGAAATGGGGATACTGTCGAGGGTCGAGGCGTTCCTCGAGCGTGTGTTCGAGGCCCCCGCAGGGCGCCTCGGGGCCAAGCTGCAGCCGGTCAGCCTGGTCAAGCGGATCGAGCGCGCAATGGATACGAACAAGTCGTTCGACGATCAGGGCGTGATCGTCCCGAACCAGTACGACCTTCATCTGCATCCCACAGACTTCGCATCCTTCGAGTCGTACCGGAGCGCGCTCGAGGATGACCTGGCCCATGGGATCCTGGCGCGCGCTCGGCGCGAGCGCTACCGCCTTGTCGCGCGTCCCCGTGTCCAGCTGCTGGCGGACGGCACAACGCGGCGTGGCGACGTCCGGGTGGCGGCGCGCGTCGTCGACGAGGCGGGATCTCGGGTGCGAGAGGACCGCCCCCTGGCGCCGACCTCCGACACGATGGTCTTCAAGCGGGCTGCCGGCGATGGCGAGGCGCCAGCATCGGCCAGGCGCGCCTACCTGCTGGTGAGCACCGCAGGCTCGAGTCCCGTGCAGTTCGACCTCGGCGGGCCGCTGATCAGTGTCGGACGAGCGAGCGACAACGACGTGATCGTCGACGACCCGCTGGTCAGCCGTCATCACTGCCAGCTGAAGCTCCAGCACGGCGCCTACAGCTTTGCCGACCTCGGGAGCCGCAACGGATCCGCGGTCAACGGCCAGCAGGTGAGCGAGATCGCGCTCGGGCCTGGCGACCGGATCCGCGTCGGAGACACGGAGCTCGAATTCTGGGTGCGCGAATGACCGGAGAGCTCCTCCGGATCGTGCTCCTCGTCCTGCAGCTCGGCTTCCTCGCCATCCTGTACCTGATCCTCTTCGGCTTCGCGCGCTCACTCCTCCACGACCTGCGCAGCGCGGAGCGCACCCAGGCTGCCTCGCGCGCCGGGATCGGGCGTCTTGCCGTGCTCGAATCGCCAGAGGACGAGCCGCCGGCGGGCACCACGATTGCGCTTGGGCCGATCAACTCCATCGGCCGTAACGTGAACAACACGATCTACGTGGAGGACGACTTCGCGAGCGCGAGCCACGCGATGCTCACCTTCCGCGGCAGATCCTGGTTCGTCGAGGACCAGGGAAGCACCAACGGGACGTACGTCAACGGGCATCGGATCGATCGTCCGGTCGCGCTCTCGTTCGGCGACGAGGTGGCGATCGGCCGCGTCCGCATGCGCCTGGACCGCTGAGCGCGACGACCTGATGCGCGTCACCTGGCGGGCGGTTGAGCTCCGCATGCTGCTTCCGCTGCTGATCCTCGTTCCCCTGGGCTTCGCGGTCACCCACATCGCGCAGACCGGGAGGCTGGAGCCTGGTCCCCTCGGACTGGCGATCGCCTACGTCGCCCTCATGCTCCTGGCGCATCTCGCCCTCGTCGCGAGCGGCTTCCGGGGTGACCAGCTCATCCTGCCGCTCGTCGGGGTGGTGGGTGGCATCGGCCTGGTCATCCTGAACCGCCTCCCGCAGGAGCTGGCGGGTACCAGCGCCTTCGGCATCCAGCTGGGCATGGCCGGCACCCAGGTGCTCTGGTTCGCGGTCGGGCTGGTCGCGATGCTGGCGGTCGCGATCGGACTGCGTGACGACGGGATACTGCGCCACTACAAGTACACGTGGGCGGCGGCCGGTGCCGTGCTCCTGGTCGCGACCTTCCAGTTCGGCAAGGAGGTCAACGGAGCGCGTCTCTGGATCGACCTCGGACCGGTGCAGTTCCAGCCGGGCGAGTTCATCAAGCTCGTCCTCGTCGTCTTCATCGCGGCGTACCTGGCGGAGCGTCGGACGCTGCTGGCGGAGGCGAGCAGCAGAATCGGGCCGATCGCGATCCCGCCGCTGCCCTATCTGCTGCCGATGCTCGCCATGTTCGTGATCGTCATGGCGATCGTGGTCTTCAGCAAGGACCTCGGAACCGCCCTCCTCTTCTTCGGGATCTTCCTGACGATGCTGTTCGTGGCGACTGGGCGGCGCAGCTACGTGCTCATCGGGATCCTGCTCTTCCTGGGCGGCGCATTCGTGGCGTACAAGCTCTTCGGCCACGTCCGTGTCCGCGTCGACAACTGGCTCGATCCATTCGCGGATCCGTCTGGCGCGGGGTACCAGACCGTGCAGGCGATCTACGCCTTCGGTCGAGGGGGCCTCTTCGGCGAGGGGCTGGGGCAGGGGCTGCCAACGATCAACGGCGTGCTGCCGATCCCGTTCGTGCAGACCGACTTCATCTTTGCCGCCGTCGCCGAGGAGCTGGGACTGATCGGGGCATTCGCCCTGCTGGCGCTGATGGCGACGCTCGTCTTCCGCGGGCTGCGGATCGCGGTCCTGGCGCGCGACGACTTCAGCACCATGCTCGCCGTGGGGCTGACGGCGAGCCTCGGGCTCCAGACGCTGATCATCGTGGGCGGCAACCTGAAGCTGGTCCCGCTGACCGGCATCACGTTCCCGTTCGTGAGCTACGGTGGCAGCAGCCTCCTCGCCAGCTTCCTGATGGTGGGCCTCCTGCTCGCAGTCAGCCATCGCTCGGCACGTGACGTGGCGCCGCCGAGGGACAAGCCGTGATCGCCACCAACGTGCGGCGCCTGGGCCTCTATCTCCTCCTCGGATTCGCGGTGATGTCCGCTGGCCTCGCCTACTGGCAGGTGATCGACGCGCCGCAGCTCGCCGCTCGCGAGGACAATCCGCAGGTCATCGCCGCGCGCCGCAGCCAGCCACGAGGCACGATCTTCGATGCCCGCGGAGCGGTCCTCGCCTCGACGACGGTGACCGACGGGGTCAGCCGGCGCACGTACGCGGACCCCGCGTTCAGCCACCTCATCGGCTACGCCAGCCTGCGCTTTGGGACGACCGGGATCGAGGGCGCATTCGACGACCTGCTCATCGGTCGCGCCGATCCCAATCCGATTCGCGATCTCGTGGGCCAGATCCTCGCGCGTCGGCCGGAGCCCAAGGACCTGACGCTCACCATCGACCGGCGGCTGCAGGACTTTGCGGCAACCCAGCTCGGGTCGAGCGTCGGCGCGGTCGTCGCCATCGACCCGAGGACCGGGGCGATCCTGGCGAGCACCTCGACGCCGACCTTCGACGCGACGCCCATCTCCGGCGATCCCGAGCCGCGCCGGAGCAGCCATGGACGCCATCCGCGCCCAGCCCAACAACCCGCTCGTCGCACGCGACCGGCAGGGCCGATACACGCCCGGTTCGATCATGAAGGTCTTCACCGCGGCGGCTGCGCTCGACGCGGGGGCAACCACGCCGCAGACCACCTTCCCGGATCAGCCGAAGCAGGAGACCCAGGGGTTCGTCGTGGACGGCTTCACCATCACGGAGCACGACCTGTCGCCGGTGCAGCCCGCGCTCTGGGACCTGTCCCCGGCGCTCCAGGTCTCGAGCAACATCTATTTCGCCCACGTCGGCCTTGAGCTCGGGGCGGAGCGGTTCCTCGACTACGCGCGCCGCTTCGGGTTCTGCTCGCCGCTGGCCATCGGGCCGCCCGGGCGGGAGCTGCAGGTGCTCCCGTCGTACGTGACCGCGTCCAGCGACGATGGCTGCGCCCCGTTCAGCGACAAGGTCGAGCTTGCCAGCGCGTCCTTCGGGCAGGCACGCGTCGACGCCACACCGGTCCAGATGGCCCTGGTGGCGGCGACGATCGCGAACGGCGGAACGATGCCGCACCCGTTCGTCGTCCGTGACGTGCGCACCCACTCCGACGCCGCCCCCAGCACGAGCATCCTCGAGACCGAGGGCGCGGAGGGAGGGCGTGGCGTCGTCTCGAGCCGGACCGCCGAAACCGTTCGCAAGGCAATGATCGACGCGGTCGAGGGCCAGCTCGGCGCCCTCTACGCGGGGGCCGGCGCCGTGAAGCTGTACGGCGTGAGCGGTGTGACCACCGCCGGCAAGACAGGCACGGCCCAGCGTGGCGAGGGCCAGCAGCCCCATTCCTGGTTCATCGGCTTCGCTCCCGCGCAGGACGGCGCGACGCCTGCCATCGCCATTGCGGTGCTGATCGAGGGAGGTGGCTCGGGTGCCGCCAACGCGGCTCCGATCGGCGGCGCGGTGATGGCCGAGTGGCTGAAGCTGCAGGCGGGCGGCTGAGCGCGGATCGGTCCGCTCTGAACCGTCCTGTTACCGGCTGGGGTATTGTGATTGGGCGGGAGAGCGCGCGCGCTCCGCCTGCAGCCCGAGCCCGAAATCACCCACGAGGGGAGACTGTGAAGACTGTCCAGCAGCCCGCCGAGCGCGTCGTCGCCAACGTCGAGCGCGTCATCGTCGGGAAGCACGCAGAAGTGCGCATGGCGCTCGTGGCGCTGCTCTGCGAAGGCCACATCCTGATCGAGGACGTTCCCGGGGTCGGCAAGACGATGCTCGCCAAGGCTCTGAGCCAGAGCATCGGCTGCTCGTTCCGGCGCATCCAGTTCACGCCGGACCTGCTGCCCTCCGACGTCACCGGTCTGTCGATCTTCAACCAGAAGACGCAGGAGTTCGAGTTCCGCGCGGGACCGATCATGGCCCAGGTCGTCCTCGCCGATGAGATCAACCGGGCGACCCCGAAGACCCAGAGCGCGCTCCTCGAGTGCATGGAGGAGCGGCAGGCCACGGTCGACGGCATCAGCCACCAGATGCCCTCGCCGTTCCTGGTGATCGCAACCCAGAACCCGATCGAGTACGAAGGCACCTTCGCCCTGCCCGAGGCGCAGCTCGACCGCTTCATGCTGCGCCTCCGACTCGGGTACCCCAAGGCGATGGAGGAGATCGTCATCCTCGACGAGCAGAAGCGGCGCCACCCGATCGACGAGCTCGGGCAGGTGCTCGATCTCGACGAGCTGCGCGACATGCAGTCCGGGATCAAGGAGGTGTACGTCGACCAGGCGGTCGCCGAGTACATCGTCCGCCTGGTGACGGCGACCCGCGAGCATCCCGACGTCTACCTCGGCGCCTCGCCCCGCGGGTCCCTGAACCTGTACCGCGCGGGCCAGGCATTCGCCGCGCTTGCAGGACGGGACTACGTCATCCCCGACGACGTGAAGCAGCTTGCGGTTGCCGTTCTCGCCCATCGGCTCATCGTGAAGAGCCAGGCCTCGCTGCGCGAGGTCGATCCCGACCAGATCGTGAGCGAGATCCTGACGGCGGTACCGGTGACCGATACGAACGTCGCTCCAGTCCGCTAGGCGGCGGGAAATCGACCCATGCGCGGCTTGAGCCGGCAGCTCCGAATCGTCTTCCTTGGCACCGTGCTGGTGGTGGCCGCGTTCAGCACCGGGATCGACTTCCTCTTCTTCCTCGTCTACCTGCTCGCCGCGCTGCTGCTCGGCTCGTGGTATTTCGCGCGACGCGGGCTCACCGGCGTGCGGGCCGACTACCGGGTCATGAATCCGCGGACCCACGTCGGGGAGCTGCTGCAGGCGATCTATCGGGTCGAGAACCGGGACCGCTGGGCAAAGCCGTGGATCGAGCTGTGGAACGAGTCCGATCTCCCGGTGAGCCTCCCCGGCCGCGTCGTCGGAGTGCAGGGTGGAGGCTCGCGCCAATGGCTTGCCAAGGTGACGCTGACGCGTCGCGGAAGCTATCGCCTCGGTCCGCTGCGGGTTCGCACCGGTGACCCGTTCGGCTTCTTCGGGAGCGAGATGGTGGTCGGGCAGGCGACCGGGGTGGTCGTCTTCCCGGAGGTCGTGCCCCTGCCGCACTGGCGCCTGCCGCCCTCGCCGATCGACGGCACCACGCCGGTGCGGCGGCGATACGAGGCGTCATCGCCGGTGGTCAGCACCGTGCGTCCTTACGTCTACGGCGACGCCTTCAACCGGATCCATTGGCTCTCGACCGCGCGCCATGGTGAGCTGCAGGTGAAGGAGTTCGACCTCGAGGCGGCGGCCGACCTGTGGATGGTGCTCGACCTCGATCGCTCCGTCCATGCGGGGGTGGGACCGCAGGCATCGGTGGAGGCGGCAGTGACCGCCGCGGCCTCGATCGCGGTCCGCACCCTGGCCGACAACCGATCGGTGGCAATCACCGCGTCCGCCCGGCGCCTCCTCATCCACCAGCCGGACCGCGGCCCGCGGGTCGAGCAGAAGATCCTGCACCTGCTGGCCAACGTGCAGGCGGACGGCTCGAAGCCGCTCGCCGAGGTGGTGCTCAGCACGCTGCCCCAGCTGCGCCGCGGAATGACTCTCTGCATCATCACCGGATCCGTGGAGCGCGACTGGGTGCGCGCGATCGCGTCCCTGCGCCGGCGCGGCGTTGCGGCGCTCGTCATCCTCCTCGACCGGGCGTCGTGGGTGGAGCGGGAGCCGGATCCGCACGCGCGTGCCGAGCTGACCGCCGTCCGCCATGCGCTCGCCGAGTACGACGTGCCGCACCGGCTGGTGCGCGCCGGGGACGACCTGACCGAGGCACTCTCCGGCCGGGAGCGGGCCCGTGTCTAGCTTCAGCGAGCGCCTGGCCCGCCCGCGCGAGGGCTGGCTGAGCCTGACCCTGCTGATCGTGATGCTGTTGAGCCTGGCGTGGGCCGTGCAGGCCGCGGGCTGGCTCGAGCAGAGCGAGTACCTCGTCCCGATTGCCCTGTTCGCCGCCATCGCTGGGGCCTTGCTCGCCATCTCGCCCCTGAGCGTCGCGCTCACCATTCCGATTTCGGCGCTCTTCGGGGCGCTGGTGCTCGTCTGGAGTATCGGCGGCGAGTACTTCCCGCAGCTGAGCCAGCTCGGCCGCCTCCTGCAGCTGCGCGAGGACTTCCTCCGTTGGCTGGTGGTCGTGCTGCGGACCGGCTACCCACCGGAGCTGACTCCGTACGCCCTCGGGCTGGGGGTCCTGATGTGGACGACGGCCTTCATCGCCGCCTACACGCTCTATCGCCACCATCGGCTGATCGATGCTGTCCTGCTGGCCGGGACCGCCCTGATCGTCAACATGTCGGCCACGCTCAGCGACCTCTTCGGTCACCTTGTCCTCTTCGTGGCGGCAGCGTTACTGCTGTGGCTGCGCGTCACGCTCGTCGGCCGCCAGGAGGGCTGGCTCCGCCGCCGCGTCAACGAGAACGCGGAGGTGCCGGCCGCCATCATGCGCAGCGGGATCCTCTTCGCGGCCGGCAGCATCGTGCTCGCCTGGATCCTCACCAGCGTGGCCGTGGCCGCGCCGCTGACGAGCGCGTGGCGCAACCTCGACACCGTCTGGTCGGACGTCCAGGACAGCGTCGACGGGGTCTTCGGCACGCTGACCAACCCCGACTCCCGGATCAGCGGCACCAGCTTCGGATCGCGCTTCACGGTGACTGGCACGTGGATCAGCAAGGACGACACGGTGATGACCGTGGCCTCGACCAAGCCGTACTACCTCCGCACCGCGACGTACGACGTATATACCGGCCGCGGCTGGACGAGAAGCAACGGGCTGAAGCGGACCGTGCGGGCGGGAGACGTGATCTTTCCCGACGACACGACGGAGCGACCGATCGCCGAGGAGCCGGCGGTCGAGACGGTCACCATCAAGATGGAGAAGGCGCTCGGCCGCAGCCTGTTTGCGCCCGGCTTCCCGATCAAGCTCTTCGCCCCGCTGCTCGTCTACGAGACCGGCCGCCAGCCGCTGATCGGTGGCCTCGAGGCCCTGGACCCGATCGCGCCGGGCAGCGCCTACCAGGTCAGCGTCTCGATCTCGCACGCCACCGAGGCTCAGCTGTCGGGAGCCGGCAGCGACTACCCGCAGGGCATCAAGGACCTGTATCTCAGCACGAGGGGCACAACATCGCGCGTCGCCAACCTCGCACGCAAGGTCGCGGCCGATGCGGGTGCCACCGATCCTTATTTCCGCGCGACAGCACTCGCTGACTACCTCAGCCAGGCAGGGCCGTTCACGTACGCCACGGACGCGCCGGTCCCGACGACGCCCGGGCAGGACCTGGTCGATTTCTTCCTCTTCGACTCGCACAAGGGCTATTGCGAGTACTACGCCAGCGCGATGGTCATGATGGCTCGCGAGCTCGGGATCCCGGCGCGCGTCGCAGTCGGCTTCGCGCCCGGGACGGTCAACGCTGACAAGACCTATACGATCCGCGAGCGCAACGCGCACGCGTGGGCCGAGCTCTATTTCCCGGGCTATGGCTGGCAGATCTTCGAGGCGACCAAGACCATCAACCCCGAGTTCGTGCGCAGCGGCGGCGGGCCGCGGGCCACGCCCCCGCCCATCAACCGGCAACGGCTGATCGACCTCCTGGAGAAAGAGAAGAGGGAGACCGGCACCGTCTCCAGCCTCTCGTCCTTCAAGCCGATCGAGGGCGGCTTCGATGTCACCGGTGCCCAGCGCCCCGGCGACCAGTCGCGCGGCGGGAACGCGGTTCTCATCCTCGCCCTCCTGCTGGGCGGGCTTGCCTTCTTCGTCTTCCGCCTGCGGCGCTCCCAGCGGCGCTGGCGCTTCCTGCCGCCCGCCGAGCGCGCGTGGCTGCGCCTCTCGATGGCCGCCGACCGAGCCGGTGCCTCCCCGCGGGCCTCGGAGACGATCTACGAGTATTCCGGCTGGCTCGAGGAGCAGATCCCGAAGCGGCGCCCCGAGATCCGCACGCTGGCCGACGGAAAGGTCTGGCAGAGCTATTCCGGCCGCTCGATGAACCTCTCGGCGATCGAGCGCCTCGAGGTCGCCTGGCGGCGGATCAGGCTGCCCCTCCTCTGGCTCGCAATCCGCCGCCGGGTGGGCGAGCTTCGCTCCCGGCGCCGGCGCTAGAGGGCGAGCGGCTCGCCCTCCGCCTCGTCGACGTGCGTGCCCACCCTGCCCAGCAGGTGGCGGCAGTCGTTCCAGCGCTCGAGCGACCATTGCGTCGTACGTCTCGGCAGAGAGCACGGAGAGCGACGCGTTGTCGAGATCCAGCGCCCACGCTCGCCGCGCGCTCAGCCCCAGGAGCTGGCGCGCGAGCAGCCGCAGCGTTCCGCCGTGCGAGACCATGCAGAGCGGCCAGGAATCGGGCGCGGCGAGCCCGTCGTCCAGGCTGGCCCGTGCGCGCGCCAGGACCGCTTCGATCGGCTCCGCACCGGGGGGCTGGTCGTCGCCCCCATGGGACCGCCAGGCGGCGTAACGCTGCGGGTCGTCAACCGCCAGCTCCGCGTGCGTGCGTCCTTCCCATCTCCCTGGCCAACCTCCATCAGGCGCGCGTCGGGCTGGACCGGCGGAGTCTCTCCCGTGGCGCCGACCGCGGCGCCGATCAGCTGCGGCGGTCTCGAGCGCCCGCGCCAGGGAGGAGGCCACGATCCGTCGCGGCCGGTCGCGCTCGTCGCCGGCCAGCCGCTCGCCGAGCAGGACCGCCTCGTTGCGCCCTTCTTCGGAGAGTGGCGGATCGGCATGGCCCTGGAAGCGGCCCTCCCGGTTCCAGTCGGTGATGCCGTGACGGACGAGGATGAGGCGGCGGCTCACCGCCCGGCGGTGACCGGATCGGTTCGCACGCCGAACTCGGCGAGCGTGGCGCCCAGGACCGCCAATGCGTCGGCGATCTCCTCGGGGGCCACCTGGCCCATGTGGCCCATCCGCAGGATGCGGCCCGCCCATTTGCCCTGTCCGCCGGCGATCACGAGGCCCCGCGCACGCATCGCGGCGTTGAAGGGCGACCACTCGAGACCTTCGGGCAGCCACGCGGCGGTGACGGTCGCGGACCGGCACTCCGGCGCTGCGACCAGCCGCATCCCGAGTGCTTCGAGGCCGGTCTGAGCCTGCTCGGCGATCCGCGCATGGCGCGTCCAGGTCGCCTCTCGCCCCTCCTCGCGCCAGGAGCCGCACGCCGACGCGGAGCCCGTAGAGCACGCTGACCGCCGGCGTCCACGGGGTCTGGCCTTTCTCCGCCCAGTCGGCGGCTTCGCCGAGATCCCAGTAGAAGCGAGGCATGCGAGCGCTTTCGCGCGCCGCCCAGGCACGATCGCCCACGGCGATGATGGCGATTCCCGGCGAGCCCATCCATGCCTTCTGGCTGGCGCTGGTGACGAGGTCGATCCCCCAGGCGTCCATCTCGAACGGGATGGCGCCGAGCCCGCTGATCCCGTCTACCAGGACGAGCGGGTCGCCCGGCGCGCCGCGCACGGCCTCCGCCAGCTCGCGCAGGGGGTTCGCGACACCGGTCGAGGTCTCGTTATGGGTCAGCAGCACGGCGTGGTACGGCGCCGCGGCCGCCAGGTGCGCCGCGAGGCGCTGCGGGTCCGCCGCTTCGCCCCATTCGAACGAGAGCCGCTCGACCGTGGCGCCGAATGCCTCGGCAATCTTGGCGTAGCGCTCGCCGAACGCGCCGATCGAGACGCTCAGGACCCGATCGCCGGGCGAGCAGGTGTTCACGACCGATGCCTCGAGCGCTCCCGTGCCGGACCCGGTCAGCAGCAGGACTCGACCCTCGGTGCCGATCAGGCCGCGCGATCCTCGGGCTGAGCTCGCGGAGCATCTCGGCGAACTCTCCGCCGCGGTGGTCGACCATCGGCTGCTGCCTGCGCCTCGCGCACAGCCGCCGGGAGCGGGGTCGGGCCCGGCACGCGGAGGTTCTGATCCATGGCAGGCATCATAATCACCCGATGCCGCGATCGCCCCGCAGCGCCGGCCTGAGCCAGCCGCTCTTCGCGGAGGAGCCCGCCGCCGATGCGCCGCTCGCCGCGCGGATGCGGCCGCGCACCCTCGACGAGTTCGTCGGTCAGGAGCACCTCGTCGGTCCCGAAGGCGCGCTGACGAAGGTCGTTAAGCCGGGCTACCTGCCCTCGATGGTCCTCTGGGGCCCACCAGGGTCCGGCAAGACGACGCTCGCCCGCCTGCTGGCCGACCGATCGGGAGGGACCTGGCGCCAGCTCTCGGCGGTCAGCAGCGGGGTCGCCGACGTGCGCGCCCTCGTCGCGGAGGCGAGGGCACTGCGCGAGGCCGGCGGCCGGACGGTCGCCTTCATCGACGAGCTGCATCGGTTCAACAAGAGCCAGCAGGACGCGCTGCTGCCGTATGTCGAGGACGGCACTATCAGCCTGATCGGTGCGACCACCGAGAACCCGTACTACGAGATCAACTCGCCACTGCTGTCGCGCATGCGCGTCTACCGGCTCCAGGCCCTCGACGAGCCCGCGCTGCGCTCGATCGTGGGCCGGGCGCTCAGCGACGCACAGGGCCTGGCCGGCGCAACCTCCCTGACCGATGCGGGCCTCGCGGCCCTGCTCGACCTCTCGGGCGGCGATGCCCGGCAGGCGCTGAACATCCTTGAGTCGGCCGCCGCGGTGACCGATGCGCTCGACGCGGACCGAGATCTCGGAGGCGGCCCAGCAGCGGCAGCTCGCCTATGACCGCGTCGGCGACCAGCATTACGAGGCGGCATCGGCCTTCATCAAGAGCATGCGAGGGAACGATCCCGACGCCGCGCTCTACTGGTGCGCGAGCATGATCGCGGCGGGGGAGGATCCAACCTTCGTGGCGCGCCGCATCGTGATCGCCGCCAGCGAGGACGTGGGCAACGCGGACCCGCGTGCGCTGCAGGTCGCGGTGTCGGCGATGCACGCCGTGGAGATGATCGGCCTGCCGGAGGCCCAGTACGCGCTGGCCCAGGCCGCCGCCTACGTCGCGAGCGCCCCGAAGTCGAACCGGGCCGGCGCCGCCTATTTCGCCGCCCTCGCCGACGTCGAGGAGAAGGGTCGCCTGCCCGTTCCGCTGCACCTCCGGCCGTCCGCGCATCGCCGCCTCACCCGGGAGCATGGCTATGGCAAGGGCTACCTCTATCCTCACGACTTCGAGAGCGCGGATGTCGAGCAGCAGTACCTGCCCGACGAGCTCGATGGCAAGGTCTACTACGAGCCGTCGGGGGAGGGGCTCGAGGCGAAGATCGGGGAGCGGCTCGAGCGGCTGCGGAGGGCCAGGCGGGCTGTCCGGGAGCAGGGGCGTGGCGACTAGGCGTTAGCCTTTGAGATCGCTTCGCCGGGCCGGCGCGAAGGATTTTGCGTACCTCGTGCGTCTAACCTCACATGACGCTCAGGATCGAAGGCGCGGCGAGGGAAGAGATGAGACCTCAAGACTCGTTGGGCGTGGGCGCGCCGTCCTTCGACGGGCTCGTCGCGGACCAGGCGCGCTTCCGGCTGTGGTACGACGGCGCACTGCCGCGCGTGTACGGCTACCTGCTCGCTCGCTGCGGCGATCCGGCCCTCGCTGAAGAGGCCACGCAGGAGGCCTTCATCGAGGCGATTCGTGCCCGACGCAGCTTCGAGGGCCGGTCCGACCCGGTGACCTGGGTCTGCGCGATCGGGCGCAATCGCCTCGCCGATCACGTGCGTCGTGATCGCCGCAACGCGGTCCGCCAGCTCAATCTGATCGGGGCCTCTTCCGATCGGGAGACGAGCGCCTGGCGCCAGCACGACGTCCGAGAGGCGGTCGAGGAGGCGCTGACCGCGTTGACCCCGGAACAGCGGCTCGTCCTGACATTGCATTACCTCGATCACCTGCGGGTACGCGAGATTGCAGCCCTGGTGCATCGCAGCGAATCAGCGACGGAATCGCTCCTGGGCCGCGCCCGCGAGGGATTCCGGCGAACCTACCGAGGGACAGACCGATGAATGACGATCGGCTCAGCCGTCTCCTTGGTCAGATCGACGAGCCGGCGACACCGGACCCGGTCTTCGCCGATCGGCTCTTCGAACAGCTGACGCGAAGCGCGGGTCGATCGCGAGGCGCCCATCCCGGACTGCTGCTCGCCGCGGCGCTCGTTCTGCTGAGCACGCTCGCGGTGGGAGTCGCCCTTGGCAGCGGACTGCTGAAGCTTCCTCGGTCGGCGGACGACTTAACGCCCATCGGCTCAGGCACGCCAGTGGCCAGCCCCACGGCGACCTCGGCCGCGACCCCGGAACCGACGCCCGTTGCTCCATCGGCCTCGCCTGCCGCTCGGCTGCCGGTTGTGACCCCGCCACCGGGCATCTTCCGCTGGGAAGCACCGCGACGGTGGTCGTGGATGGTCTCAGGGTGCGTGAAGGGCCAGCCACGACTGCGACAGTCGTCGCCACGCTCGCCAAGGGAGACACCGTCACTGTGCTGCACGACATTGAGAATCCGCTGCCAGTCATCCTGTCGGGGGTCTCGTGGTACGAGGTGTGGTACGAAAAGCCGGCCGGGGCTGCCAAGATCTTGGCTGGGTGGCGGCTGGAGAAGAGCGGGCTTGCCTACCTTGAGCCGCCCACCGGCGAGACGTGCGACGACCTGCCCGGAGACGGGGTCACGCTCGCACAGGTCATCGAGGCTGGCGGGTGGCACCGGCTCGCCTGCCTGGGAAACGCGCCTCTCACCCTTACCGGCGTGATTGACTTCCACTGCCAGGGAGGACTCCGCCACGGGACGTACGAGCCAGCCTGGATGGTTGACTGGTGCCCAACCCAGACGCTGACCCCGGAGGCGACCGTCAACAAGTGCGACAACTACGACTGCGAATCCTCCATGGCTCCATGGCTTGGGCCCGCGACGCTCGATCACTACACGCTCGACATGGTCGCTGCGCCGGGAGGACCAAGCGTGCAGCCTCGAGGCACGATCGTGCGGGTGGTTGGGCACTTCGATGATCCTGCCTCGGCCACCTGCCGCATCGAACCCGGATCCGACAACGCGGGCTTCGCGGGAGCGTGGAGCGGAGCGTCCGAGCTGCTCTGCCGTGAGCAGTTCGTGGTGACGGAGACCGAAAAGCTCGGCTTCATGGCGCTGCCGCAGCCATGAGAGCCTGGGTTGGGTGAGCGCGGCCAGTCGGGATGACCGGTGCCATGCCTGAGCATCATTGTTCGTACCAACGCAGGACCCGCAGCGCGCGCAGCGTGTTCCACCGGCTGGGCCGACCATCGCCGTCCTCGAGCGCGAAGTGGACCGCGCCCGGATGGGTGTTCTCCAGCAGCCAGGTGCCGTCGGGCTGCTGCTTGGATCGGAGCAGGTCGATCGCCTCCGTCCACGCGCGGGTCCGGCGCATCCCCGGCCGCGCGGAAGTACTCCAGGCCACGCAGCACGTCGTAGTGCCAGCGCGTCGGAAACGAGAACTGCAGCCAGGCGGGGTCGACGACTTCGCCGGTGCTCTTCCGCCGGAACAGCTTCCGTTCGAGGAGGTACTCCTCACCCCGGCGGCGAGCCGCGATGGACTCCGCCGAGCCACCGGTCGCGCGCTCGTGCGCCAGCAGCCCTTCCAGGACTCTGATCGTGGTGTGGAAGGACGAGCGAACCGAACCGTTCTCCACCTCGCAGTTCCACCCGCCGTCCTCGAGCTGCTCACCGAGCAGCCGGGCGACCACGCCATCGACGTCCTGATCGAAGTAGGCACCCAGCGCGACGACCATGCCGTTGATGCACGGCTCGACCTCGCCGCTGAAGAACGGCTGGCCGGCGTGCTCCCAACGGCAGTGGTCTCGGACCTGCGCCACCGCCCGGCGCACCCTGGTCACCGTCGGGGTCGACGCCGAAGTCGCGCAGGGCGACGAGACTGTATGCCGTGGCGGTCCAGGGCTGGCCCTTGGCGCTGTTCGCCGTCACCGGAGATCGCCCTCCGCGCGGGGAAGAGCGCGCCTCCCTCCCACTGGCCGTCTTCGCCCTGCAGGGCCAGCAGCCGGGCGCCCCACCCCTCGGTCGCCACGCGGGCGCGCTCCGCCGCGACGACCTCTGCCGGCGCATCGGCAAGATCGCGCAACACCTGCCAACGGATGGCGGGGTCGGAGTCGAGCAGCCAGTCCAGCAGGGGCACCGGCCGAGTCTAGCGAGGGCCTACGGGCTAGCTGGCGACGATTCCCGTCGCGTGAAATGCGAAGACGGCCGCGCCGAGCAGGACCGCCATGATCACCACCAGGACCGCCATGTTGCGCAGGTCGCGCCCGACGTAGTGGTACTCCGCGCGAGCCGCCTCGGCCAGGGCGGAGCCGATCGGCGCAGAGCCGCGGCGCGCCGGCCGAGCATCGCGACGCATGGCGGGCTCGGGTACGGCGCTCATGGCCGGGGCCGAAGCGGTGGTCTCGAGGGTTGCCTCCGGCGCGATGGGTGCGGGCGCGGGCGCCGCAGCGGGCATCGGCCGCGGAGCGGCGCGGCGTGCGGGACGCTGCTTCGATCGGCGGTTCGCGGCCTTGCCGCTGCGTCGAGCCATCGCTTCCTCGTGCTCAGACCGGTGCAGCCGCTCACGGCGGATGCATCCATCGGGGACAGTATGATACCAGCCGCCCGAGCCCCAATCAGCCCGACTGATCGGCCTCGCCGCCCTGGAGGGGAGCCGCGTTGGCGGAACTGAACCGCATCCTGAGCGAAAACCTTGGCATCGTGATCGGGACGATCGCAGCGGTCCTCCTGATCGTCGTCATCCTGCTTCTGGTGCAGTCGATCCGTCTCTCGCGTGCGGCGCGCCGGTACCGGGCGCTCGTAGGCGACGGGAGTGGCGGGACGCTCGTGAGCGTCCTCGAGCAGCACGTCGGGCGGGTCGATGCGGTCGGCTCGGAGCTCCAGGAGCAGCGTGCCGTCGTCGACCACCTCGAGCGCCGCTCCCGTGGCAGCCTTCAGCACATCGGCCTCGTCCGGTTCAACCCGTTCGACGATACCGGTTCGGACCAGAGCTTCGCGCTCGCCCTGCTCGACGAGCGCCGAGACGGCGTCGTCATCTCGAGCCTCCACGGGCGCAGCAACACCCGGCTCTTCGCCAAGCCGGTGACCGGCGGCGAGTCCGCCCATACGCTCTCCGACGAGGAGCTGGAGGCCATTCGGATCGCGGTCGACGGCACCGAGGCGGGCCGGCCCGCCTGAATGTCCGATCCGCCTTTCGACCGGCAGATCGAACCCGACCAGCGCCGACTGGCGGAGCGACGCCTGCTGGCGATGCTGCGACGGATCCACCGCAGCGAGCCACTGGCGCGCGACGTCCGCGTTGATGCGCTGATCGCCCGCGTGCGCTCCGAGCCCGAAGATCCGCGGCCCGGAAGCCATCGTGGCGCGGGCCGTCTGCTCCTCGGCGACGATGCGATGCGTGCCGTCGTCGATCAGCTGGTAGAGGGAGGCAGGCTCGTCCGGCGGGGCCACCGGGTCCGGCTGCCCGACCATGAGCCGCTCCTCGACCCGGAGATGCGGGAGCGGGTCGAGCGGCTCCTGGTTGGACTGCGCAGCGCCGGCGTCGAGCCGCCGCGGGTCGACGCTCTCGCCAGCCGCCTCGGCATCCCGCCTCCTATCATCGAGCAGCTGCGCACAGCCGGGGAGCTGGTTGCCGTGGCCCCTGGAATCGACTACCCGCGCGACGTGCACGCTGCGCTGCTCGAGCGGCTCGACCGCATGGCGGCGCGTGGCCCGATGGACGTCGCGCGCGTGCGAGATGAGCTGCACGCCTCTCGACGCTACGCGGAGGCGTTGCTTCGCGCTCGACCTCGGCGTCTGCGAGCGAAGCCCTAGGCCTGTAGCAGCGCCCCGAGGCGCATCAGCGCGGCTTCGGCGGGCGGACAGTTGTCTCCGGCCGCGGCGCGTGCCTGTCGGAATGCGGCCGCGGCAGCCGGGCGGTCGCCGCGCTGCTCATAGCGCTCGCCCAACGCCAGCAGCAGATCCACGTATCGGCCCCGAAGCAGCTCCCGACCGGTCTCGGCGTACGAGCTGTCGCCGTAGTACGGGCAATCATCGAGGTACTCGCCGCGGTACAGGCCGCGAGCCTGCTCCAGCGCCCGCAGGGCGTCGTCCGGATTGACCGCGCTTCCGGCGGATGCCATCAGCTGCTCGAAGGCGTCACGATCGCTCCATGCCACGAGGCGCGGGTCGAGCCGGTAGCGGTCGTTATGGAAGACGATGGTGGTCGATTCCTCGCGGTTCCGACGCCCCGGCTCGAGGGTCCGCCGCAGTCCGCCGAGCGTGCGGTGGAAGGCCAGGTCGGCACCGTCGAGGTCGACATCGGGCCAGATCACCTCGGTCGCCTCGTCCTTGGCCACACCCCGCTCCCCGCGGTCGAAGAGGAAGGCGAAGAGCAGCGCCACCCTGGTCTACAACTCGGCAGGTCTGATCATCCGCGAGGTGGACACCGAGCCCTGGGGCGAAGATCACGTACGGCGGCAATGGAAACTCCTTCAGTTTCCCGAGCAACATCATCCTCGTGACTTCGTACCCGGAGGGCGCGACTATCGACGCACCTGCGCGGGCGATCGCGACGGGGTTCTACGGCAAGGTTCCGGGCGCCATTCCCAACGCCGGTCCGGACATCATCCTTGGCCACGTTGTCGATTTCACGGCGGAGGGGCTCCCTCTGATCGTGTCCGACGAGCTCCTTGCATCGCACGGCCCGCGCGGGCCAGAGGACTTCTTCGCTGCTGTCTGCGCAGCCTTGGATGGTTGAGCGCCGGCCAAGCCATGCGGCAGCTTCGCCAGGCCGGAGCTAAGGAGCCAATAACGGAGCAGTTAAGCGGCGGCCCCGCGTAGGGTCTATCGGGGGCCGGGGCGACGTGACGGCGGATGGCATCGCGACGATGCGGACCGTGCAGGCGACCCCGGCTCCTTGGCTTGGTAAGCAGCCAGTAATCGCGTGCGACCATGGGAGCGGGCGTGCGCCGTCGCTGGGCCACCGGCATTCGCCGAGGTAGCCGCCGGCCTTTCATTGCAAGAGCACCCGGCCGACGTCGAGCCACCAGCGATAAAGCGCCTCACGGTCGGCATCCTCACGCACCGCCCAAGCGATCAGGTCCTCGCCGTCGAAGATCCAGTCGACGCGCGCCCGGGAAGGGCTCGTGCTACAGAGCAGCTTTCCGCTACGCAGGCCGAACGACCAGTCCTGGTACGCCTTCTCGCCCTTGGCGCAGTCGCCCGCTTGCGCTTTGGCCAGCGACTTGCGCAAGCCGAACCAGAACTCGCTGGTCGCCGCGCCGCCGAAGGAAGTGGGACTGACGCGCAGCAGGAAGACAACGTCTGGCTGCGAGCCACCCAGTGCGCATCGCAGGCCCGCCTGTACCGGGAACTTGGTCGGAGTCTCTCCAGGCAGCGCGGCTTGGGGGTAGTCGCTGCGTGGCCGCTCTTTCGCACAGGCGCCCCACCGCTGGGTCGATCTGGTCAAGCAGGCTCTGCTCGGCGGCGTTCGGGAATGTGTTGTCCGAGGCGGACGGGCTCGGACTTGCCGACTTGCTGCTCGACGCGGCCCCGGATGGACCAGGTTCGGCGTTCGTGTTGGTCAGCAGGCCAACGGCCAGCACCACCGTGGCAACGATGGCGACGCCCACCAGTGCCGCGAAGGCGCCCTTGAGCGGCATGCGCCGCAGCGACCTCACTGCCATTGATTCGAGACGGCGTTGGCGCGAGGGACGGGCGGCACCGCTGGGCCGGATGGCGAAGAGGGCGATCGGCTCGCGGATACCCTTGAGATGACGGCGGCCGCGCGGCTCCATGGTGAGCGGCATCGAGGTGCGCACCAGCGACCGCACGGTCTCGGTCACCAGCAACTCGCCGGGACCCGCCAGCGCACAGACCCGCGCGGCGATGTTCACCGCCGAGCCGACGAAGCCCTCGGCGCTATCTTCCGTCTCGCCCGCATGGATGCCAATACCGACGGGCAGCGGTCCGCCGGCTGCCGCCTGGCTGGTTGCGGCGTGCTCGGAATGGCCGGCCCGCAACGGATGGCGCTGCTGGGAGATGGAAAGGCGACGTCGAAGCCGTCGCCCTCGGTTCGGATCTCCGCTCCGTTGGTCTGCGCGACCGCAGCGCGAACCAACTTGCGATAGGCGCCCAGCAGCTCCGAAGCCGCCTTATCGCCGTGCTTCTCTACGAACTGGGTGTAGCCGCGCAGATCGGCGAACAGGAAGCCGCGGACGTGTGGCGCATCGGATTGGGCCATCGGATCTTCCCCACGCCCCAACGGGCGCTGGTCACCCTTCAATCATGGGCGCTGCGGTCAAGGCGAGCGGCCAGTAATCGCGCGGTAAGCGGCCCTGCGTAATCATGGGCGCTGCGGTCAATTCGAGCGGCCAGTAATCGCGCGGTAGGCGGCCCTGCGTAGGCTACTAACGGGAGCAGCCAGGATGCGGACCGTGCAGGGCGACCACGTGCTTCTCAACTTGGAGAGGAACGGCTATCTCGGTAGACCTTCGAGGCCGGGAAGAGGGTTACGAGCAGTACGGGAACAAAGATGTATTCGAGGGTGTTGATTGCAGGCGGGATGGGCAGCGAGAAGAAGGACCCAGCGCGGTCTCCGATAATGGGGAAGAAGAAGAGGATCGAGCCGACGATCGCCAGACTCGAAGCCAGTCGGACTCTCCTGAAGAAGAGAAGCGCGAATGACGCTACGTCCAGCGCGAGACCAGTAAAAATCGTACCGATCGCAATGTAGCCAACGGTCTTCAAGTCGGTTGCGGGCCGGGACTCAAAGCCGAGTGGAGTCAAGAGAATCACTAGCAGGACGTTCACGACTAACGCAACGGCAAGCGCCAGGACGTTCCTGGAGAGTTTCATCCCTGAGACTCCCTTCTTGTGGGCAGGTGCGTAGTCAAGCCATGGCTGGGTAAAACTAAGACAGTATCGGCATTCGCGATAACCGGCAGGAACCGGCGGGGCGCCTTCTAGAACCTTTGGCTGAACCTTGCTTGGAGCGCCCGGCACGCCTCAGCGCCTCAGCGCCTCACCGTGCGGTCAACCAGCCAATAGGCCGCTCCGGTCAATATCACCGCCGCGATCGTCGGCCATGACAACACGGCCTCGAGGAGCACAGCGAGCGGATGCGGAGCTGGCCCTGGACCGCGGTAGTTGGCGAAGATGACGTACTGGACTGCGACCACTGTCAGCACGATTGCTAGGCCAAGGCCGGCAAGCCACGGAAGAATCGAACGCCTCATGCCAGCATGGTAGTTGCCCAGCGGATGAGCGAGCGGTGAATTGATTAGGGCGGCCCCGGGGGGCGACGTTGACGGCGGATGGCATCGGCGACGATGCGGACCGTGCAGGCGACCCCGGATTCTGCCGAGCGGTTCGACCCCGGTAGCGGATCCTGGATCGCCACCACCGGCATGGTCGAGGCTCGCACCGCGTCCAGGGCCACCTGCTGCGCGAATGGCATCGTGCAGTGGAGGGCGACTACGGCAGCAGCCCGCTAGCCTCCGCCGTGCTGTACGAGCCCCGCAGCGGGAACTGATCGGCCACCGCTATCGGACGTGCGCCTCGAGGCTAGTGCTCGTCCGCCTCGTCCACAGGATTGGGGTCGAAGGGTATCTCCCCCGGATTGCCGACGGTCCTCCCGGCCGTGCTCGACATCAGGCCTCCGGACTGCACGCTGATGTGCCAGACGGGATGAATCTCATTCCAACCGGTGGCCTTGTCCGTGACCCAAGGACCGGTAACCGTGATCTGCGACCCGACCTTGGGCAGCGCCAACGGGAACCTGGGGACTCGCTCGACGACCAGCGTGCCGTTGTTCTTCGAGTTGAGCAGCGAGGAACGGACCCCGGTCATGCTGATGTGGTAATCCCCGTCGTGCTCGATGTAGACCTTGGTCACCTTGCCCGCCGCTTGCTGGCACGCGGAACGGACTACCAGTCGTGCCGGGTCGTGGACCCCCGTCATCGGGTTGCCCGTGTGGCAGTAGACGGAAGCAGCATCTGAAGCGTCGGGGGCCCCGACCAGCACCAAGGTCGCAACGACTAAGACCAACGCGGCGCCTCTCCCGGGAGTTGAAGCGCGGAACGAGGTCATTGGTCGGCATCCTGCCTGATTGTGCCGCTCATGATACTGCCCGGGCCCACGGCGATGCTGACTGTGAGCTCGCGGTTAGGGGTATGGCCAGCTGCGCAAGCTCCGGCTGCGTGCCGCCGAGCCGGAGGGCGGCCGCCCCACGTCCCCCAATAGGGGCGGCCGTCAGCGGCATTTATGCGCCCCAGATTGATGGCCGCCATGGGCCGTTGGTCCTCTCGGTGGTGACCAAGCCCTCGCCGACGATGGCGGCCACCGAGGTTCAGCCGCTCCGGGCCGTCGCGCCCGCCACCGTCCGTGGCCTTCGGATTGCTTGTCTTCGGGGATGTTCATAAGGCGACTTGGATGGTCCGGATCGGTCTGCTCAGCCTGGCACTCCTAGCAGCTGCATGTTCGGCGCCCGCTCCGGCCGCCCCGCGGACGCCAGCGCCCACGAACTCGCCGGCGACCAACCCGGTGGTCGCGGGCGTTTCGACGGCCTGCGCGACTGCCTTTGCAACGGCAGCCGCGCTGTCCTTGCCGAAGGAGCAAGACCTCATACGGATCGTGAAGGATTGCCCAACCGCGGCTGAGGTTGCGGCCGCCAACAAGGCGATACCGGGCGCGCTGGAGGGACAGGATGTCGCCCCGTTTCTGAAGACATACTGCGACGCCTACCTAGAGCTCAAAGAGTCGGCCGTGTGTAAAGCGCTTCGGTAGAGCGCGCTGTAGGCTCGGCCCCGGGCGAGCTTGCGGGCGCATGGCACCGGCGACGATGCGGAGCGTGCAGGCGACCCCGGCCTACACTGCCATGCCCGCATTCAGCGGACTTAGCAGGGCCTGGGTGCAGGCCGAGGCAGCTCTCCAAGGAGGTTGGAAGCGATGTTTGCGGACTCTCCGTGTCGTCCGACGATTGCGGTTCGCGACAAGGTGAAGGCGATCGAATTCTACCGAGACGTGCTCGGTTTCAAGCTCGTGGACGCGAACCAGCCCGGCGCCAGCTTCGCCTGCGGTGGCGGGACGTTCCTTGAGATCTATCCATCGGCGTTTGCTGGGACTGCCAAGAGCACCGTCGCTGGATTTCAAGTGCCGGACCTTGAGGCGACGATCCTCGAACTGCGCTCGCGCGGGGTCACCTTTGAGGAGTACGACTCGCCCAAGACGACTGATGGGATCGCCCAGCTTGGTCCCAACCGCGGGGCGTGGTTCAAGGACCCGGACGGGAACACCTTCGCGCTGGTCCAGCTGGGTTCGTTGTTAAGGCCCCCGCCTTCGTTGAGGATGGGCCCCCAGGGCTGGACGGGGTTGGCACGCCACCGCGCTACTCTCGCCATGGCCGGGCATCGGCCACCGATGCGGACCGTGCAGGCGACCCCGGCCTTCCGCCCCTTAGAGAGGAACCAGCCAATCGCCCTCAGTTGAGGATGAGTGTGCCGACCATTCCTTCCTCGGCATGGGCATCGATGGTGCACCAGATCACGTATTCACCTGCCCGCAGGCCGCGAACGGTGAATACGGCGGCCTTACCCTGCAGCACGCTCGCGCTGGTGACCAGCGCCTTGTGTAGCTCGCGGCCGATTGCGAGGGTGTGGATGCCGTGCGATCTGTTGTGCAGATAGAACACGAGATCTCCGGCCGGTGCGGTGAGGTCCGCGGGCACGAAGTGACCAGGTGGACCAGCCATTTCGACGTCGATCGCGCCGGCCGGCGCCGACGTGGCTGGCTCGGTGGTGGAGCTGGCCTCCGGAGTCGGAGAGGCATGCTGACCCGGCGTGCGCGCAGCGGGGGAAGAAGTGGCAGGGAGCACGCTTGGTGGGACCGAGCACGCGCTCACGATGGCGAGCACGGCCAGTCCGATGGCGACCGAGTATCTGACGGGTGCGCTCCGGGCTATGTCACGCTGCATTGACGGAGATGATAGCCCCCTGAACCCTCGCCTCCAGTCTGGAGGGCGGGGCCTAGGGCGCCCGCGTCCATGTCGCATTCTCAAGGATGTCGACCCGCCCGCACCGATCGTGGTTCAGCGCCGTGAAATGCACCGATCCGCTGCCCTGCAGGGTCCATCGGTAGCGGCCAATCCCGTCCGGCAGCGCGAGGCCGCACCCGTTCCCGTTGAAGAAGTCGATCTCGTCACCGTTGACCACGACCTTGCCCTCGGCGTGGTTGGCGGGGTCCGTCTGCACGACCCGGTACTCATTGCTCGAAAGGTTCACCTGGGTCGCATGGAGGGGGTGGTACCACGTCCCGGCCAGGGAGCTCGGCACGGGACCGCCCGATGGCCACGGTTGAGTGGCGAACGCCGTTCTGGAAGGCGACGACGAGCCGGAGGCGGAGCACGCCGCCCCGAACAAGAGGGCGAGGATCACCGTCGATCGGACTGCGTGCGGCCTCACCTTCGGATTCTCGGCGATCGGTTGCGAGCGCCTCGACGACCAGGACGACTACGACCTCGTCGACGATGCCGGTGTAACCCAGGCCAACCGTGCCAAGCCGGATCGGGCAACTCTCAGCTCTTGACCTGTACCAGGCTGAGCGCGTTTTCCCGGGTCAACAATCCACGCCATCCAAGCGAATCCGGACGGTTGGTGGATGAGAAGTCTCCAGTCGTGACCGCGGCGGACGGCTCGACATCACCGCCTCGTATTGCGGCTGCCCGCTGCGCTGGCTGATGGCCTTGTAGGTGATTAGCCCCGCTCCCTCCGAGGAAATGACGCAAACATCGCTCAACTCGAAAGTGGACCATGACTCTGCGTGCCGAATGGCTCTAAGTGCCGCCTGCTTGTCCATGATCAAGCCGGGAACACCATAAGGCCATCGTCGGCCATAACCGCGTCGTAGAATCGCTCCCCATTTCGGACCGGACAGCGCTTCCCAGCCGCGACGCTCAAGCGCCTCAATCTCGTCGGATTCCAGTGTGTGCTTCACGCCGAGAGTATGTGCCAACCCCGAGTACCGAGTGCATGCATCGTCGAGGGTCGCGGTGACTCCGCCCAGGCAGCCGTAACGGCGCTAGCCCGGGCGCCGCGAGGACTAGTACTAACCCGCCGCTTGCACCTGAGCACGGCGCAGGCTGATCGCTACCCGTTGGGTCGTCACGTGACATGACTCGACAGTGGGGCGCCCGCCATTGCATTCCAAGACTCCTGGGATACGCTCGGCTCGTGTCGACCGTCATTCCCTTCTACAGCCGTAGCAGTCTCCACGTGGACATCTACGATCGACTCCACGCCAGCCAGGAGGACGTTGAGTTCTACCTGCGCTGCGCACGTGACGTAGGTCACCGCGTCCTCGAACTTGGCGTTGGAACCGGACGTGTTGCGATCCCACTGGCGACAGCCGGACTCGACGTCACGGGCGTCGATCGGTCTGAGCCAATGCTCTCGCTAGCCAAGCGGAAGGCGCGGATCATCAAGGAGGTGCGGGCGCGTCACCTCAGGCAAGGCGACATCGCCAGCCTGCGTGTTCGAGGGGAATTCGACGCGTATTCGCCGCTTTCAGGGTGTTGATGTCGCTGCTCACTCCAGAGAGCCAGCGGCAGGCGTTGCAGGCGGTCCATCGTCGCCTTCGGCCAGGCGGGCTACTGGCACTCGACGTATTCGATCCGTTGCTTGATCGCGTCGCCCCTGGACCCCAAGCTCCCAGCGAGCGCGGAGAGGTGCGACATCCGTCCACGGGGCACCTGGTACGCGTCACGGCAGTCGAGCGCCACACTGATCCGATCGCCCAGATCCTGACCGAGCAGTGGCGCTTCGCTGAGCTGGACCACGATGGGCAGGTGCTCCGCGAAGAGGAGAGAATCTCGCGCTTCGGTGGACGTACCGCTATGAGATGGCGCACCTGCTCGAGCTGTGTGGGTTCGAGCCGCTGGCCGAATACAGCGACTACGAGGGTCCCCTCCGGCTTACGGACGCGAACAAATCTGGCTAGCGAGTCGCAAGCCCTAATCACAAGCCGCGTTCGGCTTCCACCTTGAGGGTCCGACGGCGGGCTCCGAATACCACAACCCTCGCGGCGATCGGCGCCAGACCGCATAACCCGCCCCCCAAGAACATGACGCCAAGTACCTGCTGCTCAGGCACTACCGGGGCGCGCCGGCACCGGATGGCCGCTCTCCTCGCCACCCCGTCCAAGGGCACGACGGTGAGCCACCAGCCGCTTCTCAGACCCTCGGTCGTCCTGATGACGGGGATAATGGGGGCCGGGAAGTCCACGGCTGCGCAGGCTCTCGCCGAGCGGCTTCCGAAGGCCGCCCACGTGCGCGGCGTCCTGAGATCTCGGTCGCCAGAGCCGTCGCCGCAGGAGGACGGCGCGGATGTCATGCCGGTACTGGTGGGGCCTCATGCCGATCCGCGGTTTCAGCCGCAACTTGGCTGAAGCGCGGCCCGATCCGTGACGGCGCGGCATCGGTACTAGATAGGTCACGGCAATCGTTGCGAGGCTGCACCGCATTCGTCGCCATCGGTACTCCAGCGCTCGACACCCCACCACCTCGCAGCCCATCGCACCGCCATGGGCGGGTGGCGGAAGGTACTTGTGGCGCGTGGTACGCGTCGGTATGGTGCCGCTCCGGCAGCATCGAAGTTCGCCGCCAGCCACAGATCGAAAGTAGGGGAAACGACAGATGACCCGACGACTACTGAGCGTTGTCATGACGCTCGGGCTCCTTGCCCTCAGCGCCGGGCCCGTCTTGGGTCACACCGGCAGCATCAGCATCTCGCAGGACTGCGAGTCGTTCCACGTGTCAGTCTCCCTCGACCACAACACGACCACCGACCGCAGGGTCGACGTCGAGACGACGATCACCGGCACGACCGGCATCAGCAACGGCCACTATGACACCACCTTCGGCGAGATCTGGTCGGCGAGCGACCGGCACCCGTGTCCGGCACGGTGACCCTCATCATCAGTGTCGGTGCTCAGGACGAGTTCCGGACGAGTGCGAGCACCCAGCCGGCGGAGGATTGCCAAAAGCAGGCTACGCCGACCCCGACCCCAACTCCGACCCCGACGCCCAAGACCACGGTCAAGACGCCGGCGCCCACGGCGACGCCTCGTGGCGGGGTGCATGCCGGCAACCCGACACCCGCGCCGCAGCTGCCGGATACCGCGGTTCAGTCGGCCGACAGCTCGACGCCGCTGATCGGCGCGCTGGCGCTGGTCCTGCTGCTCGGCATCGGGTCACTCGCCTGGCGACCGCTGGCCGCACGACGCTCGGCCAAGCACTAGAGCCTCTGCCGCGGAACCGGGGTCGGGCCAAGTCCCGACCCTGTTCATCGCCCTTGGCGCTAGGCGAAAGCCAATCGCCGATGGGCGATCCAGAGACGGTCAACCCATGATCAGGTGCTCTACCTCGTCAATCGGGTCCATGGCACGGCGACGATGCGGACCGTGCAGGCGACCCCGGCCCCTCCCCGCCGTCGGTGGATTGAGCAGGTCCTCCTAGTGCAGCTGATCCCGTGGCGGCTGGCTGCTCGCAGGTCGCTGCCGTGACCCTCGGTGTCCTGCCCGTCCGAAGGTGCCTCGTCGGTGCCATCGCTGGTCCTTCGTCACAAGGAGAGGCGTCATGGGCCGTCTAGTTGGTCCTGCCGCCTGAGCCGTTTCGCCACAGCAGCAATCTTCGCAGGATCACCGGCGGTGACAGTCCAAGGATCCCGAACACCGTCGCCGTAGTGGCGTGGAATGAGATGTACGTGGACGTGAAACACCGATTGTCCGGCGGCAGCGCCGTTGGCCATCACGACGTTCATGCCATCCGGCTCGAGGACGGTCATGATTCGGCGCGCGACCCGGTGGGCGGTCGCCATGAGCGGTGCTACGAGCCTCTCATCCAGTGAGTACCAGTCCGTCGCATGATCACGTGGTAGACGAGAACATGTCCGGGGTTCACCGGAGCGATAGTCATGATCGCCAGCGTGATCGCATCGCTCTCGACTACCTCGGCCGGCGATGCACCCGCACTGATCTCGCAAAACACGCAGTTCGCCTCGGTAGAGCTCACGAGACGAGGATTCTATAGGTGCCGGTTCCTCGCCTTGGCGCGGTGGACTCGGTGTGCGGCATTGCGACTTCTCGTGGACGTTGCGGCCACTGTCAATGAAGGGGGCGCGCCCGTCTCTAGCGCCAGGTGACGACGTGGGCGAGGGGGTCGCCCGCGTGACCGATTGGCCCGACGCTTGCACCCAGCCGATGCTAGCGTGGGCATCATCAGCAACGAACTCGAGCGCCGCAAGCTCGGCAGCCTAGTGGTAGCCGTGGGGTTCGTCGCGGTGGTTGTGGCCTACCTCCCTGGGCTCGGCAGGACCGCTGCGGCGACCGGTGCTCCGACCGCCGATGCGCGAATCAACAGGCTCGCGGCTGACACAAGCTACTGCTGCCAATCGACCCTCCGTGGCGATGCTGACGACTACGACTCACTGCTGACCTTCGCGGTCACCGATTACACCCCGGGTTCGACGGCCACGCTGCGCGTGTTCGTGACCGACCCGTCGGTCGCCGGCACGCAGGTGTACGCCACATCGGCCTTTGCCGAGGCGAGCGTGACGTGGAATACCGCACCGCCCAAAGGTGTCCAGGTGGGCTCACTGCCTGCCGGGGCCACGGGGGCATGGATCAGCACGCCGATCAGTGGCGTGACCGCCAACGGGTCGTACTCGTTCAGGGTCAGCTCGACGAGCAGCGACGGCCTCAGCTTCTCGAGCCGCGAAGGGTCCAACCCGCCGCAGCTGCTTGATCGCAGCGCCGACCCCGGGGCCATCACCCACACCCGCCGTCACCCACCCCAGTACCGTCACCCACACCCAGTCCGTCACCCACACCCAGTCCGTCACCGACGGAGGCATTCAGAGTAAAGAAGGCGTCGCCCACAGCCACGCCATCACCCACACCCACACCGTCACCAACACCCAGCCCGAGCCCCAGTCCGTCACCGACACCCAGCCCGTCACCCACACCCAGCCCGACCGCGAGCGCCGGCCAGCCAACGGGAGGCGGGGTCAGCCACGTGTTCGTGGTGGTCATGGAAAACCACGGCTACAGCGAGGTCTGGAACACGGATGCAACGCCATACACGACGTCGTTGGCCAACCACTACGCGCGCGCGGCGAACTACTACGCGATCACGCATCCAAGCCTGCCCAACTACCTCGACCTGTACGGTGGATCCAACTATTCGATCAAGGACGACTGCTCTCCGTCGAACTCGTGCCATATCGGCGCGCGGCACCTGGCCGATAACCTCGAGGCTGCGGGCAAGACCTGGAAGTTCTACCAGGAGTCGATGCCCGCGCCCTGCACCTTGACGCCGTCTGGGGGCTACGCGCCGAAGCACAACCCGGTCGTCTACTTCGACAACGTGCGGCTGAATGCCGCCCGCTGCAAGAGCCACGTCGTGAACTACACGGCGCTCGCTGCCGACTTGAGATCGGCGGCGACCACCCCGACCTTCGCCTTCATCACGCCGAACCAGTGCAACAGCACCCACGACTGCTCTGTCGCGACCGGCGATACGTGGCTCTCGCGGAATCTGCCCGCCATCCTGGCGAGCCCGGCCTGCACGACCCAGAGCTGCCTGCTGATCCTCACCTGGGATGAGGACGATTCGTCACAGGGCAACCACATCCTCACCGTGTTCGCCGGCAGCGCGGCTCGCACGGGATCGGTCTCGAATGCGCGATACGATCACTTCAGCCTGCTGCGCACGGTCGAGGCAGTGCTGGGCGTCCCGACCCAGACCAATCGCGACGCGGCCGCCGCGGTGATGAGCGACATGCTCAAGTAGTCGGACCCCCGGATGGCCGCTGGCGGACCTGGTTGAGCTCAAGCTGATCCACTCTCCGGAGCGCCCGCCCGTCTCGTCGCAGCCGACCCGGCCCTACACTCCGCGAATGCCTGCCCTCAGCGGACTCAGCAAGGCATGGGTAGAGGCCGAGGCTGCGCGGCCGCACGGCTGGGAGCTGCTGGGCGTAGCCAAGGGACCGCGCGAGGTCGACCCGCGCATCGCATCCGCCGAGTGGTGTGCCTGGGCCCGTCCTACGAGTGAGCAGGAGTACCGGGTCCCCGCGATCGTCGAGGGCCGCGGTGATTCCGCCCAGGCGGCCGTCACCGCGCTAGCGCGCGCGTTGCGTGAGCTGGCCGCTAAATGAGGCACCTGGCTTCCCTGTGGAATGCCTTCCTAAACGTGCTGAGTGGCGTGCCCTTCATCGGTGGCATCGTGGTGCGAAGCATCGACCAAGCGACTCTGCGCGTGCAGCTAGCGGAGGCGAATGCGGAGATCGCCCGGCTGCGGGCGGCTCTCGACGAAACTACGCGTGCCCTCGATTCAGCCATGGATGACGAAGCTCGGCGTCGACGCGACCTGTCGGGTGATTGGGCAACCACTGGGCGAGCACGGCTGCGCTAGGCGCGCGCGCGACAGACAAGCCGTCACGATGGCAGGCCAGCATTCGCCTCGTGAAACGGTCGGATAAGTCGGGCCGAAACGCTCAGCCTCTCACGCTCGGTGCTACTGCGCTGAGGCCGGGATACGCGGTGGATAACCGTCCGGTGAATGCCCTCTCGGCTACCATCGAAGACGTGCCAGCGGTGGTCCCGTCGCCGAACCAGCTCCCGATCTTCGAGGAGATGGTCTCCGCACCGGCGCCGCGCCGGCCGCATCTGCGCGTTCAGCCGCCGCTTCTCGCCGACCTGACCGCCCGCCAGCGCAAGGCGGTCACCCACGGAGAGGGTCCGCTGCTCATCGTGGCAGGGGCAGGTACCGGCAAGACGACGGCGATCACCCGCCGCATCGCCTGGCTGATCGCGGAGAAGCGAGCGCGGCCATCCGAGATCCTTGCCCTCACCTTCACGGATCGGGCAGCCCTTGAGATGACCGAGCGCGTCGACCGGCTGGTGCCCTATGGCCACAACGACGCGCAGATCGCGACCTTCCACGCCTTCGGAGATCGGTTGCTGCGCGAGCATGCGCTCGAGGTCGGCCTCTCGGACAGGTCGAGCGTCCTTTCCCGCAGCGAGCAGATCATCCTGCTGCGCGAGCACCTGTTCGAGCTCCCCCTGGACCGATACCGCCCGCTTGGCAACCCGGGACGCTTCCTGTCGGCCCTCGTCACCCTGATCAGCCGCGCGCGCGACGAGGACATTGGTCCGGCCGAATACCTCGCCGCTGCCGCGGAGCTCGAGGCTCGCGCCGCCGCCGCACCCCAGGACGCCGCGCTGGCGGAGGACGCTGCGAGCCAGCGAGAGCTGGCAAATCTGTACGACGCCTACGAGCGCCTCATGCGGGCGGGCGACCGGTTCGACTTCGGAGACCAGGTGTCGCTGGCCCTCCGCCTGCTGCGGGAGCATCCGGCCATCCTGGCCGAGCAGCAGTCGCGCTTCCGCTACATCCTCGTCGACGAGTTCCAGGACACGAACCACGCGCAGTTCGAGATGGTGCGGCTGCTGGCCGCGCCGCGCGGCAACGTCACGGTGGTCGGTGACGACGACCAGAGCATCTATCGCTTCCGGGGAGCGGCGCTCGGCAACATTCTCGGCTTCCGGGCCGCGTATCCGAAAGCCGCCAGCGTCGTGCTGGTGGACAACTTCCGCAGCCGGCAGCCGATCCTCGATGCGGCGCATCGGCTCATCCGCAACAACGACCCGGAGCGGCTGGAGGCCCTCGAGGGGCTCGACAAGCGCCTGCGCGCCCGCGCCAGCTTCCGGCGTCCGACGAGCGGAGCGGGGCCGATCGAGCTGCTCGCTTTCGCGACCGGCTCAGAGGAGGCAGACGCCACGGCGGACCGGATCGCCGCGGGCATGCGCTCCGGCCGGCGCGCCGGCGACCACGCCATCCTGGTGCGCGGCAACCGGGATGCCGATCCGTTCCTGCGATCCCTGAACATCGGACGCATCCCGTGGCGGTTCAGCGGAACGGCGGGGCTGTACCGTCAGCCCGAGGTCCGGGTCCTGATCAGCTTCCTGCGCGCGGTGAGCGACCCGGCAGATTCGGTCAGCCTCTACGACCTGGCCACCTCGGAGATCTATGGGCTCGCCGCCGCCGACGTCACCCTCGCCCTCAACCGTGCCTCACGGCGGAGGATCAGCCTCGCGGACGCGCTGCGCGAGGCATCGGTCCGGCCGGAGGAGTCGCCGTTCGGGCGGCGCGCGCTGGAGGTGGTGCAGCGCCTGATCGCCGGGATCGATCAGCACCGGGCAATGAGCACGGAGCGCTCGAGCGGAGAGCTGCTCTACCACTTCGTCAGCAGCACGGGCTGGCTGGCGCGACTGAGCCACGAGGCGCGCGAGAGCGGAGACGAGCGGCTCGCAGAACGTGGCGCGCTTCTTCGAGATCGTGAAGCGGCAGGGGAGCCTGCTGCGCGACGACCGGCTGCCGTTCCTTGTCGAGCAGCTCGACACGCTGATCGAGGCGGGGGACGACCCCTCGACCGCCGACAGCGAGCCGGACGAAGGCGATGCCGTCCACGTGCTCACCTACCACAAGGCAAAGGGCCTCGAGTTCCCGGTGGTGTTCATGGTCGGCCTGGTCGAGGATCGGTTCCCCGGTCGCGACCGGACTGATCAGCTGCAGCTGCCCGCCGGCCTGCTGGATGAGGAGCCTTCGGGCGGCGATGCCCACCTGGCCGAGGAGCGGCGCCTCTTCTATGTCGGGATGACTCGGGCCCGGGAGGAGCTGGTCCTGAGCTGGGCAGGAGATTACGGGGCTCGCCGGACGCGACGGATGAGCCAGTTCGTGCTCGAGGCGCTCGATCTGCCGCCAGCCACCCCGCTGGAAGCGCTGCGGCCGAGCCTCGCCGAGCGGCTCACGCGGCATGAGGGCGGTGCGCGGCAGCCTGTCGGCGCTCCGCCCCGTCCGTCGCTTGCGGATCGGCCACTGTCACTCAGCTACTACCAGGTCAACGATTACCTCGAGTGCCCGGCGAAGTACCGATACGCGCACATGGTGCGCATCCCGACGCCACCTTCGCACGCCCTGGTGTACGGCAAGGCCCTGCACGCGGCCGTGCAGGCATTCCATCGGCGCCAGATGGTGGGCCAGCCGATGTCGCTGCCGGAGCTGCAGGCTGCGCTCGATGCCAACTGGGAGTCGATCGGATTCCTGACCCGCGACCACGAGGAGGCGCGGCGCACGGCGGCCCGGGAGGCACTCGACCGCTTCTGGCACGAGCAGCAACGCGATCCGGCTCGGCCAAGCGCGGTGGAGCAGGAGTTCGCGTTCATGCTCGGCGGCGATCGGGTGCGCGGACGCTACGACCGGGTCGACACCGAGGCCGACGGACGGGTGGTGATCACCGACTACAAATCGAGCGACGTGCGGGATCCGGCCACCGCCAACCGCCGCTCGCGCGAGTCCCTGCAGCTGTCGATCTACGCGCTGGCGTACGAGGCGCAGCACGGCCGCGTCCCGGATGAGCTGTCGCTGCATTTCCTCGAGTCCGGGCTCGTTGGCCGCTCCCAGGCCAGCCCCAAGCGGCTCGAGAAGGCGCACGCGCAAGGTGGCGTTCGCGGCCGAGGGGATCCGAGCCCGCCGCTTCGATGCCACACCCACCCCGATGGCCTGTGGCTTCTGTCCGTTTCGCGAGATCTGCCCCGACGCAGCGCGGTGAGCGCGCAGCATCGGCTCTGGGTCCTCGGGCTGGTGGGTCTCGGCCTGCTCGTCGGGATCGGTGTCGTGATCTTCGCCGCAAATGCCTGTCCGGTGGCGCTGCCGGGCCAGCCCTGCGCCGATGCGCAGCGAAACGTGGTGATCGTCGTGATCCTGGCGGCGGCCAGCGTCGCACTGCTCGTGACCCCGTTCGCCTTCCTCGCCGAGATCGTGGTCCAGCGACGCATCGTCTACCACGGAGCATGGTGGCGGGCCGGACGTCGCGGCGCACTCGCGGGCCTGCTGCTGGCGACGCTGGCGGGTCTCCGCCTGGGCGGCGCCCTCACCGTCCCGGCAGCGATCTTCATCGTGGTGCTGGCGGTCGTCGTCGAGCGCTTCCTCACCAGTCGCGGCGGATGAGCGACATCTTCGCGGGCCAGCCGAGCGACGCGGCGCTGCTGGCCGAGATCTACGACCTCGAGCACGACGAGGTGAAGGAGGACCTCGTCTTCTATCGCGAGATGGTTGCGCGCGGGCGCGGACCGGTCGTCGATCTCGGTTGCGGCTCGGGTCGCCTGTTCCGCTCGTTCCTGGCCGGCGGCGCGACCCGCGTCCTGGGGATCGACGGCTCGGCCCCGCTCCTCGAGCGCGCGGCCGCCAGGGTAGCGGGCGACCCGGTCCTGCGTGCCGCGGCGGACTCGGGTCGGATCGAGCTGCAGCGCGGGGACGTGCGGATGGTCGAGCGGCGCGACCGATTTGCGCTGGCGGTCCTGGCGGGGGTGCTGTCGCATCTCGACGGTCCGGAGGAGGCGCTCCGCGCCCTGGATCGGGCGGCCCGCCTGCTGACCCGACGCGGGAAGCTCATCCTCGACGGAGTTGGGCCCGGCGGGCTACCGCGCCACGACCTGCCGCTCTCGATCGACTGGCGCAAGCAGCTCCGCGGCCGAGAGGTGGTGCGACGCAGCCAGCTGGTCCGCCACGAGGCCCCCGAGGGGATGCGCGTGCTCTTCTCGACGATCGTCGATGCCCCTCAGGCCGATGGTACGATATCGCGGCTTCCGGCGAGCTTTCGGCTCTGGTATCCATCTCCCGAGGGGCTGGAGCGTCTCGTGAACGAGGTCGGGCTGGAGGTCGAGGTGACCTTCGGCTCGCACGATCTGGAGCCGCTCGGCCGAGAGAGCGAACGATGCATCGTGGTCGCACGCCGCGCAGCCCGGGCGCGGAAAGGACCATCGTGAGGAGTGGGGATGGCGGCTGAACAGATCCGGCTTCTGCTGATCGAGGATGTCCCGCAGGTGGCGTCCCACATCCGTTCGCTGCTCAACGCCCAATCGCAGATCAAGATGCTCGACGTCGTCACCGCGGGCGACCGAGCGGTAGGTGCTGTCGGGGAGCTCAAGCCGGACGTCGTCATCGTCGACGCGCTCCTGCAGGGCCGCGTCAGCGGCGCCCAGGTCGTCCAGGGGATTCGGGGCGCGGAGCCGCAGGTCGGCCTGATCATGCTGACCGTGCCCCAGAACCCGGTGCGCGAGGACGCGCAGCGAGGCATCGACGCCGTCCTGAAGATGCCGTTCTCGGGCTTCGATCTGACCACCATGATCCGCAAGGTGGCCGAGGATCGGGCGGTCGAGTCCTCGCGCACCGGGTCTCTGATGGTGACCCTCTTCTCGCCCAAAGGGCGGTGTGGGCCGCACGACGATCGCCTACAACCTTGCGGTCGCGCTCGGACAGGAGCATCGGGTCTGCCTGGTCGATGGCTCGCTCCAGTTCAGCGACCTGCGCGGCCTGCTGCGCGTTCCGGCGGTTGCGCCATCGATCGTCAACCTGCCGACGGATCGCATTCGCGAGTCCGATGTCGCCGAGATTGCGTGGCGCGATCCATCCGGGATCGACATCCTGCTGGCGCCGCCCGCGGGTCGAGATGGCCGAGATGGTCACCACCCGGGACATCGAGAAGGCCCTGGGCATCCTGCGCCAGCTCTACGACTTCGTGATCGTCGACACGCGCGCGTCGCTCTCCGAGGACGTGCTCGTGTTCCTCGATGCCGCCGATCTCATCCTCCAGGTCCTCACCTACGACTCGATGGCGATCCGCAGCCTGGCGATGTCGGCGGAAACCTTCAGCGCGATCGGCTATCCGCGCCTCCAAGCTCCTCACCGTGCTGAATCGGTCCGATGCCTCCGGCGGCTTTGACAAGGCCGACCTGGAGCAGGCGCTCGGAGCCAGCGTCGACTTCGAGCTCGTCTCGGACGGACGGCTGGTGCTGGCCGCGAACAACGAGGGGATCGCGTTCGTGAGCTCCAGCCCGGAGGCGCCCATCTCGATTGGCGTGCGGCGCATCGCCGACGCACTCGCCTCGCACCTGCGTGACAGAAGCCCCGCGCTCGCTCGACGCTGACGTGCGCCGATCCAGCGACGCGCGCCCGATCGGGGTCTTCGACTCGGGCGTCGGGGGGCTGACCGTCCTCTCGGAGCTGAGACGCCGGCTCCCGGCCGAGTCCACGATCTACCTCGGTGATAACGCGCGCACCCCGTACGGGCCGCGCTCCGCGCGAGGAGGTGCGCCGATTCACCGCCGAATGCGTCGGCTGGCTGCTCGACCAGGACGTCAAGCTCCTGCTGCTCGCCTGCAACACCGCCACCGCCCAGGCCCTCGACCTCGTCCGCGATCTGGCCGCAGTGCCGGTCCTTGGCGTGGTGCGTCCCGGAGCGGTGGCCGTGGCTGCCGCGACCCGATCGCGCCACGTCGGGGTCATCGCCACGGTCGGCACGGTCACCTCGGGAGCGTATCCGCGGGCCATCGAGGAGGCCGATCCCCGCACCCGCGTCGCGCAGCAGGCCTGCCCGGACCTCGTGCCGCTGGTCGAGGCAGGCACGCTCGACGGACCGCTCGCCGAGCGGGCGGTCGGCGGCTACCTCGGGGAGCTGTTCGCCGCCGATGCCGAGATCGACACGCTGCTGCTGGGCTGCACGCACTATCCGCTCCTGCGTCCGCTCATCGAGCGCGTGGCGGGACCGCGCGTGAGCGTGGTCGACTCCGCGTTCACCGCCGCCCTCGCCACCGAAGACCTGCTCGACGCGCTCGGCGCCCGCTCCCCGGACCGCGAGCCGGCAAACCGGATCGTGACGACCGGTGACCTCGCTGCCTTCAGCAGCGTCGCCGGCCCGGTCTTCGGGGCCGAGCTCCCCCTGGTGGAGGCCACCTCGGTGCAGGCGGTTCCTGCCGTAGACTGACCGCATGTCACGCAGCGGCAGCCGGCTCGGGATGGGCATCGTGGTCGGGAGCCTGGTTGCGGTCGGTGCCGCGGTCGCGCAGCGCGAGATCATGCGCCGCGCAGGGACTGGCCTCATCGATTGGGAGGCCGTGCGTCAGATCGCCCGTCGCCGGCTCGGCGAGGATGCGGTTCCCGATCCCCGCTGCCCAGCGTGAGGCGGCGGACGCGTTCTATCGCGAGACCCTGCTCCGGATCGAGCCCGCCGTCGCCGAGGAGATCGGCGCGCAGCTGCCGCGAGCCCTCGAGGTGCCCGCGGTTGTCGATCGCCTGGAGTGGGTCGACCTCAACCTCGCCACCTTCCAGCAGCTCTTCGGAAAGGTGGAAGAGATCCTGGCCCAGGCGCAGAGCGGACCCGACAACACCGGGACGAGCCCTCTCGCGCATCGTGAACCGGTCGATCGGCAACCAGCAGCTCGGCTTCCTGATGGCGTTCCTCGCGCGCAAGGTGCTCGGGCAGTACGACGTGAGCCTGCTTGCCGCGGGGCCATCGACGCGCGGGCGCCTCAACTTCGTCGAGCAGAACATCGTCGCCAGCGCTGCGACCCTGCGGGTCCCGCTCGATGAGTTCCGCACCTTCATCGCGCTGCACGAGGCGACGCACGCCTTCGAGTTCGAGGCGTACCCCTGGCTGCGCGACCACTTCGCAGCGTTGGTGAGCGAATCGGTCGAGCAGTTCGCGACCGACTCCGGCGGCCTGATGGGGAGGCTGCGCGACGCGGTGGCCGCCGGGCCGGGGCCAAGGGCCATTGGCTCGAGCGGATGATGAGCCCGGCGCAGCTGGACTCGTTCCACCGCACGCAGGCGTTGATGTCACTCCTCGAGGGCTACTCGAATCACGTGATGCACGCGGCCGGGGAGCGGCTGCTGCCGGGATTCGCGCAGCTTCACGAGCGCTTCGAGCGGCGCAACGAGCGTCGCGGCGCGGTCGAGCGCGCGATCATGCGGATCACCGGGCTCGACCTGAAGATGGAGCAGTACTGGCCGGCGAGCGCTTCGTGAAGGCGGTCGTTGCGGCGCGCGATCGGGCCTTCCTGAACCGGGTCTGGGAGAGCGCCGACCGGCTGCCGAGCCTGGATGAGATTCGCCGATCCACCCCGCTGGGTTGCCCGCATCGAAGGGGACCAGCGCTGAGCCGGGGCGAGATCACCGTCCTGGCCACCCCGGTCTTCGGAGCTCCCTTGCCGGCCGACCAGGTCGAGCGCATCGAGGCGGTCGAGGGCGTGCGCTACGTCCCAGTGACCGCCGACGGCCGCGTCCACGGCGAGGCCGCGGCCCTCGAGCAGGCCGAGGTGCTGCTGCGCGGCGGGATGAGCGCATCGGCCCTCGATCACCTGATCGGGAACGCGCCGCAGCTGCGCTGGCTGCACTCCTTCTCGGCGGGGGTCGACAAGGTGGTCACGCCCCTCGCGCGCTCGCGTGGCCTGACCGTCACGAACGCCCGCGGCGTCTTCTCTGCGCCGATCGCCGAATACGTGGTGATGATGCTGCTGGCCATCGCCCGTCGACTGCCCCAGCTTCTCGAGCTGCAGCGTGAGCGGACGTGGCAGCCGTTGCGTGGTCGGGAGCTCGGCGACCTGACCGTCGGCATCGTGGGCTTCGGGAGCATCGGTCACGAGATCGCGCGGCTGCTGGCGCCCTTCGGAGACGCGCGTGCTCGCCACGCGACGCCATCCCGCGCACGGCGCCGGCGACGCGGCGAACGTCGAGCTGCTGGGCCTCGACCAGCTCGACGAGCTCCTCCGCGCATCCGACATGGTGGTCGTTGCGGCACCGCTGACCGAGGAGACGGCAGGCCTCATCGGGGCGCACGAGCTGCAGGAGATGCGCGAGGATGCCTACCTCTTCAACATCGCCCGCGGGCGGCTGATCGACGAGATCGCCCTGCGCCGGGCGCTCGACTCCGGCTGGATCGGCGGGGCCGTGCTCGACGTCTTCAACGAGGAGCCGCTGCCACCCGACTCGCCGCTCTACGACGCGCCGAACGTGATCATCACCCCGCACACGAGCTGGTCGAGCGACCGGGTGCTGGAGAGGAGCATCGGCCTCTTCGTCGGCAACCTGCAGCGCTACGTGGCCGGCGATCCGCTGGAGAACGTGGTCGACCTCGAGGCCGGGTACTAGCCGATGCAGGTGACCCTGGTCGGTCTGCCGGGGAGCGGCAAGACGACGGTCTTCAACGCGCTCAGCGGGGGCACGCCGAGACCGGGAGCTTCTCGGGCGGCCGGGCTGCACCGAATGTGGGCGTGGTGAAAGTGCCCGATGCCCGCCTCGACGCCCTGTCGGCGCTTTTCAACCCGCGCAAGACGACGCCCGCCGACGTGACCTACGTCGACGTCGCGATCCCGGCCGGCGCGACCCGGGAGGGGACCGTCGTCGCCGGACCTGCTTGCCCTGATTCGCAACGCCGATGCCCTCCTCCACGTCGCCCGCGCGTTCGACGACGCGAGCAGCACCCTGCCCGCCGACCCGTGGCGCGACGTCGACGAGCTCGACCTCGAGTTCGTCGTCGCCGACCTGACCGTCGTCCAGAAGCGGCTCGAGAAGCTCGGCACCTCGGGCCGCCACGGCTCGCCGGGCGAACGGGAGCAGAACGCCCTGGAGGAGGAGCTGCTGGGACGGATCGAGCCGCATCTCGCCGAGGGACACGCGCTGCGTGACCTGACCTGAGCGAGGAGCGACGAGCGCCTGCTGCGCGGGTATCGGTTTCTGAGCCAGAAGCCGGTGCTGGTGGTCCTGAACATCGACGAGGGACGGCTGCCGGAGGCACTGACGCTCGAGACCGATGGCGCGACGCGCTACGCGCACCGCCAGACGGACGTGGCCGCGCTCGCCGGAAAGATCGAGGCCGAGCTCGGGGAGCTGACGGCGGACGACGCGCGGGTCTTCATGGACGACCTCGGAATCGCCGAGCCGTCGCGCGGACGGGTGATCCGGCTCACCTACGACCTGCTCGGCCTGCTCAGCTTCTTCACCGCCGGCGAGGACGAGTGCCGCGCCTGGACGATCCATCGCGGCGACACTGCCGTCGATGCGGCGGCAGCCATCCACAGCGACCTGGCGCGTGGCTTCATTCGGGCCGAGGTGGTCAGCCACACGGACCTGCTCGAGAGCGGCAGCATGGCCGAGGCCCGGAAGCGCGGCCAGCTTCGCGCGGAGGGAAAGGCCTACGCGGTGCGCGACGGGGACGTGATCCAGGTCCTCTTCAACGTCGCGCGCTGATCTACGAGCGCTCGACCTCCGCGATGATCGACCGGAACTCGTCGCTCGGCTCCACGAGGAAGGTCTCCTGCTCGGTCGCTCCGACGCTCATCGAGGCGGTCAGCTTCTCGTCGCTGACGTAGGTGAAGCCATGGGTCCGCTCCAGCTCGCGAGCGATCGCCTCGACCAGCGTGTCCTCCTCGAACGTCTCGATGACCGCCTGGCGCGCCACCCCGACGAGCTCGGCAAACTCCTCGGGGGAATGCTCGCGCTCGGTGGTGAGGATGGCATCGGTCAGCAGGTCCGTGGCCCCCTCATGGAGCTCGTAGAAGAAGAGTGGCATGGTGGCGACCGATGATAGACCGATGCTGACCGGATCGCCGCGCGTCGACCTGCTCGTCGTGGGCGGGCTCACGGTCGACCATTTCGGGAAGCGGAGCGCGGCGGGTGGCTCGGTCCTGCACGCCACCCGAGCCGCGCTGCACGCCGGCCTCCGCCTGGCGGCACTCACCGCCGCCGACGGTGAGCCTGATGCGCTCGCGGGTCTCGCCGAGATCGCTGCCGCCGGACAGCTGCTGCGCCAGCCCGCCGAGACGACGATCGGTTTCGCTCACCGCGAGACCTCGGCGGGCCGGGTCCTCACGTTCGAGGCCGCCGGCGCCCCGCTCAGCGTCGACGTGGCGCAGATCGATGCGCTGCAGCCTGCCGCGGTCCTCCTTGCGCCGGTGGCCGGCGAGATCGATGCCGCCACCGTGGCCGGGAGCGCAGGCTCGGACTGGCACCCGCTCCGCGCCGCGATCCTGCAGGGCTGGCTGCGTGTCCTGGAGCTGGGGGCCGTCGTCAGGCCGTTGCCGCTCGCCGGACTGTCGCCCGAGCTGGTGACCGCGCTCGCCGAGCTCGCCCTCCTCGTCGCGTCACGCGAGGACCTCCAGGCCGATGCCTCCGATCCCCGGGCGCAGCTCGAATCGCTCCGCTTTGCGATCGGGCCCGGTCCGATCCTAGTGGTGACCGACGGCGTGGAGGGGGCCTGGTTCAGCACCGGGGACGAGACCGGGCACGTGCCGGTGCCGTTTCGCGTCGATCGCGTGGCCACCGTGGGAGCGGGCGACGCCTACGCTGCGATCCTGGCGGTCCGGCCTGGCCGCTGTGGGCGTGCCGCTGCGCGACGCGATGGCCGATGCCGCGCTCGCCGTGGCCGAGATCCTCGCCGCGCGTCGCGGCGCCTGACCGGGATTCAGGCCACCCGCTGCCGGGCGGCACGTCGGTCCGAAGCGGCGACCCAGCGCCGCAGGCGCCGGACGCGCGACTCGACCCGCAGGCGAACGGCGCCGAGCGCCTGCGGGCTTCCGCCACGGCCGAGGGCGAAGGCGATGTCCAGCACTCTCGATGCCGCGCTCGCCGCGTCGAGCGCCCCGGGCAGGTCGTGGCGGTGTCGCTCGCGGATGCGCGCCACCTCGATCCAGGCGCGTGGCAGCCTCCAGCGAGGCGCGCCGGGTGCCGTCTCGCCACAGCGCCTCCGCCCTCGCCGACTCGCCGGCGGCGAGCATGAGACGCGCCGCCAGGCGCCGCAGGCCCGATGCCTCGGATGGATCCGCGCCGGCGCCGAGCCCGGATTCCAGCAGCTCGAGCGCGTCCGCGGGCGCGCCGAAGCGCAGGAGGTCGATCGCCATGCCGTGTGGGTCGAGGACCGTCGCCTCGCGCCAGGCGCCAGCCCGAAGTCGGACGACCTCCGCCTCGAGCAGGGCGAGCGAGACGACGTCCTGCAGGTTGTGGTCGAGCACCTCGGCCAGGAGCTCGGGCGAGCCGCCGCGGAGGTAGTCGAAATAGCGCCCGGGGACGTCGCCCCCGGCGACATCGGAGTCGCGCCGCACGCCGAGCACGCCCGATTCCACCTGGCTGAGGCGTGCGCCGCCAAGTCGACGCCGCCAGAGCCGTCGGGCGATCGGCAGGAGGTCGTCATGGAGAGCGGGCAAGGCGGCCTGCTCCGCGAAAAGGCCGTGCACGGTGAGGCGGCTCGCGAGCATCGGCAGGTCGAAGGCACGGCCGTTGTACGTGACCATCCGCGCTGCGCCTGCGAGCTCGCCAGCCACTCGTCGGAGGAGAGCCCCTTCATGCGGGTAGTCGGGGAGCAGGTATTGCCGCACGACGATCCGATCCCGGTCCAGCGATGCCAACCCGGCCAGGAAGATGACTGTCCCGGCGCCGGTCGAGAGGCCCGTCGTCTCGGTATCGAAGTAACAGGCCTTCGCCAGGCCTCTGAGCGCCAGGGCGACGACCGGCGCTAGCGGGACGTGGCGCTCAACGAGCACGACGGTTCCGCCAGGCTCCGTCGTCAGCACCGCGTCGAACCAGCGCGCGAGCGTCTCGCTACGATCGGCGACGGGTCGAGGCGTGAATGCCGGGGCGGCGCGATCCGCTCGCAGGCTGGCCAGGCGCTCGGCGAGGGTTCTGACCGCCACCTCAGGCCAGGGCCGAGAGGAGCTCAGCCGCCGCGGCCTTGCCGCGCACCCCCACCTCAGCTGGGGGACCGACGCACGAGGGGCAGCCCTCCAGGCACGGACAGTCGGCCACCAGCCTGCGGCTCGCATCGACCAGCTCAGCGAGGAGGGCGAAGAGCCGCTCGGTGAGCCCGACACCACCCGGCACCGCGTCGTACACGAAGAGCGTTGGCCGCTGGGTGAAGGGCGCCTGCGCCTGGGCAAGGACCCCGAGATCGCGCACGTCACACATCAGCAGCAGTGGCGCAGTGTTGCGGACCAGGCGCGCCAGCCCGATCAGCGCACCGTCCAGCGTTTCCCGGTCGAAGCGGGCCGCGGCTGCGTCGGGCACCACCACCCAGGTGGCAGCGGTGTGCATTTGCTGCTCGGGCAGGGTGATCGGACCCCACCCGACGTTCTCGTGGGTGTGGAACTTGATCTTCTTGAACAGGGTCGCGTGCCAGGCGACCATGACCTCGCCGCGGGCGCGCTCCGCGGCCGCATCGGCCTGGTCGAGCACGTCGAGAACCTTGAGCGTCACGCCGAGGTCGGCATCGGTGTAGTAATCGACGTCCACGCGGGTCACGTACGCCTTGCGCTCGGCCCAGTCGAGATGGTCGACGTGGAACTGGACGCCGGCATGGATGTAGATGGCCTGCTCGTGGACGAGCATTGGCGCCGCGAAGAGGTCGACCTCGCCGATCACGCGGTGGCGGTCTCTGGTCGTGTCGACGATCACCACGTTCTCCTGCGCTGCGCTGCGCAGGCTGAACGCGCTGGCCGGAAAGTTTTCCTGGCTCCAGTAGTAGCGATCGTCGCCGGCGCGGCGAAGGAACCCGTCCTCCGCCAGCACGTCGAGGAGCGTCGCCGTCTCGTCAACGCCGAACTGTTCGCCGCTTGGGACGGGGAGCTCGAAGGCCGAGGCCTTCAGGTGATCGAGCAGCAGGTGAAGATTGTCCGGGTTGACGAGCCCGTGCTCGGGCGAGCGGTCGAAGAAGTAGTCGGGGTGTGTCGCGAGGAATTGATCGATGGGAGCGGAGGACGCGACCATCACGCTCAGGCTGGTGCCGTTGCGGCGCCCTGAGCGACCCATCTGCTGCCAGCTGCTGGCAATCGTGCCGGGATAGCCGACGCTGATTGCCGCGTCGAGGCCACCGATGTCGATCCCGAGCTCCAGCGCATTGGTCGCCACGACCCCGCGGACGCGTCCGTCGCGCAGCCCACGCTCGATGGCGCGACGCTCGCTGGGGAGGTAGCCGCCGCGGTAGCCGTGGACGGCGGACGGGTGGCCGCGGGGGCCGCGGGGAGCGACTCCCGGAGGTAGGTGGTGAGCACCTCGACGGCGGTGCGCGAGCGGGCGAACACGATGGTCTGGACGCCGTCGCGGATGAGCCGTTCGGCGAGGCCCTGGGCGGTGAGCAGGGAGCTGGCGCGGATCCCGAGCTGCGGGTTGACGATGGGCGGGTTCGCAATCACGACGTGCTTGCGACCCCGTGGAGCGCCGTTGTCGTCGATCAGGTCGACGGGCGCCTCCAGGAGCTGCTCGGCCAGCTGCCGGGGGTTGGCGATCGTGGCGCTGGCACAGATGAAGATCGGGTCGGCGCCGTAGTGGCGGCAGATTCGACGGAGCCGCCGGATCACGTTCGCGACGTGGCTGCCGAACAGGCCGCGATAGGTGTGCAGCTCGTCGATCACGACGTACTGCAGGTTCTCGAAAGCTTGAACCACTTGGTGTGGTGGGGAAGGATCGCGGCGTGGAGCATGTCCGGGTTGGTGATCACGACCTGGCCGGCCGCGCGAACGACGCTGCGCACGTTGGCGGGCGTGTCCCCGTCGTATGTGCTCGTCTTCAGTGCGATCTCGCTGATGTCGGCCAATGCGCGCAGCTCGGCCAGCTGGTCCGCCGCCAGCGCCTTGGTCGGGAAGAGGTAGAGCGCGCGCGTCGCCTCGTCGCGCGCGATGGCGTCGAGAACTGGCAGGTTGTAGCAGAGCGTCTTGCCCGTGGCCGTGGGCGTCACCACGCAGACGTTGTGACCGGCGCGGGCGGACTCGAAGGCAGCGGCCTGGTGGGTGTAGAGCGCCTCAACTCCGCGGCCGTGGAGAGCCGCGACCAAGCGCGGGTCGATCGCCCGCGGCCAGGGCGCATAGCGCGGCGGCTGCGGCTCCAGGATGCGATGTGCCGCGATCAACGGCTCGATGGCGGGATCCGCAAGAAGCGACTCGATGGCCGCGTCGGCCGTGGGGGGGCGAGCAGTCAGCATCGATGCTCCTTTGGCCATAAGCGAACAGACGTTCGACTGAATCTAGCACGCCTGTTCGATTTGGGCGGCAAATTGTGGAAAAGGGGCGTGGATTTTGTTGACGCTGTGGAAAATCGGTCCCTAGACTGACCGTCCAGATGACCGTGGAAGCTGCCGCCCCGCCGTCCGCCGCTCGCAAGCGAGTCGAGCGCCGCCTCCGTCTGCCCGCCTCGCGCGGGGGCCTGACCTGGCTCGCCGTCCTGGTCATCGTCGGCGCCTTCCTGGCTGTACAGCTCGGTCGCCAGATCTACGCCAACTGGGAGATCTCGCGGCAAGCGGACGAGGTTCGCGCGCAGATCGCCGCGGTCGCCGCCCAGAACGACGCCCTGCAGCGGGAGCTCGACTACCTTCGCTCGCGCGCGTTCGTGAGCCAGGAAGCGCGGAGGCTCACCAACGTGGGGGCCCCGGGTGAGCAGGCCCTGATCATCCCGCCCGGTGCCGAGGCGGCCGTCCCGGCTGATGCGCTGTCCCGCGTCAAGGCGCCTCCGCCGTTGCTCGAGCAGTGGCTGGATCTCTTCTTCGGCCGATAACTCCGTCGCGCTCGACATCGAGCGTTTGTAGCCTCGCCCCGCGACAGCTCGCGTGTCGTGGTCGGTGCGGTGTGGCACGCGGAGTGCTTACGAGACACTCAGCAAATCGTCACAACACGTAGCGCAGGTTTGGAACATGGGCTTTATTGCTTGGATCGTTCTGGGTGCCATCGCGGGCTGGATAGCCGGGCTGCTGGTCAAGGGCGACGAAGGGCTCGGCGTCATCGGCCATATCGTGCTCGGGATCGTGGGCGCCCTCGTGGGTGGCTTCCTCGGTGCCGTGCTCCTGGGCCGGAACCCGGTCGATGGCGTGCTGGACATCAGCTCGATCGTCGCCGCGGTGATCGGTGCAATCCTTGTCGTTCTCGTGGTCAGCATGGTCATGGGACGGACCCGGACCGGTCGCGGCCCCATCTAGGTCGCCGAACCACAGCACGGAATGAGGCTCGCCGAAGGGCGAGCCTCATTCATTCTTCACGGAACGGCTCGCGGGATCGGTGACCGACCTCTTCGGACGCGCCTGCCAGCGGCTGAAGGGGCTCTTCGGCCGATCAGACCGAGACCCACGCGTCGGTGCGAGCGCTCTGGACCACTGCCTCCACGATTCCGACCGCACGAGCTCCAGCTGCGAGGGACGGGTAGGCGGAGTCCTCGGCGGGCGGCTTGCCGGCGGCCACGGCGGCGTAGAAGTCACGCAGCATGTCACGCAGCGCTTCGGCCCAGCCCTCTGGGTGGCCCGCCGGCAGAGACGGAACGCCGGCGGTCTGGACGCTGGCGGCTCGGACCAGGGTCCGCTCTTCTTCACGGGTTGCGAGCCATAACCGCTCCGGCTCCTCTTGCGCCCAGGCCACGGAGGCGCGCGATCCTGCAATCTCCAACGTCAACGCGTTCTTGCGACCGGGACTTACTTGGCTGATGACCAATGCACCTCGCGCGTTGCCGTCGAACCGCAGGAGGATGGTTGCGGCGTCCTCTGACTGAATGGCGACCGACTCACTCAGCCCCGGTTGGACCTTCGAAGGCGGCGGTCCGCGCAGTGGGGCGCTGACGGTGCTCGAGAAACGTCGCGAAGTCGGCGAAGACCGAGGTGATGTGTGTGCCGGTCACATACTCTGCAGTGTCGAACCAGTGGGAGCCGATGTCTGCCACGGCTCTCGAGCCCCCGGGCGGGGCCTCCAGGCGCCAGTTGTAATCGGTCTCGTTGGCCAGCCAGTCCTGCAGGTAGGCGCCATGGATCAACCGGACCGATCCTGCCTCGCCGTCCGCGATCGCCTGGCGCGCGCGTCGGACCATGGGGTATCCGCGATACGTGAATGCGACTGCCGCATGCAGACCGCAATCCCGGGCCAGCTGGACCAGCGACCGCGCGTCGGCGCCCGTCGACGCCAGCGGCTTCTCGACGACGACGTGCTTGCCCGCCTTGAGCGCTCGGCGCGCGATGTCCACGTGCGTCGAATCTGGCGTGCAGACGTGCACGACGTCGATCTGCGGGTCGTCGATCACGGCCGCAAGATCCGCGGTGGCGTGCGCCACGCCCAGCGCATCGGCCCTCCGCCTCGTGCGCTCCGGGTCGGACCCGACCACGACCGCTACTTCGCCGTAGCCTCCGCGGCGCACGGCGTCGACGTGGAATGGCCCGACGAAGCCGGTGCCGATGACGGCGGCTTTCAGCCGGTCGGCGCTCATGTCCACCATGCCTCGGTCATAGGGTGGCTGGCTGGGCATCACAGATCTGAGGAACGCGACGCCCTTCTCGAAGCCCTCCTCGATCGAGAGCAGCGCGTCCTCGTGCTCGATCGAGAGGACGTCGTCGTACCCCGCCAGCCGCAGGGCGCTGACGAATCGCCGCCAGTCGAGCTCGCCGTGCCCGTAGCCCACGGTGCGAAAGACCCAGCTGCGGTCCGCGACCTTCCGAGGGAACGGTGTCCAGCACGCCGTTCAGCGCGGCAATTCGCGGGTTGATGCCGGTGTCCTTGGCGTGGACGTGGAAGATCGCGTCGGCGCCGAGCTCGTGATCGCCGTTTCGACGTCGATGCCCTGCCAGAAGAGGTGGCTCGGATCGAGATTTGCGCCGACCGCCTCGCCGCACGCCTCGCGCAGGCGCAGCAGCGTTCGTGGGTTATAGACCACGAAGCCGGATGCATCTCGAACCCGAGGCGGATTCCGCGCGCCTGCGCATGGCGGCCTGCTCCTGCCAGTAGGGGATCACCTTTTCGCGCCACTGCCACTCGAGCAGGTCGCCATACTCGGTCGGCCACGCGCAGGTCACCCAGTTGGGATAGGCCGCGCTGTCCGAGTCCCCGGGCGACCGCTGAACAGGTTGATCCGCCCGACCCCCAGGCGCCGCGAGCTCGACCGTTCGGACGAACGTCTCGTGGCTCGAGGCGGCAACCTCCTGCCGCGGATGAAGTGGGTTCCCGTGGCATGAGAATGCGCTGATCTCTAGCCCGCGCGACTCGATCGCGCGCGGAAGGCCGCCAGCGCGGACGCGTCAGCGAGGAGCTCGGCCGGCCGGCAATGGGCGTCGCCGGGGTAGTTGCCGGTACCGATCTCGACACAGTCGAGACCGGCATCGACCACCCGGTCGAGCGCCGACTCGAGCTGCTCGTTCGCGAAGAGGACGGTGAAGACACCGAGCTTCATCGGGCGCCTCCGCCCGCGAGGGCGCCGGGCGCCTCCGTGCGGTGGCCGGGGTGTTGGCCAGCAGCCGGCGGAGGAACTCGATCCCGTCGGTCGCGATCGCATCCTGGCTCCGCTCGAGTGGACGCCAGATCGCCGCCGCCCTGGCAATCGCGTGGTTCTCCGAGGTGAACGACTCGATGCAGATCGGCGGGTGTACCCAACCTCGGCAATCGCCGCCGCGATCGAGCGCCAGTCGAGATGGTCGTTTCCGGGAGCGCCGCGATCGCTGCCGGACGCCTGCAGGTGGGCCAGCCGCGAGCCTGCTTTGCGGATCGCCATGGCCGGGTCCTTCTCCTCGATGCTCATGTGGAAGGTGTCGAGGGCAATCCCGAGACCCGCCGAGTCGACCGCCTCGACGACCTCGAGAGCCTGATCGACGGTATTGATCAGGCTCGTCTCGAAGCGATTGAGCGGTTCCATGCGCGAGCACGATGCCCCGCGCGGCGGCGGCTTCGGCAAGGGGCCGGAGGGTCGCGACGAGCCGCGCAATCGTCGCGCGGCGTTCCTCGTCATCGAGCAGCCACGTGCGACCGACCGCGGAATAGATTGGGCCGGCGACGACGCGGGCGCCCACGCGGGCGGCAACGTCGATGCAGCCACGGAGGTAGTCACCTGTGGCCGCGACAATCGACGGATCGTCCGCGAGGAGATCGCGGGTCGCCGGCATCACGGCGCAGGTCGTTGCGCCGAGTCCGAGATCGTCGAGAAGGGCTCGGGCCGCGTCGGGGTCCCAGTCGCCCAGCTGCTCGATTGGCAGCTCAACGACGTCAAACCCCCAGCCAGCAATTCGCGGCGCAAGCGTCGCGAGGCGATCGTCGGTCAGCGGCGAGACCCAGATCCAGGTATTGGCGCCGAGCGGATTCATCGGCTCGATGGTTCCCTTCAGATCATCAATGGGAATGGTGGTGGCGGGGGCGATTGCTCGCCCCCGCCTGGTGACGGGCGGAGCCCGTTGCTACTTCTGCCAGTCGGCCGGGAAGCCGGGCATCTTCTGGCACCCGCAGAGGGCGTAGAAGAGCGGCGGCATGTCCGGGCTGATGTACTGGTCGAGGTTGTCCTTGGTGATGTTCGGCTCGGGCAGGACCCATTCCTTCGGAACCTGCTCGCCCTTCAGGACCATCAGGGCGGCGATGACCGGGGTCCGCCACTGATAGGTGGGATACGTCGGTGCGTCCGCCGTCCAGCCCTTCGACTTCCAGGCCTGCAGGAAGTCGTTCTGATCCTCACCGGAGATGGGCGGAACGTCGAGACCCTTGTCCTCGAAGGCTTCAGCAGCCGCCACCGCGGTGGCTCCTGCATCCATCCAGACGCCGTCGATCGTCCCGTTCTTGTCGATCGCATCGGAGACGATCTGCTTCGTCTTGGCAGCGTCGCCCCCCGTCTGCTCGCTGGCAACGACGGTGATGTTGTGCTGCTTGAAGACAGCCTCAGCCGCCAGCCAACGCGTCTCCAGCACGTCCACGCCGGGGAGGATCCGGAGGGCGATCACCTTGCCTCCCGGCTTGACATTCGCCGCGATGAACTCAGCGGCATCCGCGCCGAACGCGTAGCCACCGATCGGGTGGATGAAGGTGACCGGGCAATCGGTTGTGACGCCGCGGTCGAAGTCGATGATCGGCACGCCCGAGGCACACGCCTGCTCGACGGCCGGGGTCAGCGCCGCGGTCGAGTTCGGGGCGACGATGATCGCGCTGCAGTTTCCGGTCTTGACCATGTCTGCCAGATCGGAGATCTGCTTGTTGTCGTCGCCGCCCGCGTCGACGTGAACGAAGCTCGTGATCTCCGGATGCAGCTTAACTTCGTGCTGCATGGTGTTGTAGCCAACGACCCGCCATGGATTGTTCACGCCGGCGTTCGTGAAGCAGATCTTGTAGGGGCCATCCTTCTTGTACTTGGCGGTGTCGACCATCTGGGGGTCGATGGACTGAATCCACGGCTGATCGGCAGGGCCAGTCGGGGTGACGCTCCGCTGGGCGAGCTGCTTCTCACAGGTCGCCTTATCAAAGAATGCGTTTGGCGTGGCGCCCTCACAGGATGAGGTGGCGCCGGACGACGCTGATGACGACGCGGCCGCCGAGGCGGATGAGCTCGAGGTGCCGGTGCCGCCACAGGCGGCGAGGACGAGCGCCAGGGTCGCCAGGGACGACGCGAGCCGGATGGATGTGGTCTTACCGTGCATGTGGGTTCTCCTCAATCGGTGCCTGGTCCGGTGTTTTGCTTGGGTCATCGGGTCCGTCGGGGCCTCCTCTCTGCTTCCGGTGCCCCATACGGGCAATGCGGGACGATGGTGAAGTGGATCAGCGAGCTCCGCGGAGACGGTACGAGGCATAGGCCACCGCACCGATGATGATCAGGCCCTGGACGCTGTCCCTGATCGGTGTGGGAAAGCCATACAGGTTCAGCAACGTGAAGAGAGCCTGCAGGGTGAGTGCGCCGGCGATGGTCGTGGGGATCGATCCTCGACCCCCACCGAGGACCGCGCCACCGAGAACGGCCGCCGAGATCGCCTGAAACTCAAAGGTCTGGCCGACCTGCGCCGACACGCCTGCGAATCCCCCGAGCAGGATCCCCGCGATCACCGCGGAGATGCCCGAAAGGACAAAAGCGACCGTCCGCACGGCCTTGATGTCGATGCCCGCGAGCTGCGCGGCCCGCGAGTTGCCGCCGGTTGCCACGAGCTGCTGGCCGAAGTTCGTTCGATGCAGCAGCCACCACGCGACGATCGCGATGACAAGCAGGATCACGACGCTGATGGGCAGGCGTCCGATCACCGGGAATCCTTCGATATTGCCCCGTCCGAAGGCCCGGAAGTTCTCACTCAGCGAACCGCGGGGGGCGCCTCCGGTCAGATAGAAGATTCCACCGCTCAGCACGAGCAGCATTCCCAGCGTCGCGATGAAGGATGGAACGCCGAGTCGGGTGGTCACGACACCGTTGACAAGGCCGACGAGGACGCCGATGCCGAACAGAACGGCGATCACGGGCAGCGCCAGGGCGGGATTGCCGGCGATCATCAACGCTGCCGAGGTGACGACGACCGTGATGAGGGACCCGACGGACAGGTCGATCTCGCCTGAGACGATCACAAACAGCTGGCCGGCGGCGAGGATCGCCAACGGTGCAGCCGCCTTGAGGAACGCCAGGAAGACGGACGGCTTCGCGAAGTTTGGGTTTCGCAGCGTGATCAGGACGAGTAGAACGACGAGGATGACGAAGATCGGCCCAGCGCCGCGCAGGGACCGCACCAGCCGGTCCCTCCATCCAGCGTCGACTGCGTTCGGGATCGCCAGCTCGGGACTGGGCGGCGTGATCTGGGTCAGCCCGCCGGTCATCGGCCCGCCCGCCGCTCGCGCTGGGCATAGATCGCGACCGCAGCGACGATGATCACGCCCCGCACGACGTCCTTGACGAAGCTGTTGAACTGAAGCGCGTTGAAGGCGTTGTCGATGATCGCGAGGATGAGCACGCCGGCGAACGTTCCCCAGACGCCGCCGCGGCCTCCGGCGAGCGCGGTCCCGCCGACCACTACAGCCGCGATCGATTCGAGGTCGTACCCACCGTCAGGCCCGATCCACGGGGCTCCGGCCCGGATGCGGGCGACGAGGAAAAGACCCGTCAGTACGGCCGCCAGGCTGCACAGGATGTGGGCGCCGATTACCACCCGATGCGAGCGAACGCCGGACAGGCGAGCCGTCTCTTCGTTGCCACCGACCGCGTAGAGGTGGTGACCGAAGCGCGTTGAGCGGAGAAGGAACCAGACGCCGAACATCGTCGCGGCGAGGACGATCACCGACCACGGAATCGGTCCCAGCGTCCCATAGCCGAGGACCTCGAACTGGGGCGCCACCTTGCCGGCGAAGTTGTCGAACGCGGCGTTGAGAAGGCCGCGGAGGATGAGTCCCACTCCGAGGGTCGCGATAAACGCGTTGACCCGGAGCTTCGTCACCAGCAATCCATTGGCGAGTCCGACGACGACACCGATGCCGATCACGGCCAACACCGCCGCGACAATTCGACTCGGGTCGCCGTTCATGATCAATGAGCTGATGAGTGCCGAGACGCTGATCAGGTAGGCGACCGACAGATCAAGCGAGCCGGCCAGGATGACCACCGTCTGGCCGGCGGCCACGATCCCCAGGGCGACTGAGCGAACCAGCATGCTCGTGAGGTTGTCGATCGTCACGAAGCGCCCGCCTGCGAGACTGACGATCAGCCACGCGGCGAGGAAGACCACGAACAGGACGAGATAGATCGGCGCGGCATTGGTCGAGGCCACGCTCGAGCGGATGGCTTCGATTCGCGAGCCGCGGCCGCCCGGCATAGTGACCGGTGGCGTCGTCACGCGGCTCCTGCCACGTCCTGCTCGCCGGTCGCGAGAAACATGATGTCGGCCTCCGTGGCGCCGGGCGTCAGCTCCCCGGCAATCGTGCCGTTGCGCAGGACGACCACGCGGTCGCTCATCCCGATGAGCTCGGGCAGCTCGGAGGAGATCATCAGGATCGCGGCTCCATCCCGTGCGAGCTGACGCATGAGGTCGTGGATTCCAGCCTTCGCACCCACATCGATCCCGCGGGTCGGCTCGTCGAAGATCAGAATCTGGGCCGCGCTTGCCAGCCACTTGGCCAAGACGACCTTCTGCTGGTTGCCACCTGACAGAAAGCGGACCTCTCGATCGAGCCCGGCGCCGCGCAGCTCGAGGATCTTCAGCAGCTCGGCGATCGGGACTGCGCTGCGACCACGCCGCAGGAACGACCCGAGGCTGCGGAGGGCGAGAAGGCTGTTGTCCCGGACCGAGAGGGGCAGAACGAGCCCTTCCATCTTGCGATCCTCGGTGACGAATCCCATCCGGCGCCGGACGGCCTGGCGCGCCGATCTCACCCGGATCGATTTGCCGTCTATCTCCAACGAGCCGCTGTCGAAGGGTCGGACGCCGAAGAGGGCCTGGGCCAGCTCGGTGCGGCCCGAACCGGCCAATCCGCCGATCCCGACGATCTCGCCCCGGCGGACCTCGATGTCGATATCCTGCAGGACGCCGATCACACCACCACCGCGGACGATCAGCCGAGGTTCGGCAACGTCGGCGGGGGCGGCGCGGGCCGGGAAGTAGTTGTCGAGGTCACGGCCGACCATCAGCCTGACAAGTTCGCGCGATGTGGTCGCGGACACGTCGACCGTGCCAACTCTGCGTCCGTCTTTGAGGATGGTGACCCGCTGGGCAATGTCGAAGATCTCTCGCAGGCGGTGGGAGATATAGAGAATCGCCACGCCGCGCTCCCGCAGGAGGCGAACCCGCTCGAAGAGCGCCGCCACCTCATGGGGTGAGAGCGCAGCCGTCGGCTCGTCCATGACGAGGACCTTCGAGCGAAACGACAGAGCCTTCGCGATCTCCACCGTCTGCTGCTGGGCGATCGAAAGCAACCGGACGGCCTTGTTGGGTCGGATCGCGGCCTCGACGTTGAGGCTTCGGAGAAGGTCCGCGGTCGCTCGCTCCATGGCCCGCGTGTCAACCAAGGGCCCGCGGTGGGGCTCCCGGCCGAGGTAGATGTTCTGGGCGACGGTCCGGTCCGGGAGCAGAGTGAACTCCTGGTAGATGATGCTGACCCCTGCGTTCTGGGCCTCGCTCGGGTGACCGAAGCGGACCTCCTGGCCGTCGAGGACGATCGTCCCGGCATCCGGCTGGTGCGCCCCGGAGAGGACCTTCATCAGCGTCGACTTGCCGGCTCCGTTCTCCCCGAGGATCGCGTGGATCTCGCCGGGCCGGACATCAAGGTCGACGTCCTCGAGAACGGGCACTCCGAAGAAGCTCTTGGTGATGCCACGCATCTCGAGCATCGGACTGGTGGGCTCGTCAGGCACTGGCAGCCTCCGCGGTCATTCCGGTCGCCGGGTCACCGAATTGCTCGGCGAGCCGTACCGGCGCGAACAGCTCGTCGAGGACCATGGCCGCCGCACCGGTGACACCGCCGAGGGGGCCGAGCGAAGACCGTTGAACGAGCAGGTCCCGTGTGGCAAGCGGGAGGGAGCGCCGGTAGATCGATTCCCGGATTGCGGCCAGCAACTGGTCGCCGCTCTGCGCCACTCCACCGCCGATCACGATCAGCGAAGGGTTGAAGAAATTCACGACACTGGCGAGCATCGCGCCCACGCGCCGCCCCGCGGTCTGCAAGAGCTCGACCGCGACCGGATCTCCGAATGATGCTGCGCGCGCCACATCCTCCGCCGTGACCGCACCGTGCTGGTCGAGCGCTTGCGACAGCCGATCGCTCCGGCCTTCACGCGCCAGCGATCCGGCAGCCCGGGCCAGGGCTGCACCGCCGGCCACCGCTTCGAGGCAGCCGATATTGCCGCACCTGCAGACCACTGCTGCGTCGTCGACCACCTGGATATGGCCGACGTCGCCGGCAGCTCCCTGGGCCCCGCGATGCAGCGAGCCGTCAGAGATGATGCCGGCGCCGATACCCGTGCCGATCTTGAGGACGACCACGTTCTGGTGGCCGGCCGCGATCCCAAAGCGCCACTCGCCGAGCGCCAGGATATTGACGTCGTTGTCGACCCACACCGGAGCCCGATATCGCTTCGCGAAGCGGTCCCGGATCGGATAGCCATCCCAGCCGGGCATGATCGGGGGCGAGATCGGCCGACCGGTCGCAAACTCGACCGGCCCTGGAATGCCGATCCCTATCCCCCAGAGCCGTCCGGGGGCGGCGCGCTTCGTGCCGCGAAGGATCTTCGCGAACAGCTCCTCCACTCGCCCCAGGATCTTTTCCGGGCCTGCGGCGATGTCCGCGGGCTCGGCGTGATGACCCAGGACTGCGCCCCCAAGGTCGGTGAGGGCGACATCGATGCTGCTGGCGCCCAGGTCGGCCACGAGCAGATGCCCGGCGTCGGCCCGGAAGGCGAGCTGGCGCGGAGGCCTGCCACCGGTGCTCGGGCCAGCCACTCTGTCTTCGAGGAGGCCTCGGTCGACCAGCTCGCTGACCCGCTGGGCCACGACTCCGCGACTCAGCCCGGTGCGGTGCGCCACCTCAGACCGCGAGCGAGATCGGCCAAGCCGGACTTCGTCGAGCACAGCCACGAGGGCTTCGAGCGCATCCTCCGGAAGCTGTGGCTGGCTGGCCTTCCGCACTTGGGCATCGTACTTCGGCGTGTCAAGAGCCAAAGTACGTCGGCCAGGCGCCTATGTACCAGCCGTCCCTGTCAAGACGGTATGCGCGAATGAGATAGGCTCGCCGACGTGGAGCTTCGGGGCCGTACCGTCCGCCTGCGTCCCGTGGCGGCTGCCGACGCCGAGCCCCTGACCCGGATCCTCGCGCATCCGGATGTCGCCCGCTGGTGGCCGAACTACGACATGGCACGCGTCGAGGCGGAGATCGTGGGAGACGAGCCCGACACCACGCACTGGGTCATCGAGCTCGACGGGGCGGTCGCCGGGATGGTCCAGGCGTGGGAGGAGTCGGAGGCCGAGTTCCGTCACGCGGGGATCGACCTCTTCCTCGACCCGGGTGTTCGCGGCCGCGGCCTCGGTCCTGACGCCATCCGGGCGGTCGCCGCCTGGCTCACTGACGCGCGGGGCCACCATCGGATGACGATCGATCCCGCGGCGGCGAACGAGGCCGCAATTCGCGCCTACCGCAAGGTGGGATTCCGGGACGTGGGCGTGCTGCGCCGCTACCAGCGCATGGCGGACGGGTCCTGGGCCGACGCGCTGCTGATGGAGATGCTTGCGGAGGAGCTCGTGCGCTGAGTCAACCGGGGCCGCTGATGGCGAAGACCTGACGCTTTCCCTGAAGCCCCTTCAGCTCGTGCATGCCCCGATCCTCGAAGAGGAAGGAGCTTCCGTCCAGGAGGTCGCGGATCGTCCCCGACACCACGATCTCGCCCGGCCCGGCAAGCTGCATGATCCGCTCGGCGGCGTGGACCGCGATCCCCCGGACGTCGCCCGCGGAGACCTGGACCTCGCCGCTGTGCACTCCCTGGCGGACCTGGAGGCCGAGCTCATCCACCCGTGTGTTGAGGAGCATCGCGGCCCGGACCGCTCGCTCGGCGCCGTCGAACAGGGCGAGCATGCCGTCGCCGGTCCACTTGATGGTCCGGCCTCGATAGCGGTCCACGGCAGCCTGCGCCCGCTCGTTGTGCTGTGCGAGCAGCTCGCGCCAGACGTCGTCCCCCATGCCGGCTGCCTGTGAGGTGGAACCGACGATATCGGTGAACAAGATGGTGGCGAGGCTGCGCTCGGCCCGGTCCTCGTCGGATCGGCCATAGCTGCGCATCGCCTCGAAGTCGACGGAGATCCAGGGCGCGTCCCCGACCACCCAGGCGTCGTGTCCAGGCGGGATCTCAAAGACGTCGCCGGACAGGAGCTCGAGCTCCGTACCATCGGGCATCTGCACGCGGAGGTGGCCCTCCAGCACCATCCCGAGGTGGTGGTATTGGCACCAATCGGTACCCGCGATCGGCTTGACGTCGACGGACCAGCGCCATCCGGGCTCATATCGCATCAGCCCAACGACGACGTCGTCCAGCTCGACCACGTCCACCTTCCCGTGCGGGAAGTGCCGAACGTCAGTTGCCTCGGAGAAGCGTCTGCGTTGGAGCCTCAAGGGCCGAACTCCTGTGGCGTCTCACGATCTCGTGGGCGGCAACTGTATATCGCTTCGGGCCTCCATTCTCGGTGGCATACTCGCGGAAATGCCGCGTGCCGGCCCGTCCCGTCGCCTCGCCACGATCCTGTTCCTGGACGCGGTCGACTCGACGCGGATCGCCGCTGAGCTCGGCGACGAGCGATGGAAGCGGCTCCTGGGCCGATTCCGAGCCGTTGTCCGCGTGGAGCTGAAGCGCCACGGGGGCCACGAGGAGGACACCGCGGGCGACGGCTTCTTCGCGACGTTCGCGCAGCCGGCGCAGGCGGTGCGAGCCGCGGTCTCCATCGCTCGTGCCGTCCAGGCGCTGGGGATCGACCTCAGGTGTGGCCTGCATTTCGGCGAGTGCGAGACGATCGAAGGTCATCTCGGCGGGATCGCGGTGCATATCGGCTCGCGAATCATGGCTCTTGGCGGCCCCGCCGAGGTGCTGGTGAGCGCCACCGTCCGCGACCTGATCGTCGGCACCCAGGTCACCCTCGAGGACGCGGGCAGCCACGAGCTCAAGGGAGTTCCGGGAGCGTGGCAGGTCTGGCGCCTGGTCTCGCTCGACGGCTCGCCACTGCCATCGCCGGTCGACGCGGAGCAGGCCCCCGCCCTGCGCACCGGCGAGGCTGCGGCCACAAGCCGGGTGCCCCGGCGCGCGGCAACCGCGGGCCTGGCGCTGCTGGGCGTGGCCGTGGTCGTAGGCGTGATCGCCTTTGTCACGGGCCGACTCCTGGGCGCGCCGGCGGTGAACCTCGTGAAGCTCGACCCGGCGAAGAATGCGATAGCGCTCAAGCTTCACGACGACTATGGCGACGAGCATCTTCCCGGCGTGCTCTGGGCGGTCAACGGTGCGCTCTGGCAGGGAACGAACAAGGGATTCGACGGATTCGTGCGCCGCGACGTTGGAACCGGGAACGTCGTCGACAAGATCCCGTTGAACAAGGAGCCATCGGCCGTCACCTTCGGGTTCGGCTCCATCTGGCTCAGCGGCTTGAGCGCGCCCGGCTCGATCGACCGCTGGGACGCGGTCTCGGGCAGGCCGCAGAAGGTGATCTCCGTGGATGCCGACATCCGGTCGATGGACGCGGGGTCGGACGCGATCTGGGTCCTGGGCGAGACGGGGGAGCTCTTCAAGGTCGATCCCGTCACCAACGCGGTCGCCGGAACCTATGACACCCAGACGATGAGCCCCGGCGTCGTGGTCGCGATTGGCGACCACATGTGGGTCTGCGACTGTGACTTCCATCGGATCGTGGAGTTCGACCCCGGCAGCGACACGCTGCTTCGCACGCTCACGTTCCCGCAGTCTGGCTACCTGGTTGGCCTGACCGATACCGCCGGCGCGACCGCGCTCTGGCTCCTGGATCCGGAGGCGTCGACCCTCACGCCCATCGACGCGAAGTCCGGAACGGCGGGGCAACCGATCGGGATCGGAGCCAACCTGCACACGGCGGTTGTCGGGTTCGGGTCCGTGTGGGTGGCAGCTGGCGACAAGGTGCTGCGGGTGCAGGGCGACGGGCCCAAGGTGACTGCCAGGATTGTCATGCCCAGCGGCTTCTCGGCGGGGAGCATCGCCGTCGATCCCGAGACCGGCAGCCTGTGGGTCGCCGACTGCGGCTGTCCGATCCAGTAATCCGCTGGCGGCCGGGTTGCCGCAGGTATCCACTGTCGGTATTCTCGGGAGGTGTTCGTTCGATGATCTCCTCGTCGAGTCGAGCACGAGTCGCGTGGCGGAGTAGCTCAGTGGCAGAGCAGGGGACTCATAAGCCCTTGGTCGGTGGTTCGAATCCGCCCTCCGCTACCAACCCCCTTGACGAGCTCGCGGCCGCCGTCGCGCGCGGTGCCGACGCCCTCGGGATCCTGCGAGGCTCCTCACTCCTCCTCGCGGTCTCCGGAGGGCCGGACTCGATGGCGCTCCTCCACGGCGCCGCGCGCCTCGGCCGGTGGCAGCTCACCGTCGCGCACCTTGACCATGGGCTCAGGCCCGACTCGCACGACGACGCGTCCTTCGTTGCCGATGCCGCCGCCGCCCTCGACCTCGCCTGCACCGTCCGACGGACCGATGTAGCCGCCCTGGCGGCAACCGAAGGACGGACCCTGGAGGAGGCCGGACGCGAGGCACGCTACCGATTCCTCGAGGAAATGGCAGCGCCCGACGCGCTCATCGCCACGGCCCACACCGCCGATGACTCCGCGGAGACGATCCTCCTCAACGTGGTGCGCGGCAGCGGCCTGGCGGGGGTCAGCGGCATCCCGCCCCGACGAGGGCGCGTGGTGCGGCCGCTGATCGCATCGCGCCGTGCCGCCCTGCGCGCAGCCCTCGACGCGGCCGGGATCGGCTATCGCCTGGACCCGACAAACGAGGGGCTCGACGCGAGCCGCAATCGCATCCGCCACGAGGTCATCCCTGCCATGGAGAGGATCAACCCGGCAGCAGTCGAGGCGCTGACCCGCTTCGGTCGCCTGGCGGCCGACGACGACGACCTGCTCGACGCCATCGCCGCGGGTGAGCTGGCCCGGCGCCGGACGGAAGCGCGCCATCGAGTGGCGCGACCCGCCCGCGCGGGCGCTGGGACGTCGCGTCCTGCGCCTGGCAATCGGAGATCCGGCGCCCAGCCTCGAGCGCATCGACGCGCTCCTCGACGCCGCCGAGGGGGCGCATGGCGGCATCACCATCGAGCTGGGTGGCGGCCGAAGCGCATCGGTCCGGGAGCGGAGGATCACGATCGAGTGACCCACCGGTACCGATAGCCAGATCGGCTGTTTGTTCGACGGCGCGTGGCGCACCTATACTTCACCGGCCTGTGGTATGCACGCAGGCACGGTCATCGGCCACTACCACGCCGAACGCCGATCCCCTACGGAGGCGAAAGAGAACCCAACGTGAGCAGTCGCATCGTTCGCAACAGTGTCGTGCTCGTGGTCCTGGCGGTCTTTGGGCTGGCGGTGCTGTGGACGTTCATGGTCGAGGGCAATCCGACCCCGGCCTATACCTACAGCCAGCTCCTGTCGGACGCCAAGTCGGGCAAGGTCGAATCGGTCACCCAGGACAGCACGAAGCTGAGCGTCAAGCTCAGCGGCGTCGATCAGCCGAAGACGGTCACCGTGGCGTCCCCCGACCTCAACTACCGCGCCGAGGTCTGCCAGGCAGCCGGATGCGACGGATCCCGCCGACTGCGGCGGCATCAACTACTCGTTCGTCGAGGCCAGCGCCGCGGGCCAATGGCTCGGGCTCCTGATCACCGCGCTGCTGCCGGTGCTCCTCTTCGGCGCATTCATCTTCTTCATGATGCGGCAGGCGCAGGGCACGAATAACCAGGCGATGAGCTTCGGCAAGAGCCGCGCGCGGATGTTCATGGGCAACAAGACCGACCGTCACCTTCGCCGACGTGGCGGGCGTGGACGAGGCGAAGCAGGAGCTGACCGAGGTCGTCGAGTTCCTGAAGTACCCCGAGAAGTTCGCTGCGCTCGGCGCGCGCATCCCGCGCGGCGTGCTGCTGGTCGGCCCGCCCGGCACCGGCAAGACGCTGCTCGCGCGCGCGGTCGCCGGCGAGGCGGGCGTGCCGTTCTTCAGCATCTCCGGCTCCGAGTTCGTCGAGATGTTCGTCGGCGTCGGCGCCTCCCGCGTGCGCGACCTCTTCGAGCAGGCGAAGCGCAACTCGCCGTGCATCGTGTTCGTCGACGAGATCGACGCGGTCGGGCGCCAGCGCGGCGCCGGCCTGGGCGGCTCGCCACGACGAGCGCGAGCAGACGCTGAACCAGATCCTGGTCGAGATGGACGGCTTCGACACGAACACGAACGTGATCGTGATCGCGGCCACCAACCGGCCCGACGTCCTCGACCCCGCGCTGCTGCGGCCCGGCCGGTTCGACCGCCAGGTCGTCCTCGACCGCCCGGACATCAAGGGCCGTCGCGCGATCCTCAACGTGCACATCAAGGGCAAGCCGCTCGACAAGACGGTCGACCTCGAGGCGCTGGCGCGACGCTACGCCGGGCTTCTCCGGCGCCGACCTCGCCAACCTCGTCAACGAGGCGGCCATCCTGGCGGCGCGCCGCAACAAGAAGTCGATCGGCATGCTCGGAGTTCAACGAGGCGATCGACCGCGTCATCGCCGGCCCCGAGCGCCGCAGCCGCGATCATCTCCGAGGAGGAGAAGGAGATCATCGCCTACCACGAGGGCGGGCACGCCGTGGTGCAGCGCGTCCTGCCCAAGTGCGACCCGGTCACAAGGTGACGATCGTCTCTCGCGGCATGGCGCTCGGCTACACGATGAGCCTGCCCTCGGAGGACCGATACCTCCATTCGAAGACCGAGTTCGAGGACAAGATCGCCGGCATGCTGGGCGGCCACGTGGCCGAGGAGCTCGTCTTCGGCGACACCACCACCGGCGCCTCGAACGACATCGAGAAGGCCACCGCGCTGGCGCGCGCGATGGTCACGCAGTACGGGATGAGCGAGAAGCTCGGCCCGCTCGCCTTCGGCAAGAAGGAGGAGATGGTCTTCCTGGGCCGCGAGATCAGCGAGCAGCGGAACTACTCCGACGAGATCGCGTCGCAGATCGACGCAGAGGTGCGCCTCATCATCGAGAACGCCTTCGATCGCGCCAAGGAAGCTCTCACCTCGCACCGTGAGGTGCTCGACAACCTGGCCGCTCTCCTGGTCGAGAAGGAGACGATCGAGTCCGACGAGTTCGAGGCGCTCTTCGCCGGCCATCCACCGCGCACGGGCGACAGTCCAACCATGCGCCGTCTGCGTGACGCAGTGGAAGAGGACCAGCCCGGTGCCGATGTCGTGGCCGATGACGGCGACGAGCTCAAGCCGCGTCGCCGAGGGCCCGCTCCACAGCCGGCCTAGCCCATCAGCCGAAAGACCCTGGAGGCCTGGCAGATTGCCGGGCCTCTGGCTTACCCCGGCGGGACTTTCGGGTTATTCCGATGCCCATGAGGCGGGTCGTATACTCGCCTCCGTTGCGCGCGGGCACCTGCCTGCCTCACCCAGCTCGAGCACCTAGGGAGCCAACCCCGCACATGGCCATCGAAGAGCCGATCGCCCAGCCTGCCAGCGGTCAGAGCAATGAGTGGAAATACGAGACCGGATCCGGGACGCTCGCGCCACGGTCGGCGCTGGACGTGCTGACGAATCTCAACGAGCGCATCGCGTCGGGCAAGATCGACGACTTCCAGCCGATCGCGACCGGCTTTGTCCCGCTCGACAAGACGATCGGCGGCGGACTGCGGCCCGGTGAGCTGATGCTCATCGGCGGCGCGCAGGGAGCCGGCAAGACGACGCTGGCGCTGCAGATGGCGCGCAACGCGGCCGCATCGGGCCAGGCAACCATCCTCTACGTGTGCTTCGAGCACGAGGAGGAGTACCTGATCCAGCGCATGATCGCGATGGAGTCGGCACTGGCGCACCTTCCCCAGAAGTCCGGCGCGGTCAAGATCCAGGACGTCAAGAAAGAGGTCGTGGGGAGCTACACCGCCTCGGCAGAGACGGGGACCGCGCGCCAAGCTCGGCACGAACCCGCGTCTGCGGCCGAGCCTGGAGCGGATCGCCCGATACGGCAGCAACCTGTTCCTCATGCGGGGAACGGCGACCGCGAGCACGATCGACAACCTGCGCGAGCTGGTCGGCCGAGCACCGCGGCGACGACGAGCGGCGCCTGGTCCTCTTTGTCGACTACCTGCAGAAGGTGCCCGTCATCCCGGAGCCGGCAGATGAGGCGGAGAAGGTGACGCGCATCGTGAGCGGCCTGAAGGACATCGCGCTCTCGATGGAGATCCCGGTGGTTGCCATCGTTGCCGCCGACCGCGAGGGCCTCAAGGCCAAGCGGCTGCGCAACCATCACCTGCGCGGCAGCAGCGCCATCAACTACGAGAGCGACATCATCCTGATCCTGAACGACAAGTACAACATCGTCGCGAAGGTGAACATCGAGTTCAACCCGTACCAGGCGCAGCGCTACCGCGACTGGGTGGTGATCACCGTCGAGAAGAACCGCGGCGGGCAGGACAACATCGACCTCGAGTACGAAAAGCTCTTCGAATACAGCTGCTTCGATCCGACGGGACGGATCACCGCCGAGAAGCTGATCGAGGAACGTCTCTACAACGACTGAGGCGCCATGCCGCCCCTCGATCCATACCAGATCCTCCAGGTGCTGCCGAGCGCGGAGCAGGAGGTGGTCGCCGCGGCGCATCGTGCGCTCGCCCTCAAATACCACCCCGACCGCGACTCCACCGCGCGCGCCGCTCAGAAGATGCGCGAGCTGAACGAGGCGTGGGCCCTGGTGCGCGACGAGGCGACCCGGGCCAGGTTCGATCGCCAGGGCCGAAGCCTGTCGTCCGCGGCAGCTGCCGCCGTCGCTCCGGGCACCGCTCCCATGCCGATGCGTGCCTCCGACGGCCCGAAGGTCGACTTCGGCCGGTATGCCGGCTGGAGCATTCGCGACCTTGCCCGCCAGGATCCCGACTACCTGCGCTGGCTGGGCCGGCACTCGTCGGGGATTCGCTTCCGCACCGAGATCTATCGGATCCTGGGCGCCACCGCAGCCTGAGCCGCTAGTCTTGAGCGGCGATGGATGACCTCCAGACCAATACCGGGTGGGCGCCTGCGCGCCGTCTTTCTCGACATCGGCGATACCGTGATGCGACCGAATCCCTCGTGGGAGCACGTCTACGCGATGGCATTCGCCGAGTACGGGATCGAGATCAGCGTCGAGGATCTGAGGGTCGCTCTGCGCCAGGCGTACCGCCATGGCGGCTGGGGGTTCGATGACGGCTTCGAGCCGACGGAGGAGACATCCTTCCGCCGGACCGTGGAGATCGACCAGGCGGCGATCGTCCAGCTCGGGATCGGTCCGATGCCGGACGCCTTCTTTCGCCGGCTCGCGGAGCTCTTCATGGTGACCAGCCACTGGCACGTCTTTCCCGACGTGCTGCCCTCGCTGCTTGCCCTCAAGGAGCGAGGGCTCGTCGTGGGAGCGGTCTCGAACTGGGTCTGGAACCTTCCCGAGCTGCTGCATTCGCTCGACCTGGTGGGGCAGTTCGACTTCATCACCGCGTCTGCGCGGGTCGGCTTCGAAAAGCCGCATCCCCGCATCTTCGAAGAGGCGCTTGAGAAGGCGCAGGTTCGACCGTGGGAGGCGATCCACGTGGGTGACCACCTCGACGCGGACGTCCACGGCGCGGAACGGCTGGGGATCCACGCAGTGCTGATGGACCGATACGACCGCCACGAGGCCGACGACCTTCCGGCGGACCTGCCGGTCATCCACTCGCTCGACGAGCTGCTGCCGATCGTCGACGTCCGCCTCAGCGCCCCGGTGCAGCCATGACCGGCTGGCGCTGCTTCGTGGCCGTGCCGATCGGCGAGGACCTTCGAGCGGCACTCTCCTCCGCGGTCGCCGAGTGGCGCGAAGCGCCGGCAGCCGAGGATCTGCGCTGGAGTGACCCATCGGGCTGGCACGCAACACTCGCCTTCCTGGGTGACATCGATCCGGGCCGCGTGCCACGGTTGGCCGATGCTCTCGCCGACGTGGCCGGACGCTCCGCGCCGTTCAGCCTGGCCACGGGCGGCCTGGGCGGGTTCCCGTCGTCTCGGGCGGCGCGGGTCGCGTGGTACGGGATCGCCGATCCAGAGGGGCGGCTGGCGGCCATAGCGTCGTCGGTGCGGGCGGCGATCGGGCTCGCGGATGATCAGCCGTTCCGGCCGCATCTGACGCTGGCTCGCTCCCGCGGGGCGACCCGCGCGAGGATCGACTTGCTCATCTCCGCTCCAGCGGGGATGCTTGCGGTCGACGAGCTGGTGCTCTATCGGAGCATCCTCGGGCAGGGGCCCGCTCACTACGAGCCGCTCGCCGCTGCCCGGCTGGGAGTATCGGTCCATGTCTGAGCCGCGCCTGCCGACCCGGGTCCCCTACGTCGCCGTCATCGGCGACGGCGACCCGCGGGGTCCCGAGGCGCATCGGGTGCTGGACTGGGCGGAGGAGATTGGCCAGCTGCTCGCACGATCCGGAGCCACCGTCATCACCGGCGGGCTGGGTGGGGTCATGCGCGCCGCGTCGCGGGGCGCCGCGGGCGCCGGGGGAGTGACGATCGGGATCCTCCCCGAGGCCGACCCCGACGAGGCGAACGAGTACGTCACCATTCCCATCGCCACGGGTCTCGGCGTGGCCCGCAACCTCGTCGTCGTCACGTCTGCGGATGCGGTCGTGGCGGTGGGCGGACGGCACGGCACGCTCTCGGAGATCGGCCTGGCCCTGCGGATGGGGCGGCATGTCGTCGCCCTCTCGTCCTGGCGCGTCGAGTCAGAGCATCGGCTCGGCGGTCCGCGGGTGCACCGCGCACGCGACCCGCGGGAAGCGGCGGAGCTGGGCCTCCGCCTCGCCAAGGAAGGCCCGTTCCAGCCCAGCTAGCTCAGTGGATCAGCTGGATCGCGTACTGCGTGCTTATACGAGGCGGCGCGTTCGGATCATACTGGCCGACCGAGCCCCCGCTGACGCTGTCGACAAAGCGCCCGATGAGGCAAGACGTCGCGCCATTGTTGCTTTGTTCGCATTGTGCCTTGTTGTTCCCGTTGATAAAGGCCCCCTTTGGAGACGCTAGCTCGAATACTGCATACGAGGGAAAGTGATACCACTGGTTTTGACCGCTTGCTGCGGGGTTGGTGCACGCATTGCCTTCGCCAGGGTTGTCGCGACAGGTGTCATCGAACATTGGCATGAAGATGCGTTCGCCGGCGTATTTGTTGAGGCAGTTCTCGACGTTGGGGGAGTTGACGTTGCCCGTGGAAGTCACGTCGAACCAGTTCGGCAGGTCAAGAGTGGGAGGGTGCGGATCACAGATTTCGGTCGCGAGCTCGCTGGTGCCGCCGTTAGGCGGGTCCCAGTCGAGCCAGCCAACGCTGCCCGGGTTATTACCGCACAGCGGAATGATGTATTGCGTGTTCTTGACCCACTGAGTCGTGGTGGGGACGGCCCTGTTCTGGCCATCGCACGTGACGATAGTTGTCGGGAACGTGAGCGGTATGAATGCACAGACGTCAGTCGTGGGACAAGGCTCATTTGCAGGGCCAGCGACCACGGTTGCCTGGGCTGACACCGTGAGGCGATCGATCCCAATCACTTGGGCCAGAAGCGTGTCATGGACGCGGCTCCCAGTCCCGTGCACGCCCTGGGCCCCTGCGGGGATGGGCATACCCGGAGTTAGGGAACCCACCCCTATCGGTGGAACGAGAGGGTTTCCCTGCCAGTCGGTGTAATCGGCACCGTCAAGCGTTACGCCATTGGTTACGGCCGCCGCCGCCACGGCCTGCTGAACCTGTTCATCCGTCCAGCTCGTTGGGCCTGCCATGTTTTGCACGATCACGATTGCGCCCGCTTGCGACGCCGCATCGATCCCGTTTTGGGCGTCCCGATTGGCCGCCCAGGCGAAGCCAACATCGATTACCAAGCCGGCCATGGCGATTAATCCAACCATCCCGAGACCAACAATGACCAGGATCTGGCCGCGAGCGGCCTTTTCAGGCCGAGTCTCGACAAATGAGCTCATGGGGTGACGTGCTCCACTGGCATCTGGGACGTTGAGGTGATCGTGATGGGGCCGATCACACCGCCGAGGATCGGCGTTGCGGGCACCCACTGATGCTGGACCTGGACGGTGGCGATGCATCCAATCTTGATCGGGGCACAGGCGCTTCCCGCGTGGGCGTACGACGCCGTAACGGTGAGTGGGTCCAGGCCGACAGCCTCCGCGCGGGCAGCGGCTTCCACGTCGCCTGCTGTCTGGTCGACGATCGCTGTGCGAGCGCCGCTTCGCGCCGCATTCGAAACAGAGTTGTAGGCGAAGACCGCGCGACCGAAATCGATCGTGCCGACCAATAGGACCAGTAGCAGCGGCACGACTAGCGCGAATTCCACGAGAGCCTGGCCCCGAGAACCTTTCTGGCTCATGGGTCCTTGTACACCGTGATGGAGCTCTGACACGCAACGTAGTCACCACCAACGAGCGACTGCCTGCTGATGGTGAAGTTGCCCTGTCCTGAATAGGCGATGTTTGCCGTGGTGAAGCCGGCAGCGGTCCAAAGCGACGAGGCATTGTTCTTCTTGACGCCCGTGAAGTTCGGGACCCTGCAGGGGGCGGGCGGCGGTGCGGGCCAAGCCGCGCCCGTGGTGACCGTGACGGCGGAGACGGGCGATATGCAGCTCACGCCAGGCGTAGAGCCCGTTGGGCTGGTGACCTGATCGGTAACGACTAGGGCGCCTTGGTCGGGTGGCGTGAATAGCCCCGTGAATCCTGCGGCAGTCCACGAGGTTCTCGCTGTTGCCACCGTCACGCCTTTGAGATTCGGGACGGTGCGGCAGGGGGGAACCACCGGATCAGCCGGAACCATGGTCGCAATGACGCTCGAAGAGAAGATGGCCCAACTGCCGGGCGTCAAGGTGCCGCAATTGGAGGTTGGATCGTTCTCGCTTACCGCCACAGCCTGGACCGTCCGCGTGTCTGAACCGGGCGATGGCTGATACTTAGCGAGGGAGAACCCGGCGGATTGCCATGCCAGTCGAGCGCCAGCCATGGACAGACCTGCCATGTCTGGAACCCGCCGGCAATACGCGGGAGGCACCGGATCGGGAGCTGGCGGCGGCGGCGGGCAGCTAGCACAGCCATCTCGAACAGGGAACGTCGAAACGGCACTGAGCTTGATGGGCGCCTGGCCCAGCACCAGGCCGACAAGGGGGGTGATCGGGGCGAAATTGCACGCCAATTTCACCTCCGCGTAATCTCCAAGCTCTGGATCCACTACGACGACCCCGTTTCGCGTGAACTTCGGGTCGGCCGGCGTCGCCATTGTGCAGTTCCGACCCGCGGCATCCTGGTCGATCAGGCCCCTATAGGCCGTTCTCGTCCCTGAGTTCCAATCCGCGTTGTCAGCGGCGTAGTTGGCACCCACCCGTGAAGCATTGATGAGCGCGACCCAGCCGAAATAGAGGCGACCGGCATCGATCGTCATGACCATGAAGGTCAGCAGGAGCGGCAGGACGAGCGCGAACTCGACCAGCGACTGCGCGCGGCGCGACCCTGACGCGGTCAACGAGTCGACGGAAGACGGGCACGTTTGACATGAGAATGGCGTCGCGGACCAAAGACCCGGAACGCGACTCAACCCCCTGGATCTATCGATAACGATTCCTAGTGGGGCGGTACCTTAGTACCAGCCGGGGGCCATGACTATGGTTCCAAGGGGCTCGTCGGTGCCCCCTCGCACCGCCATTTCGCGCTCCCTGGGAGGTGCGCACCGGTGCGGTGGACTCCGGTGTCCACGGACCATAGCCAGCCGACCTTGCAGCCCACCTTGCAACGCACTCGGTACACTCGTTTCGATGACCGAGCGCGTCCTGGTGCTGCGTCGTGATTCGGTGCCGGGCGGCTGCGATTTCAGCGGCGTTCGCCCGGCCGATGACCTCGCCGCCCTGCGCCAGGCGGTCCAGCGCCATGGTCGATATCTGGATCGGCCAACCGCGGAGGGAGACCCCGCCTTCAAGCAGCTGATCCCATATGTCGTCCTGCGCGATGGCGCGTTCGTCTTTCTGATGGAGCGGACCGATGCGGGCGGCGACGCGCGGCTCCACGGCAAAGCGAGCATCGGCGTCGGCGGGCACCTGAACCCCGTCGACGGCGGGGAGGATCCGCTGCTCGCCGGGCTGCGGCGCGAGTGGGCGGAGGAGCTGTCGGCCGCGTGGGAGCCAGAGTTCAGGCTGGTCGGCCTTCTGAACGATGACTCGAACCCCGTGGGGGCCGTGCATCTGGGAGTCGTCTTCACGGTCGATGCCGCGGGACGCCCGGCGGCGGTCAGGGAGCACGACAAGCTTGCCGGCCGCTTCGTTCCCGTTGGCGAGGTGCTTGCCGCCCGGGATCGGCTGGAGACCTGGTCGCAGCTGGTCGCGGGGGCGCTGCTGAGCGAGGTCCCCGCCACGCCTTAGCCGTTCTGGGGCGTCTCCCGGGCGCACGCCTATACTCGCGAGCATGGGTGCATTGCCCCGAGCGATCACCGCTGTGGCCCTTCTGCTTGGCGTGGCGGCTCTCGCCGCGCCCGCGACGGCCGCCGGCGATCACGTCGACCGGCTGAAGCTGAGCGGCATCATCGACCAGGTCAACGCCGCCTACATCGAGGAAGGCCTCGTGGCGGCGGCCAAAGACGGTGCGGCAGCGGTCATCATCCAGATCGACTCGCCCGGCGGCGAGCTGACGAGCATGGACCGCATGATCAAGGCGATCCTCGCCAGCAAGGTTCCCGTGATCACCTACGTGGCACCCGACGGGGCGCGCGCCGGAAGCGCCGCGACCTTCGTCACGCTGGCGGGCGACGTTGCTGCCATGGCGCCGAGCACCAACATCGGGGCGGCATCGGTCGTCGGGTCCGGCGGTGAGGACCTTCCCGATACGCTCTCGAAGAAGATCACGAACGACGCGGTGGCGCGAATCCGCGAGCTCGCAAGCGATCACGGCCGCAACGCCGATTGGGCGGAGCGGGCGGTGCGCGAGGCGGCCAGCATCAGCTCGTCGGAGGCGGTCAAGCTCAGCCCCACCGGTGGTCGACCTCCTGGCAGCCGATACGGCCGAGCTGCTGGGCGCTGTCGACAACGGGACCCGTCCAGACGGCGGCCAGCTGACCTTTGACGGACAGCCGCTCCCCAAGCTCGCCGGACTGACCGTGCGCGACGCCAACATGAACTTCGGCCAGCAGTTCCTGCATCTGCTCTCCGACCCGAACATCGCCTTCATCCTGTTCACCATCGGCTTCTACGGGATCCTCGCCGAGCTCTTCCACCCGAACTTCCTGTCAGGGACGCTGGGTGCCATGGCCCTCATCCTCGCGTTCGTCGGCTCGAACAGCCTGCCGCTGAACGTGGGAGGGCTGCTCCTCATCCTGCTGGGGATCGGCCTCTTCGTCCTGGAGCTGAACGTCACCAGCTATGGGCTGCTGACGATGGGCGGGATCGTCTCCTTTGTGCTGGGCGCCTTCGCGCTGTACACCGGCGTCGAGCCCGGTGTCGAATCGGTCCAGGTCAGCGTGCATCCGGTCCTGATCCTGGCGGCCATCGCCCTCTCGCTCGTGTACTTCTGGGTGCTGGTGCGGGCCGCGCTGCAGATGCGGCATCGGGCTCCGGCGATCGCCCCCATGAGCGCGCTGGTTGGCGCTCTGGGCACAGCCCAGACGCTCATCGCACCTCGGGGGATCGCCTATGCTGGCGGCGAATCCTGGTCAGCACGCAGTCGGGATGCGCAGATTCCGGAAGGCAGCCCGGTGCGCATCGTCGAGGTCGATGGCCTCGAGCTGATCGTGGAACCCACTACCGAGGAGGCCCCGAGCCATGACGTTTGAGGATCCGGTCGGCCTGATCATCCTGGTCGTCGGCCTGGCGATCCTGCTCTTCCTGCTCAGCAGCATCGTCCACATCGTGCGCGAGTACGAGCGCCTGGTGGTCTTCTTCTTCGGGCGGCTGCAGGGCGGCGCGCGGGCCGGGCATCGTGTTCCTCATCCCATTCGTGCAGCAGGCGGTCAAGGTCGACCTGCGTGAGCGCTTTCTCGAGGTGCCGCAGCAGACCTGCATCACGAAGGACAACGCGCCGATCAGCATCGACTTCCTGGTGTACTCCAAGGTCTTCGACCCACTCGAGACCGTGACCGCCGTGGTCGACTTCACCGGCGCATCGCAGGCGCTGGCCGCGACGACCCTGCGTGCCGTGATCGGCGACATCCCGCTCGACGACGTGCTCGCCAAGCGCGAGGAGATCAACAACGTCCTGCGCTCGAAGCTGGACGAGGTGACCCATCGCTGGGGCGTGAAGATCACCAACGTCGAGATCCGCGAGATCGTGCCGCCGCGCGACATCCAGGAGGCGATGAACCGCCAGATGAGCGCCGAGCGCAATCGGCGCGCCAACATCACCGAGTCGGAAGGCACGCGGCAGGCCACCATCAACGTGGCGGAGGGCGACAAGCAGAGCGCCATCCTCCGTGCCGAGGGTGAGCGGCAGGCACAGATCCTTCGCGCCGAAGGATTCAGCAATGCCCTGCAGACGATCTTCGGCGCCGCGCGCGGGATCGACGAGAAGACGATGGCGCTTCAATATCTCGAGGCGCTCAAGGCCCTTGCGGCCGGCGACTCGACGAAGTGGATCGTGCCAATGGAGCTCTCCGAGCTCACTCGCCCGCTTTCGAGCGCCATGCGCGTCGTGCGCCAGGCAACGGAAGGCGACGCTGGAGGCTCCCAGCCCGAGCCGTGAGCCAGCCCCGCCGCGTTCTCACCCTGATCGGCAGGGTCCTGGGTGGGATCACGGGCGGCTACCTGGGCTACGTCGCGCTGCGCGGCTCGCGCCTCCTCGTCCAGCCGGAGGTCCGCCCGTTCGTGCCCGACGCGGAGGGCGGTCCGTCGACGCCGGCCGACCTTGGCCTGGACTACGAGGACGTGCGATTCAAGACCGATGACGGCGTGACGCTTGGCGGCTGGCTGGTGCCCGCCGCGCGCGAGACCCGCGCGGCCGTGATCCTGATGCACGGCTTCAGCGGCCACCGGCTGCCCGAGCTCGCGTTCTTCGTTCCATGGCTGCAGCGGCGCTACCACGTCCTGCAGTTCGATTTCCGCGGCCACGGCACGAGCGACGCGTCGATGATCACGCTTGGCACCCGCGAGCGCGCGGATGTCGCCGCGGCGGTCCGCTTCGCCGAGTCGCGCGGCCTCGGCCCGCTGGCCCTGATGGGGATCAGCATGGGCGCCGCCATCGCCATCCTGGCTGCCCCCGATCTGCCGGTGGCGGCCGTGGTGGCCGATGCGGCGTACGCGGAGCTGCGTCACCCGATCGCCAGCCGCCTGCGGGCGAGCGGCTATCCGCTGGCGGAGCTCGGCTCCTGGGCGATCGTGGCCGCGGGCTCGATACGCGCGCGGCGGCGTCTCCTGTCGCCGATCGAGCGCGTCGGCGCGGATCGCCCCGCGCGGGCTGCTGCTGATCGCCCCACGCGAGGACAGCCTCATCCACCACACCCAGTCGCTGCGTCTGTACGCGGCCGCACGCGAGCCCAAGGAGCTCTTCCTCGTGCCCGGGGCGGAGCACGCCGCCGCCTACACGGTGGCCGGAGCGGAGTACGAGCGGCGGGTCCTCGAGCTTCCTGGAGCGGCATCTCGAGGCGGCCTGAGGCCAGGCCCCAGCATCTATAATCGCGCGGACTTCCTCACCCTCCGGGGGACTGCATGGCTGCCACCAAGGTCCTGGTCGTCGACGATGACCTGAATATCCAACGGGTCCTGGTATTCACCCTCAAGCAGGAGGGATACGAGGTCGTCGTCGCGTCCGATGGAGCGGCCGGGGTCGAGATGGCGAAGACGGAGTCGCCCGACCTGATCCTGATGGACGTCGCGATGCCGCGCCTCGATGGCTACGCTGCCACGCAGCAGATTCGGGCCGCCGAGAGCGGCGTCCACGTGCCGATCATCATGCTCACCTCCGAGGCGGACGTGGAGCAGCGGGTGAAGGGCCTGCGCGCCGGGGCCGACGACGACATCGTCAAGCCGTTCCACCCGCTCGAGCTGATCGCGCGCATCAAGGCGCTCCTGGCGCGTAGCGGAGGCGGCGGTGCGGCGACGCGCAGCAGCGAGGCGAACGCGCTCGGGCGGCTGTGCCTCTTCTACGGAGCGAAGGGCGGGGTCGGCACGACCACCATCGCGATCAACACCGCCATCGCCCTCGCCCAGGACCTGAAGCGACGCACGGCACTGATCGACGCCAACCTCCAGTTCGGCGACCACCGCGTCTTCATGGACCTCGGGCTCGACAGCGCCTCGATGGTGAACGCGATCACCGAGGCCGATCTCGATGCCGACCTCCTCAAGCGGCTGATGGTCAAGCATCGGTCCGGGATCGAGCTGCTGCTCGCACCCCCCTCCCCAGCCGATGCCGACATCGTGGTCGAGCGGCAGCGCAACGATCCCGGCTCGCTGACGAACCTGCTGAACCTCCTGCGCAAGGCCTATGACTACACCCTGGTCGACATGGCGAAGACGATCGACGACTTCAACCTCCAGCTGTTCGATGAAGCCGACCTGATCTTCGTGATCATGACCGCCGACCTGTCGTGCCTGAAGAACGTGCGGCTCGTGCTCGAAACGATGGACAGCCTCGGCTACGAGCGCAGCAAGGTGCAGCTCGTCCTGAACCGATCCAACGCGTACACCGGGATCAACATCCGTAATGCGGAGTCGGCGCTCGGGCGCAAGATCGACTACCAGGTGATCAACGAGTACCGCGGGGCGATTGGTGCCCTCAACTCCGGCGAGCCCTTCATGTCGAGCCGGCCCGGACGGGCTGCTGGGGCTGAGCGTGGTTGCCTTTGCACGCGAGGTCGATCGCGAGTTCGCGGCCGAGCCCGCGGCCGCCCGGAGCTGATCTCCCGGCGAGTAAGCCGCCGCTAAGCCCTCGATAAGGACCCGCCCGCTAACCTCGGCTTGCCGGTCGCCGCCGGAGTTTGGGAGGCGAGCAGGCGAGCGACCGGCGCTCTGCCACCAGCCCACGCCTCCCGCCATGGGGTTGCGCATGCTGGCCCGAACGGTGAGCGCCTCGCTGCTCGGGGTCGAGGGTCTCCCCGTACGCGTCGAGGTCGACGTCGCCTTTGGCCTTCCCGGCATGACCGATCGTGGGCCTGGCCGGGAGCGCGGTGCAGGAGGCGCGCGAACGGGTTCGCAGCGCGTTGCGCAACAGCGGGTTCGAGCTTCCGGCACGCCGCATCACCGTGAACCTTGCCCCGGCCGACCTGCCGAAGGAGGGGACGGGCTACGACCTCGCGATCGCGATCGGAATCCTGTCAGCCTCGGGGCAGCTGCCAAACGTGTCGCTGACCCTGGACGACGTGGCGTTGCTGGGCGAGCTTGCGCTGGATGGCGGGTTGCAGGCGGTGGCCGGCGCCATGGCGCTGGTCGCCGCGGCGCGCGATGCCCAGATCGGCGCTGTCGTGGTGCCGCTCGCCAACCAGGCGGAGGCGGCATCAGTCGCCGGGGTGCGCGGTCTTTGCAGCCCGCTCGTTGGGTGACGTCGTCGCCCACCTGTCCGGCGTGCGGCAGCTCGAGCCATCGGCGCACACGCCGCTCCCAGCGGCGTCGGCCGTCGACGCGCCCGACCTTTCGGAGGTGACCGGGCAGCATCTCGCACGGCGGGCGCTCGAGATCGCGATCGCGGGGCGGCACAGCCTTGCCCTCAGCGGCCCGCCGGGGATCGGCAAGACGCTCATCCTGCGCGCGGCGGCGGGACTGCTGCCGGCGCTCGACGACGCCGAGGCGATCGAGGTGAGCCGGATCTACTCCGTCGCCGGGCTTACCGACCGTCGCGCGCCGTTGATCCGGCAGCGTCCGTTCCGCGCGCCGCACCATACCGTCTCGACCCAGGCACTCGTTGGGGGAGGGCCACGAGTGCGTCCGGGCGAGGCCAGCCTGGCCCACCGCGGCGTGCTCTTCCTCGACGAGACGCTTCACTTCCGGGCAGATGCGCTGGACGCCCTGCGGCAGCCGCTCGAGTCCGGACAGGTCACGATCGCCCGCGTCGACGGGGTCCTGACCATGCCCGCGCGCTTCATGCTCTTCGCCGCGTTCAACCCCTGCCCATGTGGCTGGCTCGGCACGGTGACTCGGACGTGCGTCTGCGAGCCGTCGAGCGCCAGGCGGTATGCGAGCCGGTTGTCCGGCCCGTTGCGCGATCGACTCGATCTGCTCGTCCTGATGGAGGAGCCGGCGCGCATTGAAGGTGGGCAGGATGGGGCCGAGCCGAGCGCGGTCGTGGCTGGGCGCATCGCAGCCGCCTGGCGACGGCAGCTCGAGCGGCAGGGCGGCCCGAATGCCGAGCTGAGCCCCGCCCAGATCGGGCCTGCCTTCGGCTTCGAACCGCCGCTCGTCTCGCTCCTTGCACAGCGCGCGCGGCGCTTCGGACTCTCGCCTCGACGCCTGCATCGTGCTGCCCGGCTGGCGCGGACGATCGCGGACCTGGAACGCCGCGACGTCGTGACCGAGCTCGATCTCGACGAGGGCCTGCGCTATCGGCCGGAGGCGATCGCGTGATCGGAGTCGGTCGAGCCGGGCCGGGCGGTCCGGCGCCCGAGCGTGGCGCGGAGCTGCTCCCATGGCCGGGGCCGTCGGGACTCGCGCCGCCTCCGGAGACCAGGGATCCCGAGGCGGATCGACCGTACTGGATCGCCCTGGGAAGCGTTCCGGGGATCGGACCCGTGACCTTCGGGCGTCTCGTCGCTCGCCACGGCAGCGCTCGCGCCGCCTGGCGCGCGGGGCCAGCCGCCCTCGGGGAGCTGCCCTGGGTCGCGGCCGAGGCGGCTGCCGCCTGGCGCCGCGCCCGACGCGAGAGCGCGCCGGCGATCGCATCCGCGATCGAGTCCGCGACCGCTCAGGCAGGGGGCCGGGTGGTCACGAGCATGGACGCGGAGTATCCGGCCTCGCTCGAGCAGTGCGACCCTCGCCCGCCCGTGCTCCACGTCGCAGGGGACCTTGCCTGCCTCGATGCCCCGTGTGTGGCGATCGTCGGCACGCGTCGGGCGAGCGGATACGGACGGGCGTGCACCAGCGAGATCGCGGACGAGCTTGCGCGGGCTGGGGTGACGGTCGTTTCGGGATTGGCGCTCGGGATCGATGGCCAGGCTCACGCCGCCGCGATCGATGCCGGAGGCCGGAGCGCGGCGGTGCTGCCATCGCCACTCGGCGCCATCTACCCGCCGAGGCACGTGACCCTCGCGGCAAAGTTGCAGGAGACGGGTGGGGTGCTGGTCAGCGAGCTGCCGACCGGCCGCATCATCGGCAGGCCGGACTTCGCGCGCCGCAATCGGCTGATCGCCGCGCTCGTGTCGGCCGTGGTAGTGGTCGAGGCGCCCGACCGTTCCGGGGCTCTCCTGACCGCGGCCGCGGCGATCCAGCTGGGGCGCGACCTGTATGCCGTACCAGGACCCATCGACGCCGCAAGCTCCCGCGGCTGCAATCGGCTGATCGCAGACCATGACGCCGCGATCATTACATCGGCCGTCGCGCTGCTCCAGCAGGTCGGGGTGCGCGCCCGGCGGCGCGACGATGACGTGGTCGGCAACCTCTCGGAGGCGGAGGGGCTGGTGCTGGCTGCGCTGCTCGACCGAAGCGGCAGCATCGAAGAGCTGATCGGCCGAATCGGGCTACCCACCGGAGCTCTGGCCGGCGCGCTCACGCTGCTGGAGGCACGCGAGCTCGCCACCTCGTATGGGGGCGCGACGTTCCACGCCACGCTCGCAGCGCGCCACCTCGCGGAGCGGTGAGGTGGGGTGCGCTGCAGTTAGCGGTGCAGCAGAGCAACGCGCCCTGTGCAAGTCATATGACCTATGGGCTATGCTGCCACCACTACCTGAGCCTGCCCGCGCCCGCATGGGCGGTCCAACCCCGCAGGAGTCGGAGTCTATTGAGTTCTAAGCCGAGCGTCAGCGCGCCGCTGACAGCCCTCCTTCTACCGCTGCGCCGCGTGGCGCACGTCAACCCGGTAGTGGCACGCGTCGTCGCAGCGACGATCGTGCTGACCGCTATTCTCGCGGTCTCCCAGGCCCAGCCGATCGAGGCAGGTCCCGGGATCGCGCCGGCGGTTCCCTCCTCGCTCCTACCCGCGGACCTGGGTGCTGGCGTCGAGACGAACCATCCGGTCACCATCACCTTCGGGGCCTCGATGGACCGCGCATCGGTCGAACGTGGCCTGGCCCTCATTCCGAGCGAGCCGACCACGTTTGCCTGGAGCAGCGACGGCCGTGTGCTGACGATCAGCGCGGCGAGGCGCTGGCGTACCGACCAACGTTACCTGGTGGTGGTGCCGGCGCAGGCACACACCACCTCTGGGCGGCCCCTGCGCAGGGCAGAGCGTTACAGCTTCACGACCCAGACTGCCCCAACGATCACCGATTTTGCCGTCGAGCTTGCCGGGGTGAACGATCGAAGCCTCGCTGCCCTCCCGAAGCAGAAGCCGAACGATCCACTCGTCGCCTTCGAGGCGGCTGACACCGGCCCCGCTCTCAATCCGCCGGACGCGACCGCTGCCGACGTCAGCGCGCGGAGCGGGATCACGATTGGCTTCAGCGCAACCATGGATCGCGCTGACGTGGCAGCCCGGTTCAGCATCAGCCCCAAGGTCGCCGGCAAGCTGAGCTGGAGCGCTCGCGGGTTGACCTTCACCCCGGACAAGGCCTTTGAACGCGGCCAGCGGTACACGATCAGCCTCCGCGGAGCCCACGATCAGATCGGCAACGCGCTGCGCGGCGACACGAACTTCTCGTTCATCACGCGTGCCGGCGCGCAGCTCGTCAAGGTCCGGCCCGGGCTAGGAGCGAGCAAGGTGAAAGACCAGCAGGTCGAGATGTGGTTCAGCCAGCCGATGGCGGATCGGGCGACCGACAAGGCATTCAGCATCACCGACGCGACGACGGCGAGCCTCGTGTCAGGCGAGCTGACCTGGAATGCGAATCGAACGCAGCTGCGCCTTGCGCCAGACGTCGCGTTCGCCGACGGCCACACCTATGTCGTGAAGCTCGGAAAAGGGACCACCGATGCCGATGGGCATGCCTTCACCCAGACCTGGTCCTTCACGATGGCCGGTGTCATCCCGCAGGCGCCAGCGCCGGTGCGCGGTGCAACCATCTCAGCCGACCCAGCGCGCGCCGGCACCTGCCGTCCCGCGGCCGGCCCCCTCGGGGAGCATGCAGGGGTACGCGCTCAACCAGATCAACGCCGCGCGCGCGGCCTACGGGTTCGCCCCGCTGGTCCTCGATGCGAGCGTGAGCGCCGTCGCCTACGGGCATGCGTACGACCAGGCGGCCAACGGCTACTTCAGCCACACCGGGCTCGACGGGAGCACGCGCGACACCCGGCTGCGGGCGGGCGGAATCTCGTACACCTACTCCGGCGAGAACCAGTGCTACTACAGCGGAATCGGGGTCGGTGCGACGCTCGACTGGTGCCACGCCGCCTTCATGGCCGAGCCATATCCGGGCCAGTGGAACCACATCGCGAACATCCTCGACCCGCGTTTCCGCCGCGTCGGAGTGGGCATTGCGCAGGTCGGAACCGCGATCGTCATCGTGTGGGACTTCGTCGACTGAGGCTTCTGCCGCCGATCGGCCACCTCGTCGGCGACGGCGGTGGCTTGATCGGCAGAGGGGTTCCGACCGGGTCGGATGCTACACTCGGTCACCCATGCCACGCACAAAGCACGCCGGCGGGAACCTCGTAATCGTCGAGTCTCCCGCCAAGGCCCGCACCATCGAGCGCTACCTGGGGGCCGGATATCGGGTTCTTGCCTCGTACGGCCATGTCCGCGACCTGCCCAAGCGCAGCCTCGGCGTGGACGTCGACGGGAGCTTCGAGCCCCGCTACGAGCCTCTCAAGGAGCGACGCAAGGAGCTCGACCGCCTGACCGATGAGGCCCATAAAGCCGCGCTGATCTGGCTCGCCACTGACCTCGACCGCGAGGGCGAGTCGATCGCCTGGCATATCGCCGAGCACGCTGGACTGACCGATGACAGGATCCGGCGTGTGACCTTCAGCGAGATCACGAAGGCCGCGATCGACGAGGCGTTTGCCCACCCGCGCGCACTGAACCTGGACCTCGTCAACGCCCAGCAGGCGCGACGGGTGATCGACCGCCTGGTGGGGTACAAGCTGAGCCCGCTCGTCGCCAGCAAGATTCGACGCGGCCTCTCGGCCGGGCGGGTGCAGAGCGTCGCAGTCCGTCTCGTGGTGGAGCGCGAGCGGGAGATCGACGCGTTCAACGCCGAGGAGTACTGGAGCCTCGCCGCACTGCTGAATCGGCGCGGCGCCACGGGTTCATTCAGCGCGGAGCTGACCCGGATCGATGGCGAGAAGGCACGCATCGGCTCCGAGGCCGAAGCGCGCGAGCACGAGGCCGGGCTGCGCGCCGCGGAGTACCGCGTGGCCAAGGTCACGACCAGCGAGCGCAAGCGCAATGCGCCGCCGCCCTTCACGACAAGCACCCTGCAGCAGGAGGCCTCGCGCAAGCTCGGCTTCAGCGCGCGGCGCACGATGAGCTCGGCGCAGCGGCTCTACGAAGGCATCCAGCTGCCCGACGGGCAGTCGGCCTCATCACCTACATGCGGACCGACTCGGTCGCGATCTCGAGCGGAGCCGTCGCCGAGGCACGCGACCTGATCGGGAAGCGGTTTGGCGCCGACTTCGTGCCAAAACGGGCCAACGCCTACCGCACCCGTACCCGAGGAGCGCAGGAGGCGCACGAGGCGATTCGGCCGAGCAGCTTCGCCCGGACCCCGGAATCGATCCGCAAACACCTGAAGCCCGAGGAATACCGGCTCTACGAGCTGATCTGGCGCCGCGCGATCGCGAGCCAGATGGCGCCGGCGCGCTTCGAGCCTGGTCGGGGTCGACGTCGAAGCCGGACGCTACACCCTGCACGCGGGCGCCAGCCGGCGCACGTTCGACGGTTACCAGGCGGTGTACGTCGAGGGCCGTGACGACGAGGAGGACGAACGCCTTGTCGTCCTTCCCGACCTCGGCGAGGGCGAGCCGCTCGACCTCGCCGATCTCCTGGCGGAACAGCACTTCACCCAGCCGCCCCCGCGCTACAGCGAGGCGACGCTCATCCGGGCTCTCGAGGAGCACGGCATCGGTCGCCCGTCGACGTATGCCCCGACCCTCGAGACGATCCGCCAGCGCGGGTACGTCGAGACGAAGGAACGGCGGCTCTTCCCGACCGAATCCGCGTTCCGGGTGACTGATCTGCTGGTCGAGCATTTTCCCGAGGTCGTGGACGTGGAGTTCACGGCGCGCATGGAGGAGCAGCTCGACGAGGTCGCCGCCGGCAACGTCGACTGGGTGCCGGTGGTGCGAGGCTTCTACGAGCCCTTCGCGGTGAAGATCAGCGAAGGGCGCGAGAAGATCGCGAAACAGGTCGAGATGACCGACATCGTGTGCCCGATCTCCGGGCACCTGCTGATGAAGCGCTTCGGGCGCAACGGCTGGTTCCTGGGGTGCAGCGGCTACCCCGAATGCAAGTACACCCAGCCGCTTCCGGGCGAGGAGGCCGAAGCCACCGACCTGCCCGGAGTCGGCGAGCTCTGCCCGCTGTGCGAGATTGGGCACCTGGCTGCCAAACGGGGCCGGTTCGGGCCGTTCGTCGGCTGCGACCGCTACCCGGAGTGCAAGTACATCAAGAAGGGGGCGGCCCCCGCGGCGGAGCGCTTTGGCACGTGCCCGCAATGCGGTGAGGGGACGGTCGTCACCAAGCGCAGCCGGCGGGGCCGCAACTTCTGGGGATGCGATCGCTATCCCGACTGCGACTACTCGAGCTGGACCCGGCCGACTGTCCAGGGGACCTCCGACCCCGTCGAGCAGGGCGAACGTACCGACCGCGAACCCGTCGCCGCCGGCGGCGGTGGCGGCGGTGACTGACCGCGGGCCTGCAGGGGTGGGCGGAGCCGCCCAGGCTCGGGAGCGGTTTCTGGCGCATCTGAAGGGACGCAACGCCTCGCCGGGCACGGTCATCGAGTATCGGCGCCACGTCACGGAGTTCCTCGAATTCCTGGCTCGTCGCGGGGATGATTGGCGCAACCCGGATCGAGCCGCGGTGCGCGCCTACCTCGGCGAGCTGGCGGACCGCCAGCTGGCGCCAAGCACGGTGGCCACTCACCTCGCCGCGGCTCGCTCCTTCTATCGCCATGCCGCGCGGCAGGGCTGGATAGCCGCGGACCCACTCACCGGCGTGCGGTCGCCGAAGCGCGCGACGCGCCTGCCCCGCGTGCTGTCGGTCGAAGATGCCGGGCGGCTCGTCGATGCGCCGCGCCGCGGACCGACGTCCAATCTGCACGCCGACGCCCTGGCGCGTCGCGACGCCGCGATCCTCGAGCTCCTGTACGCGACCGGCATGCGGATCAGCGAGCTCGCGGGCCTCACCCTCGAGCGTCTCGATCTCGCCCGGCGCCGGCTGCGGGTGATCGGCAAGGGAGCAAAGGAGCGCGAGCTGCTCTTCGGCCAGCACGCGGAGCGAGCGCTGCGCGCATACCTTGAGACGGCCCGGCCGCTCCTGATCGCGGGCACGCCCACGGCCCTCTTCCTGAACGCCCGCGGCAATCCACTGAGCGCGCGCGGGGCCCGCGCGGTCGTCGATCGCTGGGTGGTACGCAGCGGCGTCCCCGCCGGGGCCTCGCCGCACACGCTGCGGCACTCGTTCGCGACCCATCTGCTGGAGGGCGGCGCCGATCTGCGCAGCGTCCAGGAGCTTCTCGGCCACGTCAACCTGCAGACGACGCAGATCTACACGCACCTGTCTGACGCGGCCGTTCGCGATGCCTACCGCTCGGCGCATCCGCGCGCCGGCCGCACGCCACGGTGAGGGCGCCACTCGCCTTTCGACCGGCCACCGATGCGGATCGCGACGACTGGCAGGCCGTCCTCGAGCAGCACACCTCCGGCGACTTTCTGCACGACTGGACCTGGGCCTCGGTCGCCGATCTTGATGGTCAGCCGCAGCGCCGCTTCATCGTCAGCCGGGACGACAGGCCGGTCGCCATCGTCGCGGCGCAGGCACGCCCGCTCGCGGCCGGCCGCAGCTTCTGGTACGTGCCGCATGGTCCGGTGCTCGACTACGGCGCCGAGGAGGCCCGCGACGTCGTAGCGGCGACGCTGGCTGGCCTGCGCGAGGCTGGCCGTCGAGAACGTGCCATCGCGGTCAAGATCGAGCCCCGCATCGCGGTGGGCGCGCCAGAGCTGGCCGCATTCGAGCGGGCAGGGCCTGCGCCGCACGTCGGGCACGCTGCAGGTGGGACAGACGCGGATCGTGGAGCTCGCCGAGGATGAGACCCTGCTCGCGTCGTTCGACAAGGACACCCGCTACTCGGTGCGGCGCGCGGAGCGCGACGGGGTCGTGGTCCGCGTGGTCAGCGAGGCAGCGGATCTCGGCGCCATCGGAGCGCTGCATCAGCTCGTGGAGACGACACAGCAACGTGCCGGCTTCGCGTTGCCTCCGCTGCAGCGCTATCGAACGGCATGGTCCGCGCTCGCAGGGGCCGGCAGGGCGCACATCCTGGAGGCGATGCTCGGTGACGAGCTGCTCGCCTCCGGCATGGTCGTGATCGAAGGGGATCGGTCCTTCTACCTCTTCAGCGGCTCTCGGCGCGAGGCCGCCGGTGAGCCGAAGCGCTTCGCGTCGTACGCACTGCAGTGGCAGATGATGCGTCTCGCGCGAGACCGCGGAGCTCGGCAGCATGACCTGTGGGGCATCGCTCCCAGCGGTTCCGGTCCGCAGCACCCGTGGCACGGCGTCGGTCTCTTCAAGAAGGGATTCGGCGGCCGCGAGGTGGTATGGGCCGGCAGCTGGGACCTCGTGATCGACCCGAACGTGTATCGGCTGCGCGAGGCCGCTTCCATCATGCGTCGGGCCGTCACCCGGCTGTCCGGCGGCCTGCGATGAGCGAGCGAGGGATGGGGCTCGGCGAGCTGGCGGACGTCATCGGTCCCGAGCGGGTGCTGGGCCTGCCAGTCGGCGAGGTGGCCGCCCTTGCCTACGACTCGCGGCTGGTGGGGCCGGGGAGCGTCTTCTTCGCCGTGCCGGGGGTCCACGTCGACGGCCACGACTTCGTGCCGGAGGCTGTCCAGCGGGGAGCCACCGCCGTGGTGACCGATCGCGAGCTGACCGGCGTCGCTGTCCCGCAGCTGATCGTCGACCGCACGCGGCGTGCGCTCGCGGACGCCGCCGACGCATGGTTCGGCCGCCCGAGCCAGAGCCTCGAGGTGATCGGCGTGACGGGCACCGACGGCAAGACGACGACCGGCTTTCTCGCCATGCAGGTGCTGCGCGCGGCGGGTCGTCGGCCGGGGCTGATCGGGACGGTCGCGTTGCGCATCGGCGACGAGCTCATCCCCAACGAGGAGCGCAACACGACCCCGGAGGCACTCGAGCTCCAGGAGGCGATGGCCCGCATGCTTGCCGCCGGCAACGACAGCGTCGTCATGGAGGCCACCTCCCACGGGCTTGCGCTGGAGCGAACGCGAAACTGCCGTTTCAAGGTCGGCATCGTGACCACCGTGACCAGCGAGCACCTGGAGTTCCACGGCACGCTCGAGGCGTACCGCGAGGCGAAGGCCCTTCTCGTGCAGGAGGCTCCCCTCGCGATCCTGAACGCGGACGATGCGTCCTTTCGCTATTTCCGTGATCGGGCGGCCGGGAGGGTCGTGACCTACGCCATCGAAGCCGATGCGGATCTCCGCGCGCACGACGTGGTGGCGGACGCCGCCGGCAGCCGATTCGAGCTGACGGCTCCGCTCCTGGCGAGGCACTGTCAGCCTGCCGATGCCGGGTCGCTTCAACGTCTACAACGCGCTGGCTGCGCTGGCACTGGCGGAGGTGGAAGGGGTCGACCTGGCGGTTGCCGCGAATGCGCTTGGCGAGAGCTCCGGGGTCCCCGGTCGCATGCAGGCGGTCGACGTGGGCCAGCCGTTTGCACTCGTCGTCGACTATGCCCACACCGCCGACTCGCTGCGCAAGGTGCTCTCCATGCTGCGTCCGGTGACCCGCGGCCGGCTGATCGTCGTCTTCGGATCCGCGGGGGAGCGCGACCCAACCAAGCGGCCGGCCATGGGCCGCGTCGCCGCCGAGCTCGCCGACGCGGTCGTGGTGACGGACGAGGATCCACGCCTCGAGGACGCGCGCGCCATCAACGAGCAGATCGCGCAGGGCGCGCGCGAGGCGGGCGCGCGCGACGGCGAGAACCTGCTCGTCATCGACGATCGGCGCGCAGCGATCGCCCGTGCGGTCATGCTCGCGGGGGAGGGCGACGTGATTCTGCTGGCCGGAAAGGGCCATGAGCACTCGATCATCTACGGGACCGAGTCCCGCTGGTGGGACGAGGCGGAGGTTGCGCGGGCCGCGCTCCATGCGGCGGGCTGGGGGCGGAGTGGCTGAGCTGCGCGCCTGGCGCGTCGTCGACCCGCATGCCTGGAATGGTTTCGTGGAGCGCGCGCCGTATCACGCGTTCACCCAGCTCTGGGAGTGGGGCGAGCTGCGCGCGGCCGCGGGCTGGCGCCCGGTGCGCCTGGCGGTCGGACCGTCACAGGACCAGCCGCTCGCGGGCGCGCAGCTGCTCCTGCGTGGGCTGCCGCTCGTCGGCTGGAACCTCGCCTACGTGCCGCGCGGCCCGATCGGTGCGCTCGACGAGCCGGCCGTCCGCGACGCGCTCGTCGCCGCGCTGCGAAGCCTCGGTCGCCGGGAGCGGATCGCGACGGTGCGGGCCGATCCGGAGACCGCGCCGACGGATCCGTACGGCGCGGGCCTGCTCAGTCGACCGTGGCGCGCCGCCGAGAAGGTGCAGCCGCCCACGACGCGGGTGATCGACCTCGCGGTGGGAGAGGAGCAGCTGCGGGCCGGTCTCAAGCGCAAGCACCGGCAGTACGTCAGCAAGGCGGAGCGCGCGGGGGTCAGCATCGAGCGGTTCGACGTCAGCACGCCGCCCGCCGCTGCCCGCGCCGCGCTGGCGGACTTCAACCGGATCTATCGCCACACCGCGGATCGGGCGGGCTTCGTTGCACGCGTGCCGGAGTACTACGAGCGTGTCTGGTCGATCTTCGCGCCCGCCGGGCGTTGCCGCCTCTCCTTTGCGGTTCTGAATGGCGAGCGGGTGGCGACGATCTTCCATTTCACCTGCGGTGACCGGGCGGTCGAGTCATACGGCGGGATGACGGACCCCGGAGCCGACTCGCGAGCGAATTACTTCCTGAAGTGGGCAGCGATCTCCGACTTCGCGGCCGAAGGGTTCGCCATCTACGACATGTGGGGCCTGGCGACCGGCGGCATCCGCCACTTCAAGGAGGGCTTTGGAGGGCGCGAGGTCGAGTACGTTGGCGCGCGAGACCTCCCACTCCGTGCGTCTGCCGATGCCGTGCTCCGCCTTGCTGTGCCCGCGTACGGTCTCGCACAGCGAGCGCGCCTGCGCCTCTCCGGCCGCGGAGCCGCGCCGCCCGTCGGTGATACCACCGACTGAGCGATGGACGCCACGACCCTTGATTGGCTTCGCGCCCGGACGGTGCGCGTCCTCTTCGCCGGGGTGGCGCTCGGCTCGACCGGTTGGATTGCGGCGACCACGGTGGGCACGCTTGCCGCGAGGGACCTCGGTGGGTCGCCGATCTGGGCTGGCATTCCATCGGCCGTTGCGGTGCTGGGAACCGCCGCGGGAGCCACCCTGCTCTCCACGGTGAGCGTCCGCCGCGGCCGGCGCGCTGCGCTGGTGCTGGGCTCAACGGTGGGGGCCGGCGGCGCGCTGGTCGCGATGCTCGGGGTCGGCCTCTCCTCGATCCTGATCCTCATTCTCGGGACGTTCGTGCTCGGCGGAGCGAACGCCGCAGGCCAGCTGGCGCGCTACGTCGGCGGCGACCTGTACCCGGCCGCGCGGCGCGCGTCGGCGGTGGGTGGCGTGATCTGGGGGAGCACGATCGGCGCGGTGATCGGCCCGAACCTGATCGCGCCTGCCGGATCGCTGGCTGGCGTGGTCAAGCTTCCGCCGCTCGCCGGCACCTATCTCGTCACTGCGGGCGTGATGCTCGCCGGCGCGCTGCTGGCCTTCGCCCTCCTGCGCCCCGATCCCGCATCCCTGGCGGATGAGCCGGAGGCCAGCGATACGGTCGACCCGGGCGCGACCGGCGTCCCGCTGCGTGATCTTCTCGGCACGCCCGGAGTGGGCACCGCGCTGCTCGCCCTCGCGGCGGCGCAGGTGGTCATGACGATGGTGATGACCATGACGCCGCTGCACCTGACCGCGCACGGACACGGCCTCGGGGTGGTCGGGCTGGTGCTGAGCGCCCACACCCTGGGCATGTTCGCATTGGCACCCATCTCGGGGCGCCTGACCGACCGCTACGGCAGCATGCCCGTCATCCTCGCCGGCTTCTCCCTCCTGGTCGTTGCCGCGCTGCTGGCCGCCCTCGCCCCGTCCGACGGGGTGGGCGTCCTGTTCGTCGCGCTCTTCCTGCTCGGGTTCGGCTGGAACCTCGCGTTCGTTGCCGGATCCTCGCTCCTCTCCGGGCGGCTCCGCCTCGCCGATCGAGCTCGGGTCCAGGGAGCGGTCGACGGGATCATCTGGACGACCTCGGCGGGATCGAGCCTGGCCGCGGGTCCCCTCCTCGCCGTGCTCGGCTATCCCGGGCTGGCGCTCATCGGGGCGGGGCTGGCGGTCGTGCCCGGCTTGGTCGTTGCCACCCGCAGCCGGAGCCCGCTGCCACGCCCGGCCTGAGCACCCGATCGCGGACCGGCCCGGGCATCGGTCTGGTGCTACGATCGCCGATCCAATGAACCAGCTGGCACGCCTCCGAGCTGCGCCGGCCGCCGTGGTGCAGCGCATCACCGGAAATGGCCCGCCTGAGCCCGGGGCGCATTCCATCGAGGACGTCATCGTCGAGGCGACGCGTCAACGGCCGAATTTCAACGTCGGCCTGGTCCAGCGCGCGCACGAGGTGGCAGCTGCCGCGCACGAGGGCCAGCTCCGGGCATCGGGCGAGCCGTACATCAGCCATCCGGTCGAGGTCGCCCATTACCTCGCGAGCCTGCAGATGGATGCCGAGACCATCGCCGCCGCGCTGCTCCACGACGTGCCGGAGGACACCGACCTGGCGATCCCGGACATCGAGAAGCGGTTCGGGCGGGAAGTCGCCCGCCTGGTCGACGGCGTGACCAAGCTGTCGAAATTCGGCTCCGCGCGATCGATGGAGGAGCAGCAGGCCGAGAACATCCGAAAGATGTTCCTGGCGATGGCCGAGGACGTCCGGGTCGTCATCATCAAGCTCGCCGACCGCCTCCACAACATGCGGACGCTGCAGCATCTGAGCGCCGACAAGCAGGTGCGCATCGCGCGCCAGACGATGGAGATCTACGCCCCGCTGGCGCATCGGCTGGGGATGTGGCAGATCAAGTGGGAGCTCGAGGACCTCGCCTTCAAGTTCCTCGAGCCGGAGAACTACCGTCAGCTGGTCGCGATGCTCGCCGACCGCCGCCGCGCCCGCGAGAGCTTCGTCAACAAGACGATCGGGATCCTGCGCAAGGAGCTCGGCAAGGTCGGCATCAAGGCCGAGATCTCCGGCCGTCCGAAGCACCTGTACAGCATCGCGAAGAAGATGGAGCGCAAGGGCGCCGACTTCGGCGAGATCTACGACCTGCACGCCATCCGCGTGCAGGTGGAGGAGGTCAAGGACTGCTACGCCGCCCTCGGCGTCGTCCATTCCCTCTGGCGTCCGATCCCGGGCCAGTTCGACGACTACATCGCCATGCCGAAGGCGAACATGTACCAGTCGCTGCACACCGCGGTGATCGGTCCCGAGGCGAAGCCGGTCGAGATCCAGATCCGGACGCAGCAGATGCACGACGTGGCCGAGGCCGGCATCGCGGCGCACTGGCATTACAAGGAGGGAAGCCGCGCGGATCGTCGCTACGACGAGAAGCTCGCCTGGGTGCGGCAGCTGATCGACTGGCAGCGGGAAGTGGCCGACGCGACCGAGTTCGTCGAGGGGCTCAAGCTCGACGTCTTCCAGGACCAGGTCTTCGTGTTCACCCCGAAGGGCGACGTCAAGGACATGCCCGCGGGCGCGACCGCGCTCGACTTCGCGTACCGCATCCACACCGATGTCGGGCACCGCTGCATCGGCACCAAGGTCAACAACCGGCTGGTGCCGCTCGACCACAAGCTGCGCAACGGCGACATCGTGGAGGTGATCACCACCAAGGCGGCGCACGGCCCGTCGCGCGACTGGCTGAATATCGTCCGGACGAGCCACGCCAAGGAGAAGATCCGCGCCTGGTTCAAGCGCCAGCAGCGCGACGAGAACATCACCCAGGGCAAGGAGCTGCTCGACCGCGAGCTGCGCCGCCTGGCGCACGAGACGCTGAGCTCGCTGCCGCCCGACAAGCTGGGGGAGCTCGCGCAGCAGCACCGCTTCCGTGAGCTGGACGATTTCTACGCGGCGATCGGCTATGGGGCGATCTCGCCCGCGTCGGTCGTCTCGAAGCTGGAAATCCACGACGACGCGGCCATCACGTTGCCGGAGCAGGCTCCGCCGGCGGCGCCATCCACGGTCGGGGTCAAGGTGAAGGGGGTCGGCGACCTGCTCGTCCGGTTCGCGAAATGCTGCTCGCCGATCCCCGGCGACGAGATCACCGGCTACGTGACGCGCGGCAAGGGTGTGACCGTCCACCGCGCGTCGTGCCCGTCGGTGCTGTCGGAGCGCGACATCGAGCGCCTCATCAACGTCGAGTGGGAGATCGCCGGCGAGCAGACCTACCCGATCACCGTGCGCATCCTGGCGCTCGATCGGCCGGGCCTTCTCAACGAGGTCACCAACGTCGTCGCGGAGGACAAGGTGAACATCGTGGCGGCCTCGGTCGCGGTCCACGCCGACAACAGCGCCACGATCTCGGCGACCTTCAAGGTCAACTCCCTGCAGCAGCTCTCACGGGTCCTGTCGAAGATCGAGCGGCTGCGCGACGTGACCTCGGTGACACGCGAGGTCCGTTAGGCCGCACGCAGACGCGACTCCGCGCTGTCAGCCCGCTTCGTGCGGCACGACACTCGTGCAGCACGGGAGCACGAACGGTCCTCTGACAGCGGTGGCAGTGCGCCTCGGACCCGGTCGGCACCACCTCACCGGCCGGTAGACTCGGCGGCATGGCCAACCGGATCACGGCACCCCGCGGCGCGCGCGACCTGCTCCCCGAGGAGGGGCCCGCCTGGGACCGGATCGAGGCGGTTGCCCGCGACCTCTCGCGGCGATACGCGCTCGATCGGATCGAGACGCCGCTCTTCGAGCGTGTCGAGCTCTTCGCGCGGGGCCTGGGGGAGTCATCCGACGCGGTCGAGAAGGAGATGTTCCGCGTCAGCGGCGCGCCGGGGCAGCGAGGAGGAGCGCGCGGAGTGGGCGCTCCGCCCGGAGCCGACGGCCGGGATCGTGCGCGCCTACGTCGAGCACGGAATGCACGTGCGCCCCGGCCCCCTGCGCCTCTGGATGATGGGGCCGATGTTCCGCTACGCCCGCCCGCAGGCGGGCCGCTACCGCGAGTTTCGGCAGTGGGACGTCGAGGTGATCGGTGATCCCGGGCCGATGGTCGACGCCGAGCTGGTCGAGCTCGCCGCGCGCTTCTACCACGAGCTCGGACTGACCGACGTCGTCGCCCACCTGAACTCGATCGGCGACGCCACATGCCGTCCCGCCTATCGCGAGGCGCTGGTCGAGTACTTCGGCGCTCGCGAGGACGGCCTGACCGATGACTCTCGCCGCCGCCTGCGCATCAATCCCTTGCGGGTGCTCGACGACAAGGAGCTCGATCACGAGCTCGCCGCCGGCGCCCCTCGAGCCATCGACCACCTGTGCGATGCGTGCCGCGCCCATCTCGATGCGGTTCGCGGGCTGCTCGACGCGATGGGCGTGGCCTATGTCATCGACCATCGGCTGGTGCGCGGCGTCGATTACTACACGCGCACCACGTTCGAGTTCTTCGTCGAAGGGCGCGAGGGGCAGCAGCAGGCGATCGGCGCGGGCGGGCGCTACGACGGCCTGGTCGAGCTGCTCGGTGGCCCGCCGACGCCGGGGATCGGCTTCGGGCTCGGCCTGGATCGGACGATGCTGGCGCTCGAGGAGCAGCGGGTCGTGACCGTGGCGGCGGACCGGCTGATCGCGATCGTCTCCTCCGAGGCCGAATTCGCGCCGGCGCCTGGAGGTCGCCGGACGTCTGCGGGATGCCGGGCTGCGGGTGCGGCCAGATGGCAGCTCCCGCAAGCTCGGTAGGCAGCTCGAATCCGCCGCGAAAGCTGGCGCTCAGTTCGCCGTGATCGTGGGCCCGGACCTCGCCTCGGTGATCCTTCGCGACCTGCGGAAGGGCGAGCAGAGCGAGGTCGCGCTGGACGAGCTGGCAGACCGCGTCCGGGCCTGAGCGTGCGGCAGGCCGATCGACTAGCATTGGCGCTCCCATGGCGCAGTCCTTTCGTACCCACACCTGCGGCGAGCTGCGCTCCGGCGACGTCGACGCGCGGGTCATGCTCGCGGGCTGGGTCCATCGGCGCCGTGATCACGGGCAGCTGACCTTCTTCGACCTGCGTGACCGATACGGCATCACGCAGGTCGTGACATCGGCGGACGCCCAGCCGGCGGCCCACGAGGCAGCCCGGGACGTGCGCAACGAGTGGGTCGTCCAGGTCGAGGGGGTCGTGCGGCATCGGCCCGAGGGAACCATCAACCCCGAGCTGGGGACCGGCGAGGTCGAGGTCGCGGTCGACCGTCTGACGGTGCTCAACGCCGCCAAGGTGCCGCCCTTCTACATCAACGAGGATCAGGCCGGGCTCGACGAGGCGCTCCGCCTGAAGTATCGGTACCTCGACCTGCGGCGCCCCGCGATGCAGGCGCGCCTCATCCTGCGCGCGCGCCTGTCGAGCGCGATGCGGCGAGCGCTCGAGGACGAGGGCTTCGTCGACGTCGAGACCCCCACCCTGATCCGGAGCACGCCGGAGGGGGCGCGCGACTTCGTGGTCCCCAGCCGCCTGCAGGCCGGCCATTTCTACGCGCTGCCGCAGTCGCCGCAGCAGCTCAAGCAGCTGCTCATGGTGGCCGGCTACGACCGCTACTACCAGCTGGCGCGCTGCTATCGCGACGAGGACCAGCGCGGCGACCGCCAGACGGAGTTCACGCAGCTGGATCTGGAGATGAGCTACGTCGGGGAAGCCGACGTGATGGCGACCGTGGAGCGCATGGCGATTCGCATCAGCGCCGAAACGCTGCCCGACCGGCCGATCCTCGAGACCCCCTTTCCACGCTTCACCTTCGATGAGGCGATGAGCCGATTCGGGTCCGACAAGCCCGATATCCGCTTCGGTCTCGAGCTCGTCGATATCAGCGAAGCGGTCCGCGGCATTGACTTCCGCGTGTTTGCGGAACCCATCGCTGCGGGCGGGGCCGTCTTTGCGATCCGCGCTCCCGGCTGTGGGAGCTACTCCCGCAAGCAGCTCGACGAGCTGACAGACCTTGCCCGCCGCCACGGCGCCGGGGGACTTGCCCACCTCGCGGTCGAGGCTGACGGCAGCCTGCGCGGCCCGGCCGCGAAGTTCCTCGGGTCTGCGGCGGGGACTCTCCGCGGCGCGACCGGGGCGGAGCCGGGCGACCTGCTGCTGATCGTGGCCGACGCGGATCGCCGCACGGCCGCCGAGTCGCTCGGTCATCTGCGACTGGAGATGGGGGATCGGCTCGGGCTTCGGAGCTCGCCAACGCTCGCCTACGTCTGGGTCCATCGCTTTCCGATGTTCACGTGGGACTCCGAGGGCAATCGCTGGGACGCGACCCACAACCCGTTCAGCGCGCCTGTGCCGGAGGAGATCGAGCGCATGGAGCGCGACCCCGGCTCCGTCCACGCGCAGCAGTACGACCTGGCGCTCAACGGCTGGGAGCTGGGCGGCGGCTCGATCCGGATCCACCAGCGCGCGCTGCTCGAGCGTGCCTTCGCGCTGATGGGCCATTCCGTCGAGGGGATGCGCGACGAGTTCGGCGCGCTCCTGGACGCCCTGGAGTACGGCGCGCCGCCCCACGGCGGGATCGCCATCGGGCTCGACCGATGGGCTGCCCTCTTCGCCGACCAGGAGAACATTCGCGAAGTGATGGCGTTCCCGAAGACGCAGTCCGGTAGCGACCTGATGATGGGAGCCCCCTCGCTCATCAGCGCGGAGCAGCTCGGCGAGCTGCATCTGCGGGTGGTCGACACCCAGGAGCGGCCTGGCTGATCCCGCGGCCAGTCAAGGCGCGGCATAATCGAGCCATGGCGATCTACCTCGATCACGCTGCCACCACGCCGCTGCGGCGCGAGGCGCTCGACGCCATGCTCCCGTACCTGACCGAGCACTGGGGCAACCCTTCGAGCATCTACGCGTCCGGACGCCGCGCTCGCCAGGGCCTCGACGAGGCCCGGGAGCGGATTGCCGCCACGCTCGACGCCAAGCCGCGCGAGATCGTCTTCACCTCGGGCGGCTCTGAGGCCGTCAATCTCGCCATCAAGGGAGTCGCCTGGGCGGCCAGCGCGCGGGGCCGCCACATCGTCACCAGCAGCATCGAGCACAAGGCAGGCCTGTACGCCTGCCAGCTGCTGGAGCGCTCCGGATTCGAGGTGACCTACCTCCCGGTGGACCGATACGGCCGGGTCGACCCGGCCGACGTGGCCGCCGCGGTCACTGAACGCACGACGCTGGTAAGCGTCATGTACGCCAACAACGAGGTCGGAACAATCCAGCGCATCGCCGAGATCGGGGCGATCTGCCGCGACCGCAAGGTGCTCTTCCATACGATGCGATCCAGGCTGCCCCGCATCTGCCGCTGCACGTGGATCCGCTCCAGGTGGACCTGATGAGCCTCGCCGCCCACAAGGTCTACGGCCCCAGGGATGCGGGGCCCTCTTCGTGCGGCAGGGGACCGCCATGCTGCCCCAGATCCAGGGCGGGTCGCAGGAACGCCAGCGGCGGGCCGGGACGGAGAGCGTGGCCGGCGCCGCCGGCTTCGGGGTCGCGCTCGGCCTGGCCCAGCGCAGCGCCGGCGAGGAGACGCCCCTGCGCGATCGGCTGATCGCCGGCCTCACCGCGCTGCCCGGCATCGAGCTCACCGGCGATCCCGAGCAACGCCTCCCAAACAGTGCCAGCTTCGTGGTGCACGGCGTCGAGGGAGGCGACCTGGTGGCGGCGCTCGACCTGGAGGGGATCGAGGCGAGCACGGGGAGCGCCTGCACCTCCGGCAGCCGGAGCCGAGCCACGTCCTGCTGGCGATGGGAATCGATCCGCAGCGTGCGCACGGGTCGCTGCGCCTCAGCCTCGGCCGTGCGACGACCGCGGACGAGGTGGATCGGACGATCGCCGTGGTGGCCGCCCTCGGCGAGCGGATGCGGCCCGCGATGGCATCGGCCCGGGCGTGACCCGGATCGTCGCCGCAATGAGCGGTGGGGTCGATTCGAGCGTCGCCGCGGCGCTATTGGCGCAGGAGGCAGCCGATTCGGGCGTCGAGGTGGTCGGCGTCTGGATGCGCACGCACCCGGATCGTGGCGAGGGTTTCGAGCACAAGCGCTCGTGCTGCTCTCCGGACGCCGCCGACGATGCGCGCCGCGTCGCCCAGCTCCTTGGCATCCCGTTCTTCGTGCTCAACGTGGAGCGCGAGTTCGGCGAGCGGGTGATCGATGCCTTCGCCGACGAGTACCTTGCCGGCTCGACCCCGAACCCGTGCCAGGCCTGCAACCAGTACATCAAGTTCGACGAGCTCCTGCGTCGTGGCCTGGCGGCCTACGGGGCGGACGCGGTCGCCACCGGGCACTACGCCCGGATCGAGCGGCGCGACGGTCGTTATCGCCCTGCTGCGGGCCGCCGACGAGAACAAGGACCAGACATATTTCCTGTGGGTCCTCAGCCAGGCGCAGCTCGCGAGCACCCGATTTCCTCTCGGCGAGATGACGAAGCCCGCCGTGCGCGGGCTGGCAGAGCAGCTCGGGCTGCCAACCGCGCAGAAGCCGGAGAGCCAGGAGATCTGCTTCGTGCCGCTCGGCGACTATCGATCGCTGCTCGAGGAGCGGCGCGGCTACGCGGGCGAGCCCGGCCCGATCGTGGACGCCTCCGGCGCGCGCGTCGGGACCCACTCGGGATACGCGCACTACACAGTGGGGCAACGGCATGGCCTGGGCGTGGCGCTGGGTGAGGCGGTCTACGTGCGCGAGGTCCGGCCAGACCGCAATGAGCTGGTGGTCGGCAGCCGCGACGAGGTCGCTGCCTCCGCCTTCGTCGTCGACGACCGCCGCTTCGTGGCCGGCGAGCCGCCGGCAGAGCGCTTCGACGCATCGGTCAGGATTCGTCACCGCGCGCCCGACGTTCGCTGCGAGGTGACGCTGGTCGGTGGGTCGCGGTTCGCGATCGAGACCGCAGAACCGGTCTGGGCCCCGGCGCCGGGGCAGGCGGCGGTGCTGTACCGCGGCGAGGAGTGCCTGGGCGGCGGCCGCATCGCCCGCGCATGACCCCCTGGCTGGTGTGGGTCGCGTTCGTGACCGCCATCAACCTGTTCGTCTTCGTGGCCATCCGCGGCACCTGGGGCCGGCTGGTTCCTGTGCTTGCCCTCGTCTCGCTGGTCGGAGTGGTGGTCGGCGACGCGGTCGGCGGCAGGGCGGGGCTCGAGCTCCTGCGCGTCGGCGACTTCCACCCGCTGACCGCCTCGGTGGTGGCGCAGCTGGCGATGGCGGCCACCGTCCTGCTTGGAGCGCTGGCACCGGCTGCACCGGAGGATTAGCTAAGATCCCTCCGGGCAGCGAGAGGAGGGTGGCGATGGACGCGGCCGTGCTGATCTTCAACGTGGGTGTCGGTGTCGGCGTGCTGCTGGTCGGCGCCGGCCTGCTGCTGATGGCGATCCGGGTCCTGCCGCTCATCAACGAGACGCAGGCGCTCGTTCGCCAGGCGCGGGCGGTGCTCGATGCGGCCGATCCCGAGATCGGTCCGATCCTGGTGCACGCCCGCGAGGTGGGCGCCAACGTCGAGCTCCTGAGCGAGGACGTCGCCGTGAAGCTCGACCGGCTGACCGACCTGATGAATGCCCTGCAGCAGACGCTCGAGACCGTCCAGGTGACCGCCGCACCGCAACGCACGTCCTACGGACCGGTAGAATCGTGGGACAGATAGGAGTGACAGGGCAGCCATGCAGGACTCGTCTCTGAGCAGCTTTCTCGCGGGAGTCGCGATCGGAGGTCTGACCGGCGCCGCTGTGGGGCTTCTCCTGGCGCCGGAAACCGGCGAGGAGATGCGCGGCCACGTGAGCGAGCTCATCGAGGAGACCCGCGTCGCCTTCGACGAGGCCGTGAACGAGGGCAGAGCAGCCGCCGAGCAGGTCCGCGCGGAGATCGAGGCGGCCGGTGGGCAGCCGGGGGCCGCCACTTCGTAGCCTCCCAACCAGCGACACGAAAGCGAACGAGAGCCGGTGGTCGCCGGCTCTCGTTGTAGGTAAGGGACGTACCGATGCAGCCGATGAGCTCGGCCGAGATTCGCGAGCGCTTCCTGCGCTTCTTCGAGGAGCGCGGCCATACGCGTGTGCCCGCCGCTCCGCTCCTGGCTCGCGACGATCCGACCCTCCTCTTCGTGAACGCAGGCATGGTCCCGTTCAAGCGCGTGCTCACCGGGGAGGAGAAATCCGAGCACCTCCGGGTGGTGAATGTCCAACCCGTCCTGCGCGTCGCCGGCAAGCACAACGATTTCGAGGAGGTGGGTCGCACCCCTCGCCACCAGACCCTGTTCGAGATGCTCGGCTCGTGGAGCTTCGGAGACTACTTCAAGCGGGAGGCAATCTTCTGGCACTGGGAGCTGCTGACCGGGGTCTTCGGCCTTGCCGCCGACCGGCTGGCGGCCACGGTGTACACCGACGACGACGAGGCGGCCGCCATCTGGGCGGATGAGATCGGCCTGCCGCCGGAACGGATCGTGCGCTGGGGAAACGTGGCGGCGGGTGATGAGAAGAACTTCTGGAGCATGGGGCCGGTGGGTCCGTGCGGTTGGTGCAGCGAGCTGCACTACGACCGCGGCATAGAGCTCAGCGAGGGCCCCCACTGCATCCCGGACCACGCCGAGACGTGCCCGCGCTGGCTCGAGGTCGGCAACCTGGTCTTCATGCGTTCGACCGCGCGGCCGACGGAACACTGTCGCCGCTGCCCTTCAAGAGCGTGGACACCGGAACCGGGCTCGAGCGGCTGACGTCGGCGATCCAGGGCGTCGACTCGAACTACAGGACCGATCTCTTCGTGCCCATCGTTGCCCGCCTGGCGCAATTCGTGGGACACGATCCCGACACCGTCGAGAGCGAGCGCTTCAGCTACCAGGTGGTCGCGGACCACTCGCGGGCGATGACCTTCCTGCTCGGCCGAGGGGGTTCGACCCGGCAACGAGGGCGCCGCGTACGTGCTGCGGCGGATCATCCGCCGGGCCCTGCGTCATGGTCGGCTGATGGGGATCGAGCGGCCCTTCCTGCGGCAGACCTGCTCGGTCGTGATCGAGATCATGGGCGATGCCTATCCATCGCTCCGTACCGCGAGCGCGGAGATCCTCGACCAGGTCGACGCCGAGGAAGCGAAGTTCGCCCGCACGCTCCAGGGGGGCAGCGAGCGGCTCTCGGCACTCGTCGACCAGGCCGGCGCCGGCGGGACGATCGCAGGCGAGGAGGCGTTCCGCCTGCACGACACCTTTGGCTTTCCGATCGACCTCACGGTCGAGATGGCGCGGCGAGCAGGGGGTCGCAGGTCGATCGGGCCGGCTTCGAGGCCGCGATGGAGGACCAGCGGGAGCGCTCTCGTGGCACCCGGCAGGCGGCCATCACAGGGGCCGCCGAGCTCGACGGTCTCGCAAGCGAGTTCATCGGCTACCCGAACGAGACGCGGGCAGCGGGATTGCGGGTGCAGGGCGTGAGCGGCGAGCTGGAGCGGACGGTGGTGGTGCTCGACCGAACCCCGTTCTACGCGGAAGGGGGCGGGCAGGTCGGAGACCGCGGCGAGCTCATCGGGGAGCGGGGGCGCCTCACGGTGGACGACACACAGCGCGTCGGCGAGGCGATCATTCACGTCGGGCGGATCGAGGGCGAGCTGCGGGAGGGCGACCTGGTCGAGGCGCAGGTCGACGAAGCGCGGCGCTGGGGCGCAGCGCGAAACCACACCGGGACCCACCTGCTGCACCGCGCGCTGCGGGACGTCCTGGGCGAGCGGGCGAAGCAGGCGGGCTCGTACGTCGCGCCCGAGAGCCTGCGCTTCGACTTTCCGGCCGCAGGGCCGACGCCGCGGTCGACGCTGCGCGAGGTCGAGCGCATCGTCAACGCGCAGATTCGGCGCGACGTGCCCGTCACGCCCGAGTGGATGCCGATCGAGCGGGCGCGCGAGCTGGGCGCGGACATGTTCTTCGGCGAGAAGTACGTGCCCGAATCGGTCCGCGTCGTCGGGGTCGAGGGATATTCGAAGGAGCTGTGCGGCGGCACCCATGTCGCCGCAACCGGCCAGATCGGCGCGTTCCGGATCACGGGGGAGGCCAGCATCGGCGCCGGGGTGCGACGGATCGAAGCGGTGACCGGCGAAGCCGCCGAGGAGCTGATCGCGGCACGCCTTGAGGCGCTGCACCAGGCCGCCGGACTGCTGGGCGATCGGGAAGAGAATGTTCCCGCGCGGGTGGAGGCGCTGCTCGCGAAGCTGCGCGAGGCGGAGAAGAATGCCCGTCAGCCGCGCACGTCCGCGCGACCGTCTCGACGCCGCGGCAGCGCTGGCCGCAGGGCCAGCAGGCCGGCAAGACGACGGTCGTGGCGCAGGCCTACCCCGATGCCGACGCGGAGGCGCTGCGCGGCCTCGCGGACGACCTGCGCGGCATGACCGGACGCTTCGTGCTCGCCGCGGCGGCGGGATCGGACGGCAGGCCAACGCTGCTGGTCGCTGCCAGCCGCGACCTCGTGGAGGAGGGCTTCGACGCGTCGGCCGTGGTGCGAGAGGTGGCGCCCCTCATCGGCGGGGGCGGTGGCGGGCGGGCGGACCTCGCGCAGGCGGGCGGAAAGGATCCCTCTCGGCTCGGCGAGGCGCTGACCGAGGCGACGCGGCTTGCGCTGGAGGCGTTGCGACGGATCGAATCGGCCTGAAGTCAGCTGCACGACTCTGGGGCCGGCTGCGCGGGCGCGACGGCCGCGGGCCGGCAGCCCTGAGCGCGCTCGACGTCGGCACGGAGTTCGCGAAGGCCCTCGTGGTCACGGTCGAGGAGGACGAGGGGAGCCTCTACGGCATGGTGCGCGGGGTGGGCCGCCGGCGCCAGGGACTCGCCCACATGCAGAGCGGGACCGTGAGCGACATCGAGGCAGTGGTCGAGAATTGCGCTGCGGCGCTGGCGGACGCCGAGAGCGATGGCCGGCCTGCGGCCGAGGTCGGCGGCGATCGGGATCGCCGGCGAGCTGGTGAAGGGCACGACCTCCACGCTGGTGGCGCGCCGGGAGCAACCCCGCGCCGCGCTCAGCGAGGAGGAGCTGGAGCGCGTCGTCGAGCGCGTGCAGCACGATGCCCTGCGCCAGGCCGAAGAACGGATCTCGTGGGAGTCGGGCATCGAGCGCCTGGACGTGCGCCTGGTCCACGCGGCGATCGTCGAGACCAAGATCGACGGGTACCCGGTCAGCAACCCGATCGGCTTCACCGGCGCGCAGCTGGAGATCGCGATCTTCAACGCCTTTGCGCCGATGGTCCACCTGGAGGCGCTGCAGTCTGTCGCCACCGCGCTCGGCCTGCAGCTGCTGGGCGTGATCGCCGAGCCCTACGCGGTCGCCACCTGCCTCGGCCCCGGCGAGATCGGTGACGCGGGAGCTCTCTTCGTGGATATCGGCGGTGGAACCACCGACGTTGCGCTGGTCCGCGGCGGCGGAATCGCCGGCACGAAGATGCTGGCGCTCGGAGGCCGCGCCTTCACGAAGGGGATTGCGGACCGGTTCGGGCTGCCCTTCGACCGCGCGGAGGAGGTGAAGCTGCGCCGGGGGGATGAATCGGTCGACCGTGGTGCGCTGGAAGACGGCCTGACCGAGGACGCTCGAGTCTGGCTGGCAGGGGTCGAGCTCATGATCGGCGACCTGGCGGCGGGGGAGCTGTTGCCGGGGCGCGTCTTCCTGTGCGGCGGCGGGGCGGATCTGCCGCAGATCGGATCGGTCCTGGCCGAGAGCGACTGGTGGCGCCGGCTGCCGTTTGCTCGGCAGCCCCAGGTACGCCCACTCGCCCCGCGCGAGGTGGCAGGGCTCCAGGATGTGACCGGCCAGCTCGTCACGCGGCAGGACGTCACCCCCATGGCGCTCGCCCACCAGGCGCTGATCCTGGATGCCCAGGCCACCGCGGTGGAGCGCGCGATGCGCCGGGCCGTCCGATCCCTCAGGCTGTAGGACCGATGCTGCTCTACCTCGAGGCTGACGACGAGATCACCACCGTGGTGCGCCGTCTGCGGGAGTCCGATGGCGAGAGCGTGGTGCTGGTCGCCCCGGGGCGCGCGAAGGCGCTCACAAGCTCGGTCGCGTTGCGCCTGCTCGCGCGCGTCGCGGCCGATGAAGGACGCACGGTGGCACTCGTCGCCGACGCCACGACGCGAAGCCTGGCGAGCGAGGCGGGCATCGCGACCTACGCGTCGGTGGCGGATGCGGAGCAGGGAGTGGCGGCGATCCATGCGCCGCCGACGCGCGCCCAGATCCACGTGGTGCAGGGCGATGACCCGACGGTCGCAGTCGCGATCGCCGGCGGCGGCCGCGCGACTGACGAGACCCGGGTGGTGCGAACGGCGGCTGTCGCACCGGTGGCGCGGCGGTCCCGGGCGACGGATCTCGTGGATTGCGGTTGCTGGCGCGCTGGCCCTGCTGCTTCGCGGCCGGCGTGGCGGCCGCGGTGGTGACACCCGCGGCGACGATCCGCCTTGCACCGCAGGCGGTTCCGGTCGGGCCGATCACCTATTCCCTGGACCTGACACCCGACAGGCTGACCGGCAGCCTGCAGGCGAAGGCGACCGGCCACGCCACCGGCACCTACACCGATCGGGCCGCTGCCGCCGGCGTGGTGGTCTTCCAGAACTTCAGCGGTTCCGCGGTCGACGTGCCGGAGGGAACGCAGGTGGCAGCCGGAGAGGTCGTCTTCGCGACAACGGCCGCGGTGACCGTACCTCGCAGCAACTCAGCCCATCTGGCGCGATCCAAAGCGGTGACCAGGCCGCCGGGGTGGCCGCCGTGGGCCCGGGGCCGGCAGGCAACGTCGCGGCGGGAGCGATCGACCGGGTCGTCGACCGGCAGCTGGATGCGCGGCTGCAGGACTCTTTCCGAGAATCGGCCAGCCGCGAGTCACCAATCCTGAGCCCGACGGCGGGCGGTACGGAGTCAAGCGGACCCGACATCAAGAAGGAAGACGTCGATGCCGCCACCGCCGCGGTCCGAAAGGACCTCGAGGCGCAGCTGGCGAAGGCCCTCGGGGACCGATCCGGACGCCTCTCCCCGGTGAGCGAGCCGCCGGCGCCGGTCATCACGGTCGCCAAGGGGCTGGTCGGCACCCGTGACCAGCCAACCTTCGAGGTCTCGGGCAGCCTCGCCTATGACGACCGGTCGGTTCGGATCGCGGACGTCGAGGCGGCAGCCGCCAAGCGCCTTTCGAGCGACGGCGCGGTCATCCCCGCCGGAACCCAGCTTCTGCCCGACGCGATCGCATCACGCCGGGCAACGTGACCGTGCTCGGCGATCGCCTCCGTGTGCAGGCCCGCGTGACCGCGCAGGCAGCGCCCGCGGTGGATGCCGACGCCGTGCGCTCTCGTGCCGCGGGTCTTTCGGCCGACGCGGCACAATCTGCATTGGCAGGCTACGGAAACGTTGACCTGAGCCTGTGGCCGGGGTGGGTCACCTCGGTCCCCACGCTGCCCTGGCGCATCGACGTGGTCATCGACCCGGTCAGGCGGCGTTGAGTCGCATCCTCGCGCTCGACCACGGCAGCCGCCGTGTCGGCGTCGCGATCGGAGAGACGGAGACCGGTCTCGCCTTCGCCCGCCCCGCTATTTCGCGCCGGGGCGGGCAGCGGCGACGTGGATGCCGTGGCTGACCTCGTTCGCGAGGAGGCCGTCAGCACGATCCTCATCGGGCTGCCGCTCAACATGGACGGCAGTGAGGGGCCCGAAGCCGCGGCGGCGCGGGCCTTCGGGGAGCGGCTGGCCGTCATCGGACCTGCGATCGCCTTCGCGGACGAGCGGCTGAGCAGCTGGCAGGCGGGGGAGGAGCTGAAGGCGGCAGGCAGGCGCCCGCCGCGACGGAGCGGCGTGCTGGACTCTGCGGCCGCCCGGCTCTTCCTGCAACAATATCTCGACGACCGGCGCCCGCCGGCCCCCAAGGAGGCTCGATGACCCAGGGACCGATGTCGCCCGGCGAGCGGAATGAGCGACGTAATACGCGAATTCGCCAGCTCCGTGAGCAGCGCGAGGCACCGATCCGTCGTCGGAAGAGCTTCCAGCCGGTGGTCCTGCTGGCGTGGTTTGCCGGGGTCGCCGTCTCTGGCCGCCATTGTCATCTTTCTCGGCTTCCTGGCTTTTGCGCCACGTCTGCTCGCCTGGGTCGAGGACAACCCGGGCTGGATCGAGCAGGGGGCCGTGCGCGACTTCGTGCAGTGGTACAAGCCGGGCGAGCTGAAGGATGCTCCGGCCAGCGCGAACCGCCAGCGGATCACGGTCGAAGTCCCGCCGGGCATGACAGATAGCCAGATCGGCGACATCCTGCTCGAGAAGGGGGTCATCAAGAGCCAGCTCGCCTTCCAGTACGCGGTCCTCAATGCGGGGCGCTCCGGGACGTTGGCGGCGGGCATCTACGATCTCTCGCCGACCATGAGGCCAAGCCAGATCGTGGCCGCCTTGCGCCAGTTCGCCGCGCCGGAGGTGACCGTTCGACTGGGTGAGGGCTGGCGGCTCGAGCAGATCGTGGCCGAGCTCGCAAAGAGCGACCTGACGATGAATATCGACGAGTTCGTCAAGCTGGTGAAGACGCCGCCCGCCGACCTGCTGAAGCAGTACGACTTCTTCGCAGATCTCCCGGTCGGGCGCACGCTCGAGGGCTACCTGCCGCCGAACACCTACCGGATCGACGGCAACGCAAAGGCGATCGACGTTCTGAAGGTCTTCCTCGACGAATTCAACAAGAATCTCACGGCCGAGATCCGGGACCAGCTTGCGTCCCGGGGCAAGACGGTCGACTACGCGGTCACGCTGGCATCGATCGTCGAGCGCGAGGCCGTGCTCGAGAAAGAGCGCCCGCTCATCGCCGGGGTCTACACGAATCGGCTCGAAAACCCCGACAACGCCGAGACCTCCGGTCTGCTCAACGCGGATCCAACCCTCCAGTGGGCGCTCGCGACCGCCACCTTCAGCACGATGCCAGTGGCACAGTGGGGGTCGATTGATTGGTGGCCGCCGCTGCAGGTGGGCGGCGCCGACGTGCAGCTTCCAGCGGCGCTCTCCGGCTACCAGACCTACGTTCACCCGGGTCTGCCGCCGGCCCGATCGCGGCACCGCGGGTGAGCTCGATCCGCGCCGCCGCCTTCCCCGATACCGCTGCCGGGTACCTGTACTTCACCGCGGGCTGCCCCGGCGGCGTTCGGGACGGCTCTCACTACTTCGCGACGACGAACGCCCAGCAGGAGGCGAACAGCGCCAAGGCGAACGGCGAATGCCCAGCGCCGTGACCGATCTCGGCGCGGAGCGTCTGACCGCGCTGCGCAGGATGCTTGTCGACCTCGACCTCGACGCCGCGGTGATCAGCCGCGCCGCGCACATGCGCTACTTCTCCGGCTTCGCGCTCGGGCATGGCGAGGAGGCGACCTCGGGCTACTCCGGCACGCTGTTCGTCACGCCGGGCGAGCAGCTGATCCTCGCCGATTCGCGGTACGTGGAGCAGGCGGCGGCCGAGGCTCCCTCCTGGGAGCTGCGCCGAACGAGCGAAGCCCTGGCCGTCGAGCTTTCGGAGCTTCTCGCCGACCGCGATGTGCTGCATTGCGGGCTGGAGGCCGGCGCCCTCACCCATGCCGCCTGGTCGCAGATCGCGCAGCACGCTCCCGGCGCGGAGCTGCACATGATCGACGAGGAGCTGGCGGCGCTGCGGATCGTCAAGGACGAGCGGAGATCGATGCGATCGAGCGCGCGTGCGCGCTCGGCGACCGCTGCCTCGCGCACCTCCTGACGATCGTGCGCGCGGGGATGACCGAGCGCGAGGTGGCGTGGGAGCTCGAATCCTTCCTGCGCGCGAATGGCTCGGAGGGACTGGCGTTCGAGCCCATCGTGCTCGCCGGCCCCCGCGCCTCGATGCCGCATGGCCGTCCCGTCGGACGCGCGCATCGAGGACGGCAACGTGCTGCTGCTGGACTTCGGCTGCCAGGTCGATGGCTATCGGTCCGACATGACCCGAACCGTGTTCATCGGGCCGCCGGACGACGGGCTGCGCGAGCTGTACGCGGTCGTGCTGCGGGCACAGCAGGCGGCCATCGATATGCTGGAGCCCGGAGTGTCGGGGGTGGCGGTCGACGCCGCCGCGCGCGACGTGATCGCGGAGGCGGGGCACGCCGATGCGTTCGGCCACGGATTCGGGCACGGGATCGGGCTCGAGACCCACGAAGCTCCGATCCTGCGAAACTACGCGGAGCCGTTGCGGAGCGGCATGGTCTTCAGCGTCGAGCCGGGGATCTACCTGCCGGGTCGCACCGGGATTCGCATCGAGGACATCGTCGCGTTGACCGAATCGGGGTCGCGGCTGCTCACGCGGTCGGCGCGGAGCTCGTGGTCATCGGCTGAGCGCATCGGTCATTCACCAGGAGAGGTCGTTGATCAGCACCGGAGAGGTCAAGAAGGGGGTCATCATCGAGCTGGACGGCCAGCTGATGAAGGTCCTCGACTGGACGCCACATCAAGATGGCGCGCGGATCGGCGCAGGTGCGCATGAAGCTGCAGAACGTCCGCCGGGGCGACATCGTCGAGCGCACCTTCCAGGCCGGCACCCGATGGCCGCGCGCCCGCGTCGAGCAGCGCAAGGTGCAGTACCTGTACGGCGACGGCGACGCCTTCCACTTCATGGACAACGAGACGTACGACCAGTTCGCGGTGAGCGCCAAGCAGATCGGCGACGACGCCCGCTTCCTCAAGGAGGGGACCGAGGTTTTCGTCAGCAGCTACGAGGCCGAGGTGCTCGGCGTCGACCTGCCGGTCACGCGTCGACCTGCGCGTGACCCAGACCGATCCGGGCTTCGCCGGCGACACCGCGACCGGCGCCAAGAAGTCACGCAACCCTCGAGACCGGGCTGGTGGTTCAGGTGCCGCTGTTCGTCAACGAGGGCGACCTGCTGCGGATCGACACGCGCACCGGCGAATACATGACCCGCGATCCAATAGGCCGATGACGACCGATCGCCGAGCAGCCAACCCTCTGGGAGGCGGCGCGGCCGGCGCCGCGCATCCTGCGTGTCTCTGACCTCAACCGTCGCGTGCGCACGCCTGCTCGACGCGCGATTCCACGCTGGCCGACGTCTGGGTCGAGGGCGAGGTCTCGCCAGCCTTCGTTTCCGCCGTCGGGGCATTGCTTCTTCACGCTCAAGGACGCCGCCGCCAGGTGACGGCGGTGCTCTTCCGCGAGGAGCTGGCGCGCGCCACGCGTTCGCCCCGAGCACGGCATGCGGGTGATCTGCCACGGCCAGCGTGCGCGCCTACGAGCCGCAGGGGACCTACCAGGTCTACGTCGAGTCGATCACGCCGGCAGGCGCCGGCGACCTGCACCAGCAGTACGAGGCGCTGCGCGCCAAGCTCGCGGCCGAGGGGCTGTTCGAGGAGGGTCGCAAGCGGTCCGCTGCCGCGCTGGCCGCGGCGGATCGGGGTCGTCACCTCGCCGGTCGGCGCCGTCTGGCGCGACATCGGCAAGTGCATGCAGCGCCGCTATCCGATGGCGAGCTGGTGCTCTCGCCGACGATCGTGCAGGGGCCCACCGCCGCGCCGGCGCGATCGTCCGCGCATTCCAGCGCCTCTACGCGGACGACTGGCGTCGACCTCGTCATCCTCGCCCGCGGCGGCGGCTCGCTCGAGGATCTGTGGTCGCTTCAACGACGAGCGCGGTCGTGCGCGCCGTGGTCGCACGCGCCGGTCGCCGGTGGTGGTGGGCGTCGGGCACGAGTAGCGACGTGACCCTGGCCGATTTCGCCGCCGACCTGCGCGCGCCCGACGCCGTCGGCCGCCGCCGAGCAGGCCGTTCCCGACCTGGCGCAGTTTCCGGCGATCCTGGATCGGCTGCGCGATCGCGCCTCGGCGGCGCTGCTCGGCCGGCTTGCGGAGCGGCGACAGCTTCCTGGCCCAGGAGGGCGCGCGCCCTGGCCCGCCTCGCTGCCCGATCACCGCTGCGGCGCGGCAGCGAGCCGCCGAGCTGGTGGACCGCGGGCGATCGCGCGCTCGCCGCGCGAGCGGCGACGCCGAGCGGCGCGCCGTCGACGCGGGCTGCGGCGACGCGCTGCGCGCGCTGTCGCCGGCCGCGACCCTGGAGCGTGGCTACGCGGTGGCGCGGCTGCCGATGGCACGCATCGTGCGATCACCCGACGAGGCGCGCGGTCGGGTCAGCGCGCTCGAGGTGGTCGTCGCGCGCGGCAGCGCTCGACAACCCGCGTCGAGGGCGCCAGCCGGCAGCGGACGAGGAGCTGCTGCGATGAGCGAACCGGCGACCGACGACGGAGCTCGCGCGCCGGCCGTTCGACGAGCTGGTCGGCCGAGCTGCAGCGGATCGTCCAGGCGCTCGAGGCGGGGAGCGTCGCGGCTGGAGGAGAGCATCGGCCTCTACAGGGAGGCGCCTCCGCCTCCACGCGGCATGCGAGGAGCGCCTGCGCGCCGCCGAGCTGACGATCAGCGAGCTCGGCCGCCGCGGGGTTCCCGGCGCGGAGCCTACCGGCGAACCGGCGGCTGATCGTGACCGCCCGCATCCGACGCATGGCCGCCGGCGATGCGCCAGTCCTGGCGACCCTGACGAGCCAGCTTGGCTATCCGGTGGACCCCGATCGGATAGCGGGCCGCGTGAGCCGGCTGCTCGACGACCCGAGCTCGGCGGTGCTGGTCGCCACCGATGGCGACGATCGGCCCATCGGCTGGCTGCACGTCGCGCAGCAGCTGAGCCTGGAGGGCGATCCGCGAGTCCACATCATGGGCCTGGTCGTCGGCGACGGCTACCGCTCCGCGGGCATCGGCCAGGAGCTGCTGGCCGCCGGGGAGGCGTGGGCGCGCGAGCGCGGAGTGACGCGAATGACCGTCTACTCGCGTCAGACACGAGAGCGGGCACATCGGTTCTACGAGCGGGAGGGCTACGCCATGGCGAAGCGCTCGTACTACTTCGAGAAGGACCTCTCGTAGAGGACAGGCCAGGCATCCGTCTATACTTTTCGGCGATTTGGAGCAGGAGCGCGCGTGCCCTTCCTCGAGGCGATAAACGACCCGTCGCAGCTGCGTGGGCTGAGCCAGGCTGAGCTCGAGGCGCTCGCGGCGGAGCTGCGCGACAAGATGATTCGGACGGTCCAGAAGACCGGTGGCCACCTCGCCAGTCGTCGCTCGGTGCTGTGGAGATCGCGATCGCGCTGCACCGGACGATGGACTCGCCGCGCGACCGGATCGTGTGGGACACCGGTCACCAGGCGTACGCCCACAAGCTGCTCACCGGGCGCTGGTCGCGCTTCGAGACGCTGCGCCAGCTCGATGGCGTCGGGGGCTTCCCACGTCGGACCGAGAGCGAGCACGACGTCTTCGACGGCGGGCACGCCGGGACGGGGGTCAGCATCGGCGGCCGGCCTGGCTGCTGCACGCGATCTGCGGCCGGCCGGTGGCGACCGACGGCAGCGGATCGCGGTATGCGTTGGCGACGCGGCGCTCCAGAGCGGCCTGACGCTCGAGGCGCTTGAATCACCTCGGTCACACCAAGCACCCGATCCTGATCGTGCTGAACGACAACGAGATGAGCATCAGCCCGTCGGTCGGGGGCGCTGTCGACGCGACTCAACAAGCTGCGCCTGTCGCGGGCCTACCAGGGCACGAAGTCGGCGACCAAGGGGCTGCTGCGGTCGCGTGCCGCTCATCGGCCGGCCTCTCTTCCACTTCCTGGCGTTCACGAAAGAGGGGTTCAAGCGCTCCTGGGCCAAGGTGGGCTTCTTCGAGGACATGGGGATCACCTACGTCGGGCGTGCTCGACGGCCACAACCTGCGCGAGCTCGAGGCGACCTTCGAGGCCGCGTTCAGGTTGAACACGCCGGTGCTCGTGCACGTGAAGACGGTCAAGGGACGTGGCTATCCGCCCGGCCGAGCTGGACAGCGGTCTCCTTCCACGGCGCCTCGCTGCCGCCGATCGACCTGGGCGTGATCGACCCCACCGAAGAGCCGATGCCATCGGTCACCGAGCCGAAGCGCAAGCCGAAGACGTACACCCAGGTCTTCGTCGAGGAGCTCGTCCGCCTGGCATCCGCCGATGACCGCATCTGCGCGATCACGGCCGGCATGCCGACCGGCACCGGCCTGGCTCGCTTCGCCGATGTCTTTCCCTCGCGCCTCTTCGACGTCGGCATCGCCGAGCAGCATTCCGTGACTATGGCCACCGGTCTCGCGCTGGCGGGGATGCGTCCGGTCGTGGCGCTCTACTCGACCTTCAGCCAGCGCGCGTTCGACCAGATCGTCCACGACGTGTGCCAGAACGCCGCTCCGGTGGTGCTCGCCATCGACCGCGCCGGGCTGGTGGGCGAGGACGGGACCTCGCACCAGGGCATGTTCACGCTGCCGGCCCAGCGCTCGCTCCCGAACCTGGCGATCGCCTCGCCGAAGGACGAGCAGGAGATGCGGGACCTGGTGGTCACGGCGTTCGCGCCACGATGGGCCGATCGCGCTGCATTACCCGCGTGACGCGGGCCAGGACCTCCCGGACCGCGATGGCTCGGTCCTGCCGATCGGCACGGGGGAGATCGTGCGGGATGGCTCCGAGCTCCTGCTGGTCGGCTTCGGCCCGATCGTGCAGCGGCTGCTCGTCGCCGCCGATGCCCTGGAGGCGGAGGACGGCCTCTCATGCGAGGTGATCAACGCCCGCTGGGCGAAGCCGCTCGACGTCTCGTTGCTCGTCGGCCGGTCCGCCGGGCGGCGCCTCGTGGTCACCGCCGAGGAGAGCGCCGCGATGGGCGGCTTTGGCGACGGCGTGCTGGATGCGCTCAACCAGGCGGACGTGCGGGTCCCACTGCTCAAGATCGCCCTGGTCGACGGATTCGTCCACCACGGCTCGGTGGAGGACCTGCGACGTCAGCAGCGGATCGACGCTGCGGGGATCGTGGAGCAGATCCGCGACCGTCTGGCCACGCTCGGGTTGCCGGAGCGCCGCCCGCGCCCCATCGAACGCAAGGCGGCCGCCGGCTAGCTCCGCCCAACGGTCGACAGGCACAACCCGTCCGGCGACCGCGGAGAGGTAGGATCGGCCGATGGCACGTGTCCGGCTGCGACCAGCTCCTGGTGGACCGCGGCCTGGCGCGCTCCAAGGCCCAGGCGCAGGCGATCATCCTGTCCGGATCGGTCATCCTGGAGGGCGCCGCGACGCGCACCCTGAAGGCCGGCCAGGCCGTCCCGGCCGACGCAAGCGTGGAGCTCGAGCAGCCGCCACGCTGGGCGTCGCGGGCGGGGGAGAAGCTCGACGCGGCGCTGGAGGCATTCGCGGTCGAGTCCATCCGGCCTCGCGTGCCTCGACGCCGGAGCCAGCACGGGCGGCTTCACGGATGTCCTCCTCGAGCGCGGCGCGAGGATCGTGTATGCGGTCGACGTCGGGCGCGGCCAGCTGCTCGACCGGCTGAGACGCGACCCGCGCGTGGTCAGCATGGAGCGCACGAATCTCCGCGAGCTCAGTTCGCTGCCCGAGCCGATCGAGCTCGCAACCCTGGACCTCTCCTTCATCTCGCTCCGGCTGGTGCTCCCAGCCGTGCGCAACCTCCTGACCGATTCGGCCCGGTGCGTGGCGCTCGTCAAGCCCCAGTTCGAGGCCGGGCGCGGAGTCGTGCCGCGGCGCGGGATCGTGCGCGATCCGGCCGTCCACCGCGACGTGCTCGAGCGCTTCGGCGTCGACGCGGCCGCGTCGGGCTTCGCGCCCGCCGCTCTGATCCGCTCGCCGATCACCGGCAGCGACGGCAATGTCGAGTTTCTCGCGCTGCTGCTCCAGGGGGACACCTTCGACGCCGGCGTCTGGCAAGAGCGCGTTCGGTCGGCGCTCGCATGAGCCGTGTCAGCAGTCGAACACAAACCAGCACAGCGCATTGCGCAGCCGCTCGTCGTCGAGCACGAGTTCTCGGATCTCGTGGGGGAGTTGGGCGCGCTGCCACTGGCACTCCACGCGGCCGGCCGCCTCGCGCTCGTCTTCAGGCGCTGCCGCTCGCGCGGCCTTGATCGCGTAGGCCGCGGCACCAAGCTCGTGGGCCGCCACATGGCCCACCGCCGCGGCCTGGCCGGCAGCGTACGCCGCATGCCGTGCTGCCCCACGCAGGTCTCTTGCCGCGGCGTTTGCATGGCCGGCCGCCGTGCGGGCCTCTCCCCATCTGAGCTCACCCCGCGCCCAGGCACGCCCGAGCTCGATCGCCCGACGGGGACGGTCGTCCTTCGGCCGTGCCTGCTCGAAGTGATGCAGCACGTGCTCCGCGCAGTCAGCGGCCCACAGCGCGAGAAGACGATGATCGTCGTCTTGGAGAGTCCCGCCGCGACGCACGGTGATGAACCGCGGATCTCGGATCTTGGGGAGGATCACCAGCTTGCCCATCTCGCTCTCGTGTCCCGCGAAGGGTAGCGGGAATGGGCATCCGCCCCGCCGGCTCAAGCTGCTTCAGGTCGCGGTGATGATCGGGGATCGCGCGAGACAGCTCCCGAATCGCGCCGGCTGAGGCGCGCAACGGAGCCGAACGTCAGACGGGCGTATTACGATGCTGCGGTGAAGGGTCGCAGGCAGCCCGCTGAACAGCTCTCGGTCGGCTTCGAGGGCCTCGAGGCAGCGATTGCGACGCCGGAAGCGCCGGACATCATGCGGCAGATCGTCAGCCTGCGGATGCCCGATGCCCTTCTCGAGCGGGTCGAAGCCGCGGCGCGAGCTCGCGGCGTGTCGCCGTCGAGCCTCATGCGCGGGCTGATCGCCGCGGGCCTGGATCGGAGCTACGCGGCTGTCGCGGAGCCGCATGACCTCGCCGGCGAGCTTGCCGCTCTGACCCGGGCGGTGGAGCGAATCGCCGCTCGAGTCGGCGCCGAAGACGGCCCGCGCGCGGAATGAGGCGCATCGGCTTCGCCTTCAATCCGTACAACCCCGAGGCGCCTGCCGTGCTGGAGCGAGCGAAGGCATGGTGCTCGGAGCACGGGGTAGAGGCCTGGGAGTCGGCCGCCGACGACCGTGAACGGATTAGCCGGGCCTGTGACGGGAGCGACCTCGTCTGCGTGCTCGGCGGAGACGGGACCTTCCTGCGAGCGGCGCGCGGCATCGGAGAGAGCGGCGTGCCGGCGCTGGGCGTCAACCTCGGCCGTGTCGGCTTCTTGGCCAAGGTCGAGACGGCCGATCTCGAGCGCGCGCTCGACCATGTGAACGCGGGCGAGTACCGAGTCGAGGAGCGATTCCGCCTCGCGGCAACCATCACGCGGCGCGACGGCAAGCAGGAGACGCATGCCTGCCTGAACGAGGTGGTGGTGGCGCGGGGGCCGCACGTGCGCATGATCCAGCTCGAGGTCGAGGTGAGCGGCAGCCACCTGGCGACCTACGTGGCCGACGGCGTCGTGGTGGCCACGCCGACCGGCTCGACCGCGTACTCATTCTCGGCCGGCGGCTCGATTCTCGACCCGCGCCTGCGCAACATGATCATCACCCCGGTGGCCGCGTATCTCTCTCCGCTGCACAGCGTCGTCGCCGGCGAGGATCACGTGGTCAGGCTCAGCCTGCGGGAGGCGCACGACCATGCGCTGATCTCGATCGATGGGCAGGACGACCTGCCGATGCGTCCCGGAGACCGGGTCGAGGTGCGCGCGCTCGAGGCGCCGCTTCGACTGATCGAGCCCGAGGGGAGCACGCCGTTCTACGACCTGCTGCGCACCAAGGCCGCGCTGCTGCCGTATTGATGGCACTCATTGAGCTCTCGGTCGAGAACCTCGCGGTGGTGGAGTCGGTGCGGCTGCCATTGGCGCGCGGCTTCACCGTGCTGACCGGCGAGACGGGGGCCGGCAAGTCGCTCGTCGTCGACGCGGTGGCCCTCGCCCTGGGGGCACGGGCATCGGCTGACCAGGTTCGCTCGGGGACCGATGCTGCGCGGATCGAGGCGATCTTCGACGGCGTGCCGCGCGACCCCGACGATCCGCTCGATGAGCTGATCGAGGACGAGATGCTGATCGTGCGGCGCGAGGTGGGACGCGACGGCCGCTCGCTGGCCCGCGCGAACGATCGATCCGTCACGGTCGGCGCCCTGGCGGCGCTGGGTGCTCGCCTGGGCGAGATCCACGGCCAGCACGAGCAGCAGCGGCTCCTGCTGCCGGAACGCCAGCTCGCGTTGCTCGATCGATTCGGCGACCTCGACGTTGCCGATGTCGCCGAGCTGCACCGCGTCTGGCGCAGCTCGGTGGGTGCCGCCGCCGAGCTCCTGACCGATGCGCACGAGCTTGCCCGTCGCGTCGAGCTCCTCCGCCACCAGGCCGACGAGATCGCCGCGGCGGGTCTTTCGCCCGGAGAGGATCTCGAGGTGGAAGCGCGCCTCCGCGCGGCGCAGCATGCGGAAGCCATCGCCCTTTCGGCCGAGCAGGCAGTGGCCGCATTGCGCGACGAGGGGGGAGCGAGCGACGCCCTCGTCGCGGCAACCGCCGCCCTCGAGTCGGCGGCCGCGCACGACGATCGCTTCGCTGAGCTGGCGGACCGGGCACGATCGCTGGCCGCCGAGGCGAGCGAGCTGGCCCGGGACGCGGCCGCGGCCGGCGAGCGCGTCGACCTCGACCCGAGCAGCCGGGCCACCGCCGAGGAGCGGCTGAGCCTGATCTATGACCTGAAGCGCAAGTACGGCGAGTCGATCGAGGCGATTCTTGCCTTTGGCGTGGCATCGAGCGCGGAGCTCGAGCGCCTCGAGAACCAGGAGGCCGACCGGGAGCGGCTCCGCGCGGAGGAAGCGGCTCGCCGAACAGCACTCGAACAGGCAGCCGCCGCCCTGAGCGGCGCGCGCTGCGAGGCTGCCGACCGGCTTGCGGAGCGCGTGAATGCCGAGCTCCCGCCGCTCGGCCTGCCGGGAGATGCGTTCGGCGTCGAGCTTGCCGGCGGGGAGATCGGCCCCACCGGCGCCGATCGCGTAACCTTCACCTTCGCGCCAAACCCCGGCGAGCCGCCACGCGCGCTGGCACGCATCGCGTCGGGCGGCGAGGCCGAGCCGCCTCGCGCTCGCGCTGAAGGTCGTGCTTGCGGCGGCTGACGAGACGCCTCTCCTCGTCTTCGACGAGATCGATGCCGGGATCGGCGGCCGGAACGCCGCGGCCCTGGGGGAGCGGTTGCGTGCCCTCGCCCAGCATCACCAGGTCCTGTGCGTCAGTCACATGCCCCAGATCGCGGCCTACGCGGATGCGCACGTCCTGGTCGGCAAGCGCGTCGAGGCGGGGCGCACGTTTACGGTCGCCCGTCGCCTGGATGACGAGGAGCGCGCCCGGGAGCTCGCTGCCATGCTGGCTGGGGAAGGAGCCGGCGCCGAGGCGCAGGCCGCGGCGCAGGCTCTGCTGAGGTCCGCGGCCGGTGGCTAGCGCGCCGCTCGCGCAGGCGGTCGACGCCTTTCTGCTGGAGCTGCGCGTCGGGCGGGGGCTGTCGCCGCTCACGATCTCCGCCTATCGGCGCGACCTTGCGCAGTTCGGAATCGTGGCCGCTGGCGCGCTGGCGGAGCGATCCCGAGCCGATCCGGGACTTCGTCATCGGGCTGCAGGAAGCCGGCCGCCGGGGGACGACCCAGGCGAGGAAGGTGGCGGCGATCCGCAGCTTCTACGCCTTCGCGGCGCGGGAAGGGCTGGTCGACCGCGATCTCGCCTCGCTGGTCGACGCGCCGCGGCCCGGCAGCTACCTGCCCGACGTGCTGACTGCGGACGAGGTGGTCCGCATCCTGGACGCTCCATCCGACGAGCCGGCGGCCGTGCGGGATCGCGCGATCCTGGAGCTCCTGTATGCATGTGGGCTGCGCGTCAGCGAGCTGGTCGGGCTCGACACCGACCGGATCGATCTGGAGCGCCTCACGGTGCGCGTGATTGGCAAGGGCAACAAGGAGCGGCGCGTGCCGATGGGCGAGGAGGCGCGCGAGCGCCTGCATCGGTACCTGGAAGGACCGCGCCGGGAATGGACGCGCGCGAAGCCGACGCCGGCCGCCTTCGTCAACCAGCGTGGCCAGCGGCTGACACGCGAATCGGTCTGGAGGCTGGTACGGCGGTGGACCCGGAGTGCCGGGGTCGAGGCGCACGTGACGCCGCACACCTTTCGGCACAGCTTCGCGACCCATCTGCTCGAGGGGGGAGCCGATCTGCGCGTGGTCCAGACGCTCCTTGGCCATGCTAGCATCAGCACCACCCAGCTCTACACGCACCTGACCGGAGAGCGGCTGCGCGAGGTCTACGCGCGGTCGCATCCACGGGCCTAGGGACCGGGCTTAGCCGAGGAGCTCAGATCCAGCCATGAGCTACGCCAGGAACCTCCTCAGCCGCGGCGAGGAGGTCGTCCACGAGAGCCGCCAGCACTGGTTCGCGGTGATCGCGCGGACCTGGCTCTGGATCCTCGTCGCGTTCGCCAGCCTCTGGCTGCTCATCTTCGTCACCTCCCAGAAGAACCCGGTCGGGTCGCCGCAGATCGACCTGGCGCTCACGGCCGTCGGCGCCGTTGCGCTGCTGGTGGCCCTGGTACGCATCGCGTGGGTGATATGGGGCTGGCGCAGCCAGGAGTATCTCGTCACCACGCGACGCGTGATCAAGGCGGAGGGGATCTTCAACAAGAGCATGGCCGATTCCGGGCTCGAGAAGATCAACGACGCGAAGCTCAGCCAGAGCTGGGTGGGCCGGATCTTCAACTACGGCACGCTCGACATCCTGACCGCCGCCGAGGAGTACAGCGGGGGCCCGATCGACGACTTCCCGATGCTGGCCGATCCGGTCGACTTCAAGAAGGCGATGCTCAACCAGAAGGAGTTGCTCGAGCGGCCGGACCTGGCGCCGCCACGCTACCAGCGCCAGCAGCCCGCGCCGGAGCTTCGTCGCGCCGACCCGATGCCACCTCGCGCCGGCAGCGACCGCGTCGCCCAGGTGCCCGGTGAGCAACCAGTCGTCGCCGCCGTCGCGGACGCGCCGCCACCAAGCCCCTCCCCGGTCGACGACGTCGCCTCCACGCTCGAGCGCCTGGCCGGCTTGCGCGACAAGGGATTCATCACGCCGGAAGAGTACGAGACCAAGAAGCGCGAGCTGCTGGAGCGGATGTAGGTGCCGGAGGCTCGGCTGGGCGCCCTGTCCGACGGAATCTACGGAGTCGAGCTCGAGCGCCGGATCGATGCGGCCGCGCAGGCGGTCGCCTCCCGGCTCGAGGCCGAGACGCTTCCGCAGGCCCAGCTTGCGATCGTGCTCGGCTCCGGGCTTGGAGGGGTCGTCGACCTCCTCGATCGAGAGCGGCGCGTGCACATTCCCTATCGGCGAGATCCCGCACGTCCCAGGCGCAGCGGTTGCCGGCCACGTCGGAGAGCTGGTCGCGGGTAGCGTCGGGGGAATCGGGGCGCTGGTCCTCTCGGGTCGTGCCCATCCGTACGAGGGCTATTCGCAGCGGGAGGTCACCATCCTGCTGCGCGCCTGCCTGCGGCTGGGCGTGCGCACGGTCGTCCTCACCAACGCGGCCGGCGGCCTGAACCCGGAGTTCGACCCCGGCGAGGTGATGCTGATCGAGGATGTGATCAATCTCTCGGGCGAGAACCCCCTGCTCGGTCCAAACCTCGACGCGCTCGGGCCGCGCTTCCCGGCGATGGCCGACGCGTTCGACGCGCGGCTCCGATCCGCGGCACGTGAGGCCGCGGAGCGCGTCGACCTCACCTTGCGCGAGGGCGTCTACATCATGCTCAGCGGCCCGTACTACGAGACCCGGGCCGAGATGCGCATGCTGCGGCTGCTCGGCGGAGACGCGGTGGGCATGTCGACCGTTCCCGAGGTGCTCGTGGCGCGCCACGCCGGTGCACGCGTGCTCGGCTTCAGCCTGATCACGAACAAGGCGACCGACGACGTGGAGGTGGGAGCGACCCACGAAGAGGTGCTCGAGATGGGCCGCATCGGCGCCGAGCGGCTCGTTCGCCTGCTCGCCGAGCTGTTGCCCGAGCTCGCCTAGATGCTCCTCAACCCGAACCTCAGCCTCACCGACCTGGCAGGGATCGCGATCGCGCTGGTCATCGGTGTCACCTGTCACGAGTTCAGCCACGCCTTCACCGCGGACCAGCTGGGCGACCATCGGCCGCGTGCGCTGGGCCGGGTCTCGCTCAACCCGGTCCGGCACATCGATCCGTTCGGCGCCCTGCTCTTCCTGATCGCGGGCTTCGGCTACGGACGCCCGGTCCCCGTGAATGTGTACGCGCTGCGACCCGGACGGATCGGCATGGCGATGGTTGCCGCAGCGGGGCCGATCGCCAACGTGGTGGTGGCGCTCGTGTTCGCGATCGTGTATCGGGCCATCCGGATCAGCGGCGTGCAGATCGACCTGGTCGAGGCAATCGTCCTCTCGGCGGTCTTCTACAACTTCGTGCTCGCCATCCTGAACCTGATCCCGATCCCGCCGCTCGACGGCTACAACGTGCTGCTTGCCTTCCTGCCGCCTCGCTATGCGTTCACGCTCCAGCGGTACGCGCAGTACGGGTTTCTGCTCCTCCTCCTGCTCGTGTTCATCCCCGGCAGCCCGCTCGGGCTGCTGCTCGGCCTCGCCGCGCCGCTGACGAGGCTGGTGATCGGTGCATAGGGTGGGTCAGTTCGTCGCGCACATCCGTGCTCGGGTCAGTCCGGACGAGGAGGCGTTCGCCGCGAGCCTGCTTCCCGCTGGGGCGACCCGCCTCTTTGCGGCGATGCCGGTGGCCGATCGACGGCATGGGCTCGAGGTCGCGCGGAGGCTGCTCGCTGCCGGCTTCGACGATCCTGAGCTGCTCTCCGCGGCGCTGCTGCACGACGCGGGCAAGGGTCACCGCATGCGGCTCTGGCACCGGGTCGCGGCCGTCCTCATCCAGGCAGCGGCTCCGCGCATGCTGACACGCATGGCATCCCCGGACCCGGCCTCCGCGGGCTACCCGTTCCACCTGTACCTCGAGCATGGGCCGATCTCAGCCGACGCGGCCCTGGCCGCCGGCTGCTCGCCCCGGACCGCTGCGCTCATTCGCGGATCGGTGTCTGAAGCCGATGCCCCATTGGTCGCGGCGCTCCACGCGGCCGACCGAGCGAGCTGAAGCCGATGCCGCTGCAGGCGATCGCCATCGTCCCGGAGCCGGAGTTCCGCCTCCAGCTGCCCGTCTTCGAGGGTCCGCTCCAACTGCTGCTGCACCTGATCGAGTCGCGGCAGCTCGACATTCTGACCGTCCCGCTGGCCGAGGTGGCGAACGCCTACGTCGCGCACCTGGCCACCGCGCCGGTGGACGCCGCGAACCTCTCCGAGTTCATCTCGATCGCTGCCCAGTTGATCCTGCTGAAGTCACGGCTCATGCTTCCGGGCGAGATTCCGCCCGCGCCGAGCGGTGCCGACGAGCCGGACGAGGATGAGCTGCGCCGCCGGCTCATCGAATATCGAGCGCTGCGAGACGCTGCCGCCGCCCTCGGCGAGCGCGACCTGGCAGCGCCGCTGCAGCGCCGTGAGCCGCGCGAAAGCGATCTTCCCGAGGTGCCGATCCATGCGCTGCCAGCTCAGCTGCTCGCCGATGCGCTCGATCGGCTCGGCGCCATCCCGGAGCCGGTCGCGGAACCGCCGGAGATCGTCGCGCGCGAGATCACCATCGGCGAGCAGATCGAGGTCCTGCGCGCAGCGCTCGCGGGGAAGGGGCGCCTGCTGCTGCAGACCGTCCTCGCGAGCTCCCGCAGCCGCACGGAGGCGGCGGTCACCTTCCTCGCCGCCCTCGAGCTCGTTCGGCGACGCCAGGTGAGCGCTGAGCAGGCGACACTCTTCGGGCCCATCACCCTGACGACGGTCAGGGAACGGCCATGAACGACCTCGAGGCCTTCTTCGAGGCGCTCCTCTTCATCGCGGAACGGCCGCTCACCAGCGCAGAGCTGGCGGAGCTGGGGGACGTCCCGCGGCTGCAGGCAGAGGCGGCGCTGGACGGCCTGCGCCTGGATCTGGAGGAGGCGGAACGCGGCCTCCGACTGCAGCACAGTGGCGAGGCGTGGCAGCTGGTCACGGCGCCGGCCATGGGAGCCCGTCTGGCGACCTACGCCGCCCGCGAGGAGGCCCGGCTCACTCCAGCCTCGCTCGAGGCGCTCGCGGTCATCGCGTATCGTCAGCCGTGCACGCGCGGCGACGTCGAGCGCGTGCGCGGCGTCGATTCCGACTACGTGATCCGCAGCCTCCTTCACCGGCGCCTGGTGGCGGAGGTTGGACGTCGGGATACTCCGGGACGGCCCGCGATCTTCGGCACCACGTTCACCTTCCTCGAGCGTTTCGGGCTCACGTCGCTCGACGATCTGCCGCCGTTGTCGAGCCCGGCCGCGGCGGTCGCCGCCCTGACCGCGATCGAGGCCCATGACGGCTGAACGGCTCCAGAAGCTGCTGGCGCAGGCGGGCGTGGCCTCGCGACGAGGCGCGGAAGCACTGATCGCGGCCGGCCGAGTCCGGGTCGACGGCAAGGTCGCGACACTGGGCATGAGCGCCGACCCGGTGCGCGACGCGATCGAGGTGGATGGCACCGCCCTGCGGCTGCCGACGAGCTACGTCCACTACGCCATCCACAAGCCCGCTCGGGTATCTGTCCTCCGCGTACGACGAGCGCGGACGCCGATCGGTCGTCAGCCTGCTCGGCAGGGAGACGGACCGGCGGCTCTGGCCGGCGGGGCGCCTCGACGTCGAGTCGGAGGGGCTGATGCTGCTCACCGACGACGGCGCGTGGGCGAACCGCGTCCTTCATCCGCGCTACGGGATCGAGCGCGAGTACGCGGCGCTCGTCGAGTCGATGCCCGGCCGCGCCACCCTGCACGCGCCTGCTGGAGGGGGTCGAGCTCGACGACGGGCATGGCGCGACTGCTCGCGGCGCGCGCCGCGGCGCCGCCGAGAGAGGTCCGACGCGAGGCGGGGGAGCGGGGCAGCTGGCTGCGGGTGCGGGTCGGGGAGGGCCGCAAGCGCGAGGTGCGACGGCTCTTCGAGGCCGTCGACCAGCGCGTGCTGCGCCTGGTCCGCAGCCGCATCGGACCACTCGGGCTCGACGGGCTTCTCGTCGGGGAGTGGCGCCGCCTCGAGCCGGCGGCCGTGGCGGCGCTGGCCGGCGCGCGACCGCGCATCACCGCCGGGCGCGACGCTGACCGTCGCCATCGACGGGCCGTCGGGGGCGGGCAAGAGCACGGTCGGCTACGCGCTCGCCCAGCGCATCGGCGCGAACTTCGTCGACACCGGGCTGATGTACCGGGCCCTCACGCTCGCCGCGCTCGAGGCCGGCGTCGACGTCGAGGACGGCAAGCGCGCTGGGGCGCGCTGGCGCATCGGTCCCGCATCGACGTGAGGCGACCGGCGCCCGATCAGCACGAGCGCCTCGAGACTGTCCTGCTCAACGGCCGCGACGTGACGCGCAGCCTGCGCACGCGGCGCATCGACGCGGCCGTCTCGGCGGTGAGCCGCCACGCCGCGGTGCGGACCGCGATGCTGCGCTCGCAGCGCAACGCAGCGCGCAAGGGGACAACCGTGATGGTCGGCCGCGACATCGGCAGCGTGGTCCTGCCCGACGCCACCCTGAAGGTCTACCTCACCGCCTCGAGCCAGATCCGTGCGGCCCGTCGGGCGGCGGAGATGGGGCACCCCGACCGCGCCGCCGCATACCTGGGGGAGATCGAGCGTCGCGACGCGCTCGATAGCGGGCGCGCTGTCGCTCCGCTGCGCAAGTCGTCCCGGGGGCGCTGGTGCTCGACACCGGCGAGCTGTCGGTCGATGCCTGCGTCGAGGCCATCGTCGCGCGAGCTGCCATGAAGACCTGGTTCTTCCATCCCGGGTCGGCGATCGCGGGCTGGCTGCTGCGGGTGGTCGGCGGAGCTCGCGTCGAGGGGCTCGAGCACGTGCCACGCCAGGGCCCCTTCATCCTCGTTGCCAACCACCGCTCGCCTGGCCGATCCGCCGATCATCGGCTGGGCGGTGGGCCATCGGGTGGGGCGCGTCGTCCACTTCATGGCCAAGGAGGAGATGCGCCGCTGGCCGATCATCGGCTGGCTGGCGCAGCGGCTCCGGTGTCTTCTGGGTGCGGCGCGGCGAGGGGGATCGCTCGGCGCAGCGTGCCGCGCTGCGGCTGCTCCGGGAGGGCCGCCCGATCGCCATCTTCCCGGAGGGCACCCGATCGCGAGACGGCGAGCTGGGCGAGGCCAAGCTCGGGGCTGCGCTGCTCGCCATCCGCAGCGGAGCGCCGCTGCTGCCGGTCGGGATCGCCGGGACCGAACGGCTTTTCCCGGGGCGCTCCCGCATGCCGCATCGGACGCGGGTGGTGCGTGCGCATCGGCCCAATCTTTACGCTCGAGCACATTGGCGGCGCGAATACCGCGGGAGCTCTGGGCGAGGACCGAGCGGATCATGGGCGAGATCTCCGGCTCCTCGGCACAACGCTGCGGAAACCTGACTGATCATGCGGAGAGCGTCAGATCCGAACCGGCCCCGGTGACGTTTGACGAACGCCGGGCGGGCGCAGGGCCATCCAGGGCAGATCCCTCCTAGAATGGAGGCGATGACGACAGCCACGAGGCCCGAGGTCAGGATCGCGGAGCGCGCCGGCTTCTGCTATGGCGTGCGCCTGGCGATCGACAAGGCCAAGCACGCTCGCGAGCAGGGTCACGAGGTCACCACCCTCGGCCAGCTCGTCCACAACCCCGGCATCAAGGCCGACCTCTCGGATCGCGGCATCAGGACCGCCGACCTCGCAGACGAGGTCGAGGGCGGAACGCTGGTGATCCGCGCCCACGGCGTTCCGGCGGGGGAGATGGAGCGGGTCCGGGGCAAGAGCGATCTCGAGGTGATCGATGCGACCTGCACCTGGGTGCTCCAGTCCCAGAAGGCCGCGCGCGAGCTGGCGGAGGCGGGCTACACGGTCTGCATCATCGGCCACGAGGACCATCCCGAGGTGAAGGGCGTGCGCAGCTACGCCGGCGAGAAGCACGTCGTGGTCGACGACATGGATCGGTCCACCTGGGAGCGTGTGCCGCGCACCAAGAAGATCGGCGTGCTCTCGCAATCGACCATCCTGCCGCAGAAGCTGGATGACTTCGCCGCCTTCTGCCTGCGCCGATGCCACGACCTGCGGGTCGTGAACACCGTCTGCCCCGTGACCCTGACCCGTCAGGACGACTCGGTCGCGCTCGCCGCACGAGGTCGAGGCGATGATCGTGGTCGGGGGCAAGAACAGCTCCAACACGAAGGAGCTCGCCGTCAAGTGCGCCGAGATTCTGCCCGAGACGATCCATGTGGCTGATGCCGATGAGCTCGCCGCGGAGCACGGGGACTGGATCCGCGGCAAGGCGCGGATCGGCATCACCGGTGGCACCTCGACGCCCGAGGTCGACCTCGAGGCGGTCCGCGACCGGATCTACGCGCTGACGGCGGCCTGAGCGCCTAGATGGCCTCCTCGGTCGCGGCCGTCGCGAACTCGCCAGTCAGCCGGCGGAGCCTGCGCCTCAGGAGCCGATAGGACAGCTGGTCGCGCGCGATCGCGAAGTTGTGACGCGCGATCGCGCGCCGGCGGCCGGGGCTGCCGAGCAGCGCGCGCACCTCGGAGACCGCGGCATCGGTCACCGCACCGTCCAGCTCGACGAACTTGAGGCCGAGCGGTCGGATGTCGGCCTCGTACACCGGATAGCGGTTCACGACCACCGGCGTCCCGTAGAAGATCGCCTCGATCAGCGCGTTGCCGAAGCCCTCGTAGAGGCTGGGGTAGGTGATCAGGTCGGCGGCGAGGTATGCATCGTGGAGGGAGTGTGCCGGGCGGATCGGGGTCCCTTCGTGGTCGGGGGCGAACCGATCGGCCGCGTAGCGCAGCCGCACGTTCAAGGCGTCGGCCATGCGCTCGAGCTCGACGAGGTAGTCGAGCCCCTCGTCGCCGGCCGGACTGGTGATCAGCAGCACGGCGTCCGGGTCCTTCAGCCGGCCGACGAGCTCGATGGCGAGCTCGATCCCCTTGCGCGGCACGACGCGCGTCGGCTGGACGATCGAGCAGCCCACGCTCGCCCATGCCGAGCTCCGCCCGCAGGCGGCGGCGAACGGCGGGATGCTTGCGCGGCCGCGGCTGGTCGAAGTCGAACACGTTCGGGATCACGGTCGACGCGATCCCCCGGCGCCGATAGAGCTCTTTGGCGGCGAGCGAGTTGATGCTCACGTGACGGACGTTCGGCAGGTCGGGAGGAAACGCGGCCTCGATCAGGTCCGGCACGACGGGGGTCGCGAAGCGCTCGCGCTCCCACCAGTAGTCGTGGTGGTGGCCGATCGCGCCCAGCCCGGTCTCCTCGACGAGCCGGCGCAGCGCGAGCCCGAGCGGGAGCTGCATCGGGATGGCCCATGCGTTCTCGACGACGAGCATGTCGAGCTGCGTGGTCCTCGACCCAGTCCTGGAGGACGGGGAGGAGCTGGGCCGCGAGACGCTCGACCTCCGCTCGAACGGCGTCCGGGTCGCTCTCGGGGTCGAAGGCCGCCTCGGTCACACGTTCCGCCGGGGGATAGGTGAAATGCATCGGCGGGACGAGCCGTGAGACATAGCGCAGCGCGTCGACCTCGCCGGCGCAGAGCCGGATCTCGTGGCCCAGACGATCGAGCACGGCCTCCCACTTCGCCGTCTCGAAGGTGACCCCGTCGACCCCCGCGAGCCTTGTCGCCACGATGCCGATCCGCATCGGCAAATCCTAGCCCGGCCGGCGGCCGGTAGACTCCTCGGATGCCCTCCCTGCCCGTGGTGGCCATCGTCGGCCGCCCAAACGTCGGAAAGTCGACCCTCTTCAACCGCCTGGTGGGAGAGCGGCTGGCGATCGTCGAGGACATTCCCGGCACCACGCGCGACCGGGTGTACGCCACCGCCGACTGGAATGGTCGCGACTTCCGCGTGGTCGACACCGGGGGCCTCGAGATCGAGCCGGGCACGCCCATCGAGGCGAGCGTGCAGGACCAGGCCCGGGTCGCGGTGGAGGAGGCGGACCTGATCCTGTTCGTCGTCGACGCCGCACGCCGGGCTTGCGCCGCTCGACCACGAGGTGGCGGATCGTCTGCGCCGGACCTCCAAGCCCACGATCCTGGTCGTCAACAAGGCGGACAACCCGCGCCGCGAGCAGGAGGCGGCCGAGTTCTACGCGCTCGGCTTCGACCCGAGCATCACCATCAGTGCGCAGCACGGGCGCAGCACCGGCGACCTCGCCGACATGATCGTCGAGCGCCTGCCTCCAGTGGAGAGCATCCGTCCGGACCGACGCAGGAACTGACCGATTCGGAGCTCGACGAGCTGGCCGAGTCCGATCTCGGGCCGCCCCGCGTCGCGATCGTGGGCCGCCCGAACACCGGAAAGTCGACCTTCGTCAACCGCGTCATCGGCCACGAGCGGATGATCGTCTCCGCGATCCCCGGCACCACCCGCGATCCCGGTCGACTAGCGCGGTCGAGGTCGATGGCGAGCCGATGATCCTGGTCGACACCGCGGGTATCCGGCGCCGCGGCGCGATCGACCGCGGGATCGAGCGCTACAGCGTCCTGCGCGCGATGAAGGCCATCGACCGGGCGGATGTTGCGGTGGTCATGACCGATGCGACCGAGGGCTACACCGCCCAGGACGCTCACGTCGTCGGCTACGTCCTGGACGCCGGCAAGGGGCTCGTCCTGGTGCTCAACAAGTGGGACGTGGTCGAGAAGGACGGACATACCGCCGACGAGTGGCTGAAGACGCTGCGCCGCGAGGCGCCGTACCTCAGCTGGGCGGATATCGTCTTCGCGTCGGCGAAGTCGGGCCAGCGCGTCGAGCGCATCCTGCGCGAGGCGAAGCGCGTCGCGGATGAGCGGCTGCGTCGCGTAGCGACGGGAGAGCTCAACCGCCTCGTGACCGACGCGGTCCGGGCGCACCCGCCGGCGCACGTGCGGAATCGGCTGCCGAAGGTCTTCTATGCGACCCAGGCGGCGGTTGGGCCGCCGACCTTCGTGATCTTCGTCAACGACCCCGAGCTGATCCACTTCTCCTACCGGCGCTACCTCGAGAACCGGATCCGCGCCGAGTACGGCTTCCTGGGAACGCCGATCCGGCTGATCCTCCGCGAGCGTGAGTCGGAGGACGCCGCTCGCCGGTCCGCACGTCCTCGGCGGGCCGCAAAGCGGCGCTAGGCCGCTGCTATCCTCGGTTGCGTGACGGATCAGATTGGCGTCATCGGGGCCGGGGCCTGGGGGACCACGCTCGCGATTCGGCTGGCGGCGGCGCAGCGGCCGGTCTCGCTCTGGGCGCACACGGCACAGGCAAACGAGGTCCTGGCGCACGAACGCGAGAACCGGCGTTACCTGGCGGGCGCCATCTTTCCTCCCAACCTCCGCGTCGCGACCGATGACGCCTATCTCGGCGAGCCGCATCGCCTCTTCGTGGTGGCGGTCCCATCGGAGCACGTGCGAGCGACGTTGCGCGGGCTGGCCGAGCGCCTGTATCCGGACGCCGCGATCCTGAGCGTCGTCAAGGGCATCGAGGATGGGACGCACCTGCGCATGAGCGAGGTGATCGAGGAGGAGCTCCCCGGCCGGCGAGTGGCGGTCCTCTCCGGGCCGAACCTGGCGCGGGAGATCGCGGACGGAAAGCCGGCGGGGTCGGTGTTGGCCTCCGAGGATGCCGAGCTGGCAAGCGAGCTGGCATCCGTCCTTGGCAGCGACCGATTCCGGGTCTACACCAACCCCGACGTGATCGGCGTCGAGCTCTGCGGCGCGCTGAAGAACGTCGTCGCGCTGGCGGCCGGGATGGCCGATGGGCTGGCCCTGGGCGACAGCGCCAAGGCGGGGATCATCACGCGCGGGCTGGCCGAGATGACGAGGCTCGGGATTGCGGCGGGTGCCCATCCGATGACCTTCGCCGGGCTGGCGGGTGTGGGGGACCTGATCGCGACCTGCATGTCGCCGCTCTCGCGCAATCGCCGTGCGGGGGAGCTGATCGCATCCGGCATGCCGTGGACCGAGGCCGCGTCGATGCTGAATGGCGTCGCGGAGGGCGTGACGACCGCGCCGGCGTCACTGCGACTTGCCGAGAAGTACGGCGTCGAGCTGCCTATCGCAGAGCAGGTCGATGCGGTCGTCCACCGCGGCGTGGCGCCGCTGGCCGCGGTCGCCGAGCTCATGACCCGCGAGCCGAAGGACGAGCTGGCGAGCCTCGGCGCCTAGACGTCTCTGAGCGACCACGCTCCGACCGGGGTGCTGATTCCCTTCAGATCGAGGGCGCGTCGCGGCAGGAGCTCGGTAGCGAGCCCGGCGGCTGTCGCCGTCGCCTCGCTTAGCAGGATCTCTCGGGCCTCGGCCGCCGAGCTCAGCCGCTGGGTGAGGTTGACCGCATCGCCGAGGGCCGTGAAGTCGAGCAGGTCGGCCGCGGCGCCCATCACGCCCACATAGGCTGTCCCTGTGTGCACTCCGATGCCGATGGGGAGCGGACCCGTCGCCGCCGGCACATGCGAGGGATCCGCGGTCTCCCGCAGGATGGTCCGAGCCGCCTCGACCGCCTTCGCCGCGTGATCTTTGCCCGCGAATCCCGGGATGAAGAGGGCCATGATCCCATCGCCGAGGTACTTGTCGACCGTCCCACCGGGTGCCTGCACCGCCGAGGCGGCGATCCCGTAGAAGCCGTTCAGGAGCTGGCTGTAAGCCGCAGGGCTCAGTCGCGCGGCGAGCTGGGTCGACTCGCGCAGGTCCGCGAAGAGCAACGAGAGCTCGATCTCGGCGCCACCCAGGCCCTTCTCCATCTTCCGCATGCAGGGGCTGCACAGGTTTGGATTCTTGTCCCACTTGCCGAACCCGATCAGCTCCACCACCGGGCCGAACGGCGCGCCGAACGGCGCGTAGCAGAGCTTGCAGCGCGGATTGGAGGGCAGGGCGTTGAAGACGCGCCGCTGCCAACGCAGCTGGCGGTTCAGGGTTTCGTCGCCGGTGAGGATGCCTCGCCATGCGGCGTCCGATTCGGGTGGCAGCGGCAATGCGTCGGCTGAGGAATCAGGTGGGTGCGGGGGCGGGGGATCGAGGGCCATCGACGATCATGATGCCACCGTCGTCCCCGAATTAGCGTGCGTCGGGTCGAGGCGTCATTTCGTTCAGTTGGGGAGCGGCTCGACCGAAGTCGTGGGGGCGCTCTCCACGGTGCGATAGACTTGTCGCACTTCGCGTGGGTGACGCCGGACGACGGGTGTCATGTCAGCACGAAACGGTCGGGGCGTAGCGCAGTCTGGTAGCGCACCTGAATGGGGTTCAGGAGGTCGAAGGTTCGAATCCTTTCGCCCCGACCAATCTCTGAGCACGAATCCCAGCGGCCTCGATACCTCGAAGAGCTCGGCACGCTCCAACGGCCGGGGCGACGTTGACGGCGGATGGGCATCGGCGCCACCTGCGGACCGTGCAGGCGACCCCCGCCTCTAGGCCGATGACGGGGACACGCGGTCCCCTCAATGCAGGATCCCCCTTCCTGTCTCGAGCCACCAGCGGTACAGCGCCCCACGGTCGCCATCGTCACGCTCGGCCGTGGCGATGAGATCCTCTTCGGCGAAGGTCCACTCGATGCGCGCCCCCGTGGGGCTCGCCACACAGAGCAACTTTCCTGCAAGCAGGCCGAACGACCAGTCCATGTAAGCCTTCTCGTCCGTGGCGCAGTCCCCGACTTGGGCTCCGACCAAAGCGACGTGCTGGAAGAAGAGCGCAGTGGCGCGGGAGAGGTCCTGGCGCGGCACCATCGACCACAGGAAGACAAAATCCGGCTGCGATCCACCCAAAGAGCAACGCAGGCCCGCCCGGAGGGCAACGGTCTCCACCTCGCCGCCACCCAGTTGGAATCGCGGGTAGTCGCGGGTGTCAGCTCTCTCGCACTGTCGAGCGACCCCAGGGTCCATGCGGGCCAGCAGGGCCTGCTCGACCGCGTTCGGGAAGGCGGTCTCTGCCGATGCCGACGCGGTCGGCCGGGCCGAGCCGCTGGCCAGCGGCAGGCGGCCGACGCCGGGGTGGGCGTTGGTATTCGCCAGCAGGCCGATGGCCAACACCACGGTGGCCACTGCCGCCACCCCGGCCAGGGCCGCGAAGGCGGCGACCACCGGGCGGCGCTCGAGGCTGTGGGCGGCCACCGACCGCAGCCGGCGGGTTCGGGGCAGCGGGGCCGCGCCGGTGGGCCGGATGGCGAACAGGGCGATCGGCTCACGGATCCCCTTGAGGTGACGCCGGCCGCGGGACTCGACGCTGAGTGGCAGCGAGGTGCGCACCAGCCCACGGACGGTCTCGGTGATCAGCAGCTCACCGGGGCCGGCAAGCGCGCAGACGCGGGCCGCGATATTTACCGCGGAGCCCACGAAGCCCTCGGCGCTGTCCTCGGTCTCACCGGCGTGGATGCCGATCCCGACTGGCAGTCGACGGCCAGCTGCAGCCGTGCTCTTGCAGCCGTGCTCTGTGCAGCCTGCTCGAGGATGGCCATCGCACAGCGGATGGCGCTGCTGGCGGACGGGAAAACGACGTAGAAGCCGTCGCCCTCGGTCCGGATCTCGGCGCCCTTGAAGTCGGCCACTGCAGCCCGTACCAGGGTGCGATACGCCGTCAGCAGCTCGGAGGCGGCCTTGTCGCCGTGGGCCTCGACGAACTGGGTGTAGCCGCGCAGATCGGCAAATAGGAAGCCGCGAGTGTGTGGCGCCTCGGATTGGGCCATCGGATCTTTCCTGCGCCGATGCCGGCGCTCCTCACGATCGGTCCAATCATGGGTGCCGCGTCAAGCGGCGGCCCAGTAATGGCGCGGTGAGGCTCCGGCCTACACCGCGCCGCATGCCGGCGCGGGGAGTTGGCGACCAACTAGGTGAGCGTGAAGGCGACCTTGCCTTTTAGGGCGGTCCGTACCACCGCCCGTACCACCGAGCGGCCGGAATCCACCCGGTCACGCGATCTGGCTCGCCGTCTCCCACAGCTCGTCCCAGGGGGTTGCCTCGACGAGCTGGGACAGCTCGCGCCACAGGTTCATGCAGTCCGTATCGGCGAGGAAGGCTCGGTTGTCGGTGTCGTAGGCCTCGATGGTTTCGTGCTCGCGCACGATGACGACGCTGTTGATCTTCCCGAAAGATTTCGCCCACAGCTGCGGCCGGGCGAGGTTCCTGGCGCTGACCGCCGCGTCGAACGCCTCGAAGGTCGTATAGAAGTCCCGAAACTTGCCGAGCTTGACCTCGGCATGGAACTGGTGACGAAACATCTCACCTCCGTGGACACCGTTCGACACGCTCTCCCCGCGGCAGGGTGCATCGGCTGCGCACCCACGGAGTAGCCGATGCCCGACACCACGGCTGTCGGCGACGCGACTACGAATTGACGGTCGACTACCCGATCACGTTCATCTCGCGGGGCAGCTCCGAGCTCCCCGCTGCCAGCAGGTACTGGCCGAGCTTGTCGAGGCTGTCCCGAGCTCCTTCTTCTCGCTGGGCATTGGTGTCCAGGCCGTCGAGGAAGGCGCCCTGTTCGGTAACCACCAGCCTGGTCCCGTCGGCCACGGCACTGAACTCGACCGTCATCAGCGAGACGGAGATTCGCCGGTCGTCCACGCTCACTTCATAGGAGGTGATGATCCTTGCGTCCTCCACGATGTCCAGGTATCGGGCGTCGTAGAGGAACTTCCTGCCGCTGGGCACGGTTCCCTGCAAGCGCTCCTCACCGCCAACCCTGAAATCGAGCGAATACACATCGGTTGTGGTCAGGAAGTCATCGCCCTCGCCGAACCAGCGGTTCTTCTCCGCGTGGTTGGCCCAGGCCGCGAACACCCGCGGGGGCGGCGCGGGATAGATACGTTCCAGGCTGAATGAGCCATGGTCCACCCAGTGGTCGGTCACGACTGGTTCTCCTTCGTCTGCATCCGGTGAGAGATGGGGGATGTTGCGTCGTCGTCGAGGACGTGACCGAGGCGGTCGAGGCGGCGCTCCCATGCGCGCCGGCGGGCAGCGATCCAATGCTCCACCTTGTCCAGCCGATCGGGCTCGAGCCGGCAGGTGCGCACCCTGCCGACCTTCTGCGTCGAGATAACGCCGCTGCGCTCCAGCACCTGGAGGTGCTGGACGACGGCGGGCAGCGACATCGATAGCGGTGCTGCCAACTGCGTGACGCTGGCTGGCCCGCTGCCGAGCCTCTCGACGATCCCCCTCCGGGTAGGATCGGCAAGGGCATGCAGCACGTGGTCGATGTCGTCGGCGCGGTTAAGCATTGGCTTAACTATTGCAGGCCCGTCCGAATAAGTCAAGCGCAAACTTAAGTAACGTCCGCATCGGCGCCCTGGCACGCGGCGCGATCTGGCACGACCGGTGCAATGCCACTCGACTCGGGACGCAGTCGCAGCGGGAGACACAAGTGGCAGCCAGGACTAGGACGCGGACAGCGTGCGCAGCACCGGCGCCGCATGACCAACCACGCCGCCCAGCCGCAGCTCCGTCTGGATCTCCCGAAGACCTCGATCGGGTCGAGTTTGATGAAGAGCCCCTCACGCGATACGCGGAGGGCAACGACGAGGCGGCTGTCATGCCCGGCTCCGCGGAGCCCGGTATACCGTAACGATCGACGGGCCGGTACCCGCCCGGCGCTAACGGCCAGCGGCGACCATCGATCCCTCGGTCACCTCACCCTTGTGGGCGGCGAAGGCGGCCAGAACTTCCCCTTTCTCACGCTCAGGCACCCCAGCAACGTCAAGCGACCGCCCGAGCTCAGCCGCGACTTCATCGAACTCCTCCGGAGTGATCCGGAACTCGCGATGCGCCTCCTCGAGCCCGAGGGGCGTGGCACCTGGCTTCGTCGCCGAGTATTGGAGCGGCCCACCTGCAACGGTGCAGACCCACAGGGTTCGCATGAACTTGAGACCCGGCAGCCGACCGAGGCTGTTCGTGTGCCATTCCCGCAGGGCCGGATTCTTGAGCTTTGGCCAACGATCGGATTCTTGACGATCGCATCGCTGAAATGGTCGACCACCGCAGCGATCGAAAAGACGCCCCCCAGTCGCTCGTACAGGCTCTGATCGGTCATCGCTTGTGCTCCCTCGCTCCTGCTGACCCGGCCTTCGCACGCCGTTGCATGTTTAGTCGACAGGGGTTACAGCGGTTGCGGCGGCGAAGCGTGGGACCGGCATGTGCTGCGTGCGCGAAGGCAGGCGAGCGGTTCGGATTCTCACCGGGTGAGCGTTACACCGCCGAACGACAGAAGAATCGTCTGAATTCCCACGGGGTCATGCATGAGGGGTCGTGACGGACCGTTCACCCAACCGACCGCGTGTAACGCTCACCCCATGAGAATCCGGTCGATTCACGAACGTTCCGCGGCGGCTGCGTGGGCTCCCGTCCCTTGTCGTCATCCGCAAACTGTCCGCGCGGACACGCGGAAAAAGAAACAGCCCCCGCGTCCGAAGACGTGGGGGCTATATCGGTCGGTGGGCTGCTTAAGCGGCCTGGACCTTGACTGCGCGAGGCCCGCGGGGGCTCGACTCGACGTCGAAGTTGACCTTCTCCCCTCCGACCAGGCGGTCGAAGTCGAGCGAGCTGTCAAGCCCGTCGCGGTGGAAGAAGTAGTCCTTGCCGTCCTCGGCAGTGATGAAGCCGAATCCGCGATCGGACACGAGCTTCTTGACCGTTCCAGTGGCCATGGGGTTGGTTTCCTCAGTCTCTCTTCTCGATTTCGTATCGCCGACGCACGGCCGGCTCGAGAAGGAACCGTCGACCAAGCGGACGCCCCTCGGACTTCCCGAGGGTCTCCATAGCATACCCGGATCGCCGTCTGTCGGCTACCCCCGGTCGGATCGGCCGAGGAGGCTAGAATCGGCGGACGCAGAACGGGGGACCACGAGGCGGCCGATGACGCGAATCCTCCTCTATACCGGGAAGGGCGGCGTCGGCAAGACGAGCGTCGCGGCTGCCACCGCGCTGATCTGCGCCGAGCGTGGCTATCGGACCATGGTGCTCTCGACCGATATTGCCCACAGCCTGGGCGACGCATTCGGGCGCGAGCTCGGTGCCGAGCCGGTCGAGGTGGCGCCGAACCTGTGGGGCCAGGAATCGGACGTCTTCTTCAACGTCGCCCGCTACTGGGGTCGGATCCAGGAGTACGCCGCATCGGTCCTGCGCTGGCGTGGGCTCGACGAAGTCCTGGCGGAGGAGATGACGGTCCTGCCGGGGATGGACGAGGTCGGCAGCCTGCTGTGGATCGCGGAGCACCACGACTCGGGCGACGTACGACGTGATCGTGGTCGACGCCGCGCCTACCGGCGAGACGCTCCGCCTGCTCAGCCTGCCGGAGGCGGTGAAGTGGTGGATGGAGAAGGTCGAGCCGATCGGGCGCCGCATCTCGCGGCTCACCGGACCCATGATCCATCGCCTGATCGGCGTGCCGATGCCCAGCGAGGAAGTCTTCGACGCCGGCGAGGAGCTCTTCCGAAAGCTCGAGCACATGCGCCTCCTCCTGGCCGATCCGACGAAGACCTCGGTCCGGGTGGTGCTCACCCTGGAGCAGGTCGTCATCAAGGAGGCGCAGCGCTCGTTCACGTACTTCCACCTCTACGACTACCCGACCGACCTGGTGGTCGTGAACCGCGTGTTGCCCAGCACGGTGGGCGAGTACTTCCGCGGCTGGTACGAGAAGCAGCGCGAGTACGCGCCCCTCGTCGAGCGCACCTTTGCGCCGATCCCGGTGCTCGACGCCCCCTTCTTCGATCGCGAGGTGGTGGGAGTCGAGATGCTTCGGGAGCTCGGGGCGGCGCTCTACGGGGACCGCGATCCGATCGAGTTCTTCTATCGCGGGCGGCCCTACTCCGTGACGCGCGACAATGGCGCCTTCATCCTGTCGGTCGAGCTGCCGTTCACGAGCCGTGAGCAGATCTCCCTCTCGCGGCACGCCGATGAGCTGCTGATCGACCTCGGGACCTGGCGCCGTACGCTTGTCCTGCCGCGTGCCCTGATCGATGCGGCGGCCGAGGGGGCGAAATTCGAAGACGATGTCCTGAAGATCCGCTTCGCGGCGGCACCGCGGGGCAAAGCTGGAGGAGTGACGAATGGCTGACCAGACCCGCGAAGACGCGCTCGAGCAGCGCATCCGTGAGCTCGAGCAGCGGCTGAGCCGCTACGAGGGGGCGAGCGGGCCGGAGACCGCCTTCTGGGCGCTCATGCACCGCATCTTTCCGGAGGACGCCCGGAAGCACATGAAGGTGGCGACCCGCGAGCAGCTGATCACCGCGCGTGGCTATCTCGACCGCTGGGTCACGAGGCTCGACGACGCGCAGGTCGAGGCGACCTCGCCCCGGGAGGATATCGAGGTCAAGTAGCATCCCGCGGTGACCGATCCCGCCCGGCTCCCCGATCGGCCGCCCTTCGCGCTGCGGGCTCGAGTCCTCACGCCACTGGCGAACGGCGAGACCCGTCATGAGGCCGACGGACTGGTTGAGGTGGATGCCGCCGGGCGGATCGCCGGCGTGCGGCCGTGGAGCGAGCGGGAGCGGGCCGGGCAGGTCGTCGATGTCCGCCCCTGGCTCGCCATGCCGGGCCTGGTGGACCTGCATGCGCACCTGCCGCAGATCCCGAACGCCGGGCTTGGAGCGGGACTCGACCTGCTGACCTGGCTGAACCGATACATCTTTCCGCTCGAGCGGGCGTTCGACCGGGCCGCCGCCGAGCGCCTCGCCCCCGCCGCCTTCCGCGCCTTCGCTGGCGCGGGCACGACCACCCTGGTTGCGTACGGAGCGCTCTGGCCCGATAGCATGGACGCCTGCTTCGAGGCGGCCGAGGCCCACGGCATCCGCGCCGTCATGGGCAAGGTGATGATGGACCGCCTCACCTACGACGAGGCGATCGCCCCCGGCGAGATCCTCGAGCTCAGCCTGCGGCAGTCAGCCGACCTGTGCGCGCGTTGGCATGGCCGCGACGGGGGTCGCCTGCGCTACGCCTTCACCCCGCGCTTCGCGGTCAGCTGCAGCCCGGAGCTCCTGAGCGAGTCCGCGCGCCTGGCGGCGGAGGCGGGGGCCTACTGGCAGACGCACCTCTCCGAGGACGGCGGTGAGATGGGGGAGGTGCGGCGTCTCTTCCCGGAGGCGCGCGACTACCTCGACGTGTACGACGCGGCAGGAGGGCTCGGCGCGCGGACGATCCTGGCCCACGCCATCCACCTCTCCCCGCGCGAAGTCGCCCGGCTCGCGGAGAGCGGCTCCCACGTGGCGCACTGCCCCGCCTCGAACCTCTTCCTGGGGAGCGGCAACATGCCCCTGGCGCGCTACCTCGACGAGGGGATCAGCGTCGGGCTCGGCTCGGACGTGGCCGCGGGACCAGAGCTGTCGCTGTTCGGGGTCATGCGGGCGGGCGCGTACACCCACAACGCCCTCGGGCCGGAGGGAGCGCGCCGCGGAAGCCTCGACCCGCTCCGCTGGCTGCGGCTGGCGACCCTCGATGGGGCCACGGCGCTCGGCCTCCAGGACGAGATCGGCTCGATCGAGGTCGGCAAGGAGGCGGACCTCATCCTGGTCGATCCGGAGCTCACCGCCCCGCTTCCGGGCATCGAGACGAGCGATCCATCGGAGCTCATGGGCCGGCTCATCTTCCGCCCGCATCCGGCGATGGTGAGGGCCGCGTGGGTGCGGGGTCGGCGCCTCGCGACGGACCGGACGGCCGCCTGAGTGGCATTGTTTGTGCGGTCAGGCGCTGCCAAGGGAAGAAGGAGACGCGATGCCAATCCTTTGGATCATCATCATCGTGGTCGTCCTGCTGCTCCTCTTCGGTGGCGTTGGCTACGGCCGCCGCGACACCTGGGGCGGCTACTACGGCGGCGGAATCGGCTTCATCGGGGTGATCCTGCTGGTGCTGCTGATCCTCTGGCTGCTTGGCGTCCTGAAGTAGCCGTCGGAGGGCGAGCGCTCGGTTGCTGCTAGGCTACCGAGGTGAATCGGCTCATCCAGATCGCGATCAACGCCGCGGCGATCTACGTCGCAGTCGTGATCGTGCCGGGCCTGGACTTCACCGGCGAGTGGTGGAAGCTCCTGGTCGTGGCCGCCATTTTCAGCCTGGTAAACACCTTCCTGCGGCCGATCCTCCGGATCCTGACCCTGCCCCTCACCCTCATCACCTTCGGGCTGTTCCTGCTCGTGATCAACGCCCTGATGCTGCTGATCACCGGCGCGGTTTCCAACGAGCTGACGCTCGGCTTCACGGTTGACGGCTTCGTGCCCGCGCTCCTGGGATCGATCGTGATCTCGCTGGTCGGCCTCGCGCTTTCGATGGTGATCGGGACCAGTCGGCTGGCCGGCCGCGCCTTCTGACCGATCCCGCTCGCGTGCCATGAGCGACGCACGCGTGGTCGGGTGGGCGTACGGCGTGGCCGTCGCGATCATCGTCACGCTTGCCGGGCCGCTCCTGCTGTTCAACCCGTGGTTCGTATCGTTCGAGCAGCAGCGCAATCATTCGGCCGCCCTGCTCGCCGCGGACCAGGGCGCGATTGATCGGGTGACGGGCACGATCCTGGGCGATCTCTTCACGGGCGGCCCGTTCGTCGTCTCGCTCGATGGCCAAACGCCGCTGCTCGATGCGATGGAGCGTTCCCACATGCGCGATGTCGGCGGTCTGGTGCGGATCCTGGCGGTGGTGCTTGCGGCGGCGCTGGTGGTCTTCGCTCTGACCGGTTCGCGGCTGCGCGACCGCAGGCGTCGTGGGCGGCTCCTCTTGGTCGCCGCGGCATCGGTCGGCGCGGCCGCGCTCGTGCTCGCGGTGGTGTTCGCGGTGGCGTTCGAGCCTGCCTTCCTTGCTTTTCATCGGCTCTTCTTCAGCGAGGGTACCTACCTGTTCGGGCCCGATTCCAGCCTGATCCGGCTCTTCCCCGAGGGCTTCTGGTTCGAGTCGTCCCTCGCGGCGGGTGCAACGATCGTCCTCGCCGCAGGGCTGGTCGGGTTGCGCGGCTGGCGCCTCCAGGACCAGGCCTGACTTCACCGGCCCAGGCTCAGTCGGATCCATGCCAGGCGCGAACGGTCCGGATTCTCACCAAGTGAGCGTTACGCGGCACGGTGACCGGCGAACCGTCCGGATTCCCACCTGGTGATGCATCCGAGGGCCGAACTGACCGTTCGCAGGCGGCGACCGCGCGTAACGCTCCCTCCGTGGGAATTCGGCGGGCTCACAGGCCGTGGCAACCTCGCCAACGCTCGTCGTCGGGGCCGAGGAACCGCTCGGCTACACTCAGCCCCATGGGCGGCGGATGGCAGATCGGGCGTTTGGCGGGGATCGCGGTGCGCATCCATCCGAGCTGGATCGTCATCGCCCTGCTGGTCACCTACTCCCTCGCCGCGAGCCAGTTCCCGGAGACGTTTCCGGGCTGGACGCAGAACCAGTACTGGATCGTGGGCGGAGCGACGGCGCTCCTTTTCTTCGCGTCCGTGCTCGCGCATGAGATGTCACACGCGTTGGTCGCGCGCCGCTTCGGTCTTGCAGTCGATGGGATCACGCTCTTCATCTTCGGGGGCGCCACGCAGCTCGATGACGAGGCAAAGCGGCCGCGCGACGAGGCGCTGATCGCCGTCGCCGGTCCGCTCACCAGCCTGGTCCTTGGCGGGGCGCTGCTCGCGGCCGACCAGCTCATCGATCAGCCGCAGCTCGGAGCCCTGCTCGGCTGGCTGGGTGGCATCAACCTGGCGCTCGGCGCCTTTAACCTGCTGCCCGGCTTTCCGATGGACGGCGGCCGGCTCCTGCGCGCGCTTCTGTGGAGGCTTCGCGGAGAGCGGCTCGTCGCGACCCGGCTGGCGGCCGCCGTTGGTCGCTTCCTGGGCTGGGCTCTGATCCTGGGCGGCGTCTTCCTCTCCCTGTCGGGCGGCGTGGTGGGCGGCATCTGGCTGGCGCTGATCGGCTGGTTCCTTACGAACGCGGCGCAGGCGACGGCGCGCGAGGCGGGGATCGAGGGCACCCTGGCCGGCGTCAAGGTCCGCGACGTGATGGACGCGTCGCCGCCGTCAGTCTCGCCGAACGAGTCGGTGGCGGACCTGGTGGGGGAGCGGATGCTGCGCGGGGAGGATCGGTCATTCCTGGTCCGCTACGAGGACGGCGGGCTGGCCGGGATCGTGACACTCTCCGACGTCCGACGCCTGCCCCGCGAGCAGTGGGAGGACGCGCGTGTGACGGACATCATGACCCGCTTCGCCGACCTGGCCCTTGTCAGCCCAGACCAGCCACTCGACGCGGCGCTGAAGCTGCTGCAGGAGCGCGAGGTCGGCCAGCTGCCCGTGGTGGAGGAGGGGCGCGACCCGGTTGGCCTGCTCACCCGCGGCGGCATCCTGCGGCTGATCGACACCCGGCTCAAGCTGGGTGTCTGACCCAGGCAGACCGATGCTGACGCTGGAAGAGGCCTATCGCCGCCTCATGGCGCGCGCCCACCTCACCGAGACCGTGACGATGCCCCTCATCGATGGGCTCGGGCGCGTGCTGGCGCAGCCGAAGGTGATCGCCGCGGTCGATGTTCCACCGTTCGCGAACTCGGCCATGGACGGCTATGCCGTGCGAGCGGCCGATGCCCCCGGACGGCTTCGACTCAGAGGCGAGGTGGCCGCAGGGGATGCCACGTTGCCAACGGTCGACGCCGGAACGGCGGTGCGGATCATGACCGGGGCACCTCTGCCGCCAGGGGCGGATGCCGTTGTCCCGATCGAGGAGGCGGAGGAAGCGGATGGCACGGTCGCGATCGCCGATGGCGTCCGGAGCGCGGCCTACGTCCGCGCCGCAGGGCACGACACCGCCGTGGGCGACGAGGTCTGCCTGCCCGGCGTCCTCACTCCGGCGAAGATCGCCGTCCTGGCGTCGCTCGGCATCGGCGAGCTGGCCGTCCGGCGCAGGCCGGTGATCGCGATCCTCTCGACGGGCAGTGAGCTCGTTGCACCCGGGGACGCCCTCCGGCCCGGCCAGATCCACGACGCCAACGGGGTCGCCCTCGCCGCAGCGGTCAGCGACGCCGGCGGTGAGCCGCTGATCGTGCCGCGTCAGCCTGATGACGAGCGGCAGATCGAACGGGCGCTGAGCGACGCCGCAGCGCGCAGCGACCTTGTCGTCGCGTCCGGTGGGGTGAGCGTCGGGCGGCTCGACTACGTGCGCATCGTCCTGGAGCGCAGGGGCAGTCTCGACTTCTGGCGGATTGCCGTGCAGCCCGGCAAGCCGCTCGCGGTGGGGACGCTGGATGGATCGACGGTCATTGGGCTGCCCGGCAACCCGGTGAGCGCGCTGGTGACCTTCGAGCTCTTCGTGCGGCCGTTCATCCGGTCGATGCTCGGGCTGGTCGGCGATGGGCGACTGCATGTGCGAGCCACGCCCGAGGCGCGGATCGAGAAAGATCCCGCGCGGCGTGCCTTCCTGCGGGTGTCGGTCTGGCACGAGGACGGCGAGATCCACGCACGCGCGGCGGGGGGACAGGGCTCGTCACAGCTCCGACCGCTGGCCGACGCGAACGGGCTGCTCATCGTGCCCAAGGGCGAGGCGGCCGCCGAGCCATCGCGCTCGTACGAGGCGATCATGTTCGAGCCGCTCCAGCTCGACAGCTACCGATGAGACCCAGCCACCTCGACGACCAGGGCGCGCCGCGCATGGTCGACGTTGCCGCAAAGCCGGTCACGGCTCGTCGGGCCGTCGCGCAGGCGCTGGTCCGGATGCGCCCCGACGTCCTCGCCGCCCTGCTGGATGCCGGCGGCCCCAAGGGCGACGCCTTCGTGGTTGCGCGCCTGGCGGGGATCGCAGCCGCCAAGCGGACCCCCGAGCTGATCCCGCTCTGTCATCCGTTGCCGCTGGACCATGTCGACGTCGAGCTGAGCCCCGATCGCGAGACGGGCCTGGTGACGATCCGGGCCGGCGTGGCGGCCACCGCCCGTACCGGCGTGGAGATGGAGGCCCTCACCGCCGCGAGCGTGGCCGCCCTGACGCTGTACGACATGGCGAAAGCCATGCAGCGCGACATCGTGATCGAGCGCGTCGAGCTGCTCGAGAAGGAGGGCGGACGCCGCGGCCGATTCCCGGCCAGCGTCGGCCGCGCGGCGCACGAGGCCGTCGTGGTGACTATCTCGAACCGCTCCGCGGCAGGGGAGCGCCAGGATGCGAGCGGCCCGCTGCTCGTCTCCGCATTGGCCGGCGCGGGCTTCACGGTCGCCCCGGAGGCGACCGTGGTGGCGGACGTCGAAGAGGAGATCGCCCGGCTGCTCGTCTCGCTCGTCGATGACGGCCATCGGCTGATCGTGACCACCGGTGGGACCGGCCTCACGCCATCGGACGTGACGCCGGCAGCGACCCGTCGCGTGATCGACCGCGAGGTGCCAGGGATGGCCGAGCAGATGCGGGCCGCCGGTCTCGCCAGCACACCGATGGCCTCGCTCTCCCGCGGAGTGGTGGGCAGCCGCGGCCGATCCCTGATCGTGAACCTGCCGGGCTCGCCGGGCGGTGCCAGCGAGTCGCTGGAGGCCGTGCTGCCAGTCCTCCGCCACGCGATCGACCAGCTCGGAGGCGGCGACCACTGACTAGGATTGGCCGCGCATGACACCGATCCCGTTCTATCCGCTGATCGTGGTTCCGGTGGCGGTCGCCGTCTACCTGTTCTGGCGGCGCCTGGCTCCCCATCTCGCCGTGCTGCGGGCGGGACGGCCCCTCGAGCGCACCGATCAGCCGCTCGAACGAATCAAGGGGCTCGGCGTCTTCGTGTTCGGCCAGCAACGGCTCCTGCGCGATCGAGGGCCGGGGCTGATGCACTTCTTCATCTTCTGGGGGTTCGTGGTGCTGCTGGCCACGACCGGAAACTACATGACCAACGGACTGGTCGAGGCGATCCTGGGCTGGCCGCTCGGCGGCCTGCTCTGGAGCATCGCCATCGGGGTGGCGAACGTATTCATCGGCCTGGTGCTGGTCTCGATTGCCTACGCCGCCTACCGGCGCATCTTCGTGCGGCCGACCCGATTGGCGCTGAGCCGCGACGCCTTCGTGATCCTGGCGCTGATTGCCGGGGTCGTCGTCACCGAGCTCCTCGCCGACGCGTTCGGCTACCTCCTCACGCCTGACCGGCCAAGTCGTAGCCTCGCGGTCCTGGCAGGACCCCTGAGCACCGCCCTTGCTCCATACGCCGCCCAGGCGTCCGCCGGCTTCGCGATCTTTGCCTGGGCGCATATCGGGTTCGTCCTCTGGTTCGCTACTCATCTGCCGCACAGCAAGCACCTCCACATCTTCACCAGCGAGCCGAACGTCTACTTCCGCAACCTCGAGCCCCGAGGCGCCCTGCGGAAGATGGACCTGGAGGTCGAGCCGGCCGATGGCGAAGAGCCGGTCTTCGGCGCCAAGACGCTGAAGGACCTGACCTGGAGACACCTGCTCGACGGCCTCTCGTGCACGGAGTGCGGGCGCTGCATGGAGTTCTGCCCGGCATCGATGACCGGCAAGTCGCTCAGCCCGAAGCATTTCATGGAGGGCCTGCGCGACCAGATCTCGATGGCCGAGACGGCGATCGCAGCCGCCGCCAGCGCTCAGCGGGCGGCGAAGGGCGGCGCACGTGATGGCGCCGAGGCATCGGACCATGCGCTGTCGCTGGCGGACGAGCGTGCACGCGAGGCGATGTCGCTGCCGCTGGTCGATAACGCGATTCCGGAAGAATCGGTCTGGCAGTGCACGACCTGCGGCTGGTGCGTGGAGGGCTGCCCGGTGCTCATCGAGCACGTCGACAGCATCGTCGAGATTCGCCGCAACCTGGTGCTGGAGGAGAGCCGTTTCCCCAAGGAGCTCAACGTCGCGTTCCGCAATATGGAGACTGCCGGCAACCCGTGGGGCCAGCCGCGGAGCACGCGGCTCGACTGGGCGAAAGGGCTGGAGGTGCCGGTTCTGGGCCGGCACGACCGCAGGGCGGCCCGGGCGGCGGCGAACGGCGGAGGGGCGCGCAGCATCTACCGCGAGGGGCGGCGGACCTTCGGGCCGATCCTGTACTGGGTCGGCTGCGCGGGCGCCTTCGACGACCGGAACCGCAAGGTCGTTCGCGCCATGGCGCAGCTGCTGCGGCAGGCCGACGTGCCGTTTGCGGTCCTCGGATCGGGGGAGACCTGTACCGGCGACCCTGCACGTCGGGCCGGCAACGAGTACCTCTACCAGATGCTGGCGGAGGAGAACGTGGCGACCCTCTCGGCCGCTCATCGGGACCACGGGGTGTCGACCATCGTTGCCAGCTGCCCGCACTGCTTCAACACGATCCGGAACGAGTACCCGCAGTTCGGACTCGCCGGGATCGAGGTGATCCACCACACCCAGCTGCTGGACCACCTCGTGGCTGCCGGGCGGTTGACGCCCGGTACGCAGAACGCGGCCGCACTCGCGTACCACGACGCCTGCTACCTGGGCCGATACAACAAGGTCTACGACGAGGGACGTCGCGTCGTGGAGGCCGTTCCGGGGCAGCAGGTGATCGAGATGGAGCTCCACCACGATCGCGGCATGTGCTGCGGGGCGGGCGGCGCCCGAATGTGGATGGAGGAGCGGGAAGGGAAGCGGGTCAATCATCGGCGCACCGAGCAGGCGCTGGCCCTCGAGCCGGACGGCATCGTGACCGCCTGCCCCTTCTGTCTGATCATGCTGCGCGACGCGACCACCGACCTGGCGCGCACCGACGTCGAGGTCCGGGACGTCGCGGAGCTCCTGGCCGATTCGACCGGCGCCTGGAACCGTGACCCAGCGGCTGCGGTTCCCGGCCCCCAGCCCGAGGCACCGGTTCTCGAGGCCTGAGGTCGCGGATTCGCGGAAACCGCAATGCCGGCGGCTGTCGATTGCGGAAACTTGACCATGGTGGGCCGAGATGTCACCCTTCAGTGCATGGCTGCCATGCGATCTCTTCCCGCCGCCGGCCGACGTCCGCCACTGGATGACCTGGACAAGGCGATCATCAAGTGCCTCCAGCAGGATGGCCGCAGACCGTACGCCCAGATCGGCCGAGAGCTGACGGTCCCCGAAGCGACCATCCGGCAGCGCGCCGAGCGGCTCATCAGCCGCGGCGTGGTCCAGATCGTGGGCGTCACCGACCCGCTCGCCATGGGCTTCCAGCAGCCCGCCTTCATCGGGCTGAAGGTGGAGGCCGGCAAGCTCGAGGAGATCGCGGAACGGATCGCCGGGCTGGAGGAGGTCACCTACCTGGTGATCACCGCGGGCAGGTACGACATGATCTGCGAGGTGGTGTGCGCCGACAACGAGCACCTCCTGCGGGTGCTCACCGAGGAGTTCGCGCGCATTGGTGGCATCCATTCGACCGAGACGCTGGTCGAGCTGCGCTTCGTGAAGGAGAGCTACCAGTGGGGCACCCGCTAGGAGCGATGGGATGACCGTCACGCGGGAGCGTGCCCTCGATCGCGACCGGCTGCGCCGCATCGGCGAGCGTGAAGAGGCTGCCTACCGCGCGCGAACGCCACGCAGCGCGGCACTGCTGGAACGTGCGCGCCGCGCCATGCCGCTCGGTGTGGCCAGCTCATTCCAGACCTACGACCCCTATCCCCTGTTCATGACCGATGCCCGCGGCTCGCGAATCACCGACGTCGACGGCAATGAATACGTCGACTTCGATATGGCCTTCGGGGTCCTGGCTGCCGGCCACTCGCACCCGGCCGTCGCGGCAGCGATCCAGCGGCGTGCGCCCAATGGCACCTGCTACACGTTCCCGGTCGAGGACAGCATCACGCTGGCGGAGGAGATCAAGCTGCGCTTCGGCGCCGACCTCGTCCGCTTCAGCAACTCGGGCACCGAAGCGACGATGGACGCGATCCGCGTGGCGCGCGGGTACACCGGACGCGAGAAGGTGGTGAAGTTCGAGGGCGGATACCACGGCCATCACGACGACGTGCTGGTCAGCATCCAGCCGCCGCGCGAGGCGATGGGGGAGCCGGACGCGCCGAACAGCGTGCCCGCCAGCGCGGGGATTCCGCTGAGCCGCCTGGCCGAGACGGTGGTCGCGCCCTTCAACCAGCCCGACGCACTGGAGGCGATCCTGGAGACGCATCGCGACCAGGTAGCGGCGATCTTGATCGAGCCCGTCCAGTTCAACATCGGCGTGGTACCGCCGCTGCCCGGCTACCTCGAGCGGGTGCGCGAGCTCGCCACCGAGCACGGAGCGGTGCTCATCTTCGACGAGGTGAAGACCGGGGTGGTGCTCGCTTACGGCGGGGCCTACGAGTACTTCGGCGTCAAGCCCGACCTCTTCTGCCTGGCCAAGAGCATCGGCGGCGGTGTGCCGATCGGAGCGTTCGGCGGGCGAGCCGAGGTGATGCGGGTCATCGAGACGCTCGACGGCAGCCCAGGAGCGCGCGCGCTGGCGGGGCATTCGGCACCGGCACCGAGGCGACCACGATTCCCGGCGGGGCGACTCGCGTCGCGCACCTCGGCACGTTCAACGGCAACCCGCTCTCGATGGCAGCGGGGCTTGCCACGCTGACCGAGGTGCTGACCCGCGACGCGTATCCGCGCGCTGCATCGGCTCGCCGAGCGGCTGACGAGCGGCTGCCAGGGGATCCTCGACGAGTTCGGTCTACCGGGCTACGCCATCAACGTTGGCCCGAAGGGCTGCGTGATGTTCACGCCGGAGCGCGTCACGAGCTACCGCGACTTCATCGGCCTCGACAGCGAGCTGTGGACCGCCTTCTTCTTCTATCTCGTGAACCGCGGGATCCTGCTGCCGCCCGGTCCAGACGACCAGTGGACCCTGTCCGTGCAGCATACGGAGGCCGACGTGGATCGGCACATCGAGACCTTCGCCAGCTTCGCGAGGGAGCTCTCGGGCTGAATCGACTCTGAATCCGCTTGCCGTGTGTCACCCCAAGGGGTATGAAAGAGCACGCGAGGAGGCGAGATCATGATCGAGCGGTGGTCGCGGAGCCTGTCGGGCTTCGGAGATTGGCTGGCCAAGGGTCTTACGGCGGTCTACGGTGCGCTGGGCAGGCCCGGAAAGCTCCTGCAGGACTTCCTGAACGGCTCCTGGCTGGGTCATCCACTGCACGCCATCCTCGTCGACGTGGTGGTTGGCGGGTACACCATGCTGATCGTGCTCGACCTCCTCGGCCTCGTCGCGCACGTGGACGTCGAGCCCGCCGGGATCATCATCCTGGGGCTCACCACCCTCGCCGGCCTCTCGGCGGGGCTCAGCGGGCTCACCGATTTCAAGGACACTGCTACCGGCGACGAGCGCAACGTCACGGTGCTGCACGGCACGATCAATCTGATCGCCATCGCGCTCTACGTCGTCGCCTTCGTGATGCGAGCCACCGGCGCGCTCGACGGGAGCCGGTACGTGGCCATCATCGGCTACCTGATCATCTCGGTTGGCGCCTACATCGGCGGACACGTGGTCTTCAAGTACGGCTACATGGTCAACCACAACGCGTTTGCGAGAGGCAAGCGTGCAAAGGAGTTCACCGCCGTCCTGCCCGCCGCCGAGCTGGCCGATGCGAAGCCGACCAAGGCGATGCTCGGCGCCACCGCGCTCGTCCTCGTGCGCCGTGGGGACGTGGTTCACGCCCTGAAGGAGACCTGCTCGCATGCCGGCGGGCCGCTCTCGGAGGGCGAGCTGGACGGCGACGCGATCGTCTGCCCGTGGCACGCGTCGCACTTCCGTCTGGCCGATGGGCAGGTGCTGGACGGCCCAGCCGGCACGCGCCAGATCCGCTACGCCGCGCGAATCAACGCGGGCCAGGTCGAGGTGCAAGGCCCCGTCGACTGACGCTGCCAGAGCCGAATGGGGCGCCGAAGTGGCGCCTACAATCGCTCGGCGTCCGCCCCGTCGGCCGGCCCTCGGCCCGCGCGATTCGCTGGCGGGCCGCGGGAGGGCCCCGGCGCATGGTAAGCATCCGACGCTTCGGCGTGATTCGCACCTCGAATGTTGCCGCGCTCATCTATTTCATCCTGAGCTTCATCGTCGTCATTCCGCTGGCGTTGCTGCTGGCCGTCGCGCCGCAGGTCCCGGTCACCGATGCATTCGGCCGCACGACGACCGTGAACATCGGCCCGTCAGCGATATTTCTCCTGCTCCTGCCCTTCATCTACGGCATCGGCGGGTGGATCCTCACCGCCCTCGGATGCCTCCTCTACAACGTCGTGGCTTCGTTCACCGGCGGCATTGCTGTGGAAGTGGCGCGTGAGGCCCCGCCGGCACCCGCTCCCGCCCTACAGGGCTGGGGCCAGCCGCAGCCGTAGCTTCGGGTTTCCTGTCGGCATGCACTAGACTCGGAAGCCCGGGCCCCGTGCATGAGGATGCCGCGTGACCTATCTGCTGAGCGCCGAGCACCAGGAGCTGCGCGCCATGGTGCGCGAGCTGGCCGAAGAGCGGGTCGCTCCCAGGGCAGCCGAGATCGACGCGAAGGCGGAGTTTCCGTGGGACCTCAAAGAGCTGCTGGCGAAGCAGGACCTGCTGGGCATCTGCTTCCCGGAGGAGCACGGGGGGACGAACCTCGACGGCATCGGCCAGGCGCTGGTTGCGGAGGAGCTGGCGCGGGTCGACGCCACGACGAGCCTGATTCCGCTCGTGCAGAAGCTGGGCGCGCTGCCGATCCTGCTCGCCGGCAACGACGAGCAGAAGGGCCGCTACTTTCCGAGGCTGGCGAGCGGGGAGTGGCTGATCGCGTTTGGCCTGACCGAGGCCGCCGCGGGGAGCGACGTGGCCGCCAATCGGATGCGCGCGCTTCGCGACGGCGACGAGTATGTGCTCAACGGCAGCAAGCGCTTCATCACCCATGGATCGGTCGCGAACCTCGTGAGCGTGTTTGCCCTCACCGATCCCGAAGCCGGCGGCCGCAAGGGAATGAGCGCCTTTGTCGTGGAGACCGAGAGCCCCGGCTTCGCGGCTCCTCGCGTCGAGCACAAGATGGGGATCCGCGGGTCGCCGACCGCGGAGCTGACCTTCGATGATGTCCGCGTTCCCGTCGCGAACCGGCTCGGCGCCGAGGGCGACGGCTTCAAGATTGCAATGGCCAGCCTCGACGCGTCGCGAGTTGGGATCGCGGCCCAGGCGGTCGGTATCGCCCAGGGCGCGATCGACGTGGCCCTGCGACACGCCGGTCAGCGAGAGCAGTTTGGCCAGCACGTGACCGACTTCGAGGGGATCCAGTTCATGCTCGCGGACATGGCGGCGCAGACCGAGGCCGCCCGTCAGCTCACCTATGCCGCCGCGGCCCGGATCGGCAGCGCCGACACGGCCTACTGGAGCAGCTGCGCGAAGCTGATCGCAGGCGATACCGCCATGCGCGTGACGACCGATGCCGTCCAGGTCATGGGCGGGTACGGCTATATCAGCGAATATCCAGCCGAGCGCATGATGCGCGACGCCAAGATCACCCAGCTCTACGAAGGGACCCAGCAGATCCAGCGCCTCGTGATCGCACGCCAGCTCCTGCAGCGCGCTGGGATCGCAGAGCGCAGCGCATGAGCACCGGAGACCAGAGGCTGCCGTGAAGATCGTCGTCTGCATGAAACAGGTCCCCGCCACGACCTCCGAGAAGCGCTATGGGGCCGATTTTCGGCTCGAGCGCTCGGCCTCGGAGTCGATCATCAACCCCCTCGACGAGTACGCCATCGAGCAGGCGCTGCGGCTCGCGGACGACGGCAAGGTCGAGAGCGTCGGCGTACCTGTCGATGGGTCCCGAGCAGGCGCTGGAAGCCCTGCGCCGAGCGCTCGCCATGGGCGGCGACGAGGCGTACCTGGTGACCGATGAAGCGCTCGCCGGCGCCGACGAGTGGGCGACCGCGCGGGTGCTCGCCGCCGCGCTCGACAAGCTCGCGCCGGACGTCTCGCTGATGGGCATGGCCTCGGATGACGCCCGCGGCTCGCTGGTGCCGGGCGCTGTCGCCGCGATGCGCGGCCTGCCGCTGCTCTCCTACGGGTCCGAGCTGCGCCTGGAGGACGGCGTCGCGCGGATCCGCCGTCTCTCGTCGACCGGGTTCGAGATCTGGGAGTCGCCGCTTCCCGCGGTGGTCAGCGTGACCGACCAGGTTGGCGAGCCGCGCTATGCCAGCCTGAAGGGGATCATGGCGGCCAAGCGCAAGCCGCTCGAGACCTGGGCGCTCGGCGACCTCGGGCTCGCTGCCGCCGACCTGCGCGGTGCCGCCCTGACCCGGGTGACCGCCGCCGAGCCGCCGGAAGCCAAGCCGCCCACCGAACGGATCGAGGGGATCCCGCCGACGAGGCCGCGGGAAGATCGCCGACTGGCTCCAGGCTCGGAGGCTGATCTGATGGCGAGCGACATCTACTTCCTCGCGGAGTACGCGGAGGGCTCGCCCAGCCGAAGCGCGATCGAGCTGCGACCGGAGCCGCAGACCTGGCGACAACAGAGCGGTGGGGCGGCCGTGGCGCTCGCGTACGGCCGGGGAGCGGGTGAAGTGCCGCCGGCCTGGGCGCCTATGGCGCGGCAGCGCGCGATCGTGCTCGGCGACGAGGAGCGACCGGCGATCACCTTTGCGGCGTCGGCGATCGCGGCTGCGGTGCGCGATGCGCAGCCCCTGGCGGTGCTGGCCCCGGCCACGCCGAACGGGCGCGACCTCGCGGCCGCGCTCGTCGGGGTTCCTCGACCTGCCGGCTTCGGCCCCGTGCGCTCGATTGCGCTCGTCGACGGCCGATGTGCGCAGCGAGCAGGCAACCCTCCAGGGCAGCATGATCACCACCAGCGAGCCGGCGGATGGAACCGGGCCCCGCGATCCTGCTGGTGCTGCCCAGCACCTTCAGCCCCGAGGAGCGCGAGCGCAACGGCCGAGCTCGTCGAGCCGGCGCGCGTCGAAGATGGCCCGTTCGCCAGGGTCAAGCGTGGTCGAGCGTCATCCCGCCGAGGCTGCGGTCGCGAACCTGGAGGAGGCGACCGTCATCGTGGCCGGTGGCCGCGGGTGTGGGCGGCGAGGCGGGCTTCGAGCTCCTGCAGCAGCTCGCCGATGCGCTGGGTGGCACCGTTGGCGCGAGCCGCGCCGCGGCTGACGCCGGATGGGTCCCATATCAGCTCCAGATCGGTCAGACTGGCAAGGTTGTGAAACCAGCGCTCTACATCGGCTGCGGGATCTCCGGCGCCATCCAGCACCGCGTCGGGATGCAGACCGCGGAGAACGTGGTCGCCATCAACAAGGATCCCGACGCGCCGATCGGCGAGTTCGCGGACCTGTTCGTGGTCGGAGACCTCGTTCGCCATCGTGCCGAAGCTGATCGAGCAGATCCGCTCGCGGAAGGGGAAGCTGACGGATGCGCATTCGCTCATTGGTTGGCCTGGCGCTCATCGGCTCCCGGCTGCCTGGTTCCGCGGCGGAAGCGGTCGCGTCGCCGACGGCGCTTCGGCCACGGAAAGGAGCTCGCCGCATACCGCAACGAGCTGTTCGAGCGGACCCAGCGCATCGATGTGGTGGTCGGCGGCCTGGCCGAGGCGGTCGATGCGCTGCGCCGGCGTGACCTCGAGGTCGATGACGCGCTGGAGCGCCTCTCGGTCGCCGAAGAGGAGCTCGACGCGGCCGCCGACGCGCTGCGCGGGATGCTGGCGCCGGAGGAGCTGCACGCGCTGCACGTCGAGTACGAGGCGAACCTCGAGCGGGCGCTGCGCGGCATCGTCACCGCCGAGCGCGGCTGCGGGATCACCCGCCTGCCTCACCGGCCGCCGGATGACGAGGAGCCGTTCATCTACTACAAGCGAGGCTACCTCAACCTGATCCATTCCCGTCTTCGCATGCAGGAGCTCGCAGAGATCCTGCTGGCCTGGGAGCCGGGCAAGCCCGCCGAGGCGAGCGTGTCGGCCCGCCTGCGTCGAACGTGAGCTCAGCTCGAACTCCGGGAGAAACGCCCGGTTCGCCTCCAGCAGGGCCGTCCAGCAAGGGCTCGGGATCGATGTATGGACCGACCAGCGGGTTCGCCTCGAGCGCGCGCAGCGCCGTCTCGCGGTCGTGGGTCCGAATCGTCTCGAGGACCAGCCGCTCGTAGGCCTTCACGCGCAGCACCAGCTCACGCACTCGCGCCCATCGGCTGCTGCGGCAGCGGATGCGCCCCGTCGCGATCGATCCGCGCGGGAATCTCGACGACGGCGTCGGCCGGTAGATCGGGGAGCGCGCCGTCGTTCCGAGGTCGACCACCTGGACATCGCCGCGGCCATCGGCCAGCGATGCCATCAGCTGAGCGGCGGCCTCGCTGTAGTAGGCGCCGCCGCGGTCGCGAGCAGGGCCGGCTTTTCGTCGAGGTCGGGTCGCGGTACATCTCGAGCAGGTCGCGCTCGATCTCCATGACCTCCTCGGCCGCGCGCGTGCGACCTTCGCGCTGCTCGCGCAGCACCTCGTCGAAGAGGTAGTAGTAGCGCAGGTAGTAGGACGGGATCGCGCGCTGGCGCGCATGACGCTCGATCGGGAGACCCGATCGTCCTCGGCGAGCTCGCGGCCATCGCCATCGAGCAGCTCCGCCAGCCGGTCGACCCCGTCGACTCGGACCGCGCGTTCCCAGCGTGAGGTGGTTCAGCCCGACGTGCTCCAGCTCGACCTCGTCGGGGGCAACGCAGAACCGCTCCGCGAACCGCCGCTGCAGGCCGATCGCGACGTTGCACAGTCCGAGCGCGCGATGCCCTGCGTCGAGGAGGGCCTGGGTCACGATCCCGACCGGGTTCGTGAAGTCGACGATCCAGGCGCCCGGGCGCCGACCGCCGCCGCGACCTCGTCGGCGATCTCGAGCACGACCGGCACCGTGCGCAGCGCCTTGGCGAATCCGCCCGCCCCGGTCGTCTCCTGGCCGATCGGCCCGAAGCGGGGCGGCAGCGTCTCGTCGACCGAGGCGCGCGGCCTGGCCGCCGACCCGGAGCTGGAGCAGGACGAAGTCGGCCCCGTCGATGGCGGCGTCGCGGTCGTCGGTCATGGTCAGCCGGCCGGGCCAGCCGGCCGCTGCAACATCCGGCCGGCGAGCCCGCCCACGACCTCGCGTCGCATCGGATCGATGTCGAGCAGGACGAGCTCGTCGACCGGAAGCGGGTCGGCCCGGCGGGCGATGCCCTCGACCAGCTCGGGCGTGTAGGTGCTGCCACCGCCGACGACCGCGACCTTGAGGCCCATCCGCGTCTCCCGCGCTTCGCGCACCGAAACTTGACAAACTTGATCCGGCTCGAGCGAGGATTGCTTATAACGTTATCACCAATCGACAAGCGCGCACGAGACCCGGCATCTCCGCTCCCCGGTCGTCCCGCGAGGCCGACATGGCACGGTTCCGCCTCGAGCTCGGCCCGTCCCGCTGCACCACCAGGTCTACCTCGACCTCGCGGCGGCGCTCGACGCCGGCGACTGGGCGCCCGGCGATCGGCTCCCGCCGGAGCGCGAGCTCGCCGCGCGCTACGGCTGCAGCCTGATCACCGTCCGCCGCGCCCTGGCGGAGCTGGCGCGCGAGCAGCGCCTGGAGCGCGACCCGCGGGCGCGGCACGTTCGTGCTGCCGCGACGCATCGAGCGCGACTTCGGCGGCACGATGAGCTTCTCCGAGGAGATGCAGCACGCGCGGCTTCGATCCCGCGACCCGCGTCCTCGCCGCACGGCCCGAGCCGGCCGGCGGGATCCGTGGCCGCGGCGCTGCAGCTGCCGATCGGCGCGCCGACCCTCTACTTCGAGCGTCTGCGGCTTGCCGATGGCGAGCCGCTCCTGCTGGAGCAGGTGCACCTGCCGGCCGACCGGTTTCCCGGGCCTTCTGGCCACCGATCTCGAGCACAACTCGCTCTACGACCTCCTGACCCAGCGCTATGCCACGCCGATCGCGCGTGTGCGCGAGGCGCTCGAGCCGGTGCTCCTGCGCCGGCGCGACGCGGAGCTGCTCAAGCGCCCGGCTCGCAGCCCGGCGCTCCTGGTCGAGGGGATTGCCTACAGCACCGACGGCACCCCGATCGAGTTCGGGCGGACCTACGTTCGCGGGGACCGGACGCGCTACTACGTCGAGCGCGTCGTGGTTCGCGCGAGCTGGGAGTCCGAGCGCTCCAAGGCGAGCCGAGACGGCCGCGTCGGCCGTCCACGCTGCCAGCTGAGCGAGGGAGGAGCGAGGAAGCAACGAGTCGTCGACGCGAAGGTTCAGATCTGACTACGAGGTAGCCCCCAATGCACAGACGAGTCACCGTTCTCACCGCATTGCTCGCGACGCTCTCCCTGGTCATCTCGGCATGCGGCAACACTGCGACGACCAGCCCGGCGCCGGGGAGCAGCGGGCTCGCTGCGGGCCAGGTCGAGATCCGCTGGTTCTGCTGCCTCGGAGGCGGCGACGCGCCGGAGCAGGTGGCTGTCGAGAAGAAGGTCGCCGCAGACTTCACCGCGGCGCACCCCGACATCAAGGTCACCTTCGAGGCGGTCCCGTATGACGGCGCGCGCGACGCGCTGGCGACGGAGATCGGCTCGGGCAACGCGCCCGACATCGTCGGGCCGGTCGGGCATCGGCGGCGCAGAGGCGTTCCACGGCCAGTGGCTCGACCTCACCGACCTGATCGCCAAGAACAAGTACGACCTGAGCCAGTTCCCGTCGAACATCGTCGACATCTACAAGCTCGACGAGGGCCAGGTCGGCATCCCGTTCGCCATCTACCCGTCGGCGCTCTTCTACAAGCGCAGCCTGTTCGAGGAGGCGAACCTCGAGGAGCCGCCGCACAAGTACGGCGACCAGTACACGCTCGACGGCAAGCAGGTTGAATGGAACTACGACACCGCTCGGGAGGTCGCCCTGCGGCTGACCGTCGACAAGGCGGGCAAGGATGCCACCGAGGCGGGCTTCGACCCGAAGAGCATCGTGCAGTACGGCTTCGAGGCCGCAGCGCGACGACCTTCGTGGCCTGGGCGCCTACTTTGGCGGCGGGTGCGCTCGCCGGCAGCGACGGGAAGGTCCAGGTCCCCGACCCGTGGCTGACCGCCTGGAAGTGGTGGTACGACGGCATGTGGAAAGACCACTTCATCATGACCGGGCCCGGTGTACAACAGCACCGAGTTCAACGGCGGCGGCTACCCGTTCTTCACCGGCAAGGTGGCGATGAGCCAGAACTTCCTGTGGTCCACGTACGGCGTCGCCGATGCCGGGGACGACTGGGACCTCGCCGCGCTGCCTGCCTACAACGGCAAGGCAACGGCCGCCTTCAACGCGGACACGTTCCGGATCATGAAGGGCACGAAGCACCCCGACGAGGCGTTCCAGGTGCTCAGCTACCTCCTCGACGAGGGGTCGAACGGAGCTGCTCCAGGCGTACGGCGGCATGCCCGCCCGCGAGAAGGAGCAGGCGGCCTTCTTCGAGACCCTCGGCAAGAGCGACGGTTTCCCGGCCAAGGTCGACTGGCAGGTTGCGATCGACGGGATCGATCACGCCGACCAGCCGAACTTCGAGGCGAACCTGCCGAAGTACAACGAGTCCCTCGACCTCTCGGTCAAGTACCGCGAGAAGTGGTCGGTCAACGGGCGGGCTCGACATGGACCAGGAGGCGCCACGTTGAAGGGCGAGCTCCAGGCCATCTGGGATCGGTGACGATCACGACCCTGGTTGTCGGGCCTCCGCGCGTCGAGCGACCGCGGAGGCCCGTTGCAATCCCGGGCGCCTTCGTGACGGCGGTCCGGCCGCGCGCGCAGCTCGAACCCTCGCGCGCCGAGAGGCGGCGTGGGGACTCCTCTTCCTGTCGCCGTGGATCATCGGCTTCCTGGCCTTCACGCTTGATCCCGATGATCGCGACCCTCGGATTCACCTTCACGAACGTCAACCTCGCCCAGGAGGAGCCACTGCAGCTTCGTGGGGCTCCGGAACTGGTCGGCGCTGATCGCCGACCAGGAGACCTGGAGCGCCCTCGGAGTGACGTTCAAGTTCGCGCTCCTGGCGCTCCCGGTCGGCGTGATCGTCCCGTTCGCCGTGGCGCTCCTGCTGAACAGCCAGTCGCTGCGTGGCACCAGCGCCTTCCGCGTCCTCTTCTTCCTGCCCGTACGTCGTGCCGTTCGTGGCGGGCGTCCTGATCTGGCAGGGGATGCTCAACCCCGACGCAGGCTGGATCAACCAGTTCCTCGGCCTGCTGGGCGTCGAGCGATCCGCCGAACTGGCTCCAGGACCCGAGCTTGGTCTATCCCGTCGCTGGTGCTGATCGGCATCTGGGGGATCGGCGGCGGAATCATCGTCAACATGGCCGGCCTGCGCGGCATCCCGACCGAGCTGTACGACGCTGCGCGCATCGACGGCGCCGGCTGGTGGGCGCAGCTCTTCAACGTGACCATGCCGATGATGTCGCCGGTGCTCTTCTACACGCTCATCCTGGGCGTGGTCGAGGTGCTGCAGTACTTCCTGGTGCCCGCTGGTGCTGAACAACGGGACCGGGGAGCCGGCCGGATCGACCCTCTTCTACAACCTCTACCTGTACAAGAACTTCTTCGCCTTCCAGAACATGTCCTATGGCGCGACGCTGGCCTGGCTCCTCTTCGGGGTCACCCTCGCGATCACGCTGGCGATCTTCTGGGTCGGACGGCGCGTGGTCTACTACGCCGGCGAGCGCTAGCGATCCGATGCAGGCGTCGGCAGACGATCGGCGCAGTCGTTCGCGGTGACCTTCTTCGCGGTCGTGCTGCTGGCCGCCTTCCTCTCGCCGCTCATCCGGGCGCGCGACGCTACTCGATCAAGAGCCCGGAGCAGATCTCGCAGGTCGACTCGCCGCATCTACCCGGCCGATCCGCTGCAGTTCACGTACCAGGGCCGCGACTACGACGTCTACCAGGTGCCGATCGAGGGGCACGACCCGTTCCCTGGCGCTGGTCAAGAAGGGACGGGCGGAGAGCCAGTTCGTGGATCCGACGAAGCCGACGGCGGGCCTGATCACCTGGGAAGGGTCGTGGCGAACGCTGCAGCGGACGTGGACCTTCGCCCCCAACTTTTCGAACTTCGCCGATGTCTGGAACCTGATCAACTACCCGCGGCTGCTCTTCAACACCATCGCGCTGGCGCTCATCGGGATGGTCGGCACGCTCGTCTCGTGCACGCTCGTCGCCTACGGCTTCGCGCGCTTCCGGTTCCCGCGGCAAGGGCCTGCTCTTCACGCTGCTGATCGCCACCATCTTCCTGCCCGCCGCGGTGACCGTGATCCCGACCTACACGATCTTCGTGAAGCTTGGCTGGGTCGGGACCTGGTTGCCGCTGCTGGTGCCGGCCTTCTTCGCCAACGCCTACGACGTGTTCCTGCTGCGCCAGTACCTGCTGACGATCCCGCGCGAGATGGATGAGGCCGCCGCCATCGACGGCGCCGGGCCCATTCCGCACCCTGCTCTCGGTGATCGTGCCGCAGGCATGGCCGGTGATCGTCGCGGTCGGCGATCTTCCACATCGTCTACTCGTGGAACGACTTCTTCGGGCCGCTCATCTACCTCTCCTCCAAGGAGGAGCTGCAGCCGCTGGCGGTCGGGTCTGTCGCGCTTCAACGGCGTCCACTACCGCAACCCGGCCCTGATCCAGGCGGGCACGCTGATGACCCTCATCATTCCGGTCCTGATCTTCCTCATCTTCCAGCGCGTCTTCACGCGCGGCATCGTCATCACGGGGGTGGAGAAATAGCAGGCTCGTTCCGGGTCGCCCTGACGTTCGACGCCGAGCACCCGGATCGGCCCACCAGGAGCGATCCGCAGGCCGTCCTGGATCAGCTCGATCGCCTGGCGGTTCCCGCCACGTTCTTCCTGCAGGGCCGCTGGGTCGAGGCCTACCCGCACTCGGCGCGGCGCATCGCGGAGGCGGGCCACCTGGTCGGTAATCACTCCCACTACCACGCGCGAATGCCGCTCCTGACGGCGGCCGGGCTGCGCACCGACGTTCGGGCCGCCGAGTCGGTGATCCGGCGCCGCACAGGGGTCGACCCGCGGCCCTGGTTCCGGCTCCCGTTCGGCAACGGGGAGGGTGACCCGCAGCTGGCCGCTCGCCTCGACGAGCTCGGCTACCGGCATGTCGGCTGGGACGTCGAGGTGGGGGAGTGGCGTGCCCGCGCAGAGCGCGCAGCGTGTCGCAGACGGGGTCGTCGAGGGGGTGCGCGCGCACGGTGATGGGGCGATCGTGCTGCTCCACACCTGGCCCAATCCGGTGGCGCGGCGCGGTGGCAGATCTCGTTCCGCGGCTGCGCGACGCGGGCGTCAGCTTCGTGCGGCTCGACGAGCTGGCGGCTTGAGCCGGGCGACCGCCACCGTGCTGGCGGTCGACGGCGGCAACTCGAAGACCGACGTCGCCCTCGTCTCCGCTCAGGGGGCATTGCTGGCGCTCGTGAGCGGATCGAGCATTTCGCACCAGGCGGTCGGCCTCGAGGCGGGCATGCAGCGCCTGTCCCGGTTGACGGCCGATGCGCTTCGACAGGCGGGGATCGCGGAGCGGCCCGCCATCGGGGTCTACTGCCTGGCGGGGGCCGACCTGCCGAGCGACGTCCGGAAGGTGAGCCGCGCGCTGGAGGAAGCGGCGCTCGCGGATCGAAGCGTCCTGCGCAACGACGCGTTCGCGATCCTGCGCGCTGGTGCCCCGCGGGGCTGGGGCGTCGCCGTGATCTGCGGATCTGGGGTTAACTGCGCGGGCGTTGCGCCGGACGGCAGGACCGCACGGCTCGCCGCGCTCGGCGACATCTCCGGTGATTGGGGAGGCGGACAGTCGATCGGCACCGCTGCGCTCGGCGCAGCCGTCCGTGCCCGCGACGGCCGTGGCCCACGCACCGCGCTCGAGCGCCTGGTGCCGGCATACTTCGGTCTGCGCAGGCCGCTCGACGTGACCAACGCGCTGTACGGCGGCACGATTGCGGATCGTCGGATCGGGGAGCTGGCGCCGGTCGTATTCGCGGCCGCAGGGGCCGACGGAGACGGGATCGCGCGCGCGATCATCGATCGGATGGCGGACGAGATCGTCGCGATGGCGGTCGCAATGCTTCGGCGCCTGCACCTCACCCGCAGCGACGCCGATGTGGTGCTCGGCGGAGGCGTCTTTCGCGCCACCGATCCGGCTTTCTACGCGCGCATCGATCGCGGCGTCGCCGCGGTTGCCCCGCGAGCCCGGGTGCAGCGGCTCCGGGCGCGACCGGTGCTCGGCGCGGCGCTCATGGGACTCGACCTGCTCGACGCCGATTCGTCCGCGGGCCCTGAGGCTGCGGCGGGCGATCGCCTCGAAATAGTCCCACATCTTGTGGTAAGTATTCGGCGCGGTACCACTACTGGTATAGTTCGTAGCCGGGAGCACGAATGCGCTGTCCACGCTGTGAGGCCGAGGGAACGCGGGTCATCGACTCGCGCGACCTGGAGGCTGGAAGCACGATCAGGCGCCGTCGCGAATGCGAGGCGTGCACGTATCGGTTCACCACCTATGAACGCCCCGAGGGCGCGCGGCTGACCGTCGTCAAGCGCGACGGCACGCGCCAGGAGTTCGACCGCGACAAGCTGCGCGCGGGTCTCATGAAGGCGCTCGAGAAGCGTCCGGTGACGCTGGCTCGGGTCGAGCAGGCGGTCGACGAGATCGACGCCGGGCTGCGCGCGCGCGGCGACGCGGAGGTCACGAGCAAGGAGGTCGGCCGGCTGGCGACCGATGCGCTGCGCGACATCGATCAGCTCGCCTACATCCGCTTCGCATCGGTCTACCACTCGTACGAGGACATCGGGACCCTCAAGCGCGAGGTGGACCGGCTCATCCGGCAGCGGCAGGGCAGCGACGAGTGATCCTCTCGGACCGGGACATCCGCGCCGAGATCGCCTCGGGCCGGATCGTGATCGACCCCTATACCCCCGACGCGGTGCAGCCCTCCAGCGTCGACCTCCACCTCGACCGCCGCTTCCGCGTCTTCCGCAACAGCCGCTACCCGTTCATCGACGTGCGGGCCGACCAGCCGGAGCTGACCGAGCTGGTCGAGATCGTCGATGACGAGCCCGTTCATCCTGCATCCCGGCGAGTTCGTGCTAGGCTCGACCCTCGAGCGGGTGGCCCTGCCCGACGACCTCGTGGCGCGCCTCGAGGGGAAGATCTCCCTCGGCCGGCTCGGGCTCCTGATCCACTCCACCGCCGGCTATGTCGATCCGGGCTGGGACGGCAACCTGACGCTGGAGCTCTCCAACGTCGCCAACCTGCCGATCACGCTGTACGACGGCATGAAGATCGGGCAGATCAGCTTCCAGCGCCTCAGCCGCCGGTCGAGGTCGGCTACGGCGACGAGCGCATCGGCTCGAAATACCGCGGCCAGCGCGACCCGACCGCCAGCCTGTACCATCGCGACTTCGAGCGCGGCCGCATGCTGCGCTAGCAGGATCCGGCGAAGGAGGCGTGGTGCCTCGCCCGCTCCATGAGATCTCGGAGCCGCAGCTGTATGCCGGGGGTGTTTCGCGTCCGCGTCGTGCGCGCCGGCTGGTTCCGGCCCGATGCCGGCGGCTTCTTCGGGGTCGTGCCGCGCGCCGCTCTGGTCGCGCCTGATCGAGGCCGACGAGCGCGGCCGGATCCTGCTGCCGGCTCAACCTGCTGCTGATCGAGGCGGCGGCAAGCGGATCGCTGGTCGAGACCGGGACCGGCGTGCGGATGTCGGACCAGCGACCGCGAGATCAAGGGGTCGAGGGCGGGGACCCGAGCGGCCGCGCTGCGAGCGGTCGGGGTGGACCCGGCACAGCATCGACTTCGTCGTCGTCAGCCACCTCCATTACGACCACGCCGGCGGCATGGTCGACGCGTCCGGCCGGCCGCAACTTCCCGAAGGCGCGCTACGTCGTCCAGCGGGACGAGTCCGAGGCGGCGCACGGCGACGAGCTGCGGCTGGCAGGGCATCATGGAGCGCGAGCAGCTCGACCTGGTCCGCGCGCGCCGGCCAGCTGGCGGAGGTGAACGGCGAGGTCGAGCTGGTGGCGGGCGTCAGCGTGCTGCCGACCGGCGGGCACACGCGGGGCTCGCAGGCGGTGCTGCTCGGCACTGCCCGCAGCGACGGCCGCGGCGAGGACCGGATGAGCGCGCCATCTTCTGGGGCGACCTGATCCCCACCCGCTGGCAGATGCCGGTCCGCTGGACGAGCGCCTTCGACGACTATCCCGATCGACGCGGTCGAGGTGCGCAACGAGCTCGTGGCGCGCGCCGCGGACGAGGGCTGGTGGTGCTACTTCACCCACGATCCCGGCGACCTGCCGATCCAGATCGAGCGGACCGAGAAGGGGAGCTATCGGCCGCGCGGGTCATAGTCGGCTACCATTCAGACCGAGATACCGATCCCGCCCGGGTCCGCATCCGGGCTGTAGATTCCCTGGAGGAGACACCACGTTGTTCGACCTTGCTGGCGCGCGTGCGCCGCACCTGCTTCTCGCCCTGTCGGCCTCCTCGTGCTGAGCCTGGCTGGCATGCGGCGGCGCCTCGAGCTCCGCCGACGGCCGGGCCCGGGCCGCTGTCGGCGGCGGAAGGTTGCGATCTCCGCCGACAAGCTCAAGTTCGACGCTCGGAACCATCGTGGCGCAAGGCCGGCGAGGCATTCACGATCACGTTCACGAACAAGGAGGGCCAGCCGCACAACGTGGCGGTCTACACGGCAGACAAGGGCGGCGAGAACACCGTTCGCGGGCGACGTCATCACCGGCCCCGACAAGAGCGAACGAGACTACTCGGTCCCAGCCCTCGCCGGCCGGCGACCTACTACTTCCAATGCGATGATCCATCCCGAGATGAACGGTCCGTGTTCGTCAGCTGACCGATTCGGCCGGTAGCCGAGGAGCTGGTCGAGGATCTGCAGCATGGCCGCGGGGTCCAGCGGACCGATCACCTCGCGCACCACCTTGCCGCTGCGCGTCCACGAAGTAGTGGCGCGGCAGTCCGGCCCGAGTCGACCAGCGGTAGAAGTTCTCCAGGCGTCGGGTCGAGCAGGATCGGGTAGTTGACCGCGTAGCGGGCCACGAAGTCGCGCGACCGATCGCGTGCCTCGCCCCAGTCACGCCCAGCACCAGCAGGCGGTCGCCGTATGCGTCGGCGATGCGCTGCATGGCGGGCATCTCCGTGCGGCACGGCTCGCAGTTGGTGGCCCAGAAGTTGACCCAGGTGATCCGCCCCGCGCCGTCCGCCAGCGTCCAGCGGCGGCCCTGGAGGTCATCGGCCCACGATCGCCGGGGCCGCCTTGCCGACCAGCGGCCCTGCGTCGGCGAGCGTCGCGGGCGCAGGGGGATCGCGGCCAGCACGCCGCAGGACCGCCAGGCCGATCCCGAGGCCAGATGACAGTCGCCGAGATCAGGCTGCCGCGCCGGGCGCGGAGGGAGGCCATCGTCAGGCGTCGAGGCTGCGGACAAGGGCGCGCAGATCGCGGACGTGATCGGCGCCTCCAGCCGGTCGATCCCGTCCACGGCGATCACCGGGATCCGGAAGCCGTACCGCAGAACGAGATCGTCATCGGTCTCGATGTCGACGCGCGTGTAGCGCGTCGTTGCCGAGCATGTCGTCGAGCAGGACGCGTGCCTCCTCGCAAAGGTGGCACCCGTGCCGTTCGTAAGGGTCACGCGGCGGTCGGCATGGCCCGATGAATAGGATGCGCTCGGCGCCGCCCCCGTAGCTCAGAGGATAGAGCGCCGCCGTCCTAAGGCGGGCGTCGGGGGTTCGAATCCCTCCGGGGGCACCAGGACATCGGGGTGGCTGGAGAGCGAGGAGCAGCGTGCGCGACAGGTTGAGCTCGGTCCTGGTTGCCGAGGCGGTCGGAACCTTCCTCTTCTTCTTCATCGGGGCGGGATCGGTCGTCCTCAATGACCACGCCGGCGCTGGCGGCCCGGGCCTGGTCGGTATTGCCCTCGCCCACGGCCTGGCGCTCGCGGTCCTCGTCTCCGCGCTCGGCACCGTCTCAGGAGGGCACTTCAACCCCGCGGTCACCGCCAGCGTGTGGCTCGCCGGCCGCATCAGCTCCCCGCGCGCGGGCGCCTACGTCGTCGTGCAGCTGGTCGGGGCCGTCGCGGCCGGACTGGCGCTGCGCGCCGTCTTTCCGGAGGCGTCCTGGGCCCCGTCGTCGATCGGGACACCGGCCCTGGGCGACGGCATCTCACCCCTCGCCGGGATCGCGATCGAGACCGTGCTGACGGTCATGCTGCTGCTGGCGGTCTTCGGGACCGCCGTCGATCCGCGGGCGCCGCGCATCGGCGGGCCTGGCCATCGGCCTTGCCGTCGCAGCCGATATCCTGGTCGGCGGGCCATTGACCGGTGCGGCCATGAACCCCGCCCGCTGGTTCGGGCCGGCGGTGGCATCGGGCGCCTTCGACAACTGGTACGTGTGGTGGGTCGGACCACTGCTGGGGGCGGCGATCGCCGCCGGACTCTTCCGCTTCGTCTTCGAGGATCGAGGGTCGGCGGCTGTGACACCGGGCAGCCCGGAGGGCTAGAGCGGGGTGAAGAAGCTCGCCATGCAGCGCGAACGCATTAGTCAGGATCAGCACCCCGATGGCCATGATGAAGACACCGGAGACCACCGCCACGTACCGATGTCCCCGCCGCAGGGCGCCGATCAGCGGGCGGAGCCGAGGAAGCGCGACCGCGGCTGCCAGGAAGGGGACCGCCAGCCCGGCGGAATAGGCGACCAGCAGCGCCGTCGCGACCAGGGCCTGCTGCGACGAGGCCCCCATCATGAGGATGCCACCCAGGACCGGGCCGATGCACGGCGTCCAGCCGATCCCGACGAGCGCCCCGAGCGCGACCGAGCGCGTCGTGCGGCCGGCCGGCAGCAGATCGGTCGGAACGCCGAGCCGGAGCCGATCCAGGATCGGGCCGAAGACGCCGGTCGTCACGAGGCCCAGCGCGATGACCGCGATGCCGGCCGCCTGCCGCAGCTCCGTGACCCGGAATAGCGCCCCTCCCAGCAGCCCGACCGACGTCCCGAGCACGATGAAGATGAGGCTGAATCCGGCGACGAAGAGGATCGCCTGGCCGATCACCGGCTCGCGCTCTCCGGTGTCAGCGACCGCTTCGCCGAGGAAGGCTAGGTAGACCGGCACCAAAGCCAGCACGCACGGCGAGGCGAAGCTCAGGAGACCGGCCGCGAAGGCGAGCGCCAGACTGATCTCCTGCATGGGCGGCGCGGGCTAGGTGGCCGGAACGACTGCCGACGGGGACGAGGGGGCCGTGCGCGGCTCGATCGTGATCGGCTGGGCGATGATCCACAGGCTGAGGACCGTGTAGCCGACCATCAGCGCGACGAGTGGCAGGCCCGCCCGAACGGGGCGTGCCGGGGCATCGCGCAGGGCGATCCGGTGCGCGAGGGCAATCGCCGCCATGTGGCCGACCACGATCGAGCCGACGCTCAGGTACCAGACCGCACTGATCGGCAGCCATGCGAGGTGGGCTGCACCGAGGTGACCGGGTGGATGACCAGCTCGGGGAGCCAGAGCACGCCGGCGACCACCAGGGTCAGGTAGTGGGCGATCACGTACCCGCCGCGATGGGAAGCAGCGTCGCGGCGTAGAGCCCAACCGTCTCGCCGAGGGGCCGCGCGGCTTGCGCATGGCGGTCGCCCAGGCGCCGCGTCATGACCACTGCGATGATGAACACGAGCAGGAAGGCGAGCCAGAGGCCGACGAGGCCGAGCGTGCCGACCGCCTGGACCGCCCACAGCGGCCCGAAGGTCTTCAGGAAGGGTGGGAAGAGGAGGTTGAGCGCCTGTCCCCAGGCCACCGTCTCGTTGAGGCCGTCGAAGCTGACGCCGGCGAGCGCGAGCACGATGAAGGCGGCATCCGACCAGCCGGCGGATCGCAGCTCCGCCAGGCCGGCGAACCAGGGACGGAGCTCCGGTCTCCGCTCGCCGGGCTCGGCCGCGACCGCGCATTCCGGGCAGTCGACGCAGCGATCAGGATCGCAGCGCTCACCGCACTCGGCGCAGAGATCGGCTGACACGCTTCGACGCCCGATCGGTCCAATCCGTCCGAACCAGCCCAACAGCACCTCGAACAGCTCCGCGTTGCGGAGCCAGGCGACCCGGCCGAAGAGCGCCATCCCCGCCAGGGTCAGGACCGTGTATCCGACCAGGAGGTTCGCAACGGTGAGTGCGTTGTACGAGGCCGGAAGGACCAGCTCGGCCCAGAGGCCGGCGAAGAGGAGCAGGACCGCCGGCCAGCGGGCCAACCAGGTCGGGTAGCGGGAGACCGGCATCGAGCTGATTGAAGCCCAGGACGCTGCGATCCCCGCTCGGCGAGCGTGAAGAGGCTGCGGAACGGGCTGAGCGAGGGCCAGGGGTTGCCGAGCAGGGCGGCCGCGATTGGCAGGCCGACCCAGATGCCGATCCAGAACAGCACGGCGGGCAGATTGCTGATCCCGCCAACCACGTAGCCACCCAGGATCGCGCCGAGCCACCAGACCAGGCCGATCGCCGCGAGCGCAGGGCCAGTCATCCGGCCGATCAGCTTCGGGAGCGCGACGCGGAGATAGGACGGCCGCTCGGACGCTCGCCGGGCGACGAGCCCGGTCACGACGAACGAGGCTGCCACGGCGGTGCCCGCGCCGGCGAGGTAGAGGCCGAGCGGGACCGGAAGCTGGAAGCTCTGCCCGAGGGCGTGGCCGCTCACCGGGGCGACCGCGACGAGGGTCAGGCCCGCGGCCGCGGCGACCGCGCGGAAGCGCACGCATCCGCATCGCTCGGCTCAGGGTTCGTAGACCGTCAGGATGCCGAGTGCCAGGCCACTCGGGTGATCCGCGCTGTGCAGCTCCACCACGAACTGGCCGGCCTGGCTGGCGAGGAAGTCAAAGGTCGCGGTCTCTCCGGTACGGACCTCTTTCGCGAGCTCGTAGCCGTGGATGTGGAGCACCCCATCCTGCCCGATCTTCACCGCCAGGCTCACCTGCTGTCCTCGGCAGGCAGCCAGGGCGCTGGGGTCCAGCACGTCCTTGGAGAGCGCGGCAGAGAGGCTGATCGCCGGCTTCGCGCAGTCGAGATTTGCCGGTCGGCCGTCACTCACGCAGGCCGCGAGCGTGGCGACGAGCGCGAGCAGCGCGAGGCGACCCATCCACCTCGTCAGCGCGGCTGCGCCCGGCGCTCGGCGAGCAGGCCCGCCACGACCACCAGCAGCACGCCAGCGGCGGTGAGTGGGAGGAGATCGGGACCCCGGCGAGGGCGTATCGACGTATTCGGCGGGGATGAAAGCCGGTAGCCGAAAGTCACGGTGCCGTGGAGCGTGTCGCCGTCGAGCGAGAGCGAGGTCCACGCGATCCGGTAGGTGCCCGGCTGGGTGATCGAGACGGCCCCGCGCAGGATGTTGCGAGCGGCGACGTCCAGATCCACGTCGCCGGAACCCACTGTCGCGCCGCCCGCATCGGTGACGGTGAAGCTGGAGCCGGTCGGATCGAGCTCTTCGGTGAAAGTGAGCACCACGGCGCTGGGAGCCGTCTGCAATCTCGCCATTGGCCGGGTCGCTCTTGTCGAGCTCCGAGTGGGCGGCCGCGGAGATCGGAAGCGCCGCCAGTGCGATTCCGGCCAGGAGCGCGGGCAGTCGTCGCTTCATTTGGCCTCCGCGCCCCATCGGGAGCGCAGGTAGTTCACGAGGTCCCATCGGTCGTTCTCGGAGAGGGTAGCCGCAAATGCCGGCATTCGTGTTCCCGCGAGACCGTTCGTGATGCGGTACGCGAGCTCGCCCGGAGTGAGCGAGCCGACGGCCGAGGGGAGCGAGCCCGGCGGGGGAAACATCAGGTTGGCCGTCGGCCCGTCGCCGCCACCGTTGACACCGTGGCACGCGGCGCAGTTGGCGAGGAAGATGTCCTCCCCGCGCTTGACCGATCCGCCATCCGCCGCGATCGGATCGGCTGCCGCTGCAGCTCCCGCCGGTGGCGCGTTGGCGGCTTCCACGACGGCGCGAGTTCCTGCGCCGATGCCGAGCGCGATGGCCAACAGCAGGATCGCGATTCCCGCCGCTCTCCAGGCGCGAGAGAGGGTGCGCCGCCGTGCTTCGAGTCCCACAGCGGCGACGGCGAGCAGACCGAGGATGGTCGGCAGCCAGCTCAGCGGCCCGTTGGGCAGGAGCGCCCAGACCACGCCGAGGGGGAGTGGAACGCCGATTCCCGTGTCCGGTGGTGGGACACGCTGCGGGGGCAGCGGCTGAATCACCGGCAGGACGAACGTGACCGAGCCGTCCTGCTCGCCGGCGCGGCGCACGATGGTGTCGACGCTCCATGCGCCGACCGTGGGCGTGTAGGCACCACTCACCAGCAATACGTACTCGTCAAGGCACGACAACATGGCGGCGGCGGAGGCGGCGGCGGCGGTCAGCAGCAAAAAAAAAAA
>CAWCXQ010000004.1:0-73435 GCA_963799675.1 uncultured Chloroflexia bacterium
AGCCGACAGATCATGCCCGCACGAGCCTTGGGACGGATGAGAGGTACGATCCGCGCCGTGACGCAGCCACCAATCAAGGTCAGCGACGAGCAGCCTGACCTCCTGCTCAGCGGACGAGATGCTCTCGCGCGGCACGCGTGGGGGGATGCATTTGATCTGCTGTCCCGCGCGGAGTCGGAGCGGCCGCTATCAGGAGCGGATCTCGAGTCGCTGGCAGAGGCGGCATTCTTCGCGGGGGGCGGGGATGCCCGAGTCGAGATCAAGGAGCGTGCGTTCGCCACGTACCAGGCCGAGGAGAACCGCGTTCGCGCCGCGTACCTGGCGCTCGAGGTCGCGGACGAGCTCACCCTGCGAGGAAAGTCATCGATTGCGTCTGCCTGGGTGCGCCGCGCGGAGCGCCTGCTGGTTGATCAGCCCGAGAGCTACGTGCATGCGTATCTCGCGCTGATGCAGAGCAGCCTGGCGAAGGATCGGGGCGACATCCCGGCGGCGGTGGAGCTGGCCGAGTCGGCCGTCGAGATCAGCAGACGCGCCGGGAACGCCGATCTCGCCGCGATGAGCCTGACTGGCCTCGCCCAGCTGAAGATCGCCGGGGGCGCGGCCAACGAGGGAATGTCGCTGCTGGAGGAGGCCGCGATCGCCGCTGTGACCGGGGAGCTCTCGCCGATCACTGCCGGCATCACCTCGTGCCAGATGATCGCCGCCTGTCGCGATCTGACCGACTATGGCCGCGCCAACGAGTGGCTCGAAGCCACCGACCGGTGGTGCGAAAAGCAAGAGGTGTCGGGATTCCCTGGCATCTGCCGGGTGCATCGGGCGGAGATCCTGGCCCTGCATGGGGGATGGGACCGCGCGGAGGCGGAGCTGCGGCAGGCGACGGCCGAGCTGAAGGCTTTTGACGCGATCATGCCGATGGCTGACGGCATGTACGCAATCGGAGAGATCCGCCGCTTGAAGGGCGATTTCCCCGGCGCGGAGGAGGCGTTGCGCGAAGCGCACGCGCTCGGCCGCAGCCCACAGCCGGCCCTGGCTCTCCTTCGCCTCGGGGCAGGGCAGGTCAAGCCGGCCCTGGCCGCCGTCGACGCGGCGCTCCGGGACACGGTTGCCGATCAGTGGGCTCGCGCTCGACTGCTTGCCGCGCAGGTCGAGATCGCGATCGCAGCCAGAGACCCGGGCAAGGCCCGTACAGCTGTCGATGAGCTCGTCCGTATCGTCGAGCAGTACGACTCGCCGGCGCTCCGGGCCGGGAAGCATGAGGCTGTCGGAAGGGTGCTCCATGCCGAGGGCGACTCGGTGAGTGCAGCCGGCGAGCTGCGTGGCGCGATGGGCCTGTGGCGGCAGGTCGGCGCGACATACGAAGTCGCCCGGGTTCGGGTCGTGCTGGCCGATGCGCTGGGGGCGACCGGCGACGACGAGGGGGCTGACCTGGAGCGGCGGGCGGCGCGCGACGAATTCCAGCGGCTGGGTGCGAAGCCGGACCTTGTCGGCGTCGAGGCCGCCATTCGTATCGCGGCCGAGCGCAAGGGGCGCACCGTGGGGATCCGCAAGACGTTCCTCTTCACGGACATCGTTGGCTCCACCAATCTTGCGGAGGCGCTGGGCGACTCGTCGTGGGAGCAGCTGCTGCGGTGGCACGACCAGGCGCTGCGCGATCTCTTCGCGACGGCTGGCGGCGAAGAGGTGAACTCAACCGGGGACGGATTCTTCGTCGCATTCGATGCGGCGCCCCCGGCGGTGGCGTGCGCGATCGCCGTGCAACGTGCGCTCGCCGAGCATCGGCAGAGCAGCGGCTTCGCGCCGCCGGTCCGCATCGGGATCCACACCGCGGAAGCGACGCAGCGTGGCGACGACTACAGCGGCATCGGCGTCCATGTTGCCGCGCGCATTGCCGCGTTGGCGGACGGCGGGCAGATCCTGATCTCGCAGGACGCTCTTGCCGAAGCAGGCATGGTTCCGACCAGCGACCCGCGCCAGGTGCAGGTGAAGGGCGTCACGGCGGCCGTCGCGATCAGCACCGTCGAGTGGTCATGACCCCGTGACTCGCGCCTACCGCGCCGCGTAGCCGAGGTAGATCGCCCCGGAGCCGAATGTGCGGGTCTCCGTCAACCGGAGGGAGATCGGGCTTTGGAGCTCCGGGAAGAACGGGGTTCCCGCCCCAATGACGACCGGATGCACGATCAGCTGATACTCCTCGACCAGGCCACGGCGGATGAACTCCGCCGCCAGGGTCGCACCACTGACGTCCAGATCTCCGTCGAACTCGGTGCGCAGCTGTGCCAGCTGGTCGCCGACGTCGCCGCGCACCAGCCGGCTGTTCCAATCGACGGTGGTGAGCGTCGACGAGAAGACGATCTTCGGCATCGGCTTCCAGATCCGGGCGAACTCGCGCTCCACCTCTGTGGCCGATGGATCGGACTCGGCGGTCGGCCAGTACCCGGCCATCAGCTCGTACATGCGCCGGCCATAGAGGGACGCGTCCACCTCTCGAGCCCGATCGTTGAACCAGCTGTGCAGCTCCTCGTCCACGTTCGCCCAGTCGAGGCTGTGCTCCGGCGTCTCGACGTAGCCGTCGAGGGAGACGTTCATCGAGTAGATCAGCTTGCCCATCTGAGGCTCCGTCCTCGAGCTAGTGCGCAATCTCCCAGATATGACCGCCTGGATCACGGAAGCTTGCGGTCCGGATGCCCCATGGCCGATCCATCGGACCGTTCAGCAGCTCGACGCCGCGCTTGGCCAGCTCCGCGCACGTGGCGTCCACGTCCTCGACCTCGATCGTGAGCTGCAGGCGAGAGCCCGCCTCGCGATCTGCGACCTCCGCCGGCGCGATGAGCTCGCCTGCCGCCGTCGTCCTCAGCAGGTTGACGAGCGTGGTTTCGAACTTGAAGACCGCCGATTCGTCGTCCTCGAAATGGACCGGCAGGCCAAAGACCTCGCGGTAGAACTGCTTCGTCGCGTCGAGGTCCTCGACGAAGAGCGTGATCGCGCTGATGCCCGTCGGCCACGATTTCAACCGTCGGCTCCTCCTGAAGCGTTGCAAGATTCCTCTGCCACCAGTGCAGACCGCGGATCGGCGGCAAACTCATCGCCTGCTGGCGTGCCGCGCTCGCTCGTCGTCACATGGTGATGACGACTTTCCCGTTGGCGTGCCCTGAGTCCACGTACCTCAGCGCGTCCGGAACGTCGCGCAACGCGTAGCGGCGGTCGATCGCGGGAGCGATCTTGCCCTCGGCGACGAGCTGCTCGAGCGCGGCCACGTCCTCGCGCCTGAACGGCTTCCACCAGGTCATGATCGCCATCGTCTGCTCAGCGGACCGCGAGATGAGCGGCCCCATCACCAGCGCCTGGAGCATCCGCGGGACCGTGCCTCCCACGACGACGTACACGCCGTTCGGAGTCAGCGCCCTCCTCCAGTCGCGGATCGAGTCCTTACCGGCGATATCCAGGATCCAGTCGTACCGATGCGTGCTTGGCGGGAACTGCTCGGCGGTGTAGTCGACCACATGGTCCGCACCGATCGAGCGCACGAACTCCAGCTTCTCGGTGCGGGTGACGCCGGTCACCTCCGCGCCGAGGGCCTTGGCGATCTGAACCGCCCAGGGCCCGACGCTGCCGGACGCACCGTTGACCAGGACCCTGTCCCCCGGTTTGGGTGTGCGCCCACCGCGCAGGCGCAGGCCCTGGATGGCCACGATGGCGGCTTCCGGGATGGTCGCCGCCGTCTCCATGGCCATCGCTGACGGCTTCAGCCCGAATGCCCGCTCGGGAGCGCAGACGTACTCGGCGAAGGCGCCGAAGCCGTACGTGGTCATGTTGCCGTACACCTCGTCGCCCACCTGGAAGCTGGTCGCCTTCGGACCGGTCGCCTCGACGCGCCCTGCCACATCCAGTCCCAGCCGACCGCTCCTCGGCCGGCGCAGTCCGGTGAACAGCCGCCCGAAGAGCGGCCAGCCACGCAGGTAGTCCAGGTCAGCCCGATTCACGGATGCCGCGATCACGCGTACCAGCACCTGGTCGTCGACCGGCCGCGGCTTGGGTACGTCTTCGAGTCGGAGGACGTCGGGTGACCCGTACATCGGCCAGACGATTGCCTGCATCGTGGGCTGCTCGCTCGTGGCGCCCATCTCAGCTGGCGTCGATGACGCAGAAGCGGTTGCCCTCGGGGTCGGCGAGGATGACGTAGTCGGCGTCCGGCGGTCGTCGGTCCCAGTGAACCTCGCTCGCGCCAAGGCCGATCAGGCGCTTGACCTCTGCAGCCTGGTCCTCCGCGTACAGGTCGAGATGGATGCGCGGCGGGATCTGGAGCGCGGAGCGAACGCGGTCGAGCGAGACGTTGGGGCCTGTCCCGCTCCTTGGTCGCAGCAGCGCGAAGTCGTCGTCGTCGCCTTCCCGAGGGACGTAGTCCAGCGCCGCTGTCCAGAATTCCTTCTGGCGCTCGAGGTCATCGACGCGGATGACGATGGAGCCGATGGTGATCATGAGCGTTCGTATAGTTGCACGCATGTTCAGCCCTGAGGACCGCGACGCCGCCCGGGCGTTCGTGCTGAGGCTGGCTTCGGAGGACAGCCGGGTAACCGCGGGTGCCGTGGTCGGCTCATTCGCACGAGGGGCTGAAGATCGCTGGTCTGACCTCGACCTGACGTTCGCGGTCGCGGACGACGCTGGCATCGGCGACGTGATCGACGACTGGACGCGGCAGCTCGAGGCGGGCCTCGATGCGGTGGCCCTGTGGGACCTTCGCGTTGGGAGCAGGACCTACCGGGTCTTCCTGCTGCCCGGCTCGCTGCAGGTCGATCTTTCGTTCACGCTAGCGTCGCAGTTTCGTCCGGCTGGGCCGAAGTTCGCGCTGCTCTTTGGCCAGGCGGGGCCGATGGATGCGCCGTCGCCGCCAGCTCCCGAGCACTTCTTCGGGCTGGGGGTGGTCCAGGCGTTACATGGGCGCAGATGCATCGAGCGGGCGCGGTATTGGCAGGCGGAACAGGCCATCAGCCAGGTCCGGGAGTGCGCCCTTTCCCTGGCGTGCCTGCAGCAGGGCCTCGACGCCACTCACGGCAGGGGATTCGACGACCTGCCCGTGGACACGCTTGCTCCGGTCGCTGCGACTCTCGTGGCATCGGTCGAGCCGGATCAACTGAGGACAGCCCTCGAGAGTGCGGTGCAGCTGCTGCTCAGCCAGGCGACCGCGGTCAGCGACCTGGCCGGGAGGATCGAGGGAGACCTCCTCACGCCGGCTGGATGAACATCCAGCGATGGCCCTCGAGGTCCTCGGCGTTGTAGAGGCGCCCGTAGGGCTCGTCACGAATCGGCGTCAGAAGGCGCGCCCCCTCCGCCCGCGCGCGCTCGTAGTGCGCGTCGACGTCGTCGACCTCGACCTGGACACCGTCGATGACCCAGGGCACCTGCGACCACTTTGCGGCGGCCTCGCACATCTCGCGGTGTCGGGCGGGGCTCTGGTAGTCGGGGGTCGGGGAGGCGAGCGCGATCAGCCCGCCGCCGGCCTGCATCTGGGCATGCCCGATCGTGCCGTCAGTCCCGGTATAGCGCTGCTCGCGATCTTCGCGGAACCCGAAGGCGCGCTCGAGCCACTCGATGGCTGCGGCGGGGTTCTCGTACGCCAGCATCGGCATAACCGATGACCGCGTCCCAATGGTCGAGCCAGTCACGTTTGTCACCTCCAAGTTCGGCGTGTGCACCTCATGGTGCACCCCGCGTCCAATGTTGCTTCAGGACGTGATTAAAGTGGTTTTGGCCCGTAGCATGGCGAGATGTCGGAGGACAGCAAGCGGATCGTCCGCCGCGGATATGACCGCATGGCGAACCGATATGCGAGCTGGAGCCGGGCGATCCAGGACGAGCCGCGGGGCCGTCTGATCGATGAGTTCGTCAAGAACCTCGGGGACCGCGCCCGCGTCCTGGACCTGGGTTGCGGATCCGGGATCCCCTCCACGCAGGCGCTCGCTCGCCGCTATCGGCTCGTGGGAGTTGACGCCTCGCAGGCACAGATCAAGCGCGCCCGGCGCAACGTGCCCCAGGCCGAGTTCATCCATTCCGACTTCATGGAGCTCGACCTCCCGACGGCGAGCTTCGAGGGCGTCGTTGCCCTGTACTCGGTATCGCACGTGCCGCGCGATGAGCACGCGGCGCTCTTTGCGAAGGTGCACCAATGGTTGGTGCCTGGGGGCCTCTTCCTGGCCACCCTTGGTGCAGAGGACAGTCCCGATTGGACCGGCACTTGGCTGGGAGAGCAGATGTTCTTCAGCAGCCACGGAGCCGATACCAACCGGAACCTGCTGCGGGCCGCCGGATTCGACCTGGACCACGATGAGATCGCGGTCACTCGAGAGCCCGAGAGGGACGTCCCATTCCTCTGGGTGATCGCCAGGAGTCGCGGCGAGGGCATCGGCTGAGCCAGCCAGAACGCAGACCTCGGCTGATGCGCCGGTCCTTGGCCGGGAACGAATGATGTTCGTGCGCCACGGTCCAGCGCGCCCGTTCTCCTTCCGGAGGAAGATAGTCAGCCGCGCCGATTGTCGGGATCGCGCCAGCTCATCGGGCGTTCCGCCCAAGGCGGACATACTGCGACTCGGGATCGTGCGGGATCGACGGTGCGCCATCGACGATCACATCCGCTCGGTTCCTTGTTCGATCGACAGCGTAGTGCGCGTCCTCCTCCGCCATCCACTGCTTCCACTGAGACCGCATCGCCTCGCCGTCGCGAGCGATGCCGCGGGCGAGGCGCGCTTCGCGGGGCGTCTCGACCCAGATCGCCAATGAAAGCCGGCCGGCCACGGCACGACGAGCGGACGAGACTCCCTCGAGCACCGCAACGTCGCTCGCTCGCACCTCGCGCCATTCGCCAAGCTGTCGCTTGAACCAGTCGTATGCCTGGTACCTCGCCGGCTCGCCGCGTTCCAATAGGCCCAGAACCTCGGCCTCGAGCCGATGCCACCAGTCGACGGGTTCGTCCCAGGAGGCGAAGTCGTCGGTGTGGACGATCGGAGCGTTGCCGAGGAACTCGGCGAGGCGATCTGCGAACACGCTCTTGCCGGCGCCGCCTGGTCCGTCGATCGCCACCAGGCGGACGTCACCGCAGCGTGGCGGCGCGCGACGAACCAATGTCGCCAGATCGGCGTAACGACCGACCATGACCTGACGGAGTGGATCGCCCTCGATCAACCGAGCGTACTTCAGCCGTCTGCGGGATGAGCCTTCGCGACGTCGCCGATGATCTGGGCGAGCTCCTGCGGTCGCGACCACATCGGCCAATGGCTGGTGGGCAGGTCGATCCAGGTCGCATTCCGGAGCTCGGGGATGCCCGCGAGGAATGACGGGGGATGGTCCTTGGCGTAGGCTTGGTACTGCTCTCCCGTGAACGCGGTGCAGATCAGGGTGCTCGGAATGTCGCGTCGCGCGTCGTTCGTCAGCTCGTGAGCTCTCTCGCAGGACGGCCCCAGGGACGGGAACCGCCCGCTGGCGGAAGGTTTCCTTCTGCTCCTCGGTGAGCCCGTCGAGGTTCTCCTCGTCCTCGATCTCCTTCCAGACCATCGGCTTCTCGACGTCGGTGAAGTCGGGGTCCAACGGGGCAATCCCCGGTGCCGTATCGACGTAGACCATCGCCGCGATTCGCTCCGGGATGCGGTCGCTGGCCGCGTAGCCGCTGAATCCCGTGGCGCTGTGAACGGCAAGGACAACCGGCGAGGGCGCCGCCTCGACGGCATCGACGATCGCCTGGACGTGATCGGCAAACGTGATCGACGATCGGTCGGTCTCAGCGGACTCGAGGCCGGGGAGCGTGATGGGGGTGACGTCGTGACCGTCGGTGCGCAGCGCGTCGGCGACCTCGTCCCAGGCCCATGCGCCCAGCCAGAAGCCGGGGACCAGGATGATGGGTGCGGAAGTAGTTCGACTCTCAGCCATTGCTCCTCCTATGTCTTGCAGTTTCTGCGACGATGGCCGAACCACGGTCGCAAAATTGGTTCAACTCTCACCAGAGCCCACCGAATGAGCACCGATGCGAGGCCCCTGCTTCTCCGGATCGTCGTCACACGGCCGCCTGACCTGCCGGGAACGAGATTTGGCGTCCAGGACAAGTCCGGAAGGATCGGCCCTGCTGCCGGGAGGCATGCTGATTCCGCCGCCTTCGAAATCGAGGTCCGCGTCTCTGACGGAGATCCTGGATCGGCGCCGAACTTTCTTGGCCCCTACGCACATGGCACGCCGAGAGTGCGCTTCCTGTACCTCAGCCTGGCGCGGGGCGACGGCTCCCGTTGGATCAAGCGGATCAAGGTCCCCCTGTCGTCGATCACGTGGGCGATGATCGAAGGGGCGCGAAGTGGAGCGCTCACAACCGACGTCGACGGTCGCCGTTCCGGGACGGTCCCTGCAGTGTGGCGGCCAATTGAGGGTGGGTGACCTGCTGCGGAAGCCGAGCGCCTGGCTATCGGTGGCCCTGTCGCTCGCGGCGATCGGGCTCATCGTGGTCCACGTCGTGTTCGTCGGCGTCGCGCCCCAGGCGGATGAAGGGGCTGAGGCCCGGATCTTCCAGGTGCTCATGTTGCTCGACGCGCTCGTCATCGGAGCCTTCGCCGTGCGGTGGCTTCCCGTCGCTCCCAAAGCGGCCTTCGCCGTGTTCGCGCTGCAGCTCCTCATGGCCGCCATCCCCCTCATCACGATCGCTGTCCTCGAGTGGTAGCCATCTCCCTCTAGGCCTCGACCACAGACAAGCCGAGCCACGAGGCGAGATCGTCGAGCTCGCGCCGCACGGCTCGCGTCATGGCGCGGGAGAACGCGACGTCCTCGTGGATGGCATTGACCCGCAGGACCGATGCCTTGCGGTCGGCGACCGCGTCGACTTTCCCGACGAGTCGGTCCTCGTGGAGGATTGGGAGAGCGTAGTAGCCCCAGCGACGATTCGCCGCCGGCTTGTACATCTCGAGCGTGTACTCGAAGTCGAACAGCTGCAGGGCGCGGGCGCGGTCGTGGACGAGCCGATCAAAGGGGGAGAGCAGCGCAGTCCGTCCCTCGAAGTCGCCGCTCAGCGCCGCGGGGTCGATGCGCCATTCACCCTTCACGCCGGCGACGACCGCGGGCTCACCGGCATCGCCCACGTCGATCGGCTCGACCGGCATGGCCGTAGTCTTGCGCCGCGCGATGCCGAGAGCGGCGAGGCGGCGCTGCTGTTTCATGCGTTCTGCATCCTCGACCGATGGCACCTCGACGTCCGACGGGTAGACCCGCTCCGCGAGATCCCAGATCCGTTCCCGCCCGACGCGCCCAGTGATCGCAATCTCGCCGCGCCTCGCCAGGAACGCCAGCATCTGGGTGACGTTGCGGTTGTTCGTCCACCCGGTCGACGGCCAGGGCACGACCGCCGTGTCGGGGATATCGCGCGAGCTCAGGGGCCCAGAGCTCGCCAACCGATCGAAGAACGTCACGCCGAAAGCGGTCGTTGTCGCGCAGCCATTCGCGCGGTTTCTGGATGCGACGGCGAGTCCGCGGCGCCGGCGAGGTAGAGGCCCAGGTCGCGCATCGGCCGCACGACCGCGTTGAACTCGAACAGCGTCCGGTCCTGCTCGAGCGCCTGCTTGAGATCCTCAGGCCGATACGACGGGCCCAGGCGGCTCCACGCGACGAGGTCGGCGGTTGGCGCGATCGCCGCGGTCGGGTCGATCTGCAACATTCCCAGGCGTTCCACCAGCGAGACGAGGTTGGTCGGCCGATTCGCCTCGAGCACCTGCGCGCGGACGGCGATGCGCCGGGCCTGGTCCTTGGTGAGGCGGTGCATGAGCGGCTAGAAGTCGATCCGCATCACGGCCCGACGCAGGCTCGGGCGGCCCACCTCGTCGAAGCCCGCAGCCGCAAAGATGCTGCGGGCTCCCATGTGGAGCTCGCCCCACGTGATGTCCGCGCCCGGTTGCGTGAGCATCGGGTAGGCCTCCAGCCCGCGGGCGCCGCGTTCGCGTGCGAAGTCCACGGCTGCTCGCGCCAGCGCGTAGCTGATGCCACGGCGCCGGAACCCGGCCCGGGCGAGCACGCAGGTCACGGCCCAGATGCTCTCGTCCGTCTTGTCCTCCGCTCGGCCCTCCCACGGGACGCGGTAGACACGCAGGAGCCCCCCGTACGCGGGGCGAGGCTCCACCGCGCACCAGCCGACGGGCTCACCGTCGAGGTAGGCGACCAGGCCGCTCGTCGACGTCGCGCCGGGTGCACCACAGTTCGTCTGCGCCCGGAGGCGGAAGGCCCGTTCCTCCGGCGGAAACGATTTGAAGGCCTCGCCCGGCGCGAGCTTGAATCGCTGGCACTGGCAGATCGCCGCCGTCCCTCGTGAGCCGAAGATCGTCTGCAGATCCTCGCAGCTCGCCTCGTTGGCGGGGACAACCGTGATCCGCTCGGTCATGCCGATGCGACGCTCGACGCCTGCTTCCGCCCCGCGGCGTCAGCCCAGCGAAGGACGCGCATGGCCTGGAGGGTGATCCACCGGCTCGGCTTGCCGACGGTCTCGCCGAGGTCCACCACCAGCTCCTCGTGGAACGCGTACTCGAGCTCCCATCGGCCATCCGCATCTCGCTTCGAGGCGACGACCTCGATCGCCTCGGCCATGCGCTCGTCCGGCGCCACTCCGGCCTTCCGCATATGGTCCAGCGCGCGGAGCGGGTGGTAATGCCAGCCGGTGGGGAACTCGAGGTAGAGCCAGCGCGGCTGGGCCAGCTCGCCAGTCGTCAGGCGGCGCAGGAGACGCCGCTCGAGCAGGTACTCCTGCCCGCGAATGCGCGCAGCGGTCACGTCGGAGCTCGCTCCGGTGCCCTGCTCGTACTCGAGCAGACCCTCGAGGACGTTGATCGTCGTCTCGAACGATCCGCGCGTCGAGCCCCGCTCCTGCTCGCAGTTCCAGCCACCGTCCTCCATCTGCTCGGTGAGCAGCCGATCGACAATGCCGCGGACGTCCTGGCCGAAATACGCGCCGATCGCGACGGCCTGGCCGTTGATGCACGGCTCCACCTCGCCGTCGAAGTAGCGCTCACCCTCGTGCTCCCACCGAGCGTTGGCGCGAACCAGCTCGAGCGCGCGTCGCGCCTCGGGGCTCTCCGGGTCGAGGCCGAACTCACGGAGCAGCTGGAGCGTGGGCGTCGTCGACGTCCACTCCGGGAAGTAGGCGCCGCCGCCCCAGACCCCGTCCGCCGGCTGGGCAGCGAGGATCTGCGCGCCCCAGCCCTCAGTGGCGACCTTCGCCCGCTCGGCCGCGACCTCGTCGGCGGGGGCATCGGTCAGGTCGCGCATGACCTGCCAGCGGATCGCCGGATCTGAGTCGAGAAGCCAGTCCGTCACGGTCATGGATCTTGTCTCCGTGTCGATGGTCTGGGGTGCACGTCCGAGCTCGGGCAACGTGCGTATCGTGAGCGGTAAAGATGACACCATCAGGCAGGAATATCTGGAGGCTACTGAAGGAGACATGAGCACCCCCACTCTTCGCCCCTTCTACGGGATGTGGCCCCAGTACAACCGCCGCCTGCGCGACGTCATCGCGGCCATGACCGATGCGCAGCTGGCCGTCCGCCCCTCACCGGACCTCTGGCCGATCTGGGCCACTGTCGGCCATACAGCCGGCGGGCGGGTCTACTGGCTCTGCCACGTCATCGGCGAGCCAGGCGCCGAGACGACCCCCTTCGTGGACGCCTCCGGCACGGGCTGGGAGGACGATCTCGACCATCCGCGGGGCGCCGACGAGCTCGCAGGAGCGCTCGACTCGACCTTCCGCCTGATCGAGGGCTGCCTGGACCGATGGACTCCGGACATGCTCGCGGACCAGATCCAGCGCGACTACGACGGCACGGTCCAGGTGCACACCCGCGGCTCGGTCCTCCAGCGCCTCTTCAGCCACGAGGCATACCACTGCGGCGAGCTGTCGCAGACGCTCGGCATCGCTGGGCTGCCGCAGATCGACCTCTGGCGTCCCGACTAGCGGTCAGCGCTCCTCTCGAGCACGTCCCGCAGCTTCGCGGCAAACGCGTCCGGGTCGCCACGCCAGCCGTACTCTCCGCCAAGGAACCCGCCGTGGTGGCTCGGGAAGATCTCCGGCTGCTGCCCAAGCCGCTCGGCCACCGCGTGGCCGCCGCGGTTCGCCATCTCGCCCTCCGACTCGGCCCCCGCCGCGATGACGATCTCGTCGAGGCGTTGCGGAGCGCGTCGAAGTCGGGCTTGTAGTGCGTCGTTCCGATGATGTTCTGCGCAAGCAGCACATCGGTCCGGTTGCCGTCATCCTCGGTCGGCATGCCGAACGCCGCCGGATCGGGCGCGGGCTGGCTCGCGAAGTCGTCCGGGAACTCGCCGCGGTGGCTCGTGATTGCGATGAAATGCGCCATGCCGGCACCGAATCCACCGCTCTGGTAGGAGCTCTGGATCGCGCGAATCGCCGCCTTGGCGTTCTCGCTGTCGGGCAGCATCGCGGCAAGCGGCGGCTCGTGCGCCACGAGGATCCGGACGTCCTCGGGATGCCTCGCGACCAGCGCGAGCGCGTTCACCGCGCCGCCGCTGCTGGCGAACAGGTCGACCGGTCCGCGCCGACCTCCTGGATGATCCGATGCAGGTCGTCGGCGTGCTGGTCGGGATTCGACGCGCTCGTCGGGTCGTCCTTTGTGCTGCGCTCGGCGCCGCGGGGGTCGTACGTGATGACTGTCCGGTCCGGGAAGTGGCTTGCCAGGGTGCCGAAGCCGGACGCCCCCATGGGTGAGCCGATGAGGAACAGCGGCGGAGTCTCGGGCGATCCGCCCGCCCGTACGTCGTAGGTCAGCGTCGCGCCGGGCGCCTCGAGCGTGCGCGTCGTCGCCTCGGTCATGGTGCTGCCCATCGTGGTGCTCTCCTTCTTGTTGTGGTGCTGATCAGACTCATCGGGGAGCCGATCCTCATCGCTGAGCTAGCCGGCACTCAACGGACCGGCGCCTCGGGGAGGATCGCGTCGATCTGGCCGACCGCCTCGGTCAGGCCCTCTTCCATGCCCATGGCGAGGAGCTTCTCCATCGCCTCGCGGCTCGGGAAGATGCTCTCGATCGACATGCGCGTGCGGCCCGCGCCGGCGTCCGCGATCTCCACGCGGAAGTGCGTTGCGCGGCATCTCGTCGTTGGGCGTGCCGTCCTCGTTGGCGAAGCCGTCCTGGACGACGAGCCGATGCGGTGCATCGGCCTCGAGGACTCCCAGTAGCCGTGCGGCTGGTCGCCCTCCGGGCCGGTCATGTGGTAGTCGGCGTGGCCGCCCGGCGTCAGGTCGTGCTTGGTGAAGGTGGCGGGGTAGGTCGGCGGGCCCCACCAGCGCTCGAGCTGGCGCGGATCGGCCCAGAGCTGCCAGACCCGCTCCGGCGACGCGTCGAATTCGGCATCCAGGGTCATGGTCAGGGCGTCGGGGTCCTTGCGGACGGCGGTGACGGTCATCCGTTGGTCTCCTCCGTGTGGTCTTCGGTGATGAGGTCGGTCATGCGGTCGATGCGGCCGCGCCACAGCTCCTCGTACTGGTCGAGCAGTCGGCGCGCCATGCGGAGCCCCTCGACGTTGGTGCGGACGACCTTGCGGCGGCCGATGCGCTGCTTGGTGACCAGGCCGGCCCGCTCGAGCACGGCGACATGCTTCTGTACCGCCGCAAAGCTCATGGGGTAATGATCCGCGACCTCCGCGACGCCCTCCTCGGCTGTCGATGGCGCGACGCACGATGTCACGCCGAGTGGCGTCGGCCAGGGCTGCGAAGATCCGGTCGTTATCGAAGAACGCCTGCATTCATACAACCATACGGTTGTATTAGATCGATGTCAAGCGGCCACGCCCAAGGCCGGGTCTCGACCGTTGCAGTACGTTAGCTGAGCAGGAGAGGAGTGCAGGCGGTGGCGCAGTGGACCGCTGAGGAGCTGGCGCGGATCGGCGCGGCAGAGGAGCTACAGATCGCGTCACGGCGTCCGGACGGGAGCCTCCGTCGCTTCACAACCATCTGGACCGTCCGAGACGGCGATGACATCTACGTGCGCTCGGCCTACGGCCCGCAGACCGCCTGGTTCAAGCGGCCGTGGCCTCCGGGGAAGGTCGGATCCGAGCCGGAGGCGTCGAGCGGGACGTCGCCTTCGAGCGGCCAGGGCGGGAGATCGACGGGGCCCTCCACCGGGCATACCACGCGAAGTACGACCGATACGGACCCAGGATCGTGGCGACCGTCGTCTCCGATGAGTCAGCCGGGCTGACCCTGCGGCTCGTGCCGCGCTAGCTCGATGGCTGCCCGTCCAGGAAGTCGAGAACGACCGCGGCAAAGAGGGGCGAGGCGAAGGTGTTGTAGTGGGTCAGCCCGGGCAGGACCGCGAGGGCGTGGCCGCCCTTCGGCCGGTTCTCGCCCATCCAGCCGCCGTCGCGCAGGCCACCGTCGAGCAGCTTGAAGACCTCGACGTAGTGGCTCGGCGGCGCCATGTCGGCATCGGCGCAGACGATCATCGTCGGCACCTTCAGGGCCCGGACCTCGTCGCTGAAGTCGAAGTCGTTCGCCATCGACTGACCGATCTTGTCCAGAAGGCGCCCGAAGTCCTCGGGGCGCGGCGCGACCTTCTGGTAGAGCTGGTACATCGGCGTGTCCTTCATGAACTCGACCGCCGCGGCACTCACCTGGCCCTGCTGCTCGAGCATCTCCGCGGGAATCGCATCGCGCCGGATGTTCGCTGACGCGGCGACCAGCTTGCCGATCTTGTCGGGGTACTTGAAGGCCGTGTGCATGGCGACTCCGCCGCCGAGCGAGTAGCCGACGACGTCCGGCTTCTCGAGCCCGAGATCGTCGATGAGGGCCGCGATGTCGTCGGCGAGGAACCCCATCTCGATCGGCCGATCGATGTCGGCGGTGCGGCCGTGCCCCTGGAGGTCTGGCGCAATCACCTGGTGGCGCTCCGCCAGCGTGGGAAGGATCGGCCCGTACATCTCGCCCGATCCGAGCCCGCCGTGCAGCAGGATCATCGGCCGCCCGCTTCCATGGGTCTCGTAATAGAGGTTGAGGCCGTTGACGTCGGCGTACTCGCCGATGCCCTTCGTCTCGGTCGTCCACTGAGTGGTCACTGTCCTGCTCCTCGCATCATTGCTCGTTGCTCCGGATGGTGGTCAGACTGGTGCCGGCCCGCAACTCATCGTGATCGCAGTGCTGCCGCAGATCGACCTCTGGCGTCGCGAAAGGGTTCCCGCGATCAATCGGTGTCGAGCAGCGCGAGTACAGGGGCCATCGCCTCGAGCGCTGCCAGTGTGCGTGGCCAGAGCAGGATCTCGACCTGCGTGAATCCACCGGCGCGAAAGGCTCGCAGCTCGTCAGCAATCTCCTCGGCTGAGCCGCGGACCGGGATCGCCAACACCTCAGCCGCTCCTGTGACCTCGGTCGGCTCGACGATGATTCCTGCCGACCGACCGATGGAAGCCGGGTCACGACCAATCTCGAGACAGGCCGCTTCGAGCGCCGCCAGCCGAGGCGCGAACTCTGCCAGGTCGCTTCGCTCCTCCACGTACCAGCTCCATATGTCGGCATGCGTTGCGGCCAGGCCGAGCATCTTCGGACCGCCGGCGCCGATCATGATCGGGATGCGGCCGGGGCGGGGGCCAACCGGTCTCTGTTCCAGGTCGCGGGCGGCGTGGTAGGTGCCCTCGAAGCCGGCGCGGCCGTCGCGCAGGAGAGGCAGGATGATCTTAAGCGCCTCCTCGAAGCGGCCGATCACATGGTCCTCGGGCAGACCGAAGGTATGGCCTTGCTTGCCAGCGTGGCCGGAGCCGAGTCCGAAGACGAACCGCCCGCCGCTGATCTCGTCCAGTGTCTCGACCGCCTTGGCGGTGATCGCGGGGTTGCGGTGCAGAGCGGACAGGATCCAGCTGCCGACCTTCACTCGCGAGGTCGCGGCCGCCACGGCACCGGTCATCGCGACGCTCTCCCACCAGCCATGGACCGATCCGTCGGCCCGGTGCCAGAGCAACTCGTCCGGGATCCAGACGGTGTCGAACTCCATCGCCTCGGCCCGCAGCGCGAGCTCGCGAATCTCGAGCCAGCGCGGTGTAGAGCCGTCCGTCCACGCCTCCTCCATCGGGAGCACGATACCGAGCTCGAGCGACCGCATCGGACCTCACCGGCTGACGGATTGATCCGAGTCTAGCCATCGACCGCGCAGCGTGTTGGGTTCGCATACGGCGCCTGGATGGCCGATCCCGACGACCTGCTGCAGGGCGCGCATCTCAACCTCCGGAAGGTCCGGTTTGTCACCTACGAGCCGGGGGATCCGATCCCGACCGAGGCGCTGGTGCGCTACACCCGCGCGGCAGCCGCTGTGGCGGCACTGCGACCCTCTGGACCGCCCGCGGCGATCGGCTAGCGCGAATTCCTTGGCCCATCGGGCCACGCCGTGATATCGACGCGGTTGCCGGCACGGTCGGCGAGCGTCCAGTGCCCGGGGTCCTCCGATGTATCGACGACGCGGCCACCCGCCGCCAGCGCCGCCGCCAGCCGAGTCTCGACGTGCTCGTGCGCCACCGACACGTCGATGTGCATCGCGTGCCGAAGCGGCTTGGCCGCGTCGAGGTCCTGCATCCACACGGTCGAGCCATGGCCGAGCGGATCGACGGCGTTGTCGTCGGACATCGCCGCATAGCCGAGCACGGCACGCCAGAAGCGGACGTCGATCTCGTCGGGCTTCGCCGAGACGGCGAGCTGCACCTCCTGGACCGATGCCCGGTCGGCGACCGCACCGTGCGATTTCGCGACCTCGGACACGGCCCGCCCCAGCTCTATGTGCTGCGGTTCGAGCATCCAGAGGTCGCGGCCCAGCCGAACCGTGAGCCGGGTGTCGGCAATCGTCAGTAGCGCTCCGGATCCTGCCAGGCCCGGGATCGCCGCGAGCGCATCGGCCAGCCCAGCGGCTTCGCGGATCGATTCGACAGCGAACACCGCCGTGGCCCCGCCATGAAGCACGACCCAGTCGTCCAGATCGTCGGCGGCGAGGAAATCCCGCCAGCCCTGCTCACTCATGCCCGACCCTCCCGCAGCTCAGATCTGGGGCCAGGACCTCAGCTTACGGTGCCCCGACGCACGCGTGAGCGTAAGGTATTTCGCGGCGTCGACGCGGCCTGGGAGCGCCTCGAGCGAGAGGCGCCCGAGTACCCGAAGTACAAAACCAAAACGGACCGCGAGATCGCGATCGTTCGCCTGCTTCGTCGCTAGGGGATCACACCGCCGGCGACCGAGCACCCTGTTCTGCCTGGTGGAACAGCAACCTCCGATGACTTTCACGCCAAGGACCGGTCGATAAGGACATGAGCAAGGTAAGAGTGCACATCTCGACCTCCCTGGACGGCTACGTGGCCGGCCCCACCCAGACCCAGGAGAACCCGCTCGGCGAGGGCGGCGAAGAGCTTCATGACTGGCTTGTGAGGCTGAAGGCCTGGCGCGAACACGCCGGCATGGACGGCGGTGAAGAGAACGTCAGCAGTGCCGTGTTCCACGAAGAGATCGCGAACGTCGGCGCCGAAATCATGGGGCGCGGCAAGTTCGGCCCGGCCGGCCGCGGTCCGTGGGGCGACGACCCATGGCAGGGCTGGTGGGGTGAGGACCCGCCCTTCCACAAGCCGGTCTTCGTCCTCACCCACCACGAGCGGGAGCCGCTGACCCTCTCGGACACGACCTTCACCTTCGTCACCGATGGGATCGAGTCCGCCCTCCAGCAAGCGAGGGACGCCTCCGGGGACAAGGACGTCTTCATCGGCGGCGGCGCCGACACCATCAATCAGTACCTCGCGGCCGGCCTCGTCGACGAGCTGGAGCTGCACGTCACGCCGATCCTGCTGGGCGGCGGCGCACGCCTCTTCGACGGAGTCGGACCGGATGTGAAGCTTGAAGAGCTTCGCGCGGTCCAGGCACCCGGAGTTGCTCACCTCAAGTACCGCGTCGTGAAGTGAGTCGAGGGCTTCAAACCGGCGGTCACCACGCGGTGGTGATCGGCGGAGCAGGTCCGACAGGGCTGATGTTGGCTGGCGAGCTGGCGTTGCTGGACGTCGACGTCGCCATCGTCGAGCGCCGCGCCAGCCAGATTCTCGCCGGCTCGCGCGCGGGCGGCCTGCAGTCACGCACCATCGAGGTTCTCGATCAGCGTGGGATCGCAGATCGGTTCCTCTCCGAGGGGCAGAAGGCCCAGGTCGCAGGGTTCGCCAACGTCCGCCTGGACATCAGCGACTTTCCTACCCGGCACAACTACGGGCTGGGGCTGTGGCAGAACCACATCGAGCGCATCCTGGCCGGCTGGGTCGGCGAGCTTGGGGTGCCGATCCACTACGGCATCGAGGTCACGGGTTTCGCGCAGAACGACACCGGCGTCGACGTCAAGCTGTCGGACGGTCAGTCGCTACGGGCGGAGTACCTCGTCGGGTGCGACGGGGGCCGGAGCCTCGTCCGGAAGGCAGCCGGCATCGACTTCCCCGGCTGGGATCCGACGACCAGCAGCCTCATCGCCCAGGTCGAGATGGCCGAGGAGCCGCCCCTGGGTATCCGCCGCGACGCCCTCGGCGTCCACGCCATCGGCCGCGTGGACTACGAGATCCGCGACGGACAGATCATCTACAAGGACTCGGGTCCGGTTGGCGTCATGCTGACCGAAGAGCGCGTCGGCGCCACGACCGAACCCACCCTCGACGATCTTCGCGAGAGACTCATCGCCGTCTACGGGACCGACTATGGGGTGCACAGTCCGACCTGGATCTCCAGGTTCACCGACACGACGCGGCAGGCCGCGGCCTACCGCAAGGGAAGGGTCCTGCTCGCGGGCGACGCGGCGCACGTGCATTCCCCGGTCGGCGGGCAGGGCCTCAATACCGGCGTGCAGGATGCGGTGAACCTGGGATGGAAGCTGGCCCAGGTCGTCCACCGCACGGCGCCGGAGAGCCTGCTGGATACCTATCACGCCGAGCGCCACCCGGTCGCTGCCCGCGTGCTGCGCACCACAATGGCGCAGGTCGCGCTCATGCGCGTCGACGATCGCATCGAGGCGTTGCGCGACAGCGTGTCCGAGCTGCTGAGCATGGACGAGCCGCGCAAACGATTCGCGGCGATGATGTCCGGCCTGGGCATCCAGTACGACCTCGGTGAGGGACACCCGCTGCTCGGACGCCGAATGCCCGATCTTGACCTGGTCACCGCCAACGGCCCCCTCCGCGTCTTTACCCTGCTGCACGACGCCCGGCCGGTGCTCCTCAACCTCGCTGAGCCCGGCGGCTTCGACATCACGCCATGGGCAGATCGGGTTCAGCTGATCGACGCCACCTACGACGGTGCGTGGGAGCTTCCGGCGATCGGGGCGGTCGCTGCTCCCACCGCGGTGCTGATCCGGCCCGACGGATATGTGGCGTGGGTGGGAGAGGGAACCCAGCTTGGGCTGACCGATGCGCTGAGCACTTGGTTCGGACCGCCAGTCGCGACGTAGCGCATCGGCTTCCAGGCTGTACCTAGTCGGGCGTGACCAGGCTGCGAGTTGCTAGCGCCGCTCCGAAATATTGGGCGCCAGCGTCGACGACGATGGTCCTCGTGGTGTCGCCCTTCCGCGCCAGGGCATCGCGAGCCATCTGCTCGAAGGTGATCTTGTGCGGCCCACCGATGTTCGCGATGCCGTTGACCGGCTCGCCGATCGCTGCGCGCGCGACCGCCGATGCGACCTCGTCGGCGGGGATCGGCTGAATCAACGCATCGGGGACGCGCACCTCGTTCCCGACGGTCATGGACTCAATGATCGCGTCGGTGAACTCGGCGAACTGGGTGGCGCGCACGATCGAGTAGGGGATGCCAGACTCAGCGATGATCTTCTCCTGGGCGACCTTGGCGCGGAAGTACGCGCTGTCCGATAGCCCGTCGACACCGACGATCGACAGCGCCACGTAGTGCCCGATGCCAGCACGCCTGGCAGCGTCCACCAGGTTGGTCGCGGATGTCGTGAAGAACTCCATGACGGGGCCGGCCTCGAACGAGGGCGAATTCGTGACGTCGACAAGCGCGTCAGCGCTGGCGAGCGCGTCGGCCAGGCCTGCTCCGGTCAGGACGTCGACACCGGACGAGCGCGAGGCCGCAACGACGTCCTTTCCATCCGCTTTCAGGGACTCGACGACTTTGGTCCCGATGAGCCCGCTTGCTCCGACGACCGTGACCTTCATGCGCTCAGCCTCCGTAAGCGGTGTAGATGTTGAGGGCCACGCCATTCGGGTCGCGGACGACGAAGCCCCGACCTCCCCAGGGCCGATCCGCGGGCTCGCGAACGATCTCGTGGCCGGCCGCCTTCGCGCGGTCGTAGAGCCCATCGATCGTAGGCACCTGGAGGCCGATGAAAAGCGACTCGGTGTCGACCGGACGCGCCCGTTCAGGGAGGTCGATCAGCTCCACCCTCGCCGGTCCGCCGGCCGAGAGGATCGCGCCATGGCCGGCATCGGTCCATTCCTCGACGACCTCCAGGCCGATCACGTCGCGATAGAAGGTCAGTGACGCGTCGAACACGGCAGAGGTGATGACCACCACGAGCTGTTCTACGGCAGGAACCGGTGAGGCCACGCAGTCCCTACCCTTGCCAGGAGGCGGCGACGATGTCCGCGACGGTCTGCGCGAGCCCGGCGGGATTCTGGAGTCCCATCGGATGGCCAGTCTGCGGGACGACCTCCCAGGCAACGCCCATTGACGCGAGCTCCCGCTCGAGCTCGGGCTCGGGGCTGCTCAGCTCGCCATTCAGATACCAGCGCGGCATCTCGAGCCGGCCTAGGGCAGAGCGGAGCGGGGGCGTCGTCTCGCGCTCCATCGAGGCGGCCTCTCTATAGATCGCCCGCGGTTCCAACAGCCGCGTCATCCCGAGGTGGGCGGCGCGAATTCCCTCGGGCTGCGCTTCGGCCTCCTTCGCCTGGCCCGCCAGTAGGTCCCCGAAGCCGTGCTCGACGAACTCCTCCTCGGAGAGTCCGCCGAACGGATCATCGCCTTCCGGTCCAAGGTTGCCTTCCGCCATGACCAGGAGCGAGACGACTCTGGGGCGAGCGGCGGCGACAAGGATGGCGACGCCGCCGCCCATGCTGTGACCCACGAGGCCACATTCGCGCAGCCCCGCGGCATCGATGAGCGCGACGATCGTTCGGGCGTGGTCCTCGACCGAGTAGGCGAACTCGACCGGCCTGTCGCTGTAGCCGTGTCCCAGGAAGTCGACGAGAAGCGATCGTCGGCCACGCAACGGCGGCTGAACGGCGGCCGGGAGGAGCTCACCGCTCGAAGAGCACTGCCAGCCGTGCAGCCAGATCAAGGGCGGGTCGTCACCGGGGATCTCGACGTACCGAAGGAATGCCCCGTCGTCAGTTAGGTGCAAGGCCTTCATGTGAACCCTCCATGCGGCTGCTCGGGACAGAGCCCTCCGGAGCCAGCGCCAGCGAAACAGCCTACTGCAACCGCTCGAGATGCCAGCAATGCCGAGTCGCCACCATCGGGCATTTCGCGTAGCGTTGCGCCATGAGCCGCGAAGCCGAGGAGTCGAACCGCCACCTCCTCCGCGCCCGCGACGCGATGGACCGCGCGTACGCCGAGCCGCTCGACGTCCGCGCCGTGGCCGCCGTGGCGCACGTGTCTCCCGCGCACTTCATCCGGAGCTTCCGCGCCGTGTTCGGCGAGACGCCGCATCGGTACCTGCAGCGGCGGCGGGTGGAGCGCTCGATGTTCCTCCTGCGCGAAACCGACCGCAGCGTCACCGATGTCTGCTTCGACGTCGGCTTCACCAGCCTGGGGACCTTCAGCCGCCTCTTCCGCACGATCGTGGGTGAGACGCCATCGGGCTATCGCCTGGGGCACGGGCCGGTCGTCGCGCCCCACTGCGTCCAGCTGGCAGCGATGCGGCCGCGTGAGGCCGCGGGGGAGACGGCGCAATCGAGCAGTTTTGGAGAAGCGGCCGCGGCCATCGGCGCCCTAGGGTGAGGAATGTCCGCATCGACACGCACAGAGGAGAACCCACGAGATGATCACCAGCCTCAACGTCGCCTCGATCTACGTCCTCGACAAGGAGCGAGGCGCTCGACTTCTACGTCAACAAGCTCGGGCTCGAGAAGGGCAACGACGTCCGACAGGGTGAGTACCGCTGGCTGACGATCCGCGTTCCGGGCCAGCAGGGCACCGAGGTGTCGCTCGAGCAGCCCGGCTCGCCGCTGCACGACGAAGCCACGGCGGCGCAGCTTCGCGAGCTGATCACGAAGGGCGCGCTGGGCGGGCTCGTGTTCATCACCGACGATGCGCGCGGCCTCTACGAGACGCTCAAGGAGCGCGGCGTCACCGACTTCACCCAGGAGCCCACCGACCACTTCTACGGCACCGACATGGGCATCCGCGATCCGTTCGGCAATCCGATCCGGATCCTCCAGCAGGGGAAGGCCGCACAGAAGGCCGCACAGAAGGTTTCGGCCTGAGCCGCCACCGAAGAGAGGAGAACCTCGACATGCCTACCAAGCAGGCAACCAAGAAACGCACCTCGGCACGCAAGTCCGACAACGTGTTCACGGACGAAGAGCGAGCCGCCGTAAAGGAGACCGCCCGCGAGCGCAAATCGCAGTCCCGTCTCAGCCCCGAGGAGGAGCGAGAGGCCGGCGAGAAGGAGGTCCAGGCGAAGATCGCCGGGATGCCGGCCGCCCGATCGCGAGATGGGCAAGCGGATCCACGCCCTGGTCACGAAGGCCGCGCCGGTCCTCGTCCCGCGAACCTATTACGGGATGCCAGCCTGGGCCAAGGACGGCAAGGTGATCTGCTTCTTCAAGCCCGCCTCGAAGTTCAAGGTCCGATACGCGACGTTCGAGTTCCAGGCCGATGCGAGCCTCGACGACGGCGACATGTGGCCCGTCTCCTTCGCGGTCGACAAGCTGACGTCCGGGGTCGAAGCGCGGATCGCCGAACTCGTGAAGAAAGCCGTGGGCTGATAACGCCGGCCACGTGAACCTCGACCGGCTGCCCGGACCGATCCGCCGCATCCTCTATGCCGGGGGAACGCGGCAGGATCGGCTGCGGGATCCTGACGCCGTGGTCCGCGTCTTCGACCTGCGACCGGGCATGGTCGTGGCGGACTTCGGCCCGGGCGCCGGGCACTTCACCCTCCGCTTTGCCCGGGCGGTCGAGCCGAACGGCGTCGTTTACGCGATCGATGCGAGCCAGGGCACGCTCGACGAGCTGATGCGCGCCGCCACTGACCGCGGGATCACGACGCTCCGGCCGGTGCGGGTGCGACGCGACCGTCTCGAGATTCCCGAGCTGGCCGACCTCCTGTTCGTATCGGCCACCTACCACCACCTTCCGGAACCGGTCGAGGTACTTCGCGGACGCGCGACGGCACCTTCGAACGGGCGCGATCGTGGCGATCCTCGAGTCACGCCGCCAAGGATTGCTGGCCCGTTGGCTCATTCGTCACGCGACCTCGCCGCTCCGCGTGCAGCGCGAGATGACCGATGCCGGGTATCGGCTGATCGCCACCCACGACGTCGTGCGCGGCTACTGGTTCGGGTTCTTCGAGGTCGCACACTGAAAACCTCGCAGGCCCAGACGGCGGACTGACCGCGACCGATGAATCGGCCGCGCGCGGCCGGTCCTGTTACCGCAACACGCACTGCCCAAGGAGAAGTCCATGACCACGACCGTTTCGCCGAAAGAGACGAAGAACCTCGACATCTACGGCTCGCCGCCGCTCGAATGGGAGCGCGTGATCGAGGCCCTGGACAAGACGGGCGAGCGGCATTACGCGGATCCGGCGAGCCGCTTCTGGATCGCTACGACGCGACCGGACGGGCGCCCCCACCTGATGGCGGTCGGCATCGTGTGGAACGACGGCAAGTTCTACCTTTCGACCGGTGCGGGGACGCAGAAGGGCAAGAACCTCGCCCACGATCCGCGGTGCATGGTCAGCATCGCGGCGCCGGGCATTGACATCGAGGTCGAGGGGCAAGCGAGGATCGTCCGTGACGAAGGCGAGCTTCTGCGGATCGCCAAGCTCTACAGCGACTGGGGTCCGACCGTCCGGGACGGCGCGTTCTGGCACGAGTACAGCGCGCCGAGCGCGGGTCCGCCGCCGTGGGACGTGTACGAGATCACGCCGACGACCGTGTTCGCGGTGGCGGCGGAGGAGCCGAACGGCGCCACCCGCTGGCGCCTATGAGTTCGCCAATCTTTGGCCTTCACTCGACAATTGACCGGATGCCCAAAATGGCCGTCAGGCGTTCTGGCACCATGCCGGGGTGACCCTCCGAAGCCCTGACGCGGCCCCAACGGCGACTTCGCGCACCTCCACGTCCACTCCGAATTCAGCCTGCTGGACGGCCTCTCGCGCATCCCGGAGATGACCCGGCGCGTCGGCTGAGCAGGGCATGACCTCGCTGGCGATCACCGACCACGGGAGCATGTACGGGGTGATCCCGTTCTACCAGGCCTGCCGCAAGGTCGGGATCAAGCCGATCATCGGGGTCGAGGCCTACGTCGCTCCGCGCGGCCACACGGACCGGGAGGGCAAGGCGGACGCGGACTACTACCACCTGATCCTGCTCGCCAAGGACCTCGTCGGCTATCGCAACCTGATGGCCCTCACGACCAAGGCGAGCCTCGACGGCTACTACTACAAGCCGCGCATCGACCGGGACCTGCTGGCCCAGCACAGCGCGGGGCTGATCGGCACATCGGCCTGCCTGGGTGGCGAGGTCCTGCGGCGCCTGGCGGAAGGGAACGAGCGCGCTGCGACGGAGGCGGCCGATGCGTATCGGTCCATCCTGGGCGACGGCAACTTCTTCATCGAGGTGCAGGACCACGGGGTGGGGGACCAGGCGCGGCTCCATCCGCAGCTCGTTGAGCTGGCGCGCCGGGCGGGGATCCCGCTGCTGGCTACCAACGACACGCACTACACCGCCCCCGAGCAGCACGAGGCGCACGACCTGCTGCTGTGCATCGGGACCGGGAGCAGCCTCGACACGCCGAACCGGCTGCGCTTCGACGCGAACGAGTTCTACCTCAAGGGCGCCGACGAGATGCGGCGCCTCTTCGGCGGCGAGCTGCCGGAGGCGATGGACAACACGCTGCGCGTGGCGGAGATGGTCGACCTGAAGCTCGACTTCGACCAGCTCCGCCTGCCGCAGTTCCCGGTGCCCGACGGCGAGACCGCGAGCTCGTGGCTGCGCAAGGAATGCGAGCGCGGATTACCGGAGCGTTACCAGTCGCTTACCGATGCCATCCGCCACCGGCTCGACTACGAGCTCGGGATCATCGACCGGATGGGGTACAGCGGCTACTTCCTGATCGTGGCCGACTTCATCCGCTTCGCGCGCGAGCAGGGGATCATGACCACCTGCCGGGGGTCGGCGCCGGGAAGCATCGTGACCTACTCGCTCGGCATCACCCCGGTCGACCCGCTCGAGTACGGGCTCCCCTTCGAGCGCTTCCTCAACCCGGACCGCGTGACGATGCCGGACATCGACATCGACTTCCAGGACAGCCGGCGCGACGAGGTGATCGACTACGTCGCGCGCAAGTACGGCGAGGACCGGGTCGCGCAGATCATCACCTTCGGGACGCTGGGCGCGAAGGCCGCCATCCGCGACACCGGCCGCGCGCATGGGCCTGACCTACGCGGAGGCGGATCGGGTCGCCAAGGCGGTGCCGAACGAGCTGAACATCAGCCTCGACCGCGCGATCGAGCTGTCGCCATCACTGCGCGAGCTGATGGCGGGGGACGAGCGGGTCGAGAAGCTGATGAGCATCGCCAAGCAGCTGGAGGGGGTCGCGCGCCACGCCTCGACCCACGCGGCCGGCATCGTCATCAGCCGCGAGCCGCTGACCGAGATCATGCCGCTCCAGCGCGCCACCGACGGCAGGACCACGATGACCCAGTTCGAGATGCACGCCTGCGAGGCGCTGGGCCTCCTGAAGTTCGACTTCCTGGGCCTGATCAACCTGACCATCCTGGCCGATGCGGTGGAGCTGATCCGCAAGCATCGGTCAGTCGAGATCGACGTCGACAAGCTGCCGCTCGATGACCTCAAGACGTACGAGCTGCTGGGCAGCGGGGAGACGACCGGCATCTTCCAGCTCGAGGGCTCGGGGATGCGCCGCTACGTCAAGGAGCTGAAGCCGACCGAGGTGCGCGACCTCGCCGCGATGGTCGCGCTCTTCCGCCCGGGCCCGATGGCCAACATCCCGGCCTACATCCGCCGCAAGCATGGCGAGGAGGAGGTCACCTACCTGCACGAATCGCTGGAGCCCGCGCTCCGCGACACGTACGGGATCTTCGTCTACCAGGAAGACATCATGACCGCCGCCATCGCCATGGCCGATTACACCGGGCCAGAGGCGGACAACCTCTGCTATGCCATCCGCAAGAAGAAGGAAGACGTCCTCCGCCAGCACGAGGCGAAGTTCAAGGCCGGCGCCCGGCGCAAGGGGATCAGCCCGGCCATCGTCGACCAGGTCTTCTCCGCCTTCGAGCCGTTCGCGCGCTACGGGTTCAACAAGGCGCACGCCCTCTGCTATGGGCTGATCGCGTACCAGACCGCCTACCTGAAGGCCAACTACCCGGTCGAGTTCATGACCGCGGTGCTGAACGGCTTCCGCGAGCGCGCCGAGAAGGTGGCCGCCGTGATCGCCGAGTGCCGGCGGCTGGGGATCGAGGTCCGGCCGCCCGACGTCCAGCGCTCGCATGCCCTCTTCGAGGTCGAGACCGATGCCGACGACACCCGTGCCATCCGCTTTGGCCTCGCCGCGGTGAAGAACGTCGGCGAGGGCGCGATCGAGGCGATCACCTCGCGTGCGGGATGGCGGCGACGAGCCGGGGCCGTTCCGCTCGCTCGACGACCTGTGCCGGCGGATCGACCTGCGCACCGCGAACAAGCGGGTCTTCGAGTCGCTCATCAAGGCGGGGGCGCTCTCGTCGCTCGGGACGCCCGGCCGCGCTGCTCAATCGCCTCGACATGGCACTAGACTCCGCGGCGCGCCACCAGCGCGACGTGGCCGCCGGCCAGTCGACCCTCTTCGACCTCTTCGCCATGCCGGTCGATGACTCGGTCTCGTTCCTCGATGACGGCGAGGAGATTCCCCGTCGAGAGCGCCTGCGCTGGGAGAAGGAACTGATCGGCCTCTACCTCTCCGAGCATCCGCTGGGCGATATCGCGGACGAGCTGCCGGACTATGTGACCGCCTACACCGGCGACCTCGCCGAGGAGTCCGACCAGGCCAAGGTCACCATCGGCGCCATCATCCAGTCCTCGCGCCGTGTGATCACGCGCGCCGGCTCGACCATGCTGGTCGCCACCGTCGAGGATCTCCAGGGCTCGGTCGAGGTGGTCGTCTTCCCCAAGGTCTTCGAGCAGACCGCCAACGCCTGGACCGATGACTCCCGGGTCCTGATCACCGGCCGCGTCGACCATCGCGACGAGGGCTCGCAGGTGCTCTGCGAGGCGGTGCATGCCTGGGAGGACGCCCTGCGCATGGGGCCGCAGGCGTTCGCGGCGGAGCGCGACCGCCTCCTCCGCGCTCGGCCGGGCCGTCCGGGTGGTGGCAACGGAAATGGGCGTCCGGTGGTGCCGATGCCCATCGACGCGTCGCCCGCCGTCGCGCTGGCGGTCGAAGCCCCGGTGGCGCTGCTCGCCGCGGTTGGCGACGAGTCGGTCGCCCCGGCGGAGGCTGTTCCGCTGCAGTCAGCGCCGGTCGGAGCAGAGGCGACGATTAGCATCATCTTCGCCGGGGCGCTGAGCGCGGATCGTCTCCAGCCGGCGCTCGAGGCGGTGCAATCGGTCCTCCGCGGTCGCCCCGGCCCGCTGCCGGTGGTGGTGAGCATCGAGGGCGCGCCGTGGCGCGTGAAGCTGCCCGAGCAGGTGGCGTGGGACGACCGGATCGACGAATCGGTCCGGCAGGCCGCTGGGCTGCCGGTTCGCGTCGAGCTCAGCTCCGCATTCGGCTGAGGCGGGGCACGCTATCCTGACGGGCGTGAACACGAAGCCCGCCCCGCGCCGGCGCAAAGCGACGGTCCAGGCGGACCCCGCGCCCGCCAGGTCGTTGAACGGGCGGGAGCTCGATGCCGCGATCCTGCGCTTCCTGCGCCGCCGTCCGAACGAATACGGCGACCTGGCGCCGCTCGCCGAAGAGCTCGCAACCGACCCGATCACCCTGCAGCTCGCCGTCGAGCGGCTCCATCAGCGGCGCTTCCTGACCGCGCCCTTCATCGAGCCGGGCACCGCCGGCGGGGGACAGCTGACCGAGGTGGGGCTGCGCTGGCTCATCGGCCAGGAAGGGGGCAAGCCGAAGGACGTGCCAGTCGCGCTGAAGCCCGCCACCGCGCCCGTGCGCGCCGCGGACGAAGCGGCACGGCTGCCCCGCGCCGAGGTCTACGGCCTCCGCCGCTGAAAGCCGCCTCACTCGGGCTTGAGGAACCTCCGCAAGAAGCGGCGGGTCCGGTCGACGCGAGGCTTCTCCAGGATCTGCTCCGGTGGCCCCGCCTCGACCACGAGCCCGTCCTCCATGAAGATGACGCGGTCCGCGGCCTGCTGGGCGAAATGCATCTCGTGCGTGACCACGATCATGGTGGTCCCCTCGTGCGCCAGCTCCTCCATGACCGCCAGCACCTCGCCGACCAGCTCCGGGTCGAGCGCGGAGGTCGGCTCGTCGAACATGAGCACCTTGGGCTCCATGCACAGCGCGCGCGCGATGGCGACGCGCTGTTTCTGCCCGCCGGAGAGCCGCGCCGGGTACTCGTCGCGCTTCTCGCTCAGGCCGACCTTGCCGAGGTAGCGCTCGGCCGTCGCGACGGCCTGGTCGTGCGGGATGCCGCGTACGCGCGTCGGCGACTCGATCAGGTTCTGGAGCACGCTCATGTGTGGAAAGAGGTTGAAGTCCTGGAAGAGCATCCCTGCCTGCAGGCGGATCTGCCGGATCTGCTCCTCGTGGCGCCGGCTTCGTGCGTGCAGCGGATCGGCCTCCACCTGGACGCCGGCGATCTCGACCGATCCGACCGTCGGCTCCTCCAGGAAGTTCAGGCAGCGCAGCAGGGTCGTCTTTCCGCTGCCCGAGCGGCCGATCAGCATCACCGCCTCTCGTTGATGGACATCGAGGTCGACGCCCTTGAGGACGTGGTGCTTGCCGAAGTACTTCTCGATCCCCTGTGCGTGGACGATCGACGTCGCCGATGTGCTCGGGGAGCGCGACCCCTTCCGGATAGCCCCGGTCATCGGTCGCCTCGAGCCATGCGGCGTTCGAGCCGCTCCTGGAAGAACGAGAAGATGATGGTCAGCACCCAGTACACCAGCGCGGCGATGATGAACGCCTCAGGTGTATGGAGCGGTCGGGCGCCCGGCCTTCTGCGCGCGCCAGAGCAGCTCCTGGACACCGATCGTCGAGACCAGCGCCGAGTCCTTGATCATGGCGATGAACTCGTTGCCGATGGCGGGGATCACGATCCGCACCGCCTGGGGCAGCACGATCCGCCGCAAGATCAGCGGCTCCGGCATGCCGAGCGCCTCGGCCGCCTCGGTCTGGCCCCTTGGGCACCGCCTGGATCCCGGCCCGGAAGATCTCGGTCATGTACGCGCCGTAGTTGAAGCCCAGCCCGATGACACCGACCGACGATTGCGGGCAGGATGAGGACCGGCGACATCTGCGGCAGCACGAAGAAGATGATGTAGATCTGGACCAGCAGCGGGGTACCGCGGACCAGCGAGACGTAGAACGACGCGATCGCGAACGGGACGGTCTTGGTGGAGAGGCGTCCCACCGCGCCTACGAGGGCCAGCACGGTCGCGAGCGCGATCGACGAGGACGCAGACGAGAACGGTGATGCCGGCCCCGCCCAGGATGAACGGCGCCCAGGTGCGCGATCCACTCGACGTCGATATTGTCGGTCGCGGCGAACGCCAGAACGATCGCCGATCAGGATCACGACCCAGATCGCGGCGAACTGGAGACGCGACACTGGCGCGCGGCTCGACGAGCGCGATCGATCTGGTCCAGGAGCGGCCGCGGCTCGGCTACTTCCAACATCTGGGGCCTCCTCTTCCTCAGTGGAATACAGAACGGGGACGCCCGCTGGCGTCCCCGTTCGCTGTTGCCTCACCGACCGGCGGTCACTGCGTCTTGCTCAGGTCAAGGCCCTCGAACCACTTCTTGCTGGACGCGGTCAAGGTCCCATCGTCGTGCAGGCCCTTGATGATCTTGTCCAGCTCAGCCTGCAGCTCGGCGTGCGGCCCAGCGGACTTGTCGGTCGCCACTCCGAGCGCCTCGTAGAACACGGGGTCGCCGACCTTCACGAACTTCGCGCCGTTCTTGATCGCCGACTCCAGCGTCGTCGATGAGCTGAGCCAGCCCTCGAAGTCGTTGCGGCCGGCGGCGATGGCATCGGCGCACTCGCTATCGGTCGAGAACGTCGTCACCTTCGCACCGTCGGGGACGGGCGCCGGCTCTGGCACCCCGCCGAGCAGCTTGAGCGTTCCTTCGAGCCAGAACTGGTACGTGGTCGATTCGCCGACGCAGACCGTCTTTCCGGCGAGGCCGTCAAGGGTCGTGATCTTCGACGCGGTGGTGGCTGCCATCTGGGCGGGCGTGTAGTAGTAGGGGACGGTGAAGTCGAGCACCTTGCTGCGCGGCTCGGTGATCGTCATCGACCCGACGCTGATATCCCAGCGGCCGGCCCAGCCGCCGGCCTCGACCTCTGCGAAGTCGGGAGTCATCGAACTCGACCTTCACGCCGAGCGTCTCGCCGATCTTGTTGGCGACGTCGATGTCGAAGCCCTCGTAGGTTCCGTCCGGCTTCAGCTCCGACTGTGGCGGATAGGCGGGATCGGTGGCCACGCGGATCGTTGCCGGCCGCCTTGATCTTCGCCAGCATGTCGTTCGGGTTCGCCCGCGGCGCCTCCGCTCGCGCTGCTGCCGCTGCCCGCGGGCTGACAGTGCGCACCAGGACCAGGATCGCGACGAGAAAGAGCCCGCTGCGGCGCAGGATCGTCATGGGATCTCCTCCGATGTTCGTGACGCGAGGCCGCGAATCGGCGCGTCGTGGGTCGGCACGTTGTAGCACGCAGCGGCCAAGTGCGGCAAGAGAAAAGCGAGACTCGGAGCGCCGGGCCGCCTCGCGTAAACTGTCGCGCCATGACGACGCCGACCCTGCCGAGCACGCCCCTGGCCCGCGCCTCGACGCTCGCGAAGCGCTACTACGTCGATCCGGACGTCCTCGAGGCGGAGAAGGAACGCGTCTTCGGTCGCACGTGGCAGCTGGTGGCCCGCGCCGACGAGCTGCAGCGCATCGGCGACTTCGTGCCCGCGACGATCCTCGACGAGCCGATCGTCATCACCCACGGCCTCGACGGCGAGCTGCGCGGCTTCTACAACGTGTGCCGGCATCGGGCCGGGCAGGTCGCGCTCACCGCGCGGCAACCGCAAGTCGCTCCAGTGCCGCTACCACGGCTGGACCTACGGGCTCGACGGCACCCTGCGCGCCTGTCCCGAGATGGAGGCGACCGAGGACTTCCGCAAGGAGGACTTCGGGCTCATGCCGATCCGGGTCGACCGATGGGGCCCGTTCGTCTTCGCCAACCTCTCGGCCGACGCGCCGCCGCTCGCGCGAGGTGATGGGCGCGATCCCCGCCGAGGTCGCGCATCGGCCGGCTACGACGTGGAGCGGATGCGGCTGGTCGAGCGGCGCGAGTACCTGATCGAGTGCAACTGGAAGGTCTACGTCGACAACTACCTCGAGGGCTATCACCTGCCGATCGCCCACCCGCAGCTCTTCAAGGAGCTCGACTACGACTCCTACCGGGTCGAGAGTTCCGCTACTACTCCAAGCAGCACGCGCCGATCCGCGAGCTGAAGCCGGGCGAGGAGCTGGGGCGCGACCGCCGCTACCTGCGCTCCGCGGACGGCGAGGACGCGGCCCTCTACTACTGGCTCTTCCCGAACACGATGTTCAACATCTACCAGGACAACATGACCTCGAACGTCATCCTGCCGCTGGGCCCGGACCGGACCCTGACCATCTTCGAGTGGTTCTTCGCCGAGCCGGGGAGCGGTCCCGGGCTGGGAGTCGATGCAGCAGACGATCGCCTTCTCCGACGAGATCCAGCAGGAGGACATCGTCATCTGCGAGCAGGTCCAGCGCGGCCTCCGCTCGCGCTCCTACGAAGCCGGCCGCTTCTGCGCGAAGCGCGAGAACGGCGTCTACCACTTCCAGAACCTCGTCCGCGAGTTCCTCGGCGAGTAGCCCGCGGGTCGCTCAGCCGCGCCGAATCGCCCGTTCGCGATGCGGCCGCCCTCGAAGCGTCCGAATTCTCACCGGGTGAGCGTTATGCGGCCCCGTGACCGGCGAACCGTCCGGAGTCTCACCGGACGACGCATCCCGCGGTCTATTTGACGGTTCGCACGCGGCGACCGCGCGTAACGCTCACCCCATGGGAAATCGGCAGATTCGCGAACCAGAGCAGTCGCCGACGACGCAGGTGCCGCAGTGCCGCCGGGACGTTCGATCGCAGCATGGACCCAGCATGCGAGAGAGCGCTTACTGCGCGCTTATCCTCAAGCCGATGACCTACGACGAGCTCCTTGCCCTCGCTCGGAAGCTGGAGGGCCAGACCCTCGCGACGGTGACCGGGAAGGAGTTCACGGTGGGCATCTTCCTCGACTGCCCGTTCTTCACGCCCGCGTCGAGCGGCCTCGGCCGGAGCGACGGGCGGAAGGCGGCGGAGCGCTTCGTCGCGCGCTACAACGCTACCGGCAGCCTTCGACCCGCCGACTACGCGGACGTGACGCGCAACGCTTCGTACTACATCGGACTTCTGCTGCGTGCTTCCCCGGCTGATTAGTATTGCGACGGGGTCCGCGGGGGCTGGCTCAGTTTGGGGGCCGATCGCAGGAGGATGTGTCCGTGACCGCAGTCGCGCAGAGCCCGGGGGCCACCTCATCGCAGCAGCTCGAGGGCAACGCCATCGGCCTGCCGGAGGTGCTCTTCCAGTCGATCACCCACATGGCGCCGGCCGTGGCCACCGCGCTGTCGATCGGCGCAGCCACGGGCTTCGCCGGCAGGCTGACGCCGCTCGCCGTGCTCTTCGCCATGGTGGCGTGCCTCTTCACCGCCTATTCGATCGGGCAGCTCGCCAAGCATCTGCCCTCGGCGGGCGGCATGTACACGTACGTGACGCGCGGGCTGGGGCCGTTCGTCGGCTGGCTGATGGCCTGGGCCTTCACGCTCGCTGAGCCGCTCGTCGCACCCATCCTGCTGGCCGCCTTCGGCTTCTTCGGTGCGACCTTCCTGCAGACCTACCTGCACATCGGCGAGGGGTTCACCTACCTCTGGGTCGTGCTCGCCATCCTGTGCGGCGTCCTGCTCTGGTGGCTGATCTCGAGCGGGATCGGGATCTCGACCCGGACCGGCGTGATCCTGGGCGCCATCGAGATCGGCATCTTCGTCTTCATCTCGGCGCTGCTCATCTTCAAGGCCGGCTCGCGGAACACGCTCGACGTCTTCATCCCCGGTGACGAGGGCGCGGGGCCAGCCTTCCAGGGGATGATCTTCTGCCTGCTCGCGTTCATCGGCTTCGAGGCGGCGGCGCCACTCGGCGAGGAGACGCAGGGAGCCGCGACGCACGATCCCGCGCGCGGTGATCTGGTCGACGATCGCGGTCGGCGCCTTCTACGTCTTCAACTACTACGCCGCGACGGTGTACTTCGGGCCCGACAAGATGGGCGGCTTCCTGACCTTCAACAACAGCGATCCCTGGGGCGGGATGGCGACCGAGGTGCTCGGCACGCTGGGCGGCATCCTGGTCGTGTTCGCCATCATCAACAGCTCGTTCGCGAATGCGAACTCGGGAGCGACGGCCGCCACGCGATCGATCTTCTCGATGGGCCGCGGCGGGCTGCTGCCCCGTTGGTTCGCGACGCTGCGACCGGTGGAGCGGACGCCCATCAACGCGATCCACTTCCAGGCGATCGTCGCCATCGTGGTGGCGGTGGTCGGCGGCCTGGTGCTCGTCGACGACCCCTACCCGGGCAGCGGACCGATCAACATCTATGTCTTCATCGGCACGATGCTGGGACTGCTCTTCGCGAGCATGTACATCGCGGTGAACCTGGCGGTGATCGGCTTCTACCTGCGGGAGCGGCGGGACGAGTTCAACGTCATCAAGCACCTCGTCGTGCCGATCCTCGGGCGTGATCGCCATGATCCCGGCGCTCCTCTCGGTCATCGGCGGCCTGACGATCCCGATCCTCAACGTCAAGCTGGCCCCGTTCAGCGGGGCGCTCAGCCTCATCGCGCCGATCGCGATCGTGTGGATGCTGATCGGCGTCGTCGTCTACTTCGTGCTGCGCTCTCGCAACCCGCAGGCCCTCGACACGCTCGGCCAGATCTACGGCGGGGAGGCCGCGCCACCCGCCTGACCGATGCCTCCCTAATCGAAGATGCCGAGCGGGCAGTGGGCGGTGACGATGAAGTTCGGCACGTCCACGATCTCGCTGATGCGGAGATCGACGGCGACGCTGGAGAGCAGGTAGGCCTGCATCGGCCTCGAGGCCGTGCTCGCGGCCGAGCCACTCGATCATGCGCCGCAGCGCATCTCGGGCCGCGGTCATGAGGTCGGGACCGATCCCATCGGTTGCGTAGCGGCGGCCGTTGCGCAGCGCCGCGTGGGGATCCGGAGCGGCGAGGAACTCGGGTCCCGCCAGGTGCAGGTCCTTGCGCACGGTGAGGCGGGCCGTCGCCCGCATCGGCGTCTCGATGGCCGTTCCGCAGACCTCGCCGTCGCCCTGCGTGGCATGGCCATCGCCCATCGAGATGCGGGCACCCGGGACGAAGACGGGAAGGTAGAGCGTCGAGCCCGCGATGAGGTGTCGCGTGTCCATGTTGCCGCCATGCGCGTCGGGCGGGATCGTCGAGCGTGGCCCCGTCTCGGGGGCCACGCCCACCTCGCCGCAGAACGGTGCCAGCGGGACGGTGATGCCGGGCCAGAACTCGGCGCGCTCCGCCCCGGGGGTGAGCCGCGTGATCTTGCAGTGGCCGTCGGGAAACTCATCGGCGAGGAGGCCGAAGCCGGGGATCGAGGCCGTCCAGCCCCAGTCGGCGTGCACGAACTCGAGCAGATCGATCTGCAGCGTGTCGCCAGGCTCGGCACCCTCCACCTCGACCGGCCCGTTGACCTGGTCGACGCGCGCAAAGTCGAGGTTGGCGAGATCTGCCGTGGTCGAAGCGGCCGTCAGCTGGCCATTCGAGGCGTCGAGGCAGTCGAACTCGACCACGTCGCCCGAGGCGACGCTGGCGACCGGCGGGATGGCCGGGTCCCACGCGAGGTGGTTCTGGTCGCGCGCGACATGGATGCTGGGGGTCGGCACCGCCATGGCTCGCATTGTCGCATCCGCTACTGTTGCGCCAATGGCCACCAGACGCACCGATGGACGCCTCACGGTCGCCCTCATCTCCGAGGTCTACTGGGAGGCCGATGGCGCCGCACGACTCAGGGAGCGTCTCGAGGAGGCGGCTGAGCGGGGTGCGGACCTCGCGGTCCTCCCGGAGCTGCCGCTCAACTCCTGGCGACCCGCCACCAAGGTCGCCGTGGCGGACGACGCCGAGGGACCGGATGGGCCGCGCGCAACGGTGCAGGCGGAGGCGGCGCGGGGAGCGGGCATCGGTCTCGTCGGAGGGGTCATCCACCGGGCGGAGGACGGGCGGCGGACGAGCCGCAGCCTGATCTTCGATCGGTCGGGGGAGCTGGTGGCGACCTACGAGAAGCTGCACCTGCCCGAGGAGCCGGGCTTCTGGGAGACGAGCCATTACGAGCCGGGGACCGAAGCTCCATCCGCGATCGAGGCCTTCGGGCTGCCCGTAGGCGTGCAGCTCTGCTCCGACATCAACCGGCCGGAGGGTTCGCACCTGCTCGGCGCGCAGGGCGCGCACGCGATCCTGGCCCCACGCGCCAGCGAGGAGCTGACCTATCCGCACTGGAAGCTCGTCTTCCGGGCGATTGCGCTGACCAGCGCCGTCTACGTCATCTCGGTCAATCGGCCCCATCCGGAGAGCGGGGTCCTGATCGGTGGTCCGTCGATTGCGGTCGACCCGAACGGGAACGTCCTGGTCGAGACCACCGATCCCCTCGACCTCGTCACCCTCGAGTCGGCGGTGATCGAGCGCGCCCGGAAGGATTACCCCGGCTACCTGCCGATCCGCGCCGACCTCTACGGAGCGGCGTGGGAGGAGATCAGCCGCCGGTCAGGTTGAAGACGGCCTGGGCGATCTTCTTCTTCCCCAGGTAGACCTCCATCCGGTACTTGCCGGGCCCGCCGAGGGCGTTGCGCAGCTGGTCGGTCTGGATGGGCCCGAAGGTGGCCCGCTTCGCGGTCGGGCTGACCGGGAGCGTGTTCTGCGCCGGGTCGACGACCTGCGTCTCCTTGCCATCGGCGGCGATCTGCACGACTCCCTCGCCGATCTTATCGGTCCCGAACGCCGCCGAGTCGGTGATCAGGTGGGCGAAGGTCGAGCCCGGGGCGAAGGTATCGGTCTTGCCGGTCAGGTTGCCGGAGCCGTCGACCCCTGTCCCGAAAGCCAGGGTGCCGGGGAGCGGAACCGGCGTCGGCACCGGCGTCGGCGTCGCGACCGGCACGGGTGTCACTTCTGGAGCCCCGCTCGACTGGGCAATCTCGGTGCCGCTCGGGATAGGCGTGGCCCTACCCACGGTTGGGCTCGACGGGCTGATATTTGCCAGGATGAGGCCGACCACGACGGCGGCCGCGATGGCACCAATCGCCGCGACGAGCGAGATGACCGAGTCGCGATCGGTCGGGAAGCGGCCGCTGGGAGCCGTATGGGCAACCCCAGGACGGAGAGGGACGCCGCAATTCCGGCAGACCTGCGCCCATGCGGGGTTCGCATGTCCGCAGTTGAAGCACTCCACCGTCTCGCCGGTCATCGCGTGGCTGGTCCCTCATGCGACGGCGCTGTGGGTGGCCGCCGGCGGTGAGAACGCCGACGGCCGGTTGGCCAACCCCGCAACGGGCCGACCGCCCGCGATACTAGCCGATGCCGCCTCGGGCATGTCGCCTTCCGCCGATTGGGGACGCGCGGCTGGCACTATCGGCTCATTTCACGACGCGGATTCCCGGCCACAATCGAGCCATGCATCCGTCTGAGGTCGCCTCCATCCTCGTGCTCGCCGGCCTGGTCCTCGGGACCGTGGCCTATGCGCTGCTCATCCGACGCCGGGTGCACGCGCGACGCGTCGAGGGCCGGCTTCGCCAGCTCGAGAGCATCCTGCGCGTCTGGTGGGCCAGCCGCGAAGCCGCTCGACGGACGCCCATGACCCGCCCCACGCACTCGAGCCCCCAGACCGCGCGATAGGTTCGTCTGTAGTATCCGCGGGGTGAGCGCCCACCCCTCCGCCGGCTCATCAGCTCCGCGCTCGGCCACGGGCGTGGACGCCGTCCGGCTCAAGGCGCTGATGCAGCGCGAGGAGACCAGCCTCGTCAGCGCCCACCCCCGATGTCGCGCCCTTTTCGAGCGGGCCCGCGGGTCGCTCTACGGTGGCGTGCCGATGAACTGGATGAGCAAGTGGCCGGGCGCCTTTCCAATCTACGTGGAGGAGGCATCCGGGGCCAGCTTCCGCTGTCCCGACGGGGTGGAGCTCGTCGACCTGTGCCTGGGGGACACCGGCGCGATGACGGGCCACGCACCGGCGGCCACGCTGCGCGCGATCGCGGAGCGCGCGCCTCGTGGGCTCACCCTGATGCTGCCCACCGAGGACAGCATCTGGGTCGGCGAGGAGCTCGTGCGACGGTTCGGCCTGCCGTACTGGCAGTTCGCGCTGACGGCCACCGACGCCAACCGATTCGCGATCCGGCTGGCACGCATGGCGACCGGCAGGCCGAAGATCCTCGTCTTCAACGGCTGCTATCACGGCACCGTCGATGAGACCTTCATCTCGCTCCGGGTCGATGGCAGCAGCGGGCCAAGGCCGGGGAACATCGGCCCGCCAGTGGATCCCTCCGTGACGACGCGGGTGGTCGAGTTCAACGATCTCGACGCACTCGATGTGGCCCTCGCCCACGGCGACGTTGCCGTCGTCCTGGCCGAACCGGTGATGACGAATGCCGGCATCATCCACCCTGATCCCGGTTTCCATGCCGCCCTGCGCGACCTCACGCGGCGCCACGGCAGCCTGCTGATCATCGACGAGACGCACACGATCTGCGCGGGCCCCGGCGGCTATACCCGCCAGGCTGGGCTCGAGCCCGACATGGTCGTCATCGGCAAGCCGATCGGCGGCGGCATTCCGGCCGCCGCCTATGGGCTCACGGAAGAGCTGGCAGACAGGCTGCGGATCGACCCTGAGCTCTGCGACGTCGGAGGCATCGGCGGGACGATGGCCGGCAACGCCCTCTCGATGGCCGCGATGCGAGCGACGCTCTCCGAGGTCCTGACCGATGCCGCATACGCCCACATGCTGCCCCTGGCCGAGGCCTGGACCGACGGCGTCGAGCGCGGCATCCGCTCGGCCGGACTGCCCTGGCATGTCACGCGGCTCGGCTGCCGGGCAGAGTACCTCTTCGGGCCGCACCGGCCGCGGAACGGCAGCGAGGCGATGGCCATGGACGATTTCGCGCTCCAGAGCTTGACGCACCTGTATGCTCTCAACCGCGGCGTGCTGCTCACGCCATTTCACAATATGGCGCTCATGTCGCCGGCCACGACCGATGCGCAGGTGGCGGTCCACACGCGCGCGTTTGCCGAGATGGCGGGGGAGCTGTCGCAGGGTCCGCCAGCAGCCTGATAGCGTGTCGCCAATTGGACAGTTGCTCCGTCGCGTGCTGGCTCCCTTGCACAGCGGGCGTAGGGTTACTGTCGGAGCACCGTCACCGCGGGCGCGGAACCGGTGGGGCGGCGTAATAGCCCAAGGAGTTTTTCATGTCCGACGAGAGCACTACCCTCGAATTCGAGGACGACACTGAAGGCCATTTGCGCCTGCGCGCTACGGCCGACGACGACTGGCTTCAGGAAGTCGCATCGGATGCGGCTCCGAAGCGGATTCGCGTTCTGTCGACCGACGACGACACGGAAGGGCACGCCGCCTCGGCGACCCAGGTCCGGGTCCGAATCGCGACCGACGAGGACGACACCGAAGGGCATGCCATCAGCCTGCACTTCCCCAGTGCCGCCGATGCGGACGCCTTCCGACGCAAGCTCATCGTGAGCGGCGTTCTGGTGGGGACGCTGGCAATCAGCGCCGGGATTGGCTCGCAGCTGGGGAACCTCCCCGCGGCGGGCGGCGCGCAGGGCGGCGTGCACCAGGCACAGACCCAGGCCTGGCAGGATGCCTCGCGGAACACGGCGGCGCAGCAGGGTGCCCAGGCAGCCTCCGCGCAGGCCAACGCAGCCTGGCAGGAAGCTTCCGCCAACACGGCGGCGCAGCAGGGTGCTGCGTCCACCGCGCGGCAGGATCCCATCAGCCAGGGCATTCGGCACGGGGCCGTTCCCGCATCGACCTCCGAGGCCAACGCGGCCTGGCAGGAGTCGTCGATCGCCGAAGGCCAGCGACAGGGAGCCCAGGCAGGAGCGAGCGACCAGGCGTTCCAGCAGTCGGTGGCCGCGGCCAGCGACCGTGCAGGCACCTCGGGAGCCTCCGAAGCGGCGAAGCAGGCGTCCATCGCGGCCGCCAGCGATCGCGGCTCGGACTCCACCGAAGCGGCGTGGCAGGCATCGATCGCCTCGGCGAGCGATCGCGCTGACGGCGCCAAGGGAGCTGCCTCAACCGATCGGGCTCGTGCCGAAGCATCCGCGCGGATGTCACAGGCAGGCGTGACCGGCTCACTGGCAGGAAGCACGACGAGCGACCAGGCTCGCGCGCAGGCAGCCGCACAGATGTCCGAAGCGGGCGTCACCGGTTCGCTGGCCGGTACCTCGGCGAGCGACCAGGAGGCCGCGAACCAGGCGTCGATCGCCTCGGCGAGCGACCACGACTCTGGCACCACCGCAAGCGACGAGCCGTCGGACACGATCAACGGCCCAAGGTAAACCCAGCCGCTCCTTGAGCGATGCGCCGGCCCGCAAGGGCCGGCGCATCTGTTTGCGCGCGGTGGTGCCGGAGGTGGGAGTTGAACCCACACGAGGTTGCCCTCATCGGTGTTTGAGACCGACGCGTCTGCCGATTCCGCCACTCCGGCGAGCAGCAACCGGCATTATAGGAAGCCGATGTCCGAGCCCCTTCCCGCCCAGAGCTCCGGACGGACCGCGCCGCTCCCCGACGAGGAGGAGCTCGTGGCGCGGGCGGTCGGCGGGGATCGACCGGCCTTCGCGCGACTGGTCGAGCACTACCAGTCCGCGTGCTACGGGCTCGCGTGGCGGCTCCTGGGCGACAGCGACCAGGCGGCCGACGCCACGCAGGACGCGTTCCTCCACGCCTACCAGGCGATCGGTCGCTACCGCGGCGGGATCTTCCGCTCGTGGATGCTGCGCATCACCGCCAATGCCAGCTATGACATCCTGCGGCGCGCGCAGCGGCGTCCGACGACGACCCTGCCAGATCCCGATGCGGGCGAGCTCGAGCTGCCGGACGCGGGCGCGGTCAATCCCGTGGCGGAGGCGGGCCGCAGCGAGCTATACCGCCAGCTCGACGCCGCCCTGCGCCTGCTCCCGCTCGACCAGCGCACGGCGATCGTGTTGTGCGACGTCTACGGGATGGACTACAGCGAGGTGGCCGAGGCGACCAGCTCCGCGCTCGGAACGGTGAAGTCCCGAATTCACCGCGGACGCCTCCGACTGCGTGAGCTGATGAGCCCCCACCGGGAACTCTTCGAGCGATGAGCACGTCTGACCGATGACCATGGAGCCGAATCACCACCCTGACGAGGAGCGTCTCGCGGCATTCGCCGGCGGCGATCCCGACCTCGAGCTGCGCCTCCACCTGCGCGACTGCGGGCGCTGTCGCTCGATCATCGACGAGCTCACGATGCTCCGCGCGGCGCTCGCGGAGCTGCCCGACGTCGCCCCGTCACGGCCACTGCGGCTGCTGCCCGACGTCCCCGCGCGGGAGCCCTCGGCCGCCGAGCGCCTGGCCGGCTGGACGCGCCGCGCCTTCATGCCGCTGCTCGCGGCCGGCTTCGGCCTGGCGATCGTCGGCTCGCTCGGGACGGTCGGGTCGAGCTTCAGCATGGGGGCCAGCGGTGCCGCGCCCGCCTCCGCGCCGCTTACCACCCAGTTCGGCGCCTCGAGCGCCCCCCGGGACGTGGCCGGCGGCGCAACCTCCAGCCCGTCACCCAGCTCGAACAGCGACAGCGCACCCGCGGCCGCTGGGGGCGCGAAGTCGTCCTTCACCCCCGCCCCCGCCGAGGCCGTCGAATCAGCGACCGAGAGCCCGGCGGCCCGGGCCCTGTCCGCGAGCCCGAGCCCGCCAGCGAGTCCAAGCTCGGCGCCGGATCGCGTGAACGTTTTCGAGCCGCCGCCTTCGACCCCGCGCTCGCTCTGGCCGATGGTCCTCTTCGCGGGCGTCGCGCTGATCGTGGCGACGCTGCTCTTGCGCTGGATCGTCCAGCCCCGCGCCGGCTGAAGGCGACCCCTAGACGAGGCGTCCCGCGACGATCGCCGTGGCCAACAGCAGCAGGATGACGGCGGCCACGATGAGGGCAGCCCAGCCCGAGTCGCGGAAGGTCTGCGGCAATGCCGCCAACGGCCGCCGGCCGGCGCGTTGGCGGCACCGGGACCTCGCCCGGCTGCCGAACGGTGCGGGGTGCGGCCTCGCGTCTCCGCTGCGGTGGCTCGCCAGCGTGGCCCAGGTCCGGGTCGTCGTCGGCTGCGCCGGGCGGATGGTCCGGCGCGAGGCTGCCCAGTGCCCAGTTGCCCGGAGTGCCGGCTTCGGGTGCGCGCGTCGTACTCGGCACGCCGCGCGGACGACGAGAGGATCGGCCAGGCGTCGTTGATCCGCTGCATCGCGATGCAGCCTCCTCCCCGGGATGCAGGTCGGGGTGGAACCGCTTCGCAAGGCGCCGATGGGCGTGTGCCACCTGCTGCGGAGCTGGCGTCGCGCGACGATCGCCCAGTACCGCGTACGGATCGAGCGACGGACGGCTCGGCACGCCGCCGATTCTACGGCGCCGGGCAGCTGGCGGGCCGGCGGCGACCATCGGTCTAGACTGGCGATCAGATGGCCGACCGCCGACCGATCCTGATGCTGATCGACGGGCCGAGCCTCGTCTATCGCGGCTACTTCGCGCTGCCGCCGCTCACCACCTCGGACGGGACGCTCGTGAACGCCGTCTTCGGCTTCCTGCAGATCGTGCTGCGCGGGATGCAGGACCTGAAGCCGGACTACGCGATCGTCAGCTTCGACCTGGGCAAGCCGCAGTTCCGTTTCGACGCCTATCCCGACTACAAGGCCGGCCGCCCATCGATGCCGGACGACCTGCGCGCGCCAGTTCCCGATCGTGCGCGAGCTGGTGGCGATGATGGGCATGCCGATCCTCGAGCTGGAGGGCTACGAGGCCGACGACGTGATCGGCACGCTCGCCAAGCGAGGCCGCGGCGCGGGGGTCGACACTACATCGTCTCCGGCGACCTCGACGGCCTGCAGCTCGTGGACGACCACATCCGGCTGCTGACGACGCGTATGGGCGTCGCTGCCACCGTCATCTACGACGAAGCCAAGGTGCATGGACCGATACGGGCTGCGGCCCGACCAGATGCTCGACTACAAGGCGCTCAAGGGCGATACCTCCGACAACATCCCCGGCGTGCCGGGGGTCGGCGAGAAGACGGCGATCAGCCTGCTCCAGCAGTTCGGCTCGCTCGACGCGATCTACGAGCAGCTCGAGCGAGGTGAAGGGCAAGCTGCGCGACCGCCTCGCCGAGCACCGCGAGTCGGCCTTCCTGATCGCGCCAGATCGGCCGCATCGTGACCGACCTGCCGGTCGCGCTCGACCTCGAGTCGGCGCGAACCGGCCGCTACGACCGCCGTGCGGTTGCGCAGCGCTTCCGCGAGCTCGAGTTCCGCTCGCTCATCGATCGGCTGCCGCCGTCGAGCATCGCGCCGACCGGCTACGATGCGCCGGAGCGCGAGACGAAGGGCGGCCTGCAGCTCTCCCTCGACCTGCTGGGGGCGGCCCCGGCGCGTCCGCCGACGGCGAGGCAGCGGACCGCGGCCGCGACCCGACGCCGATCGCGCGATCCTGGCGGGGCCATCGAGCACGTGGATCCCCGCGTGCCGCGGAGCGAAGCGGACTTGGTCGAGCTCGATGCCTGGCTCGCGGCGCAGGGGTCGGCGGTCGGGCTTGGCTGGGCGGCGACGGCCGGCCGTCCGCTCGAGCGGCGCCTGCTGGGCGTCGCGCTGGCGGGAGCGGATGGCAGCACCTGGTATTGTGCCCTGGGGCGGCAGCGTAGAGGGGCTGCAGCGCTGGCTGGCCCGCGACGATCGGCCACTCGTCGGGCACGACCTAAAGCAGCTGGCGGTGCTGCTTGCCAGCCTGGGCGTGGAGCTGAGCGGCGTCTGCTTCGACACCCTGGTGGCGGGCTACATGCTCAACCCGGCGCTCCGGGCGCAGAGCCTCGACGACCTCGCCGCCAACCGCTATGCCAGCGAGCTCCCGCCGCAAGCCACTCCCTGCCGAGATCGAGGCGGAGGAGAGCGTCGCCGCGCGGCGCGCCGCGGGCGAGGCGCTCACCTCGCTGCTGGTGCAGCCGGCGCTCGAAGACCGAGCTGGGCGAGGCGGGCCTCGCGAACCTCTTCCACGAGGTCGAGATGCCGCTCCTGCCGGTCCTCGTCCGCATGGAGCTCGCCGGCGTGACGATCGACCGCGACGGCCTTGGCGGCGATGAGCCATCGAGTTCGGCGCCCAGCTCGCGGAGCTCGAGGCGCGGATCTACGCAGCGGTGGGCCACGAGTTCAACATCGGCTCACCGAAGCAGCTCGAGCAGATCCTCTTCCACGAGCTCTCACTGCCCGCCACCAAGCGGACGCGGACCGGCTACTCGACCGACGCATCGGTCCTGGAGGAGCTGCGGACGCAGCACGAGGTGGTGGGCCTCATCCTCGAGCACCGGCAGATCGCGAAGATGAAGAGCACCTACGTCGATGCGCTTCCGTCGCTGGTCGGTGCCGACGAACGGCTGCACACCACGTACCAGCAGGCGGTGGCGGCCACCGGCCGGCTCTCGAGCACGGACCCCAACCTCCAGAACATCCCGATCCGCACGCCGCTCGGCCGGCGCATCCGGAGGGCATTCGTGGCCCCACCGGGGAGGCTCCTGCTCGCCGCCGACTACTCCCAGCAGGAGCTGCGCATCCTGGCCCACGTCTCCGGCGACCCGGGACTGAAGGCGGACTTCGCCGCGCACTCCGATATCCATCTCGCCGCGGCCGCCCGTGTGCTGGGCCTCGCCCCCGAGGCGGTCGGCCCGAAGGAGCGGAGCGTGGCGAAGATGATCAACTACGGGATCGCCTACGGCCTGAGCGACTTCGGGCTGGCGGATCGGCTGAAGATCCCGCGCGAGGAGGCGCAGAAGTTCATCGCCGACTACTTCGCCGCCTACGAGGGGATCCGTCGCTACATCGTCGAGATCAAGATCCTCGCGCGCGACCAGGGCTTCGTGACCACCCTCCTCGGCCGTCGTCGCTACATCCCCGAGCTGACCGCGCGCAACGGCGCGCTCCGCTCCGCGGGCGAGCGGATGGCGGTCAACATGCCGATCCAGGGGACCGCCGCCGACGGGATGAAGATCGCCATGGTCCGCCTCGACGAGGCGCCTGCCGCTCGCGCGGTCTCCGCTCGCAGATGCTGCTGCAGGTCCACGACGAGCTGGTCTTCGAGACCGACGAGGTCGAGCTCGCCGCATTGGCGACGCTCGCGCGCGAGGTGATGGAGAGCGCGCTGCCGCTCGACGTGCCGCTCACCGTGGATCTCAAGGTCGGCACGAACTGGGAGCAGATGGACCGACTCGAGGAGACCGAGGCCGGTGTCTGGCGCCGGGTGGGCGCCGCTCCCGAGCCGGAGCTCGAGCCGCTCCTGGCTGCCATCGAGTCCGGCTGAACCTGACTCTGCGCCGATGCCCGAGCTTCCCGAGGTCGAGACGATCGCGCGCGGCCTCCAGCAGTCCGTGGCTGGCGCGACGATCACCGGCGCCGAGGTGTGGTGGGATCGCACCATCCGTCACCCGCTGCCCCCCGAGCGGTTCGTGGCCGAGGTCTCCGGCGCGCGGATCCAGCGCGTCGGCCGGCGCGCGAAGTCGGTCCTGATCCACCTCGACGACGGTCGCGTCCTGACCGTCGCGCTGCGGATGACCGGGGCGCTGATCGTGGTGCCGGCGGGGACCGCGGAGGATCGCTACGTTCGGGTCGCGTTCCAGCTCGACGACGGGCGCCAGCTGCGCTACCGCGACGTGCGAAAGTTCGGCCGGATCGGCCTGTGGGAGGGCGGTGGCCTGCGTCGCATCCGGGAGTCCGCGCAGCCGTACCGCGTGGGCCACGTCTTCGCGCGCCACGGCCCCGAGCCGCTCGCGCGATCGTTCAGCGTCGAGCGGCTGACGGCGCGCCTGCGCCGTCGATCGGCGCGCCTCAAGACCCTCCTCCTCGACCAGTCCTTCATCGCCGGCGTCGGCAATATCTACGCCGACGAGGCGCTCTGGCACGCGCGGCTGCATCCGCTGCGGGCGGCCGACACGCTGCACCCGGACGAGGTGCGGCGGCTGCATCGGTCGATTCGGAAGGTGCTGCGCCAGGGGATTGCCAACCGTGGAGCGAGCTTCAGCGACTACGTGGGTGCCGACGGCGAGCCCGGAGCCAATGCAGAGCGCCTGCGCGTCTATCAGCGCACCGGCGAGCCCTGCTACCGATGCGGCCGGGCCATCGAGCGCCTCGTGATCGGCCAGCGAAGCACCCACTTCTGCCCGCACTGCCAGCCGGTACCATCGGGCGAGGCATGAAAGTGATCGGCCTGACCGGCAATCTCGGCTGCGGCAAGAGCACCGTCGCGGGGATGCTGCGCGATCTCGGCGTTGCCACGATCGATGCCGACAAGGTGACCCGCGAGATCCGCCAGAACGACGCGGATGCGCGTGCCGCCATCGAGCAGCGGTTCGGCAGCTACGAGGCGGCTCACCTGGCCGAGATCGTCTTCCGCGATCCGGCGGCCCTGCGCGACCTCGAAGCGATCCTTCATCCGCTGGTGCGCGGCGCGGTCCGTGCACGGCTGGCCGAGCTCGAAGAAGGCGGCGTGGAGGCCGCGGCGGTCGAGGTGATCAAGCTGCTCGAGTCGCCGCTGGCGGACGGCTGCGACCAGATCTGGGTCGTGCGCTGCGACGAGGCCGACGCGCTCGCGCGAGTGGCGGCCTCGCGTGGGATGGCGGTCGAGGAGGCGCGCCGACGGATGGCCAGCCAATCCTCAGAGGAGGAGAAGCGCGCCGCCGCAGACGTCGTGATCGATGGCTCGGTCCAGCTCGACGAGACCCGCCGCCAGGTCGAGGCCGCATATCAGGCGCTGATGGGTTCCGACGGAGACGCGGCTACTTGATCGCAAACGGCCGCGGCACGGGGAACCCGAACTCCTTGATCAGGCTGTCGAGCGTCGACCCCGCAGTCGTGGCGGTCCGCTCGTCCTCGTCGGGGCGCAGGACCATCGTGAAGGTCCCGCCCGCCGCGGTGATCTCGGTCACCTTCTCCGCGGTGGGCAGGTCCGCGCGCAGGATGTAGATCGTGCCGTTGCGGGAGAGGATCGTCACGCCCTGCAGGGTGACCTTGGTCGAAGGGCCGGGCAGGTAGGCGGCTGGCGAGGAGGCCGGCGCCTGCCCGGGAGCCTGCCCGATCTGCGGATTCATTGGCATCGTGGCGATCAGGTCGACGCGTTGCCCGGCCTGCAGGGTGCCAGCGACCGCGTGGTCGTCCGGCACGCTGACGCTCACCGCGCGCAGCGCCGGCCCGCTCGGATCGAACTTCAGGGCCGGGTCCAGGATGGAGAAGCTCTGGCCCTCGGTGGTGGAGGCCAGCAGGTTTCGGCTGACGAGCTGCCCGGTGGAGATCGAGACGCCGCTGACGCGGCCGAGCACCTCGTCGATGCGTGAGAAGGCTGTCTCGTTCGTCGCATCCACCGCGACCTGGCGCATGGCCACGTCGCCCTCCTCGATCGGCTTGCGGCTCGGGATGTCGCGTACCGCGACGACGACGCTGCGCATCTGTGCAGGCCCGGCGGCGCCAACCAGGTTGCTCGCCTGCAGCGCGAAGAAGACCGCCGCGCCAACGATCAGCGCAATCAGGATCCCTGCTGCGATATAGAGCTTTGAGCGCTTCGCGTTCTTGTCGGTGTACTCGAGTTCCACGGGTCGTTCTACCTCTCGGTTGCTGGCGGGTTCACCACGGGAGCAGGCGTGCGACCTGCACGCGCCGCAGCCCCTGGTCGTGGGGATCGGCATAGACGCCGCTGATGGCGTGGGCGGTAATCGTGTTGGAGCCGATATCGGTGATCTCGAAGGCCGCGAAGCCGATGATGTCGACGTAGCTGCCGTTGCTGGTCGACGTCGCGACGGTGAAGCTGACCGACGCGAGGTGAACGACCCGCTGCCCGGCGCCATTCGTCCCGGTCCCCCGAAGGTTGAAGCTGTAGCAGCCGGCTCCCAGGCCGGCGCTGTTGACGTTCAGGGTCGACACGGCCGCGGCTTTCGCCGGCTGGTTGGTGGCGCTGGGCGTGACGGACGAGGCGGTCAGGGTCAGCTGTCCAGGAGCGATCGCCGCGGCGGTGTGGCCGCACGTCTCGAATGACGCGTTGTCGATCGAGAGCGCGACGGCGCTGCCGGCTCCCCAGCCGGTCGAGCCGGTGGGCGTCGTGACGCGAATCGGCAGCGCGGCGCTGCCCCCGATCGCCGCGATGTCCGCGTAGAGGCTCGAATAGGCAAGACTGAAGTCCCGAACCGCACCGCCAACCTGGACGGGCACCGCCTGCCGTCGAGTCTGGAAATAGGGGTTGCCGGACTGTCCTTCGACCCAGACGGTGTAGATCCCGGCAGGGACGGCGTTCGTCTTGAGGCTGGCCATGCCGACCCGTGTCCCGTTCGTCGCCGGGATGAAGGTCTGCGGATTGAAGATCGGCTCGTTCATCTTGCCGGTGGCGGGCGGCCCGGTGCCGGCGACGGGGATCAGGTCCCAGGCCGGGTTGATGACGCCGCCGTCGTGATCGCCCTTGAGGTAGAGCGTCACCGTGCTCGAGAACTCCTTGTTGCGGCTCACTGTGAAGTCGGGTCCGCTGGAGGTCCCGGTGGCCGGCACCACGATCGCGGCCGGGGGCGTGATGCTGAAGTCGGGGATCGTCATCACGGTCCCGTCATAGACCGTCAGCAGGACCCGGTCGCCGACCGAGTACACGTCGTCGAAGTTATGGACGACCTGGTTCGCGCTCTCGCCGCTCAGCACGGCCACCTGGTCGTTCGGGTCGGGCGGAGTCACGATCGGAGGGAAGTCGGGCCCGGGGTAGTTGCGGGCCAGGAGGTATTCCGCCTCCTTGTCCTTCAGCGTGTTCGGCTGAGTGCCGGAGGTAACCCCGTTGTAATAAACGCGCGACGTCGTGGTCGCGAAGTTGCGGACGTCGAGCGCAATGAACCCACGGAAGCTGGAATCGTTGTTTGCCTTGCTCCCTGGACCGTAGAGCTCGAACTCGGGTCCCGGCTGCGACTCGCTCGCCGGCGTCCGGCCGTTGTAGCCCATGACGTTGGACGGGTCGACCTGGCCGCTGCCGCTGGTCGTCTCGGTGGCCAGGTGGTCGACGAAGCCGCCGCCCGGTCCGGGAGAGTTCGAGTATCGCTGGGCGATCACCGGCACCGCCGGCAGCCCGTCGAAGCCGCATTGCGCCGCGGCCCCGGTCTCCAGCGTGCCGATCCCGACCACGCGCGCCAGGAAGGTCTCGACGATCGAGTGCACTGCGACGCGGACGGAGCTGCTGGAGATCAGCAGCCCGCTGCGCAGGAAGCTCGGATCGCCGGCGTGACCGCTTGCGTAGATTGGCGAGCCGAACGCGCTCATGGTTGCCTGCGCACCTGCTGGCGAATGGGTCAGGTTGGCCAGCGCCACCTCGCGGCCCACCTGTGCGGCAGCCGACTGCGAGGCCCCGGCGATCAGCTCGCGGCAGGTCGCCAGGGCGCCCGCATCGGCCGCCGTCTGCGCGTGCCGCCGCTCCGCGACTGCTCGGCCGATGTCGATGGTGAGGCCGGCCATGGCCAGCAACACGACCAGCATCACCGCGAACATGACCAGCACCTGGCCGCGCGGCGCAGGCCCGGGGTCCGCCTCGCGACCGATCAATTGATCACCATGGTCGCGCGGGCCGTCTGCACCATGCGCCCGTTGGCATCCGTCGACACGATCTCGCCGACGAACGGGACGATGATGTCCGAGCGGTAGGTGAGCGTGACCGTCATCCGGTAGCCCCGGCGCGCGTCGTTGGCGAGGACCGTGCTGCTGGCGGCGCAATCATCCGGGGCGGCCGGCGAGGTGGTCGGGCGGCAGTAGGTGATGGTGAGGTCACCGTTCCTCCACGTGTAGTCGTTCACCTTGTGCCCTGTGGTGCACGGATCCGCCGCGACGAAATACGGCGAGCTGGCGGCAATGAGCCCGAACGAGCTCTTCGCCCCCTGGAGAACGGCAGTGCATCGGTTCTTGTCGTTGGTCGTCTTGTCGGCGCCCGCGTACAGGTAGATCGTTCCGGCGCGCGCCCCCTCGCGGGCAGCGTTGGTCAGGGAGACGTTCGCGCCGAAGATCAGGCCGAACTGGATGATGCCCACGATGATCATCAGGAGCGGCAGCAGCACCGCGGCAAACTCGATCATCGCCTGGCCTCGCACGTGGCGATGCCGGGCCGGCGTCGACCCCGAGGCGGTTCCCGTTGGTTGTGCGTCGAGCATGCGTTGCCGATCCGTGGATGAGCAGGGCGGAGGTACCCGTCGTCCGAGTCTAGAAACGGGGGGTATGGGCCGATATAGGCCCTTGGCCGTCATCGGATCGGTACCGATGGGTCGCGCTAGAATCGGCCGATGCCCGACCTCACGGTGCACGCTCCCTACGAGCCCACCGGCGACCAGCCGACGGCGATCGCCGAGCTTGCCTCCGGCCTGACCGATGGGCTCCGCCACCAGGTGCTGCTGGGCGCCACCGGGACCGGCAAGACGTTCACTGCCGCAAAGGTGATCGAGGCGGCCCAGCGTCCGACGCTGGTGATGGCCCATAACAAGACGCTCGCGGCGCAGCTCTACCAGGAGTTCCGCGAGTTCTTTCCCGACAACGCGGTGGAGTATTTCGTCTCGTACTACGACTACTTCCAGCCCGAGGCCTACCTGCCGCGCTCCGACACCTACATCGAGAAGGACTCGTCGCGCAACGACGAGATCGACCGACTGCGGCACAACGCGACGCGCGCGCTGTTCGAGCGCAAGGACGTCGTCATCGTCGCCTCGGTCAGCGCGATCTACGGCCTTGGTGCCCCGGTCGACTACGGCGCGACGGTCATCAGCCTGAAAGTTGGTGGCCGATACCGACGCGACGGGATCCTGCGTCACCTGGTCGACCTCCAGTACCAGCGCAACGATGCTGCGCTGGCCCGGGCCCGCTTCCGGGTACGTGGCGACGTCCTCGAGGTGCAGCCGCCGCACGGGGAGTACGTGGTCCGAGTCGACTTCTTCGGGGACGAGGTGGAGCGCATCGTCGAGGTCGACTCCCTCACCGGAGAGGTGCTCGCCGAGCGCCGGGAGGTGAACTTCTACCCGGCGACGCACTACGTCACGCCGCGCGACAAGCTGATGGCGGCGGTTGCGGACATCGAGGCCGAGATGGAGGAGCACGTCGCCTGGCTCGCCTCGGAGGGGCGCGACCTCGAGGCGGCGCGCCTCCGTCAGCGGACCCAGTTCGACCTCGAGATGATGCGCGAGCTGGGCTTCTGCTCGGGGATCGAGAACTACTCGCGCCATCTCGCGCGGCGCGAGGCCGGCTACCGGCCGTGGACCCTGATCGACTACTTCCCGACCGATTTCCTGCTGATCGTCGACGAGAGCCACATCACGATCCCGCAGGTCCACGGCATGTACAAGAACGATCGGACCCGCAAGGAGATCCTGGTCGAGTTCGGGTTCCGCCTCCCTTCAGCGCTCGACAACCGGCCCCTCACGTTCGAGGAGTTCGAGGATCACATGAACCAGGTGATCTACATGTCAGCAACGCCTGGGCCGTACGAGACGGAGCGTGCCGAGCGCGTCGCCGAGCAGTTCATCCGCCCCACCGGGGTGATCGATCCGACGATCACGGTGCGCCCGACCGCCGGCCAGGTCGACGACCTGCTGGCCGAGATCCGTGCCACAGTCGAGCGCGGAGAGCGGGCGCTGGTGACGACCCTCACCAAGAAGATGGCGGAGGACCTCGCGGACTACCTCGCCGAGCTCGGCATCAAGGTCCAGTGGCTGCACAGCGAGGTCGACACCCTCGAACGGATCGAGATCCTGCGGGACCTTCGTCTCGGCGTCTACGACGTGCTGGTCGGCATCAACCTCCTCCGCGAGGGGCTCGACCTGCCGGAGGTGACGCTGGTCGCGATCCTCGACGCGGACAAGGAGGGCTTTCTCCGGAGCGGCGGATCCCTGATCCAGGTGATCGGCCGGGCAGCCCGGAACATCGGCGGACGGGTGATCATGTACGCCGATCGGATGACCGATTCGATGAAGGCGGCGATCGACGAGACAGAGACGCCGTCGCGACGAAGCAGCGGGCCTACAACGTGGAGCACGGGATCGTGCCGGAGACGATCACGAAGGCGATCCGCGAGATCCACGAGAGCCTGCGTCGCGTGGCGGAGGAGCGCGCGGAGCTGCAGATCGCGGGCAAGGAGCCGGAGGAGCTCGCCCGGATGGTCAGCGGCCTCGAGGCGCAGATGAAGCAGGCGGCGCGCAACCTGGAGTTCGAGCGGGCGGCCGCGCTGCGCGACGAGATCCTGCAGCTCCGCCGGCTGCGCGAGGAGCTGGCCGCCGCGCCCGGCACCATCCCCGCCGACGTCTACGCCGCGGCTGCCGCGGCGGAGCGCTCGATCGACGAGCGGGCGCCATCCCCGCCAGCGGCGGGACGTCTTCACCACGGCCGCCACGCCGAACATCATTCGCGGCCGGGACCCTCCGCCGGCCCCCACGTCGCCGACGACCGTGACCGCGCTGGCGGCCGGCCGATGGCAGGGACCATGCCCCACGCCATCTTCGTCGAGACCGGGCTCGACGGCGGAGTCGACGGTGGCCGCCTACGCGGCGGAGCTGCCCGGCTGCGCGACGTTCGGCGCCGAGCGACGACGAGGCGGTGACGGCGGATCCCGCAGCGCGTCAGCCGCTTCACCGCCTGGCTTCGCGACCACGGAGAAGCGGCGCCCGCCTTCGTCGGCGACAACTGGTACGAGGTCGAGCGGGCAGCAGCGAGCGACGGGAACCGCGCCGCGTTCTCGCTCGACGAGCTGCCCCCCGTCGCAGGACGAGTACGCCGCGTGGCTGCGCTGGATGGAGCTCGCGCGCGAGGAGCTGGCCGATGCGCTCGACGCGAGCGGCGGCGCCGGCGCCGAGAGCGAGCTGGCGGCGATCGAGCGCCAGGACGTGGCCTTCGTGCGCGCCCTCGGCGGCCCGCGCCCGCTCGCTGGCCGAGGACCCGGTCGATCGGCTGTACGCCGCCCGCGACGGCCTGACCGATGCGCTCGAGGCGTCCGGCCCGGCCACGGACGGGGTGCGCCGCATGCTCCGCCTTGCGATCGCAGACGACCTGCGCGCCGCGGAGCGGCTGCGAGGTGGGGGAGCGACCTGACGCAGGCGCTCGGCCCGAAGCGAGTCCGATTCACCGGGGCGTGGCCAGACTCCGTCCCGCGGCGGGCCGCGCACGGGACCGAGTTGCGGCGGCTCCAGGACGCGATGCCGCGCTGCCCGGACGAGGCGACACCGGTCCTCTCCGGCGACGGGCGCGAGCGGGCGATGCTGATCGGCCAGGCCCCCGGCCGCCGCGAGATCGAGCTGGGGCTGCCGTTCGCCGGCGACGCGGGCAAGCGCCTCGCGGGCTGGCTCGAGCTGGCCGGGGTTGGCGTCGCCGATTTTCGGGAGCGCTGGTACGTCACGAGCGTCGGGAAGTGCTACCCGGGCCGGGCCGCCGGCTCGTCGGTCGACAAGCCACCCTCACGAGCCGACGTCGCGCTTTGGGGTCCGTATCTCGTCGAGGAGGTGCGGCTCGTCGACCCGCGGCTCGTCCTCCTGGTTGGCGGCCTGGCGCATCGGTTCGCCTACGGTCCCGGCGCCCGGCTGGACGAGCTGGTCGGACGAGAGCTCGCCTGGGCGGACGCACCGCACGCATCGGTGATCTGCCTGCCGCATCCCTCGGGGGCGTCGACCTGGCTGAACGATCCGGCACACGTTGAGCTCTGGAGGCTGGCGATCGAGCTGCTGCGGCAGCGCTGGAACGAGCCGGGCCCGTGAGCCGCGACCAACGGCTCGCCGTGGTGGCGCTCGTCGCGCTGGGAGCTTTCGTCTTCGGCCTGCTGGTGCTGGGCAGCATCGGCCAGGTGCGGCCGGAGCTGACCCCCATTCCGGTCGCGGAGGTCCTCGCCGGCCGGGCGCCCGCCGCCCGGTACGGGAGCACCGAGCTGCGGGTCGTCGGCTGGTATGCGGAGCTGTCGGGTGACTGCAGCGGCGACACAGGCGGCGCGGACGCATCCATCGCGTGGCTGCAACGCGACTGCCCGCTGCGCGTGCTGGTTCCCGAGCAGCCGACCGAGCAGGTCAGCCAGGCACAGCTGGAGCGCGGGCTCCGGTTGGCGGCCCCGCGTGGTGGCCCCTTCCCATCACGGGCGATGCCGGGAGGCCCCAACCTGCGGCTGCAGCAGCTCGTGTTCGTCGGGCATTTCGACGATCCTGCCTCGCAGCGGTGTGTGCCCGAGCGCGCAGACCGCTGCCGAAATACCTTCGTGGTGAGCGACTACACGGGGCTCGTGCGCTGAACCCTCAGGTTCCGGTGAGCATGTCGAGCAGCCCCAGCTGGCGGGCACGGCGAATGAAGAGCGCGAACGCGGCCAGGGCGATCGGGATGATCACCGCCGTCGAGACCAGCAGGAACAGGAGGACGGTCCCGTTGCTGAGCTGCGCCATGGCTCCGGGAGCCCCGTGGCCGAGGAGGCCGCGTCGGGACGCCTCCAACCACCAGGTGGTGGGGAAGGCGTAGGCGATCGGCTGGATGAACCAGGGCAGGATGTCGATCGGGAAGATTGCGCCGGAAACCAGGTACATGGCGCCGGCGATCGCCTCGGGGTAGTGCCAGGCCTCCTGTCGCAGCTGGAGGCAGAGCCCCGCCATCAGGATCCCGAGCGCGATGACCGCCAGCAGCCCCAGCAGGGTCGCGGGCACGAGCATGACCAGGTCCGGCTGCAGCCGGACGCCAAGGAGCAGCACCCCGACGAGGAGCGTGATCACCGTTGCGACCAGCGAGACGAGGACGCGGGCCAGGCCACGCCCCAGGAGGAAGGGAAAGAGCGAGGTCGGTGTCATCACGACGTAGCGGATCATCCGGTAGCGCTCGCGATCCTCGAGGATCGACATCACGAGCCCGCCCATCACGCCGAAGACGATGTTCCACAGGGCGCTGCCGACGACCAGGAACTGGAGGAACTGCGGCGAGCTCCCCCCGGTGATGACCTGGTACATGAGGACCAGGATGAGCGCCGCCGAGAGTGGCTTCGCGAGCGTGTAGACGCCGAAGAGGAATGGATCGGACCAGTTCGACTCGATCGCCCAGCCGAGGCCGATCGCCGTGCGGAAGCTGCGCCAGGCATCGGCCAGCGTGAAGCCCTGGACCGGCCGCGGCGTTTACTGCCATCGCAGGGTGAGCCGTCCCTCGCGGCGGGCGAGGTGCTCGAGGTAGGCGAGGGCGGCCCGGGCGGCGACGAGGAAGACGATGCCCATGGCCACCAGGATGAGCACCTCGAGGCCGACCGGGAGGACGCCGGTGCTGTGGGCTCCCGGGAAGGCGAGCTGCCGCATCGCGTCGAGGCCGACCGCCAGCGGCAGGGTGGCCACGACCAGGGCGGAGACCGGTCCAAGCGCGCGGAGCGGGACATTCACCCCGCCCAGGAAGTAGACCGGCTCCTGCAGCAGCTCGGCGATGTGGTACGCCTCGCGTCCCCACAGCAGGAAGCAGCTGGCGAAGAGCATCCCCAGGCCGTAGAGCGGGATCATGGTCAACAGGAAGACGCCGATCAGCAGGAGCGGCTCCTGCACGTGGTAGGTCACGCCGAAGAGCAGGGTGCCGATCCCGATCACCGCCAGCGCCCGGCTGCTGGTCATGACCAGGCCGCCGACGGCCATCCCGACGAGGATGCTCATGAGGTGCATCGGTGCGGTGAAGTAGAGATCGAGGTTCCCCTGGTCCTTCTCCCAGAAGAACTGGGCCGCCATCATCCAGACCACGTTCAGCCAGAAAGCGGTCATCGCGCCGCCCAGGACCACGAAGCCGATGTACTCCTCGGGCGCCTTCAGCGCCCGATAGACGAACACGAACGCGCTGACCGCCAGGAAGGGCAGAAAGATCTCGAAGAAGACCCACGACGGCTCCCGGGTCAGGCCGATGATCCGCGGATAGGCGCGGCCGAAGACGGCCCGCAGGTTGGTGACGATCAGGCGCCGCCGCGACCAGTCCGCTGCCTCCCGGGCGCTCCGCGCGGAGTTGTAGACGTAGCCGCTCATCTCGCGCCCTCCGTCTCGTCGCCGAATCCCCGTCCAACCAGCTCGACGAAGACATCCTCCAGCGAGGGCTCCGACTTCTGGAGCCCGATCAGGTTCGCGCCGTGCTCGGCCACCGCGGTGACGACGCTGGTCAGGGCCGAGTCGCTGGCGAGCGCCACCTTCAATGCGATCGAGCTCGCGCCCGCGCGGTCGCCGTCCTCGCTGTCGTCCGACCGGACCGCGGACAGGACGCCGGGGAGCTGGCTCAGCATGGCCAGGCCCCCGTTGCGCGGAAGCTGGTCGAGCTCGATCCGGAAGATCGATTCGCTCTGCACGCGTCGGCGGAGCTCGGCGGGCGTGCCGAGGGCAAGGATCCGGCCGTGGTCGACGATCGCGATTCGATCGCAGAGCTGGTCCGCCTCGACCATGTAGTGGGTGGTGAGCAGGACCGTGCGGCCAGGTGCCGTCTCCTTCCAGCGGAGCGTGTGCTCGCGAAGGTCGCGCGCCGCGCTCACGTCGAGCCCCAGGGTCGGCTCGTCGAGGAAGAGGACCCAGGGGTCGTTGAGCAGGCCGCGGGCGAAGTTCAGCTTCTGTCGCTCCCCGGTCGAGAGTGCCCGGACCTTCTGCTGCCGCCGCTCCTGGAGGCCCACGATCTCGATCAGCTCGTCGACGCGGCGCCAGCCCTCGCGGTTGGGCAAACCGTAGAACTGGCTGAACATCCAGAGCTGCTCGCGCACCGTGAGGAGGCCGTAGCCCGACTGCTCGCCGCCCGCCACCATGTTGATCACGCGCCGGATCTTCGCGGTCTCGTTGACCACGTCGAAGCCCGCCACCCTCGCGGTGCCGCTCGTCGGGAGCAGGAGGGTGGTGAGGATCTTGATGAGCGTCGTCTTGCCCGCACCGTTGGGACCGAGCAGCCCGAAATACTCGCCCGGCTCCACGTCGAGGTCGACCCCGGCCAGCGCGGTGACGGGCTCGGGCTTGGCCTTGTAGACGCGGCGCACGGCGCGAGCGTGGATCGCGAGCGTTTCGGAGGGCATCGGCAGCGTCTCGTGAGGGTTTGCGGTGGGCAGGAGGCGGGGACGAGGAGGATACCAGCGCACGGCTCGAACTCCAAGGAGCGCGCCGCCAGCCCCGGTTGCCGTATCGTCCGTTCATGTCCGCTGTCGCAGCGCTCCAGCCGTGAGCCTGGAGACCGATGCGCTCGCCCGCCGCTTTCCCCCGGCCTTCACGTGGGGAGCGGCGACCGCCGCATACCAGGTCGAGGGCTCGACCGAAGTAGACGGCCGGCGCCCGAGCATCTGGGACACGTTCAGCCACACCCCGGGTCGGACCCGGAACGGGGAGACCGGTGACGTCGCCTGCGATCACTACCGGCGCTGGCGCCAGGACGTCGACCTGATGGCCGAGCTTGGCCTGCGCGCGTATCGGTTCAGCGTGGCCTGGCCGCGCATCCAGCCGGAGGCCGACGAGCGGGTGAACGAGGCCGGCCTCGACTTCTACGACCGCCTGGTCGACGCGCTGCTGGAGCGAGGGATCGACCCGTATCTGACGCTCTACCACTGGGACCTCCCCCAGGCGCTCGAGGCGCTCGGCGGCTGGCGGAATCCCGGGATCGTGACCCGCTTCGCTGAGTACGCGTCGATCGTCGGGCGCCGCCTCGGCGACCGGGTCCGCCACTGGATCACGCTCAACGAGCCGCAGGTCTTCGCCGTTCTCGGACACGCCGAGGGTGTCCATGCGCCCGGGATGCATGACTGGAGCGCCGCGCTCACGGTCGCCCACCATGCGCACGTTGCCCACGCGGCGGCCACGGACGTGCTCCGGCGCGACGTGCCGGGCGCGCGTATCGGTCTTGCGCTGAACCTGGTTCGCTACGAGCCCGCTTCCGAGGCCCCGGAGGATCTCGCCGCCGCCGACCGTCTCGATGGGACCTCGAACCGCTGGTTCCTCGATCCTGTCTTCGGGCGGGGCTACCCCGCCGACGTCGTCGGGCTCTATGGCGACCTGGTCGACGGGATCGACCTCCCGGCGGTGGGGGCGATCCGGCCCCCCGACCTGCTCGGCGTCAACTACTACACCCGCGAGCTGGTCACCGCTGCCGACGCGGCGCGGGGACCGGCGAGGGCGACCGTCGTGCGGCCGCCGACGACCGCGCAGCACGATGGGCTGGGAATGCTATCCGGATGGGCTACGACTGACGCTCGAGCGGGTCCATCGGGAATACGGAGCGACCTCGATCGTGATCACCGAGAACGGATCGGCCTACCCGGACCGCCCCGCGATCGACGGCGCGGTCGACGACCCGGAGCGCACCGCCTATCTCGCATCCCACGTCTCCGCGGTCGCGGACGCACGCAACGCGGGCGTGCCGGTCGACGGCTACTTCGCCTGGTCGCTGCTCGACAACTACGAATGGGCGGAGGGCTACGACCAGCGTTTCGGGATCGTCCGCGTCGACTTCGAGACGCAGCGCCGCACGATCAAGGGGAGTGGGCGCTGGTATCGCGAGCTCCTCGCGGCGGCGGGACGCTGACCGGGGACGCTTAGTTCAGGTTGACATCACTGTCGGGTAGGAGATCGGTGGGAAGATCAGTCCGGTGCTCCGATCCGTGGTCGCAGATCCCCTCCGTGCAGTCGGGACCCATGGCGAGCAGCTCGGCCCCGGTGATCGACAGCAGAGCGTCCAGCACGTCGTGATCCGCGAAGGAGCGGACCGCTCGCAGCGCCGTGTCGACCCTCGCGGAAAGCGACGCGGTCCGGGTGTCGGTGGCGCCAAAGGTTCGCCAGTGATCGCTGCCGTCCCAGATCACCACGCCGTAGCCCTTGACCGCCACCGAGATCATGTCGTTCCCTTGCCGAAAGTACTGCCCGAGTACCGGTCAGCATCGCGCGCCGCGAACCGTTTGCCAAGCCCGCCAATCCACTCACGACAGCACTCATCCGCCCAACGTTCGTTGGGGAGCCGCGCGTTGCCTCCACCTGGGGGGCAAGGCGGGAGGCGAACAGAGCGGCGGGGAAGAAAGAGAACAGGCGTTCGCATCAATCTGATATGATTCGAACCGATGCCCTCTGACCGAATCGTCGTGCGCGGCGCCCGCGAGCACAACCTGAAGAACCTCGACGTGGCGATGCCGCGCGACCGCTTGATCGTCATCACGGGGCTGTCGGGAAGCGGCAAGTCGAGCCTTGCCTTCGACACGATCTACGCCGAGGGCCAGCGCCGCTACGTCGAGAGCCTCTCTGCGTACGCGCGCCAGTTCCTGGGCCAGATGGAGAAGCCGGACGTCGACCAGATCGACGGGCTCTCGCCGGCGATCAGCATCGACCAGCGAGGTGCCAGCCGCAATCCGCGCAGCACGGTCGGCACCGTCACCGAGATCTACGACTACCTGCGCCTTCTCTGGGCGCGCATCGGGCGGATGCACTGCCCGGTCTGCGGCCGCGAGATCAGCCGCCAGACCGTGGAGCAGATCGTCGACCAGCTCTACGAGCTGCCCGAGGGGACGCGCCTGATGATCATGGCGCCCCTGGTCAGCGACCGGAAGGGCGAGCACGAGAAGGTGCTCGCCGGCGCGAAGCAGGCGGGCTTCGTGCGCGTGCGCGTCGACGGCGAGCTGCGCGACCTCGACGAGAAGATCGACCTCGACAAGAAGTTCAAGCACAGCATCGAGGTGGTCGTCGACCGGCTGGTCGTCCGGGCCAGCGACGAGGACGGGCTCGCCAGGCCGGACGCCTCACGCATGGCCGATTCGATCGAGACCGCGCTGCGGCTCACCGATGGCACGGTCATGGTGAACCTTCCCGATGAGTCCGCGGATCGGCTCTACTCGGAGCGCTATGCCTGCCCGGAGCACGGCGGCAGCTTCGAGGAGCTGGCGCCGCGGAGCTTCAGCTTCAACTCGCCGCACGGCGCCTGCCCGGAGTGCACCGGGCTCGGCAGCCGGCTCGAGATCGACCCGCAGCGCGTCCTGCCGAACGCGAACCTGAGCCTCGACGACGGCGCGATCGTGCCGTGGCGCCGGATGGTGGCGACCGAGTCGTGGTTCGCGAAGATCCTGAACGCGGTCGCCGAGCACTACCGATTCCGCACCGACGTGCCGATCCGCGAGCTCTCCGACGAGGCGCGCCAGATCCTGCTCTACGGCAACGGCGGAGAGCGCGTCAGCGTGCAGTATCGGTCGCGCAACGGGAGCACCCACACCTTCAAGACGACCTTCGAAGGGATCGTCCCGAACCTGCAGCGGCGCTATCGCGAGACCGGCAGCGACACGATGCGGTCGGAGATCGAGCGCTACATGACCACCCGCCCCTGCCCGCGCTGCGACGGGATGCGTCTCAAGCCGGAGTCGCTGAGCGTGACGGTCGGGGGCCAGAACATCATCGAGACGACCAAGCTGTCGGTGACCGATGCGCTCGCCTGGTACGGCTCGCTCTCGAAGCGCCTCACCGATCGCGAGAACCAGATCGCGCGACAGGTCCTCAAGGAGATTCGCGCCCGGCTCGGCTTCCTGGTCGACGTTGGCCTGGACTACCTGACGCTCGACCGCGCCTCGGGCACGCTGAGCGGGGGCGAGGCGCAGCGGATCCGGCTGGCGACCCAGATCGGATCGAGCCTGATGGGCGTCCTGTACATCCTCGACGAGCCGTCGATCGGGCTCCACCAGCGTGACAATGCGCGGCTGATCGCCACCCTCGAGCGGCTGCGTGACCTCGGCAACACGCTGCTCGTGGTCGAGCACGACGAAGAGACGATCCGCGCCGCGGACTGGGTGATCGACATCGGTCCGCTGGCCGGCGAGCACGGGGGAGAGCTGATCCATTCGGGTTCGCTGCCGGATCTGCTGCAGGTCGGCCGGTCGATCACCGCGGACTACCTGCGGGGAGACCGCTCGATCCCGATTCCGCGCCGCGCCGACGAGGGCTCCGGCGAGTGGCTGACGATCCGCGGCGCCCGGGAGAACAACCTGAGGAACCTCGACGTCGGTTTCCCGCTCGGTCGCTTCGTGGCGGTGACCGGCGTGAGCGGCTCCGGCAAGTCGAGCCTCGTGACGCAGACGCTCTACCCGGCGCTCGCGTCGGAGGTCTGGGGATCGCCCGGGATCGGCCCGGGGAGCACGACGTGATCGAGGGGATCGGGCAGATCGACAAGGTGATCGAGATCGACCAGTCGCCGATCGGCCGCACCCCGCGCTCGAATCCGGCGACCTACACCGGCCTCTGGGCCCCGCTGCGCGAGCTGCTCGCCGCCGTCCCGGAGGCGCGGCTGCGCGGCTACAAGCCGGGGCGCTTCTCCTTCAACGTCAAGGGCGGTCGCTGCGAGGCGTGCGAGGGTGCGGGGATCGTCCAGATCGAGATGCACTTCCTGCCCGACGTCTACGTGCAATGCGAGGTCTGCAAGGGCCAGCGCTACAACCGCGAGACGCTCGAGATCCACTACAAGGGCAAGAACGTCGCCGAGATCCTGGAGATGACCGTGGAGGAGGCGCTCGGCTTCTTCTCCGCCGTCCCGTCGATCCGCAACAAGCTGCAGACCCTCCACGACGTCGGGATGGGCTACGTCCATCTCGGGCAGCCGGCGACGACCCTGTCCGGTGGCGAGGCGCAGCGAGTGAAGCTCGCAACCGAGCTCTCGAAGCGGGCGACCGGCAAGACCTTCTACATCCTCGACGAGCCGACCACGGGTCTGCACTTCGAGGACGTGTCGCGCCTGCTCAAGGTGCTCGGGCGCCTGGTCGACGCCGGCAACACGGTGGTGGTGATCGAGCACAACCTGGACGTGATCAAGACCGCGGACTGGGTGATCGACCTCGGCCCGGAGGGCGGCGACGCCGGCGGCGCCCTGATCGCGACCGGCACGCCCGAAGAGGTGGCCCGCATCCCCGAGTCGTACACCGGGCATTACCTGCGCCCTGCCCTGCGCCTGGCCGATTCGCCGACTCCCGCTCCCCGCCGGCGCCGTGAAGCAGCGGCGGTCGCGGGATAGGCCTCGGCCCTATCCTTATCCGATGCCGACGCGCGCGGAAGCTCTTGCGCTCCTCCACGAATGGAATGCGAACCCGTCGCTCCGCAAGCACGGAGTGCTGGTCGAGGCGGGCGTTCGCGGATATGCCGCGGACGACGGGCTCGACGGGCGAGCAGCTCGACGAATGGGGGATCGCCGGGCTGCTGCATGACCTCGACTACGAGCGGTACCCGGCGGCGGAGACCCATGGCGCGATCGGCGCGGACGAGCTCGAGCGGCGGGGCTACTCCGAGGAGGTGGTTCACGCGGTTCGCTCGCACAACGATGCGCTCGACGTCCCGCGCGAGACGCCGCCTCGACCACCTCGTGTACGCCTGCGACGAGCTGGCCGGCTTCCTGGTCGCGGTTGCGCTCATGCGGCCGAGCAAGCGGCTTGCGGACGTCGAGCCTGCCAACGTCCGCAAGCGGATGAAGGACAAGGCCTTTGCGCGCGCCGTCCCGCGCGAGATGCTGCTCGCCGGTGCGGACGGGATCGAGCTCGACTTCGACGAGCATGTGACGCGCATGGTCCGCTACCTGTCCGTCGTCGCCCGCGACGTCGGCCTGTAGCCCATCTCCCCAAGGAACCGCGAAGGCCGCGCCGGGTCGAAGGCGAGCACGAGCCTGCCGCGGGCGCGCGTGAGCGCGACGTAGGCCAGCCGCCGCTCCTCCTCGATCGCGCGCTCGGGGAGCGCCGCTCCGAGGAGCGCGCGCCGATTGGGGAAGCGCTCCTCCTCGAAGCCGACGATCACCACGGTGTCCCATTCGCGGCCTTTCGCGCCGTGAACCGTCACGAGCTCGATCGGGGCAGCGGGATCGCGGAGAGCAGCCACCCGCTGCCGTGCCGCGTCGTAGGCGTCCAGGAATACGGCGCCCGTGGTGAAGGCCGCCGCCCAGCCGAGGAACGCGTCGAGTGCCGCGTGAGCATCGTCGCTCAGCTCATCCTCGGCGCGCGTCCAGCGTCGCGCAGCACGCAGGCGGCGAAGCGGCTCGAAGGGCGGCCCCGCGGCCGGGAAATCGCGAAGGGCATCGGCAAGCGCAATCACCGGCTCAGCCTCGAGCGGTGCGGGGAGCGACGTGTGATGGGGGAGACCGGCGCGCACGAGGGCGAGCATGATCGGCGTCAGCTCCGTGCGCGTTCGCGCCAGGAAGCAGACGCTGCCGCGAGCCGTCGCCACACGTGCGAGTGCGACCAGGCGGTCTGGCCAGTCCGCCGCATCGGTCGCATAGGCGAGCAGCTGCCGGCCCGCAGTCCCTGCCATCCCGGCGCCGATCTCCTTTGCGAAGCGCTCCCGGTTCACGGCGATCAGGCGGTCGGAGGCTGAGACGACGACCGGCGGGCAGCGGTAGTTCGTCGCCAGCTGGATGCGCACCGCCTCGGGATAGGAAACGCCGAAGTCGAGAATCCTTCGGACATCGGCCAGGCGCCAGGCGTAGATGGTCTGGTCATCATCGCCGACCACCATCAGGTTTCGCTCCGGCTCGGCAAGGATGCGGACCAGCCGCAGCTGCGCCGCGTCGACGTCCTGGAACTCGTCGACGAGCACGTGGCTGAACCGAGCCTGCCAGCGCTCGCGGAGCGTCGCGGTCCGCCTCGAGGAGCTCAACGGCATGGACGACGAGGTCGTCGAAGTCGAGCGCGCCCCGTGCGGACAGCAGCGCGCCGTACTCGGCAAGGGCGGCCCGCGCCTCGGCCGGAGGCGTGCGGCCCTCGATCTTCCAGAGCGAGAGGATCGTGTCGAGCACCGCGGCGTCCGGCGGTCGGCGGCTCGTCCGGACCGACGGCCGAGCAGGAGCGGCGCCGAGCCGCCCGCAGCAGGGGAAGCCGGTCCGCGACGAGGCGCACGTCGCGGCCCCGCGTCGAGGAGGACCTGTCGGGCGAGCGCGTGAAGGGTGCGCACTTCGATCCCCACCGCGCTCGGCACGCTCGGCGCGAGGCGTTCGTGCACGCGCGAGGATAGCTCCGCCGCTGCGTCGCGGTTGAAGGTGACGACGAGGATCCGCTCGGCCGCGACGCCGCGGCTCCAGTAGCACGCCAAGTCGCGCGATGAGGGTAGTCGTCTTGCCGCTGCCCGCCGGCGCGATCACTTGCGCCGGCCCATCAGGCAGGCTCGCCGCGGCCCGCTGGGCCTGGTCCAGCGAGTCGAGGAGGGCCGGCGGTGCGACGGTGACCACGCGTCAATGATCGCGAGCGCGACTTACCGAGCGCTCACCCGCTGCTTACCGACCAACTATCCTGACCGCGGCCATGCGCCGAGACCGAGCCGACGACCAGGCACTGAACCGTGCCGACGCCGCTATCGCGGCGAGGCCTGGCGGCGCCTCGCGGCGCCGCGACGAGCGCGCGGCGGCTTCAGGCGACGCCTGATGCTGGCAACCTGCTCGTGGTGCTGTGCCGTGGTGGCGGTCGGGATCGGCCTGCTGTGGGCAGAGGTCGCCGCCTTCAACGACAAGGTGACGCACCGCTCGCTCGCTCTCCTCCTCGCTCTTCTCCTGCCGCTGAACGGCAGGAGCGGGTCAACGTCCGCGATGTACGGCTACGGCGGCGCCGTCGCACGAGGGCACGTATCTGAGCCGACTCGATCAACATCCTGTCGATCGATCCGAAGACCGAACACCACGACCATGATCCCGATCCCGCGCGACCTGTGGATCCAGGGGTGCCCGAGCTCCCGGACAACGGCAAGATCAACGAGGCCTTCGCCGACGGCTATCGTGAACGGCGGCGCTCGCGAAGGCGGGACGGTCCGCGGCCGAGGTGCTCTCCGACGTCACGGGGCTGAAGATCGAGCACTGGATGGCGATCGATTTCATCGGCTTCCAGGAGATGGTCGACGCCGTCGGCGGGGTGACGGTCGACAACCCGGGCGCCTTCGCCTACACGACCGAGAGCGACTTCTACAACGCCGGAATCTTGGACGGCGGCTCGTTCGCGACGGGCCGAATCTTGCGCTGGACGGCGCGCGGGCGCTCGACTACACCCGCGCGCGGTACACGAGCGATCCGGCCGAGGCGAGCGACTTCGCACGATCCGTGCGCCAGTCGCGGGTCCTCGCGGCGCTGCAAGACCAAGCTCGGCGGCGGCGGGCCCAGGATCGCTCGGTCCCGGGCTGGAGATGATGGGCGCGATGGAGGGCCGGATGGCGGACGGATCTGTCGGCGGTCGACCTGTACCTCCTGATCGGGCCACCTCGGTGTCAGATCGCCGGATCGAGCTGAGCGAGGGCGCAGGTCCTCGAGGCGACGACCAACACGCATCGGGCAGTACGTCCTCGGGTCGTGATCGGCCGCGGCAACGCCGAGTGACTATGAGCCGCTGAAGGCGTACATCCGGCGGAGCTGCCTCGACGAGCCGATCGTCAAGGGCGCATCGCCGCTCCCTAGGCCACCAGCCCGCTCGGCGCTCGCCGCCTAGAATCGAGGGATGACCCCTCGGATCAGCGCGATGCGCACGTGCGCGCCATCCTGCGCCAGCTCCCTACGTCGCCGGGCGTGTACCTCATGAAAGGACGAGGGCTCGCGCGTGCTGTACGTCGGCAAGGCGGACAGCCTTCGCAGCCGGGTGCGCAGCTACTTCGGCAGCAGGGACCCGCTCGATGCCCGGATCGCCCGCATGACCCGCGAGGTCGCCGACATCGACTACATCGTGACCGACACGGTCAGCGAGGCGTTCCTGCTCGAGAACAACCTGATCAAGGAGCATCGGCCCCGGTTCAACATCCGGCTGCGCGACGACAAGAGCTATCCGTTCGTGAAGATCACGCTGGGAGAGGACTTCCCTCGGATCGTGCGGACCCGGAAGCTGGCCAGGGACGGAAGCCGCTACTTCGGGCCCTACGCCTCGGCATCCAGCGTCGACGAGACGCTCAAGCTGCTGCGCAAGCATCTTCCCGTTCCGCACCTGCAACCTCGAGATCCCCGACGGGAAGCGGGTCCTCGAGCGGCCCTGCCTGCTCTACTACATCAAGCGCTGCCAGGGCCCCTGCATCCAGGCGATCGAGAAGGCCGAGTACCGAGCCACGATCGATCGCATAGTCGACTTCCTGGACGGCCGGCAGGAGCCGATCGCCGCCGACCTGCGGCGGGAGATGCTCGAGAGCTCCGCCGCGCTGCAGTACGAGGCCGCGGCCGTCTCCCGCGACAAGCTGCGTGCGGTCGAGCGCACGATGGAGCAGCAGAAGATGGCCGCCTACAGCCGGGTCGAGGAGGACCTGATCGGCATGGCGCGCGAGGAGGAAGAGGCCTGCCTGCAGGTCCTCCAGGTCCGCAACGGCAAGATGATCGGGCGCGAGCACTTCATCGTCACCGGCGCGCGCGACGTGGCCGATGCCGAGGTGCTCGGCTCATTCCTTCTCCAGTACTACGCCTCGACCCCGGCGATCCCGCGCCAGGTCCTCGTCCCGGCCGTGCCGGCCGATGCCGACGACCTCGCGGCGTTTCTGTCCGAGCGCCGGGGCTCGCGGGTGACGGTCGACGTCCCGCGAGCGCGGGGAAAAACGCCGTCTCCTGGCGCTGGCGACGCAGAACGCGGTCGAGGCCCTTTCGAAGGAGCGCGCCGAGTGGCTGGCGGACGACCGGAAGCGCGACGAGGCGCTCGTCGAGCTGGCGGAGGCGCTCGAGCTGCCGCGACCCCCGGAGCGGATCGAGTGCTATGACATGAGCAATATCCAGGGGACGGCCGCCGTTGGCTCGATGGTCGTGTTCATCAACGGACGCCCCGAGCCGCGCGAGTACCGGCGCTTCAGGATCCGATCGGGCGACACGCCGGATGACTTCCGGATGATGGGCGAGGTGCTCGCGCCGGCGCCTCAGCCGCGCGGCGAAGCTCCGTGCAGAAACGGGGTACCTCTCGCTGGCCGAGGTCGGGGCGCGACGAGGCTGCGGAGGGCGATACCGGCGAGCCGGTCGAGGATGCCGTCCGCACCACGCAGCCGCGCGACGGTGGCTGGGCGCTGCCCGACCTCGTGATCGTGGACGGCGGCAAGGGCCAGCTCTCGACCGCCGTGGGCGTGCTCGACGAGCTGAAGCTGGCGGATCTGCCGGTGGCCGGGCTGGCCAAGCGCTTCGAGGAGCTCTACCTGCCGCGTCGCCCGGCTCCGATCGTGCTGCCACGCAACAGCCAGGGGCTCTACCTCGTGCAGCGCATCCGGGACGAGGCGCATCGATTTGCCATCACCTATCACCGCGAGGTGCGCGGCAAACGCGCGCTGCACAGCGTCTTCGACGAGGTGGAGGGGATCGGTCCCGCGCGGAAGAAGGCGCTGCTGCGCAGATTCGGCAGCGTCCGGCGGATCCGGGAGGCATCGGTCGAGGAGGTGGCGGAGACGCCCGGGGTCAACCGGGAGCTGGCCGAGCGCCTGAAGAGCCACCTCTCCCGGGAGGGGATGCTGGCCTAGTCGGTGCGTTGCAGCCGGGTGGGCGCGAACCTATAATCGCCGCGCCCCGCCGCTGTGAGAGCGGGGCGTTTCGTGTCCGCCACTTAGAGGACGACTCAGCCGACATGACCTGGCGACGCGCGGCCCCCTGGGTGATCCTCGTGCTCAGCCTCTTCGCGATCTTCGTCGACCTGCCGCGCAAGACGCTCCACATCGACTGCGCCCGGGTCAACCTGCCCGGCTGCGAGCATGCGCACCACCCTCGGCCTCGACCTGCAGGGCGGGGTGCGGGTGACCCTCCAGATCACGCCGCAGTCCGGGGCGAAGATCACTGACCAGCAGGTCGAGGTGGCCCGCAACATCCTCGAGAAGCGCGTCGCGGGGATCGGCGTCTCCGAGCCCCAGGTGCGCACCGAGGTCGCCGGCGACGGCACCCAGCGGATCGTGGTCGAGGTGCCCGGGGTCAGCAATCCGCAGCAGGTGCGCGACCTCGTCGGCTCGACCGGGCAGCTCCAGTTCCTCGACCCGCAGGGCCAGACCCTGGCCGAGTCCCAGGACGTCAAGCAGCTGATCACCGACGGGACCGTCAAGGTGCTCTTCGACGGGAGCCAGATCGAGTCCGATACGGTCGCGCCCGACGCAGATCGCGGCGGCGCGATCGGCGTCAGCTTCACCCTCAAGGACCAGGGCCGAACGACGTGGTGCGACTTCACGACGGCGAACATCGGCAATCCCGGCCCGATCGCGCTGGATGGCAAGGTGATCACGACCCCCACCATCCAGTCCGCGATCTGTGGCGGCCAGACGATCATCACCGTCGGCCGGGGAGCCGATGCCGAGGTCCAGCGCACCAACCTCTACAACACGCTCCGCTTCGGCGCCCTGCCGGTCTCCCTGAGCGAGGCAGGGGTTGCCCAGGTCGCCCCCACCCTGGGCGCGAACTTCCTCGTCCAGGCGCTCGTCGCGGGCGGCGTCGGGCTCCTGCTGGTGCTCTTCTTCATGATCGCCTACTACCGCGTGCCGGGTGTGCTCGCGGCCCTGGCGCTCATCTTCTACACGCTCGTCGTGTACGCCATCTTCCGCCTCATCGGGGTGACGCTGACGCTGGCGGGCGTCGCCGCCTTCATCCTCTCGATCGGCATGGCGGTCGACGCCAACATCCTGATCTTCGAGCGGATGAAGGAGGAGATCCGGGCGGGCAAGACGCTCGGCCCGGCGATCGAGGCCGGCTTCAACCGGGCGTGGTCGAGCATCCTCGACTCGAACGTGAGCTCCCTCCTGGTGGCCGGATGGCTCTACTGGCAGGGGACGACCGCGGTGCGCGGCTTCGCCCTGGTCCTGATCGTCGGCGTTCTCGTCTCGATGTTCAGCGCGGTCACGGTGACCCGAACGATGCTGCGCTACGTCGTCCGGACCGACTGGGGCCGCCGCCTCGAGCTCTATCACGTGGAGCGCTGACGCGATGTACGACATCGTCGGGAAGCGCAACTGGTATTTCGCGCTCAGCGCGCTGCTCACCATCCCCGGGCTTGTCTTCATCGTCCTGGGAGGGTTGAAGCCCTCGATCGACTTCACCGGCGGAACGGTCTGGCAGGCGCGCTACGAATCGCAGCCATCGGCCGACGAGATGAAGGCCGCGCTCACCTCGCTCGGTCACCCCGACGCCCAGGTCCGGCAGGTCGACAACGGCTACCTCGAGATCCGGACTGAGCCGATCGATCTCGCGCCGGCGCCCACGCCCATTCCGACGCCCGCTCCAACTCCCAGCGCGGTCCCGACCTCCAGCGGCACGTCCGCCTCTGGCACGCCGGCGCCATCGAGGTCGACGGCTCCGTCTGCATCGGCCAGTGCCAGCGCTGCCGCCGTCGGGGGGAGCCCCGGCCCGAGCGCCAGCCCCCCTACGGTTGTCAAGGGGACCGAGTTCGCGGCCCTGCAGGAGAAGCTGGTCACCCGGTTCGGCGCCGGGCGATCCGCGCAGCGTCACCACCGTCGGACCGATCATCGGGCTGGAGCTGATCCGTAGCTCGGCGATCCTGATCATCATCGGCGAGCTGTTCATCCTCGGCTACCTGTGGGTTCGCTTCGGGTTCCGATTCGGCACCGCCGCGATCGTCGCCCTGCTGCACGACGTGATCGTGGTGGTCGGGATCTTCGCGATCCTCGGCTACTTCTTCGGGCTCGAGTTCGACGCGCTCTTCGTCACCGCCCTGCTGACGATCATCGGCTTCAGCGTGCACGACACGATCGTGGTGTTCGACCGGATCCGCGAGAACCGGGTGCGCCACGCCGGAGAGCCGTTCGGCGCCATCGTGAACCACTCGATCCTGCAGACGATCGGGCGCTCGATCAACACGTCGCTGACGGTGATCGTGACGCTCACCGCGCTGCTGCTGCTGGGCCCGCGACGATCCGCACCTTCACCCTGGCGTTGCTGCTGGGCGTCGTGTCGGGAACCTACTCCTCGATCTTCAACGCCAGCCAGCTGCTGGTGGTCTGGTACGAGTGGGACGCCAAGCGGCGTGCCACGCGCTCCGCCGCGCGCACGGTGAAGGCGACCGGGCGGTAGGCCCCATCGGCTTACCGCTGGAAGGTCTGCGCAATCGGTAACCGCCCGGTAAGCGCCAGCCGGTAGGATGCCATCGTGATCCCGCCACGCCTCGAGTGGCTCCTGCCCGAGCCGCGCCTCGACCCGCCGGCCTTCGCCGGCTTCGATGCGCCGGTGGCCACCCTGCTGGCTCGTCGCGGCTTCGCTGATGATGCCCAGCTGGATCGGTTCCTCAACGCCGGACTTGGCGCCCTGCACGACGTGAGCGTCATGGCCGATGCGACCCTGGCGATCGACCGCATCGACGCTGCGATCGCCGCCGGCGAGCGGATCGCCATTTGGGGCGATTACGACGCCGATGGCATGACCGCCATCGTGGTCTGGGTGGTCGCCCTGCGCTCGCTCGGAGTCGAGGCGCTCCGCTACGTCCCGTCGCGGTCGGCCGAGGGCTACGGCCTCTCCGTGGCCGGCCTGGAGCGGCTCGCGACCGACGGCGCGCGCCTGGTCATCACCTGTGACTGTGGGATCCGGAACGTCGCGGAGGTCGAGGCGGCGCGGGCTCTCGGGATCGAGGTGATCGTCACCGACCATCATCTGCCGGGCCCGACCCTGCCGAATGCCGTCGCCGTGGTCGATCCGCATCGCACCGACTGCCCGTATCCTGATCTCGACCTGACCGGTCCGGGCTAGCCTACAAGCTGGCGAGCGCCCTCCTCGCGCGGCGGGGGATCGGCCCCGACAACCTGGCCGCCATCGCCGCGATCGGCACGGTGGCGGACATGGCCCCGATGACCGGCGAGAGTCGAGCGATCGTGCGCCTCGGCCTGGCGGAGCTGGCCGAGACCTCAAGCCCCGGCCTCCGAGCCCTGCTCACCCGGGCGCGGCCGCCTCCATGCCGTCGGCGCTGGCCTCGGACAGGTCCGCACGGGAGCAGAACGTCCGACCCTCGGCCCGGATCACGACGACCAGGACGTCGGCGTCGGCCTCGGCGGTCGCGAGCCCGTCGTGCAGCTCGGAGACCAGCTGCCGCGAGAGCGCGTTGCGGTTGTGCTGGCTGTCGGACCGACGCGAGCGAGGGCGAGGCGACGGAACCCTCGACGCGGTAGTGGACGAGCTCGGTCATGCCACTCCTCAGTAGGACTTCGGCAGGCCCAGCGAGTGCTCGGCCACGTAGTTGAGGATCATCTCGCGCGAGACCGGGGCGATGCGGCCGGCGCACGCCCCACCAGCATGTCGGCCAGGCCGTACTCGAGCGCGAAGCCGTTGCCGCCGTGCGTCTGGATCGCCCGGTCGACCGCGTTGCAGGCCGCCTCGGCGGCGGCGTACTTCGCCATGTTCGCCGCCTCGCCGGCGCCCGCGCGCCGGCGTCGTAGAGCGCGGCGGCCTTCTGGGTCATCAGGCGGGCCAGCTCGATCTCGATCTTGGCCTGCGGCCAGCGGGTGCGCGATGCCCTGGTGGCTGCCGATCGGGGCGCCCGAAGACCTCGCGCTCGTTGGCGTAGGCGACCGCCTTGTCGAGCGCGAGCGGCCGGCCCGGTCGCGAACGAGGCGCCCATGATCCGCTCCGGGTTGAGGCCGTCGAACAGCTGGACCGAGGCCGCCGTCCTCGCCGCCGACGAGCGCGTCGGCGGGCAGCTGGACGTCGTCGAAGAACAGCGTGAACTGCTGCTCGGGGCTGACGATCGCCATCGGGATCGGCGTGAACTCGAAGCCCGGCAGCGTCGGTCGGACGACGAACAGGCAGGGCTTGAGCGTGCCGGTCCTGGCGTCCTCGGTGCGAGCCACGACGAGCACGTTCGTCGGCCTCGTCGACACCGGAGATGTAGATCTTCGGCCCTTCAGCACCCAGCCCTCGCCCTCCCGGCGGGCGGTCGTGGTGATGTTGTGCGAGTTGGTGCCGGCGTCCGGCTCGGTGATCGCGAACGCCATCGTCGCGGTGCCGTCGCGCGATGCCGGGCAGCCAGCTCTGCTTCTGCTCGTCGGTGCCGTAGCGGGCGATGACCGTGCCGCAGATCGCCGGGCTGACCACCATCATCAGCAGCGGACAGCCCTGCGCGGCGAGCTCCTCGCACACCGCCGCGACGTCGCCGATGCCGCCGCCCCCGCCGCCGAACTCCTCGGGGATGTTGACCCCGAGGTAGCCGTGCTTGCGCGATCTCGAGCCACAGCTCGGTGGTCTTGCCGCCACTGCGCGCCTGTGCCGTGAAGTAGTCGCGGCCGTATCCTGCGGCCAGCTTGGCCACCTGGCGGCGCAGCGTGATCCGCTCGTCGGTCTCGGTGAACGCGATCTGCTCGGTCATGCGATCTCTCCTCGGGTTGTCACGACTGCCAGGACGGCGCCGGCCGTCACCTGCTCCCCCACGGCCACGGGCAGGTCGGTGACCGTGCCGTCGTGCGGGGCCGTGACGGTGTGCTGCATCTTCATCGCCTCGAGCACCAGCACCGGGTCACCCGCGGCGACGGTCGCGCCGTGCTCGACGTGCAGGCGTACGACGGACCCGGGCATCGGCGCGAGCAGCGACCCGCTCGCGACCTGGTCGGCCGGGTCCACGAAGCGCGGCCGGCGGGTCAGCGACACATGCCCCAGGGCCGACTCCACGTCGACGTGCTGCTGGTCGACGTACACGCGGAAGCGGCGGACCACCGAGCTGTCAGAAGCAGTGGTCGTCATGGCGACCACGAGTCTGACAGCTCGGCGCGGAGGTCGCCGCTGACGAAGCCGGTGCGGGTGGGCAGCCACTCGACCTCGGTCTCCTCGAAGGCCGTGCGCTGCGGCTGCGAGACCACGTTGCGCCAGCCGGACGGGATCCGGCCCTGGACGCCGCGAGCCACCCGTGCCTGCTCGGCGAGGACGACGGCGGCGGCGAAGGCCGAGGCGTGCAGGGTCTCGTCGTCGACCGGCCGGGGACAGCGCGGCGAGGTCGTGCCGCTGCAGGAAGTCGGTGGAGAGGGCCTCGTCGAGGAACCGTGGGTGCCGCAGCACCTCGACCAGCAGGTCGCGGTTGGTCCGCACCCCGTGGATCTCGGCGCGCTCGAGGGCCGCGGCCAGCCTGCGCACCGCGTCCTCCCGGGTCGCGGCCCGGCAGATCACCTTGGCGACCATCGCGTCGTAGTGCGTGCCCACCTCGTCTCCGGCGCCGAACCCCGCGTCGAGGCGGATCCCGTCGCGCGGCAGCGGGCCGAGCTCCACGAGGACGCCCGGGACCTCGAACCGGGTGAGCCGGCCGCTCTGGGGCCGGTATTCGTGGGCCGGGTCCTCGGCGTAGAGCCGCACCTCGACGGCGTGGCCGGCCGGTGCTGGGTCGGCCGAGGCGAGCCGCCTGCTTCGGCGATCGTGACCTGCTGCTCGACCAGGTCGAGCCCGGTGACCAGCTCGGTGACCGGGTGCTCGACCTGGAGGCGGGTGTTCATCTCCAGGAACCAGAACCCCGGCTGCTCTCGTCGTAGAGGAACTCGACGGTGCCGGCGCCGACGTAGCCGATCGCCTCGGCGGCGACCCGGGCCGCGGAGTGCAGGGCGGTCCGGGTCTCCTCGTCGAGCCCCGGGGCGAGGGCCTCCTCCACGACCTTCTGGTGGCGGCGCTGCACCGAGCAGTCCCGGTCCCCGACCACGCTGAGGTTGCCGTAGGTGTCGCCGAGCACCTGCACCTCGACGTGGCGGCCCCTCTCGACGTACGGCTCGCAGAACACTTCTCCGTCACCGAACGCGGAGGCCGCCTCGGCGGAGGCCCTGTTCGACGGCTCCGGCCACGTCGGCGAGGTCACGGACGATGCGCATCCCCCGGGCCGCCGCCGCCCGCGGACGCCTTCACCAGC
>CAWCXQ010000005.1:0-201261 GCA_963799675.1 uncultured Chloroflexia bacterium
TTGCGGAGCTGGCCGCGACCTCAAGCCCCGGGCTCCGAGCCCTGCTCGCCCGCGCGGTGGAGGATCCGAACGCGCCAACCGCGCGTGACCTCGGTTTCGCCATCGCGCCCCGGCTGAACGCCGCCGGCCGGATCGCCGAGGCCGAGGTTGCCATCTCGCTGCTGCTGGCATTTGATGCGACCGAGGCGGAAGGGATCGCGGACGATCTCGAGGCAATCCACCACCAGCGCAAGGAGATGACCGCGCTCGCCGTCGAGGAGGCACGCGCGATGGCTTCCGGCCGGGAGGGGAGCGGAGCGCTGCTGCTGCGCGGCGACGGCTGGGCAGCCGGCATCGTTGGGCTGGTCGCTGGACGCCTGGCCGACAGCCTGGCACGGCCCGTTGCCGTCGCGACCCTGGTCGACGGCGAGGTTCGCGGGTCGATCCGCGGACCCGCCGACTTTCACATCGCGGCCGCGCTGGAGGCGTGTGGGTCCCATCTGACCAAGCGCGGCGGGCACGCCCAGGCAGGCGGTTTCAGCCTGGAGCCGGAGGAATGGGAGCCGTTTGCGGCCGCCTTTGCCGCCCTGCCGCGTCCATTTCCGATCGATCCTCTCCTGACCGTGGAGCTGCCCGGCCGGGTGACGATCGACCTTGTCCTCTCGGCCCGCCACCTCGACTGGGCGCTCGCCGCCCAGATCGAGCGATTGGCACCCTTTGGCCCCGGGCACGTCGAGCCGATCCTGGCGGTGACCGGCCTGCGCCTGGTCGAGGCGCGGCGCGTCGGCGACGAGGGGCGCCACCTCGCCCTGCGGCTGCTGAAGGGGATCGAGACATTCGATGCGATCGCGTTCGGCGATCCCGCCGATCGGCCGCTGCCGGCAGAGGGTGATCCTCTCGATCTCGTCGGCACGTTGGAGCGGGACATGTTCGGCGGCATTCCGCGTCTCCGGCTGCGAATGCTCGACTACGCGCACAGCGCGGCTAGCCCGCTGCGCGGCCGTCGGATCCCCGCAACGCCTCCAGTGCCGGCGGCCGCGTGAGGGAAACGGCGCGGGGAGGCTCCCTGGAGCGGCTCCGCGCGCGCGTGGCGGAGGTCGGTGCGCCGCTGTGCGTGGGGATCGATCCGCACCCGGACCGTTTGCCGCCCGGCTTCAGCCCCGACGCACAGGGGATCGAGCGTTTCGCGCGCGGCATCGTGGAGGGGGTCAGCGAGTTTGCCGCAGCGGTGAAGCTGAACGTCGCCTTCTACGAAGCGCTCGGATCGGATGGCTGGCGCGCGCTCGAGCGCGTTCGGGCGGAGATCCCCGCGGAGATCTTCTGCATCATCGATGGCAAGCGGGGCGACATCAGGTCGACGGCGGAGCGATATGCCGCGGGCCTCCTCGGTCATCTTGCGGCTGACGCGGTGACCGTCTCGCCGTACCTGGGCGCGGACGCGGTCGAGCCGTTCCTCGCCTACCCGGGGTGCATGGTCTACCTGCTCGCGCGCACGAGCAATCCGAGCGCGGCGCAGCTGCAGGCCCTGCCCGCCGACGGTCGACCGCTCTTCGAGAGGGTCGCGCTGTGGGCCGCCGAGCGGTGGCCGGACGGACGGGTCGGCCTCGTGGTGGGAGCGACCGCGCCGGCGGAGCTCGAGCGCATTCGATCCATCGCGCCCGGCCCCGGCTTCCTGGTGCCCGGGGTCGGAGAGCAGGGCGGGGACCTGGTCGCCGCCGTGCGGCACTGCCATGGGCGAGCGGCGCCCGGGCTCGTCTCGATCTCGCGAGCGATCTCCGAGGCCTCGCGCGGAGCCGATTGGCGGGAAGCGGCCGGCTCGGCGGCGAAGGACGCCCTGCAGCGCATGAAGGAGGCCGGTGCTACACTCGCCGCCTAGTTAGATCGGAGGCGGAAGACATGCCGGTTCCCGGCCCGTGGGAGCTCATCCTGCTGCTGGTGATCGTGCTGATCATCTTCGGGCCTGGCAAGCTGCCCGACATCGGGAATGCCATCGGTCGCGGGATCCGCGAATTCCGCAAGGCCTCCAATGAGATCGAAGAGTCGATCCGCGGCGAGCCCAAGCGCCCATCCGAGGATCGACCGGCCTCCGGCGACAGCGGCGAAGCCAAGTAACCTCCGCCCTGCAGCCGCCGGGCCGACCGGGATCTCCGAGGACGTTGATCGCCCGTGACTGACGACGCGGCGACGATGAGCCTCATCGAGCATCTCGAGGAGCTGCGCCGCCGCCTCATCATCAGCGTCGGGGCCATCCTGGTGGGCGCGGTGATCGGCTTCTTCCTCTCGGAGCCGGTGCTCGCCCTCCTGCGGCAGCCACTCCCCGACGCGCATCAGACCCTGATCGTCACCAGCCTGACCGATGCCTTCGCCGTCCGGCTGAAGATCTCCGGCTTCCTGGGGATCGCGCTGGCAATGCCGGTGATCCTCTACCAGGTCTGGCGCTTCGTGACGCCCGGCCTCACCCGCACGGAACGCCGCCTGATCTGGCCCCTGATGCTCGTCGCCCTGGCGCTCTTTGCGCTAGGCATGTTCATCGGCTACGTGATCATCCCGTACGCGATCACCTTCCTCCTCTCCTTTGCGATGGAGGGGGTCGAGCCCTTTCTGACCTTGCCCGAGTACGTCGGCTTCGTGACGACGATGATGATCGTCTTCGGTCTCGTGTTCGAGTTTCCGATCCTCCTGGTCGCGCTGGCGCGGGTCGGCATCATCGACCACCGCCGGCTGGCCCGGAGCCGGCGCTGGACGATCTTGGGGATCGTCATCTTCGCGATCGTGGCGACACCGGGAGGAGACCCGATCTCGCCGATGATCCTGTCGAGCGTGATGTACCTGCTCTTCGAGGGTTCGCTGCTGGCCATTCGCCTCATGCGCCGCTGACGCCAATGTCGAGCGTGCTGCTGCTGAGCGATGCGGCGATGGCCGCCCACGAATCACCCGGCCACCCGGAGCGTCCTGCGCGCCTTGCGGCCGCGATCGCCGGCGTCGAGGCCGGTACGCGGGCGGTCGGTGCTGAGCTGGAGGTGTCGCGCGTCACGCCCGCCGACGACGAGGCGCTGCTGCGGATCCATGCCCCGGGTCACCTCGCGCGCCTGGCGACGATGGCCGCGGGCGGCGGCGGCTGGCTCGATCCGGATACGTATGTCGTCGCCACGTCGATGGACGCCGCACGGCTAGCCGCCGGCGCGACGGTCGAGGCCGCGCATGCAGCGGCGCTGGGCCGGGCAGGGGTCGCGTTTGCGGTGGTCCGTCCACCAGGCCACCACGCCGCGCGCGACCGCGCGAGCGGCTTCTGCCTTCTCAACAACATCGCGATCGCGATCGCGGCGCTGCGTGCCTCCGGGGCGGCGGCGCGCGTGGCGGTGGTCGACTGGGACGTTCACCACGGCGATGGGACGCAGGCCCTCTTCGACGCCGATCCGGACCTGTGCTACGCCTCCACCCACCAGTCGCCGCTCTACCCGGGCACCGGCGATGAACGGGACCGTGGGCGCGGGGCCGCCGTGGGGACGAAGCACAACCGAGCCCCTTCCTGCGGGAAGCGGCGACGAGCTCTTCGTTTCCACGTGGACGGAAGAGCTCCTGCCGGCGGTGGAGGCGTTCAGGCCCGATGCCATCTGCGTGTCGGCAGGGTACGACGCCCACCGCGACGATCCTCTCGCCGGGCTCGAGGTGACCGAGGCCGGCTATGCCGCGGTGGCGGAGGCCCTCGGGGCCTGCGCCGGACGGCTGGGGCTGCCCGGGGTCGCGCTCACGCTGGAGGGTGGCTACCACCTGCGCGCGCTGCAGGCATCGATCGCCGCCTCAGTAGCGGGGCTGCTGGCAGGGCTGGGCGAAGGCTATACTCCGGACCAATCCGTGCGGGGTGCGCAAGGTGGCGCGAGCTGAGACAGCCGCCGCGCCGGCGGCGGGCCGGGAGCGGCAGAGGACGTCGAGCCAGGTCATGCCCGCGGATCGGGGCCAGGTCCTGGTCATCACCGGTCTCTCCGGTGCCGGGAAGAGCCAGGCCAGCAAGATCCTCGAGGATCTCGGCTACTACTGCATCGACAATCTCCCGCCCGATCTCCTCGACGGCTTCATCGCGCTTCGCCAGAGCGAGCCGGCGCGCTTCCGACGCGTGGCCCTGGTGCTCGACATCCGCGCTGGCAATCCGGCTCCCGCCATCGATCGGGCCGGCCACGTCCTGGCAGGCATCGGGGTGCCCTTCTCGGTGGCGTACCTCGAGGCCAGCGACGCGAGCCTGGTGAGCCGCTTCAGCGAGACGCGGCACCGCCATCCGCTGCAGGACGCGGACGGCATCGAGGCCGGAATCGCCGAGGAGCGGCGCCGCCTGCGCGCGACCCGTGAGCGTGCCGACCACGTGATCGACACCAGCGGGCTGTCGATCGGGCAGCTCAAGGAGCGCCTCTTCGACCTCGTTCCGCATGACGCGGCGGTCGACCTGCTCCGCGTCGACATCGTCACCTTCGGCTTCAAGCGTGGCATCCCGCTCGAGGCGGATCTGGTCTTCGACGTCCGCTTCCTCACCAACCCGTACTGGCAGCCGGAGCTGAAGGGGCTCTCCGGGCTCGAGGCGCCGGTCCGCGACTACGTGCTCGGGCAACCGGCGGCGGAGCGCTTCCTGCAGCTCGTCGTCGAGCTGCTCGAGCTGACCGTCCCAGCGTATCGCGCCGAGGGCAAGCAGCAGCTGCGCATCGCCCTCGGATGCACCGGCGGCTATCACCGCTCGATCGTCCTCGCCGAGGAGCTCGCGCGGCGTGTCTCGAGCCTGCCCGGCGCAGCCGTCACCGTGATCCACCGCGAGCTCCCGCGATGAGGCCTCGTCTCCCGCGCTGGCTCTACCCCGGGATGCACCTGAAGCGATGGCTCGTGCTCGTTTTCCTCGGCATCGTCATTCTTGCCCTGGGCGCGGCGGTCTACCTGATCGACGTCTACCGCAGGAACGCGGCGGACGAGATTCCGCTCGTCTACTACCTGACCGGTGCCTGGCTGGAGCGACCGGTGCGCGCCGCCGTGTTCGGATCGGTCGGCGCCATCCTCACCGTGCTCGGCGTGTGGGGCCTGATGCGCAGCGTCGTCTCCCCGTTCGTCGGTCGCGGCGACTCGGTCATGGAGGTGCTCTACACGAAGCGCTACCTGGCGCGCGGGCCGCGGATCGTGGCGCTCGGCGGCGGGACCGGGCTTTCCACGCTGCTGCGCGGCCTGAAGGGCTACTCCGCCAACATCACGGCCGTGGTGGCGGTGGCCGACGACGGCGGGAGCAGCGGACGCCTGCGGGCGCAGCTCGGGATCGTGCCGCCCGGCGACATCCGTAACTGCATCGCGGCGCTTGCGGACGCGGAGCCGCTGATGACCCAGCTCATGCAGTACCGATTCCCACCTGGCTCTGGGCTCGACGATCATGCCTTCGGTAACCTTTTCATTGCCGCTATGACCGCTGTGACCGGCGATTTCGAGGAGGCTGTCCGCGAGTCGAACCGGGTCCTCGCGGTGCAGGGGCCAGGTGCTGCCGGCCACCAGCGTCCCGCTCAATCTCTCCGCACGCCTCCTCTCGGGGCGCACCCTCACCGGGCAAGCCGCCATCACCCGGGCCAACGAGCCTATCGAGCAGGTCTTCATCGAGCCATCCGACGTGCGCGCCACGAGCGAGGCGCTCGAGCGGATCCTGGAGGCGGACCTGGTGGTGATCGGTCCGGGAAGTCTCTTCTCGAGCGTTCTCCCGAACCTGCTGATCGGCGACATCCGCGATGCCGTGAGCGCCTCGAATGCCGTCCGCGTGTATGTCATGAACGTTGCCACGCAGCCGGGCGAAACGAACCACTTCACGGCCGCGGCGCATCTCAAGGTCCTCTACGAGCATGTCGGTGACGACCTGTTCGACTACGTCCTGGTGAACCACAGCCGCCAGGCGCGTCGTCCCGAGGGCTGGCTGGGCGAGCCGGTCGAGATCGACGCGCGGAAGCTGGAGGAGCTGCCGGTCGTCATCATCGAGGAGGACCTGGTCGACGCTGCCAATGCCCACCGCCACGATCCCGCCAAGCTGGCCACCGCCCTGATGCGCCTCCAGCAGGAGGATCAGGTCCAACGCCCTCGAGAGCGTCGCCTCCGTCGGACCAGCGCATCAGCCGGCTGACGGAAGGTCCGCGATGCTGCTCGCCGGCGAGGTGAAGGGAGAGCTCGCCCGGATCCATCCCGCGCGGAGCTGCTGCCGAATGGCTGAGCTGGCCGGGCTGCTCTACGGGGACCGGCCTGCCAGCGGGGGAGTCCGGACCTTCGACCACGCAACGGCGCGGACCGTCATGCATCTGGCCGCGTCGATCGGCGTGCACGCCGGCGCTCCGCCCGGAGCGCTCATCGGCCAGCCGGGAACCCCGCGGACGCGGCATCACCTCCAGGTGCGGCTGGAGCCCGGCGTCGCACGGCGATGGCAGTGGAACGAGGCACGCTGCCTGCGATCGACGCTCATTCCTGCGTGGCGTCATGCTCGGCAACGCGTCGCTCTCGCTCGGCCCCCGCGGGCCGCACGTCGAGTTCGTCTTCCGCCACGCCCGGGATGCCGCCGCCCTCCGCCGGCGCCTGGGGGAGTCAGGCGTGCGGGCCGCTCGCCTGCTGCGTCGCGGATCGGCACGTCGTCTACCTCAAGGGCCAGGAGGAGGTGGCGACCCTGCTGCGCCTGGCCGGCGCCAACCGGGCGCTGCTCGACTTCGAGACTGGCCGGGTCGGCCGCGATGTCCGCAACCGCATCAATCGCCTGCTGAATGCCGAGGAGGCAAATCTGGGCGGACGGTGCGCGCGGCGGACCGTCAGCTGCATGCGATCGCGCAGCTGGCCTCGTCCGGTCGCCTCGACAGCCTGCCGCGCGGCCTGCGCGAGGCGGCTGCGGAACGTCGGATCCATCCCGACGCGGATCTTGACACCCTCGCGACTGGTCTCGGCATCAGCCGCTCAGCGGCCAACCACCGGCTCCGGCGGCTCGTCGAGCTGGCCGCTGCCGATGCCGGATAGCGATCCCCAATGAGAACGCCGCTGGTCGTCGGCAACTGGAAGATGAATCCGAGCTCGATGGAGGCCGCCGTCGAGCTCGCCCGCGGGGTTCGAGCGGGCGCCGAAGGACTGACCGATGCGATCGCGGTCGTCTGCCCACCGGCCATCTGGCTTCGCGCAGTGGCAGACAGCCTCGACGGGCGGGCCGGTGAAGATCGGTGCCCAGACCATGCACGCCGAAGAGGGTGGCGCATTCACCGGCGAGATCTCTCCGCTCATGCTCGCCGGCCTCGCCGAGTACGTGATCATCGGCCACTCGGAGCGGCGCCAGCAGGCCTGCGAGACCGATGACACGGTCGCGGCGAAAGTCGCGAGCGCCGTTCGGCACGGCCTGCGTCCGATCATGGCGATCGGCGAACGGGCCGACGAGCGCGCCGCCGGGGCGACGGAGGCCGTCATCGACCGGCAGCTGCGCATCGGCCTGTCCAGGGTCGACCGGCTCAGCGGCAGCCGGCTGGTGATCGCCTATGAGCCGGTCTGGGCGATCGGCAGTGGCCAGCCCGCGTCGCCAGTCGATGCGCAGGAAGTCGCCGTCGCAGATCCGCGTCATCCTCCGGGAGCTCGATTCCGACGCGGCGGATGAGATCGCGATCCTGTACGGCGGAAGCGTCACGGCGGAGAACGCGGCGCCTTTCTTCGAGCAGCCGGAGATCGATGGCGCCCTGGTCGGCGGTTCCTGCCTCGACGCCGGAGCGTTCGGCGCGATCCTGCAGCTCGCGGCGCGGTCCGCGCATTGAGGGCGGCGCGCCCCCGTCCGGTCGTGCTGTGCGTCCTCGACGGCTTTGGCCTGAACGAGGATCCCGGCCAGAAATGCCGCGCTGGCCGCACGGATGCCGGCGTGGGATCGGCTCACCGCCGAATGGCCCACGAGCCGTCTTGCCGCGTCGGGGGAAGCGGTCGGGCTCCCGGCGGGCCAGATGGGGAACTCAGAGGTCGGCCACCTCAACCTGGGCGCCGGCTTCCCCGTGATCCAGGATCTGCCGCGCATCAACCGGGCGATCGCCGACGGCTCGTTCTATGAGAACGCTGCGCTTCGCGGTGCGGTGGACCACGCCCTCGCGGGCGGCACCCGCGTCCACCTGCTGGGCCTCATCGGTCCGGGCGGGATCCACGCGGTCGACGAGCAGATCGTCGCCATGGCGGAGCTGGCGCGGCGTCGCGGCCTGCCCGGAGAGCGCGTCCTGCTGCATGCCTTCACCGATGGGCGGGATACTCCACCCCGCTCCGCCGGGACGCTCCTTCCGGCCCTCGAGGCGACCCTCGCGGGGCGAGCGACGGTCGCGACAGTGAGCGGCCGCTACTTCGCTATGGATCGGGACGGACGCTGGGAGCGTACGAAGCGAGCATGGGATGCGATCGTGCACGGGGAGGGACTCCGAGCCCGTAGCGCCAGCGAGGCCGTCGAGAAGGCCTACGCCCGCGACGTGAGCGACGAGTTCATCGAGCCCACCGTGGTTGGCAAGGGCGGGTCGGTGGGGGACGGCGATGCGGTGGTCCACATGAACTTCCGCGCTGACCGCGCGCGCCAGCTGATGGCCGCCTTCGCGCTGGCGGACTTCGACGCCTTCGATCGCGGCCGCGTTCCCGCCCGTCTCTCGCTGGCGACCCTGACCGAGTACCAGGCCCACGATGAGCTGCCGGTGAGCGTCGCATTCTCGCCAATCGAGATCGACTCGCTGCCAGCGTACCTCGCGCGCCTCGGCCTGCGGCAGCTCCACATCGGGGAGACGGAGAAGTACGCCCACGTCACTTACTTCTTCAACGGTGGGGTGGAACGCGAGCTCGCCGGGCGAGGACCGCATCCTCGTCCCCTCGAACCGGAGCGTGGCGACCTACGACCAGGCGCCCGAGATGAGTGCGCTGCCGATCACCGACGGATTGCTGGCGGCGATCGGCTCGGGCGACTACGACTTCGCGATCGTCAACTACGCCAACCCTGACATGGTCGGCCACACCGGCGTCTGGGCCGCTGCGGTGCGAGCGCTGGAGGTGATCGACGGCTGTCTCGAGCGGCTCGCCGAGGCGACGCTGGCCGCGGGCGGAGCCCTGCTCATCACCGCCGACCACGGCAATGTCGAGGAGATGCGCGACGCGGATGGGGCCCCGCAGACGAAGCACACCACGTCGCCCGTCCCCTTCGTGCTCGTCGCCGAGGGGTATCGCGATGCCGCGCTGCGCGACGGCATCCTGGCCGACGTCGCGCCCACGATATGCGAGCTGATGGGCTTGGCCCCACCGCCGCAGATGACTGGGGAGAGCCTGATCCGCTAGAAGCGTCAGGCCGATCGGCTTGCTATACTCCGCCGGCCATGGAGACCCCCCTGATCATCGCGCAGATGATCCTTGCGATCGCGCTCATCGCCGCCATCCTCATGCAGCAGCGCGGCACCGGGCTGGGCGGCGCGTTCGGCGGGGAGGTGACCGCTTATCGCAGCCGCCGCGGGATCGAGCGCACCCTCTTTCGACTGACGATCGTGCTCGCCGTGCTCTTCGTCGGCTTCTCGCTGCTCAACCTCGTGAATTTCACGAGCCTCTGAGACCCCGTGCTATCATCGGCCGGCCCCGTGCCGAGGTGGCGGAATAGGCAGACGCGCTAGGTTCAGGACCTAGTGACCATTACGGTCGTGTGGGTTCAAGTCCCTCCCTCGGTACCACCCTTCGAGCCCAGGTGGCGGAATTGGTATACGCGTACGTTTGAGGGGCGTATGAGGCAACTCATCCGGGTTCAAGTCCCGGCCTGGGCACCACTTTCCGCAGGACTATCAGGCCGACCCCGCGCGGGGGTCCGTTTCGCGCAGGTGCTAGGCTCACCGCAGCCGGGCGGTTAGCTCAGCCGGTCAGAGCGCCTCGCTTACACCGAGGAGGTCGGGGGTTCGAACCCCTCACCGCCCACCACCAACCGAGCCCAACCCGAGCACACGGAGCTTTGCAACGATGCCTAGCAGCGTCTGGATCATCCTGATCGTCATCGCGGTCATCGCGCTCTTCCTCGTCTTCACCTACAACGGACTGGTCCGCCTGCGCAACACCGTCGACGAGGCGTGGAACCAGATCAGCGTCCAGCTAAGCGGCGCCACGACCTGATACCGAACCTCGTCAACGCGGTCAAGGGCTACATGAACTTCGAGCAGGAGACCCTGACCAAGGTGGTCGAGGCGCGGAGCGCCGCGGTCAGCGCGCAATCCGCCGGGCCGGCCAACGCGGGGGCCGCGGCTGCCGCCGAGAACATGCTGACCGGCGCGCTGCGACAGCTCTTCGCGCTGGTCGAGAACTATCCCGATCTCAAGGCGAACCAGAACGTGCTCGATCTCCAAGAGCAGCTGACCACGACCGAGAACCAGATCGGCTTCTCGCGGCAGCATTACAACAGCAGCGTGCGCGAGTACAACACCGCCATCCAGACCTTCCCCAACGTCGTGCTGGCGGGCATGTTCGGCTTCCGTGCGCGCGACTACTTCCAGATCGAGGAGGCCGACGGGCGGTCCCGGTCGTCAACCTCGAGACCTGAGCTCATGAGCGCCAGCCCGGCGCCCACCACCTTCTACCGGGAGATCGACCGCAACCGGCGCGAGAGCTGGGTGCTCGTGGCCGCGGTCATCGTCGTGCTCGGCTTGCTCGGCTGGGGCGATCGGCGCCGCCACCGGCTACGGCTGGTGGGGCGTGGCCATCGCGGTGGCGGTCGCGATGGTGATGAGCGTCGGCTCCTTCTTTGCCGGCGATGCGCTGGTCCTTGCGCTCGAGCGGCGCCCGGCAGGTCGACCTCGCGCAACCCGCCCGAGGGATACCGCCAGCTCGTCAACGTGGTGACCGAGATGTCGCTTGCAGGCGGGGATACCGATGCCCCGCGTGCACGTGATCGACGACACCGCGCCGAACGCCTTTGCCACCGGACGGGACCCGCAGCACGCCTCGGTCGCGGTCACCAAAGGGCTGCTCGAGAAGCTGGATCGCGAGCAGCTGCAGGGGGTCCTGGGGCACGAGATGAGCCACATCGGCAACTACGACATCCGCTTCACCCTGCTGGTCGGGGTGCTGGTCGGGAGCATCGCGCTCCTCTCGGACTGGTTCCTGCGCTTCACCTTCTGGGGCGGTCGTGGCCGCGGCGACGGTGACCGTCAGGGAGGCGGGGGAGCGGCGGCGATCCTCTTCGTCGTGGCGCTGGTGCTGGCGATCCTGGCACCCCTCATCTCGCGCATGATCCAGCTCGCCGTGAGCAGGAGACGCGAGTCACTCGCCGATGTCGAGCGGGGTCGAGCTGACGCGCAACCCGGTCGGCCTTGCGCGCGCGCTGCGCACCATCGCCGACGATCCGGAGGTGCTCGAGGTCGCGAACCGGGCAACCCAGCACCTGTACATCGTCAATCCGATCAAGAGCTTCGAGGAGCGCGCCAAGTCGATGTGGGACACCCATCCGCCGATCGCGGAACGGATCCGGGTCCTCGCGGCCCTGGCCGGCCAGTACGGGCAGCAGCTCCCGGGAGACCTGGCGAGCGGCGGCGCCATCGGTTGACGGTCAACGGCCGCGATCGGTATCCTCTCCGGGCGGCTGCGTCGGTCCTCAGCGATATCGGCGCCGAGGTAGCTCAGTCGGTAGAGCACCGCCCTGAAGAGGCGGGTGTCGTCAGTTCGATTCTGACCCTCGGCACCAATCGGCAACACGTCGGATCGGTCAAACGGGCGGAAGTGGCTCAGTTGGTAGAGCATCACCTTGCCAAGGTGAGGGTCGCGGGTTCGAGTCCCGTCTTCCGCTCCATTTTCATGCCCGTCCTGCTAGCCTCGACGCGGAGCGTTTGCCCCGTCGTCTAGTGGTAGGACAGCGGACTTTGGATCCGTGAACCGAGGTTCGAATCCTCGCGGGGCAGCCAGCGAGATGGCGACGTGCCCGAGTGGTCAGGGAGCGGTCTGCAAAACCGCGTACACGGGTTCGATTCCCGTCGTCGCCTCCAACGAGTCTGAGCACAGACAACCCACGGCCCGGCGCGGTGAACGGCCAAAGCGGCAATCGCCGGCGTAGAGACGCCGCTGCCGCGGCCTCGTGTGGGAGAAGTGCGGCTTGGGGCGGTTGGGTGTGGACAAGTGAGATAGACTCGCGAAGGCCGGTCGGCGCTTCTCTCTCCCCCCGGGAAGCGCCGATCGGCCTCTCCCCCCGTCCCCCTTGCGGAAAGCATAGGCGGCGCACCTTGCGCTCAACCTTGCAAGACTCCCATTCGACGCGGCCTGGATGAGCTGCTTTTCGGCTGCGGTCATCGAGCGGCAGCGTCAGGTGCCGGCAAATGTGCGGGGGTGTTGACAACGCGCACCGAGTTATCCACACTCGCCGCCCACCCCACTCGGAGCGAAAGTTGCGCGAAGCCGCGGAGATCGGCGCCGACACTTGGACCAGCGAGATGGACCGAGCCCGGGCCGAGCTATTTGCTGAAGGCGTCGCGCAGGTTCGCGCGCGGGCATTGCGCTACGTGCAAGAGCCCGCAGACGGGGCCTGGGACGACCTCGTGCAGGCGCTGGTGCGGACCTACGGCGACAGCGAGACCTACGACCTGCTCCGGGCAGTGGAGATCCATTGCCGCACTCGCAATGGGCGATGAGGGACAGAGGCGCTCCGGCTTCGTTCCAGCTATCCCCACCCTGACCGGCCGTCGTCCCCCCGCGTCGCCATGGTCAAGGCTGTCGGCGCCAGCTCGGCCGACTCACCCTGGCTGTCCGGCGTGGGCACCGCCTGTCTCTGCGCGTAAGATCAGCACGAATCGGGGCGGCTGAGCACCCAGAGAACCGTATTGCGACATCGCATCCACTGGCTCGGTTCCAGTCGTCGCCTCAAATCCGCGCCGGAGTGGCGGAATGGCAGACGCAGCCGACTTAAAATCGGCCGCCCTGTGAAGGGCTTGGGGGTTCGAATCCCTCCTCCGGCACCAGCTGCCTAGCGCCGCCCGAAGCGGAAGCTCTTGCGCTCCTGCTTGCGAGTGCCTGCCTCGGCCAGCCGGATCCCCAACATCGTCTGGGCCATGCGCCGCAACGCCGCAGCGGCGGGCGAGGCGGGATGGCCGATCACCAGCGGCACCCCTTCGTTGACGGCCCGGATCATCTCGACGTCGGTATAGGGGATCTCGGCCGCCGGGCGGGCGCGCAGCAGGTTCTCGATATCGCGCGTCTTGAGCAGCTCTTTCGGAAAGATGTGGTTGACCACGAAGTGGGTCTGTGCGCGCAGCGCGGCGGTCTCGGCCAGGAAGCTCAGCAGCAGGCTCATGGCGCGCAGCGCTGCGATTTCGGGAAAGATCACGAGCACGTGGGTGTCCGCCTGCTCGAGGACCCACAGCGATCGAGCGTCGATTCGGCTGCCGAGGTCGAACACCAGCTGGTCGAACGAGGGCCGGAAGATCTCGACGATGCGCTGCACCTGGTCGAGCGTCACGCGGTGATCCGCTTCGGGGTTCGTCGGGGCGGCGAGCACCGCCACGCCCGAGCTGTGGCGCGTCAGGTATGAGTTCGCGAGCTCTGGGTCTGCCAGCGCCGGCTCGTCCGACGCAAGCCCGGCGAGGTCGAAGCGGGGGACCAGGTTGAGATGGGTGGCGACCTGGCCGAACTGCAGGTCGAGGTCGATCAGGAGGACGCGCGATCCGGGCAACGCTGGGGCCGGGGCTGCACCACGACCGGGATCCGGGGCGGGCGCGCCGCCAGCCAGCAGCACGGCTGCGTTCACCGCCAGCGTGGTGGTGCCCACGCCGCCCTTGGGCGAGAAGAACGCCAGCAGCTCGCCCGCCGCGGCCCCATTCCCTGCATCGGGCCGGACGCTGCCGAAGCGCACGAGGAGCGCGAGCACGCGCGACTCGAGCTCATTGCGCTCGAAGGTCGCGGGGATGACGTCGTCGGCCCCGGCCTCGAGGAACGCAATGCGTGCCTCGAGATCACGCGCCGGGGCGACGATCAGGATCGGGGTGGTGCCATTGCCAGAGGCGGTTCGAAGCCGCTGGATGGCGCCCGACACCGCGAGGCCTTCGGCCACGATGAGGTCCGCGGGCCGGTCCCGCATGGCGGTCGCCGCCTCCGCCGGCGAGGCGACCAGGCTGACCGAATAGCCGCTGGCGGTGAGTGTTTCCTCGAGGTGGGCACGGAGGGGTTCCGCGGCAGCGCAGATCAGGAGCGGGTTAGGCGGCATCGGTCTCCGTGTCGAGGTGGGCTCATGGGCTGGGCGGAGTATAGGTTGCCCTCGCCCTACGTTGCCAGAGCCGGTCTGGATCGGTATACTTCGTCGCACGCCTCCCAACGTGGAGGCGCGTTTCATGTGTTGAAGGGCTCCTTTCTGCCGTGCCGCCGGCGCCCGTCGGAGTTCGGTACCGCAAGCCCATAGAGAGGAGGAGAACGGCCTATGCGCCGCTACGAGCTCATGCTCCTGCTCCGTCCCGACCTGGAGGATGACAAGCTTCAGTCGGCGGTGGAGAAGGTGACCCGCGCGATCGTCAATGCCGGTGGGAGCCTCAGCAAGGTCTCCCCGTGGGGCAAGCGACGCCTCGCCTACGAGATCCAGCATTTCCGCGACGCGTCGTACTTCCTGATCCATTTCGACATCGATCCGTCGCAGGTGCGGGGGATCGAGCGGGGTCTGCTCATCAGCGAGGAGATCCTGCGGCACCTGGTCATCGTGCTCGAGGATCGCGGCGCGGGCCGTGAAGACGAAGAGCTCATCCCGGCAGTCGCCGAGCGTCGAGCCGAGGAGAGCGAGGCCGATGCGCGAGGCGGCTGACGAGCCGATGGTGGGCGAGCGATGGCGCGACCGAGCCTCCAGAGACCGAGCCGACGGAGACCGAGCCGGCGATGCCGGAACCGATCCCCGCAGCCGCAGCGAGGCCGCCCAATCACCGACACTCGAAGAGAGCGACGAAGCCAGCGAGCCAGAAGCGGTCGAACAGCCGCTCGCCCAGGCGTGACGCCGGCACAAGGAGGAGAGCAATGACGCTCAACAAGATGATGATCATCGGCAACCTCGGGGCGGACCCGGAGCTGCGCTACACGCCGAGCGGAAAGGCGGTCACCAACCTTCGGGTTGCGGTCAACGACCGCAGCCGCGGGCTCCGACGGCGAGTGGGTCGAAGAGACGATGTGGATTCGGGTCGAGGTCTGGGAGCAGGCCGCCGAGCGACTGGCCGAACAGCTGCGCAAGGGGAACAAGGTCTACGCCGAGGGCCAGCTGCGCGCCCGCGAATACGAGGGGAACGATGGCCAGAAGCGAACCAGCCTCGAGCTGCGTTTCGCCCGAGTCGTCAATCTCGAGCGTCGCGCTCGTGACGAGGATGGCGGCGCCTTCACCCCGGCCGAGGGTGGCCAGGCGGTCGCGCCTGCCGCGGTGCGTCCGCGAGGGGCCGGCCAGAGCCCATCGTCGGGATCCGACGAGATGGACGTCGACGACATCCCGTTCTAGCTTGACCTGACAGGAGCAACCGATGCCCAGTGCACGCTCCCGCCGCGACACGGCGGACTACTACCGCGACCGGCGCCGACGCAAGGTCTGCAACTTCTGCGTCGACAAGGCCGAGTCGATCGACTACAAGGAGGTCAACCGCCTCCGCCGATATCTCTCCGAGCGAGCCAAGATCGAGCCTCGGCGCAAGACCGGCACCTGCGCACGGCACCAGCGGATGCTGACCGTTGCGCTGAAGCGGGCGCGCCACGTCGCGCTGCTGCCCTCCGCGCCGCAGCACCTGCGACCCTGATCCTCGACCTGCTCCTCGCCGCTGGCGGACTGGGAGCGGGTCTCTTCGGAGCGCTGCTGGGCCTTGGCGGTGGCGTGCTGCTCGTCCCGCTGCTCACGCTCGGGTTCGGATATTCGCTGAGCAGCGCCGTGGGCACCAGCCTCGTGTGCGTGATCGCGACCGCGGCCGGGGCGGCCGCCCACAACGTCCGCACCGGACGCGCCGATGCGCGGCTCGGGATCCTCCTCGCCGCCGGCACGGTGGTGGGTGCATTCAGCGGTGGGTTCGTGGCGGGGTACCTGCCCGATCGGTTGTTGGCGGGGCTCTTCGCGATCCTGATGCTGTACACCGCCTACACCCTGTCGCGTGGACTCGCGCGGCGCGTGCCGCGCGAGCAGATGTCGGAGCGCGTCGACCCTGGGGCCCGCGATGGGGCCGACGCGCCGGACTATCGAGGGCGGCGCCGAGAGCTGGCGGTCGGCGGCTCATTCCTGGCGGGCAACGTCTCCGGCCTGCTGGGGGTGGGGGGCGGCGTGATCACGGTGCCGATCGTGCACCTCGTGATGCGCGCTCCGCTGCATGTTGCCGCGGCGACGAGCAACTTCATGATCGGGATGACCGCGGCCGCCGGGGCCTTCGCGTACCTGCTGCGCGGGGACGTCGACCCCGCGATCGCGGGTCCGGTCGTGCTGGGCGTTGCCGCGGGCTCGTTCCTGGGAGCGCGAGTCGCGCCTCGCATCAACGCAGCCTGGCTCACCGCGCTCTTCGTGGTGGTCGTCCTCTACGTGGCGTTCGAGATGGCGATGCGGGCCATCGGGACGGCGGCCGGGTGAGCGGATCGGAGCCTGATGCCGTCGCGCGCTGGGTGAGCCGCATGCTCTCAGCCGGCAACGCGCTGGCCATCGGCACGGTAGCGGTCGGTGTCGTGGCCGGCCTGGTAGGCGGTGACGCATCGGCACCGCCGGGCGCCGGGCTCGCGACGCAGATCGGCGCTGGAAAACCGGCTAGCATCGTCGCGCTCGGGCTGCTGCTGCTGGCCCTCACACCGATCGCACAGCTTCTCGCCGCGGTCGCGGCATTTGCCCGGCAGGGGGAGCGTCGGTACGCCGCGATCTCCGCCATGGTGCTCGGGCTCTTGGTGGTCGGGATCGCCGCGGCGGCCATCTTCACGCAAGCTGCGGGAGGCTGATCGGGTTGGACGTCGTGCTGCTCGTCGGATCGCTTGCGATCATCCTTGTCGCGGCCGAGCTCTTCACGAACGGGATCGAGTGGTTCGGGCGTCGGCTGAACCTCGCCGAGGGGGCGGTCGGCAGCGTGCTGGCCGCCGTCGCCACGGCCATGCCCGAGACATTGATCCCGGTGATCGCCATCGTTGGCCCGCTGGTGCTGGGAGGCCCGGTAGAGGCTTCGCGGGCCGTCGGGGTGGGTGCGATCCTGGGCGCTCCGTTCATGCTCTCGACGCTGGCGATGTTCGTGACCGGCGTCGCGATCCTGGTCTTCACGCGGCAGCGGCGCAGGTCGACCGGGCTCCAGATCAACGTTCGAATCCTCGGGCGAGACGTCGTGTTCTTCCTGGCCGCCTACGCGACGGCGATCGGAACCGCGTTCCTCCCGCCGGCGCTGGCCTGGGGAAAGTGGGTCGTCGCCGTGGTCCTGCTCATCGTCTACGGCCTCTACGTGCGAGCCCATTTCACCGACGAGCCGGGCGAGAGTGGTGGCGAAGACCTCAATCGCCTCCACGCGACGCGACTCCCCGGGCTGCCGGACCAGCCCATGGAGCTCGACGCCCTGCCGGGGGAGCATCACTTCGGGGTCCCGGACCTGCGCGTGATCGTGCTCCAGCTCGTCGTCGCGCTGGGGCTGATCATCGTTGGCGCCCAGGTATTTGTCGGCGCGGTCCAGCATCTCGCCGGGGTCCTGGGAATCGATCCAACTACGATCTCGCTGATCATTGCCCCGATCGCCACCGAGCTGCCGGAGAAGTTCAACAGCGTCATCTGGGTCCGCAGCCGCAAGGACACCCTCGCCATGGGGAATATCACCGGCGCGATGGTCTTCCAGAGCTGTATCCCGACCGTGCTGGGCCTGCTCTTCACGCCGTGGGTCTTCAGCGAGCAGAGCGCCATCCATTTCGCCTCGGCGGGGGTGGCGTTCGTGGCAACCATCCTCATCTTCGGGATGATGCTGCGACGCGGCGCCCTCTCTGCCTGGTCGCTGCTGATCGGCGGGCCGCTCTACCTCGTCTACCTCTACCTGGCGCTCCTCACGCCCCTCGGCTCGACCGCCGCTCCGGTCCACTGACCGACCCTTGCTCGGCGAGGGGCCGAGCTCAAATGGGGCCGATCGGTATACTTCCTGCACCGCGCAAGCGTCACGCCGCACGAGGAGATTGCCTTGCTGAAGCAGGAGAGCCCGCGCACCGCCCCGGCCACCGCGGACCGGACGACGGAGCTGTGGGCCTTCTTCCGTGGCGAGTTCGTGCCGTTGCACGAGGCGAACATCAACGTCATGACCCACGCCTTCAACTACGGCACTGCCGTCTTCGAGGGGATCCGCGCCTACTGGAATGCGGACCAGGAGCAGCTCTACGCGCTCGAGCTGGTGCCGCACTACGAGCGGATTCACGGCTCCGCCCACCTCCTGATGATGGACATCCGCCAGGACCCGCAGGAGCTTGCGCAGATCACGGTGGAGCTCCTTCGGCGCGACGGCCTGCGAGAGGATGCGTACGTCCGGCCGATCGTCTACAAGTCCAGCGAGACGATCGGCGTGCGCTGCCACAACCTGGATGCCGACATCACGATCTTCGCCGTGCCGTTCGGGCAGTACATCGACACCGACGGCGGCATCCGTGCGCAGGTCAGCACCTGGCGAAGGACCGATGACAACGCGATTCCGGCCCGCGGCAAGATCACCGGGGCCTACGTCAACGGCGCGCTCGCCAAGAGCGAGGCCCAGATGAACGGGTACGACGAGGCGATCGTGCTGACCGCAGACGGCCACGTGAGCGAAGGGAGCGCCGAGAACCTCTTCATGGTGCGCGACGGCATCCTCATCACGCCCCCGGTGACGGACAACATCCTCGAGGGGATCACGCGCCGCAGGCTGATCGAGATGGCCCGGAACGACCTGTCGCTCGAGGTGCTGGAGCGCTCGATCGACCGCACCGAGCTGTACTCGGCTGACGAGGTCTTCCTGTGCGGCACCGGGGCACAGGTGTCGCCCGTGATCGAGATCGACCGTCGACCGGTTGGTAGCGGACGGCCCGGACCGGTGGCGCGGGCCCTATCGCAGCGCTATTTCGAAGCCGTTCGCGGCAGGCTCGACGCCTACCGGGAGTGGCTGACGCCCGTCTACTAGGAAGCGCGCGCGACCGGTCGGGATCCTCCGGGACCCGACCGGCGCCCCCGCCCACTCCCAATGGCTGACGCGCAGGCTTCCGATCGGTATCACTGGCTCGAGCGCCTCCTGGAAATGGTGCCCGGCGTCATCTCGTGGGCAATCCTCATCGGTCCGATCTGGCTGAGCTTCAGCTACCCGTGGCTGGTCGCGTATTTCGTCCTCTCGTTCGACTTCTACTGGCTCTGCCGCGCGCTCTGGTTCTCGAGCGCCGTGATCGTGGCGTACCGGCGCATCCGCGACGTGCTCGCCGTCGATTGGCTCGAGCGCTGCGCCTCGCTCGGGGATCGGGCGGCGCGCCGGCGGGCGCTCGCGGTGCGCCTTTCGCAGCTCGGCAACCGCGCCCCCGGCGGGGCGCTGGGCGTCACGCCATCCGCGACGCTCGCCGGCTGGCGGGCCCTGGCCGCCGAGCGCAGGCGCATTCGGAAGGAGCTGGTCGACCTGGAGGCGGTCGACCAGCTGGAGGGCGACCTGCCCGCCTGGGACGAGTACGTGCACCTCGCCCTGATCCCCACCTACACCGAGCCGCTCGAGAAGCTGCGCGAGACGGTGCGTGCCCTGGCCCAGACGGCCTGGCCGCGCGATCGGCGGATCGTTGCGATCATCACGCGCGAGACCGACCTCTCGGGGATCGCGAACGTCGCGGCGCTGCGGGACGAGTTCGCCGGGGAGTTTGCGGACTTCATCCACATCCTCGATCCGCTCGAGCCGGGGATCGTGATCGGCAAGTCGAGCGCCATGGCCTGGGGCGGGCGGTACCTGTATCGGCTCCTGGTTCGCGAGCGAGGCATGGATCCGCAGCGGATCCTGGTGACCGACCTCGACGCCGACTACCGGGTCCATCCCCAGTACTTCGCCTACCTCACCTGGATGCACGTCACCGATCCGCGGCGGGAGACCCAGCTCTACCAGCCGATCCCGTACTTCCACAACAACCTGTGGGAGGCGCCGCTCCTCGTTCGTCTCTTCGCCGCGGTGCTGACCCAGCTGCAGATGTGGCGCAGCGTCCTGCCGGAGAAGCTGCAGAGCTTCGGGAGCTACTCGACCACGCTCAACCTGGTGCACGAGGTCGGCTATTGGGCGACGGATGCGATTCCGGAGGACAGCCGCTTCTACTGGAAGAGCTACTTCACCTATGGAGACCGGTTCCGTGCGGTCCCGCTCTTCATCCCGATCTATGGGGATGCGGTGCGGGCGCGCAGCTACTGGCGGTCGCTGGCCCAGCAGTACACGCAGGCACGTCGCTGGGCGTGGGGCGTGACCGATATTCCCTACGTCGTGCAGAACGCGATCCGCCATCCTGAGATCCCGCTCGGCTCCCGGGTCTGGCGCGTGGTCAACCTCTTCGGCGAGCACATCAACTGGGCGATCGCACCGTTCGTGGTGATGTTCGGCGCGACGGTGCCGCTGCTCATCAACCCGGCGTTCGCGGAGACGACGCTGGGGCAGAACCTCCCGCTCTACGCCAGCACGATGCTCTCGATCGCGCTCATCTCGCTCGTCGTCCTGATCTGGGTCGAGCACCGGATCGTGCCGCTGCGACCGGCGGCCTGGGGGCGCCTCAAGCGGGTGGCCAGCTACGCGCAGTGGCTCGCGCTGCCTTTCGTGGGCATCTTCTTCAGCAACCTGCCCGCGCTCGACGCCCAGACGCGGCTGCTGACTGGCCGCTATCTCGAGTACCGCGTCACAGAAAAGGTCTGAGGAGCCAGCCGCCCATGCCGGAGGAGCCCGCGGTCATCGCGCAGGTCCGCCTGGCGCGCTCGACGTGGCGGTTGCTGCTCCCGGCGGCGATCCTCGCGGCGGTGGGTCTCCTTCTGATCGCCGCCGCGTCGCGGCTGACGGAAAGCGGGGAGCGCCGGGATCGCGGCGCTGGTGGCCGGGGGAGTGGCCATCCTCGTGGCGTTCCTCTTCGCCGCGAGCCTCCTCAGCGTTCGGCTGGAGGTGGACCTCGCCGTCCTGCGGCTGCACTGGCTCGGCGGCGAGCGACGCTACGTGCTGCTGCGCGGCCCCGTGACGCGCATCGCGGTTCGCGGTCCGTCGGCCTCGCCGCTGCGGCCGCGTTTCGGGATGCTGGGTTGGGGCCTGGGTGCGGCACGGCTGCGGAACAGCGAGGAGATCGAGCTCATTCGCCTTGCGCCGTCGCGGTCGGTGATCGCGGTGCCGACCGACCGCGGGCGGCTTGCGATCGCCCCCGCCTCCGAGGACGAGCTGCTCGCCGCCCTTGCCGGCGCGGCGCGGGTGAAGCAGCGGCTCGACGAGATGACCGGCCGCTTCGGCCAGCGTCCCACGATCCGAGCCGAGCCGGTCGCCGCAGCCCTCCTACCACCGGCGCTGACCGGCATCGAGCGGGCGCTGCTCGAGGCGCGGCTGGCGGCGGAGCGGGCTGCGGCAGCCCCACCGGAGACGGGCATCCCGCCGGCCGCAGAGCCTGGAGAGGAGGCGCTCGAGGCGGTCCCCCGCGCCGGTGCGCGCAGGCCGCGTCGGGTACGGCCCCGGCCGCGGACGGAGTGGTCTCGCCCCGCCTGGATGGCCGCTCTCGCCGCGCGACGCCCGTCGGGCAGCCTGCTCGTGACGCTCGTGCCGATGTTCGCCTCGGTGCTCGTGTGGGCCACAGCAGGGCTGAGCGGGCGTCTCGGAGACGACACGAGCTCGACCCGTCTCCTGATCCTGTCCGTGGCACTGGCCGGCCCGGTCGCGACCCTCGGCGCGCTCATGGCGCGCGCCGCCTGGCCGCGGCTGGTCGGCCTCGTGCTCTTGAGTGGGCTGGGTGCGCTGCTGCTGATCGGACGGTCGCTCATCGTCTGAGCCCGATTGACAGGCGACGCGCCCGCTGCGACGATCGGCCTGACGACAAGATGCGGCTGAGACGGAGCCAGCGTTCGCGTGTGCGACGCGCGCCACAGCGAGCCCGAGAGCGGTGAGAGCGGGCGGTGCGACGACGCGGACCATCCCTCCCGAGCCGGAGGTGCCAAGCGGCGCGGTGCCGTGGTAACGCCTCCCGGGTGCGCCACCCGATAGCGCCGGCGGCCGCATCGGTCCGCGCTCGGCGGGCCTGCAGCGGCGACGAGGGGATCGATGCCCGATCTGAGGCATCGGTCAAGCGCGGGTGGTACCGCGGGAAGCAGCTTCCCGTCCCGGATCAGGGACGGGCTTTTTGTTGGGAGAGCGGGTGTTCAAGCCGGTCAGCAGCCAGCTGGATGTTCCCAGCCTCGAGCGGGAGACGATCGAGGTCTGGCGGCAGCGCGATACCGTGGCGCGCTACCTCGCACGCAATGGCTCGTCAGAGCGGCGCTTCAGCTTCCTCGACGGACCGATCACCGCCAATAACCCGATGGGCGTGCACCACGCCTGGGGCCGCACCTACAAGGACCTCTACCAGCGTTACCACACCATGCTCGGCGAGCGGCAGCGCTACCAGAACGGCTTTGACTGCCAGGGTCTCTGGATCGAGGTCGAGGTTGAGCGGGAGCTCGGCTTCAACAACAAGCGGCAGATCGAGGAGTACGGCATCGACCGGTTCGTCGAGCGCTGCAAGGCGCGCGTCGACCGGTTCGCGGAGATCCAGACCGAGCAGAGCCAGCGGCTCGGGATGTGGATGGACTGGAAGCACAGCTACTACACGAACTCCGAAGAGAACAACTACACGATCTGGGCGTTCCTCGCGGAATGCCATCGACGCGGGCTGATCCACCGCGGTCACGACGTGATGCCCTGGTGCCCGCGCTGCGGCACCGGGATCAGCAACATGGAGGCAGCGGAGGGCTACGCCGACGTCCGCCACCTCGCGGTCACGCTCCGGCTGCCGATCACCAGCGAGGGACACGATGGCGAGTCGCTCCTCGTCTGGACCACGACGCCCTGGACCCTCTCCGCGAACGTCGCCGCCGCGGTCAACCCGGCCCTCACCTATCAGCTGGTCGCCGCTCCGAGCGGAGGGCGCTGGTGGATCTCGCACGGCTCACGCGCTCGCGTCGCCGGCGACGCTGAGATCGTGCGCGAGGTCCTCGGTGCCGAGCTTGTCGGGCTGACCTATGCCGGGCCGTATCGACGACCTGCCGGTTGCCGGGGGCGTCGAGCACCGGGTGATCCCGTGGACCGAGGTCTCTGACGAGGAGGGCACCGGGATCGTCCACATCGCTCCTGGCTGCGGCCAGGAGGACTTCGCGCTCGCCAAGGAGCACGGCCTCGCGGTGCTCGATCCGATCGACGAGTCCGGCGTCTTCCGCGAAGGCTACGGCTGGCAGAGTGGCCGCTTCGCGGGTGCCGCCGGCGAGCACGCGGTGGACCTCGCGGACGACGTTCTCGCGGACCTGGAGGCGAAGGGGCTGCTGGTCGCCAGCGAGCAGTACGAGCACTCGTACCCGCACTGCTGGCGCTGCGGGACCCAGCTCCTCTTCCGGCTGGTGGATGAGTGGTTCATCGCGACTGGATCCGTTGCGCGAGCCGGTCAGCGAGGTCACGCACAAGGTCACCTGGCTGCCACCGGGCATCGGCCTCGAGGAGCGCGAGATCGACTGGCTGCGCAACATGGGCGACTGGATGATCAGCAAGAAGCGGTACTACGGGCTGGCGCTGCCGATCTGGGAGTGCTCCGAGTGTGTCGGCCTGGGAGGTGATCGGCTCGCGCGAGGAGCTGCGCGAGCGCGCGGTCGCGGGCTGGGATGCGTTCGAGGGCCATACGCCGCATCGGCCCTGGATCGACGCGGTGGAGATCGCCTGCGCGACGTGCGGCGGGACGCTCGTCGGACGCGAGACGTCGGCAATCCCTGGCTCGATGCCGGGATCGTGGCGCTGTCGACCATGCGCTGGAACGAGCGATCGCGCGTACTGGGAGGAGTGGTATCCCGGCCGACTTCGTGACCGAGTCATTCCCGGGCCAGTTCCGCAACTGGTTCTATGCGCTGCTCACGATGTCGACGGTGATGACCGGCCGGCCGCCGATGCGCACGCTCTTCGGCTATGCGCTCGTTCGCGACGAGCACGGCGAGGAGATGCACAAGAGCAAGGGCAACTCGATCCCCTTCGACGAAGCCGCCGAGCAGCTGGGCGCCGACGTCATGCGCTGGATGTATGCCGCCGCGAACCCGGCGGTCAACCTCAACTTCGGCTACGGCCCCGCGCACGAGGTGGTCCGCCGCTTCTTCCTGCCGCTGTGGAACACCTACAGCTTCTTCGTGACCTACGCCACGCTCGACGGCTGGTCTCCATCGACGGTGGGCGACGCCAGGCCCGAACCCTCCTGGACCGATGGATCCTGTCGCGCCTCGACTCGTTGGTCGCCGAGGTCGCGCGGCGCGCTGGACGCCTACGACGCCGCCGCCGCCTGCCGGGCGATCGAGGCGTTCGTCGACGACCTGTCGAACTGGTACGTCCGGCGCAACAGGCGCCGGTTCTGGAAGGGCGAGCTCGATGCCGACAAGGGGGCCGCATACGCGACCCTGCACGAGGTGCTCGTCACGGTCAGTGGCCTGCTGGCGCCCATCGTTCCGCACCTCGCCGATGCGCTCTGGCAGAACCTCGTCGTGTCCGTGGACAAGGACGCGACCGACAGCGTCCACCTTGCCGACTTCCCGGTTGCCCACGGACGGGCGGACCGCGCCGCCGAACAACGGATGACGCTGGCGCGACGGATCGTCGGCCTCGGCAGGACTGCACGCGCCGCGTCGGGCCTGAAGGTGCGCCAGCCGCTCTCGGCGGTGCGCGTCAAGCTGCCCGGCGCGGGCGAGCGCGACCCTCGGCGAGGACGACGGGCTGACCGAGGAGATCCTCGACGAGCTCAACGCGAAGCGGCTCGAGCTCATCTCCGACGAGTCGAGGATGGTGGAGCGGACCCTCTATCCGCTGCTGCCGGTGATCGGGCCGCGGCACGGTCGGTCGGTGGCTGCCGTGATGGCCGGCGCTCGCAGCGGGGCATGGCGACTGCTCGATGACGGGAGAGCAGAGGTGGGCGGCGTGACGCTCGAGGCGGATGAGTTCGACCTGACATCGCGCGCGCGTCCTGGTCACGAGGTTGCGACCGACGGTGATCTGCTCGTCGCCCTCGACACCGAGCTCGATGAGGGGCTCCTTGCGGAGGGGATCGCCCGCGAGGTCGCCCACCGGCTGCAGGCCCTGCGCAAGGCGGCTGGCTATCGGATCAGCGACCGGATCGTCGCGAGCGTCGACGGGGATGCTCGGCTGGTCGCCCGGCTGGAGCCGCACCGCGCCTGGCTGGCGGAGGAGATCCTTGCCACGGAGCTCGTGCTGGGCGGCCGGGTCGACGACGCCGACCGCAGCGAGGAAGCGCAGCTGGACGGAGCGAGTCTCCGCCTCGCCGTCCGCGGCGTGCGCTGATCAGCGCACGAGCGGGAGCATCGCGTACGCTAGTCGGACGATGAGGACCGATGCCGTCCACGGCGGCACCCGCTGGATGGAGCCCGTGCTGCTCTTCGCCACCGCCGCGGTCGTCTTCACCGCCGACCAGGCGAGCAAGGCGCTGGTGGCGACCGGAGTCGGCCTGAATGAGCGGATCTCGATCGTCGGGGATCTCGTTCAGCTCTGGAACGTCCGCAACAGCGGCGCAGCCTTCAGTCTCTTCCAGGGCGGGACGCTCCTGTTCCTGGCCGTCACCGTGCTGGCCTTCGGGATGATCGTCTACTTCCACCGCACGTTCCGGGGTCGGAACCCGTGGCTGCAGGTGCTCCTGGGCGTGATCCTGGGCGGGACCGCGGGCAACCTGGTGGATCGTGTCCGATACGGCTACGTCACCGACTTCATCTCGGTCGGCATCGGGAATATCCGGTGGCCCACCTTCAACGTGGCCGATTCTTCGATCGTGGTCGGGATCGGCCTCCTGGTCGCGTACCTCTTCCTCACTGACCGACGGCGGCAGGAGGCCGGCATTTGAGCCACGCGCTCGGCGATCGCGTGGTGACGGGCACGGCAACCGCGGGGCGATTCGACTTGGCCGTCAGCGCCACGGCCGGCATCAGCCGCGCCCACGCCCAGCGGCTCATCTCCGACGGACGGGCGACGGTGAACGGTCGGCGCGCGCGCGCCAGCGATCGCCTCGCCGGCGGCGAGTCGATCGCCGTGGAGCTCTCCGCCCCTCCCGACCCCACGATCCTCCCGGAGTCGATCCCGCTCTCGGTCGTCTACGAGGATGCCGGGATGCTGATCGTCGACAAGCCCGCCGGGCTCGTCGTGCACCCCGCCCAGGGAAATCGCACCGGGACCCTCGTCAACGCACTGCTCGGACGCGCGCGGGACCGGGGAGAGGTGCTCGGCGCGATCGCCGGCCTCGAGCGGCCGGGAATCGTGCATCGGCTCGACAAGGAGACCTCGGGCCTGATGGCCGTGGCCAAGACCGATGCCGCCCAGGCGAGCCTGATGGACCAGTTCCGGCGGCGGACGGTGGAGAAGGAGTACGTCGCGCTCGTCCGCGGCTCCGCTCCGGCCCCACGCGGCCGCATCGAGGCACCGATCGGACGCGCCGCGGGAGCCTGGAAGATGGGTGTCACGGCGGACGGCCGCGCCGCGACCACCGAGTACGAGGTGCTCGACAGCGGGGCGGGCCACAGCCTCCTTGTCCTCCATCCGCTCACCGGGCGGACCCATCAGATCCGTGCGCATCTCGCCTTCCTCCGGCTGCCGATCGTCGGCGACCTGCGCTACGGCGGGGGACTGGGGCCTGGAGCGCTCGATCGGCAGTTCCTGCACGCGGCCCGCCTCGGGGTGCGACGGCCGGCCGACGGCGCGCCCGTGCATGCCTGGAGCGCCCTGCCGCCTGACCTGCAGGCAGCCCTCGACGAGATCGGCCTCGGCAGCAAACGGCTACCGACCCGCACCGGAGCCGAGGTCGGGGAGCCTGCATGATCGACCGCAAGCGGATGACGTTCCCGAACCCGATGCTGGTGGTGGTCTCAGGGCCATCCGGTGTCGGCAAGAGCACGATCGTCGCCGAGCTGGCCCGGCGACACCCGCAGGTCGTGCCCATCGTGACGGCGACCACCCGGCCGCAGCGCTCCGACGAGACGAACGGCGTGCACTACCACTTCCTGTGCGCGGACGACTTCGCGCAGCTCCGCGACAACGGTGGCCTGCTCGAGTGGGCGGAGGTCCACGGCAACTGGTACGGCACCCCGGTCGGCCAGGTGCGCGGGATCCTCGCCGCCGGCCGCGACGCGGTGGTGGTGCCCGATCCCCAGGGAGCGCGCTCCATTCGCCGACTGGTGCCCGATGCGCTCCTCATCTTCATCATGCCGCCCTCGATCGACGACCTCGACCAGCGCCTCAAGAGCCGCGGTTCGGAGACCGCCGACAGCCTCGCGCGTCGGCGCGACGACGCCCAGCGGTGGATGGCCGGCGCGGACGACTATGACTACACGGTGGTGAACGAGACGGGGCACGCCGAAGAGGCGGCGGATCATATCTGGGAGATCATCCAGGCGGAGGCGCGCCGCGACCCGCCGCGTCGCGTGCGCATCTGAGCGACCGCACGATCCGCGTCGCGGTGGAGGCGGTGGCGGACCGGCCGGAGCGTACGTTCAGCTATCGACTTCCCGCCGAGCTGGAGCCCGTTGCGCCGGGTTCGCTGCTGCTCGTTCCCTATGGCCGTCGCCTGGCGCTGGGCTATCTGCTGCCGGGCGAGGCGGACGCGGGCGCCGAGCTCAAACCGGTCGAGGCTGTCGTCTCGGAGCCGGTGCTGACGCCGGACCTGCTGGCCCTCGCCGAAGAGGTGTCGGTCTACTACCGGGCGCCGCTCGGCGTCACGCTGGCGGCGATGCTGCCGCCCGGGCTCGAGTCGCGCCTCGAGCGGCGCTGGCAGATCCTCGATAAGGAATCGCTCCCGGGGCTGGAGGCCATCGTGCAGGACGCCGCGCTGCGCAGGATGGCGCCCGATGGCGAGGGGCAGCGCTGGGTCGAGGGCCTGCGCCGCGCCGGTGCCATCCGTCCGCTCTGGTCGCTTCGACCCCCGGGCCAGCGGCCCCGCATGGTGCGCTTCGTGCGCCGCGTGGGGGATGGAGAGCCGGGGCGAGGCGCCTCGCTCCAGCGCGCGCTGCTGGCGGCCCTCGGCGACGGCGAGCGCTCGATCCCTGAGCTGGCCGCGGAGCTCGCGATCGACGCCGGAACGCTGCTGGGGCCTGCGCGACGCCTCGCGCAGCGCGGGCTGGTCGAGCTCATCGAGCGGGCCGTGGAGCGCGACCCGCTCGCGCACCGTGGGGCCCGGCCACCGAGCCGACACGCGCTCGCGGACGAGCAGGTCGCGGCCCTGGCCGCGATCTCGGATCTGCCGCCCGGCGGGGAGCTGCTGCTCGAGGGGGTGGCCGCGTCGGGCAAGAGCGACGTCTACCTGGCCGCGCTGGGGGAGGAGCTCCAGGCGGGCCGCGGCAGCATCGTGTTGGTGCCGGAGATCTCGCTCGTTCCTCAGCTCGCTGACCGCGTCGCGGCGCTCGTCGGCGACGAAGTGGCGGTCTTTCACTCGGGCCTCTCCGCCGGGGAACGGCACGACCAGTGGTGGCGGATCCTGCGTGGGGAGGCGCGCGTGGTGGTCGGCACCCGGATGGCGGTCTTCGCCCCGCTCGGGGCACTGGGCTTGATCATCGTCGACGAGGAGCACGACGGGGGATACAAGTCCGACCGGACGCCGCGCTACGACGCTCGCTGGGTGGCGCGCAGCCGAGCGCGGCTGACCGGTGCACGCGTGGTCCTCGGCAGCGCGACGCCGGATCTCGTGACCCTGGCCGCGGTCCGAGGGGGGCACGCCGAACGCGCCATCCTGGCCGAGCGCCGCGTCGGAAGCGCGCCGGCGATCGAGCTCGTCGACATGCGAGCTGAGCTCGCCGCGGGAAATCGGTCGATCTTCTCTCGGGCCCTGGCCGATGGGCTCGGCGGCCTGGAGCCCGGTCGCCAGCAGGGGATCCTCCTCATCAACCGCCGCGGCGCAGCGACATTCGTGCTGTGCCGCGACTGCGGCGAGTCGCTCCGCTGTCCCGACTGCGATCTGCCCTTCGTCTTCCATCTCTCGGGCGCCTCGCTGCGGTGCCACCACTGCGGCCGATCCGGGCTGGCTCCCGATCGTTGCCCTCGCTGCGCGAGCGCGCGCATCCGGTATTTCGGGGCCGGAACCCAGCGCGTCGAGGCTGAGCTGCGCGGGCGCTTCCCGCAGCTGCGGGTGGCCCGCCTCGACTCCGACGCCCTGTCCGAGCGCCGCGGATTCGAGACCGTGTATGACGACTTCCGCGACGGCCGGATCGACCTGCTGGTGGGCACCCAGCTCGCGGCGAAGGGGCTCGATCTTCCCGCAGTCACGCTGGCGGCGGTGGTCGCTGCCGATGTCACGCTCAACCTGCCCGACTACCGAGCCCCGGAGCGCACGTTCCAGCTGCTCGCCCAGGTGGCAGGGCGTGCCGGCCGCGGTCCGATGCCCGGACGCGTGATCATCCAGACGTACGCCGCCGACCACTACGCCGTGCGCGCGGCGGCCCGCCTGGACGTCGATGGCTTCGCGGACGAGGAGCTCTCTCGGCGTCGCCTGCTCGGCTATCCGCCGTTCAGCGTCCTCGCGCGACTGCTGATCGTCGACGCCGATCGGGGCCGCGGCGAAGAGCGCGGGCGCCGCGCAGCCGACGCGGTGGCGGGTGCCGGGGTCGAGACGCTCGGGCCGCTGCCGGCCTACGTCGCCCGGCGAGCGAATCGCTGGCGATTTCAGGTCGTGGTGCGGGCTCCTGATCCGGCAAGCCGCATGTCCGCCCTCGAGCGCGTCCCTCCCGGTGTGGCGATCGACGTTGACCCGGAGTCGCTTCTGTAGGTCGCTGGCCGCATCGGTACAATGCGCCGATGGTGATCCGCCGCATCCTGACTGCCGAAGAGCCGATCCTGCGCGAGCGCGCAAAGAAGGTGACGAGCTTCGACCCCAGCCTTGCGCGGCTCCTCGACGACATGCTCGAGACCATGCGCGACGCACCGGGAGTCGGCCTGGCTGCGAACCAGATCGGCGTCCCGCTGCAGGTCGCCGTCATCGAGCTCGAGGAGAAGGTCACCGAGCTCGTCAACCCGGAGCTCGTGAAGGGCTCAGGCGAGATCGTCGACTGGGAGGGCTGCCTCTCAATCCCCGGCTTCGTTGCCGAGGTGGCGCGGCATGCCAAGGTCACCGTCAAGGCCAGGGATCGGCACGGGAAGGAGTTCCGGGTCAAAGGGGAGGAGCTCTTCGCGCGTGCCCTGCAGCACGAGATCGATCACCTCAACGGCGTCCTCTACATCGACTACCTCGAGTCGCTCGAAGAGCTGGTGCGCGTGAGCGAACGGCCGAGCGAGGTGCAGGAAGAGACGGCCGCCGGGATCTAGTGGGCGGCATCGGTCGCGTCGCCTTCCTCGGGACGGGCGCCCTCGGCGTCCCGCTCCTCGCACGCCTGCCGGAGCTCGCCTCAGACCTTCTCGTCATCAGCCAGCCTGACCGGCCCGCCGGGCGCGGTCTCGCCCTCCGGCCGTCTCCGATCGCGGCGTTGGCGCGCTCCGCCGGGCTGCGGGTCGAGACTCCGCGTCGGCTCCGCTCGGATGAGGCCCGGTCGCTCCTGAGCGGCTTCGCCCCTGACGGGCTGCTGCTGGTCGCCTACGGACAGCTCGTGCCGAGCGATCTCCTCCGCATCGCGGACCGGCCGCCGCTGAACGTCCACCCCTCGCTCCTGCCGCGGCATCGCGGTGCTGCGCCGGTGGCGGCCACGATTCTGGCCGGCGACGAGAGTGGTGGCGTGAGCCTGATGGAGATGGTCGAGCGTCTCGACGCGGGCCCAATCGTCGCCCAGTGGCGGCTGGCGCTCCGCGGGCGGGAAGAGACTCCCGAGCTCGAGGCTCGGCTGGCTGAGCTGGCGGCGGAGAATGTGCCGCCCCTCCTGGCGCAATGGGCGACCGGCGATCTGGAGGCGACGCCGCAGGACGAGCGCCTCGCAACGCTGGTTCGCCCGTTCACCCGCGCGGACGGCTGGATTCGCTGGCGACGGTCGGCGGTTGAGATCGACCGGCAGGTGCGAGCCTTTCAGCCGTGGCCGGGCGCGTGGACCACGATTGACGGCCGCCGCCTGCACATCCGTCGCGGCGGAGTCGGACCGGGCATCGACGGCGTGCCGGTCGGCGCAGTGCTTCCCGGCGATCCGCCGCGGGTCACGTGCGGGACGGGGACGCTCGTGCTGGACCTCGTCCAGCCCGAAGGACGCCCGGCCATGCCCGCCAGCGACTGGCAGCGCGGCCTCGGGCGCGACCACGTTCTGCTGGGGGCGGCGGCCCCCGAATAGTCAGCGCGACGAGCGGGCGGTCGGGGCGGGTGCGTCGGCGGTGTGCGTCAGGTTACGGACTTCCCACACGCCCGGAATGCGTCGTACGCGCGCCTCGATCTGATCGATCTCCTCCTTGCTCGCCAGCTCGCCGCGGAGGACGACCGTGCCCTGCTCGACGTTGACGTTGATCTGGCCCTTCGGGACTTGCGGATCGCTGAACAGCTCGCTCTCCACCTTGTTGGCGAGCGCCGCATCGTTCGGCATCGTCGCCGCGCGGCCGTGGTTGCGGGCTGCCTGGAGCTTGCCGGCTGCCAGGGATCGGCCGCGTCGGCTGAGTCGCCCGATCTCCGCGGTCGCATGACGGGCCATGGCCCCCGCCTGGTCCGCGATGCGCGCGCGCCGAGCGCGCCCGCGTTCCGGATCGAGCGCGAAGGCAGCCAGGGCGCCGCCGAGCGCGGCTCCCAGGGCCAGCATCAGGCGACCCGCGATCCCGGGCCGATCCTCGCCGGTGACTCGCGCGCGCACCGCGCGGGCGCGATCGCTGCCGCGCGCCAGGCCGCGGCGGCCGCGATTGCCGGCCTCATCCAGGTCGCCCCGGATCCGTTCAAGCAGCTTCATGTCGGTCTGCCTCCCGTGACTGATTTGCGTGGGTGTTCCGGCTCTTCCCCGCAGGTCGCGTGCCGTGGCAGATGTCGGGAGCTTCATCGGTCTATTACCGGAGCGCAAGAGTGCCTCGGCTATACTCGATCGGCCGTCCAAAGGAGGCGGCAGACGAACAATGGGTAGCTTTTTCCTCTACATCGCAATGGTCCTGGTGCCCGGCATTGCCATCACCGGATGGGCGGCCTGGCGGGTCAAGTCGACGTACGCGAAATGGTCGAAGGTGGACTCCGGAATCAACCTCGAGCCGTTCGATTTCGCTCGCCGGCTGCTTGATCGACAGGGTCTCACGGACGTTCGAATCGAGCCGGTCCCGGGACAGCTGACCGATCACTACGACCCCCGCGGCAAGGTGCTGCGCGTCAGCGCCGCGGTCTCCGGGCGTCCCGAGCTCGGGAGCTTCGACCCACAGCAGGGAGCCGTGGCATTCCCCGCCAGCGGCCAGGCGCTCTCCGTCGCGGCCGCGGCGGTGATCGCCCACGAGGTCGGCCACGCGCTGCAGGATCGGCAGCATGATCCCTGGATGACGGTTCGCCAGGCGATCGTGCCGGCGGTGCAGCTCGGCTCCGGGATCGGCCCGTGGCTGCTCTTCGGGGGCCTGTTCCTGAATATCCTGGGCCTCGCCTGGCTGGGCCTGATCGCGTTCGGCGCGGCCGTCGTGTTCACCTTCGTCACGCTGCCGGTGGAGATCGGTGCCTCCGGGAAGGCGCTTGCCTTCGTGGGAAGCCTCGGCATGGCGGGCGAGCGGCAGGACGGCGCGCGCGACGTCCTGAAAGCCGCGGCATGGACCTACGTCGCCTCGGCGCTCACCGCGCTGCTCACGTTCCTGTACTACCTGTTCATCCTGATGGGGCGCCGTGACTGAGCTGCCGCTCGCCGGCACCCCGCCGGCGATCAGCGAGGTTGCCCCGAAGCGCTCGCCGCGTGGCTCACGGCCCGCGGCGAGCCCGCGTTTCGGGCGGGCCAGGTGCTCCTCGGGCTCAGCCGATCCGAGGTTGCCGGCTTTCCCGACCTGACCGACCTGCCTGCCGCGCTGCGGCGGCGACCTGGCGGACGGGTTCGCGTTCAGCAGCATCGCGGCCAGCCACGTCCTCTCCGCGGACTCCGGCCTCACCGCCAAGGCGGTGCATGAGCTCCACGACGGACAGCGCGTCGAATCGGTCCTGATGCGCTATCCATCCAGAGGAGCCAGCGGCGAGCGGACGACGATCTGCATCTCGAGCCAGGCCGGCTGCGCGGTTGGGTGTCCCTTCTGTGCCACCGGCCAGGCCGGCTTCGCGCGCCAGCTGACGCCGGCCGAGATCGTCGACCAGGTCATGCACTGGCATCGGCAGCCCTGGCGGGCGCTCGGAGCCGATTGGCGGCCAGGCTCGCGCAGCGGGCACTACAACATCGTCTTCATGGGGATGGGGGAGCCGCTGAACAACACCGATCGAGTCTTCGCGGCCATCCGGCTGCTGAACGATCCGGCGCGCCTGGGGATCGGCGCACGCCACATCACGCTCAGCACCTCCGGCGTGGTACCCGGGATCGAGCGGATGATCGACGAGCTCCCGCAGGTGAACCTCGCCATCAGCCTGCACGCCGCGACCGATGCGCTCCGCGACGAGCTCGTGCCCCTCAACCGCAAGTGGCCGATCGAGGCGCTGATCGCGTCGGGCCGCGCCTTCGCCGCACGCACGGGCAGGCGCGTGAGCCTGGAATACGTGATGATCGACGGCATGAACGATGGCGAGGAGCAGGCCAGCGGGCTGGCAGCGCTCGCCTCCGGCTGGCGCAGCCACGTCAACCTGATCCCGCTCAACCCGACCCCCGGCTCGCGCTGGAGCGGCTCGCCGCGCTTCCGGATCGACCGCTTCGTCGCCACCCTGCGTCGCGCTGGCGTGACCGTCACCGTCCGCGATACCCGCGGGCGAGAGATCGACGCCGCCTGCGGCCAGCTGCACGCCCAGCTCGCAGGCAGGGAGCTGCCGCGGCCGGCCCAGCCTGCCAGGGACGCGGTCGCCGCCCGATGAGCGGAGCGCAGATCAGCGCAAGCATCCTGAACGCGGACTTCTCCGCGCTGGGTGATGACGTCGAGCGGGCAGAAGCGGCAGGCGTCGACTCGATCCACCTCGACGTGATGGACGGCCATTTCGTCGACAACATCAGCTTCGGGCCGGTCGTGGTCGAGGCTCTGCGGCCGCATTCCGTCCTCCCGTTCCACGCCCACCTGATGATCAGTGCGCCGCTCCAGTACGTCGAGCGCTTTGCCCGGGCGGGCAGCGACCTGATCGTCTTCCACGTCGAGGCCGACGACGACGCCGCTCGCGTCATCGGCGCGATCCGCCAGGCGGGGCGACAGGCCGGGATCGCCATCAATCCCGAGACTCCCGCGGATGCGGTGCTGCCGTTCCTGGATGCCGTGGACCTGCTGCTGGTGATGACGGTCCATCCCGGCTTCGGCGGACAGGCGTTCATCCGGGAGGTGCTCCCCAAGCTCGCGTGGCTGCGCGACGAGACGGATCGGAGGGGCCTTTCGCTGCCGATCGCGGTCGACGGCGGCGTGAACCTGGAGACGATCGGGGCCGCACATGCCGCCGGTGGGCGAGGTGCTGGTGACCGGCAGTGCCCTGTACGGCGCGCCCGGCGCGCTGGGTCCAGCGGTGGAGGCATTTCGCGCCGCCGCCGTGGCCGGCACCGCGCGACCCGTCGCTGCCCCCGCCGGCACCGATCGATGAGCCGCTACTCGGTGGCCGCCCGGCGGGTTGCCGTGGGGATGGCGATCCTGCTGCTTCTCGCCGCATGCGGCCAGCCGAACCTGCCGTTCGTGCCGACTCCTGCGCCCACGCCGGAGCAGCCGCGCGCGCTGACCGTATCAGCCGTGGCGCGAGGCAGCGGCGAGCCGATTCCCGGGGCGGCGCTGCAAGGTCGGCGGCTCGAAGCTGAGCACGGGCGCAGACGGCACGGTTGCGGTCACCGCGCTGCGTGGCGCCCGCGTCGATGCCTCGGCGATGGGATTCGATCCCGCCGAGGGCACCGTTCCCGCCAGCGGGGACCTGCGCATCGAGCTGCGCTCGAACGTCCTGAGCGGCGATCGTCAGTGATGCGGACGGTAAGCCGCTGGAAGGCGTCCGCGTCTTCGTGGACGGGGAGGCGGCGGTGGCGCGCTCCGACGCGCGAGGCGCCTACGAGCTGGCGGGCGTCCCCGAGAAAGGGACCCTGATCTACAAGATGCCGGGCTATCGGCTGGGGGAGATCCCGATCGACGCGCAGATGACCAAGAACGTCGCCCTCGAGCCGTTCGAGGCGCATGCGCTGTACGCCCCCGCCGCGGTCTTCGAGGCACCGGGACGGCTTGACGAGATGCTCGCCCTGATCGACCGCACCGAGATCAACGCGATGGTGATCGACGTGAAGGAGACAGGCGGGAACCTGTACTGGGCGACCGACCTGCCGATCGCGCGCCAGGTCGGATCGGTGATGGAGCATCCGCTCTTCGAGCTCGACAAGCTGCTGCCCGAGCTCAAGAAGCGCGGCATCTACACGATCGCACGCATGGTCTCGATGAAGGACAACACCCTCGGCGCGGCGCGTCCCGACCTGGCCGTCAAGAACGCCGCGACCGGCAAGCCGTGGACCGACAATATCGGCGGCATCTGGCTCGACCCATCAGCCCCGGGGTCGCTGAATACCTGGCCGCGATCGCCGGCGACCTGGCGGACAAGGGCTTCGATGAGGTGCAGCTCGACTACATCCGCTTCTTCAGCGACGGCCCGTATGACGTGGCCGACACGAACCTGCCGAACACCCAGTCGGTTCCGCCTGCCAGCCATCCGGCGAGTGCTGCGCGTCGTGAGCGACGCGCTCGCGCATCGCAAGGCCTTCCTCTCGGCCGACTGCTTCCCGATCGCCTTCATCGTTCCCGACGACCAGGGGATCGGGCAGCGGCCGGAGGTGATCATGCCCTACGTCGACTACTTCTCGCCGATGGTCTACCCGAGCCACTACGGCCCGGGTGTCTTCGGTTTTCCGGTGCCGAACCAGCATCCCTACGAGGTGATCAACGAGTCACTGAAGCTCATGAACCAGGAGCGCCGCGGGCTGGCGGTCCAGATCCGGCCATGGATCCAGGACTTCGGGTACGGCGAATTTCCGCCGTACGGGGTTGCCGATGTCGAGGCGGAGAAGAAGGCGGCCAGCGACAACGGCACCAAGGGATTCATGATCTGGAACGCGAGCGCCAGGTTCACCGAAGGGGCACTGGCACCGCCGCGGCCTGACGAGTCGGCCGGACCGATGACCTCCGCTGCTCCCACGGCTTCCGCGACGCCCGCGCCGGGTGCATCGGCGTCCGCCGCTCCCTAGCCCATGCGGCTCGTCATCCAGCGGGTCATGCGTGCGTCGGTGCGCTCCAGCGGCGAGCTGCTGGGCTCGATCGAGCGGGGCGCGGTCGTGCTGGTGGGGATCGCCTCCGGAGATACCTCGCAGCTCGTCGACCGGATGGCCGACAAGCTGATTGGACTCCGCTATTTCGACGATCCGGAAGGTCGCACCAACCTCTCGTTGGCCGAGGTTGACGGCGCGCTGCTGGTGGTGAGCCAGTTCACGCTGCTGGCGGACCTGCGCCGTGGCCGGCGGCCGGGGTTCGCCTTCGCGGCCGCGCCCGACGCGGCCGAGCCGTTGGTCGAGCGCCTCGTGCGAGCGGCTGCGCGCTGCCGGAGCGCCGGGTCGAAGCGGGACGCTTCGGCGCTTCGATGCAGGTCGAGCTGGTCAACGATGGGCCATTCACGCTGGTGCTCGACTCGGATCGAGACCTGGCCGGCGCCTGACCTAGAGTCAGACCTTCTGGGCGGTCCGGCGGCAGCGCGAGCAGGCCTTGACGCGTGATCGTCCTGCCATCGCGGGTGAGGGTGAGGCGCTGCAGGTTCGGCAGCCAGCGGCGCAGGGCGCGCTTGCGGTTCATGCCGACCGACTGCGGGTTCCAGCCGGTGATCGGCTTCTTGCCGCAGATCTCGCACTCTTGGGCCATCGGGAAGGTCTCCGCTCACGAACGAACCGGCGCGCGCGTTCGGCGGCGCCGGAGCCAGCGGATGCTAGCACGCTACGATCGGGCCATGCAATTGGAGGCGGCGGGCGGATGGTGACGGCAGCACGATCCCCGCGATCTCTGACCGCCGCTGACCTCGACCGCCCGATTCGAGATGCGCTGCCCGAGCTCGCACGCGGGGCGGGAGCCTTCCGTCGGCTCGGGATCGATACGGCCAGGCAGGCGCTCTTCCACCTGCCGTTTCGCTACGACGACTTCAGCGACCTTCGGGCCCTCGGCGAGCTGCTGCCCGACGAGAAGCAGTCCGCGCGGGTGCGGATCACCTCGGTCAAGCTCGAGAAGGGCTTTGGGCGCAAGCCGCAGCGGGTGATCGCCCAGCTGGCGGACGACACCGGCAGCGCCGAAGCGGTCTGGTTCGGACGGCGCTTCGTCGAGACGCGCCTCCACCCCGGCGACGAGGTGATCGTCAGCGGCAAGGTGACGCTCTTCGGCTGGCGGCCGCAGTTCACCGCGCCTGACTTCTCGCCGGTCGGGCAGCGCCTCGATCCACACCGCGCGCGTGGTGCCGGTCTACCCGCTGGCGGGCGGGGCCACCCAGAGACGGGTTCGTGAGCTCCTTGCGCGGGTGCTCGACCGATGCCTCCGCCTGATCGAGGACCCGCTGACTGCCGCCGAGCGTGGCGACCTGATGCCCCTCGCCGATGCTCTGCGCACCGTCCACTTCCCGGAGGACGCCGCCGACGTCCGACCGGCGCTCGACCGCCTCGCCTTCGACGAGCTGCTCGCTCTGCAGCTGACGCTGGCCCAGGCGCGCGCCGCGCGAGCCGAGCAGCTGGCGCCGGCGATCGAGGTTCCGCGCGAGCAGCTCGAGGCGATCATCGGCGCGCTGCCGTTCGAGCTCACCGGCGATCAGCGCGCCGCGGTCGTCCGAGATCGTGGCCGACCTCGCGGACGAGCGAGCCGATGCGGCGCCTGCTGCAGGGGGATGTCGGGAGCGGCAAGACGGCGGTCGCGGCGGTCGCGCTGGCGGCAGCCTGCCGCAGTGGCTGGCAGGCCGCGCTGATGGCGCCGACGGAGATCCTCGCGCGACAGCACCATGGCGGCCTCGAGCCACTGCTGCGCGGGATGGGGGTCCGGGTCGAGTTCCTCTCCGGCTCACTCCCCGCCGCCGCGCAAGCGGGAGATCCACGCCGCCCTCGAGGCGGGCGAGGCCGAGGTCGTGATCGGGACGCATGCCGTGATCAGCGAGGGGGTGACATTCCGGGCTCTCGGGCTTGCAGTGGTGGACGAGCAGCATCGCTTTGGCGTCGCGCAGCGCGGGGCGCTTCAGGCGAAGGGGGGAAGCCGCGAGCCGCACGTCCTCGCGCTCACCGCGACGCCCATCCCGCGCACCTTGGCGCTCACGTTCTACGGGGACCTGGCGATCAGCACCATTCGCGAGCTGCCTCCGGGCCGCCATCCGATCCGGACCGAGATCCGGGATCGTCGCGCCCTCCCGCGGATCCAGGCGTTCCTGGCGAGCGAGGCGGCTGCCGGTCGCCAGGTCTTCGTAGTGGTGCCGCTCATCGTGGAGTCCGAGGCGCTCGAGGCCGCCAGCGCTGAGGCGGAGGCCGAGCGGCTCCGCGCCGCGCTGCCGCAGCTTCGCATCGGGCTCGTGCACGGCCAGCAGCGAGCGAGCGATCGCGACGCCACGATGCAGGCCTTCGCCGCGAGGGAGCTCGACCTCCTGGTCGCCACCACCGTGATCGAGGTGGGGATCGACGTGCCCAACGCGTCGGTGATGCTGGTCGAGGACGCCGAGCGCTTTGGACTCGCCCAGCTGCACCAGCTGCGCGGTCGCGTGGGGCGAGGCGAGCATCGGTCGTTCTGCATCCTGCTCAGCGATGCTGCCGACGACCGGAGTCGCGAGCGCCTGCGGGTGCTCAGCGGGTCGAGCGACGGCTTCGCGATCGCCGAGGCCGACCTCCTGCTGCGCGGCGCTGGTGACGTGCTCGGCACGCAGCAGTCGGGCCTGCCGCCGCTGCGTGTCGCCTCGCTCTTCGATCCCCGTCACCTCGCGCTTGCCGAGCGAGCGCGGGAGCTCGCGGCTCGGTTGGTGGCCGGGGATCCCGACCTCGCGCTCCGCCCCGGGCTGGCGCGGATGCGCGAAGACTTCGCGCCGTTGGCGGAGGAGGGCGACGCGGCCTGATGCGCGTGATCGCCGGCGCCGCGCGCGGGATCGCTGCTGATCGCTCCGCACGATCGTGCCACCCGGCCGATCACGGACCGCGTGAAGGAGACGCTCTTCGGGATCCTCGGGGAGCGCGTGGTGGATGCCAGCGTCCTGGACCTGTATGCCGGCAGCGGTGCGATCGGGATCGAGGCCCTCTCCCGCGGCGCCGAGCATGCCGTCTTCGTCGAGGCGGCCCGCAGCGCCCTGGCGGCGCTCAGGGAGAACCTGCGTCGAGCGCGCGTCGCGGAGCTGGCCACGGTCCACGGGCGGGACGTGCTTCGCTTCCTCGGGTCGCCGCCGGGGGATCGGTATGACCTTGCCTTCGTGGATCCGCCCTACGCCGAGCGTGATATCCTCGCGCCGCTCGAGCGCCTGCTGCCACACCTCGGGCCCGGCGCCACGGTGGTGGTGAAGCACTTCTGGCGCTCACCTCCACCTCCGATTCGAGGCCTTGCCGCCTGGCGCGAGCGGCGATTCGGCGAGACGGGCCTCACGTTCCTGGAGCGTGCGGAGGAGCCATGAGCCGCGTGGCGGTCTTTCCCGGGTCGTTCGATCCGATGACGAATGCCCACCTCGACGTCGCCCGACGCGCGGCGAGCCTCTTCGATCGGCTGGTCGTGGGCGTGCTGAGCAATACGCGCAAGGAGCCGCTCTTCAGCGTCGAGGAGCGCGTCGGCCTCATCCAGGCCTGCGTGCGCGAGCTTGGAGACCACGTCAGCGTGACCAGCTTCGACGGGCTCACCGTCGACTTCGCGCGCGAGCACGATGCCGGGTTCATCGTGCGCGGGCTGCGAGCGATCAGCGACTTCGAGGCGGAGCTGCAGATGGCGCTCACGAACCGCAAGCTGCAGCCGTCGGTCGACACCGCGTTCCTCATGACCGCGCTCGAATTTGGCTATGTCAGCTCGAGCCTCGCGAAGGAGGTGGCGCGGTTCGGGGGAGACGTGACCCCGATGGTGCCGCCGCCGGTTGCCGCCGCGCTGCGCGAGCGAGCCGCCGAGGCGGGTCTATAATCCGGCGACGGTCGCACCTGCGGCACAGTCTCCTCGGAGGGCGTGGCCACGGACATCATCTTCCTCGTCGAGCGACTCGAGTCCATGGTGGCGACCGGCAAGAAGCTGCCCCTCACCAATAACGTGGTTCTCGACCAGGCTTCGGTCCTCGAGCTGATCGACCAGCTGCGCGTCGCCGTTCCCGAAGAGGTGCGCGACGCCAAGCGCGTGACCGAGGAGGCGACCCGCATCACCGATCGCGCGCGCGAGGATGCGGATGCAGTCGTCGCCCGAGCACAGGAGCAGGCGGCGCGTCTACTTGAGGAGCGCGAGCTGGTGAAGATGGCCCAGCAGCGCGCGGGCGAGATCCTGGATACCGCGGCCGCCGAGGGGGCAGAGGTTCGTCGCGGCGCCGACGAGTACGCGGCCGGCGTGCTCATCCGACTGGAGGGCGAATGCATCAAGGCCCTGACCAGCATCAAGCGCGGGATCGACATGCTCGACGAGCGTCATCGGCTGCCGGAGCCCTCCTCGATCGCGCGGGACGAGAGCGAAAGCGGCGCAGCCGAGGAGGCCGGGGCCGCCGCTCGGCCATGACCGCGTTCAACGTCGCCGGCCTGCTCCGCGAGCCGGCCGGGGCGAGCAGGCTCGTGCGCCTGCGCGACCATTACGTGACCCTCGGCCCGGATGTCGAGCTCGCGGGCCCGATCGATCTGGACCTGCAGCTCCTGCGCACGAACCGCGGAATCTTCGCGCGCGGCAACGTCAGCGCATCGTTGCGTCGGATCTGTTCGCGCTGCGCCGACCCGTTCGTCGACGAGGGCACGGTCGCCATTGCCGAGGAGTACGTGCCCAGCGTCGATCTGGAGACCGGAGCGCCACTCTCGATCGCCGAGCACGATGAGGGAGCGCTGAGCATCACCGCGCAGCACGAGATCGAGCTCGACCCAGTGCTGCATGACGAGCTCGCCCTCACCGAGCCGATGCACCCGCTCTGCCGCCCCGACTGTCCCGGCCTGTGCCCGGAATGCGGCGAGCGGCTGGAGGCGGGCCACCGGGCTCATGCCGAAGCCGAGACCGATCCGCGATTGGCACCCTTGGCCAGGCTGCTGCGAGGCGACGACGCAGACTAGTCGGTATACTCGGGCCTCCCGTTTTCATCGGTCCGTTCCTCATCGGCTAAGGAGTCACGCGTGGGCGTCCCCAAGCGAAAGGTCTCGAAGGCGCGCCAGGGCGAGCGGCGCGCCCACCTGGCGATCAGTGCGCCGCCGCTCGTCGAATGCGACCACTGCCACGAGCTGAAGCGCGCCCATCACGTGTGCCCGACCTGCGGCTACTACAACGGTCGCGAGGCGGTCTCGGTCGAGGCGGCCACCCCGAGCGAGGGGCAGCGCTGACGAGCGCCCCCGACCCGATGCAGTGAGCGCGGTTCGCATCGCGGTCGACGCGATGGGTGGCGACCACGCTCCGCGCGAGGTCGTCCGCGGCGCCATCAACTACGCCGCGAGCCATGCGGATGAGGTGATCCTGGTCGGCGACATTCCCAGGATCGAGCGCGAGATCACCGAATACGGCCGCGGTCGGCCGGCGAGCGTGCGATTCGTCGACGCCCCGGAGGTGATCGGCATGGGAGATCATCCCGCGCAGGCGATCCGCGGCAAGCGACGCGCATCGATCGTGGTTGCAACCGATCTCGTTCGTGACGGCGGAGCGGACGCGGTGGTGAGCGCTGGCTCCACCGGTGCGACGATGGCCGCCGCCATCTTCCGGCTCGGCCGCATCGAGGGCATCGACCGGCCCGCTCTGCCCGCCCACATGGTGACCGCGACCGGCCCCGTCATGCTGCTCGACGTCGGCGCGAACGTCGACTCGAGTCCCGACAACCTGGTCCAGTTCGCCGCCATGGGCGCTATCTTCGCGGAGCGGGTGCTGAAGGTGTCGCGCCCCCGCATCGGCCTGCTGAACATCGGCGAGGAGAAGGAGAAGGGCGACGCGCTGACGCGTGAGGCGCACCTCCGCCTGCGAGCCTCCGGGATGAACTTCGTGGGCAACGTCGAGGCGCACGAGATGATCGGCCACGCCGCCGACGTCGTCGTCTGCGATGGCTTCGTTGGGAACGTGGTAATCAAGTTCTTCGAGGGCCTGACTTCGTACATCTTCCGCTCACTGCGGACAGACCTGCAGCAGGGACCGCTGGCACCGATCGCCCTGCTCGCGCTGAAGCCGGGATTCGAGCGCATCAAGGAGCGATTCGACTACGAGCAGTACGGCGGCTCGCCGCTGCTCGGCGTACGGGGCGTGAGCATCGTCACTCATGGCCGAGCGAGGGCACGGATGATCGAGCACGCCATCAGGGTGGCCTCCGAGGCGGCGAGCGCGGGCGTCCCGGAGCAGATCGCGGAGTGGAGCCGCGGCCACCCGCCGCAGATCGGCAGCGTGTCGCGGATCGATCGGCGCGAGGCCTGATCGCGGTCATGGCCGCCTCGCGTGGCGCCACCCGTTCGCGTCCCGGGCTCCAGGCGCGCAGGCTCGCGCTGATGGCGCTCTTCGAGGAGGACTTCCGGCCGCGACAGGCGGTCCGTGCGCTCGAGCGCCTGGCGGAAGAGCGGGCGGTCACCGACGACGTCGCGGAGCACGCGCGCGGGATCGTTGCCGGCGTGGCCGGACACCGGTCGCTGATCGACGACCGGATCGTCGCCCTGGCGCCGGCAATACCGCTCTCCGAGCTCGGTCGCGTGGAGCGTGCGATCCTGCGGAGCGCGATCTACGAGGTGCTATACTCCGCCGCGACCCCGAGCGGGGAGGCGATCAGCGACGCCGTTTCCCTCGCCCGGATCTATGCCGGAGATGCCGCCCGCCGCCTCGTGAACGGGGTTCTGGGAAGCGTTTCCAGATCATCGGGTGGAGGAGCCTGACGGTGACCGAGGGTAGTACAGGTACCTACGACCGGCTCAAGAAGATCATTGTCGAGCAGCTCGGCGTCGACGAGGAGGAGGTTACGCCGACAGCCTCCTTCGTAGAGGACCTCAACGCGGACTCGCTCGATCTCGTCGAGCTGATCATGAGTCTGGAAGAGGAGTTCGGGATGGAGATCTCGGACGAGGATGCCGAGAAGATCCAGAAGGTCTCCGACGCGGTGGAGTACATCGAGGAGCACCAGCAGTAGGGGTCGACCCGCATGCCGACACCGAGCGTCGAAGAGCTGGGTGAGCGGCTCGGCATCGTTCTTCGGGATCCGACGGCGATACGGCTCGCCTTCGTCCACAGCTCCTACTCGAACGAGAATCCGCAGCTCGTCCCCGGTCACAACGAGCGCCTCGAGTTCCTCGGCGACGCGGTCGTCGGTCTCGTCGTCAGCCGCCTTCTCTTCGAGCGCTACCCCAACGAGGATGAGGGCTTTCTGACCACCCGACGGGCGTCCCTGGTCAACCGTGACGCACTCGCCTCGATGGCGCTCGAGCTCGGGCTGGACCGATACCTCCTTCTCGGCCGCGGTGAGGCTGGGTATGCGGGCAGCGCGCGCCCATCGTTGCTGGCCGCCACGTTCGAGGCACTCGCTGGCGCGCTCCTGCTCTCCGAGGGCGGGGAGCGAACGACGAACCTGCTGGAGGGCCTCTTCGCGGCACGCCTGGAGTCGGATGGAGAGCCCGCGGAGTCGCTGAAGTCGGCCAAGAGCCGGCTCCAGGAATGGAGCCAGCGCCAATTCGGGACGAAGCCTGTCTACGAGCTGCTGGAGACCACCGGTCCCGCGCATGAGCAGGCGTTTCGGGTCGGGGTCCGGCTCAAGGGCGGCGACCAGATCGCGGAGGGCGCGGGCTCGAGCCGACAGCGGGCCGAGGAGGGGGCCGCCGAGGCTGCGCTGCAGATTCTGCAGGCGCCGCGATGACGCGTCTTCGGGAGCTGCGGGTCCATGGCTTCAAGTCGTTTGCCGATCCGACGCGCTTCGTCTTCGAGTCAGGCATCAACGCCGTCATCGGGCCGAACGGCAGCGGCAAGAGCAACATGGCCGATGCCGTGCGCTGGGTCCTCGGCGAGCAGTCGAATCGCTCCCTTCGCACGCGGCGCGCCGACGACGTCATCTTCGCGGGCTCGCAGCACCGCCGCCCGCAGGGCATGGCCGAGGTGATGCTGACGCTCGACAACGCCGATGGGTGGCTGCAGATTGACTACAGCGAGGTGACGATCGGCCGGCGCGCCTACCGGTCGGGGGAGTCCGAGTACCTGGTCAACGGGGCGCGCGCTCGGCTCCGCGATGTCGTCGAGCTGCTCGGGGAGGGCGGTCTGGGCGCCAACGAGCTGGTCGTCGTGGGCCAGGGCACCGTCGACTCGGCCCTTTCGCTGAGGCCCGAGGAGCGCCGCCAGCTGTTTGAAGAGGCCGCGGGTGTAAAGAACCTCCAGGTGCGCAAGAACGAGGCGCTCAGCCGGCTGGGCCGAGCGCGCGACAACCTGACCCGGGTCACCGACCTGGTCGCCGAGCTGAAGCCCCAGGTGCGACGGCTGGCGGTGCAGGCCCAGCACCAGGAGGAGCACGAGGCGCTCGGTCTGCGGGCACGCGACCTGGTGCTGGAATCCCATCGCCGCCGTGAGCGTGCAGCCCGGGATGCACTCGGCGAGGCTCGGCGCAGGGCTGCTGCCGCGGAGGCGCAGCTGGAAGCGCTGCGCGCGGCGGAGGACGCCGCGCGCCAGGCGATCGCCGAGGCGGAGACGCGCTACTGGACCGCGGAGGCGGCCGCTCGTGAGGTCTCGCGCGACCGCGAGGCGACGCGGGAGGCGACGATCCGGGCCGAAGGACGCGTCGATTCGCTACGGGGACGCCACGCCGAGCTGACCGCCGAGCTTGCCTCGGCCGAACGCGAGCAGGGCGGGATCACTGAGGCGTTGGAGCGCCTGGCTCACGGGACGGTCGATGTCGCAGCCGACGCGGCCCGGGCGCAGCCAGGCAGGCGGAGGAGGCGTGGAGCGCCGCCGTGCGCGACCTCGCCGCGGCCGACGCTGCCCTGCTCGAAGCTGAAGAGGCGCTGGCCGAGCTGCGCCGCCGTGCGAGTGCGCAGATCGCGGCAGGAGCACGCCGCAACGAGGAGCTTGCCGTGGCGGCCGCCCGCGAGGAGCGTCTCACCGCGGAGCTGGCGAGCGCCGAGCTGGTGCAGGCCGAGACCCGGAGAACAGCGGAGGAGGCTCGCCGCGAAGTGTCGGAGCTCGAAGCCGGGCTTGCGCGCCCGAGCGCGGAGCACGCCGCCGCGAGCCAGCGGGCCGAGGCGGCGAAGCCGCAGGCCGACGAGGCTCGGCAGCACGCATCCGAGCTGGCCGAGCGGGCTGGAGCGCTGAAAGCCGAGCTCGAGGGACTGCGCGAGCGCGCCGAGCATGGCGGCCGCCTGGCGGCCCGACTGGCATCGGCCGGCTGGACCGGCTTGCTGGATGCGATCGACGCGCCGGAGGCGACCTGGCCCGCGATCGAGGCGTTGATCGGCGGCGAGCTGGAGCAGGCGCTGCTCTGGCGAGGCGGCAACCTGGTCGAGCGGATGGCGGAGGCAAAGGGAGCGGCTCGGCTGGTTGCCATCTCGGCCGGCCCGAGCGACGACGATGGTCGGGCATCTGCCCTCGCGGCCGTCAACGGCCGGCGCACGCTTGCCGAGTGGGTCGGCGGCACGGTCCTGCCGCAGCTGTTTGCCCGCACGGTGGTGGCCGAGGAGGTGGCGGCACTGCTCGACGGCTGGACTCGTCTCCCGCCCGGCTGGTGGGCTGTGACTCCGCAGGGTGACCTGGCCGACGGCCGTGGCCTGGTCGTGCTGCGCGGGCGTGCGGAGGCCGCCGGCGGCGCCTCCGCGCGCCAGCATGCGCGGCGCCGGGAGCTGAACGCAGCGCTCGAGCGCCTCGAAGCGGAGCACGAAGCCGCGAACGCACGAGCCGCCCGGGAGCACGCCGCCCATGCCGAGGCCGTGCGCGAGCAGGAGACCTCGCGCGCGGCGCGCGAGCGCGCCGAGGGAGCGCTTCGGATCAGGCGCGGCGAGATGGAGGATGCCGAGTCGCGGCTGGTCCGGGGCGAGCGTGAGATCGCCGCGCTCGCCAATCAGCTCGACGAGGCGCATCGCGCACGCGCGGCCCGGGAGGCAGCCGTGGAGCCCGCAACCGATGCGGGCCTCGCCGAGCGAGAGGCCGATGCGCGTGCCGCGCGCGCGGCCCGTGAGGCCGCGGCCACGGCTCGCGATCGCGCACGCGAGGTCCTGACGACGGCGCGCGCCGCGGCCGACGAGGCGGACGGGAGCGAGACCGGGCGTCGTCGCGAGCGCGGCCTCGTTGAAGCCCGAGAAGCGCAGCTCGCGGCGGCGGTCCCGGCTCAGCGCGAGGCGCTTGGCAAGATCTCCGCTGATCTGGCGGAGGCGACCGACGCACTTCATGCGGCGCGCGCCGCGGATGCCTCTGCTACCGCGGCCCGTGCGGAGGCGGACGCGAAACGGGATCGCCTGCGTGCAGAGCTGCTCGAGCTCGAGGGGGGCGCAATCGCTGCGACCCGCCTGGCCGAGGTCGAGCGCGCCGCGCAGGCGGCCGCCATCGAGGTCTCGCACCACGAGCAGGCGCTCGCGGCGTCGGGCCGGGAGCGGGAGCTCGCACTCGACAGCCTTCCCGAGGCCGGCGGCGCCGGCGGCCCCGGCGCGAGCGAGTCGCCTCAGGCCGCAGCGGAGCTTCGCGCACTCAGCGACGAGGCGATCGATGACGAGCTGCGACGCGTGCGACGCACCCTCGGCCAGATCGGCTCCGTGAACCCGTTCGCGATCGAGGAGCACCGAGAGCTCGCGGGCCGCCTCGCGGAGCTGACCAGCCAGGACGCCGACCTCGCGGGCGCGATCGGCTCCACCGAGCAGCTCATCGGCCAGCTCGACGAGCAGATCACGGGCAGGTTCAACTCTGCATTCGCCGCCATCGGCGAGCGGTTCGAGGAGTTCTGCCAGCTCCTCTTCGCGGGCGGATCGGCCAGTCTGCAGCTCAACGATGGGAGCGATGGCGAGGCGCCGGACGGGATCGAGATCGTGGTTCGGCCGCCCGGAAAGCGCCTGCAGCGGCTGGCAATGCTGTCGGGGGGAGAGCGCGCATTGACCGGCGTGGCGCTCCTGTTCGCGATGCTCAGCGTCAATCCCGTGCCGTTCTGCATCCTCGACGAGGTCGACGCCGCCCTGGACGAGGCGAACATCGGCCGCTTCGCGCTCGCCCTTCGCAAGCTGAGCGAGACGATCGATTTCGTCGTGATCACGCACAACCGCGCGACGATCGAGGTCGCCGACACGATCTACGGCGTGACGATGACCGATGCCGCGGTCAGCTCGGTCCTCTCACTCCGTCTCGCAGATCTGCCCGTGGGAGTGGGCGCCCAGTGATCCGCCGGTCCGCCGACCAGGAGCCGCCACCGGCGCCGTCCACCGTTGCGCGCCCTGCCCGCGAGACGCGCGGCATGGGACTCCGCGCGACGGCCGGCGCGGCCTCGGCGCGCGGCTGCGATCCATCCTTGCGGCGCGCGATGCGCCGAGCGACCGCGTCTGGGACGAAGTCGAGGAGGCCCTGATCGCCGCGGACGTGGGACCGTCGACGACGCTGGAGCTGGTCGATGCAGCGCGACGGAGGCTGGCCGCGCGGGGCCGGGCAGGCGGGCGGGGTGCGCGAGGCCCTCGCCGAGGAGGTCCGCAGCCGTCTCGAGCGAGCTGGCTCGGGTGCGTTCGAGCTCGGTCCGGCACCGTCGGTGCTTCTCTTCGTGGGCGTCAACGGGACGGGCAAGACGACGACCATCGCCAAGCTTGCCGCCCGGCTGCGGAACGAGGGTCACAGCCTGGTCCTGGCCGCCGGCGATACCTTTCGCGCTGCCGCCATCGAGCAGCTGCGCATCTGGGGCGAGCGCGTCGGGGCGCCGGTCGTCGCGCAGCGGGCCGGGTGCCGATGCGGGCGCCGTCGCGTTCGACGCGCTGGAGATGGCCGCAGTCGCGCGGCCTCGACGCGGTGCTGGTCGACACCGCCGGCCGCCTCCAGAACAAGGTGCAGCTGATGGCGGAGCTCGCCAAGGTTCGTCGCGTCATCGAGCGCCGGCTGCCGGGCCAGCCGCGCCACGTGCTGCTGGTGCTGGACGCGACGACCGGGCAGAACGGCCTTTCCCAGGCCGAAGGCTTCAGCCGGGAGGCGGGTGTGACCGGGATCATCCTCACCAAGCTGGACGGGAGCGCGAAGGGTGGCGTGGCGGTTGGCATCGCCGATCGCCTTGGCGTGCCGATCCTGTTTGCGGGCGTGGGGGAGGAGCTCGAGGATCTTGCCCCGTTCGATCCAATCGCCTATGTCGACTGGCTCTTCGCCGTATGAGCGGCGCGTTGCCGGCGATGCCGCTGGGTAGTAGCATGGGCAGCCGTTTCGCGCCGGCCGACCGGCGCCGCCGACCCGCCCCGCATCGGTCCACCCATGTTTGAATCCCTCTCCGCGCGCCTGCAGAGCGTCACGGCACGTCTCCGCGGGAAGGCGAAGATCACCGAGGCCGACCTCGACGTCGCACTGCGCGAGATTCGCCTTGCCCTGCTCGAGGCCGACGTCAACTTCAAGGTGGTCAAGCAGTTCGTGGCACGCGTCCGCGAACGCGCGCTCGGCGAGGCGGTGCTCACCGGCCTGAACCCCGGCCAGCAGATCGTCAAGATCGTGCACGACGAGCTGGTGGCGACCCTCGGCGGCGAGCGCCACATGCTCCGGCTGGAGTCCCGCCCATCGGTCCTGATGCTGGTCGGTCTGCAGGGCTCCGGGAAGACGACGACCGCCGCCAAGCTGGCAGTCCGGCTGCGCAAGGATGGGCGAAAGGCTCTTCTCGTGGCCGCCGACGTGTACCGACCCGCGGCGGTCGACCAGCTCGTGCAGCTCGGCGACCAGATCGGTGTGGAGGTCCACAGCCGGCCGGTCGGCACCCCCGCGCTCGAGGTTGCCCGCAGCGGGCTCGAGCTCGCACGGCAGCGCAAGATCGACGTCGTCATCCTCGACACCGCGGGTCGCCTCCACGTCGACGAGCCGATGATGGACGAGCTGGTGCGCATCACCGGCAAGGTCACTCCGGCCGAGACGCTGCTCGTCGTCGACGCCATGACCGGGCAGGAAGCGGTTCACGTCGCGGAGGCGTTCCACGCCCGTCTGCCACTCAGTGGGCTGGTGCTCACCAAGATGGACGGCGACGCCCGCGGCGGGGCGGCACTCAGCATCCGAAGCGCCACGGGCATTCCTGTCGCCTTCATCGGCACCGGAGAGCGGACCGACGGGCTCGAGGTGTTTCATCCCGATCGGCTCGCCCAGCGGATCCTGGGCATGGGGGACATCCTGTCGCTCGTCGAGCGCGTGCAGGAGAACGTGGATCGCGACGAGGCGGAGGCGGTCGCGCAGCGCATGCTGGAGGCCCGTTTTACCCTCGAGGACTTCCGCAGCCAGCTGCAGCAGATCAAGAAGATGGGCCCCATCGGCCAGGTCCTGCAGCTGATCCCCGGCGCCGGGCAGATGGCAGGCGCCGCGCAGGCGGCAGTCGACGGCGGCGAGCTGAAGCGGCTCGAGGCGATCATCGACTCGATGACCGCCCAGGAGCGCCGCCACCCTGAGCTGATCAAGGCGAGCCGCCGACGGCGGATCGCGCTGGGCAGCGGCGCGACCACGGCCGACGTGAATCGGCTCCTGAAGCAGTTCGGGGAGATGCAGCGCGTCATGAAGTCGATCGGTGGCGGCCGGATGCCGAAGCTCGGCGGCGGCCTCGGCTCGCTGCTGGGGCGCTGAGAAGCCGATGCATCGCCTGGTGATTGGCCTTACCAGCCTCCTGGCGGTCGCCGGTGGGGCGGTGGTTGGCGGCTACCTGTTCCTCTCGAGCGCTGGAATCGATCACACCGCCGACCTCGTTCCGGCCCAGGTGACCGCGTACGTCAGCGTCTACCTGCAGCCCTCGACCGCGCAGCAGACCAAGCTCGCCGCGCTCATCGGCCGGCTGCCCGGCTTCGAGGATCCGGCCAGCCTGGACACCAAGATCGACCAGATGGTTCACAACGCGCTCAGCGACTCGGGCCTCACCTACGAGACCGATATCCGGCCGTGGATCGGCGGCCAGCTGGCCATCGGCGCCTGGCAGACGCCTGGTACCGCGGCGGGCGATCCGGCCAGCGCCAGCACACTCCTCGTCGCCGAGGTGAAGGATCGAGCCGCTGCGCAGGCCGCCATAGATCGCCTGGTCCAACGCAGCGGGACGACGGCGACGCACGAGACGTACCAGGGAGTCGACCTGGTCCTGAGCGACAAGGCCGGCTATGCCTTCCTTGGTGACATGCTGGTCGTCGGGGAGCCGAAGTCTGCGCTGCAGGCGGCAGTCGACGCCAATCGTGGTGCGACCGATTCCCTTGCCAAGAGCGCAACGTTCCGCGCCGCCATGGCGAAGCTGCCGAGCGACCGACTGGCCGCAGCCTATGTCGACCTGGCCGGGCTGGCAACCGCCGCCGGCGCGCCGAGCCAGGCAACGGGGTTCTCGACCGTTGGCGTGGCGCTGGTGGCGGAGGAGAACGGCCTGCGCCTGTCAGGGCAGGCGCCGTTCGACAAGGCCGTGGCCACCGGACCAGCGGCGAAGCTCTTCGAGCTGTCAGGCGACGCTGCCCAGCTGAGCGGCTGGATGCCCAAGGGAACCCCGTTCGAGGTCAGCCTCTTCGGCCTCAGCCAATCGATCCAGGCGGTGGAGGGGGCGGCGAGTGCTGACACGCCCGAGGGCAAGTCGGTGCGCGATGCGTTCTCGACGGTCCGTGGGCTGGCCGCCCTCGGACTCGGGCTCGACCTCGACAAGGATCTGCTGCCTCTGCTGGACGGCGAGGCCGCGCTGGCGATCAGCGGGGTCAGTGGCACGACGGTGAGCGGCGAGCTGCTCCTCCGGCCGAGCGACCCGGCGGCGGCCGCGGCCACCCTCACGAAGGTCCGTGACAAGCTCGAGGGCCAGGGAGCCGCGATTCACACCCAGGACGCGAGCGGAACGGCAATCACGACCGTGGACATTCCCCAGTTCGGATCCGTCTCCTACGCCACCACCGACCAGGTGGTCATCTTTGGCCTCAAGCCCGACGACGTGAAGGCGGCGCTCGATGCGCATGCCTCTGGCGACACGCTTGCGGCTGCGGACACGTACAAGTCGACCTTCGCCCTCGCCGGCGCTCGCGGGGGCACTGAGCTGTTCGTGGACATTGCGGCGCTCGCGGGTCTGGCAAAGGATCAGCTCGGCGCCACGGGCGATGCGGGCAAGGTGCTTGGGCAGCTCGGAGCGCTGGGCGTCACGGCACCCGCGCGCGGCGATCACCTGGAGTTCCATGCCGTGCTCACGGTCAAGTAACCGGCGCGCGGCACACGACACGATTCCAGCAGACCGAAAGAATGAGGACGAAGACTTGGCAGTACGGATTCGCCTGACGCGGGTGGGGGCAACGAAGCGGCCCTCGTACCGCGTCGTGGCCATCGACAAGCACCGCGCCCGCGACGGGCGCGCGCTCGAGATCCTGGGCTTTTACGACCCACTGACCGATCCCGCCACCGTGAAGCTGGACGCAGAACGGATCCAGGCGTGGATCTCGAAGGGCGCCCAGCCATCCGAGACGGTCGTGAAGCTGTTGCGCCAGGCCGAGACGGGTCCCCCGGTAGACGCCGCGAGGCCGCAAACCGCCGAGAAGCCCAAGCCGGCCCGCGCGCGCAAACCGAAGCAGGCTGTCCCGGAGATCGCCGCTGAGGAGCCCGCGGCGACAGATGCCGCGGGCGAGGATGCCGAGCCGGCGAAGGCCGAAGCCGCGGATGCCGAGCCGGCGAAGGCCGAGGCGTGAAGGAGTTCCTCGAGTACGTCGCGAGGTCGCTCGTCGAGAAGCCGGACGAGGTCACCGTCGAGCTCGATGAGGAGGGTGACGAGGTCACCCTGACCCTCATCGTCGACGAGCACGACATGGGGCGCGTGATCGGTCGCGACGGGCGCATCGCCAACGCCATGCGCAGCCTGCTGCGGGTCATGGGCTCGCGGGATGGGCGCCACGTCGAGCTGGAGATCACGTCCGACGAGTGAGCGACTGGCGGTCGCGCGGGTGGCGGCCGTCAAGGGGCTGGGCGGGGCCTTGAAGATCGAGTCGCTGACGGACTTTCCCGAGCGGCTCCTGCCCGGTACCGAGATCTACCTGGAGGGCGATGCCCAGCCACGCCGCATTGTCGAGGTGAACTGGGCCGGGCGCGTGCCGACCCTGCGCCTGGATGGCGTCGCGACTCGGGAGGCGGCCACCGCCCTGGTCGGGCGGTACCTCGAGCTGCCGGCCCGAGAGCTGCCCGAGGGCAGCTACTACTGGCATCAGCTCCAGGGCCTACGTGTCGTCGACACCTCGGGCGTCGAGCTCGGCGAGCTCGTGGAGGTCTTTCGGGCGGGGGAGAACGAGGTCTACCGCGTGGTCGGCGGCGGCGGAGAGCTGCTGATCCCGGCGCTGCGCTCGGTCGTCAAGGAGATCGACCTGGCGGCGCGGCGGATGGTCGTCGAGTACGACGTCGAAGAGGTTCGCTGAGCAACCGATGGCGCCCGTCCTGCGGATCGACCTCGTCACCCTCTTTCCGGAGTATTTCGCCGTTCCCCTTCGCACGTCGGTGATCGGCCGAGCCGCCGAGCGCGGGCTGCTCGAGCTTTCCGTCATCGATCTCCGGCAGCACGGGCTAGGACGGCATCGGTCCGTCGACGACTACCCCTACGGCGGGGGAGCCGGAATGGTCATGCGGCCGGAGCCGCTCTCCGCGGCAATCGAGCCGCTGCGCCGGGCCGGCGCGATCGTGATCCTGCTCGATCCGGCCGGGGATCGCCTGACCGATGCGCTGGCTCGCGAGCTGAGCGGCGCCGCCCATCTCGCGCTGGTCTGCGGCCGGTACGAGGGAATCGACGAGCGGGTGCGCGGGATGGTGGACCGCGAGGTCAGTGTCGGGGACTACGTGCTGAGCGGGGGCGAGCCTGCCGCGCTGGTGCTCGTCGACGCAGTGGCGCGCCTGGTGCCCGGCGTGATCGATGCCGCATCGTCGGCGGGCGACTCGTTCGCGGAAGGCCTGCTCGAGTACCCGCAGTACACCAGGCCGGAGACCTTCGACGGCATCAGCGTGCCGGCCGTCCTCCTCTCGGGTCATCATGCCGAGGTCGAACGCTGGCGTCGGAGCGAGGCGCTGCGGCGCACGCTGCTGAGGCGGCCCGACCTCCTCGAGCGCGCGCCGCTGAGCGATGCCGACCGCGCGGAGCTCGAGCGTCTTCGGCGCGAAATGACGGACGATGCGTGACCCCGCGCTGCCGCCGCTCTCCTTGCTGGCGGCGGTCGAGCGCTGCTATACTCGCCGCCGTCGCGGCCGCCTCGCGGTCGCGTTCTTCGTGCCAAGCCCGAAATCGATAAGCGGCTGCTAATGCCGCGGTAAGAGGTCTGCCACTACCGTGAACGTCATCGAGGAGCTCGAACGCGAACAGCTCCGCAGCGACGTCCCAGAGATCGCGCCGGGGGACACGGTGCGCGTCTCGGTGAAAGTGGTCGAGGGCAGCCGCGAGCGGATCCAGGTCTTCGAGGGCACCGTCATGCGAATGCGCGGCGGCGGCCTGAATCGGCAGATCACGGTGCGGCGGATCGCCAGCGGCGTGGGCGTGGAGCGCACGTTCATGGTGCATGCGCCGCGCATCGAGAAGATCGAGGTGGTGCGCCACGGGGTCGCTCGCCGAGCGCAGCTCTATTTCCTCCGGGATCGGGTCGGCAAGGGCGCAACCCTCCGCGAGCGCCGCTAGACCGGTGTTCGGTCCGGGCACCGCCCCGGCCAGGCGCGTCGTGCGCCACGTCCCTCGCATCGCCGGCACCCGACACGAGCGCGAGCTGCGGTCGGCTGGATACGAGCGGATCGCCGGCCTGGACGAGGTCGGACGTGGCTCGCTCGCGGGACCGGTGGTCGCGGCTGCGGTCATCCTCCCGGAGCGGCATCGCATCCCAGGGCTACGCGACAGCAAGGTGCTCGTTCGAGCGCGCCGCGAGAGCCTCTATCAGCAGATCCTGCGACGGGCGGTCGCGGTCGGCGTTGGCTGTGTCGAGGTCGAGGTGATCGATCGGATCAACATCCTGCAGGCGACCAAGCTCGCGATGAAGGAGGCGGTCGCGCGCCTCTCGCAGCAGCCGGATCATCTCGTCATCGATGCCCTGACCCTGCGGGACGTCAGCCTGCCGCAGCGGCCGATCATCAACGGTGATGCGATCTGCGCCTCGATTGCCGCGGCGTCGATCGTGGCCAAGGTGACGCGCGATCGAATCTGCGCAGAGCTCGACGAGCGCTATCCGGCGTACGGCTTCGCCCGCAACAAGGGCTACGGCACGCGCCGCCATCTCGATGCACTGATGGTCGAGGGACCCTGCGAGTGGCATCGCCGCTCCTTTGCGCCGGTGCGCCTGATGCTCGCGGGCGTCCAGCTGCCGCTCGACCTCGACATGGGCCTCGAGCTCGACCTGCTCCAGGACGAGGAGGAGATCGACTTCGACGAGGACTGAATCGCTCGCCTCCCGGGGAGCGACGTGTGGGAGATCCGCGACATGATTTTGGCCGTGCTGCCGAATCGATCGTCGATCGCTGGCTGATCGATACCGGCTGGCGCGTGCTCGAGCGGCGCTGGCGCGTCCGCGAGGGCGAGCTCGATCTCGTCTGCCTCGATCCCGCCGATTGCCTGGTCGGCGTCGAGGTGCGAGCACGCCGCACGGCTCGCGCCGGGTCGCCGCTCGAAAGCCTGCGTGCGCGCCATGTCGCTCGGCTGCGGGCGGCCCTGGCGCGCTACGCGCGCGATTACGCGCCGCCGCATCGGGGGATCAGGATCGACCTCGTCAGCCTGACGCCGAACCCCGCCGGGGACGCATGGCGGGTCCAGCGCCTGCCGGCCATCGACGCCGAGTGAGCAGTCGTCAGGAGCTCGGTGAAGATCACCTCGAGGGCGCGGATGGATGCGATATACGGTCGGCTCATCGGATAGATGCCAAGCGTATCCACGGCGCGCTGTCCCTGGTAGTAGGCGGCCAGTGCTCGGTCTCGGTCTCCACCGTAGCGGGCGAGGTAGTAGGCAAGCAGGCAGACTCCGGCGCGGACATTCGATCGCAGCTCGCCGATATCCACTGGCTCGTGAAGCATCGCTTCCGCCACCCAATCACCGGTAGCGGGCAGCAGCTGCATGACGCCCACCGCTCCCGCCTCGCTCGCCACGCCCTGACGCCAGCCGGACTCCTGCCAGGCAACCGCCAGCGCCAGCCCTCGGGGCACCCCGAACCGGTCGGCCTCCGCGACGATCACCGCTCGCGCCGCGCTCTGCGCGGCTCCCACCTGCGGCTGCGTCTTCGCCGGTGCCTTCGCCGCGGCTCTTGCCGGTGCCTTCGAGCTCGGCCGCGTGCCGGGGATGCGGAGGGTGTCGCCAACGCGAATGTATGACGGGATCCGCGATCGCGTTGGCGCGCGCGATCGCGGTCACCGTGGTGCCGTAGCGAGCGGCGATGCCGGTCAGATTCTCCCCCGCGAGGATGGCGTGGAGGAAGCTGGGAGCTGCCGCCGGAAGGGCGGCGTGCGTGCTGGTGGCCCCGGGAGCCGCCCCGGGGACGCGCAGCCGATCCCCGGCACGGATGAACGACGGGTTGGCGAGCCCGTTAGCCCTGGCAATCGCCTCGACCGTCGTGCCATAGTGCGCCGCGATCGCGATCAGATACTCGCCGGGCTGGATCTGGTGGATGCGGGCGCCCGGCGCCGACGGTGGCGCTGCGGCTGCCGGCTTCGCAGGCGGTGGTGCCTCGCGCGTCGGGGCCTCCAGCATCAGCTCCTGGCCGGCATAGATGCGGTTCGGATCCCCGAGCTTGTTCAGCGCGGTCAACTGCTCGACGGTGACATCGTGCGCCAGGGCGATCTCGCTCAGGGTATCGCCGGGCGCGACGACGATGATCGGTTCTGCCGCCGCCGTCGTGTCCACGAGGGCGCCACCGATCGTGACCGCGGTCGCGGCCAGCGCCCCGATGATCATCAGAGTGCGCGGCTGTGGGTGCATCGCCCCTCCCGTGAGCGTACCGGTCGATGGGCAGCAGGCAGACCGCCTGGTGCTGACCGAGGATCGCGGGGGCCACCGGGACGGTCAAAGGTACGAGCGGGTACCCAGGGAGTACTTCTGTACCCTTGAGGGTGGCGTTGTGCGGTCCGGGGCAGAAGGGGCCGTGGCGCGGGTCGATGGTATACTCGGCCTCGGCCCACGGTCCACATGCACGGCGTCGTGCTGCGTTCCGGGACCGATCTTCTCATCACACACGCTCGCTGATCCCAACGCTCAACGGTGCCCGTGGCGCGCACGCCGCGCGACGGGTCGACGTTGGGAGCCGATGCGGGCGGAGGAACAACCGGAGGTACTCACTTGGCTGCCACCACCATGAAGCAGCTGCTCGAGGCGGGGGTCCACTTCGGGCATCAGACCCGCCGATGGAACCCGAAGATGCGCGAGTACATCTTCGCCGAGCGCAACGGGATCCATATCATCGACCTTGCCCAGACCGTCAGCCGGCTCGACGCCGCCTTGGCGTTCGTGCGCGAAACGGTCGCCCGTGGGGAGAGCATCCTTTACGTCGGGACCAAGAAGCAGGCGCAGGAGTCCGTGCGCGCAGAGGCCGAGCGCTCCGGACAGCATTACGTGAACTCGCGCTGGCTGGGCGGGATGCTCACCAACTTCACGACCATCAAGCGCCGGATTCAGCGCCTCGAGGCGCTCGAGGCGCGTCGCGACGCCGGCGACTTCGAGCGCCTCACCAAGAAGGAGGCCGCGAAGCTCACCGAGGAGATCACGAAGCTGAACACCGTGCTGGGCGGCATCCGCAAGATGCGCCGGGTGCCCGGAGCGCTCTTCGTGATCGACCCGCATCGCGAGGCGATTGCGGTCAGCGAGGCGCGGCGCCTCGAGATCCCGATCGTGGCGATGACCGACACGAACTGCGACCCCGACCTGATCGACTGGGTGATCCCCGCCAACGACGATGCCATCAGATCGGTGAAGCTGATCTGCAGCAAGGTCGCCGACGCCGTCCTCGACGCGCAGCAGCTGCGCCAGGCGCGCCTCGACGAGGAGTTCGAGCAGGCCGAGGCGCTTCCCCCGGTCGATGAGACCGCCCTGGCGCCCGATTCCGATTACAGCGTGGCCCTGGCAGCCGGAGAGGCGCTCGTGTTCGAGCCGGAGCCGGAGGAAGATGAGGACGAGGAGCGACGCGCCCGCGCTCGTCGCGCCGCCCACCTCGAGGAGGAGGAGGGGGAGCGCGAGGAGCCAGACGGCCGCGATCGCGACCGATCCGAGAGGAAGGAATGACCCAGACCCTGATGATCACCGCCGACGATGTGAAGCAGCTCCGCGACAAGACCGGGGCGGGCATGATGGACTGCAAGCGCGCCCTGACGGAGACCGGCGGGGACCTCGACAAGGCGGTGGCCTGGCTCCGCGAGCAGGGGCTTTCGACCGCAGCCAAGAAGGCCGGCCGAGTGGCACGCGAGGGCGTGATCACCAGCTACATCCATCACGGCTCGCGGCTGGGCGTCCTCCTGGAGCTCAACTGCGAGACTGACTTTGTCGCCCGCACGGACGACTTCCAGCAGCTCGCCCGCGAGCTCGCGATGCAGGTCGCGGGGCTGGCGCCGATCTACGTGTCCCGCGACGACGTCCCGGCGGAGGTGATCGAGGAGAAGCGGCGCGCCTTCAGCAGCGATGCAGAGCAGGAGAACCGGCCGGCGGATCGGATTCCAACCATCGTCGAGGGCAAGCTGAACAAGTGGCTGGAGTCGGTCTGCCTGCTGGATCTCCCGTATCGCGATACGGATCGCAAGATCGGCGATCTCGTCACCGAGAAGGTCGCACTGCTGGGTGAGAACATCCGGGTCGCGCGCTTCACGCGCATGGCGGTTGGCGAGAGTGCGCCGGGACCCGACGGAGAGGCCGCCTGACCGTGGCCGAACCCGCCACGCAGCCCAAGTATCGGCGGGCGCTGCTGAAGCTCTCCGGGGAAGCCCTGATGGGCTCGAAGCAGTACGGGATCGACCCTGAGGTCGCGCGTGAGATCGCCGGCCAGATCGCCGAGGCGCAGCGCTCGGGCATCGAGGTGGCCGTGGTGGTCGGGGGTGGAAACATCTTTCGCGGATTGGCCGCGGCGGCCAAGGGAATGGACCGGGCAACTGGCGACTACATGGGCATGCTGGGCACGGTCATGAACGGGCTCGCCATTCAGGATGCGCTGGAGCAGATCGGCTGTCCGACCCGCGTGCTGTCCGCGATTGCGATGAACGAGATCTGCGAGCCGTACATCCGGCGACGCGCGGAGCGCCACCTGGAGAAGGGTCGGGTCGTGGTGATGGTCGCAGGGACCGGCAACCCGTACTTCACGACCGACACCGCCGCCACCCTGCGCGCGGTCGAGGTCGGCGCCGAGGTGATCCTCAAGGCGACCCGGGTCGACGGGGTCTATGACGCGGATCCGGAGAAGCATCCGGCCGCGCAGCGCTTCAGCCAGATCAGCTATACCGAGCTGCTGAGCAACCGGCTCGAGGCGCTCGATGCGACCGCGGTGAGCCTGGCAATGGACAACGAGATGCCGATCGTTGTCTTCGACATGACCCAGCCGGGGAACATACTCCGCGCGCTGTGCGGCGAGACGATCGGTACCCTGATCTCGGGAGACGTACGCGATGACGCATGAAGAGCTGGTGGCCGCCGAGCCCAAGATGCAGCGCGCGATCGACGCCATGGAGCGCGATTTCAACGCGATCCGAACGGGGAGGGCGTCGACAGGCCTCGTCGAGCGGATCACCATCGACTACTACGGCACCTCCACGCCGATCAACCAGATCGCGGGCGTCAGCGTTCCCGACGCGCACCTGATCGTGATCCAGCCGTGGGACCGCTCGGTCCTCGGCGCCATCGAGAAGGCGATCACCAAGAGCGACATCGGACTCGTGCCCAACGTCGATGGCACGGTCGTGCGCCTGAACGTGCCACCGCTCACCGAGGAGCGTCGCAAGGAGATCGTGAAGCAGGTGCGGCGCCGAGCCGAGGAGGCACGCGTCGAGGTGCGCAACCATCGGCGCGAGGTCGCCGACCACCTCAAGAAGGCCCTCCGCGATGGCGACCTGTCGGAGGACGAGGAGCGCCGCGAGCTCGAGGCTATGCAGAAGCTGACCGATCGCTACATCGAGACGATCGAGGCGCGCGCCGAACGCAAGGAAGCCGAAGTGATGGAGGTCTGAGGCGCTGCCCAAGGCCGAGCGCCCGCGACATGTCGCGATCATCATGGACGGCAACCGTCGCTGGGCCGCCGCCCGGGGCCTGCCGGGTCTTGCCGGTCACATCCAGGGCGTGGAGGCGATCAAGCCCATCGTCCGGGTCGCGCCCGAGCGAGGGATCGAGGTCCTGTCGCTCTACGTCTTCAGCCAGGAGAACTGGCGGCGCTCCGATGACGAGGTGGCCGGCCTCTTCAGCCTGATCGACGGCGCGGTCCGCCAGAACACCGACGAGCTCGTTGCACAGGGAGTCCGGGTGCGGGTCATCGGCCGGCTGCACGAGGCGCCCACCGACGTCCAGCGCTCGATCCGCGAGGCCGAGGAGCGGACGCGCGACGGGACCGGCATGGCGCTGAACATCGCGTTCAACTATTCCGGCCGCTCCGAGATCATCGACGCAGTCCGCGCGCTGATCGCGGCAGGCGTGCCGGGACCGCAGATCGACGAGACGCGCCTGGGCGAGCACCTCTACACCGCCGGCCAGCCGGACCCGGATCTCATCATTCGTACCGGCGGCGACCATCGCACCAGCAACTTCCTGCTCTGGCAGGGCGCCTATGCGGAGCTGGTCTTCACCTCGACCCTGTGGCCCGACTTCAACGAGGCCGATCTCGACGCGGCGCTCGAGGAGTTCGCCGGCCGTCAGCGCCGATTCGGAACCTGACCATGCTGCGAACCCGTCTCCTGAGCGCATTCATCCTCGCTCCGCTCATCCTGGCCATCGCCCTGATTGGCGAGCCCTGGCTCTCCCTGCTGGTCGGCGTGCTCGTCTTCCTGGCGATGGCCGAGCTGATCTCGCTGCTCGACGCCGCAGCGTTCGAGCCGCCGCAGGTGCTCGGCCTGCTGGCAGGTCTCGCGACGGCAGCCGCCGGGCTGGTGGCGGCGAACCAGCGAAACGTCGGCGGAGTCGCTGGGCGACCTGCTGCAGGCGACCGCGCGTCCCGGTCTCGTGACCGTCGTCTACGCCGCGGCGCTGATCCTGCTGGGGGTGGTCGCCTTCACCCGGACGGACCCGCGCAATGGCTTTCTCAGCTGGGCGGCGACCTCGTTCGGCGTCGCCTACGTCGCGATCCTGGCACCGTTCATCGACCTCGTCGCCCATCTGGGGCCACAGGGCGGCTCGGCGGTGACGGCGGTCGGTCCGCTCGGGCTGCGGGCGGGGGCGGGGTGGACCCTGATGCTGATCCTGGTCGTGTGGGGATATGACACCGGCGCGTACCTGACCGGACGCTGGCTCGGACGGCGGCGGTTAATCGACCACATCAGCCCATCGAAGACGATCGAGGGCCTGGTGGGGGGCCTGCTGGTGGCGACGATCGGGGCAGGCCTCGGGGCGTTCGTGCTTGGTATCGCGCCGTGGCACCCGCTGGTCATCGGTCCGCTCGTTGGGCTGACGGCGCAGGCAGGGGACCTCGCGGAGTCGATGCTGAAGCGGGCGGCGGGCCGGAAGGAGTCGGGCTTCCTGGTTCCCGGCCACGGCGGCGTCCTCGATCGGCTCGATTCCTTCCTCTTCGCAGCGCCAATCCTCGCGGGATACGCCCTCATCGTGGTCGGCGTCTCCACGTGACCGGCGTCGCGCTGCTCGGCTCGACCGGCTCGATCGGGCTGCAGACGCTCGCGGTGCTGGAAGCGCTGCCAGGTCATTTCGACCTCCGCGCCGTCGCTGCTCGCCGGCAGAGCGACGCCTTCGTGGCGCAGCTCGCCGCGTTCCCCGGCGCCCGCGCTTGGTGCGAGGAGGGCAGGCCGACCGGTCTCGACGCGGGTCGGTGGGCGGACGGAGGGCTCGCGGAGCTGGCCGTCGGTGACGGGATCGACCTCGTCGTGGTGGCCACGACCGGGATGGCTGCGCTTCCCGCGGTGCTCGCGGCGCTGCGCGCGGGCCGACGCGTCGCGCTTGCCAACAAGGAGACGCTGGTGACCGGGGGCCACCTCGTCGCGCGGGAGCTGGATGCGACCGGCGGGGATCGCCTCGACCGGCTGCGACCCATCGACAGCGAGCATTCCGCGATCTGGCAATGCCTGCTCGGGGAACCCATGGAGGGGGTGGCACGTCTCATCCTGACCGCCTCCGGCGGTCCCTTCCGCATTCGCGACCACACCGAGGCCGGCCCCGTGACGATCGATCAGGCGCTCATGCACCCGACGTGGCAGATGGGCCCGAAGATCACGATCGACTCCGCGACCCTGGTCAACAAGGCCTTCGAGGCGATCGAGGCCAGATGGTTGTACGGAGTGCCGTACCCTAGAATCGAGGCCGTGATCCACCCGCAGAGCGTCGTCCACTCGCTCGTCGAGTTCACCGACGGCACGTTCAAGGCGCAGATGGGCCTTCCCGACATGCGCCTCCCGATCCAGTACGCTCTCACCTACCCAGATCGCCTGCCGTCGCCGATGCGCCGCACCGGGCCGACCGATTGGGGCAGTCTCGAGTTCACGACGCTCGACGAGACGCGCTTTCCGGCCTATCGGAGCGTGCGCGACGCGGCAGCCGCCGGCGGCAACCGGGGAACCATCCTGAATGCGGCCGACGAGGTCGCCGTCGAACGGTTCCTCGCGGGGTCGCTTCCCTTCGAGGGCATCCCGGCGCTCATTTCGACCGCGGTCGAGCGCTGGGGCAGCGACGCGGAGCCGGAGCTCGACACGATTCAGGCGCTCGATGCGGAGGTGCGGTCCACCCTGTCAGGCGAGATCGGCCGGAGCGTGGACGCCTGATGGCCGTTGTGGGAACAATCGCCGCATTCCTGGCCGTCCTAGTCGTGCTGGTGCTCGTGCACGAGCTCGGACACTTCATCGTGGCCAAACGCGCCGGCATCACCGTGCAGGAGTTCGGGATTGGCTTTCCGCCGCGCATCGGCTCGGTCATGTGGCGCGGAACGCGCTACTCGGTCAACTGGATCCCGCTCGGCGGCTTCGTCAAGATGCTGGGCGAAGACGGCGAGGCCGAGGAAGAGCGCCTGCGGCGGGACGGGCTGAGCGATGCGCAAGTCGAGCTCGCCATGGCCGGTGCCTTCAACCGCAAGCCGATCCCGATCCGCATCGTCGTCCTGCTCGCCGGCGTCTTCATGAACTTCCTCCTCGCGGCCGCGATGTTCGCTGTCGCGCTGAGCCTTCCCGCGCAGGTTGGCCACGGGCCGTTGACGGTGAGCGAGGTGCAGGCCAACAGCCCCGCCCAGGGGAAGCTCGAGGTTGGTGATCGCATCGTCAGCGCGGATGGCCGCACCTTCAGCAGCGGCGCGCTCGACCGATCCCGGGATCTGACCGCCTACGTCGCGAGCCGAGCCGGCCAGGAGGTCACCCTGGGCGTGGTCCGCGACGGCACGGAGCGAGAGGTGGTCGTGGTGCCGCGCTCGCTGACGGACGAGCAGCGCGCGCAGGGACTCGGATCGATCGGCTTCATGTACGAGCCTGAACGCATCGTCGAGGAACCCTCGGCGGTGGACACCCCGATCAAGGCCATCGCCGAGGGCACCGCAGCGGCGTGGGGACTGGCAATCAGGATCCCCGGTGGCCTGGCCGAGGCGGTCGGCGGCCTGATCGGCCTGAACCCGGGCGCGGCCGATGCGGCGCGCGGCCCGATCGGCATCGCCGAGGAGACCGGTCGCGTCCTCGAGGCGCCGCTCGTCAGCCAGCTCCTCTTCGTCGGCGTCCTCTCGATCAACCTCGCCGTCCTCAACGTCCTGCCCTTCCCGCCCCTCGACGGTGGCCGCATCGCGGTCGTCCTGATCGAGGCGATCCGCCGTCGGCGGCTGCCTGCCGAGCGCGAGGCGCTGATCTACCTGACCGGCTTCGCGGTCCTGATCGCCCTCGTCATCCTGATCTCGATCCAGGACGTGTCGAGGCTGCTCGGCGGCTAATCTGAGCACGGAAAGAGCGTGCCGGTCTTGATGGCGCAACTCAAGGGAACCGCGCAAAGCCTGCCTGCAGCTCGTGTACCACGACTCGTCCGCTCTTGCCGAGCAACGATGCGGAATCGGGGTGAACGGCGACGACGGTCATGGCCGCCGATCGCTATCGACGTAAGAACCGTAGGAGATCACCCGCGGCTCGCGGTCACGGACGAACCGCTAGTTCAGGGAAGCAGGCCGCATGGACTTGGCTCCCACCACGAACGACTCGATCTCGGCCACGACGGCCGCCTGGTCGCCCGCCCACATCAGGTTGTCGATCCCGGGGACCTCCACGTATCGGGCACCGGGGATCCCGTCTGCGATGTACCGGCCGAACGCCGGGCCGAAGGCGACCGCGTCGCGGTGCTGGATCACGAGCGTCGGGACGTGGATCGCCGGCAGGACGTGGCGGACATCGAGCTCGAGCAGGTTGGCGATCATGGCACGCGCGACGCCGGACTGGCGGCGAAACGCTCGTACCGTGCCCAGGTCTCACGGAGGCCGGGGACCCCGCGCATGCTGGGCGCGAAGCTGTCGAGCATGAAGCCCTTGCCCCAGCCCGTCTCCGTCTGCTCGACCCGCCTCCTGATTTCCTCGGGCGAGAGGCCCATCAGATAGTCGGACCCTGCACGCGCCCTGGCCAGCCATCGACAACGACGAGAGCTCGCAGCCGGTCGGGATGGATCGCCGCGAAGACCAGGCCCATCAACCCGCCGCCCATCGTGGTGATCAGCGCCGCGCGTTCGCTGCGTGCAGCATCCATGACCGCCCGGACGTCGTCGATCCACGCCTCGATCGAGGGCAGTGCGTTCATAGCCACCGGATCGGACATGCCGACGCCACGCTTGTCGAAGGTGATGAGCCGACCTATCGCGGCCAACCGACGTCGAATCTCCACCATCGGCGGCACGTCCCACTGTGCTTCCTGGTGGCTGGTCCATTGTTCGGCGAGGACGATATCGATCGGGCCCTCTCCGAGGATCTGGTATGCGAGGTGCAGGCCGTCGACCCGCGCATACTGCGTCTCGGGCGTCACCTCGAAGAGGATAGCGGCCAGCCGGTTGGGCGCTGGCCGGATTGACAGTCCCTTGCGTGCCGGACGCACGGGGCCCGGGTGCGAGCCCGCAGGTCAACGAGGCCGGCACCGGCTGAGCACGCCAACGGGCCCGCCGAGTGGCGAACGCCCCTCGACGCTGATATACTCACCCTTGGTTTCGCCGGCCGGTAAGCGGACCACATTTTGATAGATCCGATTGGGTAGGACGTGGGTCGGTTCGCCATCCCACGTCTTTTGTTTCGTCTGCGCGAGCGAGGTGGTGCGGGGCCGTGAATCGAGACTTCATCGGAGCACTGCTCCAGCTGAATGCCGAGAAGGGCGTCCCGCAGGAGATCCTGATCCAGACCCTGGAGCAGGCGATCGAATCTGCGTATCGTCGCAATGCAGAGGCGCCCGAGAACGTCGTCGTGCGGGTCGACCCCGAGAGCGGCCAGATCAGCGTCTACCGCGAGTACGAGGTGGTGGCCACCCCTGAAGAGGTGACCGATGCCGAGGCCCAGAAGACTGTTTCCGACGCGCAGAAGATCGATCCGGAGACCGGCGTCGGGGGCAAGGTGCGCATCCCCGAGAACGTGACCCAGGCCCAGCTCGGCCGCATCGCGGCGCAGACGGCAGGACAGGTATACCGGCAGCGCCTTCGCGAGGCGGAGCGTGACGTGGTCTACGGCCAATACGCCAGCCGCGAGGGCGAGATCATGACCGGGGTCGTCCACCGCACGACCGACTCCGCGGTCATCCTGGACATGGGCAAGGGGGTGGAGGCGGTCCTCGCCGTCACGGAGCAGCTCCCCTCCGAGACGTATCGGATCGGACAGCACCTCAAGGTGTACGTGCTCGAGGTGCGGCGCACGACGCGCGGTCCCGTCATCGTGGCGAGCCGCACCCACCGCGGCTTCCTGCGGCGGCTGATGGAGATGGAGATTCCGGAGATCTACAACGGGACCGTCGTGATCCGCGGGATTGCTCGCGAGGCGGGCAGCCGGTCCAAGGTGGCCGTCGAAAGCCGCCAGGCCGGGGTGGACGCGAAGGGAGCGGCGGTCGGCCAGCGCGGCGCGCGGATCCAATCGATCGTTGCCGAGCTCAACGGCGAGAAGGTCGACGTCGTCCTCTGGGACGACGACCCGGGTCGCTTCGTGGCGGAGGCGCTCTCGCCGGCGGAGGTGCTCACCGTGCGCATCGACGAGGAGCACAAGATCGCCAACGTGGTGGTCCCAGAGCGCCAGCTCAGCCTGGCGATCGGCAAAGAGGGTCAGAACGCGCGCCTGGCCGCGAAGCTGACCGGCTGGCGGATCGACATCCGCTCGGATGCCGGGGTCGCCACCGCGGCGGCCGCCTCGGGTGGGGACGCGGAAGGCTCAGCGGAGGCATCGGCCGATGCCGAAGCGACGACCTGACCACATACCGATGCGGACCTGCGCGGCATGCCGCGCGGTCCGTCCCAAGCGATCGATGACCCGGCTCGTGCGACGCGCCGACGGTTCGATCGTGCCCGATGCGACCGGCAAGCTGGCCGGACGCGGGACCTACATCTGCGATGAACCAGCCTGTCGGGAGCCGCGACGCCTGGCCGAGGCAGTGAAGCGAGCGCTCGGCGCGGCCGTGGAGCCGGGGCTGCTCGAGACCGAGGTGAACCATGCCGCCACGTAGATACCAACCGCGCCGCGGTCCGCGACCCCAGCGCAAGCGGACCGGACCGTCGACCGCTGTTCTGACAGAGGCGGCCGGGCCTCCGGTCCGCCCGCCGGGAGTGATCGAGCTGCCAAGCTCGATCTCCGTCAAGGACCTCGCGGAGCAGCTTGCGGTCAGCCATGCCGAGATCATTCGCGAGCTCATCCGCAACGGCATCTTCGCGACCATCAACCAGTCGATCGACTTCGACACCGCGGCCCTGGTCGCCGGTGAGCTCGGATTCGAGACGGCCGAGCTTGGCGCTGCGGATCGGGCCGCCGCCGCGGAAGCGGGGGAGCAGGGGCTGGTTGCGCCCGGCGCCGGCGAGGCTGAGGGGAAGCCGGTCCTGTGGGGCGAGGAGCGTCCCGAGGACCTCGTGACCCGGGCGCCGATCGTGACCATCATGGGTCACGTCGACCACGGCAAGACGAGCCTCCTGGACGCGCTGCGCGATACGCGCGTGGCGGCAGGGGAGCGCGGAGGCATCACCCAGCACATCGGCGCGAGCGAGGTGATCCACAACGGCAAGCGGATCGTCTTCCTCGACACGCCCGGCCACGAGGCCTTCACCGCCATGCGGGCCCGTGGGGCGCAGGTGACCGACATCGCGATCATCGTGGTCGCCGCCGACGACGGGGTGATGCCGCAGACCAAGGAGGCGATCGACCACGTCCGCGCCGCGCGGGTTCCGATGATCGTGGCGATCAACAAGATCGACAAGCCCGATGCCAATCCGGACCGGGTCAAGCAGGAGCTTGCCGATACGAACGTCCTGATCGAGGAGTTCGGCGGCGACGTCATCGCCGTACCGGTCAGCGCCAAGGAGAAGACCGGCCTCGATGCCCTCATGGAGATGGTCCTGCTCGTCGCCGACCTGCAGGATCTGAAGGCGGATCCCGCGCGCCCGGCGATCGGCACCATCGTGGAGTCCAAGGTCGAGAAGGGCCGCGGCAACGTGGCAACCGTGCTGGTGCAGACCGGAACGCTGCGCGTCGGCGACATCGTGACCGTCGGCCGCACCTCGGGGCGCGTGCGTGCGCTGCAGAACGCGGCCGGCAAGCGCGTCAAGAGTGCCGAGCCCGCGACCGCGGTGGAGATCATCGGCCTCTCCGGCCTGCCGGAGGCGGGCGACATCCTGCGCGTCGTGGCCGACGAGAAGACCGCCCGCGACACCGCTGAGGCAGCCGAGCGCGCCGCATCGAACGGGCGAGATCAAGAGCGCCTTTACGCTCGAGGACATCAGCGCGCAGATCCAGGCCAGCGAGGTCAAGGAGCTGCGCGTCGTCCTCAAGACCGACGTTCAGGGCTCGCTCGGCGCGATCCGCCACTCGCTGGAGCGGCTCAACACGAGCGAGGTGCGGGTGAACATCATCCGCGAGGGCGCGGGCGACATCAACGAGTCGGACGTGCTGCTGGCGACCGCATCGGATGCGGTGGTGATCGGCTTCAACACCAAGCTCGATCCCGGAGCCCAGCGCTCGGTCGAGGCGACGGGCGTTGACGTCCGGCTCTACGACGTGATCTACAAGCTGACCGACGACATCGGCCAGGCGGTCGCCGGCATGCTCACGCCGAAGCTCGTCGAGCAGGTCGAGGGGCACGCCGAGGTGCGCATGGTGATCAAGGCCGGGAAGGCCGGCCTGGTGGCTGGCTCCTACGTGATCGATGGCCGTATCGTTCGCAACGGGCAGGCGCGCCTCCTGCGTGGCGGCCAGCTGCTGGCCGACACTGCGCATCATCTCGCTGCGCCGGTTCAAGGACGACGTCCGCGAGGTGGCGAGCGGATTCGAGTGCGGGATCGGGCTCGACGGCTCGCTCGAGATCGCGGAGGGCGACGTCGTCGAGTGCTACCAGATGGTGTCCGAGCAGCAGGCCTGAGGTGAGCCAGCGCACCGATCGGCTCGACAGTCAGATCCGCCACGAGCTGATGGACCTGCTGCAACGCGAGATGCAGGACCCGCGCCTGGGCTTCGTGACGATCACCCGCGTGGAGACGGCACGCGACCTCGGCTCCGCTCGCGTCTGGGTCAGCATCCTTGGCAGCGACGAGGAGCGCGACCGCTCGATGGCCGCCCTGGGTGTCGCGACCCCCTGGCTGCGTCGCCGGCTGGCAGAGCGGCTGACGCTGCGCAGCGTCCCGCAGCTCAGCCTGCGGCAAGACGACTCGATCGAGGCGGGCGACCGAGTGCTCCGCCTCCTCAAGGAGCTCGACCAGGAGGAGCCCGGCAAGGAGCGCCAGCGGGCCGACGGCGGGTGAGCGCCGCCGAGGTGGTGGCGGCAATCCGCGGTGCGCGGCGCATCACCGCGATCTGCCACGAAAACCCCGACGCGGACACGCTGGGAGCGGGGATCGCGATGCGGATCATCGCGGAGCGGCTCGGCAAGCCCGGCGAGGTCGTCTCGGGCGACCCGCCTCCACCCCTGCTGGCCTTCATGCCGCGCATCGGCGAGGTGCGGAGCACGCCGGCGCTGGAGCCCGATCTCGCCGTCGTCGTCGACAGCGGGGACCTTGCCAGGATCGGCACGGTGGCCACCGACTGCGCGGATTGGCTCGCTCAGGCCACGATCGTCAACATCGACCATCACGTCAGCAATCCGGGCTACGGCGCCGTGCAGCTCATCGACGCCGAGGCCGCGGCCACCTGCGAAGTGATCGCCACACTGCTGCCTGACCTGGGGATCGACCTCGACGCCGAGCTTGCGACGGTGCTGATGGCGGGCATCGTGACCGATACCCATACCTTCGGGCACCCGAACGCGACGCCCCGCACCCTCCGGGTGGCAGCCGACCTCGTGGCCGCAGGCGCGCCCCTCTCGGCGATCAACCGCGCCGTCTACGTCGACAAGCCGTACAGCACGCTCGTCCTGTGGGGCCATATGCTCGCCACCATCGGGCAACAGCACGAGGGGCGGATCGTGTACGCCTCGATGACGCTGGCGATGATCGCGCAGGCCGGGACCGATGCGAGCGCCTCCGAGGGGTTCATCGACCTGCTCGCATCGAGCAAGCTCGCCGACATCACCCTGCTCTTCAAGGAGGCCGATGCCACCACCACGAAGGTGAGCGTCCGCACGACGGACCGCGCCGACGCCGTCGCAATCACCTCAGCCTTCGGCGGCGGCGGGCACCCCCGCGCGGCGGGCTGCACCGTCGACCTGCCGCTCGACCGGGCCCGTGCCGCGGTCCTGGCCGAGTGCGATCGTCAGCTTGACGACGGCGATGCTCGGGGTCGTTAACCTCGACAAGCCGACCGGCCCGACATCCCACGACATGGTCGGCCTCCTGCGCCGCCTGACCGGGATGCGACGCATCGGGCACGCCGGCACGCTCGACCCGCTCGCCTCCGGCGTGCTGCCCATCCTGGTCGGCTCGGCGACTCGCTTCAGCGAAGAGCTGTCGGGCAGCGCGAAGCGCTACACGGCGACCATTCGGCTTGGGCAGCGCTCGGTGACCGATGATGCCGAGGGTCCGATCACCACCGATGCCGGGCCGCTCCCTGGCGAGGGGCAGGTCGCCACGGCGCTCGCAACATTCGTCGGCGCGCTCGAGCAGGTCCCTCCCGCCTTCTCGGCACGAAAGCGGGACGGCATGACGGCGTACCGCGCGGCGCGGGCAGGGAAGCCGCTCGAGCTGACGCCACGCCACGTGCGGGTCGACAGCATCGACCTGCTGGCCATGGAGCCGGGCGACGCGCTGGCTCGACGTCGAGATCGACCTGCGCTGCGGGTCGGGGACCTACGTGCGCTCGATCGCGCGCGATCTCGGGGAGCGGCTCGGCTGCGGCGGCCACCTGCACGCCCTGCGCCGCACGGAGGCCGCCGGGCTGCGGGTCGAGACCGCCCTGACCCCGCCGCAGCTCGAGGAGCTCGCCGGCGAGGGCCGCCTCGAAGAGGCGATCCTTCCCGATCGCGGCTCTCCTGCCGCTCCCGCGCCTGGCGCTGGAGCCCGACGCGGTGCGCCGCTTCCTGCACGGCGCTGCCCAGCCCCTGCCGAGCGCGCTCGAGGGACGGCATGCGGTCTACGACGGGTCGGAGCTGGTCGGTGTCGGCACGCTGCACGAGGGGATCCTGCGGCCGGACAAGGTCTTGAGCCGGTGACCTCCGTGGTGGACCTGCCGCCGATCGGCGCCGCGGCGCTCACGATGGGCGTCTTCGACGGCGTGCACCGCGGCCACGCGAAGCTCCTCGAAGCCACGCGAGCGGCCGCAGGGTCGGGATCGTCGGTCGCCCTGCTCTTCGACCCGCACCCCGAGGAGCTACTGCGCCCCGGGTGTTCAGGTGCCCCGGCTGGCCCCACTCTCGGTGAACCTCGAACAGGTGGAGGCGCTCGGCGTCGACCACGCTCTCCCGCTGCGATTCGACGAGGCGCTGCGCTCGCTCTCGCCGGAGGCGTTCCTGGATGCGCTCGCCCCGTCGATCGAGCTGCGCGCGCTGGCGATGACTCCGGAGAGCGCCTTCGGCAAGGGCCGCGCGGGGACCCTCGAGCGCATGCGCGCCCTCGGGACGGAGCGTGGCTTCTCGGTCATTGCGGTCGATCCGCTGATGCTGGACGGGGCGCCCGTCTCATCGTCGCGCATCCGTGCCGCCCTGGCGGAGGGCGCCGTCGACGTGGCGAGCCGGCTGCTGGGGCGGCCGGCATACCTCGAGGGCACCGTGGTTCTCGGGGATCAGCGCGGTCGCGAGCTGGGTTTTCCGACCGCGAACCTGGCGTTCGCACTACACGCCGGCGCTGCCTGCGCTCGGGATCTATCTCGGCACGGTGGCGGTGCCCGACCGGCAGATCGGCCCCGCCCATCCCGCGCTGGTGAGTATCGGCGTGCGCCCCACCTTTCACGAGCACGGGCGGGTCCTGGTCGAGGTGTACCTCCTCGACTGGGATGGGGACCTGTATGGCACCGGCCTCCAGCTTCACCTGCTGGAGCGCCTTCGGGAGGAGCGTCGATTCGACGGCGTCGAGGCGCTCGTTCGGCAGATGACGCTGGACGAGGAGGATGCCCGGCGCCGGCTCGCCACAAGGTGAGTGGGCGGAAATCGGTCACAAAAGGCCGAACCGCCTGATCTGCTAGACTGAGCGGCGATAACGGAAAGAATGTTGGAGGAATTTGTGCCGCTCGCCAAGGATGCGAAGAGCGCGATCGTGGACGACTACGCCACTCACGAGGGCGACACCGGATCACCCGAGGTGCAGATCGCGCTTCTCACGGAGCGGATCAAGTCGCTGACCGACCACCTGCGCACCTATCAGAACGACAATCACTCCCGCCGCGGCCTGCTGAAGCTCGTGGGCCAGCGCCGCCGCCTGCTGGCGTACCTCGTCCGCAACGACGTGGATCGCTACCGAGCGGTGATCGGCCGGCTGGGACTGCGTCGATAATCGATCCCAAACGCGGGGTCCCGGGGGTACCGGTAACACGGCCCGGGTCCCGCAGCTCCCGCGCCCTTGAGCGCGCGGAAGCCCATCTCATCTCCTCTTCGCCGGACCGGCGACGCCCCCTTCCTGCAACGAAGGTCGAGAGCGAGCCGCGTCCGGACAAGAGGCGCAATCAGCATGTTGGAGGACCCAGTGTCTATCAAGGTTGAGGCCGAAATCGGCGCAAACAGCTTCTCGCTCGAAGCGGGCAAGCTTGCCGAGCAGGCCAACGGAGCGGTGCTCGTCCGGTACGGCGACACCGTCGTGCTCGCCACCGCGGTGGCAAGCAAGGAGCCCCGTGAGGGGACCGACTTCTTCCCGCTCACAATCGACTACGAGGAGCGGATGTACGCCGCGGGGAAGATCCCCGGCGGCTTCATCAAGCGCGAGTCGCGTCCGTCGGAGGCGGCCATCCTGGCCATGCGCCTCACCGACCGGCCGATCCGACCGCTCTTCCCGAAGGGCTATCGGAATGACGTGCAGGTGGTCCTGACCGTCCTGTCGACGGACCAGGAGAACGATCCGGACATGCTGGCGCTGAATGGCGCCTCCGCGGCGCTCAGCATCAGCGACATTCCGTTCGAGGGCCCCGTGGGCGCCGTCCGCGTGGGACGCATCGACGGCCAGTTCGTGACGAACCCGACCAACAGCCAGCTGGCGGAGAGCGCTCTCGACCTCGTCGTCGCCGGCACCCGCGATGCCGTGATGATGGTCGAGGCCGGGGCGAAGATCCTGCCCGAAGCGGTCATGGCCGATGCGATCGAATATGGCCAGCGTGAGCTGCAGAAGAGCATCGACCTCCAGGAGAAGCTGGTCTCCATGGCCGGCAAGCCGAAGAAGGTGCCGTTCCTCGGCCCCAAGGCCGAGTCCGTTCCCAAGCTGGGGGCGGCGCTGGCCGACCCTGGCGCGGAGTTCGTCGTGCTCGACCTCGAGACGACCGCGATCAAGCCCGAGAATGGCTACATCGTCGACCTGGCGGCAATCCGGATCCGCAGACGGCGAGATCGTCGATCGCTTCGAATCGCTCGTGAATCCCGGGCGGGACGATCATCGGCCACCAGGTGCATGGCATCAGCGACGACGACGTGGCAAACGCGCCCACCGCAGCCGATGCGCTGCCGCGCCTGATCGAGTGGATCGGCGACGCCGCCGTGGTTGCCCACAACGTGAGCTTCGACCTGCCGTTCATCCTGCGCCACCTCCCGAATGACGTGCATTGGCAGCCGAAGGCGGTCTACGACACCCTCGAGCTGGCGTATCAGCTCTACCCCGATGCCGGGCGCCTACAAGCTCAGCGACCTCGTCCGCTTCGTCTTTGGCCGGGACCACGTCACCGCACACCGGGCGATGCCCGACGCCGAGGTGACGGCAGAGCTGTTCATCGCATTCACGAGCGGCCTGTCGGCACGCCTGGACGCGATCCGCGCCGACATTGCCGCCGAGGTGCGTCGAGCACGCGAGAGCTACAACCGGGCCGAGCAGGGTGACCAGCTGGAGGACGTTCGGCGCCGCCACGGAATTGGCTCCGCGCTGATGGACGTCCTCACCAAGGCGACCGTCCGCGAGCTGGTGCTCTCGGAGAATATCCGCATCGACGGGCGTGACACGACCACCATCCGACCGATCAGCGTGGAGGTCGGCCTCCTGCCGCGCACCCACGGCTCGGGCCTCTTCACCCGTGGGCAGACCCAGGCGCTCAGCATCGCCACGCTGGGCCCCAGCAGCGACGTGCAGCGCATGGACACCATCTCCCCGGAGACGGAGAAGCGCTACCTGCACCACTACAACATGCCGCCGTACTCGGTTGGCGAGGCGAAGTTCATGCGCGGCCCCGGCCGACGTGAGATCGGCCACGGAGCGCTCGCCGAGCGGGCCCTGCTGCCGGTTCTGCCGAGCGCCGAGGAGTTTCCGTACGTCATCCGGGTCGTCAGCGAGGTGGTGAGCAGCAATGGCTCGACCTCGATGGCCAGCACCTGTGGCAGCACCCTGGCCCTCATGGACGCCGGCGTCCCGATCAAGGCGCCGGTTGCCGGCGCGGCGATGGGCCTGATCACCGATCCGAAAAGCGGTCGCTATGCGGTCCTCACCGACATCACCGGCAAGGAGGATGCGTACGGCGACATGGACTTCAAGGTGACCGGCACGGCCGAGGGTGTCACTGCGCTGCAGATGGACATCAAGACCGGCGGAATCACTACCGAGATCATGCGCGACGCCCTGGAGCAGGCGCGCGTCGGCCGTCTCTTCATCCTGGACAAGATGACGGCCACGATCAGCGCCAGCCGCAGCGAGCTGAGCCAGTACGCGCCGCGGATCATCACCATGAAGATCCCGGTCGACAAGATCCGCGACGTGATCGGCGCCGGCGGCAAGGTGATCCGCCAGATCACGGCCGAGACCGGGACCCAGATCAACGTCGAGGACGACGGCACGATCCAGATTGCATCGGTCTCGGGGGAGGCCTCGGAGAAGGCGGTGCGCTGGATCGAGGGCCTGACTCGCGACGTCGAGGTGGGCAAGGAGTACATCGGCAAGGTGACCCGAATCATGAACTTCGGGGCATTCGTCGAGATCCTTCCCGGCAAGGAGGGGCTGGTGCACATCAGCCAGCTGGCGGACTACCGGGTCCCGCGCGTCGAGGACGTGGTGAGCATCGGCGACGAGCTGATGGTGATCGTGACCGAGATCGATCGCATGGGCCGCATCAACCTGAGCCGCAGGGCGGCGATGGAGCGGCACATGGCCAAGGCGGGCGCGCCGAGCTAGGGCGCGAGGCGCGCGGATGCAGCCTGCGAGCCTCCTGCAGGCGATCGCCGAGGAGATTCGCGGCTGCACGCGCTGTCCACTGGCGCGGGCACGGACCCAGACCGTTCCGGGCGAGGGGAACCCGATCAGCGACGTGCTGCTGGTGGGGGAGGGGCCCGGCGCCCGCGAGGATGCCACCGGCCGGCCGTTCGTCGGCCCTGCCGGGCAGCTCCTCGAGGAGCTGCTGGCGAGCATCGGCTGGGAGCGGCGAGATGTCTTCATCGCCAATATCGTGAAGTGCCGTCCGCCCGGCAACCGCGATCCCGAGCCCGAGGAGGTGGCCGCCTGCCGGCCGTTCCTGGAGCGGCAGGAGGGGGCGCTTGATCCAGCCCTGATCGTCACCCTCGGACGGCATTCGCTGCAGCGCTACCTCCCCGGTGCGCGGATCAGCTCCGTCCACGGGCAGCTCCGCCGACAGGGCGGCCGGCACGTCTTCCCGATGTACCATCCTGCTGCGGCGCTGCATCAGAGCTCGCTGCGGGAGACCCTCTTCCGCGACGTGCGCGGTCTGCCTGCGGCGCTGCTTGCGGCACGCGAGGCGTTGGAGGCGGAGCGGCTCGCATCGGTCCGGTCGCTCGCGGCCGTGCCATCGCCGGCTGAGTCACCGGGCGACGACGCTGAACAGATGACCCTCTTCTAGGAGCGACATGGCAGATACCTTGCGCATCATCCCGCTCGGCGGGGTGGGCGAGGTCGGAAAGAACATCACCGCCATCGAGTCGGGCGGGGAGATCCTCGTCGTCGACTGTGGACTCGCGTTTCCGGAGCCGGAGATGCTCGGGATCGATCTCGTCATCCCGGACGTCAGCTTTCTCGAGCAGAACCGGGACCGGGTGCGCGCCATCATCATCACCCACGGCCACGAGGACCACACCGGTGGCCTGCCGTACGTTCTGCCGAAGATTCCCGGCACGCCGATCTACGCCACCCGGCTGACCCAGGGGCTGATCACCGGCAAGCTCAGGGAGCACAAGCTCCTCGAGCGCACGACGCAGCACACGGTCGAGCCGGGGGTCGAGATCACCATCGGCCAATTCCGGGTGACGCCGTTCCGGGTCAACCACTCGATTCCCGACGGGGTCGGCTACCTGATCCAGACGCCGCTCGGCCGGATCGTGCATACCGGCGATTTCAAGATCGACCTGACCCCGCCGGACGGACGACGAGCCGACCTGGGTCTGATCGCCGAGTTCGGCAATCACGGCGTCGACTTCCTGCTCTCCGACTCGACCCGGGCCGAGAAGGAGGGTTACACCCTGAGCGAGGAGACCGTCGGGCTCTCGCTGCGGCAGCTGATCGGCGACGCGCCGGGGCGCGTCATCGTGGCCACCTTCGCGAGCAACATCGGGCGCGTCCAGCAGGTGATCGACGCCGCTGCCGCCGACGGCCGCAAGATGGTGGCGCTGGGGCGCAGCATGGAGCAGAACACGGCGATCGCCCTCGAGCTCGGCTACCTCGACGACCGCGGCGGAACGCTGGTCAGGAAGGACCAGCTGCAGCGCATCGCCAAGGACCAGCTGGTGGTGATGACCACCGGGTCGCAGGGCGAGCCCATGTCGGGGCTGACCCGGATGAGCAATCGGGACCATCGCAACGTGACCGTCGAGCCGGGCGACACGGTCGTCATCTCGGCGTCGCCGATCCCCGGCAACGAGGAGGCGGTCGCCAAGACGATCGACAACCTCTTCAAGGAAGGGGCGATGGTCCACTACGAGCCGCTGAAGCACTGCCACGTCTCGGGCCACGGGTCGAGGGAGGAGCTGAAGCTCATGCTCGGCCTGGTCAAGCCCACGCACTTCATCCCGATCCACGGCGAGTACCGGATGCTGGTCCAGCACGGCCTGCTGGCAGAGGCTGCCGGCGTGGCGGTGGACAGGATCTTCGTCCTGGAGAATGGCCAGGTCGTCGAGTTCGACGGTCAGCGGGCGCGGCTGGCGGGTAGCGTCCCCGCCGGCGCCGTGCTGGTCGACGGGATCGCCGCGGTGGACGGCATCGATGGCGTCATCCTGCGCGACCGGCGCGCGCTGGCGAGTGACGGCGTGGTGATGGTGGCCCTGACCGTGGACAGCGCCACGGGCCAGCCGGTCTCCGGGCCCGACCTGATCGGGCGCGGCTTCCTGTCAGATGCCGCCGATCCGCTGATGGAGGAGGCCCGCCTCCACCTTGCCAATGCCCTGCGCCAGCCGAGCAGCGACGACCACCAGGCCGAGGCCGGCTACCTGAAGGTCAAGATCCACGACGTGCTGGCGCGCTTCTTCTACGAGCGCACCAAGCGACGACCGATGATCCTGCCAATCGTCATGGAGGTCTGAGCTGAGCACCCGACGCGCGAGCCGCCGGCGGGCACCGCGGCGGCGCAGGGCCGGCTTCCGGCTCAGTGGCCGCATGGCGCGCGAGGGTCTCGCCTTGCTCCTCGTTTTCTTCGCCATCATCAGCACCATCGCGCTCTTCGCGCCGGACTCCGGCGCCATCGTCAAGCCGTGGCACGACGTGCTGGCCACGACCCTCGGCTGGGGCATTGCATTCGCCCCTCTGCTCCTTGCCGGCGTGGCGCTGATGCTGTGGATGAAGTCCCTGCCTGCCGAGCGATGGATGGCGGTTGGCGGCGCCATCATCGTTGCCCTCGCACTGCTCGGCAGCTTCACCTGGCGGTCGGAGGCGATCCGGTCGCCGCCATCGGCAGCGGGGATGGTGGGGGAGCGGTCGGCTACGGCGTCAGCCAGGCGCTGAGCCGCGCCATCGGCACCCCGGGTGCCTGGGCGGTCCTGGCGCTCATGGTCCTGGTCGGGCTCCTCCTCTACTTCAACATGACGATCGGGGACGTGCTCGCCGGATACCTCGAGCAGCGCAACACGCGGCTCGAGGCGGAAGCGAGCGACGCGCGGCGCGCCAACGCACGACGGGGCCGCGCCCGAATCTCCCGGCTGCGGAGGTGCGACCCGGGCTGCTCGACCGGGTCCGCGAGGCCCTGGCCCGAGAGCCGGAGGAGGCGGAGGAGCAGCCACCGATCATCGTTCGCCGCGACCGGCCGTCCGGCACCGCCTCCCTCCCGCCCGTGGGCGCTGCCGTGTCCACCAACGGTGACGGGGTGGCCGCGCTCGCCGTTGGCGGCGCGCGCGAGGAGGATGACGAGGCCGAGATCGTCGAGGTGGGGGAGAGCGGCATCGCGGACGCCGCGCTGGAGGCCTCGCTACGGACCTGGGACCTGCCCTCGATCGAGCTGCTGGCCAACGCCCCGCAGAGCAGCGCCGCACAGATGGACCTCACCGCCAAGGGCCAGCGGATTCGCGAGACCCTGGCCAACTTTCGGATCGGGGTCAAGATCGCGCGGATCCAGGAGGGGCCGGTCGTCACGCAGTACGCGCTCGACGTGGAGCCGGGCATCAAGCTCTCGCGCATCGAGAGCCTCGCCGACAACCTGGCGCTTGCCCTCGCTGCCCGCTCGATCCGGATCCAGGCACCGATTCCCGGCGAGCCATACGTGGGGATCGAGATTCCCAATGCGGCCTTCGACCTTGTCACGTTGAAGGAGGTGCTGGCGAGCGGCAACTTCACCGAGGCGAGCACCACCTCGAAGCTGGCGTTTGCGCTCGGCCAGGACGTCGCCGGGCAGCCGTTCAGCGCAGACCTCGCCCGCATGCCGCACGTGCTGATCGCGGGCGCCACGGGATCGGGCAAGAGCGTGTGCGTCAACGCCACGATCGCGAGCTTCCTGATGAACGCCACGCCGGCCGAGGTGAAGCTGATCCTGATCGACCCCAAGCGCGTGGAGATGGCCCAGTACCGGGGCATCCCGCACCTGCTGTGCGAGGTGATCGTCGAGCCCGAGAAGGCCGTCAACGCATTGAAGTGGACGGTCGGCGCCATGGAGAGCCGCTACCACGAGTTTGCGCAGCGTGGTGTCCGCAATATCGCCGGCTACAACGAGGCCCTGCGCAGCGGCGAGCCACGGATGCCGTACATCGTCGTCGTCATCGATGAGCTGGCCGACCTGATGATGGTCAGCGCCTACGAGGTCGAGACGACGGTCACCCGCATTGCGCAGCTCGCTCGTGCAACCGGAATTCATCTGGTCGTGGCGACCCAGCGGCCGAGCGTGCAGGTCATCACCGGCCTCATCAAGGCGAATATTCCGTCGCGCATCGCCTTTGCCATGACCTCCGGGGTCGACTCGCGCACGATCCTCGACACCGTCGGCGCGGAGGACCTGCTGGGCCGAGGCGACATGCTCTACCAGCCGATCGATGCCCCGCGCGCGGTCCGGCTGCAGGGAGTCCTGGTGACCGACGCCGAGATCGAGGCGCTGGCCCGCCACTGGCGCGCCCAGGGCGCCGCGCAGTATCGGCCGGAGATCACGGCGCCCAAGCGCGACGGCAGATCGGGCGGCCGCCCCGGCGAGGAGGGGGAGGAGGACGATAGCGACGCGCTCCTCAGCCAGGCGGTCGACATCGTGCGGCGCAGTGACAAGGCGTCGGCCTCGCTCCTCCAGCGACGGTTGCGCATCGGCTACGCGCGAGCCGCGCGAATCCTCGACCAGATGGAGGATCGTGGCATCGTCGGTCCGGCGGACGGCAGCCGCTTCCGGGAGGTGCTGGTCACCAGCGACGGTTGGGGTGCCGACGTGGCCCCCGACGGTGAGGACGAGTGAGCGATCGTCCACATAAGCTCGGAGAGGTCCTGCGCGGCGCCCGCGAAGCGAAGGGGGTGGACCTCCCACGCGTCGAGCGCGATACGAAGATCCGCGCGCGCTACCTCTCGGCCCTGGAGCGCGGCGAGTACCGCGAGCTCCCGGGCCCCGTCTACACCAAGGGATTCCTGCGGAACTACGGGCTCTACCTCGGCCTCGACCCGGAGTACCTGGTTGACCTCTACCGCCTCGAGACGAGCGGCGTGCCCATCGAGCGCCCGGCCCCCGGCACCGGGCCGCGTGCGCGTCGTCGGCGTCGCACGCGGACATTCGTGGTCACGCAAGGCGTGGTCACGGCGGCAATCCTCACCATCCTGGTGGGCGCGTTCATCGCGTGGTTGACGTTTGAGTTCGTCAACTTCGCGGGAATCCCGGAGCTGCGCATCACGAAGCCGGCGGGTGACGTGGCCGCCTACCGCGAGGCGCAGATCGCGATCGAGGGCGTGACCGCGCCCGACTCGCGGATCAGCGTCCGCGGGCTGGGCGAGAACCGGGAAGTGATCGCCGACCACGATGGGCAGTTCAGCTTCGTGGCTCAGCTCAAACCGGGCAGCAACGTGGTCGAGCTGACCGCGAGCGATCCGAAGACGAAACGAGATTCCGAGACGCAGCGGCGCACGATCAACGTGGTCGGCGCCAGCCCCGCCCCGACCCCAGGCGTTGCGGTCGTCCTGCAACGCCCAGCCGCCAATGCGACCCTCCCGTCACCCGTCGCGGTATCTGGCACCGCGCCCGACGGCACGACGCTCACCGTCAGCGCGGCACTGGTCAGCGCCGCGGCCCCGAGCTTCAGCATCGTCGACGGGAACGGCAATGTCGTGCCACCGAAGTCCAAGACCGTGCCCCCTGCTCCGCAGCGCGTGAAGGCGGTCAGCGGCGCCTTCGCCGGGAGCATGAGCCTCGCTCCCGGAACATGGGACCTGACAGTCTCCGCAGCGGGCGCCGCGCCCGTCACGCGTCGCATCAAGGTTCAGCCGCCTCGCGGCCTGGCCGGCACACTGGTCGTGACGAAGGCCGAGTCGTACCTCGAGATCGACGAGGACGGCCAACCGAAAGCCGGTGTGTCAGGGGGAATCGGTCAGCCGGGTGACGACGTGAAGCTGACGGCGACCACCGAGCTGCGCATCCGTTCCGGCAACGCCGGCGCGGTCGAGCTGACCATCAATGGGGTGACGCTCGGGTTCATGGGCGTGTCGGGGGAGGTAGTCGAATGGCGCATCACCCGATCCAAGTAGGCGCAAGATAGGGGAGCCATGCCTGATTCCTCCTTTGACCTGGTCAGCGAGTTCGACCAGCAGGAGCTCGTCAACGCCCTCGACCAGGTGCGCCGCGAGATCGCGACGCGGTACGACTTCAAGGGCTCGAAGGCCGCCCTCGAGCTCGCCAAGGACGAGCTGATCCTGACCGCGGACGACGAATATCGAGCCGCGGCGGTGAAGGATCTCGTCCAGACAAAGGCAGTCCGACGGAGGCTGAGCCTGAAGATCTTCGAGTGGGGGAAGCTCGAACCCGCCGCCGGCGGCACGGTGCGTCAGCACGTGGCGCTCAAGCGCGGCCTCAGCCCGGAGCAGGCCAAGCAGCTCTCGAAGCTCATCCGAGAGCAGTTTCCGAAAGTCAAGCCGAGCATTCAGGGGGACGCGGTACGGGTCAGCGCCAAGAGCCGAGATGAGCTGCAGAGCGTCATCGGCCACCTGCGCGGGATCGACTACTCGGTGGAGCTCCAGTTCATCAACTACCGATGACGCCGATCCGCTCGCGGGCACCCGACGAGGCGGACCTTGAATCCTCCGCGGCTCGCCTGGGCGAGCGTCTGCGCGAGCTGGGGTGGCGGATGGCGACGGCAGAATCCTCCACCGGTGGGCTCATCGGGCACGCCATCACGATGGTTCCCGGCGCGTCCGACTACTACGTCGGCGGTGTGATCAGCTATTCGAACCTGGCAAAGGAGCGGCAGCTCCATGTGCCCGCTGCGCTGATCGAAGCGCGCGGGGCGGTCTCGCGAGAGGTCGCGGCGGCGATGGCCGAGGGCGCGCGCCAGCGCTTTGGCGTCGAGCTGGCCGTGTCTGTCACCGGTATCGCGGGGCCGGACGGCGGCAGCGAGGGAAAGCCGGTGGGCCTGCATTTCGTCGGCGCCGCGCTGCGGGGCCACGAGGCGACGGTCGAGGAGCGCGTCTTCGCCCACGACCGGGAGGGAAACAAGGCGGCCGCGGCGCAGCTGGCGCTCGAGCTGGCCCTGCGAGTCGCCTCGGCCGCCTAGGGATGGTGCGTCCCGGCGAGCGGATCCACCTGATCGGCATCGCGGGCTCGGGGGCAGCGGGCGCCGCTCTCCTTTTGCGGCATGCGGGCGCGATCGTCGATGGCTGCGACATCGACGCGCCATCGCCCTACACCCCTCCGCTGGACGAGGCGGGGATTCGATACGTGATCGGTCACGACCCCGCGCACCTGGCGGGAATCGACCGGGTGGCGATCACGCCCGCGCTGCGAGCCGTGCCGAACCACGCAGAGCTGCGCGCGGCCGAAACGGCAGGGATCCCGGTGGTGACCTGGCAGGCACTGCTCGGCGAGCTGATGGCTCGCGACGGACGGATTGGGCTCGCCGTCGCGGGCACGCACGGCAAGTCGACCACGACGGCGCTGCTGGGCCACCTGCTGACGGTTGCCGGACTCGACCCGACGGTCGAGGTCGGCGCGCTGGTGAGCGCCTGGGGCGCATCGGTCAGGGTGGGGGAGGGTCCGCCCGTCCTTGTGGAGGCAGACGAATTCGGCGACAACTTCCTCAACTACCACCCCGGCGCCGCGATCATCACCAACATCGAGATGGACCATCCCGACTATTTCGCCGACCGAGCCGCCGTCCTTGATTCGTTCGAGCGCTTCGTGCGCGGAATGATCCCAGCCCCGACGCTCGGGGGTCGGCTCCTGCTCGCGGTGGGGGAGGATCCCGGCGTCGCGGACCTGCTGGCGCGCCTGCACGATTGGGACGGGCGCGTGATGCGCTATGGACCGGGTAGCTCGCTGGTCGCCACCGGGGTCCAGCTGGAGCCGCGGGGGACCCGGTTCAGCCTCTTCGACCATTCGTTCGAAATGACCCTGGCAGGGCAGCACAATGTGCTGAACGCGACCGCGGCCGTCGCGCTCGCGCGCGAGCTTGGTGCCGGTCTCGGCGGCCTAGCCGAGGGCCTGCGCACCTTCGGCGGAGCCGGGCGGCGCATGGAGCTGATCGCCGATACTGCGGGCGTGATCGTCTACGACGACTACGGCCATCATCCGACCGAGGTTCGGGCCACCCTCGCCGCCGCCCGCCAGAAGATCGGGGCGCGTCGTCTGTGGGCCGTCTTCGAGCCCCACATGTACTCGCGGACGGCACTCCTGTTCGACGACTTCGCTCGAGCGTTCACCGAGGCCGACGAGGTCATGATCGTCGACATCTTCGCCTCGCGCGACACTGACGCGGCCCTGCGCGCGACCTCCGCGGAGGCGCTCGCCGATGCGGTGGAGCGCACCTCGGCGGTACCCACCATCGCAGTCGGGGACGCCGATGCGACCACCGATTACCTCGTCAATCACGTCGCTGCGGGGGACGCAGTGCTGGTCATGGGGGCCGGCAAGTCCTATCGGATCGCGCGCGACCTCGCATCGCGCCTGGCGAAGGATCCGGCGTGATTGGCGCCCGCTCCGGGATCCTCAGCGTCCTGCTGGCCCTGGTCGTGGCGGCGGGTCAACAGGGGCTGGTGCGGCTGGTTGACGCGTCCGGAGCGCAGGCCGGCCCGGCCCTGATCCTGGTGCTTCTGCTCGCTGCCTTTCTGGGCGTCCTGACGGCGGTGGCCACCCGGGTCCTGCGGCTGCCGGGCGCCACCGCCCCTACGGTGCTGGTGCTGGCCTGGACGGTGGTGCCGGCCGCCCTGGCCGCCGTGCCAAGCGCCGCGGCGCAGCTCTTCGCCGGCGACGCCGCGCTGACGGCCGCAGACGCATTCGCGCTGGCGACCGCCACCGTTGCCGCGGCGATCACTCTCGCCGTACCCGCCGAGCGGTAGCGTCCCGTGAGCGAGCGAGTGATCCAGGAGCAGATCGCGTACTACCGCCGCAGGGCAGCGGAGTACGACCGCACCAGCACGCCGGTCGGCGACCCGTTCGAGGCCGATGCCGAGCGAATCCGGAGTCACTTGCGACGGCTGCGTCCCACCGGCCGGGTTCTGGAGCTGGCCTGCGGAACCGGCCAGTGGACGGGGCTGCTGGCCGAGTCGGCGGCCGAGCTGACCGCCGTGGACGCCTCGCCCGAGATGCTGGCGCTGAACGCGGCGAAGGTCGGCGACCCGCGAGTCAGGTACATCGTCGCGGACCTGTTCGCGCTCGTGCCGCAAGCTCGCTACGACAGCATCTTCTTCGGGTTCTGGCTCTCGCATGTGCCTCCACACCGCTTCGAGGCCTTCTGGAAGCTCCTCCGGGGCCTCCTGGCACCTGGCGGCCGCGTCTTCTTCGTCGACGAGGCGGCGCACGGCCTCTGGGACGAGGACTGGGTGGATCGCGAGCGCGGCATCGCGCGACGACGGCTGCTCGACGGCAGCGTCCATCGCATCGTCAAGTCGCTCTGGATCCCGTCTGCGCTGCAGGAGCGGCTGCGCGGCATCGGTTGGGACGTGATCATCGAGGGAGTCGGCCCGTTCTTCTGGGGGCACGGCAGCCCTGTTCGAGGCTAAGGTCACATAACTACTATTTGCGGAAGTAGCCTGAACAGCGCGCGCTGAGCAAACCGATGCCTCCGGCGGGACCATCGGCCGGGATGGTGGCGCCGACTGGGTCATGGGGCCGGCGCGGCGCTCGCCGTAGGCTGCCGTCATGAAGGACTGCATGCTGTGGCGTTTCGCCATGTTCGGCCTGACGGCCGGGCTGATGCTCGTGGTCGGCAGCAGCCTGGTGGTGAGCGAGCTCGCGCCGCTTGCGCGTGGCTACGGCCTCCTCGTCCTGCTCGCCTCGCTCTACCTGGCCGCCGGACTCGCCATTCGCGCGCGCATCATCCGCTCGCCGGGCAACACGAGCATGGAGCGCTCGGGCGCCGCATCGCCCCCATCCTCGAGGCCCATCTGACCGTCGGGCGCCAGCCCCCTCCTCTCAGCGCTCATCACGTCGTACGCTGCCGCATCACCTCGAACGCGAGGACGGCGGCGGCTGTCGCGGTTCCGAGCGATCCGAGCACCGCTCGGGCATACGGGATACGGACCACGAGATCGGCACGATCAAGGAACGAGCGCGTGATCCCGCGACGCTCACCTCCCACCAGCAGGAAGATCGGCCCGGCCAGGTCCGCGTCGTGCATCGAGACGGCATCCGAACGGGCGGCGGCGCATACCACGCGCAGGCCCCCCGCACGACAGACCTCGGCGGCCAGCTCCGTCGTCTCCGCCACCCCGGTCGGCATGAGCTCCGAGGCCCCGGCCGATGCGCGGGCCACGATCCCTGCCGCCTGCTCCCAGCTCCGCGGTCGAACGATCAGGCCATCGGCACCGGCGGCGTAGAGGCCGCGGATCGCAGCTCCGAAGTTGTACGGGTCCTCGACGCCGTCGAGCATCGCCAGGAATGGCGATGGGCCGGCGTGGTGAATCAGCTGCTCGAGCGGCAGAAACCGACGCTCCCCCGCCAGGGCAAGCAGCCCCCCGTGCGTTCGGCCGCTGGCCAGCTCGTCGATATCCGCGGTGGAGACCATCCGGATCGGCACTCCCCGCTCCCCCGCCAGGGCACGCACGCGGGCAAGGCGGCGATCTCCCGGTTGCAGCGCGAGGATCTCGCTCACCTCGCGCGCTCGGCCCCTCAGGGCGGCCTCCACCGAGATTCGACCCTCGAGCACGACCATCGGGAGCGCGGGGTCCGTTAGCGTTGTGAGATGCGCCTGGCGCGGCCGTTCCGCCGGCCGGCGGCGGCCACTTCACCGGCAATCGCCTGTGGCAGGTGCCCGGACACGCGGACCCCACCCGCCTGATACTCCTGCTCCACGTCGCCGCTCGTCCGTGCGCGTGCGAGGAGCTCGCCGCGCTCGTAGGGCACCAGCGCGTCGACGGCGGTCATCCCGGCGCGCAGGGCATCGCCCACGCGAGCGACGAGCTCGGGCAGGCCCTCGCCACTCAGGGCGCTGACGAACACCGCCCGGTCGCTCGACGGCATCGGTCCCGGTCGGAGGTCGGCGTCGAGCCGGTCGATCTTGTTGAAGACCGTGATCCGCGGGGTGCTGCCGACGCCCAGCTCGTCCAGGACGGTCTGGACCGCCGCCTGTTGCGGCAGAAAGTCCGGATCGGCGGCGTCCACGACCTCCAGCAGCAGGTCGGCCCGAATGACCTCCTCGAGCGTGGCGCGAAAGGCGTCGACCAGGTCGTGGGGCAGCTTGTTGATGAAACCCACCGTGTCGCTCATGACCACCCGCTGCCCGGAGGGCAGGACGACCTGGCGCGACGTCGGGTCGAGCGTGGCGAAGAGCATGTCTGCGGTGTACAGGTCAGCGTCGGCCAGGGCGTTGAGGAGCGTGCTCTTGCCGGCGTTCGTGTAGCCCACCAGCGCCACGGTGGCGACCTCGCTACGGTCGCGCTGGCGCGCGGCGGTCGCCCGCTGGCGCTTCACCTCCTCCAGCTCGCCACGCACCTTCTTGATCCTCTCCCGAATCAAGCGCCGGTCCGTCTCAAGCTGGCTCTCGCCGGGGCCCCTGGTGCCGATGCCGCCCCCGGTGCGCGAGAGGTGAGTCCAGAGCCGTGTGAGGCGCGGCAGGTGGTACTGGAGGGCGGCCAGCTCGACCTGCAGCCGGCCCTCGCGGGTGCGCGCGTGCCGCGCGAAGATGTCGATGATCAGCGCCGAGCGGTCGAGAACCTTGCAGTCGAGCAGCGTCTCGAGGTTGCGCTGCTGGGTGGCGCTCAGCTCATCGTCGACCACCAGCAGGTTGAAGTCGCTGGCCGCCCGCTCGTCGACGAGCTCGGCGGCGCGCCCCTTCCCGAAGTACCAGGCCGGATCGGGCTGGTTCCGTCGCTGGAAGGCGCTGCCCACCACCGATGCTCCTGCCGTGTCGGTCAGGGCGGCGAGCTCGGCGAGGCTGCGCACGATCGGCCAGCGCCCGTTGCGCGGATCGTCGATCCCGATGAGGAAGGCGCGCTCATCTACGCTCGTGAGGTCGATCAGGCGGCGGCGGTCGGTCATATCCGTCCATGCATAGTAGTCGAGGGGTGGTCAGCAGACCGCCGGCCAAGCCTGAACGCCGGTTCCCCCGCCGCGGTCGTCCGCGGCCTCGTGAGGCAGCGGTACGAATGTCCTACTGGTGGTGGCGACCGACTCCTGCCATACCACACTGCACCGAATCGGGAGGGCACGCGGAGGAGATCGGCTTGCAATTCAGTCCGAGCAGCTCGAGTCCCACGGCCGCGACCGTGGGCAGCCTGACCCGGCGCCTGCTGGCAGGGGTTATCGTCGCGCTCTTCACCTTCGCTGGCCTGGACCGCCTCATCGTCGAGCGCGTCATCTCCGACCAGTTGGTCGCGATCCTCGTTGCGTGCTGCGGAGCGATTGCCGTCGCGACGATCGCCCTGCGGCGCACGATCGCGCCGTTCGTTGCCAGGCAGGCCGACCTGCAGGTGCGGTATGGCATCGCATTGGCCGATGCGCTGCGCGACCCCCTGACTGGCCTGGGCAACCACCGCGCATTCCACGAGGAGCTCGACCGGCAGGCTGCTGCGGCGCTGCGCTACGAAGTTCCGCTCACGCTCCTGCTCATTGACCTCGACGAGTTCAAGGCTGTCAACGACAAACAGGGGCACGCCGGCGGCGATCGCGTCCTGCGCGGCTTCGGTCAGCTCCTCGGGATCAGCCTCCGTCGGGCAGACCGCGCGTTCCGGGTTGGCGGCGACGAGTTTGCCGTGCTCCTGCCCCATACCGATCTCGAGGGCGCGCGCGTCGTTGCGCGCCGCCTGCTGGCCCAAGCCCTGCAGCCCACGAGCCGCGCGGACGACCCGATTCCCGTCTCCTTCTCGGGCGGCATGTCCATGCTCCCGTCGCTGGGTGTGGGTCCCGCGCAGCTCTACGCCCAGGCCGATGCCGCGCTGTATGCCGCCAAGCGGGGCGGACGGACCGAAATCGCGATCTTCGACCCGACCATGACCGTCACGCAGAGCGACTCCGGTATCGCCTCCGCCGCCGTCGCCGAGGTCATCGCCCGCGGCCAGCTCCGAGCGGTCTTTCAGCCAATCGTGATGCTGGCGAGCGGCCAGATCATCGGCGTCGAGGGCCTGATCCGCCCGGTTCCGCCGGCACCGTTCAACGATCCCGCCGCGCTCTTCGCCGCCGCTGAGGCAAGCGGCAGGCTCGCGGCGCTCGATCTGGCCTGCATAGAGACGATCGTCAGGGCGGCGCGCGGGTTGGCGCCGGAGCCGTTCCTGAGCCTGAACCTGTCACCGCCCACCTTCGAGGCGTCCGAGTTCAGCAGCGGAGCCCTGCTCGCGATCCTCGCGCGCCACGCCTTTCCACCCGAGCGCCTGGTCGTCGAGCTGACCGAACGGCAGCAGCTGCATGATCCCGATCGCGTGCGGTCGCGGGTCGAGGCGTGCCGCCGTGCCGGCATTCGCTTTGCGGCCGACGATATCGGTGCCGGGAATGCCGGCCTCAGGCTGCTCGCCGAGCTCCAGTTCGACATTCTCAAGGTCGACCTGAGCCTCGTGCAGCGCAGTGCCTCGGAAGCGGCCTCGAGCGCCGTGCTGGGCTCAGTCGTCGAGCTCGCGGCCCGGACCGGCGCTCTCGTCGTGGCCGAGGGGATCGAGCACGCATCCCAGCTCGCGCACCTGCGCACATTGGGGATCGACGCCGGGCAGGGTTACCACCTCGGCCGTCCCGCGCCCCTCGACCTCACGAGCGCGCCGATCGAGCCGGTCGCGGTGGGGGTGGCCGCCTGGCGCAAGGAGATGGGGCTCTCCTCGGTCAGCTGAGGGTCGCGCGCAGGACAGCTTCAGCGGCCGTCACCAGCTGCGAGTCGTCGCCCGCGCCCTCCCCAGCCTCGATCCAGATGATTCGCGGGTCGCGGCGAAACCAGGTCATCTGCCGCTTGGCATACTGCCGCGTGCGTCGCGTGGTCGCGTCGATCGCCTCGTCGAGCGACAGCTCCCCAGCGAGGTGCGCGGCAGCCTCTCGATATCCGTGGCCGCTGAGCGCCGGCAGGTCCGGCGCACGACCTGCATCGAGCAGGCGCCGGGTCTCCTCGAGCAGGCCGGAGGCGAAGAGGCGCTCCGCCCGTGCGGCGATGCGTCGGTAGAGCACCTCCCGCGGACGACGGATCCCGATCAGCGCGAGGCGGCCGGGATACGGGTCGGCGCGGACCGAGGCCGCTCCCCCACCCGACTCGGCCCGCTCGAGGGCACGCAGCACGCGACGCGGGTTGCGCAGGTCGATCCTCTCGGCGGCCGTGCGGTCAAGCCGCACCAGGCGGTGGCTGAGCGCCGCGAGCCCCTCCGCTTCGAGGGCGGCCGCCAGTCGCTCCCGGATCTCGGGCGAGAAAGGCTGGCCGGCGTAATCGTGGCCGTCGACCAGGGCGCTCAGGTAGAGCCCGGTCCCGGCAACCACCATCGGCAGCCGACCGCGCCCGGCGATCTGCGGCAGCAGCGATCGCGCGAGCCCGACCCAGTCGGCGACGGTGAACGTCTGCTCCGGGTCGACCAGGTCGAGGAGATGATGCGCAACGGCGGCGCGGGCAGCAGTGTCGGGCTTCGCAGTGCCGACGTTCATGCCGCGGTAGACCTGCCGCGAGTCCGCGACGAGGATCTCGACCGGCATCGAGCGCGCGATTGCCAGCGCCAGGTCGGTCTTTCCCGAGGCGGTCGGGCCGACGATGGCCAGCAGTGGCGGCCGCATCGGTCGCGCCTTAGCCGACCTCGACCAGGTGCTGGATCAGCTGGATCGAACGCGCCCGCCCACTCCCCCGCTCCGCCTCGATCACGACCGCGTTCAGGCTGACGGGGCCGCTCCCCACCTCGAAGCGGGTCGGCATGTGGGTCAGGAATCGCGGCATCACGGTCTCGATGCTCATCCCGATGATCGAGTCACGAGGACCGGTCATGCCGATATCGCTGATGTAGGCGGTCCCCTGCGGCAGGAGTCGTGCGTCGGCGGTCGGGACATGGGTGTGGGTGCCGACCACCGCGCTCACGCGCCCGTCGAGGTGCCAGCCCATTGCGTTCTTCTCCGACGTGATCTCGCAGTGAAAGTCGACGATGCGCACCGGCGGGAGCGGCTCCGCGGCCCCGTCCAGCAGGGCATCGGCCGAGGCGAACGGCGAGTCGAGCTGGTTCATGAAGACGCGGCCCATGAGGTTGATGACCGCCACCTGGTCGCCGTCGGGGAGCTGATGGACCAACCAGCCCCGCCCCGGGGTGCTGTCGGGGTAGTTCATCGGTCGCAGCACCGGGCGGTCGGTGTCGAGGTAGTCGTAGACCTCGCGCTTGTCCCAGATGTGATTGCCGCTGGTGATCACGTCGATGCCGCTCGCCAGCAGCTCCTCGGAGAGCGACGGAGTGAGTCCCATGCCGGCGGCGACGTTCTCCCCGTTGGCGATCACCAGGTCGAGCGCGAGCTCATCGCGCATCTGGGGGAGGAGCTGGCGCACGGCCAGCCTTCCCGGCTTACCGATGATGTCGCCGATGACCAGGCATCGCACCACCGCGGCGCGATCGGTCATCGGGCGTAGTCGACGGCGCGCGTCTCCCGGATCACGGTCACCTTGATCTGACCCGGATACTGCAGCTGCTCCTCGATCTTTTTGACCACGTCGCGCGCCAGCCGGCTGGAGGCGAGGTCGTCCATGTCCTCGGGGCGGACCAGGATCCGGATCTCGCGCCCGGCCTGGATGGCGTAGCACCGTTCGACGCCGGGGAAGCTGAGCGCGATCTGCTGCAGGTCGTCGAGCCGTTTCACGTAGTTGTCCAGGCTCTCCCCACGGGCCCCCGGTCGTGAAGCGCTGATGGCATCCGCAATCTGCACCACTGTCGCCTCGGTGGACTGCTGCTCGACCTCCTGGTGATGGGCCGCAATCGCGTTGCAGACGACCGGATTGACCCCGTAGCGCTTGGCAATATCGCCACCGATCAGGGCGTGCGGCCCCTCCACCTCGTGGTCGACCGCCTTGCCGATGTCGTGCAGCAGGCCACCCTTCTTGGATTCGGCGACGTTCACGCCGATCTCGGCCGCCAGCAGGCCGGAGAGCCGCGCCGTCTCGATGCAATGGTCGAGGACGTTCTGCCCGTAGCTGGTTCGGTACTTCAGCCGGCCGAGCAGCTTGATCAGCTCGGGGTGCAGCCCCGGCACGCCGGCGTCGTACGCTGCCTGCTCCCCCGCCTGGCGCATCACGACCTCGATCTCGGAGCGGCATTTGGCGACCGTCTCCTCGATGCGCCCGGGGTGGATGCGGCCATCGCTGATCAGCTTCGTGAGAGCCATGCGCGCCACCTCGCGGCGAACCGGGTCGAAGCCGGACAGCACCACCGCCTCCGGCGTGTCATCGATGATCAGGTCCACCCCGGTTGCCTGCTCGAGAGCGCGGATATTGCGTCCCTCGCGGCCGATGATGCGCCCCTTCATCTCCTCCGAAGGCAGGTGCACCACGCTGACCGTCGCCTCCGAGGTGTGATCGGCGGCGATGCGCTGCATCACGGTGGTGAGGACCCGTCGCGCCAGCTCCTCGCCCTCGTCATGCGCGCGACGCTCGATATCGCGCACCTGGTGCTGGGCCTCGGCCTGCGCCTCGTCGACGATCTTGCCGATGAGCGCCTGGCGCGCCTCGCCGGCGGACAGGCCGCCGACTCGTTCGAGCTCGCCGAGCTGCCGCTGCTGCAGCTCGGCCACCTGGGCGCGCTCGGCCTCGAGCAGCCGTAGCCGCTCTTCGAGGGCTTCCTCTCGGCGCTCGAACGCCTCCAGCTTGCGGTCCATGCTCTCGGACCGATCGAGCAGGAGGCGTTCCTGTCGCTGAAGGTCGGCACGGTGCTCGCGCGCCTCGTCCTCGGCCGCGCGCTGGATCTTGAGTGCGTCGTCCTTGCCCTCGAGGACGATCTCCTTCTGCTTGGAACGCGCCTCGGCAACGATCCGCTCTGCGTACATGTCGGCGTGGCGAACGGAGTTCGCGGCGAGGAGGCGACGCGCGACGTAGCCCACCACGACCCCGGCGATGGCGGCGATCGCCCCCACGACGAGGACGAGCATGGTCTCAGGCATCGGCGCTCCTCTGTTCCTTGGAGCCCGGTTATTGGGCAAGCCTCGCCCCATCGATTGGGGCGTCGCAGGTATCCATCAGTCCGCCGTTGAGGGCCACGTGCCTGGTAGCGGCGGGTCAATCGTGGCCCGGAGTGTACCCCATGTCGGCGGAACCCACGCCGGGCCGGGTCAGGCGAAGATGCGACCCATCAGGCGGATCTGGTCGAGGTCGCGGGGCAGGAAGTCCTGCAGCATGATCCGCTGCACGCCCGCGGTCTCCATGCTGCGCACACGCTCCCACGCTTCGTCCGCGGTCCCCATCACCCAGCGATTCCGCCGGGCGGAGAGCCACTCCTCCGCGTCATCCTTGGTGCCCATCGCCTCGAGCAGCTGCGCGACCCGGTCGCGCAGGTCTGCGTCCGTCTCCGCGACGAGGACTCCGGTCATCGCCGAGTAGACGAGCTCATCGGGATCGCGACCGATCTGGCGGCACGCCGCGCGGATACGCTCGTAGGCCTCGACGGCGGCGTCCGCGGAGGCGGAGTTGAGGTTGAACTCGTCCCCGAATCGGGCGACCAGGGCCGCGAGGCGCCGCTTCCCAGCCCCGCCCAGCACGATATGCGGGTGGCGACGCCCGCCGCGGGCGACCTCGCCGTGGCGCCTGGCATCCCGGACCTGCCAGTACCGGCCGCCGAAGCTCCACCCGTCGGGCTCGGCCCACAGGCCGTGGATGATCGTGAGCTCCTCCTCGAGCATGGCGTAGCGCTCGTCGATGGGCGGGAACGGGATACCCAGCGCGGCGTGCTCCTCATCGTTCCAGCCGGCCCCGAACCCCGCCTCGATCCGGCCGCCGCTCATCTCGTCTGCGGTCTGGATCACCTTCGCGAAGCTGCCGGGGATGCGGAACGTCACCGGCGAGACGAGTGCCCCGAGCCGGATCCGCGAGGTGTCGCGCGCGAGGCCGCCGAGCGTGGTCCACGCATCGGTGGTGGGCAGTCCCGACTTGCCCGGAAAGCTGCTGTAGTGGTCCGAGCGGAAGAAGGCCTCGATCCGCGCCTCCTCGGCAGTGCGGGCGGCGGCGAGGATCTCCTCGTAGGTCAGGCCCTGCTGAGGCTCGGTCATCAGCGCGAATCGCATGCGAGACCCCTCGCTACGGACTGTCGTCGATGGTATCGCGACCGGCCTGCCGCAGGACGGCGCGCACGGTCTCCGCATCGAAGCCGCGACGCATGAGGAACATGCCGATCCGCTGCAGGGCACTGCGATCTTCGGGCAGGCGGCGGCCCCGGAGATGTCCCCTGAGCGCGACGCGGGCACGCTCCAGCTCCGTCTCCGGCAGGGATTCGTCTTCCGGCCGCCGCTCCAGCGGCTCCGCGCGGAGGCGCTCGATCACCTCCCGGGGTACGCCGCGCTGTCGGAGCTCGGCCTCGACCAGCCGACGGCCTCGAGGCGCATGCCGATCTCGCTGCTCTGCCCAGTAGCGGGCGAACGCGTCGTCGTCGAGGTACTCGAGCTCCGCGAGCCGGGCGAGTGCGCCGTCGAGCACCTCCTCACTGGCACCGGCGGCGCGCAGGCGGCGTTCGAGCTCCCACCGGGTACGCGGCCGCGTGCCCAGGAAGCGCAGGGCGATCTCCATGGCGCCGACCAGATCGGGCGGCTCGCGGGGCGCGCGCGGAGCGCGGCGTCCCGGCATCGGTTGCTCAGGCCCTCACTCGGCTTCGGGGATCCCCTCGACGCCGACCTCGATCGAGGCCACCTTGGAGCGGATCTCGTCGTCGATCGTGTTGGCGATCTCCGGGTTGGCCTTGAGGAAGTCGCGGGCGTTCTCGCGTCCCTGGCCCAGGCGCGTGTCGCCGTAGTTGAACCAGGCGCCCGTCTTGCTCAGCACGCCCGCAGCGATGCCGACATCGAGGAGGCCGCCTTCGCGACTGATTCCCTCGTTGTACATGATGTCGAACTCGGCGATACGGAACGGCGAGGCGACCTTGTTCTTCACGACCTTGACCCGGGTGCGGGAGCCGATCGCGTCGGTCCCCGACTTCAGCGTCTCGATGCGGCGGATGTCCATCCGCACGCTGGCGTAGAACTTCAGCGCGCGACCGCCAGGGGTCGTCTCGGGGTTCCCGAACATGACGCCGATCTTCTCGCGCAGCTGGTTGGTGAAGATGAGCGCGGTGTTCGACCGGTTGATGGCCCCGGTCAGCTTGCGCAGCGCCTGGCTCATGAGCCGCGCCTGGAGGCCGACGTGGGCATCCCCCATGTCGCCCTCGATCTCGGCGCGCGGCACGAGCGCGGCGACCGAGTCGACGATCACGGCGTCGACCCCATTGCTGCGGATGAGGGTCTCTGCGATCTCGAGCGCCTGCTCCCCGGTGTCGGGCTGGCTCACCAGCAGCTCGTCGACGTTCACGCCGACGTTGCGGGCATAGGTTGGGTCAAGCGCGTGCTCGGCGTCGATGAAGGCCACGATCCCGCCGGCGCGCTGCGCGTTGCCGGCGATGTGGTAGCACAGGGTGGTCTTGCCGCTCGACTCCGGGCCGTAGACCTCGGTGATGCGGCCGCGTGGCACGCCGCCGACGCCGAGGGCGAGATCGAGCGCGACGGAGCCGGTCGAGATGGCCTCCACCTGCATCTTGGCGCCCTTGTCGCCGAGACGCATGATCGCCCCGCGCCCGAACTGCTTCTCGATCTGGAGGATGGCGGCGTCGACAGCGCGTCCGCGCTCGCCGTTGCGGGCAACCTCGGGCTGCGCCACCGGGGCTTCCATGGGTCGCGGGCTCCTTCCCTACCTGCCCGGGTGGCCGGGGGTCACTCCGTCTCGCCGGGCTCGCTGCGTGGCTTGCGCCTGGGTTTCACGATCTCGGCCTGCATCGGGGCCTCGTAGCTGGATGCCGGCTGAATCTTGGGCGCCTTTTCCTTCGGCTTGCGCTTGGCCTGATGCCGCGGTCGATCTCGGCTCCCCATTGGTCTTCGAACCTCCGATCTGAGCCGGTCGAGTGCCGGCAGTCTGCGCCAACGGGCTTACTCGTCCGTTATCGGGCGCTTACTGAGTCGACCCCGCTCCGGCGCGTTCATACTGCGTCGCCACGGCGCTCCGCAGCGATACGAATGAGCCGTCCGCCAGGGCGGCCCGCAGCCTCCGCATCAGGTCGAGAGTATAGGTGACGTTATGGACCGAGGAGAGCCGATACGCGAGCAGCTCCTCGGCCCGAAAGAGGTGGGCGAGGTAGGCGCGCGAATGGTTGCGGCAGGTTTCGCATGCGCATTCCGGATCGACCGGTCCGGGGTCATCCTGGAAGCGGCTGTTGCGGAGGTTGAGCCGTCCCTCTGAGGTCCAGAGCTGGCCGTTGCGCGCCACCCGCGTCGGCAGGACGCAGTCGAACAGGTCGATCCCACGCTCCACCGCGCCGAAGAAGTCGAGCGGCGATCCGACACCCATCAGGTAGCGCGGTCGCGGGTCGTCGGCCAGCTCCTCGGCGACGACGTCCAGCGTGGCTGCCATCTCGTCCTTCGTCTCCCCCACCGAGAGGCCGCCGATGGCGACGCCGTCGAACGCCAGCCCCGCGATCGCGGCCGCGGACCGCCGGCGCAGGCTCGCATCGATCCCGCCCTGCACGATCCCGAAGAGGGCCTGGTCAGGTCGCGAGCGAGCCAGGAGGCAGCGGCCAGCCCAGCGATGTGTTCGCTCCATCGCCTCCCCCACCTCGGACGCGGGCAGTCCCGGGTCGACGAGCTGGTCGAAGCTCATGGCGATGTCGCTGCCGAGCAGCTCCTGGATCTCGATCGCGCGCTCCGGCGTGAGCCGATGCGGGGCGCCGTCGATATGCGATGCGAAGGTCACCCCCTCGTCGTCGACCCTGCGCAGGTGGGCGAGGCTGAAGACCTGAAAGCCGCCCGAATCGGTCAGGATCGCGCCGTCCCAGGCCATGAATCGGTGCAGCCCCCCGAGCTTTGCAATGCGCTCGGCACCCGGCCGCAGGCTCAGGTGATAGGTGTTCGCCAGGATCATCTCCGCGCCGGCGCTGCGCAGATCGAGCGGCGTCAGGCTCTTGACCGTGGCCTGCGTCCCGACCGGCATGAACTGCGGTGTCTCGATCGTCCCGTGCGCCGTGACCAGGGTGCCCAGGCGCGCGCGACCGACGCCGGTGGAGCGCGCGGTGAAGCGGATGGGGGCGGACACCGCGCGAGGATAGTCGCTGACAGGCTAGGCTTACCGCCAACGGGAGGTGTCAGGTTGCGACTGGTCGAATGGCCGCGGATGCCGTATCTCAACGAAGAGGTCCGCGAGTGGATCGGGCTCGAGCTGAAGAACCTCGGCGTCGAGGACCTCGCCGTGTACGCCATGGAGGCCGGGGTCGACGGCGACGAGCGCCGCGTCATCGTCGCCACCGAGGTTGGGCTCCTCGACCACCGCTACGCGCCGTACGGATCAAGCGCTCGCTTCCGGCTCGGGATGCTGCTCTACCCCTGGCAGACGATCCGCGGCGTCGACCTGCGCGCGGACACCTTCCGTCTCTGGGCGCACGAGCACCGCACCCGCTGGTCGCTGAAGCTGGCGCACCCCCGTTTCGAGGCGGCCACCGAGTCTCCGGACCTTGGGTCCGCGCTCTGCCACCTCGCTCGTGTCTGCGCGGTGATGGCCGAGCCGTTCGGTGTCCCGGCGGGCCGCGAGGCTCTCCCCGCATCCGCGCCCGCGGGCCGCGCCGCCCCCGCGCGGTCCCCGGCGCCGAAGCCCGACGACCAGCCCTCGGAATCCGGAACCGACGCCAAGACGGAGCCCGAAGGCGAGGCGAAGGCGGCCAAGGTCAAGGCCGGCAAGCAGGGAGCGACCACGACGGACGACGTCGCCTCTCCCGCGGACTAGCGAATCAGCATCGCGTCGCCGAAGCTGAAGAACCGATAGCCCTCCGCCAGTGCCGCTGCGTAGGCCGCCAGGACGGTGTCGCGCGCCTCGAGGGTGGTGCTTGCCCGCATCCCTGCCTGCACGAAGGCAGTGACGAGCAGCAGCAGCGAGCTGCGCGGCAGGTGGAAGTTCGTGATCAGCACGTCGACGGACCGGAAGGCGTAGGGGGGCGTGATGTACAGGTCGGTCCAGCCGGAGCGCTCCTTCCGCCGAGCGGCCGTCTCCAGGACCCGGACAGAGGTCGTACCGACCGCCACGACGCGGCCGCCCCCAAGCCTCGTCTCCTCGAGGAGGGCGCTGGTCGCAGCGGGTATCTCGTACCACTCGCGGTGGATCTGGTGCTCGTCGACGAACTCCCCTTCGAGTGGCCGGAACGTGTCGAGACCGACGTGCAGGGTGACCGCTGCTCGCCGCACACCGCCCGCATCGAGCGAGGCGAGCAGCGAGCGGGTGAAGTGCAGGCCGGCGGTCGGCGCGGCAGCCGATCCCGGCGGCTGCGCATAGACGGTCTGGTACCGCTCCGGCGGCGATGATCGGTCGTGGATGTACGGTGGCAGCGGCATCTCCCCGGCCCGGGCCATCACCGCGGCCGAATCGCCGTCAAAGCGCACCGCCCGCGTCCCCGACGAGAGCCGCTCCCCCACCTCGATACTGTCGCCGGAGCCGAGCGTGAGCACGGATCCCGCTCGCAGCCGGCTCGAGGGTCGCACGAGCGCTTCCCAACGGTCGGCCTGCTGGTCGATCGGACGCAGCAGCAGCACCTCGGCGGCACCTCCTCCACTGCGCCGGGCGCGAAGCCGGGCGGGAATGACGCGGCTGTCATTCACGACCAGCAGGTCACCGGCCCGCAGCTCATGTCCAACATCCCGGAAGATCCGATGCTGGAGGGCTGGCGAGCTGGGCGATGAGCGCCATCGGTCCAGCACGAGGAGGCGGGAAGCGTCGCGCGGCTCTGCCGGCGTCTGGGCGATTGCCGTGTCGGGCAGCTCATAGCCGAACTCATCGACCCGCAGTCGTGCCGGCATGGCGGACAAGACTAGCGCCCGGCCGGTTGCCCGGCCGGGCGCCATCGGTCCAGGAGCCTACTTGGGCAGGATGGCGTTGATCCAGCTCTGCGCGAAGTAGACGAGAAATGCGAGAGAGACGACCCACATGAGCGGGTGGATGGCGCCAACCTTGCCGACCACCAGCTTGATGACGACCCAGGCGATGAATGCCGCACCGATCCCGACCGTGATGCTGAAGGTGAGCGGCATGAGCATGATCCCGAGCAGTGCTGGCAGCCCCTCCTCGACATCGCTGAAGTCGATGTCCTTGATGAGAGTTGCCATCAGATATCCGACAACCACCAGCACCGGGGCGGTGGCCGCGAACGGCACGAACGCGACGAGCGGCGAGAGCAGGATCGCCACGAAGAAGAGCAGCCCGACCACGACCGAGGTGAGGCCAGTGCGGCCCCCTTCGGCCACGCCCGCCGCGCTCTCGATGTAGCTCGTATTCGAGCTGATCCCCGCGGCGCCTCCCGCAAAGGCGGCGACCGAGTCGACCAGCAGAATGCGACCGATGCCCGGCACGCGCCCGTCGGGATCGGTGAGCCCCGCCTGCTCGGTGATGGCCGTGGCGGTGCCCATCGTGTCGAAGAAGTCGGTGAGCATGATGGTGAAGATGGTCAGGACGGCCGCGAGCAGGCCGAGATGGCTGAACACGTTGCTCAGGTCAAAGGCGCCCAGCGTGCTGAAGTTGGGGACGGCCGAGAAGTCGGCCGGCGCCTTGGTCACGCCGGCGATGTAGGCGACGATGCTCGTGATCACGATGCTGACCAGCAGCGCGGCGGGCACTTTGCGCACGAAGAGCACGATCGTGATCAGGAGGCCCAGGATCATGACCCAGGCCGAGGGCGAGTTCGGGAAGACGAACTCCACAGGAACCGGCCCGTCGCCCGCCGGCTGGCGGATGAGGCCGCCATCCGTGAAGCCGATGAACAGGATGAACAGGCCGATACCGACACCGATCGCCCGCTTCAGGGCAAGCGGCACCGCGTTCATGATCGCCTCGCGCAGGCCTACCAGGACCAGCAGCGTGACGACGAGGCCCTCGATGACGATGACCCCCATCGCGCCGGCCGGGGTCAGGCCGGCGCCCAGCACCAGGCCAAAGGCCACGATCCCGTTGATCCCGAGGCCCGCGGCAAGGGCGATCGGATAGTTCGCGACCACGCCCATCAGGATCGTCATGACGCCCGCGACCAGCGCGGTGGCGGCCGCCGCGGCGACCGGATCGATTCCGGCTGCGCTCAGGATCGAGGGGTTCACGGCCACGATGTAGACCATGACCATGAAGGTGGTGATCCCCGCCTTCACCTCGGTCCCGATGGTCGTCCCGCGCTCGGTGAGCTTGAAGAACCCGTCGAGCCCACCGCGATCCGGCTCACCCTCGACGCGTCGAGGCTCGGGCTCGGTTGGAAGTGGCTCCCCTTCAGTCCCCCGGTACACGTCGGATGCGTCCACTGCTGCGTTACCCTCCGGCTCCTGTGCAGCCCGCCCGACACCGACTCGGGACGGCGCCGTCGCGCAGCCTACTCCGAGCCGCTCCCCGCCGCGACGTTTTTGCGCAGTGGATCCGCCGTGATCTCAGCGGCGGAGGAACAGGTTGGCAAGGATGGTCAGCACGATCGAAACGACGATCATGGTCGCGATCGGGATGTAGATCGCGGCGTGCTCGCCGCGGATCGTGACGTCGCCGGGCAGCCGCAAGCCAAATGCGGCAATGGCACCGATCACGACGAGCACGACTCCGACCAGGACCAGGATGCGGCCGGCCTCGGGTGGCATCGGCTCAGGAGTCGAACAGCCCGGGCTGGACCGATGCGCCGGCGGGCGTCAGGCCCAGGTGCGCCCAGCCACTGGCGGTCAGCTGCCGGCCCCGCGGCGTGCGTGCCAGAAGGCCGATCTGCATGAGGTACGGCTCGACCACGTCCTCCACCGTCTCGACCGGCTCGCTGATGGTGGCCGCCATGGTCGCAAGCCCGACCGGGCCACCGTTGTGGTGCTGGGCGATGGCAGTGAGCAGCTGGCGGTCGAGCGCGTCCAGGCCGAGCGCGTCGATCTCCAGCAGGTCGAGAGCGTCGTCAGCGAGCTGCGCCGTGACCCGGCCATCCCCTCCGCCGCGTACCTGGGCGAAGTCGCGCACCCGCTTCAGCAGCCTGTTGGCGATCCGCGGCGTCCCACGCGAACGACGCGCGACGAGGGTCGCGGCATCCGGATCGAGGGTGATGGCGAGGATGTCGGCGGATCGGCGAAGGATGCGCTCGAGCTCGGCCTCCGAGTAGTAGTCGAGCCGATAGGTCACCCCGAAGCGATCGCGCAACGGCCCCGTGATCGAGCCGACCCGCGTCGTGGCGCCGATGACGGTCAGATGCTCGATCTGGAGCCGCACCGTCCGCGCTCCCGGCCCTTTGCCGAGGACCACGTCGAGCGCGTAGTCCTCCATCGCCGGATACAGGATCTCCTCGACGACGTGGCTGAGCCGGTGGATCTCGTCGATGAACAGGACGTCGCCCTTGTTCAGGCTGGTGAGCACTGCCGCGAGGTCGCCGGCCCGTTCGATGGCGGGGCCGCTCGTCGTTCGGATCTGGGCTCCCATCTCCGCGGCGACGATGTTGGCGAGGGTCGTCTTGCCGAGCCCGGGCGGCCCGTAGAGCAGGATGTGGTCGACCGGCTCCTCGCGATGCTGCGCGGCGTCGATCAGGATCGCGAGGTTCTCCTTGACACGATCCTGCCCAGCGAACTCATCGAGCCGGCGCGGACGGACGGTCGTCTCAAGCTCGCGCTCCTCCTCGCCGAGCTCGGTGCTGGCGATCCGCTCGATGGTCATCCGGCTTCGCCCGATTCGAACATGTGACCGATTCTAGACGGAGCCGCTCGACCCGAGCCGGTCCAGGTCTGCGGGCGTGTCGACGTCGGCGGGGACTGCCTCCATGGGGACCTCCCGCACGAGCTGCGGGTTACCGCGAATGATCTCGCGCAGGCCGGTGTCACCCCGGATCAGCGCAACACGATCGAACGCCGATCGCTCGAGAAGGACGGGCGGCAGGACGAGGCCACCTGACGACGCAGCCACGATTGGGCGCGCGCCGCGGGCGGTAACGATCGCCGCCACGGCCGCCACCGGGAGCGTGGGCTGATCTCCGAGCAGCACGACCGCGGCTTCAACTTCTCCCGGCAGGGCCGCGATTCCCATCTGCAGCGAGTGGCTCAGCCCGCGCTCGGGGTCGTCATTACGGACAGGAACGACATCGCGCGGAACCTCGAGCGCGCCCGGCACCACCGCCAGAATCGGATCCAGGCCCGCCTTGCGCGCGATGGCGACCACCGCCTCCAGCATCGTCCGATCTCCCACCCTGGCGAGCTGCTTGGGCGATCCGAATCGGGTGGCTGACCCGGCGGCGAGGATGACGGCAGCCACCTTCGAGCGGTCCGGAATCGGCGCAGAAAGAGGGCTCCGTCATGGCTGCATATACTGGCCCGATGATCGACGAGGCGCTCGCCGCGCTGCGAGCCTGGCGCGCCGAGGGTGTGCCCGCCGCGCTCGCCACCGTGACGAAGATCGTTGGCTCGGCGCCGCGTGATGTGGGGGCCAAGCTGGCGGTCGCCGGCGACGGGCGGATCGCCGGTTCCGTGAGCGGGGGCTGCGTCGAGGGTGACGTGGTCGAGGCGGCGCTCGGTGTCCTTGCCGACGGGAGGCCACAGCTGCGCCACTACGGGATCAGCGACGAGATGGCCCTACAGGTGGGGCTCATGTGCGGCGGTGAGATCGACGTCTTCGTCGAGGCGGCTGCGGGCACGGCCGGCGAGATGCTGTCGGCGCTGATCGAGCGCGTGGAGCTGCAGGAGCCGGTCGCCCGCGTGATCGACTACGAGCGTGGGACAGTTGGGCTCGCCATGGCCGATGACCTCGGCTCCGCCGGCGATGAATCGGCTGGCGCCGCGTTAACCGCCGGGCAGTCGCGCAGCCTGCCCGCGGGGTTCGTGGACGTGATCAATCCCCCGCCGCGCCTGTGGGTGGTCGGAGCGGGCCATATCGCCGAGCACCTGGTCGCGTTCTCCGAGCGGGCCGGGTTTGCGCCGATCGTGGTCGACCCACGGCGTCTCTTCGCCGATCAGCCTCGCTTCGGCAGCGTCGAGGTGGTGCCGACCTGGCCCGATCGCGCCTTTGCGGAGCGCGGCCTGCGTGCCAGCGACTCCGTCGTCGTCCTCTCGCACGACCCGAAGATCGACGAGCCGGCGCTGTGCGCAGCGCTTCGCGCTGACGTGGCGTACGTGGGTGCCATCGGCAGCCGTCGCGCGCAGGTGGATCGGGCGGATCGGCTGCTGCGCGCAGGCATCGGCCAGGAGCGACTGGCGCGACTCCACGCCCCGATCGGCCTCGACCTCGGCGGCCGATCCCCTGCCGAGATTGCGCTGGCCATCGTGGCGGAGCTCGTATCGGTCCGGCACGGCGGTTCGGCTCGACGGCAGTGAGCGACCTGTACGACGCGATTCCGAAGGTCGAGCTCCATTGCCACGTCGAGGGGACGGTGCGGCCTTCCACCGTCGTTGAGCTGGCGCGAAAGAACGGCCGGACGCTCCCCACCGAGGATCCGACCCAGCTCTACCGATACGACTCCCTCAACTCGTTCCTGGAGATCTTCTGGCTCGTCCAGGCGCTCATCGCCGACCGATCCGACTGGGCGCGGGTCGCCTACGAGTCGATCCTCGACGCCGCGCCGCACGGCCTCCGCTACCGGGAGATGTTCTTCACCCCCGCCCGGCATCTCGAGATGGGCCAGTCGCTGAGCGAGATCATTGCCGGCCTCTCGGAAGGTCTGGCCGCCGCCGAGACGGAGACGGGTGTCCGCAGCATGCTGATCTGCGACATCGACCGTGCCTACGGTCCGGCTGCCGGGTTGGAGCTGGCGGAGCAGCTGGCCGCGGTCGTGCAGGCCGGGAAGGCCGAGCGGGTGATCGGCCTGGGAATGGACTCCACCGAGCGCGGCGTCGACCCACGAGCGTTTGCGCCCGCCTTCTCGCTCGCGGGGTCGGTCGGTCTGCGGCTGACGTCGCACGCCGGCGAGGACACCGGTCCTGAGAACATTGCGGTTGCGCTCGAGGCTCTGGGGATTGAGCGCATCGACCATGGTCTGGCGATCCTGGACGATCCGCGCTGACCCGCCGGGTTGCCGATGCGCGGATCCCGCTGACGGTCTGCCCGAACTCGAACATCGTGATCGCGAATCGGTACGCGAGCCTTGCCGAGCATCCGTTCCGCCGGATGCGAGAGGCGGGTCTGCTGGCGACCCTGAACACCGACGACCCGGCCATGACCGATCTCGACCTGGGCAAGGAGTACCGCAGCGTTGCGAGCGCGCTCGGGATGTCGTTTGACGAGATGGCTGCGGTCGCGCTCGACGGGGTCGAGGCGAGCTGGCTCGCTGACGGGGAGAAGGGGGCCATGCGCTCCTCCTTCGAAGGCGAGCTGGCCGCCCTGCGCCCGGCCTAGGTGCCGGGATCGCCTGAGGGATTCTCCTCCCAGGTCCTCCATCGACCGAGGATCGCCGCCGGCCGTTACGGGAGGCTTATCTCGACCCTTATCGGCACTGCCCGGCGGATCGCGTCGTCCACGGGGCAGTGCGCTACGCCCCATTCGGCGATCTCGCGCAGCTTCTCGTCGGGCACGTCATCGGCCGCCAGCGCGATGCGGACGCTGGTGCTCAACGGTCCGGCAGGTATGTCGTCAGCCGCGCCGAGGATGCCGCGGTCATCGGACTGGCTCTCGACGGCGACCTCCAGTCGGCTCAGCACGACCCCCTCTTCCGCCGCGTGCATCCCGATCAGCGTCGCGACACAGGCCGCGTGGCCAGCGCGCATGTACCAGCCGGGTGACGGCGCTTTCCCGCCACCCCCGACGCTCGCCGGCATGTCACTGACGACGGCGGCATCGTCGGGGCCTACCACACGGACGAGCAGACCGGCCTCGAGGCGTGCGGTCGCGGCCGAATCGGTATAGCGCGCCTCGTCGGGATGCGTTCGCAGGTACTCGCGCGCGGCGCGTACCGCGTCTCCGATGGTGATCGCCGGCTCGGGCATCGATCTTCCTTCTTGCTGAGTGATCGATCCATTCTGAACTTCGGGGCCAATTGCTCGATATGGCAAATCGAAGCGATGAGAGGAGGAGGATGCGTCGAGCCGCCGTGGCCATCGTGCTGCTGTCCGGGGTGTGCGTCCGCTCAGCCCTCGGCGGCCCAGCCGCCAAGGGAGGCCCCATTGAGCACGCCGATTGGCTCCACGAGCGAACCCATACGCGCACTCGGGGCCCCTGGCGAGACGCTGATTCCGGGCCGATACAGCCGCGCTGCCTTCGAGCCGCGCGTCACCTTCGAGGTCGAGGACGGCTGGACCGCGCAGCAGGTCGCGGCGGGGTTCTTCGACATCCAGCAGGATCCGGGGTCGCTCGACGTGATCGCCGTCCAGTTCGGCAACGTGGTCGGGCCGTCGACGGCGGCGGAGGCCGTCGCGGAGGTGCAGAGCCACGATCAGCTCGAAGTCATGAGGTCCGACGAGGTGACGGTGGACGGGATTGAAGGCAGCCGCATCACCGTCGAAACGAGTGACCCGGCCACCACACAGCCGCCGATCTTCCGCCAGGTGCTCACGCTGAGGGCTGGGCCGATCTCGATCGCGTCCGCGCGCCGTCTGCAGCTCACGCTGCTCGACACATCCAATGGGGTGCTGGCCATCATGGTCGGCGGATCCATAAAGGAGTGGGATCGAACGCTCGAGCTAGCAATGCCGGTCGTCGAGTCGGTGACCATCGGCGAGTAGCGCGCGCGTACCATCGCGGCATGACGGACGCCTCGCCGGCCGCCGCGACCGGAGCCCGATACGGCCATACCAACCTGATCGCGCGCGATTGGCGAGCGGTCGCGGACTTCTACGCCCAGGCTCGAGAAGCCGTCGTGAACGGTGGCGGCGGAACCGTTGGCGAGGTCGTCACGCTCCAGACGGCGGATGATCGCCGGGTGACCTGGTGCTACGTCACCGACCCGGAGGGCAACATCGTCGAGCTGCAGAGCTGGGCGCCTGCGACGTGACTGCGGCGTACGACCTGCTCATCGAAAACGGCACGATCGTCGACGGCAGCGGCGCGCCGCGCTATGCCGGATCGATCGCCGTCGAGGGCGATCGGCTGCAGATGATCCGCTCCGGAGATCCGACCCCAAGCGCGGCGCGGACACTGGACGCAGCAGGGATGGTCGTCGCGCCGGGCTTCATCGACCTGCATTCGCACTCGGGACTGATGATCTTGGCCGATCCGCTCCATGAGCCGAAGGTGCGCCAGGGCGTGACAACCGAGGTGATCGGCGTCGACGGGCTCTCGCTACGCGCCGATGCCGTCGGCCGCCGCGCTCGCCGACCTGGTCGAGATGAACGCCGGGCTCGATGGCGACCCGGCGATCGACTATGGCTGGGATACCGTGACCAGCTACCTGGAGCGCTTCGACGGGAAAGTATCGGTCAACATCGGCCTGCTGGTCGGGAACAGCGCGCTCCGGATCTGCCGCCTCGGTTGGGAGGACGTAGAGGTGGACGCGGGGGCCGTCGCGGACATGCGCGCCATGCTGCGCGAGGCGATGGAGCAGGGGGCGCTGGGCATCTCCAGTGGGCTCGATTACCCGCCCGGCGCCTACGCGAGCACCGACGAGCTGGCGGCGCTCACCGCGGAGGCAGGCGCGGAACGGCGGCTTCTACCACACCCACGTCCGCTACGGCCTGGGCGACCGCTATCTCGATCCGTTCCGGGAGGCGATCGAGATCGGGCGGCGGGGCGACGCTCCCGCCCACATCACCCATTTCTACCATCGGCAGACCTTTCCCGGCGGTCCGGAGCCGATGCTGGCGCTGGTCGACGACGCGCGGGCTGAGGGCCTCGACGTCACCTTTGACAGCTATCCCTACGAGTGGGCTTCCACCCGCCTCCTGATCATGATCCCGCCCTGGGCGCAGGCCGGCGGTCCCGGCCCCACGAAGGAGCGTCTGGCCGACCCTGGCGTGCGCGACCGGATCCGCACAGAGCTCGGAGATCGCGGCGTGCTCTTCGCCGGGAAAGGTGCGTGGCACGACGTCCGGCTTGGCTACTTCACCCGCGCGGAGAACCTGCGCTGGGAGGGCCGCACCCTGGGTGAGCTGATCGACGAGCGCGGCGACGATCCGGTCGACGTGCTGTGCGACCTGCTGCTCGACGAGAACCTGCACGTCAACGAGGTGACCCCCGGCCCGTGGAGCGAGACGCTCCCCCACTTTCTCCGGCATCCGGTCGGAATGGTTGGCACCGATTCCACATTCGTCGCGGCCAAGCCCTCCCCGCGGACCTACGGCTCCTTCCCGCGGATTCTCGGACAGTTCGTGCGCGACGAGGCTCTCCTCAGCCTCGAGGAGGCGGTGCGCAAGATGACTTCCGCTCCCGCGGCGCGCCTGGGCATCACCGACCGTGGGCTGCTGCGCGACGGGCTGGCGGCCGATCTCGTCGTCTTCGACCCTGCCCGAGTCCGTTCGAACGCCACCTACGAGCGAGCCGCGCCAGTTCCCCGACGGGATCGAGCATGTCATCGTCAACGGCACGATGGTGGTCGACGGCGGGGCGCATACCGGCGCGACCCCGGGGCAGGTGGTCCGGCGATGAGCGGCCCATTCCCCGCCGGTGCCAGCGCGCTCACCACCCTGCTCGTCGTCGAGGACCTTGGGCGCTCGGTTGCCTTCTACCGCGACGTGCTCGGGGCGCGGCTGCACGGTGAGTACGGCGGGACCTCCGCTGTGTTCGAGATCGCCGGGGCATGGCTCCTGATCGTCACCGGAGGCGAGCCGACACCCGACAAGCCGACCGTGAGCTTCACCGCGCCATCCGACGCCGACCGGGTCGACCACGAGATCATCTTCCGAGTCGACGATTGCCGCGCGGCGTACGAGGAGCTCATCGGCCGAGGCGCGACCTTCCTGGCGCCGCCACTCGATCGCGGCGGCGAGATCCGCTGCTTCCTGCGTGATCCGGACGGCCACCTGATCGAGCTCAGCCAGCTGACCGGCGCTGGATAAGGACCGATGCCGGCTCACGACGCCGTATCGCTCAACCGAATGGCTGCCTCCGCGACGACGCATTGCCTGACCGGCTGCGCCATAGGCGAGGTGCTGGGCCTCGTCGTCGCGACCCAGCTCGGTTGGCACGACCTGCCCTCGATTGCGCTGGCGATCGTTCTCGCGTTCGTCTTCGGCTATGCGCTTACCATCCGCGGTCTGCTCGCTGCTGGTATCCTCCCCAGCGTGCTGCGCGGCTCGCATTCGCCTCCGACACCATCTCGATCGGCGTGATGGAGATTGTCGACAACCTGATCGTGCTCGTCATCCCGGGCGCGATGGCGGCGGGGATCGTCGATCCCCTCTTCTGGGGCAGCCTTGTCCTATCGCTGGCTGTGGCGTGGCTCGTCGCGTTCCCGGTGAATCGCTTTCTGATTTCGCGGGGCCGAGGTCACGCGGTCATTCCCGGTCACCACTGACCTCCATCGGCTCGACCTCGCCGGAGAGCGAGACGACCTCTTCGTCCGCCGTGGCCACCCCTTCGACGAGGTCGCCGGAAGCCTGGATCGCATTCGTGTCGTCTTCCGGATCGCCGATGCGCACGATCGAGAAGCCGATCTGTGGTGGGATGGTGGCGGTGATCGTCAGCTCGCCGATGCGGTAGGCGGAGGCCTTGGCGCGCAGCGAGCGGTTCGCCTTCTCCTGGAGCGCGGTCGCCTTGATGATGATGTCGGCCAGGATGCCGGGATCGATCTTCTCGACCGCGGTCACCAGGCCGCGGCCTGCCGCGCCCGCCACGTCCCGCAGGCCGGTGCCCGTGCTCGCCGCGGCCTCGCGCATCTGCGCCTTGGCCTCCGGCGTGCTCATGTCGTGGATTCCCTGGCCGGCGGCGGCTCGCGCCTGCTCCGCCGCCTGGCGCGCCTTGTCGAGGAAGCTCACCGCAGCTGCTCCGTATCGGACGATTCCTGGCGCACGATAGACCGTCCCCGTGGCCGAGGGAAGGGCGGTTGTACGATGCACCGATGAGGGCTCGTGGAGCATGACGACCATCCGGACTCGCCCCCGCCGGGCCGGCGTGAGCCCCATCTCCGAGCCGCTCATCGTCCCGCCTGGGGAGCAGGTCCCCGGCCGAGCACGCCCGCCGGCTCCGCTGCGCCGTGAGGGCCCCGAGAAGCTGACCGGCGCGGCGCTGTACACGGACGATATCGTCGTCCCGGGTGCCTGGTACGGCGCCACGATCCGCTCGACGGACCCGCACGCGCGCCTCCTCGGAATCGAGCTCGACGACGAGTTCGACTGGGCGCGGGTCGTGGTTGTCACCGCCGACGACGTGCCAGGTGAGAACGTCGTGAGCCTGATTGACGATGACCAACCCGTGTTGGTCCCGGTCGGCGGCGAGATCCGCCACCAGGCTGAGCCGGTGGCCCTCATCGCTGCACCCGACCAGTCGACCCTGCGCGAAGCGCGCCGCCACGTGACGCCGCGCACGGAGCGCCTCCCGGCGGTCTACGACCCGCTCGCCAGCAAGCACGAGTTCGCGCAGTACACCGTGGAGCGCGGCGACGCCGCGGCGGCCATGGCAGCGGCGGAGCATGTCATCGAGGGCACCTATCGGGTCGGTCACCAGGAGCAGCTCTACATCGAGAACCAGGCGATGATCGCCGTGCCGCGCCCCGACGGCGGCGTCACCGTCCACGGCTCCTGCCAGTGCCCGTACTACATCCACAAGGCGATGAAGCGGGCGCTTGCGATGGGCGACGAGCTGGCGGTGGTCGTCCAGGCGGAGACCGGCGGTGGCTTCGGGGGCAAGGAGGAATACCCCTCGATGGTCGCCCTGCATGCGGCGCTGCTCGCCCTGAAGTCGGGCAAGCCGGTGCGCATGATCTACGACCGGCACGAGGACCTGTCGGCGACGACCAAGCGACATCCCGGCGCGGTGCGCTATCGCACCGGCGTGAGCGCGAGCGGCGAGCTGCTGGCCCAGGAGATCGAAGTGATCATGGACGGTGGCGCCTACACCACCCTCACGCCGGTCGTCCTCAGCCGCGGCACGCTGCACGCAGGCGGCCCGTATCGGTGCCCGAACGTGCGGATCACCGGGCGCGCGATGGCCACCAACACCCCGCCCAACGGGGCGTTCCGGGGCTTCGGCGCGCCACAGACGGAGTTCGCGGCCGAGATGCAGGTCAACCGCGTGGCAGAGGCGCTCGACATCAGCCCGCTCGACATCCGACGCCGCTGGGTCTATCGCGAGGGGGATACGACTCCGACGGGCCAGGTGCTGCGCGAGAGCGTGGCCGGGATCGACGTGCTGGAGGCTGCCGCCCAGGCATCGGACTTCGAGCGGGCCAGCGCGGCGTCGCCGGAGCAACCGGGGTTCGGGCGACCGTCGCGTTGCGGGAGGCATCGGTCTGGCGCTGGCCTGGCATGGTGCGGGCTTCACCGGCTCTGGCGAGGTGAAGCTTGCCTCGGTTGCCTCGCTCGAGCTGACCGATGACGGGCCGGATCCGGATCCTGACGGCGCTCGACCGAGATGGGCCAGGGCACGAAGACGATCTTTCCGCAGCTGGTGGCCGATACGCTCGGCGTGGGGTACGAGGATGTCGAGATCGCGCCGCAGGACACCTCGATCGTTCCCGACAGCGGACCCACGGTGGCCAGCCGCACGGCGATGGTCGTCGGAGGGCTGCTGATCACCGCCGCGCAGAAGCTCCGCGCGCGCGTCGAGGCACACACCGGGCGAACCTTCGCCGAGTCCTCCGAGAGGCGGGACCGATGCGCATCGATGAGCGCTTCGTCCCCTACCCCGGGGTCGCCTTCGACGACAAGACGTACACCGGCGATGCCTATCCCTGCTTCGGCTGGGCCTGCGCGGTCGCCGCCGTGGAGGTGGACCTCGATACCGGCGAGGTGGCGGTCACCGATCTTGTCAGCGCCGACGACGTGGGTCATGCCATCCATCCGGTGCTGGCCGAGGGGCAGGTCGAGGGCGGCACGCTGCAGGCGGTCGGCTACGCCACGATCGAGGAGATCAAGCTGATCGACGGCCGCTACCTCAACGATCGGCTGGCCACCTACCTGATCCCCACCGCGCTCGACGCGCCCCGCATCCGGTCGATCCTGGTCGAGAAGCCGTACTCCGGCGCCCCGCACGGCGCGAAGGGGGTCGGTGAGCTGCCGATGGACGTCGCCGCCCCGGCGGTCGTGGCCGCCATCCACGACGCGACCGGGGTCTGGATCCACGACCTGCCGGCAACTCCGGAGCGGATCCTGGCGGCGCTGACCGGCGGGACGATGCCGGCGACCCCGGGCGTCTCCGGCGAGACACCCGCTCCCGGGGAGCCGCCAATCGAGGACCTTCCGGCCGGCGGGGACGAGATGCCCTTCCGCGCACCCACCGAGCCGCACGAGGAGCGCGAGCGGTGAGCATCCAGTTCGTCGTCAACGGCGCGCCGGTCGAGGTCGAGGCACCGGGAATGCGCCGACTGCTCGATCTCCTGCGGGAGGATCTCGGCCTGACCGGAACGAAGGAGGGCTGTGGCGAGGGCGAGTGTGGCGCCTGCTCGGTGCTGCTGGACGGCGCGGTCGTCGACTCCTGCCTGGTCCCGGTCTGCCAGGTCGAGGGCTGCTCGGTGCAGACGGTCGAGGGGCTGGCTCACGAGGCGCGGCTGAACACGCTTCAGCAGGCCTTCCTCGAGACCGGCGGGGCGCAATGCGGCATCTGCACGCCGGGGATGCTGATGGCCGGGGAGGCGTTCCTGGCCGCTGGTGCCGAGCCGACGACGAGCGCAATCCGCGAGGCGATCGCCGGTAACCTGTGTCGCTGCACCGGCTACACGAAGATCATCGATGCCATCGCGCTGGCCGCGGGGAGGATGAGATGACCCAGGAGCGCACCGAGCCGCTCGACCAGGCGCTCGCCGAGCGCGACGTCACGCGTGCCCTCTCGACGGGACGGCTGCTGCTCACGGTGGCAACCGTCCTGGTCGCCATTCGCCTCGTGCGCGGGCTGCGCGATGGATGGGCGATGCACTCCGCTCGTCGCCGCATTCCCTGACCGATGCCCGTTCCCTTCGAGCCGGCGGTCGACTCGCCGCGTCAGCTCTCGGAGGCGTACCGCCTGCTCGCCGATGGCGCGCCGCGGCCGATCGCGGGTGGCACGGACCTGATGGTCCAGATCACCGGCGAGCTGGGTGAGCCTCCGGAGCGCGTCCTCGACATCTGGCACCTCGACGAGCTGCGCGGCATCCGGGTCGAGGGCGATGCGCTCGTGCTCGGCGCGCTGACGACCTACACGGAGATCCGGCGCTCGCCGCTCGTCGCGGAGTTCCTGCCGGCGCTCGCGGAGGCCGCTGCGACCATCGGCGCGGCGCAGATCCAGAATCGCGGGACGCTGGGTGGGAACGTCGTCAATGCCTCGCCCGCGGGGGACACGCTGCCGATCCTGCTCGCCACCGGAGCGGAGATCGTGCTGGGCAGCGCGCGCGGCGAGCGGACCGTCGCCGCCGGCGACGTTCTGGACCGCATACCGGAAGACGGCCCGCGCCGACGACGAGCTCGTGCTCCGCGTGCGCATCCCGCTGCCTCCGACCGCGAGGTCCGCTTCCGCAAGATCGGCACCCGCCGCGCGCAGGCGATCAGCAAGGTCGTGATGGCGCTCGCATGGCGACCGGGTGAAGGCGCAGCACTGGACGGATGTCCGGCTGGCGCTGGGCTCCGTCGCCGCCACCCCGTGCGCGCCGCGCACGCCGAGGCCGTGCTCGAGGGCGCCGCCCCTGACCGCGCGACGGCCGATCTCGCCGCCGAGGCGCTCGCCGGCGAGATCCATCCCATCGACGACGTGCGCTCGACCGCGGATTACCGCCGCGCGGTCGCCTCACGCGTCCTGCATCGGCTGATCCGTGACGAGGGCGGCTGGTGACGGCGCTCGTCCCGAAACGGATTGAGATCTTCGCGTCCGCTGCGGAACTCCGTGACTGGCTCCAGGCCAACCACGACACCGCCGCCGACGTATGGATCGGGTACTACAAGAAGGGCGTGCCCAAGACGAGCGTCAGCTACCCCGAGTCCGTTGACGAGGCGCTCTCCTTCGGGTGGATCGACGGGATCACTCGCCGCATCGACGACGAGGTCTACGCGACCCGCTTCACCCCGCGCAGAAAACGGAGCAACTGGAGCGTCGCGAACGTGACGCGTGTCGGCGAGCTGACCACGGCCGGTCGGATGCATCCGGCGGGCATTGCGGCATTCGAGAGGAGGGCAGGTCGTGATCAACGCTGAGGGCATGCAGACGAACGCGATCGTGATTCACGTCCGCTCGGACGAAGCGGCTGCGTTCGAGGAGCTCTTCGCCCAGGAAGAGCTGCCGATCTGGGACGAGTTCCACGCGAACGGGACGCTCATCTCCGCCTCGCTCACGCGGGTCACCTACGGCAGCGAGGAGAGGGAGGGAGTCCAGGACTACGTGATTCTCGCCGTCTTCCGCGGCATGGCCGGGCACACCAGCCACGACGAAGACGCCCGCTTCAACGCCTTTCTGCCGAAGGCGAGGCTGATGCAGAGCTCCGGCCCCTACGTCTGGGGCGGCCGGACGATCCATGCGCGTCCCGCTCGCGTCGCGTCGGAGGAGCCGGCATGAGCATTGTCCCGGATGGCCCATTGGAGGCCATGATCGGGGATCCGGACGATCACCGTCCGGAGTCGCGCTGGCGCCTGGTGGTCGATCCCGGCGACGATCGAGGCCGGGTCGACAGCCTCGCGCTGCTTGTCGAGGAGATGGCGGTCGGCCATCGCATCCCACTCCATACCCATGACGTCGACGAGGCGATCACCATCCTCGACGGAGACGCCGACGCCCGTCTTGGCGAGGAGCGGCGGCGGGTCGGCGCTGGTGCCGTGATCTTCATCCCGGCCGGGACGCCGCACGGGACGGCGAACACAGGCGGCCAACCGCTGCGCTTGCAGGCGGTCTTTCCTGCGCTCGAGATCGAGGTCAATTACCTCGAGCGCAACCCCGCTCCGGGGACGGAGCACGATGCTCCGCAGCGCAGTCGATATGACTTGCGCACTGGCGACTTCGAGGTGCTCGAGTGAGCGACGTGCCGCCCGGGGTCGAGCTGACTGCCCCCGCACCCGCCCATGCCGACGCGGTCCTGACCGCGGACGCGCTGCGCTTCGCGGCCGATCTGCACCGCCACTTCGATGCTGAGCGCCAGCGCCTGCTCGGGGATCGGCGCGACCGGCAGGCACGGCTCGACGCCGGAGAGATGCCCGACTTCCTGCCCAACCCGATCGAGAGCGACGATCCGAACTGGCGCGTGGCGCCGGCGCCCGGATGACTTCGACGACCGTCGCGTCGAGATCACGGGACCTGCCGAGCCGAAGATGATGATCAACGCGCTGAACTCGGGCGCATCGGTCTTCATGGCGGACTTCGAGGATGCCCTCTCCCCGACCTGGGAAAACGTCGTCGGCGGGCAATGGGCGGTGAGCGAGGCCGTCCGCAGGCGGCTGGAGTTCACGCAGGAGGACGGCAAGCAGTACCGCCTCAACGACCGGCTGGCCACGCTCTGCATCCGCCCGCGGGGCTGGCACCTGGACGAGGGCCACGTGCTGGTCGACGGCAAGCCGATCAGCGCGAGCCTCTTCGATTTCGGCCTCTGGTTCTTCCACAACGCCGCGCGAGCTGCTCGACCGCGGCTCAGGTCCGTACTGTATCTGCCCAAGCTCGAGAACCACCTGGAGGCGAATCTCTGGAACGAGGTCTTCGTCGCCGCGCAGAGCGCCCTGGACGTCCCACGCGGGTCCGTGCGCGCGACGGTGCTGATCGAGACGATCCTGGCCGCCTTCGAGATGGACGAGATCCTGTTCGAGCTGCGCGAGCACGCCGCCGGGCTGAACGCCGGCCGCTGGGACTACATCTTCAGCTTGATCAAGAAGTTCCGCAGCCGGGCGGAGATGGTGCTGCCGGATCGGTCAGAGGTGGCCATGACCGTCCCGTTCATGCGCGCCTACACGAAGCTGCTGGTGCGCACCTGCCACCGCCGTGGCGCGCACGCCATCGGCGGCATGGCCGCCTTCATCCCGTCGCGGCGCGATGCCGAGGTCAACGAGCGCGCGCTCGCAAAGGTGCGCGAGGACAAGGAGCGCGAATCCGGCGACGGATTCGACGGCACCTGGGTCGCCCATCCCGACCTCGTGCCGGTGGCGCGGGAGGTCTTCGACGGCGTGCTCGGCAACCGGCCGAATCAGAAGGACCAGCTGCGCGGAGGTCGAGGTCACCGGCCGCGGATCTCGTCGACGTGCGCATCCCCGGCGGCCGCGTCACCGAGGCTGGCGTGCGCGCCAACGTGTGGGTCGGGCTCGCGCTACCTGGCCTCGTGGCTCGCCGGCAACGGCGCGGCAGCCATCAACAACCTGATGGAGGACGCGGCGACGGCAGAGATCAGCCGCTCGCAGCTCTGGCAGTGGCGGATCCATGCCGTGCCCCTCGATGATGGACGGCCGATGACGGCGAGCGCTACACGACGATCCGTGACGAGGAGCTCGAGACGCTGCAATCCGGCTCCCCCACCTTCCCTTGGGCCGATGCCGCAGCGCTCCTCGACGAGCTCGTTCTCTCCGATGACTTCGCCGACTTCCTGACCGTGGCGGCCTATCCGCGACTGGGATAGCACCGGCGCCGACCCTCGGGAAGATCACGATCCCCACGACTAAATCGTCCCGATGGCTGGCCCGGCCGTGGACGCGCTCCTCTACCTCCTCTCGGAGGCCTTCGAGGGGCGCGGCCTGGAGGAGTCGAACGAGAGCCAGGCGCTCCTGACCAACCTGGCGACGGTTGATGCTGCGACCTGGCGCGCCAAGCCGGAGGGCGCGATACGGACGATCGAATCGATGGTCCTCCACGTCGGCGCCTGCAAGATCATGTATGCGGACTACGCGTTCGGCCCGGGCACCAAGCAATGGGCACGCCGGAGGTCGAGGGCTGGATCGACGGTGAGGCGCCGATGGCGGAAGCCATCGAGTGGCTGCGTGGGGCGCATCGGTCGTTCGTTGACCACGTTCGCGCCATGACCGATGACGACCTCGAGCGACCTCGGAAGACGAACTGGGGTGAGGAGCAGCCCACCCGCTGGATCATCGCGGCCATGATCGGTCACGACTTCTATCACGCTGGCGAGATCAACCACCTGCGCAGCATGCTCGGCACCGATGATCGCTGGCGCTGGCAGCAGCTCGAGAATCCCGCCTGAAGCGAAAGGGAAGCGACCTTGCTCAAGGACAGCCCTGCATTTTCCGGTTTCTCGTCGCAACGACATCTCGAAGGCGAAGGCCTTCTATGGCGAGAAGCTCGGTCTCGACGTCTCGGAGGCGAATGGCATCCTCACCCTGAATCTTGGCGGCGGCCACACGGTCATCATCTATCCCAAGCAGAACGACGAGCCGCGACGTTCACCGTGCTGAACTTCCCGGTTCCCGACATCGACAAGGCGGTCGACGAGCTGACGGCCAGGGGCGTCCAGTTCGAGCATTACGGCGGGAATGACGGGCCAAGGACCGACGCGCGCGGCATCTTCCGCGAGGAGGGCCCGCCGATCGCCTGGTTCGCGGATCCCGCAGGCAACATCCTGTCCGTTCTCGAGATCTCCGAATCGGCCGCGTCCGGAGCGCCGTGACCCTCTCCTACAGCGAGATCGCCGCTCGCGGGCCTGGAGCGGATCGGCGCCCTGAGCGACGGCCTGTTCGCGATCGCGATGACCCTCATCGTGCTCGAGATCCGCATTCCGGATCCCGGGCCCGTCAACTCCGAGGGGGAGCTGCTCGCCGCCCTGCTCGAGCCTCGGCGCCGCGGATCGTCACCTACGGGCTGAGCTTCCTGACGCTCGGCATCTTCTGGAGCGGCCAGCAGACCCAGCTCAACCACTTCGCGCGAGGCGAACCGCGATCTCGCCTGGCTCTCGACTCGCGTTCCTCGCCTTCGTCGCGCTGATGCCGTTCTCGACCTCGCTGCTGGCGGAGTTCATCACGTTCCGCCTGGCGCTCGTCGTGTACTGGGTCGACATCTTCCTGTCGGCGTGCTGCTCTACGCGATCTGGACATATGCGCGCCGCGCCGGCCTGTCAAGGACGATACGCCGGCCGACGTCGACCGGGCGATCAAACGCCGGATCCTCGGTTGCCCAGGCGCTCGTACGCCTTCGGCGCGGCGCTCTGCGTCGTCGAACACGTACTGGAGCATCGCCTTCATCGTGCTGGTGCAGCTCAACTTCGCGATCGGACCGCGGATTCGGTTCCTGTCCAGCGTCTAGGCGTCGTCCGCCTCGGCCTTCCGGACCCGATCCGCGAGGGCCTGCAGGACTGCCTCCCGGATGGGGGGAAATTCGTCCATCAGCTCGTGGAACTCTCGGTGGTTGATGACGAGCAGGCGGGAGATGCCGTCGGTCCGCACTGTCGCGGTTCGAGGGCGCTCCTCGACCAGCGCGATCTCGCCGAAGAAGTCCCCGGGACCCATGTGGCTCACCGGCCGCTTGTCCTGCAGCACGGTCATGCGCCCGTCGAGGACGATGAAGAACTCGCTGCCGGACTTGCCCTGCTCGGTGAGGACCTGGTCCAGGCCGAGCTCGATCTCGTCGGCGAGCTGGCCGAGCCGTTCCAGCTCTCGGTGCCCCATGTGGGCGAAGAGCGGAACGCGCTTCAGGTGCTCGAGCTTTTCGTCGCGTGCCATCGTTGGGATGGAAGATAGCGCGACCGCGCCGGCGCGCATAGAGGGCTGCGACGCGTAGCATCGCAGCGTGCGCACGAAACTCTCCATCGAGGACCTCGGCGACCTGCTCGAGCAGCCGATCGTGTGTGTCCTGGCCACCTATCGGGCAGACGGTTCAGTGATGCTCTCGCCAGTCTGGTTCGAGTGGCGCGACGGCGGCTTCAACGTATGGGTGGGCGGCGCCACCGAGGGCAAGGCGCGGCACGTCGCCGCTGATCCGCGGGTGCGGATCGTCGTCCACGAGCAGACGCTTCCCTACCGCGGCGTCGAGGCGTGGGGCTCGGCCGTCCTGAGCCCGGACGGCTTCCACGACGTCGTGCGTCGCACCGCCGCCCGGTACTACGGGGAGGACGCGGCAGACGCGTTCGCGGCGGCGTACAAGGAGCCCGGCCTGGTCATCCGCCTGGTGCCGGACGGGATCCGGGCCTGGGACTTCAGCGACGAGGCGGGGGCGGCCGAGCCCGGCTAGAGCGCGCGCTCGACGAAGGCCCCGCTCCCCCGCTGCCCGACGAACTCGCCGTCGCGGACCACGGGCTTGCCGCGCACAAGGACGGTGCGCACCGCGCCGGCAAGGTCCATCTCCTCGAACGGGGTGAAATCGCTGGTGTGATGCAGATCATCCTGGCGCAGCACCCGCCGGGCGGCGGGGTCGAAGAGGACGAGGTCCGCATCACGACCCGGCTCGATAGCGCCCTTGGTGGGGAGGCCAAAGAGGCGCGCGGGCGTGGTGGCCAGCACGTCAACCATCCGCTCCAGGCTGAGCCGACCCTTGGCGAAGCCCTCCGAGTAGAGGATCGTCAGCAGGGTCTCGATCCCCGGCGCGCCGTTGCTGATGCGGTCGAAGCGGGGTGCGGGCACGCGCTTCTCGACGGCGCAGCGGTCCGGCACGTGGTCGCTGGCCACCACGTCCAGCGCCCCCGACGCCAGCCCCGTCCACAGCGCACCGGTGTCCGCCGCGGATCGAAGGGGCGGCGAGATGACACGCTTGATCACCTCGGCCTCCGATTCGCCCTGGTACAGCTGATCGGTGAGCGTCAGGTACTGCGGACACGTCTCGGCGCGGACGGACACCCCGGCCCGCTTGCCGGCCTCGACCGCTGCCAGGGCCTCCCCACAGGAAAGATGGACGATATAGATCGATGCCCCCGCCGCCCGGGCGAGGGCGACCGCGCGCTGCGTCGCCTCCGCCTCTGCGTACGCGGGGCGGCTGGCCGCGTGGTAGCGGCACGCCGTGTGACGCGAGCGGATCTCTCGCGCGACCAGCGCGTCGATGATCGTGGCGTTCTCGCAGTGGATCTCCAGCATCCCGCCGTAGCGCGCTGCCGCCTGCATGGCGGCGAAGAGCTGCGCGTCGCTGAGACGGAAGTCGTAGACCATGAAGGCCTTGAAAGTCGGAACGCCGGCGCGGATCGAGGCGCGGCAGCTCGGCGAGGGGGTTCTTCTGCTCCCCCGAGAGCACCGCAGAGAGCCCGAAGTCGACCGCGGACTCGCGCTTCGTGCGCTGGCGGAACTCCCGCAGCCCTGCCAGGAGCGACCGCGATCCGGCCTCGGAGATGCCGGTTCCCGGGTTGTTGAAGGCGAGGAAGGTGGTCGTGCCGCCAAAGGCGGCGGCGACCGAATCGGCGAAGAATCGGTCCGGCTCCTCGCTGGTCGGGAGCCGGGTGTGGGTATGAACGTCGACGCAACCGGGCAGGACGAGCAGGCCGCCGGCATCGATCGTCTCCGCGCCGCGCCGCGCCACGTCGCGGCGGACCGCCTGGATCCGACCGTCAGTGATGGCGACGTCCGCCACCACGGAGCGAGCCGCGCTGACGACGGTGCCCCCGGTGATGACCAGGTCGGGCATCGGCGGCTACGCCTCGCTGATCTCGATCTCCTGCGCCCCGTGCCAGAGCGCTCGGCGGCCCATCTCCGGCAGCTGGTCACCTCCGGTCGTGATCGTGGCGAAGTGGTTGCCGGCCAGCTGTCCGACCTTCGAGCTGAAGCTGCACGCCCCGTACGGGAAGAGGATCTCGCACTCGCTCGATCTCACCGACGTAGATGAGCAGCTGCCCGGGAGCCGGGTGCGAGGTCGCATTCTCCAGGCCGACCGCCGGACGGCGATCGCCGAAGGGGACCCAGGTCGACTCGCCGCTCCATCGGCAGTGGATGAGCGAGCCCTGGATCGGCAGCCAGCTGCGGAGCGCGGCGCGAGTTCTGGGAGCGCCCTCCGCCCACCGCGCGGTGTACTGCAGGTCGCCGACGCGGATCTGAAGGTCGCCCATGCGCGGAGGATAGCGCCGCAACCATGCGGCGTATCGGTCATCATGGGGGCCCAGCGGAGGAGGCCATGCCCAGCACTGCGCCGACCATCAGCACGCACGTCCTGGACCTCGCGACCGGCGAGCCTGCGGAGGGCATCAGCATCGCGCTCTTCCGCCTGACCGATGCCGGAGCGCCTGAGCTGGTGGCGGAGAGCGAGACGGATGGCGACGGCAGGGTCGCCGACCTCCTGGGCGGTGGTGAGCTGACGGAGAGCGACTACCAGCTCGCCTTCGACGTGGGTGACTACGCCGAGGAGCCCGATGCCTTCTTCCAGAGCGTGGCCGTGGCCCTGCGGATCACCGATGCCGAGCGCAGCTACCACGTGCCACTCCTCCTCTCGCCGTTTGGCCTGAGCACGTACCGAGGCAGCTGACGGCGTGCCCCTCACGCTCCGCGACCTCGACGCTGCCGATCACGAGTGGGCCGATCGCCTGATCAGCCGCCACCAGGGGAGCCCGGATGGTCGCTCGGCTCGGTGAGCTGATCGACCCGCTTACGCTGCCCGGAATCGTGGCCGAGCTCGACGGTCGCCCGGTTGCCCTGACCACGTGCTCCGAGACCGAGGGCGGCTTCGAGCTGCTGACGCTGCACAGCGAGGTCCAGGGGCGGGGCGCCGGAACGCTCCTCCTCGAGACCGCGCTGCAGGTCGCGGCGTCCAGCGAGTGCAGGCGCCTGTGGCTGGTCACGACTAACGACAACCTGGCCGCGCTGCGCTTCTACCTGCACCGAGGGATGCGGGTCGCGACGGTGCATGCCGACGCGGTCGCACGCGATCGCGAGCTGAAGCCGGAGATCGCGGCAACGAACCCGGAGAACGGCATCCCCATCCGCGACCTCGTCGAGCTGGAGCTCCGCACCGAGGAGGGGCAGGAGCTCAGGTCTCGCGCGTTCCCGCTCGTCGAGGATCTCGACGCCCTGCCGGAGGAGGCTGCGATCGATTTCCTGCGCACCATCTTCGAGGGCGGCCCACGCTTCCTCTGCCGCCTGGCCGCGGCACGTCCGTTCGAGACCGACGAGGGCCTGATCGGCGCGGCGCACGAGCTCGGCCGCTCCCTAGACCCCGATGCGCAGATCGAGCTGCTCGATGCCCACCCGCGGATCGGTGCCGATCCCGCGACGGTCTCGGCCCTGTCGCGGGCCGAGCAGGGCTATGGTGAGGCCAATGCTCCTGAGGCAGAGCCGGAGGCCTGGATCGCCGAGGAGCTCGAGACCCTGAACGACGCGTATGAGCGGATCTTCGGCTTCCGCTTCGTCATCTTCGTGGGCGGCCGGCCTCGCAGCGAGATCCTGTCGATCCTCGAGCGGGCGCTGCGCGACTACAAGGAGCCAGAGCTGCGCCGAGGGGTCGACGAGATCGTGTACATCGCTGCCGACCGGCTCGCAAAGCTGCGTGGCGCGGCATGAAGCACGAGATCCGCTACGGCAAGGCCGACGTCCGCGTCTATCGCACCCACGCCGCCCCGCTGCGCGGCGTGCCTCCCATTCCCGAGTCGCCGTTCACCGGCCGCGACAATCTGCTCATGGGCGCCGCCATCGAGGTCGTCGTGCGCGGCGAGGCATTTCTCGAGGCCTACACCGAGGGCGACAACCGCCGGGTGGTCGCCACCGACACGATGAAAAACTTCATCCAGACCGCTGCGCTGGGCTGTGACGCGCCCACGCTCGAGGGCTGGCTGAGCGAGATCGGGACGGCCTTCCTGGGGACGTATCCGCAGATGGAGCGCCTCACCATGCTCGGCGCGTGAGCTTCCCTTCTCCCCGGCGGTGGTGCCGGGCGACGACGGGTTCGCCCTCTCCGATCGCCTCTTCACGCGGGAGCGCGGCGACTATTCGACCGCCTCGCTTGACCTCGAGCGCTCCGGCGCATCAGTGACGATCACGAGCCATGCCTGCGGACGTGCCGAGCTGCAGCTCATCAAGCTCACCGGCTCCGCGTTCGCGGACTTCGCGCGCGACGAGCACACCACCCTCCCCGAGCGCCCGGATCGACCGCTCTACATCTGGACCGATGTCGGCTGGCGCTACCTGGATCCAGCCGACGCGCTGGGCGCCGCGCGGTATGTCGCCGGAGAGCAGGTCGCCGACCTGGCGGCATCGGTCTTTCACGAGTTCGTGTCGCTCTCGATCCAGCACCTGGTCCACGAGATCGGCCAGCGCATGCTTGCGCGCTGGCCGCAGCTGGCCGAGGTCTCGTTCGATGCCCAGAACAGGCTCTGGGACACAGGCGCGGTCAGCGAGGCCGATGACCGGGTTCGGGTCTACGCCGACCCGCGTCCACCCTTTGGACGGATCGGCCTCGTCCTGCGCCGAGAGTGATCCTCAGCGGGCCCGAGCGAGCTCCTGGAGCGCCGCCTTGATGCGCGCGTCGAGCTCCCCGTCGGTGCCGGCCAAGGCGCCTGCCGCGCGACGCGCCTCCGACGCGGTGTAGCCGAGGGACTCGAGCGCGGCCACGACGTCGGAGTCGGTCGAACCGACGCCACCTGCCACTCCCGCCGCGTGAACCTTCTCCTTGAGCTCGAGGATGATGCGCTGGGCGGTCTTGCGTCCCACGCCGCTCACCGAGGTGAAGAGGTCGACCTCGTCGTTCACGATCGCGAGCTGCAGCTTCACGACCGGGTACGCGGCGGTGATCGCCAGCGCCAGCCGCGGCCCGACCTGCGAGACCGTCATCAACAGCTCGAAGAAGGCGAGCTCCTCCGGCGAGGCGAAGCCGAAGAGCGCCTGCAGGTCCTCCCGGACGAGATGGTGGGTATAGACCGATGCCTCCGTGCCCACGCGCAGCCTCGCCAGCAGGGCGGGCCCCGCGATGACCCGATACCCGATGCCGCCCACCTCGACGAGCGCGTGATCCTGTCCGACGTTGGCAACGCGTCCCCGCAGCGAGCCGATCACGCCGTCGCCACCCGCGGCTCCGCGGCGGCCCGGTAGCAGCAGCCGATCGCGATTGCCAGGGCATCGGTCGCGTCGTCCTCTGCGCCGGCGAGTGAGACACCAAGGAGACGCTCGACCATGGTTGCCACCTGGCTCTTCTCCGCCGCACCATTGCCACACACCGCCTGCTTGACCTCGTTCGGCGTGGGCTCGTCGATGCGCAGCTCGTGCTCCGCGGCGACGAGCAGGGCGACCCCGCGGGCCTGGCCCACGGTCATCGCGGTCTGCACGTTGCGTTGGAAGAAGAGCCGCTCGATGCCGACCCGGTCCGGATGATGCTGCTCGACCAGCCCCGTCAGCGCCCGGTGGATCTGGCGCAGCCGCTCCGCATCGGTCTCCGTGGCCGGCGTGCGCACGCAGCCTGCGTCGATGAGGTGCAGCCGCCCGTCCTCGAGTGCGACCACCCCAAATCCACAGGTTGCCGTCCCGGGATCGATTCCGAGCGCGATCATCGGGCCATTATCGCCGTGCTCGGGTCGCTTGACAGAGTTCGCGCGCGCCAGTATAGTCGTCGCGTACGAGATATCCCGCACGACAAGAGCCACACGGGACGTACGGAAAGGACGGTGTGAACGTGTTGATGGATCTTCTCACGCCGCGCGATGTTGACACGCTGGTGGACCAGCGCGTCGCGCGACTGCACGCGTCCACTCCCCGTCCGGCACGAAGCGGCATGCTGCGCGCCCGGGTGGGCCGGACGCTGATCACGCTCGGGAGCGCGCTGGCCGGTGAGGTGGCCGAGGCTTCGGCCCGCACCTCCCGGCCGGGCGACCCGGCGCCTGGACAGAGCCGCCAGGCCGCCTGACGTGGCCCCTGCTCGCCTGCGTGGCGGCAACCCGACGCTCACCATCGAGGCGGCGCCGGCCTACGAGTTCGTGGTGGTCATCGCGTCGCTCTTCGAGGAGCGCGACACCATGGAGGTGGGCTCCGAGTGGTTCGCCGACGTCGAGACGCGCGCCGGCCCGGCGCTCCTTGCCCGCCTCACCGCCCTGGGCCAGGGCGAGAGCGACCCTTGGTTCCACCTGATCGGGCTCGTCTATGCCTCCCCCGCCCCGCGCGACGTCCGCTCCTTCCTTGCTCACCTCCGCAAGACCGATGCGCACGAAGTCACCCTGACCCTCCTGGGCTATTACGAGCGCGGCTACCGGCGCTCGACCGAGCCGGACGTCATGCGGCGCGCGATCGATGGCGACCGCGAGGCCCAGCGCGAGCTGCATCGCACCTACTTTCCGGAGTGGGCCGAGTGGCACACCTTCCTTGGCTCTGTCTTCGAGCGTGGCCCAGAGGCGACCAAGGCGGAGCTCATCGCCGTGCTCGAGGGTTGGGAAGCATCGGTCTGGCGCGACGAAGAGCCCCGGCTGATGCCGATCCTGGAGCGCGACGCGGAGGCCAAGCGTGGCCTCGCGGCGGAGCTGCCGCTCGAGCGCTTCACCGAGGTGGCGACCAACGGCGTCGAGTACCTCCCTCGATCCGGCGTCCGTGAGGTCGTGCTGACCCCTACCTTCGTCAATCGGCCGTGGGTCTCGACGACGGAATACCGCGACGCCGACATCCTCACCTACCCGGTCGCGGACGAGAGCGTCACCGCCGAGACCGATGCACCCCCGCTGCGCCTGGTGCGCCTCTCCAAGGCGCTCGGCGATGAGCGGCGGCTGCGCATCCTCCGCATCCTTGGCTCGGGTGACAAGACCCTGATGGAGCTCGCCGAGCTGTTCGAGGTGCCCAAGACCACGATGCACCACCACATGATCGCGCTCCGCTCGGCCGGCCTGGTCACGCTCACCTCCGGCACGAAGCGCTACCGGCTGCGCCGCGACGCGCTCCCCGACGTCGGGGAGCTGCTGCGCCTCTACCTCGGCGCGGAAGGTCCTCTGGCCGCACCGGCTCCCCCCTCCCGCTCGACGCGCCGCAAGGGACCGCGCGCCTAGCCTTCGGCGCGACGGCTCGACCACGGCCAATTCTTACCGGGGCGCGGGCACATTACCGCGCGCTTACCAACGCCTTAGACGAGGGAGCCCTCGAGCTGCACCATCAAGGCATCGGGGATGTCGAAGTTGGCGTACACGTTCTGCACGTCGTCGAGGTCCTCCAGGCGCTCCATGAAGAGCAGCACCTGCCTGGCGGCCTTCTCGTCGGTGATCTCGACGCGGGTTGTGGGTTCCATCGAGAGCTCCGCCGAGTCGGGCTCGTAGCCGGCATCGGTCAGGGCCTTGCGGACCGCCTCCAGGTCCGCCGGCTCGGTGTAGACGACGACCGCCCCGGCATCGGGTGAGCTGACGTCGGAGGCCCCGGCGTCGATCGCGGCCAGCGCCACCTCGTCGGGGTCGCGGCCCTTCAACGGCACGCTGATCAGGCCCTTCTGCTCGAACTGCCAGGCCACCGGGGAGAGGGAGCCACCCGACTTGGAGAAGGCGCTGCGAATCTCCGACGCCGTGCGATTCCGGTTGTCGGTCATGGCGGCCACGATCACGGCCACGCTGCCGGGGCCGAAGCCCTCGTAGGTGACCTCCTCGTACTGCTCCGCGTCGGCGCCGGCGCCGGTGGCCCGCTCGACGGCGCGCTTGATGTTGTCGGCCGGCATGGAGCTCGCTCGGGCCTGGTCGACCGCCATGCGCAGCCGGTAGTTGGCGTCCACGTCTCCCCCGCCCTGCCGCGCGGCGGTGATGATCTCGCGCGTCAGCTTGGTGAAGAGCGCTCCGCGTTTGGCGTCGTTGGCCCCTTTCTGTCGCTTGATCTGGGACCACTTGCTGTGGCCGGACATCGGCCCTCCTCAATGTGCCGCCCGATTCTAGCGCCCCTATTGTCAGCCCCGGTGCGCGGTGGCATGCTCGCGGCAATGAGCGCGTCGCGCGGCACCGCCTCGGTCGAGCCCCTGGCGGCGACCTGCGCCATCCTGGCCGGTCTGGCCGGCCTTCTCTATTCGTTGGCCTTCCTTGGCCTGGTGGTCGCTGGACTCGCACCGGGACCAGGGGCGCTGATCAGCTCGCTCATGCTCTTGCTCGGTGGCCTGCTCTCGAGCTTCGTCCTGATCGTGGTCTACGAGCGCGTTCGACCGGCGGGAGCGATGCTCGCGCGCTGGGCCCTGGCGCTCGGGCTTGCCGGCGCGCTCGGGGCCGCGCTGCACGGCGGCTACGACCTCGCCAATGCCATCAACCCGCCGGCCTCCGACCCGATCGCCCTGGCCAACCTGCCCAGCCCGATCGATCCCAGAGGCCTGCTCACCTTCGGCGTGAGCGGGCTTGGGGCCTTCGGCGTCGCGCTCCTGATTCGGCGCGGAGGGACGCTGCCGCGCGGCCTGGGAACGCTCGGGCATGGTCGCTGCCGTCCTGCTGGTCCTGACCTACCTGGGCCGGCTCGTGATCCTGACCCCGACCAACCCGCTCGTCGCCGGCCCGGCTGCCCTCGTCGGGCTGGTCGTGAACCCCGTCTGGTACATCTGGCTCGGCCGCGAGCTCCGCCGCGGCTGATGGGTGCTCGGCGGTCAATGCGCGAGCCGACCCTATAATTGGCGTCCCACTCCCGGCCACCGATCGCTTGAGGCGGATCGCGGATCGCGGATCGGCCTCGGCGCTTCAGCTCGATAGCAAGGAGCACCGATGAAGCCGACCACGCCCGACCGCATCCGGAACATTGCGCTCATCTCCCACGGTGGCGCCGGCAAGACGAGCCTCGCCGAGGCGATGCTCTTCGACGCCGGCGCCATCTCGCGGCTTGGAAGCGTGGAGGCCGGCACCTCGACGCTCGATCACGATCCGGACGAGCAGAAGCGCAAGCAGAGCATCAACCTGGGGATCGGGACGCTGGAGGCGGACGGGGTCCGGATCACCATCGTGGATACCCCCGGGTACGCGGATTTCCAGTCGGACGTGGTCGAGGCGCTGGCGGCGGTCGATGCCGCTGTGGTGGTGATCGACGCATCGGCCGGGGTGGAGGTCGGGACAGAGGAGGTCTGGCGCCTGGCCGATGAGCGCGGCCTGCCGCGCCTGATCTTCGTCAACAAGATGGACCGCGAGAACGCGAACTACGACGCGGTGCTCGACAGCCTGAAGGCGAAGTTCGGACCCAAGATCGCGCCTGTCTATCTGCCGATCGGTGCCGCCGAGGGCTTCAAGGGCTACATCGACGTCATCGAGCAGCACGCGAACGTGTACGAGGGTGGCACGCCGAAGGAGGTGCCCATCCCCGACGAGATGCGGGTCGGCGAGCAGGCACGGCGCGACGCGCTGGTCGAGGCGGCCGCGGAGGCGTCCGACGAGCTGATGATGAAGTACCTCGACGGCGAGGCGCTGAGCGATGCCGAGATCGAGCAGGCCATGCACAAGGGCACGCGCGAGGGCAGCGTAGTGCCGGTCTTCGTCGGCTCGGCGCTGAAGAACATCGGCGTGCGTGAGCTGACCAGCATGATCGCCAAGCACGTCCCCTCCCCCGCCGAGGTCGGTCAGCGAACCACCGCCGACGGCAAGGAGCTCGAATCCAGACCCCGACGGCCCCGTTCGTTGCCCAGGTCTTCAAGACGACCGCGGATCCCTTCGTCGGCAGGCTGACCTACTTCCGCGTCGTCTCCGGGACGCTCCACTCGCAGGGGCATGTCTACAACGCGAGCCGCAGGGAGGAGGAGCGGATCGGCAACCTGCTCGGGATGCAGGGCAAGGAGCAGGAGAACGTGCCGCAGGTCGGCCCAGGAGATATCGCGGCGGTGGCAAAGCTGACCACCACCACTGCCGGCGATACGCTCACCGCCGATCGCGAGCATGCCGTCGAGCTGCCGCGCTTCGGGTTCCCCGCTCCGAGCCTGCAGATCGCGATCGAGCCCGAGAGCAAGGCCGACCTCGACAAGCTGGGCCAGGCGCTGAACCGGATGCTCGAAGAGGAGCCCTCGGTCCACGTCCATCGCGAGGCAGGGCACCGGCGAGACGATCCTGACGGCCATGGGCGACAGCCAGGTGGACATCCTGGTCGAGCGCCTCAAGCGGAAGTTCGGGGCATCGGTCAAGACGGCGACCCCGCGCGTCCCCTATCGCGAGACCATCCGCGCCGAGGCCAAGGTCGACAACAAGCTTCAAGCGCCAGACGGGCGGCCACGGCCAATACGGCCACGTCGTGATCGAGTTCAGCCCGACCGAGTCAGGGACCGGCTTCGAGTTCGGCAACAAGATCGTCGGCGGGGTGGTGCCGAAGCAGTACATCCCGGCGGTCGAGAAGGGGCTCAACGAAGCGATGTCCGAGGGGGTCCTCGCCGGCTACCCCGTGGTCGACCTCAAGGCGATCCTGGTGGACGGCAGCTTTCACCCGGTCGACAGCTCCGAGATGGCCTTCAAGGTGGCTGCCAGCCAGGCGCTGAAGCGGGCATTCGCGGAAGCGAATCCGACCCTCCTCGAGCCGATCCTGGAGGTCGAGGTCGTCGTCCCCGACGAGTACATGGGCGACGTGATGGGCCAGATCACCTCGAAGCGCGGCCATGTCCTGGGGATGGACTCTGCGGACGGGATGCAGCACCTCCGCGCGCAGGTTCCGCAGGCCGAGATGTTCCACTACGCCACCGAGCTGCGGTCGATCACGCAGGGCCGCGGCAGGTTCAGCTGGAAGGTCGACCACTACGCGGAGGTCCCGCATACGATCGCGGAGCGCGTGATCGCAGAGCACGCGGCCAACGGGTCATCCGAAAAGCACTAGACCGAATACGGCTAAGCCGGCGCCGCCTCCGCCTCCGCCACCGCCAGTCGGCGCTTCCCGCGGCGCAGGACCAGCCACCGGCCGTGGATCAGGTCGCTCTGCGCGGGCGCGGCGGACGGATCCATGACCTTCCGGTTGTTGAGGTAGGCGCCGCCCTCGCCGATCAACCGACGCGCATCGCCGCGGCTCTCGGCCAGGCCGGTCGCGACCAGCAGGTCGAGGATCGACGGAAGCGGCTCGCCGGCGTGCAGCACGGCATGCGGCAGCTCGGCCACGGCGCTCCCGACGGTCGTCGCGTCCAGCTGAGCCAGCTCGCCGCCGCCGAACAAGGCCCCGCTGGCGGCGATGGCGCGCTCGCACTCATCGGGGCCGTGGACAAGCGTGGTGAGCTCCTCCGCCAGCGCCCGCTGCGCGACGCGCGACTCGGGACGCTCCGCAGTCTCGGCCTCGAGCGCCTCGATCTCGTCGTGCGTGCGGAAGCTGAACGTCCGCAGCAGGCTGCCGACCTCGGAGTCCTCGACGTTGAGGAAGTACTGGTAGAACGTGAATGGGCTGGTGAGTGCGGGATCGAGCCAGAGGGTCGCGCCCTCGGTCTTGCCGTACTTCGACCCGTCGGCCCGCGTCAGGAGCGGGGTCGCGAGCGCGTGCACGGATGCCGCTTCGGCGCGGCGGATCAGGTCGACGCCCGCAGTCAGGTTGCCCCACTGGTCGCTGCCGCCCGTCTGCAACGTGCAGCCGATGACGGCGGTACAGCTCAAGGTAGTCGAGCGCCTGCATGATCTGGTAGCTGAACTCGGTGTAGCTGATCCCCTCGTCCGCGAGCCGCGCGCGCGACTGACTCCTTCGCGAGCATGCGGCTCACGCGAGAAATGCTTCCCGACGTCGCGCAGGAACTCGATTGCCGACATCGGCGCCGTCCAGTCGAGGTTGTTGGCGATGATCGCCGCGTTGTCGCCCTCGAAGGAGAGGTAGCGCTCCACCTGGGAGCGGATCCGACCAACCCATCCGGCGACCACCTCTGCCTCGTTGAATGCCCGCTCGGCGGACTTGCCGCTTGGATCGCCAACGAGGCCGGTCGCGCCTCCCACCAGGCCGATCGGCCGGTGCCCTGCGAGCTGGAGACGGCGCATCGTGACGAGCTGGACCAGGTTCCCGAAATGGAGGCTCGGCGCGGTCGGATCGAATCCGCAGTAATACGTCACCGGACCGGCGGCGAAGGCCGCGCGCAGCGCATCGGGATCGGTGCTCTCGGCGATGAGGCCGCGCCAGGCGAAGTCGTCGAGGACGGCGCTGAGATCGGTCATGGCGGCCCGAGTATACGGAGGCACAGTCCCAGCAGGATGGGTGCTGGCTCGAGCCGCGAAACGAGCCGCGCCACGCAGAGTGCTACCCTGCCGCCGGATGACCCGAAGCGACCCTCCCCCGCCGCGGCGCGGCCCGTACGCACCCAACAACCCGAAGATCCCGGCGAGCCGGCGTGTGCCGCAGCGGCGGCGCAGACCGACGTCGGCGGCGCTGCCGGCGATCATCCTGAGCATCTGCGCGGTCGTGGCTATCGGCCTCTTCATCGGTCTGATGGGGGTCTACACCGCGTACGCCAATGGCCTGCCGGATGTCGGCCAGATCGAGAACTTCCCGCTGCCGCGAAGGCTCCACCGTCGTCTCTGCCGACGGCCAGGAGCTCGCCGCCTTCGCCGCGGAGGACCGCCGAGGGATCCCGTACAACGAGATCCCCGAGGTGATGCGCCAGGCGCAGGTCGCCGCCGAGGACCAGACCTTCTGGACGAATCCCGTGCATCGACTTCCGCGGCATCGTGCGGGCCGCCCTGCAGAACCTCTCGGCCGGCTCGACGATCTCGGGCGCCTCGACCATCTGCCAGCAGCTGGTTCGGATGCGCCTCTTCGGCGCCGACCTGCTGGCCGATACCGATCGCCGCTTCGAGCGCAAGATCAAGGAGGCGATTCTCGCCCTGCGCGTCGGCGACCGCTATGCGGGTCAGAAGGGCAAAGAGACGCTCCTGGCGATGTACCTCAACCAGGTCTACTACGGCAACAACGCGTATGGGGTATGGGCCGCCGCGCGTGCCTACTTCGGCAAGGACCTGACCAGCAAGAACGCCGGCGAACAGGCTGACGATCGGGCAGGCGGCGCTGCTGGCCGGGCTGGTGCGGTCGCCGTCGGTGCTCGATCCGACGCTGGTGGCGAAGAAGCAGACCGACGCCAAGGGCCACGCCATCCTCGTCGTGCCGCCGGACGCCGAGGCGGTGAAGGTGCGCAGCTTCGTCCTCGACCAGATGCTGGCATCGGGCTTCATCACCGCGGCCGAGCGGGACAAGGCCAAGGCGGAGCAGGTCGTCCTGGCACCTCCGCGGGGGAACCAGTACAAGGCACCGCACTTCGTGTATGCCGTGCGGCGCGAGGCGGCCAAGCTGCTGGGCAGCGAGGACAAGCTGGACATCGGCGGGCTGAAGATCATCACCACCCTCGACTACGCGGGCTACCAGCAGAGCGCGGAGAAGTGGGCGCAGGTGGCGTATGACATGGACCGCCTCAGCGACGAGCAGCTCGTCGCCAAGTACGGCGAGTCGGCGTTGGGCTGGATCAAGGAGCTGCAGGGCAGGAATATCAACAACGACGCGCTCGTGACGCTGAACTACCGGACCGGGCAGGTGCTCGCCTACGTCGGCAGCGCGAACTTCTATGGCAAGGCCACGCCCGCGCATCAGCCGAACTACGACGTCATCGGCCAGGCCTACCGGCAGTCCGGGTCCGCCTTCAAGCCGATCACCTACGCGACCGCCTTCGAGCGCGGCACGGTCACGCCCGCGACCATGCTGATGGACGTCAAGACCGATATCGCCGCGGGCTTCTCCCCGCCCGACGCAGAGCCGGATCCGCGCGGCCCGGTCCGCGTCCGCGACGCCTTGAAGTACTCGCTCAACATCCCGGTCGCCAAGGTGCAGCAGCTGACCGGCACCCAGAGCGTGGTCGACATGGCGGGGCGGCTGGGGATCCACTGGGATCCGTCGCAGGATCCCAACGTGCCCTCGCTCACGCTGGGCACGATCGGCGTCCACCAGCTCGACCTGGCCGGTGCCTACGGAACGCTGGCCAACGCGGGGCTGCACGTCACGCCGTACCTGATCGAGCGGATCGAGGATGCCAGCGGCAAGGTCTTCTACGACCACAAGACCGATGCACCCGATCCGCAGCAGGTCATCTCGCAGCAGTCGGCCTACCTCGTCACCGACATCCTGGCCGACAACACCGATCCCGCGGCGAACTCGCTGTGGGGCCCGCGCTTCGCGCTGCAGACCGATGCCGGCCGCCGTCCGGCGACGCTGAAGACCGGCACCACCGACGACTTCCGCGACCTCCAGGCCTTTGGCTACCTGGCGGCCGATGCCGACCCCGCCAACCCCCAGGGAGCGATCGTCACCGGCGTCTGGGTCGGAAACAGCGACTTCTCGGCCATCAAGGATGTCTTCGCCGCGGACGGGCCGACCTTCATCTGGCACGACTACATGGCCGAGGTCGCGGCGAAGAACAAGCTCCCGATCCGCGACTTCGTCCGTCCCGATGGGATCGTCGACGTGACCGTCGACGCCATGAGCGGCATGCTGCCGGGCGACAACAGCAAGACGGTGATCGACGAGGTCTTCGCCACGGATCACCAGCCGTCGGCCAAGGACAGCACCCACCGCAAGCTGCGCATCGAGGCGGAGACCGGGAAGGTGTGGAAGGAGGGCTGCGGCGACTTCGAGACGATCGCGCCCAGCGGGTCGCTGAACCCGAGCGCGTCGCCGAGGCCTGACGAGAAGCTCTACCTCGACCTTTCCGATGTGGAGAAGGACCAGCCGGCATGGCGCGCGTCGAACCTGAAGTGGATCGACGCCTGGACCGGCCGCGAGGATGCGATCCCGCGCGGTCCGTTCGGCCCGCTCGACGCTCCGCTGGCGCCCACGGAGGATTGCACCCCGGGCGCGGTCCCGACCTCCACCCCGACGCCGACGCCAAGCCCTTCGCCCTCGCCGACGCCAAGCCCTTCGCCCACGCCGTCTCCGACACCGACGCCGTCGCCGACCCCGATCGTGCCGATCCCCAGCTTCTGAAGGGACTCCGCGCCATCACGACGCCAAGACGAAGGCGCCCTAGAGCTCCGCGACGGTGGTCCCGTCGCCGCCCTCTTCCCGTCGGCCGGGCCTCGTGGCGCGGATGCGAGGGTGCTCCGCCAGGCGCTCGCGGATGGCCCGCCGCAGGGCACCGGTCCCCGAGCCGTGAATGACCGCCACGCTGTCGAGTCCCGCGAGCAGGGCCCCGTCAAGGTAGGCATCGAGCTGCTCGAGCGCCGCTTCCACGCGCTCGCCCCGCAGGTCGAGCGATGGCGAGATGCGCGCGGCCGCGCGGCGGCGAAGCTCCTCCGCGGCGATATCACGCGGCGCCGGCCCGCTGATCGGCTCGGGAATCACCTCGATGTCGTCGGCGGGCAGCACGAGCCGGGCGTCGTCAGTCTCCAGCGTGACCCTGCCCGTCCGCCCGCTGATCTCCGCGATGCGCCCCGCCGACTCGAGGGTGCGGCTGCGCGCCCAGAGCCCGACCCGCGGCTGGGGGCCGGCGGGCGCTTCCTCGGGCTCAGCCGGTTCCGCCCGCGGCACGGCCGCGCGAGCGGCGCTCGTGCGGCGCGTCAGCTGATCGAGGGCGGGAGCGGCCGCGCCACGGATGTTGCGCTGGCGGGTCAGCTCGCGGCGCACTTCCGTGACTTCGCGCTCCGCGCGCGCAAGCATGTCGTCGGCTGCGCGCCGCGCATCGGCAAGGATCACTCCCGCCTCCTTTCGGGCACGTGCCACGCCCGAGCGGGCGCGCTCGGTCTCCTGGGTGGCGCTCGCCTCCTCGGCCCGAGCGCGCTCCAGCGCGGCGGCCTGATCGACCTGCGCACGGGCGATCGCCGCCAGCGTCTCCTCCATCGAGGCATGCTCGGCCGAGATCCGCTCGCGGGCATCGGCCAGGATCTCGGACGGGAGCCCCAGCCGCTCGGCGATGGCGAACGCCTGCGACTTTCCGGGCAGGCCGATGCGCAGGTGATAGGTGGGCCGCAACGTCTTGACGTCGAACTCGACGGCCGCGTTGGTAACGCCGGGATGCGTCTCCGCGAAGGCCTTGAGCTCGGCGTAGTGGGTGGTGGCAGCGACCCACGCCCCCTCGTCCAGCAGGCGGGCGACGATCGCCATGGCCAGGGCCGAGCCCTCGGTCGGATCCGTTCCGGCGCCCACCTCGTCGAGCAGCACGAGCGCCCGGGGACCGGCGGCCGCGGCGAAGCGCACGACGTTGCGCAGGTGGCTCGAGAAGGTCGAGAGGGATTGGGCGATCGACTGCTCATCGCCGATATCCGCCATCACGCGGCTGAAGATTGGCATCCGCGCGCCAGCCGCAGCGGGGACGCGGAGGCCCGCCTGGTGCATGAGCGCCAGCAGGCCCAGCGTCTTGAGCGAGACGGTCTTGCCACCGGTATTGGGCCCGGTCACCACCAGCGCCCGATACCCGAACCGCTCGCCGAGGCGCAGGTCGATCGGCACCGCGGCCGGGCCGAGCAGCGGATGGCGGGCCGACAGGAGCTCGACCGCATCGTCCGCCAGGCCCGGACGCACCGCGTCGAGCTGCGCGCCAAGGCGGGCACGTGCCATCCACAGGTCGGCGCGGGCGAGGGCATCGAGGGAGGCGAGGAGCTGTCCCGCGCGCTCTTCGACCGCCCGCGACAGCTCGTCGAGGATGCGCTCCTCCTCCCGCTCCTCCTCGATCGCCGCCTGGGTCCAGGTGTTGTTCAGCTCGACCACGGTCAGCGGCTCGACGAAGAGGGTCGCCCCGGATGCGCTCTGGTCGTGGACGATCCCCTTCAGCCGTCCCTTCGCTTCGGCCCGAATCGGGATCACGTAGCGGCCGGAGCGCAGCGTCACGATCGCCTCGCCGATCACGCCTGCCAGTGTGGTCGAGCGCAGCATCGTGTTGAGGCGCTCACGGACCCGATCCTGCGCGGTGCGCAGCCGCTTTCGGATGGTCGCCAGCTGGGACGAGGCGGAGTCGAGCAGCTCGCCCGACTCGTCGACGCTGCGACGAATCCGCTCCTGCAACGCGGGAGCATCGTCGAGGTCGTCGCGCACCTCCGCCAGGTGGCGCCCGCTCCACGAGGCGAGGCGCTCGCCGAATCGTCCGCTGGCATAGAGGGTCTCTGCCACGTCGAGCAGCTCCTGCGCGGCGAGCCGCCCTCCCCGTCGGGCGCGCTCGAGCGACGCGCGGATGTCGCGCGCGCCGCCGATTCCCGCCTGGGGCTGCTCGTCGAGGAGACGCGCCGCCTCATCGGTCTGATCACCCAGCAGCCCAACCAGGACCCCGTCGGCGACGGGGATCGTGGCCTCGGCCAGCTCCCTGCCGGGACCGAAGGCGGTCAGCGCGGCGAGCTGATCGACGATCGCGCCGAACTCGAGCGCGCGAAGGGTGCTCGGGTCAGCAGCGGCACCGGGCGCCAGCTCGAGCTGGCTCACGGGCGCGACAGGCGTGGGTCGCCGGGGATGACGAACCGTAACGGACGCTCCGCCCACTCCTGCGCGTAGCCGACTCCGATCCGAGGTCGAGCTGCCACGCGCGGCCGCTCCACTCGCGGGCCGATCCGGACCGGCCCGTCGACCAGGTCGGCGCCGTCGAGCCGGCGATCGATGCCGAAGGCGAGTGCCAGGTTGCCAGGCCCCGCGGCAAGGCGCTGGTCAGGGACCGCCCCGCGCCGGGCGCGGGCGGCGTCGAGGCCCTCCGTGACAGCAGCGGCACGAATCAGCACCGCCTCCGGCTTGGCGCCGGGACCGCAGACCACGTTGATGCAGTGATGAATGCCATACACCAGGTACACGTAGAGGTGCCCGGGAGGACCGAACATCACCGCGTTGCGCGGCGTCCGGCCGCGGGCGGAGTGTGCGGCAAGGTCCTCGGGTCCGAGGTAGGCCTCGACCTCCACGATCTCCCCGGCAACCCGACCATCGGGGCCGTCGTGGCTGAGCAGCATGCCGAGCAGCTCCGGGGCGAGATCGAGGGCGGATCGGTCGAACCAGGCCCGGTCGACCGTCGCGACCGCCCCGCGCAGGGTCACGGCAGCTTGAGAAGCGCCGCGATCTCGCTCGGGACGAAGCGGACGCGCCACGAAGCCGGCGATGGGCAGGATCGTGTCGCGGAAGTAGCCGATGATCAGCGAGGAGTTCAGGCCCTCGTAATACGCCTTCAGCGGCCCGTGCGGCGGTCGGCCTGATCGGGCGTGGCGCCCTTGAAGAAGCTGTCGAGCACGACCAGCTGGAAGGTGAGGACCAGGGCGGCGAAGAGGAGGCCCAGCACCGCACCGCCGAGCTCGTCGAGCTGCTTGATGATCGGCAGTCGGGTGCGGCGGTAGAAGGCGCGCACGATAAACCAGCCGCCGATCACGAAGGCGATGAAGAGGACGATGAAGATCCACAGCTCCTTCAGCTCGGGCGTCGTCGGCGTCCAGATGCTGAGGGTATCGGTGACCGGACCCTTGAGCTGGCTGGCGAGGACGAACGCGATCAGCACCACGATCCCGCTCAGCACGTAGCGAATGATCCCCTGCGTGTAGCCCATGAAGACGCCCGCCGCCAGCACGATGATGACCACGAGGTCGATCCAGTTCAGCTTGTTGAGCAGCTCCACCTGTTCCCTCGGTTTCGGCGGGCGCAAGGGTAGCAGCCGGTGCGTGCGCGCCACAAGGCACGAAAAGGTACCTAGCGGATCTCCGCGCCGAGATGATGCCGCAGCGAGCCACGGACGCGGTTGAGCGCCTTCTCGACCGCCTTTTCATCGGACGCCGATGCCGGCTGGAAACGGAGGGCAAGGGCATACGAGACGCGTCCCTCGCCGACCTGCGGGCCCCGGTAGGCGTCGAAGAGGCGGAGGTCGGCGAGCATCGGCCCGGCGGACATCCGGGCGATCCGGAGCAGCTCCCCGACCGTAACCGTCTGTTCGAGGACCACGGCGAGATCGCGATCGATCGGCTGCGCGTTCGGCACCGGCGTGACCCGCGTCGTCTCCGGGATCAGGGCCAGCAGGTAGTCGAGGCTCAGCGACGCGTCGACCGGGCGGCCGGCCAGGTCCCAGCCCGACGCGATCCGCGGGTGCACCTCGCCCAGGGAGCCATACGCCCGGCCGGCGGCGTCGGTGATCTGCGCCGTGCGGCCCGGGTGCCGGTGCGGGTGCCGCTCCGCCTCGGGCTCGGCAGCGAACATGGGCGGGGGCGCGCCCAGGGCCTCGTGCAGCGCGTCCACGATCCCCTTCACCGTGGCCACGTCGGCCGGCTCGTCGATCGCGTGCAGGCTGCGACGCGTGCCGCGGCCGAGCAGCGCGATGCCAAGCTCCCAGGACTCGTACCGGCCGGTCCCCGCGGTCTCGGACCGCCGTTCGCGCGGCGTCGGGCTCGCCGGGGTGGTACCAGTACACCTTCCCCACCTCGAAGATCCACGCGTCGCCGCGACGCTGGCGGGCGTTGTCGCGCAGCGAGCTGAGCAGCGACGGATAGCATCACCGGGCGCAGCACCGAGTGCTCGGTGGCCAGCGGATTTGCGACGCGCACCAGGTGCTCGCCGATCTCGGGGTACGCCGTCCTGGCGAGGTCCGCGGGGGCGATCAGGGCATGGGTCACCGTCTCGTCCAACCCCAGCCCGGCCAGGACGCGCCGGACCCGCTCGCGGGCCGCGGTCGGGTCGGGCCGATGCGCCGGAAGCGCCGGCTGCTGCGCTCGTGACGGGATGCGGTCGTACCCCTCGGCCCGGGCGATCTCCTCGGCCACGTCGGCAGGCCCAATGACGTCGAGGCGGAAGCTCGGCACCGTCACCGTCACACGCCCACCCGCGGCGCCCCTGCCTCGAAGCCCAACGGGCGGAGCAGCTCGCCGACCCGGTCGGCGGAGAGTGGAATTCCGAGCAGCCGTTCGATCCGGCCCAGCTCCAGCTCGATCGTGCGCGGCGGCTTCGGGTCAGGGTCGTTGTCGACGATCCCCTGCGCCACACTGCGCGCCGGTGGCCTCGGCGATCAGGTCGCGCCGCCCGGTCGATCGCGCGGCGGGGCAGGTCCGGGCCGATCCCCTTCTCGTGCCGGGCGCTCGCCTCGGAGCGCAGGGCCAGGCGGCGGGCCGTGTTGCGGATCGTCGGGCCATGAAAGATCGCGGACTCCAGGATCACGCTCGTCGTCCCGCTGCCGACCTCGGTCGAGGCGCCTCCCATGATCCCCGCCAGCCCGATCGCCACGGTCTCGTCGGCGATGACCAGCATCCGCGGGTCGAGCGTGCGCTCCACGTGGTCGATCGTCTCCAGCCGCTCCCCCTCGTGGGCGCGGCGCACGACGATCCGCCCGCCGCGGATGGCGTCCGCGTCGTAGGCGTGCATCGGCTGCCCGAGCTCGTGCATGACGTAGTTCGTGACGTCGACGACCGCGCTGATCGGCCGCATCCCCGCCGCGAGCAGCCGGCGCTGCATCCACTCCGGCGACGGGCCATTGCTCACCTCGGCGAAATAGCGCGCGGCGAAGCGCGGGCAGAGGTCCGGCTCTTCGATCCGACGCTGACGTGATCCGCGGCCGGCTCCCCGCTCTCCGCGACCGTGGCCGATGGCTCGCGCAGGCGTGGCGCCGCTGAGGGCCGCCACTTCCCGGGCGAGGCCGATCATCGACAGCGCGTCGCCGCGGTTCGGCTTGACGTCCACGTCGAGCACCACCTCGCCCAGGAGCTCGGCCAGGGGAGTGCCCACCGCCACCCCGTCCGGGAGGATGTGGATCCCCTCCGCGTCGCTGCCGAGCCCCAGCTCCGCGGCGCTGCACAGCATCCCGTCCGACCGGACGCCGCGGATCTTGCTGCGCTCGATGCGCCGATCTCCCGGGGAGCACCGCGCCGACGCGCGCGACCGGGACCAGCTGTCCGGGGGCGATGTTGGTCGCGCCGCAGACGATCTGGAGCGGCTCACCGCCGCCCACGTCCACGCTGGCGAGCGAGAGCTTGTCGGCGTTGGGGTGCTGCTCGACCGCCAGCAGACGCCCGACGATCACATCGGTCCAGTCCGCGCCGGTCGTCTCGATGGCCGAGACCTCCATGCCGCGCAGGGTGAGGGCCTCGGCCAGCTCCGCCGGCGAGAGCGGCGATGTCCACGTAGTCGCGCAGCCAGGTGAGCGGGACGCGCATCGTCAGCGGCCTCCGCTGAACTGCTCGAGGAAGCGCAGGTCGGCGGCCATCAGCGGGCGCAGATCCGCGATCCCGTAGCGCAGCAGGGTCATCCGGTCCGGACCCATCCCGAAGGCGTAGCCCTGGTACATGGTCGGGATCGAACCCTCCGTTGCGCAGGACCGGTGGGATGAACCATCCCGGCGCCGAGGACCGTCATCCAGCCGGTTCGCTTGCAGGCCGGGCAACCGGCTCCCCCACATACCAGGCAGCTGACGTCGAAGGCCACCGATGGCTCCGTGAACGGGTAGTAGCCGGGGCGGAAGCGCGTCGCGGTCGTCGGGATCCGTAGAGGCCGTGCGCGAACTGCTCGAGCATTCCCTTGAGGTCGGCGAGCGAGGTCTCGCGGTCGACCACCAGGCCCTCGATCTGGAAGAACTCGAAGCTGTGGCTCGCGTCGACCGCCTCGTATCGGAAGCAGCGCCCCGGCATCAAGACCCGGATCGGCGGATCCAGGGCGCGCATGGCGCGGATCTGCACCGGCGAGGTGTGGGTGCGCAGGATCGTGCCGTCGCGCGCCGGCTCCGTCGCGGAGCCCGGCTCGGCCACGTAGAGCGTGTCCCACAGGTCGCGCGACGGATGGTCGGGCGGGATGTTGAGGAGCTCGAAGTTGTATTCGTCGGTCTCGATCTCCGGGCCTTCGAAGACCTCGAAGCCGAAGCCGCGGAAGATCTCCCGCACGTCGCGGATCACGGTCAGGGTCGGGTGCAGGTGTCCGACCGCCACGCTTCGACCGGGCAGGCTCATGTCGAGCGTCTCGGCCGCCAGCCGCGCTTCGAGGTCGGTCCCTTGCAGCTCCTCCAGCCTCCCCGCGACGGCCCGCTCCACCTCGTCGCGAACCTGGTTGGCCAGCTGCCCGAGGGCCGGCCGATCTGCCGCGTCCGCCGCCCCCAGCTGGCGGAGGAGCGTGGTCAGCTCGCCCGATCGGCCGAGCAGCTGGCTGCGGAGCTCCTCCACGCCGGCGGCCGTCGTCGCCGCGGCGAGGCGCTCGCGCGCTCGCTGCCGCACATCCTCCAGGTCCGCGCGCAGGTCGCTCATGGCGTGAGGCGCATTCGTGCAGCCGTGCAGCACGAGAGTTGTGCAGCACGAATGCGGCTGACGTCGCGGGATCTTCGGCTGGAGCTCATCGGTGACACCGTCGGACTCATCATCGGTGAAAACGAACGACCCCGCTCGCGGATGCGAGCAGGGCCGTGATGCCGGCGCAGAGCGCCGGCTAGCCGGTAAAGGAGGCCTTGGCGATATCGACGATCTTGGTGAAGGCGACCGTCGTCTCGAATCGCGAGGTCGGCGAGGACCTTGCGATCCACCTCGACGCCGGCGGCTTTCAGCCCGGCGATGAATCGACCGTAGGGGACGCCGCGCTGGCGGGTGGCGGCGTTGATGCGCTGGATCCAGAGGCGCCGCATGTCCCGCTTGCGGTCACGCCGGTCGCGGTAGGCATAGACGAGCGCGTGGATGAGCGCCTCGCGCGCCGGTCGAATGAGCTTCGAGCGGGTACCGCGACGGCCCTCCGCCTGGTTCAGCAGGCGCTTGTGACGACGGTGTGCGGCTACGCCGCGCTTGACGCGAGCCACCGGCTACTTCTTCCCGGCGTACGGCATCAGCCGCTCGAGCTGGGCGGTATGCGCCGGAGCCACGGCCGCCATGCCGTCATAGCGTCGCGTGCGCCGGCTCGGCTTGATCTGCAGATGATGGCCGCGCCAGGCCTTGGGGCGCACCCACTTGCCCGAGCCGGTCTTCCGGTAGCGCTTGGCCGTGCCCTTGTGGGTCTTCATCTTCGGCATGTCGTCATCCCTGCTCAACCGCTGTCTCGGCGCTCGCCTCGGGGACCTGCGCCAGCGGTGCCGGCAGATCTCCCTTGGCCGCGATCGCATCCGCGATCGTCTCAGCGCTCTCGCTCTTCTTCTCGGCCCGCTTCTCGAGCGGCCCCATCACGATGTACATGCTCCGCCCCTCGAGGAGCGGCTGCCGCTCGATCGTCCCGTGCTCGGCGAGCACCTCGGCGGTCCGCATCAGCAGGTCGCGTCCCAGGTTTGCGTGGCTGATCTCCCGTCCGCGGAACCGGACCGTGACCTTCACCCGGTCCCCGTGATCGAGGAACTCGGCGGCGCGCCGGGCCTTCGTCTTGAGGTCATGGACGTCGATCTTGACCGCCAGCCGGACCTCTTTGAAGGTCTGCGACTTCTGCTTCTTCTTCGCTTCGCGATCGCGCTTCTGCAGCTCGTACTTGTACTGGCCGTAGTCCAGGATGCGGCAGACCGGTGGGACCGCGGTGGGTGCGACCTCGACGAGGTCGAGTCCCCTCTCCTGGGCGAGGGCAAGAGCCTCGGCGGTGGGGATCACTCCCAGCTGCTGGCCCTCGTCATCGATGACCCGAACCTCGCGGATTCTGATCATCTCGTTTATTCGGAGATCTCTCGCGATCTTAGTGCCACTCCCTTACAAAGATGCCACCGGCCGATACGGGCGGGTGGCTTCGTTCCATCTGCGCGAACGCCGGCCGACTATACACCGATGCCCAAACACGGTCAACGCGGCGGAGCCTCACGGGAAGTCGTAGAAGATGGCCACCTGGCGCCCCTCGGGGTCGGCCACGCGGAAGGAGCGCGTCCCCTCCCAACGGTCCCCGGACGGCGGTCCGACGAGCGCGAAGCCACGCCCGCCGAGGTCCTGTGCCCAGGCATCGACCTCGCCCGCGGTATCGACCTTGAAGCCGATCTGGATCCCGTCGCGGGTGGGCGTCTCGCCGCGCCGGAAGCTGAGCTCGAAGCCACCAAGCTCCAGGTCGACTCCGCTCGGGTCGTCGGCGCGTCGCTTGAAGCCGAAGGCGGACTCGTAGAACTCAGCCACGCGCTGGGGATCGGACGAGCGCAGGGCGAGCTGTCCGATGCCGCGCATCTTCCTCAAGAGGCATCTTCCGCGGCGTAGGGCCACAGCTCGCGACCCTCGATTCGCCGCTGCAGCTCGGCGACGAAGTCGTCGATCGGCACGCCCTGGGACGACTCGCCGGTACGCAGCCGCGGGCTGACCGCGCCCGCCTCCGCGTCCCGGTCCCCGACCACGACCATGACCGGCACCTTCTGCTCCTGGGCGTCGCGCAGCTTGGCCTGCATCCGCTCCGAGCGGTCATCGACCTCGACCCGGATCCCGGCGGCGAAGAGCGCTCGCGGACCGTGGCCGCGTACTCCGCGTGGCGATCGGCGATCGGCACGATCACGACCTGCACCGGCGCGATCCACAACGGGAAGGCGCCGGCGTAATGCTCGGTGATCACGCCGATGAACCGCTCGAAGGTTCCGAAGATCGCGTAGTGGATGATCACCGGCCGCTCGAAGCCGCCCTCCGCGGTGCGGTACTCGAGGTCGAAGCGCTGCGGCAGCTGGTAGTCGAGCTGGATGGTCGCGGTCTGCCACTCCCGGCCGAGGGCATCCTCGATGAAGACGTCGATCTTCGGCGCGTAGAAGGCGGCTCCGCCGACGATCGAGTCCCGTAGGCGATCTGCGCGGATGCCAGGGCCGCCGTCAGCTTCCCCTCGGCCATGTCCCAGAACTCATCGCTGCCGAGCTTCTTCTCCGGCCGCGTGGCGAGCTTGAAGGTCGGCGAGAAGCCGAACGGCGCGTACTGCCGACCGACAAGACGGAGAGCGAGGTCGATCTCCTCGATCACCTGGTCGTCGCGGCAGAAGACATGGGAGTCGTCCTGGGTGAGCTGCCGCACCCGGAAGAGGCCGGCCAAGGCGCCCGTGCGCTCCTTCCGGAAGAGGAGGCTGTAGTCGGCGTAACGCATCGGCAGGTCTCGGTACGAGCGAGATCGGGTCTTGTAGACGAGGATCTCCTCCGGGCAGTTCATCGGCTTCAGGCCGGAGATATGGTCCGAGTCGTCGAGGACGAACATGTTGTCCTGGTAGCAGGTCCCAGTGGCCGGACTGCTCCCACAGCTCCTTGCGCACCAGGCTCGGGGTGCGGACCTCGGCAAAGCCACCGTCGCGACGGACCTGCAGCGACCAATCCTCCAGGGCGCGCCAGAGGGCCATGCCGCGCGGATGCCAGAACGGGGCAGCCGGCGACTCGGGATGGAAGGTGAAGAGGTCCAGCTCGCGTCCGACCTTGCGGTGGTCGCGCGCCCGCGCCTCCTCCAGCCGCCACAGGTAGCGGTCGAGCTCGTCCTTCGTCTCCCACACCGTGCCGTAGACGCGCTGCAGCATCGGCCGTGATTCGTCGCCCCGCCAGTAGGCGGCCGCCGAGCTGAGCAGCTTGAACGGGCCGAGCGCGGCGGTGGACTCGAGGTGGGGGCCGCGGCACAGGTCGCTGAACGCGCCGTGCTGGTAGAAGCTGACCGTCTCCGACTCCTCGGCAGGTAGATCCCGGATGATCTCGACCTTGTAATCCTGGCCCGTGTCAGCCAGGCGAGCGAGCGCCTCGTCGCGTGGCAGCTCGCTGCGCTCGAAGCGAAGCGCGGCCTTGATCTGCTCGCGCATCTTCGCCTCGATCGCCTCGAGGTCGGCCGGGGCGAGCGCTCGCGGCAGGTCGAAGTCATAGTAGAAGCCATCCTTGATGGCGGGACCGATCCCCAGCTTTGCCCCGGGAAAGAGCTCGAGGACGGCCGCCGCCATCATGTGCGCGGCCGAGTGGCGCATCGTGTCGAGCCGGTCGTGGGCGCCGGCGTCGAGCAGCTCCTCGGGGCGTGAACGGACCTCGTCAGAGTCGACAGCCATGCGCCGAAGGGTAGCGCATGAGCCGATCGATCGGCGCTCTCGGGACTACCGCTCGGATTCCTCCTCGATCTCTTCGGGCAGTGGCTTTGGCGAGGGCTGCAGGGCGTCGGTCGGCGCCGGGTCGCCCATCTCCCCGGTCGGCGGCAGCATCTCGCCCCGCGCGGGGTAGGCGTCGGTATCCGGATAGAAGCTCGACTCGTCGTCGCGGGGCAGCTCCTGCGGGGTCTCGTCGCCCGGGGCGTCCCGGCTCCCGGCGAGCTCGCCGCGCCGCTCCTTCAGCTCATCGACATTCTCTGCATCGGCTTCGCCTTCTCCGAACATGGCGCACTCCTCTTCGACTTGGACAGGGGTTGGGTGGGCCGCCGCTCACGCGTGGCGGGCATCGGTCAGGCCGAAGCGCTCGACGTCGGCCTGGTATTGCGAGCGCGACAGGAACGTGCCGTAGCAGAGCCTGGGGGACCCTTCGACGGGCTCCGACTCGCTCCCCGCGCGCTCGAGCAGGAGCGTCCGCAGGCGATCCGGGATGAGACCACGATCCGAAGGGTAAACGTAGTCGAACAGGGTGACGTGGGCGAGCAGCACGCGCCAATGCAGCCCAAAGCGGGCGAGGAGGCGGTCGACGTCAATCTTGCCGCGTGCCGCCCGAAGCAGGTGAATCACGTCGGCGCCGTCGAAGCGCTCCCGCTCCATGATGAATCCCTTCGACCAGATCATCTCCTCGATCGGGATGAGCCGGGTGCGGTGGCCGAGGACCTGCGCCCAGCGCGCGTGGCCGAACCACAGGTCGTCGACCACGCTGATGCCGTTCCCCGAGCTGAAGATCAGGTCGACCACGTGCTCGCCCATCTTCGCCTTCGCGATCCAGGTTGGCGCCGTCATCTCGGTCTCGTGCCCCGCCGCCCGCAGCAGCTCGAGGGCGCGCTCCGCGTGCGACGGTCGCAGGAAGAGATCGAGATCCTTCGTCCGCTCCCCGATCCCGGTGTAGGCCTCGAACGCCCATGCGCCACCGACCAAGGTCGGAACCGATCCCGCACGCAGGACCCCGATCACATGCCGATAGAAGGCCACCGCCTCGGGATCGAGGTTCGCGGATGGCGCCCGCTTCCCGGTCGCCACGTCAGGAGGGTGCTCCGCCGGGAAGCGCGATCACGCGAAACGAGCGAGCCGGATCGAGCCGCCCGAGCACAGGAAGCGAGACGTTGTAGACCGGCACGCCGCCGCGCGTGCGCGCCTCGGGCGCTCCGTAATGCGCGTGACCGTGGAGCACGGTCGCCACCTCGTAGCGGTCGATCGGCTCCTCGAGCCGGCTCGAGCCGAGCCACGGGTAGATGGCCTCCGGCTCCCCCTCCACCGTCCCCTGCACCGGGGAGTAATGCAGCAGCACCACCCGAGTCGGCGTCCGCAGCCGCGCAACCGCCGTCTCGAGCTTCAGCGCCTCGTCGATGGCGACCTGCACGAATGACTTGATGGCTGGCTCACCCCACGCCCCGAGCGCGTGGTGGCCGAAGCCGCCGGCGAAACCCTTCGTGCCCGCGAAGCCGATCCCGGCAAGCTCGACCGCGTCCCCGTCGAGCACCTTTACCCCCGCGCCGCGAAGCAGGTCGGCGATCTCCTCGGCGGATCCCGACTCGTGATCGTGATTGCCGAGCACGGCGACCACCGGGACCTGCGCGGCAGCCAGCTCTCCGGCCAGCACCTCGGCCTCAGCCGGGAGGCCGTAGTCGGTGAGGTCGCCGCAGAGCGCGATCAGGTCCGCCTCTGCGCTGGCTCGCGCGAAGAGATCCTGCAGCTGGCCGCGTGACTCCGTCGTGCAGTGGAGATCCGCCGCGGCGGCCAGGCGGACCGTGGCAGGCGGGCGGTCGCTTGCTTGTTCCATGTGGCGCTCAGAGAGAGCACGTCACGTGCCCGCGGTCAGACGCGCTTGAACTGCTCGAACGGCTGCCGGCAGTCGGCGCAGTGGTAGATCGCGCGGCAGAGCGTGGGGCCGAACGGGTTTTCGAGCGTCGTGTTGCGGGACCCGCAGTACGGGCAGCTCGCGATCGGCATCACGGTCAGCTCGTCCGCCGGGCCGAGGCCGGGCGGTGCGAACCCGCTCGTGCGCAGGTGCTCGCGTCCCTTCTCCGTGATCCGATCGGAGGTCCACGGTTCCGCGAAGCTGAGCGTCACGATCACCTCGTCCGCGAGCGGAGCGAGCCGCTCCCCGATCTGGGCGCGCATGATCTCGATCGCCGGGCAGCCGACGAAGGTCGGAAGCATCTCGACCGTGAGCCGCTCCCCGTCGACCTGCACGCCGCGGATGACCCCGAGATCGACCACGCTGATCGTCGGGATCTCCGGGTCGGGGACCTCGGCCAGCGCGGCCCAGACCGCCGCCTCGCTCACCACAGGGCGCCCTCCTCCGAGCCGGAGACCATCGTGAACTCACCGTGCAGCCACGCGAAGTCGTCGCTGCGTCGCATCCGGCCCTCGGGATCGGGGGCATCCGTGCCCGGCGCGGCTAGGCCGAGCTCGGAGAGGAGCGGGGTGACGCGCTCAAGCCAGCGGCCGCGCAGCGCGTCGAGCGACTCGCGTGAGGATTCCCGCCTTCAGCAGCAGCGCCTCGCCCGCGAGCGGCGCGAACATGCTCGCCGCGTCGGGCAGGCAGCGGGCCAATCCTGCCTCCAGGCGTGGCCGAGCCTCGCCAGGACCGTCGGCCAGGCGGCGCAGCCAGAGATCCCAGTGCATCAGGTGGTAGCTCTCCTCGCGCCGCATCTTGGTGGCGAGGCCGGCGAGCGGCTCATGCGAGGAATGGGCGAACGCCTCCAGGCGGACGGCATCGGCGTGCTCGTACAGGAAACGGCGGGCCACGGTGAAGCCCCAGTCTCCGCGGGCATGGTTGAGGAGCGCCGCATGGCGGTAGGCATCGACGCCGCGTCCGAACGCGATCCGATCCGCATCGTCATCGGTCACCTCGGCCAGGAGCTCGTAGAGTGCCCGCGCGTGGCCGATCTCGTCCTGCGCAATCGAGCTGGTGGCGACATCCTCCTCGAGCATCGGTGCGATGCCGGTCCACTCGGAGTCCCAGAAGCCGATCACGAACTCGTCGTCGGCCACCGCGAGGAGCAGCTCGGCAAGCGCCTCGCGCGTGGGCGCATCCAGCGTCGTGGTGGGCGGCGGCTCGGCCAGCGGAGCCATCAGGACGCTTCCTTCGAGCCGGCACGTGCCTTTGCGGCCTCGAGCTTGTGCTTGATGATGTAGCCGCCGGGCTTCTTGAAGGAGCGGTCAAAGGGCGGCTTCAGCAGGTCCGGGTCGTCGAGCTCGGCGATCGCCTCGCGCGCCACGACCCAGAGCCGGTTGCTCTCCTGGCGCCGACCGTAGAATTCGCGCGCGTAGTGCATCGCGAGCTCCTCGTCCGGGGCATTGACGTTGCCGGAGTGCGTCATCGGATCACCCTCGGCCTCCTGGCGGAAGACCTCCCAGACCCGGTCGGCCACGTCAGGCAGCGGCGCTCGCCATGCCGCCCAGCATCGCGTCGCGGACCCATTGCGTATCGGCCTGGCTGATCCGGCGGAACTCGAGCCGCTCGGCTGACTTCGGCCCGTGGCCGGTCACCACCGAACGAAGCTCATCCCAGTCCGGCTCGGCGTAGTGCCAGCGGCCGGCGGCATCGTCGTACGCGAGCTCCGGATCCGGGATCACGAGGCCGAGCTCGCGGATGCGCGGGACGTAGATCGCCAGGAACTCCTGGCGCAGCTGCTCATTGTTCTTGCCCTTGATCCGCCAGTGCAGGTCCTTGTCCTTCGCCGGATCGGTCGGCGGACCGTGCATCTGCATGAGCGGGCCCCACCATCGGTCGAGGGCTTCCTGGACCATCGCCCGCTGGTTGGTGGTGCCGTTCATCAGGGTCAGCACCACGTCCCGACCGTGCATGATGTGCACCGATTCCTCCCAGCAGATCTTCCGCATCGTCCGCGCGTAGGGCGCGTAGGAGGAGTCGCGCAGGGCCTGCTGGCTGACGATCGCGGCGGCGTCGACCAGCCAGGCGATGATGCCAACGTCGGCCCACGAGCGAGTCGGGTAGTGAAAGACGTTGTGGAACTTCGTCTTGCCTGCCAGGAGATCCGCCAGCATCTGCTCGCGTGGCTTCCCGAGGTCCTCGGCCACGCGGTAGAGGAGCTGCGCATGGCCGACTTCGTCCTGGATCTTGCTGGTCAGCGCCAGCTTTCGACGGAGCGTGGGTGCCCGCATGATCCACTCCCGCTCGGGCAGGACCCCCATCAGCTCGCTGTTGGCGTGCATCTCCACGAACTTGAGGACCGCGGCCCGGTAATCGTCCGGCATCCAGTCGTCGGGCTCGACCTTGCCGCCCGCCGCCACCCGAGCGTAGAAGCTCTCCGCCTGCTGTGCGTCATCCATCGTGTGCTAAGGGTACCGCAAGACCCGTGCGCACCACGCTCAGCGGTCCGGCACGGAGCCTGCAAGCGTTGGCCGACGAGCGCATTTCGGGGAGATGCGTGCCCCAGGGGGAGGAGGCCGGGGCCGATGTGCCCCGGCCTCGGCTTTTCATTCGTGCGCGACGCGCCGCAAGGGCCGATGCCAGCGCTGGTAGGCCTCAGCGGCGGAAGCATCGACCGTCACGCGCTCATCCGCGAGGCTGATCTGGTCGACCGGCAGGTAGAGGTCGACCGGCAGGAGGCCGCGGGTGCGCACCAGGAGGTAGTCGACAAAGACGGCCTCGACACGGCCAATCGGTCGATCGCCCCGACCCATCACCCGCCAGCCCACGCGCGCCTCGCTCACGGCCCAACCCTAGCCGATGCGATCTGCAGAGCGGCGGGAACCACCTCGAACCGCACGGGAAGCCGGCCGAATGGCTCGCCGTCGAGATGCACCGGCGCGCTCCCCTCGATCTCCAGGCTGGAAATTGTGAAAAAGGACACCTTCGGGTTCCGAACGTGCGCACCGCGATAGATGCCGGGAATCTCACGCAGCGCACCCAGGCGGCCGATGTCGCCCACGAGGCAGATATCCAGCAGGCCGTCGCCCAGTCGGGCGGCGGGACAGATTCTCATTCCCCCGCCGTAGTACGGGCCGTTGGCCACCGCGGCGAACAGGCACGTCTGCTCGACGCGCACCTCGCCGTCGGGCGTCCCGAGTCGCAGCGCGAGGGGTACGTTGCGGAAGCGCCGAAGCTCGATGAGGGTGGTGAGCAGGTACCCGAGGCTGGGGAGCCAGGCGGCCGGCGGCCGGGCAGCGAGCGCGGCGGCGACCTGCGCATCGAACCCGACGCCGGCGGCGGACACGAACCAGCGCTCGCCGGTCGTTCCGCGGGCGTGGCCGACGTCGACGGTCGCCAGCTCGTTGCCGAGCGCCACTCCGAGCGCCGCCGCCGGGTCGCGTGGCAGGCGCAGGCTGCGAGCGAGGTCGTTGCCGGTCCCCGCCGGCACGATGCCGAGCGCAACTCGCCGACCGGCGCCCAGCATCCCGTTGACGACATCCTGGACGGTGCCGTCCCCTCCAATCACCACCAGCCTGTCGTGTCCGGCGGCTGACGCGCCGGCGGCGAGCTCGCGCAGCTGCTCGCGGACTCTCCGCCACGATGAGCGTGCCCGGTAGCTCGCCGAGCGCCCCTGCCACGCGCGCCGCTCGCCCGCCACCGGCGGCCGGATTGACCACGATGAGGGGCCGCCTCGCGTCGGAGGGCTCGTCACGGTTCATCGCGCTATCCTCGTCGACATGTCACGCTGGCTCAACGCATCCGCGCGCGTCCTCGGAGGGCTGCTCGGCGGCTTCCTGGGCCTCGTCGCCATCCAGATGGTCCGCCTCCGACGCCTGGAGTTTCTCCCCGCGCACCCGGGCTTCTATGTCAACCGCGTGGTCGGCGAGGACGGCGCTGCCGGCGCGCCGCTGCGGATGATCGTGTTCGGCGACTCGACCACGGCCGGAGTCGGCGTCGACCGGGCGGAGGAGGCGCTGCCGACCCGGCTCGCCGAGCTGGTCGCCGCGGAACGCGGCCGGCCGGTCCACGTCACCAGCTACGGGTGGACCGGGGCACGGGTCGCGGACCTGCTCCGCGACCAGCTGCCGCGCGCATTGGGCCCGCTCCGCGAAGGCGAGACGCAGCCGGTGCTGCCCACCGCGGATATCGTCGCGGTGGTCATCGGCGCCGAACGACGCGACCCACCGCACGCCGCCTCGGCGCTTCCGCGCCGAGCTGCGCCAGCTCCTGCGCGAGATCCGCAGGGCCGCGCCGCGGGCCGAGCTGGTGCTGGCGGGGGTGCCGGTCTTCCGCGGCGCGCTGCGCCAGGTCGAGCCGCTCATGCTGCTCACCGATCAATTCGGTCGCCTCCTGCGACGAGCGCAGCGCGACGAGGCGCTGGCCGCTGGGATCGCCTTCGCCGACCTGGCTCGCGACGCCACGCCACGCATGCGGCTTCGGCGCGACACGCTCTCGACCGACGACTTCCATCCCTCGGCGGTCGGCTACCAGATCTGGGCCGAGGTGATCGCGGCCGCGCTCTCCGGCAAGGCATCGGACCAGGAGAAGGCGGGCGCCTGAGCGCCCGGCACCCATCCGGAACATACCGTTTGCACCTCGACCCCCCGGATGCGATCCTATGCGCCCCGCCGCAGGGATGTGCCTAGGCCCTGCCACCGGAGAAGCGTGCCGGAGCTCGAGTGCGATCGGTCCTGTCAATACTCGTCCTTCTGATGGGCGTGATCGCTCTGCCGCAGCCTGCACGCGGAGCGGAGCCCGTGCGCAAGGTGGCGATCATCGTCGGCCCCGTGGGTGAAAAGCTCACGCCGACATATATCGCCATCGCGGAGGCTGCCGCAGCGCGCGCGGAGGCGGCCGGGGCCGTCGTCGCGCGTGCCTACTCCCCGGATGCCACCCCGGATCGGGTCCTGGCCGCGGTCGAAGGAGCCAACGTCGTCATCTACCTGGGCCACGGCGTGGGCGTTCCGAACCCGTACAGCAAGACGCCGGATCCGAGCCTGGTGAACGGCTGGGGGCTGCAGGGCCCAAAGGCCCACGGAAACCACGACGACTCGTGGGCAAACGGCTCGCTGGCGTACTACGGCGAGGCGTGGATCGCCGCCAACGCGCACCCCGGCCCCGGGCTGGGTGATGATCTACTCCAATGCCTGCTATGCGCCCGGCGCAAGCGAAGGCTTCGACACGCCCGCCACGCCCGAGATCGCCGCCCAACGGGTCGGCAGCTACTCGCGGGTTCCCCTCATGGAGCTAGGCGCATCGGCCTACTTCGCAACCGACTTCTTCGAGGGAGCTGCCCAGCTGGTCGGCACCATCCTGGAGCAGCCGGAGCTGCCGTACGGGCAGATCTTCGCCGCCGATCCCCGCTTCGACGCGGCCGCGGTGACGCGCAGTCCGGATGCGGCCGCCAAGACAGATGAGATCTGGCTGCAGCGCTCGCCGTACTTCGACGGCAAGAGCGAGTACTGGTACGCGTTCGCGGGCAATCCTGACGCGACGCCGGCAGGCGCCTTCGTCGCCGGCGCCTCGGCAGGGCTCGGCGTCCGCAACGCGTCTGCACAGGGCCCGGTGGTCACGCCACTGCTCGGGTTCGATGGCATCGCGATGGGTCGCGCCAGCAGCTATGCGGAGAGCCCGGGGTGGGAGGGCCAGGCGACCGTCGCCCTGCCGGTGGAGATCGGCGGGGAGATCCCCGCTGGGCGCCCCGCGCTTGGTCGAGGTCTGCGGCGATCGCTGCGTGATGCTGCCCGTGGTCGACTCCTGCCCCTGCTACGTGGGCACGCCGGACCAGCGCGTGGCGAACCTGTCGCACGCCGCGTGGCGGCTGGTGACCGACGATCCGCTGGAAGAGGGCCTGGTGGACGTGCGCATCACGCTGACCCCGCAGGCGCCCACGACCTGGCCGAACGCGCCCTCGGCCTAGGCCTGGGCCACCGAGACCTGGATCGTGTGATACCCGCGCGCCCCGTCGGGCGGCGGCGGAGTGGGATCCCCGGTCTGCGTTTCGCCCGCGCCGTCGGTGGCGCGCACCCGCACCACGTGCTGCCCCGCCGATGCATCCCACGGGTAGAGCGAACTGAACCCAGGTCGCGTCCGAGATCGGCGTCGAAAGCTTGGCGGCCGACCATGCGCCGTCGTCGACCTGCACCTCGACCCGCGAGACGCCGCGATCGGGAGCCCAGGCCACACCGCCGACCGGGACGCTCCCGGCTGTCAGCTGCGCCCCGGTGCGCGGGGTATCGATCCGTGACTGGGTCAGGATCGGCCCCTCCTTGGCCCAGCCCAGCGGAACCCAGTACGCGTCGAAGGCCTCGAGCGTGGTGAGCTCGATCTCGGTCAGCCACTTGGTGTTCGCAACGTAGCCGTACAGGCCGGGAATGATCAGCCGCGCGGGATACCCGTGCTCTGCGGGAAGCGGCTCGCCATTCATCGCGACCGCCACCAGGGGCTCACGCTCGCTCGCCATGGCCCAGGCCGTGGGAAAGCCGGACGTCCAGCCATCGACCGAGCGGCCCACGATCTGGGTCGCCCCGCTCTGCACGCCTGCTCGGTCGAGCAGCTCGCGCAGGCGAACGCCGCGCCACAGCGCATTCCCGACGAGGTGGCCGCCGACCTCGTTGCTGACGCAGGCGATGGTCACGTATTCCTCGTGGAGCGGCATGGCGACGAGCTGGTCGTAGGTCAGCTCGAACGGGTGGTCGACCATCCCATCGACCCGTAGCCGCCAGCTCCCCACGTCGGGGCGCGGCACGAGCAGGGCGGTATCGATCCGGTAGAAGTCAGCGTTCGGCACCACGATCGGCGAGAGCCCGGCGGCGTCCAGGCTGACCCCGCTCGGCAATGGTGGCGCCGTCTCGACCGGCTTCGGAATCGGACCCGGGCGGTTTCCTGGGATCCTCTCCCGTTGGCGAGCAGCGTTCGGCCGATGAGTCCCGATCCGACGGCGACCCCGGCCACCGCGAGCGACGTTCCCAGGAAGCGCCGCCGGTCCCAGTCCGGCATCTCGGCCCCGGGCCGGGGTCGAACGGCCAGGCCGAGGAGCGCGCGAAGGACCCACAGCGCGACCGCCACGGAGCTCAGCACGGTCAGCACGGAGAGGAGCGGATCGACGAGCGGATCCTGCAGGGCGGCGTAGAGGCCGATGGCACCGCCGGCCGCGAACCCGGCGGCTGCCAGGCGGGGGCGCGAGCGCGCGAGGATCCCGAGCGCGGTCGCCGCCGCCAGCGCAACGACGCCGATGAGGAGATTCAGGAGCAGCTTGTCCGCCTGGCCGAAGAGGTCGACGACGAACTGCTTTGCACCGGGCGGCTGCAGGGCGATGACCAGGCCACCGACCGCGATGATGAGCGACGGCGCTCCCGCCACGAGCCCGGCCAGCAGCTCGCTGAACGCCAGCGCCGCGCTGCCGGCCAGGAGCCCGGCAATCGCCGCCGCTGCCCGCGAGGGGCGGACGACAGGCGAATCGGTCGCTCGGGAGGTCGGCATCTCTTGGTCCAGCGGCGAGGTTGTTACGTGCATGTGTAGCACGCCGCTCGTATCCTCGCCGCATGTCCACTTCCCCGACGATCTACCTCGCCCACGGCGCGTCGGGCAGTGCGGCGAGCATGAAGCCGCACGTCGATGGGCTCGCGGCTCGCGGGCTCGCGGCGGTGGCCGTGCAGCTGCCTCGTGGCACGGCCGAGCGCGCGCTTCCCGTGTACCGCGCCGCCGTCGAATCGGACCCCGTCACCGGTGATCGGAGGGCATTCGTTCGGTGGCCGTGTCGCTTCGCTGCTCGCCGCCGAGCGGCCGATGCGTGGGCTCATCCTCCTGAGCTACCCGCTGCATCGGCCCGGTGGCCAGGAGACATGGGACGCGCGCACGGCGCACTGGTCGCGAGTCAGCTGTCCGGTCCTTGTCCTGTCCGGCGAATCCGACCCGTTTGCGCAGATCGCGCTTCTCCGGAAAGCGATGGCCCGCCTCGCGCGCGGCGAGCTCGCCACCTACCCGGGCGTGGGCCATGGCGTCGGTCCGGTCCTCGATGATGCCCTCGACCGGATCCGCGACTTCGTCGGCGGACTGGGCTGATCGCGGAGGTCGCCATCCGAACGGCGAGCAAGCGCTAGCATTCGTCGGTGCCATCACGCTCTCGCCTGCTCGCGCTGGCCCTTTGCGTGGGGCTGTCCGCCTGCGGCTCGCAGGCGCCCGGCAACGCCGCGAGCCCGCTGCCGAGCACAGCCCCGCAGCCGACCGAAGCCCCAACTCCTACCCCGAGTCCGACACCCATCCCCATCGCCCATCTCGACGTCGGCGGGATTGGGATCGTGGTTGCCGACGAGCCGCTGCTCCTCCGGCAGGAGCCGGCCCTCGACAGCGCGATTCTCCCCGAGAAGCTGCTGCCCGGCGAGCGGTTCGGCATCCTCGAGGGCCCGGTTTCTGCGGCCGACAATGCCTGGTACCGAGTGCGCCTGGGACAGCTCGAAGGTTGGGCGCAGGTTGCCTCGTCGGAGGGAGTGGCGGGCATGGCTTCCGTCACCAACGGGCCCGTCGCGTTCGTGAAACCCGTCGGCCCGCAAGCTCATCCCGCAGGTCTTCCTCGTTAACCCGCAGACGGCGAAGGCACGTCAGCTGACCAGCCTCGCGGTCTCCGACGGCCAGCCGAAGGCCGGAGGCGACCCGGGCGCAGAGGTGGGCTGCAGCTTCGGGATCGGAAGCCTCGTCTGGTCGCCCGACGGTCGCTCCCTCGCCTTCACCCTGGGCGGCTGCGCCAGCGTCCTCTACGCGGTCGAGCTTGACGGAACCCTCGTCCGCCTGGCCGATGGCTCCGCGCCGGCGTGGTCGCCCGATTCGTCGCAGCTCACCTTCAGCCCGAACCGCGCGCAGCAGGGGTGCGAGCCATGCGGACCACCGGGCCCATGGGAGGTCCTCTCGGTCGGTCGCGCCGGTGGCTCCGTCAGCTCGCTCACCCTCAACGGCCCGTGGTTCCAGGCGGGACGAGCGGCATGGTCACCTGACGGCACGAGGATCGCCTACTCGGGCATTCAGCTCAACAGCGTCGAGGTGAAGTCGGCCATCCTGGTGGCGGCGTCGGACGGCGGACAGCAGCAGGCCCTCGCGGAAGGGCACGATCCGCTCTGGTCGGCGGACGGCACCCAGCTCCTCTTTCTGGGCGGAGCGGAGGGGAACGAGGTCCGACTGATGGGCGCGGATGGGGCGAATCCCGCGACGGATCGCGATTGGCGACGTCGCGGCGTGGTCCCCGGATGGTCGCCTGATCGCGTACAGCGAACACGGGCTGCCGGGCGGCACGGCGGGTCCCCGAACCCACGTCGTTGCGGCGGCCGACCCATCGGTCGAGCTGGTGGTCATGCCCGGCAGCTTCGCGGGATGGTCCCCCGATGGGCGCGAGGTGCTCGTCTTCCGCTCGTCGGGCACGGGTAACGAGCTGGTGCGCGCCCCGATCGACGGCGGCGATGCGGTCTCGCTGGCCAAGCTGCCCGCCTTCGGCGAAGGGCCCCGTGGCCGCCTGGCAGCCGGAGTTCGCGCTTCCATGAGCCGGATCGACCTCCGATCGGACACGGTGACCCTTCCCTCGCCGGAGATGCGCCGAGCGATGGCCGACGCGGAGGTCGGCGACGACCAGTACGGCGAGGATCCCAGCGTCAATCGGCTGCAGGAGGAGGTGGCCCTGCTGCTCGGTACGCAGGCCTCGCTCTTCCTGCCGACGGGCACGATGACGAACCAGGTGGCCCTCCGCACCCTGGCACGCGCAGGCGACGACGTGGTGGTGCCGCAGGAAGCCCACATCGTGCTGCACGAGACCGGCGCGGGCGCCGCGAATACCGGGGTGCAATTCAGCCCGGTCGGAAGCGACGGAATATTCACCGCGGAGGAGTTCGAGGCCGCGTTCAAGCCGGCGGGCCACATCCTCTACCCACCCACCAGCGTCGTGATCGTCGAGAACACCCACAATCGAGCGGGCGGCGTCGTCTTTCCGCAGGCCGATCTGACCGCGGTCTGCCACTCGGCCCACGAGCGCGGCGCGGCGTGCTATCTCGACGGAGCGCGGCTGCTGAACGCCGCGGTCGCCGCTGGACGACCGCCGAGCGAGCTCGCCGCGCCGTTCGACCTTGTTGGGCTGTCGCTCTCGAAGGGCCTCGGAGCTCCGGGAGGCTCGATGCTCGCGGGGTCGCGCGAGCTGATCGGTTCAGCGGTCCGCTACCGCCGAATGCAGGGCGGAGCCATGCGCCAGGTGGGGATCCTGGCGGCAGCGGGCAGCTACGCGCTGGCGCACAACGTGGATCGGCTCGCCGAGGATCATGCCAATGCGCGCGCCTTGGCCGACCGCCTGGCGGAGAGCGCCGCGATCGGTCTCGACCCGACGCGGGTCGAGACGAATATCGTCGTCTTCACGGTGTCGGAGGCAGCGGGCCTGGTCGCCGCCTGCAGAGAGCGCGGCGTGCTGCTCAACGCGTTCACGTCCACCCTCGTCCGGGCGGTGACCCATCTCGACGTGACTCGCGAGGACTGCGACGCGGCTGCGTCCGTCATCGTCGCCGCTGCCGAGGGCCGCTGAGTGGAACCGAAGCGCCCTCCCTGTTGCGGCCCCGCTTTTGCTGCCCTGTTCGACGAGCGCGAAGCGCAGCATGATCTGGAGACCTACCGCAAGCGCGGCCCGGCGGCGGCGACCCGACAGCTCATCGACCTCCTGACCGATGCCGGCGTTCGCGACGCGGAAGTCCTCGACATCGGCGCGGGGGTCGGCGCCGTCTTCAATGGGCTGCTGGCTGCCGGTGCGGCCCGAGCCGTCGACGTGGACTACTCCCGCTCCTTCATCGACGCGGCTCGCGAGGAATCCGCCAGGCGCGGGCATGCGGATCTGGTCGAATTTCGATTCGGTGACTTCGTCGAGCTCGCCCCCGAGGTCGGAGCCGCCGACGTGGTGACGCTCGACCGCGTCATCTGCTGCTATCCCAACGCGCGGGCGCTGATCGGTCTCTCGGCAGAGCGCGCTCGTAGGCTCTACGGCCTCATCGCGCCGATCGACTCCGCCTGGGCCAGGGCTGGCGCCCGCCTCCTCAACGCCCTGATGTGGCTGACGCGTCGCCACATGCGCTTCTACGTCCACCGCAGATCGCTGGTCGATGGTGTTCTGGCCGCGGCCGGGTTCACCCTGTTCGCCCGGGAGCGCGCCGGATTCTGGGAGATCCTGGCGTATCGCCGCATGCCCTGACCATGCACCACGGGTCCGAGCTGCGGCGGCTTGCGCTTTCACCGCCCGCTACGGGAGACTACGGCCAATGAAGGCGACCTATGCACCTGCCCCCACGCCCCGACGACCCGTTTCGGTCCTTCTCCTCACGGCGCTGCTCGCGATCGAGAGTGCGGTGGCACTCGGCGCCTGCGTCTTCCTGAGCATGCTCGCGCCGCGTGCCGACAGCGGGACGATGATCGCGCTGCAGTTCGCGGCAGGCGGCCTGCTGCTCTTTGCGATCGCCGCGTACGTTGCCGCGCGCAAGGCGTATCGCCGTCGCCACTGGGTGCACACCTTCACGGCGGTGCTCCAGCTGCTCGTGGTCGTTGCGATCTTTGCCGCCACCATCGCGGGTGGCTGGCAGCCGGCGTTCCTGATCGGGCTCGTGCTCGCTGCGGCGCTCCTCGCCGTGCTGACCATGCCCTCGCTGACGGAGGCGCTCGCCGCCTAGGTCGCGGCTGCTGCTCAGCCCGGCCGCTTGCGCGAACCCTTGCGCGGACTCTTCGCCGCCGTGGCCGAGCGCTTGGCAGCGGGTGGCGAGCTCGCCCCCTTTGCCGTCGGCGCCCTTCGCGGTCGGAGGTCTTCGCTCCCGTGACCTTGGCTGCGCTCGTCGGTGCGGGCTTCTTGCTCGAGCTCTTCCCGCTCGACGACGCCTTTCGTGCGGCGCGACCTGGAGGCGGTGCTGCCGCCACCTGGGATCAGCTTCTTTCCCGCGTCGACGACGTTTCCGGCGGCATCGACCACGTTCCCGGCGGCATCAGCCACGGTCGAGGCGACCTTTCCGGCCCCCTTGCCGACTTGTCGGCCAATGCGGCCAACGACCTTGCCTGCGTCCATCCCATCGCCCTCTATCTAGGGGAGCGCGCGCTCCCTCCTGGCCCGAATCCAGCAGGAATGAGGCCCGCCGGCGACCGAGGGCGAGCGCAGCCGCTTACGGAGCGCTACTCGATGAGGCCGTAATCGGTTGGCTGGCCCAAGACTTGCGTTCGATCGCTTGGCCGCTCTCTCGGCGGCAGGACGTACGACAGGAGCAGCGGACATGACATTCCGGAAAGGCGCCCGCCTGGATCCACGGCAGGTGCGCGACATGCGGGGCGGCAGCGCGGCCGCGGTCGGGGGCGGGCTCGGGGCGATCGGGCTCGTGGCCTACCTCGTGATCACGCTCCTCGGCGGCGATCCATCGAGCCTGCCGCTCGACCAGCTGACGAATATCACGACCGGCACCGGGCAGGCGAACGACCTGAGCCAGGAGTGCCAGACCGGCGAGGACGCCAACACGCGCGAGGACTGCCGGATCATCGGCTACGTGAACAGCGTGCAGGCGTACTGGAGCAAGAAGATCCCGAACTACCAGGAGGCTCCCACCACCTTCTACACCGATGCGATCAGCACCGGCTGCGGCAACGCAACCAGCGCGGTCGGCCCGTTCTACTGTCCGAACGACACGACGGTCTATATCGACCTCGGCTTCTTCGATGATCTCCGCACCCGGTTCGGTGCCCAGGGAGGCCCGTTCGCCGAGGCGTACGTCATCGCGCACGAGTACGGCCACCACATCCAGAACCTGACTGGGCAGCTGCAGCCGGGGACCGACACCGGCCCGCAGAGCGCCTCGGTGCGCACCGAGCTGCAGGCCGATTGCTATGCCGGGGTATGGGCCAAGAACTCGGTGGAGACCGGCTTCCTGGAGCCGATCACCCAGGACCAGGTCAACCAGGCACTCGACGCAGCGACCGCCGTCGGCGACGACCGGATCCAGGAGCAGGTCCAGGGCCAGGTGAACCCCGAGACCTGGACCCACGGCTCGTCGGAGCAGCGCCGCCACTGGTTCGGTGTCGGCCTCAACAGCGGCGATCCCGCGGCGTGCGACACCTTCAGCGGTGACATCTAGCCGAACGGCTGCGTGTGCCCACCGTCCGATGCTGTACGCTGGAGGCCCTCAGCAGGACAATTGATGACCCCGGAATGCATCCACGGCTTCATCCCCGAGCACTGTGCGGCGTGCCGCACCTGTCCCCACGGCATCATGACCTCCCGCTGCGGCCGATGCGCCGTCGCGGCCTCCGCGCGGCAGTCGGCGAAGGTCATCGCCCCTGAGCAGCCGCCCGAGCAATACCAGGGCCACGAGATCTTTTTCGTCCCCGTCGAGCGCAGCTGGTACTACCGCACCGATGCCGGCGTCCGCTCCCGTGAGTCCTATCCATCGGCCTTCCGCGCCCGCCGCGCCATCAGCGAGGCGCTGATCGCCGGTCCAGAGAAGCCACGCCAGAAGGCCAAGCGGCGATAACAAGACACGTTCTGGCATGAATCGGATATCCTGATGATCGATGCGTGCCTCGCGACTCGTCAGCGTCCTTCTCCTGCTTCAGACCCGCGGCCGAATGACGGCGGCACAGCTCGCCGCTGAGCTCGAGGTCTCTGAGCGGACGATTCACCGCGACGTCGAGGCGCTCAGCGCGGCCGGCGTGCCGATCTACGCGGAGCGAGGTCCCTATGGCGGCGTGCAGCTCGTCGACGGGTACCGCACGCGGCTGACGGGCATGACCGCACAGGAGGCGGAAGCCGTCTTCCTGGCGGGACTCCCCGGCCCCGCGGCCGAGCTTGGCCTCGGAACCGTGATGACCGCGGCGCGCCTCAAGGTGCTGGCCGCGCTGCCGGTGGAGCTCCGGGCGCGGGCCTCGCGCCTGGTCGAGCGTTTTCACCTCGATGCGGCGGGCTGGTTCCGGGCCGGCGACCCGGTCCCCCACCTCGGTTCGCTGGCCGACGCAGTATGGGAGGGCCAACGGGTGCAGGTCTCGTATGAGCGCGGCGACGAGACCGTCGAGCGCGTGCTCGATCCCCTCGGGCTGGTCCTCAAGGCCGGGATCTGGTACGTGGTCGCCTCGACTGACGGGCAGGTGCGCACCTATCGCGTCTCTCGCGTGACGGCCGCCACCGCCCTGCCGGAGCATTTCGACCGACCGCCCAACTTCGACCTGGCGGAGTTCTGGGCCGAGTCGATCGCCACCTACGAGCGAGAGGCCCCCCGAGTCGAGGTCAGCGTGCGGGTCGATCCGCGCTACGTGCGGCGCCTTGCGGACTACGTCGGAGAGCAGACGATGGAGGCCGCCGAGCACCTTGACGGAACCGATGTCGACGGCTGGATCCGGCTCCGCCTGCGGGTCGACTGGCCGCAGGATGCCCCCGGCAACCTTCTGGGGATGGGCGGGCACCTCGAGGTGCTGGAGCCCCCGGAGATCCGGGCCCGGGTCGCGAGCATGGCCCGGGCGGCCGCTGCCCGCTACCCGGCTAGCGAGAGCGTGCCGGCTGCGACGCCGACCTGAAGACCGGCTTCCACGGTCGTCGTTCTCCCGCGGGCTCGGCGCTGGCGAGGAGCGCCCGCAGGCGCAGCTCGTCGCGAATCTCGCGGTCGCGGTCGTCGAAGATGATGCGGGCCAGCTCTGCGGAGAACATCGGTCTGTACCTCATCGGCTGTGTCGGCTATGCCGACAGCGTACGACCGATACTGGACAGAACCTGTCAGGATTCGCGACCGGCTCCTGGGGCCAGCGAGGAAAGGCGATCGACGGCGTCGTTCAGGGTCGCGAGCCCTTTCGGGAACGCGAAGCGGACCTTCGTGCGCCCCATGGCGGGGTGCGAGTAGAAGGATGAGCCGGGAACGCTGGCCACGCCGGGCGCCACGGTCAGCGCGCGCGCAAAGGTGACGTCATCGGCATCGGTCAACGGGGAGATGTCGGCCATCACGTAGTACGCCCCATCCGGGAGAAAGGTGCGGAAGCCGCCCGCATTCAGCCCGGCCACGAGCACGTCGCGCCGCTCGCGGTAGCCGCGCGCGAGATCGGTGTAATAGGTGTCCGGCAGGGAGAGCGCCACCGCCCCGGCGGCCTGCAGCGGCGCTGCGGCTCCGACCGTCAGGAAGTCGTGGACCTTGCGGATCGCGTCCGTCAGGACGGGTGGGGCGATGACCCAGCCCACGCGCCAGCCGGTCACCGCGTAGGTCTTCGACAGCGCGTTGATCGCGACGGTCCGCTCGGCCATCCGGGCGATCGTGGCCAGCGGGACGTGCGCGCCGGCGTAGATGATGTGCTCGTAGATCTCGTCGGTGAAGGCGATGACGTCGTGCTCCACGCAGAGCGCGGCGATAACCTCGAGCTCTGCGCGCGAGAAGACCTTGCCGGTGGGATTGTGCGGCGAGTTGAGGACGATCGCCCGCGTCCGAGGCCCGAACGCCGCGCGCAGCTCTGCCTCGTCGAACGACCAGTCGGGCTCATGGAGCGCGACGTAGCGCGGCACGGCGCCGGACAGGATGGCATCGGGCCCGTAGTTCTCGTAGAAGGGCTCGAAGACGATCAGCTCGTCGCCGGGATTGAGGAGCGCCAGCATCGACGCGATCATGCCCTCGGTGCTGCCGCACACGACGGTGACGTCGGTCTCCGGGTCGACACGCCACGCCCGGGTAGTGTCGCCCCGTCTTGGCGGCGATCGCCGAGCGCAGGTCGCTGGCGCCCCAGGTAATGGCGTACTGGTTGAGGTCGGCCTGGATGGCGGTGCAGGCGGCCTCCTTGAGCTCGGGCGGGCATGCGAAGTCCGGCATCCCCTGTGCGAGGTTGACCGCGTCGTGGGCCATCGCCAGGCGCGTCATCTCGCGAATCACCGATTCGGTGAACGAGGAGGCCTTGTCGGAGGACGATCTCACGGACGTCAGCCCGCCACGCGGGCGATGACTTGACCATCCGCCGCGACCTCGACCGCCGTGGGCACGAGGGCGATCCCGTATTTGCGGGCAAGCTCCGGCCGGGCCCGGACATCGATATTCACGAAGCGTCGGCCGGCGGCGCGCAACTCATCGGTCAGGGTGGTGCAGTCGGTGCACAGCGGATGCCCGAAGGCGACGATCGTGTCGCCCGAGGCTTCCGCCATGCCGATGTCCGCCATCTCGATGCGCTGCAGCTCGTGGCTTCGAATTCCTCGCAGTCGGGCGCCCAGACGATAGAGCTGGCACCCCGCGCAGAAGCCGGTAACCGCGGCCAGCAGCGCCAGGCCGCTCACCAGGAGGCCAAGGCCGGCGCCGACGGTCGTCAGTCCGAGCAGGTACGCGACCGATGCAGCTCCAAGGACGGTCAGGCCCACCTGGTTTGCGAAGCGCGGTGGCCGCGAGTCCTCGATCGGTCCCTCGCCGAGACGTGGCTGCACGATCTCAAAATAGGCGACGCAGGGGAGGCAGTAGCGGCGGCCGAAGCGCAGGCCGATCGCGAGCTGGGCGGCGAGCAGCGTCAGGAGAGGCCACCAGCCGGTGACGACGGCAAGCAGCGAGACGACTCCGACGGCGGTCTGGTTGAAGCGCGGCGCTCGGGAGTCGATGACGTCGAGGTCGCGATACGGATCAGCGGTGCGAGGACGTGGGAAGAACATACGTGCTCCAGGGACGCAGGCCGGATGGGGGTTACGGAGAGCGACGTGGGCGGAAGGAGGGACCGGGGCCGGCGACCGAGTGGTTGCGCGCCCAGCGAGCGGGAGCGGAGCTCCTCCCGCCTACGGACAGATGCAGCGCAGGATGCTGCAGGCGCGGACCGGTGCGTGGCTCTCAGTCAAGGTGGCCGCAGCGTACCGCGAGGCCGCTCACCCGGCAAGTGGCCCTGTAGGCGCTAGCTGACCGTTCGCGCCCCGCGAGCGGACGTAACGCTCACCTCATGGGAATTCGGCAGATTCGAGAATCACGGCGGCCCAGCTCAAGCCGCGGCAGGATCCACCGAGACCGCCCGGGTCCTCGCGCCACGGAGCTGGCGGGCCGCCCGCTGCTCGCGCACGGCACTCTCGAGCCACGGACCGCCGCCCTCGATCTGCCCCTCGGCGAGCGGGTGGGCGAAGTAGTAGCCCTGCCCGTAGGTGCAGCCGAGCGCTCGCATCCGATGCGCCTGCTCGGTCGTTTCGATCCCCTCCGCCACCGTGACGATATTGAGCGACTGGCTGAGCGCCACGATTCCGCCGGCCAGGGCAGACGAGCGCGAGTCGCCCTCAGAGACCTGGACGAACTCGCCGGCCACCTTCAGGACGTCGACCGGGAACTGGCGCAGGTGGCTGAGCGAGAAGTAGCCGGTGCCGAAGTCGTCGATCACCACCCGCACGCCCAGCTCACGCAGCGCCTCCAGCGTCGAGACGGTTGCGAGCGTGGCGCGCAGCAGTGCCGTCTCGGTGATCTCGAGCATGAGCAGGTCCGCCGGCATCTCGGCCCAGGCAAGCGTCTCCCGAACCGCGTCGACGAAGCCGGGCTGCTGGATCTCGCGAGCCGAGACATTGACCGACAGGAACATCTCCTTGGGCGTCACACCCGAGCTACGCCAGTGCGCCGCCTGCTGGCAAGCCTCACGCAGGACCCAGGGGCCGATGGGCAGGATGGCGCCGTTCTCCTCCGCGATCTCGATGAACTCGCCGGGCGCCACCAGCCCGCGCTCGGGGTGTTCCCAGCGCACGAGCGCCTCCAGGCCGCGACGCGACCGGACTCGAGCGCCACGATGGGCTGGTACACGAGCCGTAGCTGATTCAGCTCGACCGCGCGCTGCAGCTGGGCACCAAGCTCATGACGCGCGCGAATGGCCGCATGCATGCCGGGATCGAAGATGGCGAAGCCCGACTTGCCGTTCGCCTTGGCCATGTACATCGCCACGTCGGCATTGCGCACGACCTCGGCGGCGTCCCCCGCCGCCCGCGCGGTTGCAATCCCAATGCTGGCGGTGACCGTCACCGTCTGCGCCGATGACGTACGGGTGGCGCAGCTCCCGCACGAGACGCTCAGCCATGGCGCGGGCCCGATGCAGCTCGGGGTCGTCATCGGTCAGGATCGCGAACTCGTCCCCGCCCAGGCGCGCCACGAGGTCCTTCTTCTCGCGCACGAGCCCGGAGATGCGATGCGTGACAGCACGAGGAGTGCGTCGCCGGCCGCGTGCCCGAGCGTGTCGTTGACGATCTTGAAGTCGTCGAGGTCGACGAACAGGACCGCGGTCACTGGCGAGTCCGGATCGGCTGCCGGATCCGCCCCCGCCAGGACGCGCTCGAGGGCGACCTGGAACATGCGCCGGTTTGCGGCTCCCGTCAGGGAGTCACGCTCGGCAAGATCCTGGACGTGTCGCAGCAGCACGGCATTGCGCAGGTTGAGCGCGGCCACTGACGCGAACTGCGCCAGGACAGAGGTGACGCGCCGCTCAACGCCGAACATCGAGCGGGACCGATGCTCCACGACGATGGCTCCGACCGCCCGCCCGTCGGCAATCATCGGCGCGACCAGGAGGTTGCGGCCACCCGGCAGCGCCTCAGCGAGCAGTGGGTTGCGCTCGGCCGACAGCTGCTTGACGGGCAGAACCTCGCGTCGCTCCCAGGCCGTGGCGATGATCGCGTCGGCAGCGACGGGCGAGCTCGGAGTCTCGACCGCACCGTGGGCGGCGAGCACGACAAGGCTGCCCTCGGACGCGCCGATCACCAGGCCGCGTGCGAAGCCGAACTGCTCCGTCAGCCCGTCGAGGACGATGCGCGCCTGGTGCACGGGGTCGCCGACGTCGTCGAGGCGCGCGCCAACGTTGACCAGCGACTGGAGGTCGGCGCGACGCTGGCGGAGCTCCCGTTCATTCATGGCGGAGAAGACCGAGGTCGCCAGGGCGAAGATCCAGAAGGCGGTCACGTTGAGCACCGGGAGGCTGTCGAACACGATCTCCCTCCCCGGGGTCACATCGACGGCCGGTAGCAGCTCGGCCGCCTGCGCGTAGAGCACCACGAAGAAGAGGAGCGAGTGCCAGAGGGCGATCTTGAGTCCGGTCCGATATGAGGCGAGGAGCGAGACGGCCACGAGGTGGAGGTAGATCAGGAAGCGCATCGGGCTCTGGGTGCCGCCGGTGGCGTACATGGCAAAGGCCAGGTACACCCCGTCGAGGAGGAGCAGGACGCTGAGCAGCGCATAGCCCACCTGGCCCGCGCGCCGGCGAGCCCACTCCGACACCGCGGCGGCGAAAAGGTACCCGGCCGTCAGCGCCGCGAGGATCTGGAACGGGACGCCGAGCGCCTCCGGGCGAACTGCGCTCCACGCCAGCACCATCGTCGCCAGAGCAACACGAAGCAGAAGCAGGTACGCCATCCGGTCGCTGAGGGCGGTGTAATCGGTCCGCTCGTGGCTCTCGGTCACAGGTCCACCTCATCCTTGAATTTCACGACCGTGTCGCCGGCCGTCTGGGGGGCTGCTCGCAGCTTCGGATCGCGCCCGTCGACGCGGTTCTGGACCAGGAGGAAGAGAAGCACGGCGATCATCAGCGCGAGCGGGAAGCTGAAGGTCGTCGCCACCGCTGCGGCGGCCGCGGGCCGCACCACCCTCGACACCTGATCCGCGGCCGCCGAGAGGATCTGGCGAACGACGCTCTCCGGCCCCTGTGGCCGCACGAGCGCCGCCGGCGCAGCCGAAGGACCAGAGCTGGGCGTCGGGGCCGCAGCGGCTGGCGATGGAGTCGCCTCGGGAGACGGGGATTCCGACGAAGGGGTCGGAGTTGGCGCTGGGCGTCACCGTCGGCGTCGCTTCGACCTGCGGCGGAATGGGCGCCGTCTCCGCCGGAGTCGGCGTTGGCTCTGCCTGGGTCGGGACCGTCGGCGGCGTGGGAGTGGGGACAGGGGTCGGCGTGGGGGTGGACGTGGGCTCTACCTGAGAAGGCGTGGGCGTTGGCGTCGGCGTCGGCGTCGGCGTTGGCGTCGGCGTGGGCGTCGGGTGGTGTCGGCGTGGGTGGGGGTGGGCGTCGGGGTGGGCGGTGTGGCGTCGGCGTGGGCGTGGGCGTCGGCGTCGGCGTCGGCGTCGGCGTGGGTGTCGGCGTCGGCGTGGGCGTCGGCGTGGGTGTCGGCGTGGGTGTCGGCGTGGGTGTCGGCGTGGGTGTCGGCGTGGGTGTCGGCGTGGGTGTCGGCGTCGGGGTCGGGGTCGGCGTCGGCGTGGGCGTCGGCGTCGGCGTGGGCGTCGGCGTCGGGGTCGGCGTCGGCGTGGGCGTCGGGGTCGGCGTCGGCGTCGGGGTCGGCGTGGGAGTCGGGGTCGGGCGTGGGCGTTGGATCGGTCCCGACAATGCGCTGCACGACGTCCGCATCGTTATCGCGTTCGGGCGCATCCCAGGCCTCGTCGCAGGTCGAAGATGGGCCGTTGGTCAGAGCACAGATCAGGTCCGTCCCGGCGCTGGCCGCGACGTAGGTGACCGAACAGGCACCGGCGCTATCGGTTGAGCAGTCGAGGTCCGAGCTGTTGCCGGGGCTGTCGATGTCGTTTGGGCTACCCGGCGCGAAGTAGAAGCGCACGTGCGCACTGGCGGCGGCTGGGGTGCCGTTGTCGTCCACCATCTGTGCGGTCAGCGTGACGGAGTCACCGAGGGCCGCGGCCGCGGTCTCGGGATCCAGGTTGACCCACACGCCGTTGCTGGCGGACAGCATCGGCGCCTTGGCGAGCATCAGGGAGAGCGAAAGTGCCAGGGCGCACAGGGCAACGAGGACGGTCGGCAGGCGCCGGTCCTGGGACCGACGACGGCGTGGGACGCGTTGGGCGTTCCCTCCCCGTGTGAGGTGCATTTGGACGCTTCCTGGCAGCTTGGATGTGGCGCTCAGGATTGAGGCGAGCGACCCTGCACGCCATGAGGTGTTCGTCCCCGGGGGTACGGCCCTGCTGCGACGACAATGCGCGCTGCCCACACGAAATTTCCGGCGGTGCGGTCCGATGCAGTACACCCCCGGACCGCCGTACTAGCGCCCTGGACGTGTCGTTGCGCAGCCCGGGCTGCTGTCCAGGCGTCCAACCCGGCATGCGACCTGCGTATGACCGATGCAGACGCCCCATCCAGGAGCATGCGATGCCCACCCAGACCCGCCGCGACCCCAAGACCCAATACCCGGTCCCGCCCTACCCCGAACAGCAGCAGGAGCCGCCCGGCACGGAGGGCCAGCTGCGGCCGCGCGCGGATCACGGCGAAGAGAGCTATCAGGGCAGCGGGCGGCTGGGCGACCGAGCAGCCCTGATCACCGGCGGTGACTCGGGGATCGGCAAGGCGGTCGCGATTGCCTTCGCCCGTGAGGGCGCCGACGTGGCCATCTCCTACCTGGGCGGCGTGGAGGAGGAGGACGCCGCGGACACCGAGCGCCTGATCACCGACGCGGGACGCAACGCGATCTCCATCGCGGGTGACATCCAGGACGAGGCGTTCTGTCGGACGCTCGTCGATCGCGCCAGGGATCAGCTCGGGGGTCTCGACATCCTGGTCAACAACGCCGCGTGGCAGGTCTGCGGCGACTCGATCGAGGAGGTCACGACCGATGAGTGGCGGAGGATCTTCCGCACGAACATCGAGGCCATGTTTCACCTGAGCAAGGCGGCCCTGCCGCACATGCGCGAGGGCGGCACGATCGTCAATACGACCTCGATCCAGGCCTTCACCCCCTCGCCTGAGCTGCTCCCTTACGCCGCCACCAAGGGCGCGATCGTGACCTTCACCAAGGCGCTGGCCCAGGACAAGGGCGTGCTCGAGCGCGGGATCCGCGTGAACGCCGTGGCTCCCGGACCGATCTGGACGCCGCTCATCCCCTCCACCATGCCGCCGCAGAAGGCGGCGAAGTTCGGTGAGAACACGCCCCTCGGTCGAGCGGGTCAGCCCGCCGAGCTCGCGCCGGTCTACGTCTTTCTCGCCTCACCGGAATCGAGCTATATCACCGGCGAGGTCATCGGCGTCACTGGCGGCCGCCCCCTGGGCTGAGGGCTCCCCGGACCGGCGGCACAGAGGGAGCCGGTCGGACGGAGCGCGGGGGGCCAGTGGACACCCAATTGACGCGCAATGCGCCGTTCAGTCACGCAGCGCCCGGGAACGACCCGGAGAGGCGTCTACCGCTCTGCTCAGTCACGGTAGCGCCCCGCCTCGGACCGATCCGCGAGTTAGTGTGACTGTCCGGCGCATTAGGTGGCATCGGTCTCCCTACGGTCCTGGACCGTGGCTCGATGGGCGCGAGGCAAGGCGCCCATTGACCCGCGGGCGCTGCCGCGACCATGCTGCGAGGTATGCGCCGCCGGCAATGGATCCTCCTCGCTGGCGGCCTCGCGCTCGCGGCGGTGGTCGTCGGCGCTCTCCTCATCATCCGCCGGCCCTCGCCCGTGGCACTCGACCTCCCGCGAGCGGGCGAGGCACGCGCCGACTACCTGCCCGATGGCTCTCCGGTATGGGTCATCGGCCATGAGGATGGGAGCGTCGACGTCTTCTCGGCCATCTCGACCCACGTGGCGTCCGGCCTCGCAAAGCTCACCTGGTGGTGCCCGAAGTCACGCTCGCTGGAGGATCCGTTCCACGGGTCGACCTGGAGCGAGTTCGGCGTCAAGACCTACGGGCCGGCACCGTACGACCTGACCCGATGGACCGCCACCGTCCAGGGTGCAAAGGTGCTGCTCGGCGACGAGAAGAGCGGCGCACCCAGCGGCGCCACCCTCCGGCTGGGCCAGCCGTGCTCCACGGCCGACGACGTGACGTTCCACACGTTCAAGGACTGGCATCAGTGGAATTCGCCGAGCGAGGTCCTTGCCGCACACCCGGACGGCTGGGCGCTCCTCGCGGGCGGCCTCGCCAGCCCGAGCGACGGCAGCGTGATGATGTGCTCTGTCGGCGGGTGTGATGACGCGGTGGTCCTCGACGGCGTCGGCCGCGGCGCCATGCTCGAGCGATTCCCCGATGAGCTGTTCATCGTCAAGGTCCGTGACGGGAAGATCACGAATCCGACTCGGGTGATCGTTCCCGAGGGATAGGCCGCCGGGAACCGTCGGTCGGCATCGGCCTGTTGGGTGGCCAAACGTCGGGGTGCCGCTCTGCCGAGCTGCCGTGGCAGACTTCGCCGCAGGAGGGATTCAAGCTGACCACGACCGATTGCGACCGATGCGGCCAACCAGTCGCCGCCGGCGCCGCGCCTGTCCGTACTGCGGACAACCACGGAGCGCTGAGGGGCTCTCCCTGGCCGCCAGCGCCATGGTGGTCCTCTCCGTCTGCGCGATCCTGCTCTTCGGCAGCGTCACCTTCGCGGTGCGCGAGCAGCCTGTCGCGATCGCGTCGGGATCCCCTTCGCCGTCGGCGAGCCCGGTGGTCGCGGTCGCGCCATCCCGACCGCGAAGCCGTCGGCGGCCCCGGGCACGTACGTCGTGGGCGATGGCGAGAGCATCTTCAGCGTCGCCGAAGCGACGGGGATCGACGCCAACCTCCTGATCTACTGGAACGCCGCGGCGTACCCGAGCCTCAGCCTCACTCCGGCGCTCACGGCCGGCTGGGTCCTCCAGCTCGCCGGACCGATGCCCGCCACGCCAACGCCCGAGCCATCGACCCCGCCGCGCACCTATAGCCCTTACCCGATCCCGAGCCTGCCGCCGGTCGCCGGGCTGCCGTCGATCCCGACCATCGACCGCACGATGTTCTCCGGGCCGACCCAGGTCCAGACCTACGAGATCAATGGCATCACGCCGAGCGAGCTCACCCGGTCGATCGCCACCAATGGGCCGCCGGACGCGTGGACCGGGGGCCACGCGGAGGCCACGACCCGGGTCCACGTCTCGTATCAGTTCCGGGAGCGCACGTCGGGCGGGACCTGCGAGATCGTGCCGGACAGCCCAACGCCGGTGTCACTTTCGTACACGGTCACGATCCCCCACTGGGCGCCGCCGCCCGGGGCGACCGCGACAACCCGCCAGTGGTGGATCGACGAGCTGACCACGACCGTGGTTCACGAAAACCACCATGTCGAGATCTGGCAGTCGTACGTGCCCGCCTTCAACGATGCCGTGCTCAACGGAACGTGCGAGGGTCTCGCGGCGGACCTGGAGGCAATTGCACGGAAAGGGAACACCGACAACTGCCAGTTCGACCTCGACGAGTACGGCACCGCCGCCGGGCTCAGGCTCGAGGACTCCTCGCGGCGCACTGAGCCGGCCGGGACGGCAGAGCGGCGGCTTCGCCGTTTCGGGCCCCCTTTGCCAGCGCCAGCGTCTAGCGGCCATCCGGTGGCCAGATTTGCTCCAGCTGGCATGCATGGGCAAGGCAGGGCCGCTAGCGTGGCCATTCTTTGCGGGCCTTAGCAAAATCAGCCATTGGTGGCCGATACTCGCCAGTGCGAGCAAATCCACGCGACCCCAGCGCTTCTGACCGATGGCCCGAGTGCGGAGGTATGCCCCGGACTTATCTGTAACCGAAACGGCTACAGATAGCCCAACACATAGCGCCCATCAGTGAAGGACCAGCACCTCGGTGGGCTCGCTCTTGCCCTTGAGGGCGAGGTGCCGGCGCTCGACACCCCCTTCGGCCAGCTGCGCCGCCTGCGCGGCCGCGACCGTCACGAGGATCTCGCCGGCGGCCGCAGCGGAGGCCAGCCTGGCGGCGGTGTTCACGCTGTCGCCCACCGCGGTGATCTGGGTATGCGATCCCTCCCCCACCGCACCGACCCAGGCCATGCCGCTGTGGACGCCGGCACCCACCGGAATCCACGGCCCCGCGGCATCGCCGTGACCCGTCGCCTCGAGCAGGGCTCGCGCGGCATCGATCGCCCGAGCCGCGTGGCGATCTCCGGCGAGCATCGGGAAGAAGAGGGCAACCAGCTCGTCGCCCACGAATTTGTCGATTGACCCCTCATTCCCGATGACGACCTTCGCGGCGGCGTCGTAGAAGCGGTCGAGGATCTTGCTGAACGCCCCCGGCGAGATTCCCTCGGCGATCGAGGTCGAGCCTCGGATGTCGGCGAAGAGCAGCGTGACCTCGATCTCCGCGCCCCCGTGATGCGTCGCCAGGAACGTGAAGCAGGTCATGCACATCGTTGGGTTCTTGTCTGACCGGCGCTTGCCGATCATGCGCATGACCGGAGCCCCGACCCCGGTGAAGGGCGCCGCGCAGAGGCGACACCGAGGGCCACCGGGGATGCGTGCAAACAGGCGCCGGGCCTTGCGCTCCATCCCATCGCCGTTGGTCAGGAAGTCGTGCCAGAACTCCTCGGTCTCGGTACGTGGGGGCGGGGTGTCGCTCACGATTTCGCATTGTGTGCCGCCGAAGCAAGGCGTGGCCCCCGTCCGCGGGGATTGCGGACGGGGGCCGTTCCCCCGGATGTCGCGGGCGTCCGATCAGGGCGCGGAAGTGATCGACCCGAAGAGGCCGTTCTCCTCGTCGTTGGGACCCGCAGCGAAATAGAGGGTCGTGGTCGGTCCGGAGCCGGTCGTGAGTTCCCGTTCCCGAAGCCGATCCCCCACAGCCCGTCGATCGCCAGCCGGTGATGGTTCGGCGTCTTGAGGTGGCCGCGGGCCTCCCAGCCGCTCGCACGTCGCATGCGAAGGCATTGATCGCCCCGTCGCCGAAGTTCCCGACCAGCAGGTCACCGCTGAACTTGCCGAATCCGGCAGCCGGCGCCCAGGCGAGTCCCCACGGCGCGTTCAGATCGCCGCCGGAGGCGACGCGACCCAGGAAGTTGCCATCGGTGTCGAAGGCGCTCACGTAGCCGAGCCCGGCCCAGCGATCTCATCCTCGGCGTCGGCGTCCTGCATCGCGTAGGTGACGTACAGCGTCCCCGCGATGTTCTGCACGTTGAACGGCGCGAAGCCGGCCGGGATGCCGGGATCGGTGAAGTCGCCCGGCAGGGTCGACAGCGCGTAGGTCGCGTCGTAGACGTCGATCGCCGCGTTGTGGAAATCGGCGGCATACAGGTAGTTGTGCGCGTCTCCGGCCACGCCGATCGCGAGCCCCTTATAGATTGCGCCCGCGTGCGCGCCGCCCAGGACAGCGTCCGTGCCGCCACCGACCGTCGGGTTCCAGCCCAGGATCTGGCCTCCCTCGGTCGCGAAGATGAAGAACGCCGCTGCCGTGTGGGTGCCGTCGGTGACGGTGAAGTCCGACGTGCCGTTGAAGATCGACGCCGGTGGGACCGCCTGCCACGCCGACGACGCGTGACTGGACCGAGCCATCGCCGCGGTACAGCGTCGACTTATCCGGTGTGGTTATCGGCCACCCACCACGGGGAGCCACCGCTGGCCGCGATGCCCCAGCCATTCTTGAGGTTCGAATCGGTGAAGGTGGCGACCCCGGGCTGGTCGGAGACAAGGTTGTGGACGGTATAGGCGTTGTTCGCCTGGATATTCCTGGCGGCGCTTGGAAGCGCGAGCGCAAGGACCAGCACCAGGGAGAATGGCAGCGCTAGCGAGAGTCTGAGGATCCGCATCGAGTGTCCTCCTTGAGCTCGGGCCTGCCAGTTGGTACTGGGCCGGTTACGCGCCGTCTGGCACGATGAGCGCGTCATGGCAGGCAAGAAGGCAAAGACCGATGCCGGCGCCGATCCGGATCGGCTGATCCGCCAGAAGGCGGGCTCGTATCGCACCGCCGACGATCGGTTCGAGGTCCACCAGGAAGGGCTGGGCTGGTTCGTGCTGGACTCGGAGCAGGCCAACGAGTTCGGCCAGCCCCTCATTCACGGGCCGTACGAGACGATGGCGCTCGTCCGTGAGTCGCTGCCGGGCGCACGGAAGAGCGAAGCCGATGCGGCGCGGCAAGCCACCCCGACGCGCGCAGGCGAAACCCGAGCCGCCGCCTCCCCCGCCGAGCTGGATCGATGCGCTGTCGTCGAAGGAAGCGAGCGAGGTGCGCGGCCTGATCCGCGCGCTCGAGCGCGATGGGCTTCCCGACGCCGAGGAGCTCGTGCGCAAAGACCGCGAGGGATTGCTGCCGGCGGTCGCCGTGCGGCTGATCGAGCGGCGGCTTGCGGCGCTGGTGAGCGAGCTGCCGGCAAAGGACCGCGAGGCGGGCGAGCGGCTTGTCCGCAGTGTCGCCGAGATCCTTTCGGCTGACGGCACGACGCGCCGCGACGGCCTGCCGGGCTGGACGCTGGTCGAGATCGGTCCCGAAGGGGAGCCGCCGAACCGCCGGATCGTTCTCCGCTAGGGCCAGGTCGGCTCGGTCGGCTCCGAGCTGCGGCAGGGCGTCCCAGTCGCCGCGGATCGGGCTGAAGACGTCGATCACCACCGCGCCGTCCGGGCCTGCCTGCGCCTCATGTGGAACGTTGCCAAGGATCCGCCACGTGCCGCCCGGGCCGAGGGTGCGCTCCTCCGAGCCAACGCGGAACCGCATCTCGCCCCTGATCACCATGCCGTTCTGCTCGCTCGGGTGCCGATGCTCCGGCACCGCCGCCCCGGGGTCGAGCTCGACGACGGCAAGGGTGACCTGGTCTCCCTGCACGCGCCGGGCGCGGATGTGGTCCCAGACCTGGATGGGGGCAATCTCCGAGAGCTCCGTCAGATCTGTCATGGGCGAACGATAAGCCCTCGCGGATGCGACGGTCAGGGCCGGAGCGAGGGCCTTCGCCCGCGCGAGATACGGATGCGCGCCCAGCTCCTCGAAGGTGCTCTCGGCCCCGGCGAGCAGGCTCGCGTCGCCGCGCTCCTCGGCGAGCCAGAGGCGGATGCGGGCAACGTCGAAGCTGCGGTGATGGTCTTCGAGGGTCGGGAGCGCGGCGACGCGCCCGGGGAAGCGGGCCGGCATTCTGCAGCGAGGGCGGTGACAGTCCCAGCGGACCGCAGAGCGACGCCAGCTGCTCGACCGCGGCGCCGAACAGCGCCCGACGCACGGCATCGATCGATGGCTCGCCGCCGACCCCCACCGACAGCCTCGAGCCCGGGCGCGAAGCCTGCCAACAGCTCGACGCCGGCGAGGTGGTCGGCCCGCTGGCGTGCGGCGGTCACCAGGTCAGCCGCCTCGAACAGGAACCAGGCGCTCAGCGTGCCGTCGGCGGTCGATCCCGGCTGCTCGATGGCGCGGCGGAGGATCGCCACGGCATCGGCATCATTGCCAAGCCCGGCCTGGGCATGTGCCGCCGTCACGAGGGTGGGCATGATCGCCTGCTGGTCGCCGATCCGGACCGCGATATCGGGCCATCCGCGAGAGCAGCCGCAGCCTCGTCGTATCGGCCGCGGTAGTTCGCGAGCTGCGCTCGCAACGTGGCGATCGAGGTCTGGATGTACTGCCCTGCCCGCGTCCACTCGATGGTCCCGATCTCCGCTTCCGCCTCCGCCCAGCGGCCGGTGACGAGGAGGAACTCGGCATGCCCTGACCGGATCCACTGGTCGAAGACGCCGCCGGGAATCGTGCGCTCCGCGTAGGCGAGCGCCTCGTTCAGCAGCTCCTCGGCGCCGCCGTAGCCAAACGGAAAGATGCGATTTCCCTGGCCGCTCATGTTCGCGTAGGCGCGCCCCGCGTCGTCGGTGAGCCCGTTCTCGAGCGCGAGCTCGAGGCTCCGGCGCAGGTACTCGTGGCCGGTCTCGTCGCCGACGCCCCACAGGCACATGCCCAGGTTGTTGTAGGCATGCGCCAGCGCGCCCGTCGCCGCCGCCTGCTCCGCGACCGCGATCGCCTTGCGGGCGAATTCCTCGCCTCGCTGGTACTCGGGCTTGAGCATCAGGATCTGCGATTGGAAGCTGTACGCATACGCCAGCTCCGGCGTGGGCGGGAGCCGTTCGAGACCGGCGATGGCCAGCTCGATCTCGCGCTCCGCCGTGGCAGGATCGCCCTGGAGCCAGTAGTAGCGGCTGAGCGTGCGGCGGCCATTCAGCGCCGCCACGTCGGCACCCGCCTGCTCGTAGAGGCTGACCGCCTGGCGCAGCAGGTGGATCGGCTCATCGCTGCCCGCGCCAATCAGGTAGGTCTGCCGTGCGGCGGCTTCGAGCATCTGCGCACGACGGGCGGGGTCGTCCTTGAAGGCCTCGGCCGCCTGCAGGAACCAGCCCTTCGCCTCGGTGCCGGCATTCAGGCGCTCGGCCCGCTCCCCGGCGAGCGGGAGATAGTGGCGCGCCTTGTCCGGGTTGTCGCTGTCGCGGTAGTGCTGGGCAAGCTCGGCGACCTGCTCCTCGCGGCCATGCTCCTCGAGCCAGCGCGCGATGCGGCCGTGCAGCTCGCGCCGGGTGCTGAGCAGCAGGCTCCGATACGCCACCTCGTGAATGAGCGGATGTCGGAAGGCGAGGACACGCTCGCCCCCGTCGGCCGCCCTCGGCACGACCAGCTCCGCCCGCTGCAACGTGCGGAACGCCTCATCGGTGTCATCCGTGGCCAGGCTGGCGACGATCTCCTCCGAGAACTCCGAGCCCACCACCGCGGCGAGCTGCAGCGTCTGCCGCGCGTTGGCGGGCAGCGCGTCCAGGCGGGCGAGCAGCATCTCGTGGATCGTCTCCGGCAGACGATGTCCCGGCTCGCTGGTCGCCTGGCCCTCGCCCCGTAGCAGCTCCTCCAGGAAGAGCGGGTTGCCGGCCGAGCGCGCCAGGACGCGCTCGGTGAGCTCCGCCGAGACCCGCGTGCCCGGCGCGAGCTGCGCCGCCAGCTCACGACCCTCCTCGGGGAGCAGCGCGCGCAGGTTCAGCTGCTGATAGAAGCTCTTCCCCTCCCAGCCATGGCTCCATCCGGACCGATACGACGTAAGCAGCGCAACCGGCAGCTCGGCGACCACGTCGAGGAGCTCCTCCACGACGGTCAGGCTGGCGGGATCGGCCCAGTGGAGATCGTCGAGGATGACGAGAAGGGGCTGGCGCTGCGAGATCGAGCGCAGGAGCGCGACCACCGCGTCGATGAGCAGTCGCTGCCGCCCCGCCGGCGAGACCTCGGCCAGGCGCGGGTCGTCCTCCGTCTGCTCGCGCATGGCGTCGAGCACGGCCGCCCAGCGCTCGAGGGTGGCTGGATCGGCCTGGACGCCCAACGCCTCGAGCGAGGCCGCGGCGTCTGTCACCCGGCGCGCGCGCAAGGAGCTGCGGGACGAGCTGCTCGACGAGGTGATAGGGAAACGCGGCAGCATACGAGCGCGAGGTGGTCCAGACCGTCGCGAAGCCGTTCGACTCCGCCCGCTGCCGGGTCTCGAGCGCCAGCCGCGTCTTCCCGATCCCGGGCTCCCCCACCAGCGCCACGACCAGGCCACGCCCGGCCGCCGCTTCCTCCAGCGCCGAGTCGAGCATGGCGCGCTCCCGCACGCGTCCCACCAGGCGCGCCTCTCCGCCGCGCAGGCGCGGCTTCTCGGGGAGCTCGCGCTCGAGGCGCCAGGCCTCGACGCTGTCGGCTCGACCCTTCAGCGCCAGCTCCGAGAGGGGCGCGAAGGTGAACGCCTCCGCGCTCAGACGCCGCGTGCTGCCGCCCACCAGGATCTCGTTGGGTTGCGCGGTCTGCTGCAGCCGCGCGGCGACGTTCACGGCGTCCCCGCTGACGGTGTAGTCCCCCGCCTGCGGGCCGCTCCCCATGCCGCCCACCACCTCACCGGTGTTGACGCCGATGCGGACCTCGAGTCCCGAGCCCAGCGCCTCCACTGCTTCGCGGATGCGAAGCGCAGCACGGAGTGCCCGCTCGGCGTCGTCGTCGTGCGCCTGCGGTGCCCCGAAGACCGCCATCACCGCGTCGCCGATGTACTTCTCGACGCTCCCGCCGTATCGCTCGACCTCGCCGGATACGGCGGCGAAGTAGGCGCGCTGGATCTCGCGCACCGCCTCGGGATCGCTCGTCTCCGCCCGACCGGTAAAGCCCACCAGGTCGGCGAAGAGGGCGGTCACGAGCCGCGCTCGTCAGTCACGGTCACTCCCGAATCGTACTGCGGGCTCGCCCAGCCGCATTCGTAACTGGCTTGGTTACGAATTGGCCCGCTCGCCCAGGCCTGCCGCTGTCAGCGGATGCGGACAATCCTCAGGGCGACGGCTCGAAGACCACCACGCTGTCCGGCTCGAGCTCGGGCCACACGTCGCGAGCGCGGAGTGCCAGCCAGATGGCCCAGATCGGAAGGAGGATCCCCGCGATCAGCGCGACCATCAGCAGGTCGAATGGGCTGACGCCGAAGAGCGGCATGACCGAGGCGATCAGCGACAGCGCGGCGATCCCCAGGGAGAGCCACCGCCAGCCGCTCGGCATTCCCGCGTCCCGTCCCAGGCCTCCGGCCGCGATCAGGCCCACGGCCGCCGCCACGATCGCGCCGGAGACAAGCCAGGTCTCGATGCCCATGACGATGTTGAATGCCATCAACCGCGACATGAGCTCCTCGGCGAGGAGGCCGCAGTCGCAGTAGTGGGGATCGGTCGCCACCGGCGTGGATCCGATCTGGATGAACTGCGCGGCGGCCCCCAGGCCACCGGCCGAGAGGAACGCCGCGCTCACGAGGCCTCGACGCGCGTCGTCGGGATCGGCCAGGCGCGCGAGCACGGGGCCGAGGCCGCCCATGGCCAGGAAGCCGATCGCGTAGAGCGCGGTCCCACCGAACACGATCGGCCACTGGCTCTGCTGGAACTCGAAATCGGCGACGATCCTGTCCGAGAAGTCGGCCTTGGGCTCGGGCGGGCTGCCCAGCACGTTGAATCCGACAAGCAGCAACGCGATCGTGCCGGCGATGAACGTGATCGCCAGCGTCCATGCCAGGACCCGGGCGAGCGAAGGCCACTCTATGCGCGACATCTGACCCTCCGGCGGCTGGGACTGGGCAGCGCCTGCATCTTCGCTCTCAAGGTCCGATCCGTCTATCCCCGCTCTCGCGCCGCGGGTTGGCCTGGCGCCCGCTCGCAGAGGTACGCGAACTGCTTACTCCTCGCCCGCCGGTGTAGGAAAGATCGGCCGCAACATCGCCGCACCGCGCTCCATCTGGCGCATGCCGTATCGGCTCAGGGTGGCCAGCATCACCAACGTTCCAACCACCGCGACGATCAGCGCAGCAACCGTGCTCAGCCCAAGCTCCAGGGCGATGAGCGCCACGATCACCCCAACCAGGACCGAGTTGATGACGCTGACGACGGCCGGCGTGGCAGCAAACCCGTGGAGCAGGTTGGAGGTTCCGGGCTCGACCGCCATGGTTAGGCCGATGCCTTTCATGTCGTCGTGGACCCCCATCACGAAGAAGCGCTCCAGATCCGGAGCGAGCTCCAGGTATCCGGCCCGGATGCGGTTCATGCCCATCACGCACATGGCATCGTGGTAGTTCGAACCTCCCAGCCGGACCAGGGTCGTGAGGCCGATGAACAGCACGACGGGCAGGATCACCAGCGCGAAGAGCGTGAACTCGCTCCCGAAGCTCGTGGCCTGGGCGACCAGCGCGAGCGCAACGATCGCTCCTGAGAAGCGTAGATAGGAACATCCCGGCGCGGCTGAAGGACTCGTTCCAGGCCAGCGATCGGCTCGCCAGCAGACTCCAATGCTCGGTCGAGAGGATCTGCAGCCGCATCGCCGGAGAGATGCCGGGACCGGCGGCCGCATCGGCGGCCTCGGGTGGAGGTAGCCCCGGCCTCTGCTCCGAGACCCATCCCCGCTGTGCTGCGCTCGAATGACACCTCGCCCTCCCTGGCAAGTCCAGCTGACGCTCTCGGAGATCGGCGCTCCGCCGTCGATCCGTCCGGGAGCTGTAGATACCACACTCCAGGACGGGCCTCGCCCGAGGCCCCGGACCGGTCGGCGGTGCACGCGCGCTCTATCCCCTTCCACGGCATTCGTAACCATTCCAGTTACGAATACGCGGCGGCCTCCCCACCCACCCGGTGGAAGAGCGCGTAGCGGTTGAGGACCTCGAACCCCATGTCGCGGTAGACCGGGTATCCCATCTCCGACGACTGGAGCGCGACCATCGTGGCGCCCCAGCCGACGCCTGCACCCACCGCCGCCCAGGTCACCGCCGTGCCGACGCCTCGCCGGCGGGCGTCCGGCCGTGTGCCGACGGAGTAGACGCCGGACACCGCGCCGGTCCGGATCGCGATCGAGCTGCCAACCGCCTCGCCGTCGAGGTAGGCGGTATAGATCCGCACGTCGGGATCTCGGGCGAATGACGCCGAATACATCCTCCGAGCCGCCTCCTCCGGGAAGCCCTGCTCGACCTGCATGGCGATGTGCTCTTCGAGCGCCGCGTCATCCTCGACGGCCCGCACCGTGACCCCGGCGGCCGGTGGCGGTGGCTCGGCCGGCGGGCGGAGGATCATGGTCGGGATCGGCCAGGCAGAGCGCTCGAATCCAGTCGCCGCGAGCGCCGCGCCATGCGCGTCCGCGAACGCCTCGCCGATCCAGATCTCGTAGGGATAACCGCGTTCGTCCAGCCACTCGACGGCCGCCTCGAGGTCCGCGGCTGTCGCCGCGCCCGGCGCGATGCCGCCATTCAGAAAGGAGATCGGCAGCCCCGACACGAACGCCGTGACCGACCCGAACCGCTGGACCGATCCCGCCTCCTGGTGCTCGGCCAGCTTTTCGTAGGACGCCGATGAAGTTGCGGTCGGCGGCGGCGACCAGCTCGGGGTCGGGGTCGAGCGGCTGGCGTCCACGCCGAGCTATTCGGGCCGGGCGGCGGGCTGACGAGCATCCTCGGTCCGCGCGCGGGCGCTGGCGTCCGGGCGACGAAGGCACCGTCATTGCCTCGTCCAGGCGCGCGAGAAATGGCTCGGCGCCGCACGCGCTCGAACAGCACTCGCGCCTCGTCTGCGGCTGCACGCGCTTCGGGGGTGGATGGGCCCGAGCATCGTGACGAGGTTGAGGGCACAGACCGCCGCCTCGAAGTGGAGTCCCAGCTCGCGCCATCGGCGGATGGCGTCCACAAACGCGGCAAGCGCCTCGCCGCCACGGCCGTCGAGCGCTGCCAGCGCTGCCTCGGCTTCACGGCGGATCGCCGCTGGCACCCGCCCCGTCTGCTCCTCGATGTAGGTCAGCGCCTCCCGCACCCCAGAGGACTCTCGCAGCCATGCTGCGGCTCGGGTCGCGGTCTGCGGCGCCGTGGCGTCCGGCGCGAGGCTGCGCTCGTACGAACGGCGTGCCAGATCGAGCGCACTCCTCCAGTCACCGCCTGCCAGCGCCACCAGTGCGCGGACCTCGTCCACGGATGCCTGCGCCTGGACCTCGGTGCTATCCGCGAATCGCTCATCGAGCGCCTGCAGCTCGTCCTCGACATCGATGCCCCGGAGACCGCGGATCTCGGCGGAACGCATCTCGCGGCCTGATCATTCTCGGTGGAAGCGACCGCCTCCTCCACCAGTGGCAATGCCCAGTCCCAGTCTCCGATGCGAATCGCGAGCTCTGCCGCGTTGCTGAGCATGTAGAACGCATAGCCCCGCATCCCGTAGCGGAGCGTCAGATCGTGACCCTCCCGCGCAACCCGGTACGCCAGCTCCGGGTCCTCGCCGGCTGCCGCGAAGCTGAGGTTGACTCGCGCCCGCAGGCCCACGTCGACGAGGTCATAGGAGGACAGGAGGCGACGGCGCCCACCAGGGTCGCGATCGCCTCGCGCAAACGGCCGATGCTGGCCAGCGCCGGTCCGCGGGTGACGAGCAGCTCCATCGTCTCGCGCGTGAGCTCCAGGCGCTCGGCCGTCGGCAGGATCTCATCGACGAGCTTCACGGCGTCATCGGGCCGACCCGAGAGCAGGTAGAGCCTCGCCAGCTCGGCGGCAAGCCGGAGGTAGTCCCGCGTCTCGACCAGGTCGCGGTACTCCTCGCGTGCCGGTTCGAGCAGCGCGACTCCCTCCGCGATGCCGCCGCTGGCGCTGCGGGCCTGCGCGTAGCGCATCGTCGCCGCCATCAGCTCGGGCCGATCGTCGCCGGCGCGCGCCAGCTCGAGCGATCGGGCCATGTGCGCAATCGGCTCGTCGACCAGCCCCGCGAAGAGGCCGGCATCGCCGGCTGCGGCGTGGAGCTGCGCCTCCTCCTTTGGATCGGTCGTGACGGTGAGCGCCATCTCGAGGAAGCGCGTGGCCTGGATGAAGGAGCCAAGCGATCGGGCTCGCTCCGCCGCTCCCCGCAGCGCGACTCGCGCCTGGGCGGCGACGGCCTCGCCCTCCGGGCCTTCCGGCTGCGCCTTGTAGGCCGCGACGTAATGCTCGGCCAGCGCCCCGGCGATCCCCTCGTCGTCGAGGGTCTCGAAATAGCGCGCGGCCGAAACATGCAGCCGCCGTCGATCGCGCCGCGCCAGCGTCCCGTAGGCGACCTCCCGGATGAGGCCCTGGACGAAGCCGTACTGCCCCTTCTCCGGCGAGCGCGGATCGGCCTCCAGGGTCAGGAGCTCCCGACGCACGAGCGCGCGCAGCCTCGACGCGACCTCTTCTGCCGCCAGCCCGCTGACGCGCCGCCAGGGCCTCGATGCTGAACGTCTTGCCAATCACCGATGCCGCCTGCAGCAGCGACCGATCCGCCGGCTCCAGCCCGTCGAGCCGCGACGCGATGAGGGCATGGAGCGATGCCGGCACGGACAGCTCGGACAGGTCACCGACCGGCCGATAGACGCCGTCCTCCAGCGTGACGAGCCCGTCGGCGAGCAGCATCCGCACCGTCTCGACGGCATACAGCGGGATCCCCTCCGCGCGCTCGAGGACGCGCTCGACGACCGCGATCCGGCAGGCCGGGAACCAGGCCTGCCAGCAGCTCGCGCATGGCATCGGCGTCGAGCGGCTCGATCAGCAGCGAGGTGAAGTTGCGGCGACCGGCGCCCCAGTCCGTGCGACGGTCGAGCAGCTCCGGGCGGGCCAGGGTGATCAGGTAGATCGGTCGCTCGCGCGACCATTCGAGGATGTGGTCGATGAAGTCGAGCAGGCCCGAATCGGCCCATTGGAGGTCCTCGAAGACCAGGATCACCACCCCGCGCTCGGCAATCCGCTCGAAGAAGACCCGCCACGCGGCGAAGAGCGACTCGCGGTCGGGCCGCTCGTCAGCCTCCCCGGTGTCGAGGCCAAGCAGCTGAAGGAGCCGCGGCTCGAGCCATCGGCGCTCGTCCTCGTCGGTGATCCACTCGTCGAGCGTTGCGGCCAGCTTGGCCCGTGCGGCGGCTGGCTCCTCCGCGTCGGTGATCGTCGCCCGGCTGCGGACCATCTCGGCCAGCGCCCAGAAGCTGATCCCCTCGCCGTACGCCGGCGAGCGTCCCTGGTGCCAGTACACGACCTCGGTGACGCCGTCGATGTACTTCAGGAACTCCCACACCAACCGGCTCTTACCGATGCCTCCCTGCCCGATGATCGACACCAGCCTGGGGCGTTTCTCCGCCGCCGTCGCGAGGTGGAAGTCCTTGAGCATGCGCAGCTCCGGGCCGCGTCCCACGAAGGGGGCCTCGAGCTGCTCGCTGCGGCCGATTCCGCCACGTTGGGCCACCACCCTCAGGGCCCGGTACGCCGGCACCGGCGATTCCTTGCCCTTCAGGATCTGCTCACCGGCGGGCTCGAAGGAGACCGCGCCGCTCGCCGCCTGGTACGTCGACTCGCCCACCAGCACGGTGTCCGGCGGCGCGACCGACTGCAGCCTGGATGCGGTGTTGACGAGGTCGCCGGCGACCATCCCCTGGTTCGTGGCGCCCAGCGTCACGGCCGCCTCGCCCGTCAGCACCCCGGCGCGCAGCTTCAGCTCCGCGCCCACCTCCTCGCCAATCGCGTGGACCGCATCGACCAGGTCGAGCGCCGTCGCGGACCGCGCGCTCGGCGTCGTCCTCGTGCGCGGTGGGCGCTCCCCAGACCGCCATCACGGCGTCGCCGATGAACTTCTCCACCGTCCCCCCGTACGCGCCGATGATCTGGGTCGCGGTCTCGAAGTAGCGGCTCAGCAGCTCCCGCACGACCTCGGGGTCGCGAGACTCCGACAGGGTCGTGAAGCCCACGAGGTCGGCGAAGAGGACGCTGACCAGGCGCCGTTCGGCGGTCGGCTCTTCGTTGGTCGGGGCCTGGGCCGCCGTCGCGCCGAGCGCGGTCCCGCATTCGCCACAGAATTTCGTGCCTGGCGCGTTCGAGGTGCCGCAGTTCGGGCACGGCGCAGCCAGGATCGTTCCGCATTCGCCGCAGAACTTCCTGCCGGGTTCGTTGGCGGTCCCGCACGCCGGGCAGTTCAAGGGGTTGTCTCCAGGATTCGGTGGGCGAGCCGAGTATCCGTGGCTGGCTCGCCGCCGGTCAACTAAGGGAGGGTCGTCCGCTGTCAGGACCGTTCGTGCAGCACGACTCTCGTGCAGCACGAGTGCACGAGTGCCCTGACGGCGGCGACGGTGCCCGTCCTTCCTATTCGTAACCGCAGCGGTTACAGATAGGCCCAGGAGGACCCCCTTCCTTGTCAATACGATCCGGCCCCCGTGATACTGCCCACGTGATCTGCACGAGCTGCGGGGCCGAGAACGAGCTCGGCCGCAAATTCTGCCTTGCGTGTGGTGAGCGCCTGGAGGCGACCTGTCCCAGCTGCGGCTCCGCCAACACGCCAGGTGCCCGATTCTGCGGCGAGTGCGGCAACGCCCTGACCGCCGCCGATACGCCAGCGGCCGTCAGCATTCCCAGTCGCGGAGCGACGGTTGGTGAGCGTCCTCTTCGCAGACCTGGTCGGCTTTACCACGATCTCCGAGGCGCGCGATGCGGAGGACGTCCGGGAGCTGCTGGGGCGCTACTTCGAAGCCTGCCGGGAGGTGGTCGAGCGGTACGGCGGCAACGTCGAGAAGTTCATCGGCGATGCGGTGATGGCCGTGTGGGGTGCCCCGGTCGCCCAGGAGGATGACGCGGAGCGTGCGGTGCGCGCCGCCCTCGAGCTGGTCGACGCCGTGCAGCGCCTGGGCGAGGCTGCCGGCGTCCCCGACCTCGCACTGCGCGCGGCGGTGCACACCGGGCGAGGCGGTGGTCACCATCGGCGCCGCGGGAATGGGGATGGTCGCCGGCGACCTCGTCAATACCGCCTCGCGCCTGCAGTCGGTGGCGCCACCCGGATCGGTGCTGGTGGGCGATGGCACCCGCCGCGCGGCGTCCGGGGCGATCGTCTTCGAGGCGGCCGGCGAGCAGACGCTGAAGGGGAAGACGAGCCCGGTCCCGGCCTTCCGCGCCCTGCGGGTGGTGGCTCGGCGCGGTGGCGCGCGGCCGCACGGACCTGGAGGCGCCCTTCGTGGGCCGCGACTCCGAGCTGCGCCTGATCAAGGACTTCTATCACGCCACCGCGCGCGAGCGCGGGCCGCGAGTCGTATCGGTCATCGGTCAGGCGGGAATCGGTAAGAGCCGGCTCGCCTGGGAGTTCAGCAAGTATCTCGACGGGGTGACCGATCTCGTCTACGCCCACCAGGGCCGCTCGCCGGCGTACGGCGAGGGGATCAGCTTCTGGGCGCTGGGCGAGATGGTCCGCATGCGGGCGGGCATCGGTGAAGGCGACGACGAGGCGACGACTCGCGAGCGCATTGCCACGACGCTCGAGCAGTTCGTCCCTGACGCAGATGAGCGCCGCACGCTCGAAGCGCCGCTGCTCCAGCTCCTGGGCCTCGACGATGCGCATCCGCGGGAGCGCGGCGAGCTGTTCCTGGCCTGGCGCACCTTCTTCGAGCGACTCGCCGATCAGGCGCCGGTGCTGATGGTCTTCGAGGACCTGCAGTGGGCCGACGAGGGACTCCTGGACTTCATCGAGGAGCTGGCGACCTGGTCGCGCGGGCGCTCGATCTACATCGTCACCCTGGCGCGGCCGGAGCTGCTCGACCGGCGGCCGACCTGGGGTGCCGGCCAGCGCAGCTTCACCTCGCTGAGCCTCGCGCCGCTCACCGACGAGGAGATGACGGAGCTGCTGAGCGGGCTCGTGCCCGGGCTTCCGGAGCCGCTCGTGCGCAGCATCCTGGCGCGGGCAGAGGGGATTCCCCTCTACGCGGTCGAGATGGTCCGGATGCTCCTGAATGACGGCCGCATCGAGGCGGATGGCGTGACCTGCCGGCCGGTCGGCGACCTGACCGAGCTCGCCGTGCCGGAGTCACTCCACGCGTTGATCGCCTCGCGCATCGACGCGCTCCCGGCTGCGGAGCGCGGCCTGGTGCAGGACGCATCGGTCCTGGGCCTGTCGTGCAGCCTGGCCGCCCTGACGGCGGTCGTGCGGGCACCCGCCGAGCAGATCGAACCGATGCTCCGCCACCTCGGCCAGCGCCAGCTGCTGACCCTCGACGACGACCCGCGCTCGCCGGAGCGCGGCAACTTCCGCTTCGTCCAGGGGCTGGTGCGAGAGGTCGCTTACGGCACGCTGTCGCGCGACGATCGCCGCGCCCTGCACCTCGCCGCGGCGCGCTATTACGACACCCTGGGCGACGACGAGCTGTCGGGCGTACTTGCCCAGCACTACGTTGACGCCTATCGCGCCCATCCGGACGGGCCGGAGGGTGCGGCCGTTGCCGCCCAGGCCCGAGTCGCCCTGCGTGGCGCTGCCCAACGCGCGGCCGGGCTGGGCTCGTTCGCCCACGCCCACGGCTACCTGGAGAGCGCCATCCTGGTGGCGGCCGATTCGGCCGAGCTTGTCGAGCTGCAGATGGCCGCGGGCGACGCTGCTTTCAACGCCGGTCTGTTCGACCTGGCGATCGCCCACCTCGAGCGTGCGGTGGAGCTGGCGACCGAGCTCGGAGACGCGGCGTCCCGGCGGCGGGCGACCGGCCAGCTCGGCAACGTCCTGACCGAGGGCCATAACGATCGCGCCCGCCGGCTCCTGAACGATGCGTTCAATGAGCCGGGCTTCACGCCCAAGGATCCCGGATTCCTGGAGATCGCTCAATCGCTGGCGAAGACCGAGATGCGCAGCGGCGCGGTGGCGCGGGCGGTCGAGATTGCCGACCTGGCGCTGCCGGCCGCGGAGGAGGCGGGCGACGAGCACGGCGGCGCTGATGCTCATGATCACGAAGGGCTCCGCGCTCTCCAATCTCAATCGGGCGGATCGAGGCTGTGGTCGTGCTGACGGGTGCCCTCGACGTTGGCGCGACGTCGCGGCCTGCTGGTACCGGCAAGTCGCGCCGCCGTCAACCTCGGCTATGCCCTGGACATCGATGATCCGGCGCGCGGATACGAGATCTCTCGCGAGGCGTTTGAGCTGGCGAAGCAGACCGGTGCGCCGTTGGGCGTGCAGCGGTACCTGCTCGGCAACGCCGCCGATGGGGCCATGCAGGTCGGCGATTGGGACTGGGCGAAGGAGGCGGTGACGAGGCAGCTCGAGCTGCTGGACGCGCCCGCCGAGCGGATCTGGTACGGCACGATCCTCGCCATCATCGGCGCCTACCGCGGCGAAGGGGTGAGCGAGGAAGCACGCCGGCTCTACGAGGAGAGCCAAGACCTTCGATGATGATCAGTACCGCAGCTTCGGCGCCGCGGGCGCACGTGCATATCCAGCATGGTGACCGGCGACCTGCACGAGGCAATTCGCGTCTGCGAGGAAGTGACTGCCCTGGGGTTCTCCGGCGCGGAGGCCGGAGCCTATGCCGCGCGCGCCGCGATCTGGCTTGGTGACGCGACCACCGCGCAAGCGGATGCGCGACGTGTTCTCGGTTGAGCGCGCGGGGCGCCGGACCGATGCCGCCCTTGCCACCGTCGACGCCGGCATCGCCATGCTCGAGGGCCGCTCCGCCGATGCCCGCGCGGGTTACGCCGACGCCCTGAAGCGATGGCGCGAGCTTGGCCTCCCCTTCTGGCTGGCGATGTGCGAGCTCGACATCGCGATCACCGGCGCCATGGAGCCCGACGAGCGACGCCGCGCCGCGGACGAGGCGCGCGAGATCTTCGAGCGATTGCGCGCCCAGGCCCTCATCGACCGCCTGGAAGCCGCGCTCGACGCCGAGCGCTCGCAGCCTTCATCGCCTCGGCCGACGGAGACCGTTCGCGAGGGAGCGGCCCAGGCGGCGGACCACTAGCTCGAAGCCGCATCGGTAGGCGGCCGTCCGCTGTCAGCACCGTTCGTGCAGCACCACTCTCGTGCAGCACGAGTGCACGAAAGCTCCTGATGGGCCGGCGGTGTCGTCCGCCCCTATTCGTAACCGGCGCAGTTACAGATAGCCCCCCACGGCCCCCTCACGCCGTATCGCGTCGCGATGACAAGCAGGATCAGTCCGGCAACGGCGGCGGCGCCTGCTCCGCCAAAGACGATCACGCTGCCCCATCGGATGGCGTTGGGGTTCACCAGCCCGGGCGCGAGGATGTTGAAGGCCGCCACGGAGCCGATCACCGCCACGACGGAGATGCGCCGCCCCCGCCGCGAACGCCCAGAGCTCTCGGTCGCGCATCGACTCGGAACACCTCTCGCGACACGAAGCCGATCGCCACCAGCCCCGCCGCCAAGGCTGCCAGTGAGCAGCAGATAGCCAAGATCGCGTGACTCCGCCGAAGGCGAGCGGCGCTAGGAGTCCGAGGACCCCAGGCCGCCGCGGATCCAGACGCGGGAATACCCACGGAAGATGACGACCGGCAGGGCGACCAGCAGGTCCGGCACCTTCTCCGGATCTTCGGCTCGCGCGGCCGCGGCCTTCTGCCGGGCTGCTCGGCCTCGGTCGCGTCGCGCGAGTCGCCGCTCGAGCCCGTGCACGGCCAACTCGCGCCAGCGGCGTCCAGCGAAGGCGCAACTCCGTCAACGATGCTCGGCCAACTACGCGAACCCGGACCACACGGTGGCAGGCCCGCAGGTTGTAGGTCCGCTTGCGCACGAGTCCGTGCAGCACGAGGGCACGAATGGCCCTGATGGCTGGCGGTCCTCCACTATTCGTAACCGTTTCAGTTACGGATGGGACTGGTTGCTGGCCGTCCGTCGAGACGCGATCACACCGATTCGACGGACTCCACCTTGGCGCCGGACTCGAAGATGCGCTCAAGCAGCCGCACCTGGGCCTCGCGCGAGGTTTCGGGGATGTCGTCGCCGTAGACGCTCCGGCCGATCTCGCCGATGTCCTCCAGGAGCCGCTCGTATCGGTAGTAGACGATCGCGTCGCGATCCACCCCGACCTCGCCGTAGCCCTCGAAGAACGATGCCTCCTGCTGGGGCGTCACCTTGCGGGTGATTCCCCCGCCGATGACGAAGAGCAGGTCGCGCTCGCGTGGCGCGAGCATGGGTCCGTCCCAGTCGACCAGGAAGATCCGGCCGTCGTCGGCCACGAGCAGGTTGGCCTCGTGGATGTCCGATGGCACAGGACGCGCGCGAAGGGCTTCGGCCTCGAGCTGCGCGGCCAAGCTCCTCCGCCCGCGCGAGCATCGAAGCGATGTGCTCGTGTTGCTCCAGCAGGACGGCTTGCAGGCGCCTCGCTGCGGCGGAGTCGAAGGAGGGCTCCTGCGCGAGGACCGATCGGACGACGGCCGCAGACGGCAGCGCGAACGTCTCCGACGGGAGCCGATCCGCGAACCGGGCCTCGAGGCCGCTGTCATGCACGGCGCGCAGCGCGCGTGCCGAAGGTGCGCCATTGGTCGGCGGTCATGCCGGCGTCCATCGCGTTCCGGCCGGCCACGAATGGGTAGACGACCAGGGTTCGGCCGTCCGACATCGGGTGCCAGAGGGTGGAGGCCAGCGTTCGGATTGGCGCAAGGACGTTCTTGACACCGGCGTCAAGGAGGGCGCGCGGGACCTCGAGCGGGGCATCGGCGACCGGGCCGAAGCGAACCTTGGCGAACCATCGGCCGTCGACCTCGTAGGAGGCGGCGTGCATGTCGAAGCCGGGCACGAAGGTGAAGGCAGCTCGCCTCGAAGCCGAAGCCCGCGCGAAGGGCATCCGCGAGATCGGCGCGGTCGAGATCCGGGATCTTCGAGCATCATGCGGACGATACTCGACGACCAACGGTCCCCCGTCGTCAGCGAGAAAGGGAGATGAGCTATATGCCAAGCACCGTCGTGACCCCGAGCCCGGGATTCATCTCGATCGCCGTTCGGGATGCCCAGGCGTCCGCGGGGTTCTACGAGCGCTACCTCGGTGCCGTTCGTGACACCTTCGACTTCGGCCCGGACTCCGCGGTGTTCGTGGGATGGCCGACGTTTGCCCTGTCGTCGGTGCGCCGGCCGGGTCTTCCGGAGCCATCTCCGGAGACAACCACTATCCAGCTGTGGTGGCGCGCGAGCGACGCCCAAGTGCTCTACGAGGAGGCCCGCGCGGGCGGAGTCCCGATCCTGACGGAGCCATTCGACGGGCCATTCGGCCGGACCTTCGTGATGGCCGATCCGGACGGGTACCGCATCACGGTGTATGAGAAGGACCAGCCGCTCTTCTGGCCGCCCAGAGCAGGCTGATCAGCGCCGATGAATTGCGGCGTCGGAATCGGTCTGTAAGGCAAGCAGACGAGGAGATGAGCATGGGCAAGGTGGTCGCGGGCATCACGACGTCGCTGGACGGCTACATCACCGGGCCGAACGATGGGCCTGGTCGCGGCCTGGGCGAGGGCGGCGAGCGGTTGCACTGGTGGGTCTTCGGCGGCCCGTGGACGTACGGCCAGGAGCCGAAGGGCGAGGCGACGGGCGTCGACAAGGAGTACCTGGACGGCGCGATGGCGCGGCAGGGGGCGGTCATCGGCGGCAAGGGCACCTACGATGCGGCCGAGGCGTGGGGCGGCAGCAACCCGTGGCCGGTGCCGTTCTTCGTGCTGACCCACCATCCGGAGGAGATGCCGACCGACCGCGGCTTCACGTTCGTGAACGGCCTGGAGGAGGCGCTCGCCCGGGCGCGCGAGGCGGCCGGCGACAAGGACGTCTACCTGATGGGCGGCGCCGATATCATCCGCCAGGGGCTGCGCGCGGGATACGTCGACGAGCTATCGGTCTCGATCGCTCCGGTGGTGCTGGGCGGCGGCAAGCGGCTGTTCGACGGCTTCGGCGAGACCGTCGGCCTCGAGCACATCGGCGTGCTCCAGTCGCCCTTCGCTACGCACCTCAGCTACCGCGTCGTGCGCTAAAGCGTTTCCGGCCCGGACCGTTGCCATGGTGCCGGGCTCAGGGCGATGATGCGGGGCGTGAGCGATGCGACGCGGGCGACGGCCACGTTCCTATTCACGGACATCGAGGGCTCGACGCACCTCCTCACGGCGTATCGAGACGCGTACGCGAGCATCCTCGCCGACCACCATCGCATCCTGCGCGAGGCGTTCTCGGCACACGGCGGTCGGGAGGTCGACAACCAGGGGGACGCCTTCTTCGTCGCGTTCACGCGGGCAAGGGACGCCGTGCTCGCGGCCGCCGCTGGTCAGCGTGCGCTCGCGTCACACGTCTGGCCCGGCGGAGCAAACGTCCGCGTGCGCATGGGGATCCACACTGGGGAGGCGGACGTCACGGTCGACCGATACGTCGGGCTCTCGGTCCATCGAGCTGCGAGGATCAGCGCGCTCGGGCACGGGGGTCAGATTCTCGTGTCGCCGACGACGGCCGGTCTCCTCGAGGACGAAGCGACCCTTCCGGGTATCTCACTCCGCAGTCTCGGGGATTACCGCCTGAAGGATATCGAGCGTCCCATTCGAATCTTCCAGCTCGACGTCAAGGGGCTACGCTCGAGCTTCCCGCCGCTCAAGAGTGCGCGTCGGGAGCTGAGCCGTCGCAGGCGCATCGGTCTCGCGGCTCTCGCGCTTCCCGCGCTCGCTGCCATAGGCGTGGCAGTCGTCTGGGCGACTCGTGACGGAACCGCCGCCCGAGGTAGTTCCGAACAGCCTCGTTCGGCTCGACCCGCACACGCTGAAGCCGACCGCCGTCTTCCCGATCGGGAGCGCACCCGACACCGTGATCTCGTCCGGCGGCTACGTCTGGGTGATGCACCACGTGCTCAGGGACACTGACTCCGGCCCGACGCGGAACGCAGGCGATCACACGATCACGCGCGTCGATCCATCCACGGGCGAAGTCACCGTCCTCGGGGGAGGGCTCGCTCCGTGCGGGCTCACCAGCGACCCGTCCGGCGACGTATGGGTGGCGAACTGCTTCGGATCCGGATCGACGGACCGCGAACGTCGTCCGGATCGACGCCGTGTCGCTCGAGTTCGAGGCGACATGGCCCGTTCCGAGCGGCGACGGCTTCTTTCGAGGTCTTGTATACGGCGGCGGCTCGCTGTGGTTGTCGGCCGTTGCGGGTAACGGCATCCCGCCCCCTCCGTTCAGCGTCACGCAACTTGATCCGCAGACCGGGGCCCAACGGTCGATCGGGATCGAAGACTTCGGGGCCGCCACTCGCGTGGTCGGAGGGATACGGCGACCTCTGGATCGATCACTTCGAACTCGGCACGCCTCACGCAACTGCACGCAGCGACCGGTGCGATCACGACGACAGGCAAGGTGACACTCAACCCCGTGAGCCCGATCGTCGACGGCGACACCGTGTGGGTCGGCGACTGGTCTCAGTCCCCAGGTCGTCCGCATCCCGGCCGTCGGATCGGGCGAGCCTCGGACGATTCCCCCTCCCCACCGAAAGCACCCCTACTGGTTTCCGGAGTGCCGTCTGGCAGGTCGACGCCGGTGCGGGAGCGGTCTGGGCAGCCACCCCCAGGCTCGGCGCGGTGTGGAAGATCGACCCTAAAGACGACACCGTGACCCGAATCCCAATGCCCTACCCGCCGGGCGGTGTCGCCGCGGACAGCGACGCAGTCTGGGTGACCGTTCGAGGCGACTAATCACCCGCCGCCCGCGCGGTAGTTCGTCAGCTCGAAATTGACGCGCTCGCATCCGTCGGCGAGCTATCCGTCTCGATCGCTCCGGTGGTGCTGGGCGGCGGGACCGGCGACGGGCAGACCCCGTAGCCCATCTGTAACCGGTTCAGTTACGAATAGGAACCCGGCCACTCCCCGCGTTCGTCGGCGCCGCCTGCGGATCAGCCAGGCGCTGAACAGGGCGAGCACCAGGCCTGCGCCGATGCCGATGCCCCAGGTGGGGAGCGAGCTCCCTTCTGCGCCGGTGTTGCGGACGACGTCGATCAGGCCACCGACTTCGCCCACGGCCGTGGCCGATGCGGTGGGCGCCTCCACGACCAGCGTGATCGCATCGGATTCCGCCGGCATCCCCTCCCCGCCCTCGAGCGTCAGCCGCACGCGTGTAGGTCCCGGGCGGCAGCAGCTCCGCGAGCTGCATTTCGACGGACGTCTGGGTGTGCGCATAGAACGTGTCCATGCGCATGGTCGAATGGCTGATCTCGGTTCCTGTCGTGTCGACCAGCGCGAAGGTGACGAGCGGCTTGAGCCGAACGTTGCCGGTGTTCTCGACGCCAATCGAGACGACCGACCGCCCGGCGACGACCTTGTGGCTCGCCCGTCCGATCGCCAGCCCGGGCGATCGCGGGCCCGGCACGGTGACGACCACCGCGACCGCCTGGCGAACGACCTGGTCGAGGCCGACAGCGCCGCTGCCCCGGATCGGCTGGTCGTTCTCGAGCACGAGGCTCGTGATGTACTCACCCGGCGCGGCGTCGGTGGGCACGGCGACCGCGAACGTCCGACGGACACCGGCGCCGGCGGCAAGCCGCAGGACCTGGGTGGGATAGCTGAGCCAGCGGGTGGTATCGGTCTGTGGGTCGTCCCGCAGACGCGCCCCGAAGCCGCCGTTGATGATCGTGTAGACGTCGGCGGCGTACGTCCGCGCCGCGAGCTCGGCGGTGCCGGCGTTGCCGATATCGATTTCGAGGCTCCGGGTCTCGCCCGGCGCCATGGTCAGATCGAAGAAGGATCCCGACTGGCCAACGGGCGTCAGCGCAAGGCGGACGTTCCCGCCGTCAGCGAGGGCGGGACCCGGCGCCGCAACAGCGACCAGGAGGAATGCGGCGAGGGCCGCGGTGCGCGAGCGCGCACGCGGCCGGGCTCGACCCGGATCCCGTTCCGAGAGAAGCCCGCCGCGCTCGGCAGAAAGCTCAAGAGCCTACGGAGCCGAGGTGATCGTGGTCGTGAGGGTCCCGGTGTAGACACCAACGCGGCTCATGGCCGGGATGGTCAGGGTGACGCCCAGGGCCTGGCTGTAGGTGCCGGAGCCGTAGGCGGCGGTGGCCACAAGGGTCTTGCGCGGAGTGTCCAGCGTCCCGAAGGGAGAGGTTGGCGGTACCTGCGGACCGGTGGAGGCCGCAACGCTGACGACCTGCCCCGCGATCATGGTGGGAGCCGCCGCGGATGTGAGCGCGAAGTTCGCGGCCGGGATATTGGTCCCGCCGTTGGCCGTGCCAACCCAGACGAGGGCGGACGACATGATCGTCACGTTCCAGCCCGCTGCGGAGCCGGTGCTGTCGTCGGCCGTGAGCAGCATCGATCCGGTGACGTTGTGGGATGCGTTCTGGTACGGAACGCTGGTGAGGGCCAGGTCGGCAACGCTGGCGGTGAGGCCGCTGCCGGTGATGGCGAGCGTCACGGAGTCGGCCGCGAATGCCGGGCCGGCGACGGTGGCGAGGAGCAAGGCGCTCGCGCCGAGTCCCAACGCCAATCGGCGCTGGATGGGAATTCGTGTCATGGGGTGTTCTACCTTCCGATGCCCTTACGGGGGACTCTGGAGCTTCCCCGATGGCGATCAACCTTGGTCGCTCAGAAGGTGTGCGCGACAGGCCCTTGGCTGCGCGTGTCGTCATTCTCGGGGCACGCACCCGTTTGGCCTATAGGACGGATTCCGATTCCGCCGGCATTCAGCCGGATTCGGACCGATGCGAACTGCGGCCTAGGCTTGCCATCATGGTGCGGCATTCGGCGACCGACGCCGATGCGGCAGTACGAGATTGCTAGTCAGGCTTGGTCGGGTTGATCGGATTGCAGACCGCCTGATGATTGCGAAACGGGCATCGGTCACGCTTCCGGGCGGCGCAGCTGCCCCAAACTATACCGTCGAGAGGGGCGCTGGATTTGCCGGTCATCCGGGAAGACCGAGACTAAGGCGAAGGGAGCAATGGAATGTTTCCGTGGTCTGCATCGGACCCGGGCCTAGCTCTTGTCCTGGTGTGTTCAATCGGCTGTCGATCGATGAGATGTGGAGCATCGGGGAGGAGCGCGGATTCACGTGGTGGGGTCATCGTCATCCTCAGCGCATCTGGAGCGAGCCCGGGTCCGACGACGACGGGATCCTCATCTACCGGGTTCACGCGCAACGGAAGTCGTCCGAGAGTGCCGGCCGACTCCAGACCAGTTGGACCAGCTTGGGCCGCTCAACGCGGTGAACGTGATGTCTGCGTTGGTATATGAGCCCGAGACTCGCGTTGTTGCCTATCACGCAAGCGTGTGGGTCCACGAGCAGAACGTCGATTGGATGTCGTCCGTGTTCTCCACGGTGACCGCCATCCAGGCGGCATTGGCCGATGCCCAAAGCGCACTGCTTGCATCGATCATCGGGGGCGAGCCAGCCTCGGGCGGCCACCCGTAGTCCGGGCATTCGCACAGTCCGTGATGACATGCTGGACATCGAACGAGCTGGTCGTCGGGGCTGGGCAGGCGGCCTCGCAATGGGCCGGGGACGAACTCGCGGCCTTCGCTCAGCTGCTCAGCAGGAACCCGAACGCGGTGCTGGTAACCGGGGATTCGGCTGGCTTCTCGGCGGAATTCCCGCATCCTGACGGAACCATCCTCTTGAGGGCGCTAACAACCGACCCGGATCGCGACATTGGGGAATGGCCTGCTTATGCTCTTGACCCTGCCGGAGCGGGTCCCGGTCGCCCGGGCGCTTGGGCCAACGACATGAACCGGCGGGAACTCTCGTCGATGAACCGCGGTCACTTCCTCGGATCGTGGGTAGTGACGCGTGACCTCGCGACTTTCGTGGCCTTCGCGCCGAACATGCTCGCGGTTCGCCCGGGCCTCATCCCTAACCTGATCATCCCGTAGGTGAACCGCGCACGGTGGATCACTGAAGACCTACGAGGCGACGATGGGCACGTCCCGGAAGGGTGGCGGAAGCGCGCGCCGCACTTTTCGGCGGACTGGACGACCAAGGGACGGGTCAACGGGGGCTCGATGCGCGCGTCATCAACCAAGCCTGCGGCCTAGGTCCTCGGACGCGATCACGACGAGGTGCGAGCGCGCCCGGGTAGCGCCGACGTAGAGCAGCGAAGCCAGCTCCTCCTCGCCGATCCGCCCGTCGATCTCTGCGAGCACGACGACGGGCGACTCCAACCCCTTGTACCGATGGATCGTCGCGACGCGCACCTCGTTGCCGCGCGTCGGCATGGGCAGGACAGAACCCTCCGGCCCGTACTCCGGCATGAGCCGGTACGGCCATGCCTCGACCGGCGCGCCATCGGCAGCCATCAGCCAGGAGGACCGGTTCGACCGCGGCGTCAGCACGACGACGTCCGAAGCGGCCACCCGACCAGCCTCGATGATCCGTCGCAAGGCGGTGCCCAGGACGCGCCGACAGGCATCGGCGGATCCTTCGGGGTAGGTGAAGATCTCGACCGGGCGACCTTCCGGGCCGACCGCCAAGGCTGGAGGTGCATCGGCCGCGGGCGCAGCCCAGCGGGAAGCAAACGCGTGGATGGTCTGGGTGCAGCGTCGGTCCTCGGCCAGGTGGTAGATCGGCGGCGACTCCGGCATGACCACCCCGAGCTCGGCAGGCTCGCGCGAGTGATAGAGGTCCTGGTTCGCGTCACCGAAGACATAGACGATCCCCTGCGCCGGATCCCGCAGCAGGTCCAGCAGCGGCAGCCACCAGACCGAGTCGAGATCCTGGCCCTCGTCGACCACGATCGCGTCATACCGATGCTCCGGCAGCATCTTCAGCGCCCGATCGAGCACGTCTGGCAGGCCATCAAAGTAGGCGGTGTCGTGCTCCGGCGACGGACCGATGAGCCCCGCCTCCTGCCCCAACCGCTCCGCCAGCCGATGGAAGGTCGAGACCTCGATCCGGTCCAGCCGGCCGATGGTCGCGGCCAGGTGCTCGGCGAGCGGCCGGTTGAAGCAGGTGAGGAGGACGTCGAAGCCCTGGGCGGCCAGGCGACGAGCCTTCTCGGCAGCGAGCAGCGTCTTGCCGGAACCAGCAACCCCAAGAATCAAGCGCTCGGCGCTGGGAGGCGAGCATGTCGAGCGCGGCGAACTGGTCATCCGAGAGCCGGATCGTGGCCTCATCGGCCCGGACTCCCGCGGCCAGCGGGGAGGCGATGACGATGTCCTGCGCCAGCAGCGCGTGGAGCGCTTGCATGCCAACGGCGCCGGGCGGTCCGCCATCGGCCGATGCATCGCCCGACGCGCTCCACCAGTCGAAGATCTCGCGGATCCGGTCCCCCACCCGCTCGAGGTCGTCGTGGTCGATGACGATCTCGCGCGGCCCGTCCGGCGTCATCGAGCGGTCGTAGGCCGCGTCGGGAAAGGACACGGCCCGGCAGAAACGGACCTCGTGGGACGGCCAGGCCGGCTGCTGATGGCAGACCCGCTTGAGCCGATGCATCGCGCTCGTCGCCTGCGCGAACGGGATCCTTGATCTGGTTGGCGGTGCCGTTGCGGTCGACCGATTCCCACCGACCGCCGACGCGCTGCACGCGCCCGCCCTTGACCTCGATCACCATCACGCCAAGCTCGGGATGGCCGATCACGACGTCGGCCTCGCCGTCTTGCGGCTCAGCACCCGGCCGCTTCTCGAGCCAGGCGACATTGCGGTATACGGCATATGGCGGCTTCAGCGCCTTGCCGAGGGCCGATGACAGCCGGTCCTCCCCCGCACTCATTGAGCCAGCGTATCAGGACGTTTCGCCTGCCCATCGGGAGTCAACAGCCCACATCCCGCTTACCAACTGCTTACCCTGACTTACTGGCGTCCCGAAACGCGACAGACTGCTGTCGCGACGGCCTCTGACACTGACCGCATGACCGAGACGCCGAATCACAGTCATCGGCGACAGCCATCGAGGTCGAGCACCTGGCGCTTACCGATGGCGCGCTCGCGGCATTCGTCCGCCAGACCGCCGAGGACGAGCGACCGCAGCTGGCGGAGCGAGCGCTGCGGATCGGTCTGCTGACCCTGTGCAACGCCGGCGTCAGCATGAGCGCCGATGTCGTGAAGGCCGAGTTCGAGCGCCTCTACGAACGGATGGAGACCACGCAGCAGCACGCCGCCGAGACCCTCGCCGCCACCCTCCGCGAGCACTTCGCCGACGGCGACGGACGCCTGCCCCGGACGCTGGAGCGATTCCTCGGTGATGACGGGCAGCTGCGCCGCCTGACGCACGACCTGTTCGACGAGACCCGGCGCGAGAGCGCCATCAGCCGCTTGAACGAGCTGCTCGGCAAATACTTCGACGGCGACGGGTCGCGCCTGGCGCATCTCCTCGATCCGACTCGCGAGGGCAGCCCGCTCCACCAGTTCCGGGGCGAGGTGACCGACGAGTTCCGCCGCCTCAGCGAGCGCATCACCGCGCCTCGAGGAGGCCAAGCGTGCCCGCGCCGACGAGGCGCCAAGGAACGGCGAAGGGCGCGGACTTCGAGGATGCCCTCGAGGAGCGGCTGGGGGTCATGGCGCGTGGCCTGGGCGACCTCGTCGAGCGCACGGGCGCCGAGGGCGGCGACGCGATGACGAGCAAGAAGGGCGACCTGGTCATCACCATCGACCCGACGCGGACCCGCGGCGCCGAGCTGCGCATCGTGGTCGAGGCGAAGGATCGCTCCATGCCGCTCGGGCGCATGACGCATGAGCTGGCCGAGGCGCGCGTGAACCGATCGGCGGCGGTGGCCCTGGCGGTCTTCACGCCCCACACCGCGCCGACCTCGGTCTCGCCATTCGCCATGGTCGGTCCTGACGTCTTCGCCACCTACGATCCCCGAGACCGATGACGCCATCGCCCTCGAGGCGGCCTACCGACGGCGCGCTCTCGCGCTCCTCACCCTTCGCGATGCGGCCGTCCAGCTGGACGCGGAGGCGGTCAGCCGCTCCTTGCAGGGCCTGGACGCCAGGTCGGCGATCGTCCGGAGCCTCAAGACGAAGCTGACGCACATCGGCAGCACCGCGCGCGAGGTGTCCGATGCGCTCGACCTGCTCCGTGCCGGCGTGCTCCGCAGCGTCAAGGAGCTCGAATCTCAGCTAGCCGTCGTCGAAGCCGACCCGGCACCAGCCTCACTGCCTGATCTTGGCTGCGGCATGACGGAAGGTCGAGGCGGCTTCCCCGAAGCCACATTCGAGGTGTCTCGATTCGCGGAAGGTGCGATCGACGCGGACGGCACCGTGTACGACGTCCTGGAGGCGGCCGATGCGCTCCCTGGGTGGACCAGCTCTGCCCGCTAATGCCGCACCAGTACGCGGTCCTGCGAAAATCGCCGGAGTGGGCCTGGTTCGCTCTCGACGCCGTGATCCGGTCGAGCCCGACAGCTTCCTCGCGTACTTCCGTGGCTACCAGCGTCCAAACCGGTACTGGGAAGCCCCGGACGGCTTGCGCTACTGGCGAACCCGATTCGAGCTCAACCGCTGCACGCTCGACAGCGTCGAGCCGCCGCGCCGGGTCGATCAGGGCGCCAAGCCGATCCGCGACTGGGTGGGCCCGCCGTGCCCTGAACGGCGCCGGTGTGTACGCGAAGGAGTCGGACGGCAAGTGGTGGCCCGCTTCGAGGGAACGGACATGCAGCCATGTCTGGCTGTCGGCGGGCCGACCGCCTCACTCCCCTAAACGCCACTGTCGATCTCTTCCCATGAGGGAGCCAGCCACGCGCGAACGCCGAGCGGACGGAAAACGCTCGGCTCACCGATCAGGCGAAGGCAATTCCTGTGAGTCAGCGGGGGCGTGTGCTCCTGATCACGATGAGCGCTGTCTTCAAGGTGGTTCTTAACCTGGATATGGCCGACGCCCTCCGAGGTCACGTCCCAGTGAGGTTGGACCGGGCTGGCACCAACGTACCGCCAAGGAGGGCGGCGACAGGCCGTCTCCAGAATTCCGCCGACGGATCTCGGTTGGAATTCCGTCCCAGGTCGAGCTCAGCCAAGAGCGCGTTCCGCGCCTCAACGTACTGGGCGTAGACCGCCTGCACATTCGCTAGATTCGTCGTTCGTCACCCTCCTCAACGGCCGACGCAAGGCTCGGCCGACTCGAGTCCTCATTTGTCGCCAGGCCGGCAAGAGTCACTCCGGCGCTCGGCACCGCGATCCACCCCTCGTCCAGGCCTGATTGCCGCAGCGAGTCTGGGACATCGTCTGTCAGGCCCAAGCCGACCGCCGACCGATCAGAGCGCACAGCAGCGCGTCGAGAGCGTCATCGCTTGACTGGACGGCCGCGCGATGGTCTCCCGCCATCCGAACGGGTAGGCCGGCTGCGATAAGGGCATCGATCAACAGCGTCCGGGCTGCACTCAGCTGGCGACCCTTGTAGAGGTTGTGCGACAACCTCCATCTGCGTAGAGCCGCCGCCGGATACACCTCCGTGACGACCGGCGGCACAACGAACTTGCCCGTGTCGATCGGGAGTCCCAACCGGTGAATGAGACGGGCCGAACGGATCGCAGTAGCACCGATGAGATTGGCCGCAACAGATAGAGGATAGATACCGACGTTTTCGGCTACCCAAGTGTCCGTCGCCCGCCGAGTGATGGAAGCCGGAGTTCCTTCTGCTGTGAAGGGCCTTCCCGGCTTGTGCCGACCAACGGACGCGGCCCACGCGCGCGGCCACCCGAACGGCGCGTCGATCGCGACAACGCTCGCGTTGGCAGCCAGGTTCAAGATGTCGTCATCGGTGAGGTTGGTGCGGATCAGCCGGATCGTCGGGAGCGTGCCGAATGTTTCGGGCCACTCGATCACACACGCGCCCGTCTTGCCCGGCGCAGTCGCGAGGTCGACACCCAAGGTCAGCATTGGTCGCCCGGCCGTTCCAGTTACCGCGGCGTTAGGTCGATCCGCAGCTGCTCGGCAAGCTCGGCGACCTGCTGTGGCGACATGCGGTCACCGAGATAGGCCAGCATGTCTTCTTGGCGTGGCTGACCGAAGACGAGGCGATAAGCTGCCAGGTCGCGTCGCATCTGCACCATCTTCACCGCGTCCCGGCTCATCGGCAGCGCCGGCACGTACCGCTCGATCCGCGACCCACCTTCCGTCGGGTAGACCCAATACGGAACCAGGTCGCGTCGTGCCCGACTTCGGGGCCGGCCGGGCGGCCTCGAACATCGGTCCCCAAGGTTCGCGGCCGCGGAGCGTTTAAGCCAGCCGCCGAATGCTGCGCGCGCGACGTTCTTTCGAACGGCGTGGCCCTTGTAGCGGTGGACGCGGCCCTCGCGCTGCTCCATGTCGACCGGGTTCGCCGGCAGGTTCCAGTGCACGACCGCGTGGCAGTACTGGTGGAAGTCGAGGCCCTCCTGGCCGACCGACGTGGTGGCGAGGACGAACGGCCAGAACGGGGAGTTGAACGCGATCGAACGAGGCCGGCGCGATGGAGGCTCGGCGACCTCGTCGGTGGCCCGGACGCCAAAGCGCAGCGCGTAGCGAGCTCGCAGCTTCTGCGGACTCGAGGGAGAGCCGGTCTCGGTGCGTTCACCTCCTCGACGCCGTAGTTGGCGGCGCGCATGGAGACGACGTCGCTGACTTCTTGCGCCAGCTCCGCGAGTTGCACCTCCTCGTGCCGGCCGATCAGACCGAGCCACTCCGGCAGGACGTGAAGGTACTCGTCAAGAACCGCCTGCAAGTTTCCGGCAAAGCAGTATTCGAGCAACCGCACGCCAGTACGCGGCGTCCCCGCCCTCGCTCGGCCTCGGACCAGGGCCATGACCTCGGGAACATTGAAAAGGGCTGCGGAAGCCCCATGCGATTCGCGCTGCGGCGTCGCGCACCGGCGGGTCCGACGACCTGTGCGCGGGCCTCCGACCGCACGCGCGAGAGAGCGCAAAGCCGCATTCGCGGGACTGGCGAGGGCGAACGCGCGCAGAACATCCAGCAGGTCGTCGGTGGACTTGGCCTAGCGTCTGCCGGCTGGAACGCCGCCTCTCGCGCCAGCTCCACATGGGCGGTAAACGCGCCTTCCGACTCTGGTTGCGATTCGCCCCCGCATCCCACGCGGCCGCTGCGGTCGACCGACCCAGCCACGTCGAATGAACTGGGGATTCGCCCGCGGCGTCGAGGAGAACCGGAGCGGCCCAGTACCAGTCTCTCATCTACGGCGGCCATCCGGGGGCCGCGGCGGAACGACGTCGCGCAAACGTTCCAGCTCGCGCCTTCACCGCGTACCACGCTGCGCGTCGTTGGGCCAGCCGCCTGCCGCTGAGGCGGCCGAGCCGCAGCGGATCGCCCAACCGAGCCAGTGTGGGACTTGGATAGAGGACGCCCGAACACGGGCATGCCGACCAAGCGCTCTTGATTTCGCGAGTCACGCCGCGAAGCGCAGCAGGCCGCGCTGCGCGCTGCGAGCCTCGGCGGTATTGACGCGCCGCTTGTCGCCCTTCCGGACCATCCGACGCTCCGCCTCGTAGCTGAGCACGCAGCGATGGCCTGGGGGGCGACCCTCCAGCTCGAGAAAATCAGTCGCTTGGTGAAGACCGCCGATGCGCGGCTCGTCGAACGGGGGGCCCGGCTCGTAGTACGGCATGGACGGAGGCATCCATAGCAGCTGCCATGCCTCGCGGTCGAGCGTGTCGGCCATCAGCGCGCGCAGGCGCGCGTTGCCGGGGTCGACCTGTTCGTAGGCGCGGTATCCTCTCGAAGGAGAGCAGACCATCGTCGGTTGCAGATCCGAAGAAGGCTCAATGACTGCTTCATTCCGCTTCGGACCCTCCGATGTGCATCCCGCATCGTCGCGCTTGAGCTTGTACCCCTCCATGAAGTTGGTCAGGTACGGCGCTGACTTCCAGTACTCGATGACGTCGCCAGCTCCGAGGCCTGCGCGAGAGACGTCGGTCAAGCAGGAACGAAGAAATCGACGAGCTTCCAGGCGCATCGCGGGGGATGGCTGCTCTCCAGCATCCCGCCGCGGTCTGTCAGTGACGGAAAGCCGTTCGGTCCTGGCCATGACATGCGTAGTCGGCGTTCAATGCTTCTCCTTCAGGCGGACCAAGTCTGTGGATCCGACCCGTCGCCAGCACTAAACATGGCGCGTCTGGAACGCGGCGAGGTCCCTGACCGAATCCCCAGCGAGCTTCTCGGCCGGAGGAACTGCGAGGTCTTCACGAAGTCGCGGTAGTGGTCGTCATCCGCCTCGTCGGTCAGCGTGTACATCTTGTATGGGGTCGCCGACAGCATGAGGACCTTGGCGTCCGGCTGAGCGAAAGCTGGGCGCGAGGGACCGGATGTCATCGGGACGTCCGGATTGGGGTCCTCGAGCAGGTGTCGGAAGCGCTGGAACTCGTCAAGGATGATCAGGTCAGGCTCGAGGGCGTCGATGCAGCTTCGGGCGAGCAGCCGGCGGAGCTCCGCCACGAACTCCTGGCGCTCGTTCCAGTCGGCGCCCGGGTCCGTCCTCGGGGGTGCGGGTCTCACGAGATCAAAGAAGCGGCCCTTGCGAATCCTGTTGTCGCGACTCGGCCTTCCTCCAGCTCGGCCGACGAAGCTCTTCGCCAACGTCGGGTCGATCTGGCCGTCGCCGGTGCCGACGCGCGACGGCGTCTCACGCACTGGCTGCGAAACCGTCCAGTCGCTTGCTGGCCCGCAGGAGCCGGTAGGCGCCGGCGCGGTTCATCGACCCTCCCCCAGGCGTACTCGAGGAGCCGGAACACCAGGGCGCGCTCGGCGGCTTGGCCCGTCCGCTGGCCGAAGTCGAAGCTCGTGCCGGGCGTGAACGAGACGAAGTTCAGGCCGTTCTCGTTGAGCTTCCGAGCTGAGCGGCAACAGCGTGATCCGGGACGAAAGGCTGAAGTCCTTGGCCGGTCACGTTCAGCCTCCGGATGTTCTGCGCGGCGATGTCGGCGTTCGAGCAGATGTAGATGACATCGATCCGCTTAACGCCTCTGCTGCAGCCGGTTGATCGCCCTCGCGATCAGCCGCGGGCGACGAGCGTCTTCCCGAGGCCGACCTCGTCCGCGACCAGGAACCGGTCGACGGTCTTCGCGTCGTGTACAGCCGCTTGAAGACGTAGTCGACGGTCCTTCGCTGAAAATCCTTCAGCCCGGCCATGACCGAGCGTTCAATGGCGGCGCCGTCAACCTCAGGCGTGGTGTCAACGGGTGCGGCCTCGTGGGCGGAGGAATCTCGAGCCGCCGCGCGTTCGCGTCGCACCACTCGCCAGATGGCCTCGTGTTCAGTACAAAGCGCCGCCCACGGGCGATGCACCGGCTTCATGCATTTCTCGTTCGCATCGATGCCGTACGGGCCGTCAGGTCGAGCTGCGCATGTCTTCGCCGGCAGCTCCAAGGCCTGTCGAGCGGCATAGCGTTCGCGAGCCGCCTTCTGCCAGACGGCCTCGTGTGCGGGGCACAGGTTCGCGCCCTTGGCCACGATGCTCTCCGCGCAGTCCGGTTGGCCGTTGTCGTCCCGGTGGTGACATTGCCCAGGCTCAAAGTCCTCATTGGCGAACCGCCTCACGGCCAGCACCCGTTGACACCACGCCTGAGGTTGACGGCGCCGCC
>CAWCXQ010000006.1:0-18919 GCA_963799675.1 uncultured Chloroflexia bacterium
GGCTCGGCATGCCGACAGGCTAGCGCGTGTCGCAGCCATAACGGAGAGCGGACGGCTTCGGAGCGTGCCAGGCCACGTCGCTCGCGCCTCCGTGGCCGCATGCTGTACCTGCGGCCGGATCTGCGATCGCGCGCCGGGCGGATTCTAGCGTCCGGTCCGCGCCCGGAATCGCCAGGATCACCAGGATGGAGGAGGCGGCGCATGTACATCACGGATGGGCGAATCCAAGCAGCGCTGGCGTTTGGTCGCATCGTTATCGGGATCATTTTCCTCTGGGCGGGATTGGAGAAGGCAATCGGCGCGGGCTTGGGGACTTGGAACGCCGACGGGCCTCCTCCAATTCGGCACCAGCGGCAGCCTCGGCTGGCCTTTCGTGAGCGGAGCGCCGACGGAGGGACAGGTCTTCAATCCCACCCACGATTTCTGGGCCGGCGTTCCCGGCACGACGTTCGGCAACATGATCGGCTGGCTGGTGCCGCTGGGGCAGATCGGGATCGGGATCGGGCTGATCCTGGGCCTGTTGACCCGCTTCTCGGCGGCGATGGGCACACTGATGATGCTCTTCTTCTTCATTGCCGCATGGGATTTCGAGTTCGGGATCGTGAACCAGCATCTGACCTATGCGGTGGTCACCTTCGGCCTGGCGGTGGCGGGCGCCGGAAACTACTTCGGCCTTGATGCGTTGGTCGGCCAGAACGTGAGCCCCGGGCTTCGCTGGTGGCTGTTTTCCGGCGACCGGCACGATGTGGGGCCGATGACGAGCGCACCGGTCTGAGCGTCTCCGCCCTGCTGACGAGAACGGATCAGGCCAGCTCGGGCAGGCCGACCGAGAGGTCGGCAGGCGCCAATCGCGGCTGAAGCAACGAGCAGCGGGCTGGATCAAGACCGCGTCGAGACGGTCCTGGACTCCGCGGCGTTCGGTCCGGCACTCCGCGTGCGTCGCTGCAGCATCTCGGTCGATGCGTTCTTTGAGGGGATCGGAGTGTCACGCCGCGCCAGCCGTTCGCCATCGGATCCATGAGCTGCGTGAGACCATACCCGCCTTCAAAAGAGCGGCGTAGCCTTTAGCGATTCCCCGGAGTTGGTTCGACCGAGCAGCTGCGATCCAGGTCACGATCGTCCTCCCCGTCTTCGAGGAAGCGGCATTCCAGGCAATTCGGCAAGAGTGAGAAGATCCCGGCGGGACACACGACGTTACCGTCCACCACCGAACGCGTGCTCCCCCCGCATACGACCCGATCCGGGCCTATCGCTGTTTCTGGAGGCGCCCCGGCCGCTACCATGCGCAGTCGACCTCAGGCATCGGATCGTGGCCCGGAGACCACCGGAGTCGGGACCGATCCGTCCTCGAGGAGAGGACGGATCGAGTGTCGATTGATCGTCCGGTCACGCGAGCGCTTGCGACTCGCGCCCTGCCGACCGCCTGGTGCCGTCCGGACCCGCGATCACATACGCGATCATGGCGACGAGTCCAACGCTGAGCACGCCGAGCACGAGGAGCACGACGAACCATGTCTTGTCATCGAGCTCCGAAGTGTTCAGCAGTGCCCCGATCCAGGACACCATCGCGCCAACGAAGCCAGCCATCATGGCTAGCATCGCAACGAACCCGAACCCAAAGATCGCCCATGCGGCCGGCGTCGACTGAATACCGACGACATCCGGACCGTTCATGACAAACGCACCGTTTGCATATGCGATCCACACCGTCGCGAACGCCAGTACGGCCCCGGCGATAACGGCGATCACGCTGCCCAGAAAGATCCTCGTCACTGTTGCTTTGGACACAACTCGATCCTCCCTGCAATTTCCTTCTAGGCGAAGAGCGTCGTGCGACCGGCGCTCGCAGGACAGTGCTGATGGTCACGATTCAGGCGGGTGGCTTGGCAGGGAATCGACTAGTGCGTTGGGGCGAATGCCAAGACCGGCGCAGAGCGGCGTGCCGGGATGCGCTCGGTCGCCTGCGCGAGGGCCCCGCTGGCGCTCGCGGCAAGTGCTGAACCGCCCTTTGAGCGCATGACGCGGAATGCGGCGATGCTCGTGCCGGTTTACGGCCGGATGGCGACCTTCAGCACGCCATCGAGCGGTTGCTGAAGATCCGGTACGCCTCGCCGATGTCGTCGAGCGCGAAGCGGTGCGTGATCAGCGGCGTCGGGTCGAACCGGCCGGACTGCGACCATGCTGCATCAGGCGGCCCATGCGCTCCTTGCCGCCGGGCAGAGCGTGGTGACGATCGTGTGATCGCCGAGGCCGGCGGCGAACGCCTCGTACGGGCATCTGCGAGCTTGCCCGAGTAGACGCCCAGGCTGGACAGCGTGCCGCCCGGCCGGACGCAGCGCAGGGCGTTCTCGAACGTCTCCTGCGGCCGAGCGCCTCGATCGCCACGTCGGCGCCGACGCCACCGGTCAGGCGCTTGACCTCCGCGACCACGTCGACCGTGGTCGGATCGAGCACGACGTCGGCGCCCATCCGCTGCGCCATCGCCAGCCGCGATTCGGATCGCCGTCGACGCCGATGACGCGCGCCGCGCCCATGAGCTTCGCGCCGGCCGTCGCACACAGGCCGATCGGTCCCTGCGCGAAGACGACGACCGTGTCGCCGATCTTGACGCCGCCGGACTCGGCGCCGGAGAAGCCGGTCGACGCGATGTCGGCGAGCAGGACGACCTGCTCGTCGGTCAGCGTCGTCGGGGATCTTGGCCAGGTTGGCCTGCGCGTACGGCACGAGCAGGTACTCGGCCTGCGCGCCGTTGATGGTGTTGCCGAAGCGCCAGCCGCCGATCGCCTCGTAGCCGGTGCCGTGGCCGCACTGCGACGAGCTTGCCGCTGAAGGCAGGCGTGGCACTGGCCGCACGGCGTGATCGCGCCGACGAGCACGCGGTCGCCGACCTCGTAGCCCGTCGACGCCCGCGCCCGAGCTCCTCGATGACGCCGACCGGCTCGTGGCCCACGATCAGGCCCGGCTTGACCGGGTACTCGCCCTTGAGGATGTGGACGTCGGTGCCGCAGATCGTCGTCAGCGTGACGCGGATCACCGCCTCGCCGGGCCCGGCCGCGGCCGGGGAGATCCTCCGACCCGGATGTCGCCTGGGGCGTGGAAGACCGCGGCCCGCATCGTTTCGGCGCGAACCGTATTCGTCCGCCCTGTGTCGGTCGTTGCGTGACAACCATGGTGTGCCTCCTCATGTCCCCTTGAGCCAGCCTCGCGGCGCGGGTACGTCGATAGATTCTCGAAGCCAGCGTGCAGCGGCACACTTCGCTGCGACAGTGCCGAAGGTCTCCCGGGAAGGCGCCGAATGGCGCGAACCGAGGTTGCGCTCAACCGATCGCCGTGCCGAGCAGCGTTCCGATCCCAAAGGTGACTGCTGCCGCCGCGAGACCAAAACCGACCTGCCGAAGGCCGGACCTGAGAACGTTGCGCCCCGTCATGAGCGTGATGGCCGCACCCAGGCCGAACAACGCCGCGCCGGAGAGCAGAGCCGATGCGAGGATCGCGGCCGACCCCGAGCCGAGGAGGAACGGGATGACAGGCACGGTCGCACCGAGGGCGAACAGCGCGAAGGATGTGATGGCTGCCTCCCAGGCGGACCCGCCGAGGCCTGCGGGATCGATCCCGAGCTCCTCGCGGGTCATCGTGTCGAGGGCCGCGACCGGGTCGCCGCTGATGATTCGATGCGCCAATCTCCGCGCCTGGTCCGGCTCCAGGCCTTTGGCCTCGTAAATCAGGCGCAGCTCCTCCACTTCCTCGGCCGGGAATGACGCCAGCTCATCAGCTTCTGTCGCGATCTGGCTGGTGTACAGCTCGCGGGCGCTCTGGACGCTCAGCCACTCGCCGAGCGCCATCGAGAGCGACCCGGCCAGCAGCCCGGCCAGGCCAGCAACCAAGACCGGCGAACCACCTGCGCTCGCGCCGGCGACCCCCATCACCAAGCTGAAATTGGAGACGAGTCCATCGTTGGCGCCGAGCACTGCGGCGCGGAGGGCATTCCCGCCGATGGCGCGATGCCGCCCTTCGAAGCGAGCCAGCGCGTACTGCCGCTCGCTCCGCCGGTCACCGCGCGCAGGAGGCGCGCATGCGAGCGCTCGTCCTCGGCCAGCGCGGTTCCCACTGCCTCGGGCTGGTCGTCGTACATCGTGCGGCTTCGGCGTTCCTGTCCAACGACGGGGGCGACGAACGACGCCCGAGTACGGCCGGCCAGAAAGCCAAGGAGGCGTGCCCGCCGCGAGGGTCTCGACCGGTCCAGCGGCCGGCGCCTGGGCCAGGCGGTCGCGCCACAGGGCAGCGTGGCGTTCCTCCGTGGTCGCCATGCGCCGGTAGAGCTCTGCGAGGCGCTCGTCCCCGGCGTTGCCGGCCATCGCCCGATAGACGAGCGCCCCATCGATCTCGCCTTGCAGGTTCCTTCGCCAACGACCGATGTCGCCAGGCACGGCCTTGTCCGTTGCGTGGGTTGCTTGGCCCGTGCGCCTGGCCACTCAGTCAGCCCTCCGCGGCGAGTGCGACAAGGTCCATTGCGAGACCTGCGGCCAGCACATCAGGTCCCCGAATCGGCTCGGCAGCCGTCAAGCGCGAGCAGTACCTTCATCCTCACTCTCCCGCGTCCATCGCCGCGAAATACAACGATTCGCCTCAACCTTGCGCGAGGGCGCGCAGCAGATCGATTGCCGTCCGGCCCGATGCCCGCGGGGCCGAAGGTCCCTTTCGGGCAACGCAGCGCCATGACCACGGTACCGTCCCGTGTTCACTCACGGGGAATGGCCTGAGCTCATAGCTGTCTTCGTTCGGGCCATCTGGCCCGATCGAGTCAAGCGACCCAGGCGACGCGCGAGCTACGTGTTCGGGGGATGAGCTCCGCGACGAACGCAGGGGCGAGCGCGACGGCGGCGACAAGCAGCCACTCGCCGGGGCTGAGCGGAATCGCTCGGAACGCGGCAGCCAGAGGTGAAACCAGAGGGATCGCCGCCTGGATTGCGATCACAGCCAGACAGGCCGATGCCAGGAAGAGATTCCCGCCGAGTCGACGCAGAGGTTGCGACAGACTGCGATTGGCGTAGGCGCGGACCGCCTGCGCCACGACGAGCGTCGTGAACGCCACCCAGCGGGCGTGCTCGAAGCCGCCCGGATGCGTGACCAGGACGAGAAAGGCCGCGCCGGCGCTGAAGGCCCCTGCCCCCGCGATGCGGATGAGGATCCCGCGGTCGAGAAGGGGCCGGGTTCGCGGACGCGGGGGGTGCCGCATCGCGCCCGGCTCCTCCGGTTCACGCTCGAAAGCGACCGACGTGGAAAGGTCGATGAAGAGCTCGAGCCACAGGATTGCAGAGGAAGGAGTGGTTGCCCGAAGCCAGCGACCGTCGCGATGAGGATGAAGCCCAGCAGGGCGACATGGGTGGGAGACGATGAAGACCAGCCCCTTCTGGACGTTAGCAACGATGCGCCGGCCCTCTGCGCAGCCCGCCCATCAAGGTCGTCGAACGAGTCGTCGCCGAGGACAAGGTCAGACGCTTCCCGCGCGACCGCGGTGCCCGAAGCCCATCGCCACCGCCACGTCCGCACGCCTGCAGCGCTGGCGCGTCGTTCACCCCATCGCCGGTGACTGCTACCGACCGACCATGTGCCTGGCCGATGCGCACGAGCCGTAGCTTCTGGCTCGGGAACCGCGCGCGCCACTAGCCGCAGCCCCGGCAGCCGTTGGGCGAGCACCTCATCGGACAGGCGCTGGAGCTGGGGGCCAGTGATCCCGTCGCCCGGCGGCAGCCCGACGGCATCGGCGATGGCGGTCGCGGTGTCGAGATGATCGCCTGTGACCATCATCGTCTGGATGCCGGCCCGGATCGCGGTGGCCACAGCATCGGGCACCTCGGGCCGCAGCGGGTCGCCGAAGCGGATCAGGACCTGCACCTGCCACGGCCGCGCGTCATCGCGCGCCGCCAGCAGCAGCAGGCGACCACCGCGACCCGCCTCGTCCTCGATGAGTCGCGTCCATGACGCTCGCGCGGCGAGATCCATCGACACGTCAAACGCCAGAACGACCTCAGGCGCGCCAAGTGCCAGCTCGCGCCACCCGGCGCCCTCTGCGTGACGGACCATCGTGTAGGGACGTCGATCGGCGGTACCTACTGCCGAGATGACGAGGCGCTCTTCCAGCTCGCACGGAACCCCGCGCTCGTGCAGCGCCGCCTCGATGGCCTGCGTAAAGGAACCGCGACGGGAGGCTGCGGCAGGAGCCCATGCATCCTCTTCGGCTTCAAGCGCCTCGAGTAGCAGACGGTCGGCCTCGGCCGAGTCGATGGGCTGGTTCGGTCGCAGCAGCTCGTCGACGACCAGGCGGTTGCGCGTCAAGGTGCCAGTCTTGTCAGTGATGATCAAGTCGACCGCGCCAAGCGCCTCCTGGGCCGCCAACCGACGGACCATCACTCCCCGGCGCATGAGCCGATACGCACCGAGCCCAAGGATCACGGCCAGCAGGACCGGCGGCTCCTCCGGGATCGCCGTGATCGCGGCCGAGATCCCGGCGAGGAGGTTCGCGCCCGCGGGCTGCCCGCGCAGGAAGCCAAGCCCGACTGTGATAGTGATCAGCACGATCGCAGCGACGAGGAGGATGCGCACGAGCCGATCCAGCTCCCGCTGCAGCGGTGAGCGCCGACGCGGGTCGGTTCCCAGCGTCGCGGCAATCGCGCCCAGCTGTGTTGCGGAGCCGGTCGCGACGACGAGCGCCCCGCCTCGGCCGCCGACGATGCTTGTCCCTGCGTAGATGATCGATCGGCGCTCGGCCAGTGGCGCCTCCGGCGGATCGGGCGCCGGGTTGGCCTCCTCCGGGACCGACTCGCCTGTCAGGATGCTGCGATCGACCAAGAGGCCGCCACCCGGCAGCACCCGCGCATCGGCCGGCACAATGTCACCGGCCGCGAGCAGCAGCACATCTCCCGGAACGATCTCCCTCGCCGGCAGGTCGTGCCGTAGACCATCGCGCAGGACTTGAGCTCTGGGCGCGACCGCATTGCGCAGCTCGGCCAGCGCGCGCTCCGACCGATAGGTGGTCGCCACATCCGCCCCCACGATCGGTACCAGTCCGCCGAGGACGAAGAGGCCGTCGCGGACCTCTCCAAGGAGAACCGCACCAACTCCGGCGGCCACAAGGAGCAGGATGAATGGCTCGCTGGCGGCCCCCAAGAGTGCGCGCCAAACCGACGGCCGGTCGTGCTCCTCGAGCTCGTTCGGGCCGTGCTGGTCCAAGCGGATGCGCGCCTGAGCTCCGCTCAACCCGCGTGTGGCGGACACCTCCAGCGCCAGCGCGACCTCATCGGCGGAGAGTGCGTGGGCACGCGATGAGATGGCCTCGGTCATCAGGTCCGGTTCGCGCTTGCGTGCGGCCTGATCGAGCCGGCCCGCTGGCCCGAGGTCGGGCCGAATGGCACATCCGGCCGGGTCCTTCGGGACTGGCTCGTCCTTCCGCCCCGCGCGATGGTCTGCTGAGAGCGTGGTTCCGCGCCGTATTGAGGAGAATCAGATGCGGATCGTGATTGGCATTGACGGCTCGCGCGCCGCGTTCAGGGCATGCGAGTTCGTTGAGCGTCGAACGTGGCCCGGCGGCACGCGAGTGACCCTGATCGGCGCAGTCGAGCCTGTTGTCGACTGGACCGGCATGGCGCCTGCAGCTGGTGCTGGGCTGGAGTCGGAGGGCGCCGCGCTGGGCCTCGTCCTCGAGGAGCGGGCCAGCATCCTGCGCACCCACGGACTGACGGTCGAGACGGCCGTCGAGTTCGGACGCGCGGCGGATGTGCTCATCGATCGTGCGGCGGAGACCTTTGCGGATCTTCTGATCGTGGGCAGCCGTGGCCTCGGTCCGGCCGCCAGTCTCGTGCTCGGATCGGTCTCGGCTCATCTCGTCGACCACGCCGGCTGCCCAGTCCTCGTCGTTCGGTTACCGGAGGCGACGCGCATGCTGCTGGCGACCGACGGCACGCCGAGCTCGCACACGATACCGCGCGTACTCGGGCCGTGGGGACCCGCGTTTCGCGGGCTGCCGGTCGAGGTGGTCAGCGTTGCTCCGCGCGATCGCTTCGTCACCCCATGGGGAACGACGGGCGACGACGACGACGTCCCATCCGACTCAGAGCTGGTACTCCACGAACGAATCGCCGAGCAGGTCGTTAACGAAATGCTTGAGCTCGGCTGGGAGGCAGCGGCCGCGACCCGAAAGGGCGATCCCGTCCGCGAGATCATCTCGGCCGGCATTGACTGGGGCGCTGACCTGATCGTGACCGGATCACGCGGCATCGGGACGCTGCGAAGGCTCGTCGCCGGCAGCGTAGCGCATGAGGTGCTGCTCCACGGGCGGTCGTCCATCCTGGTCGTGCGTGGACAGGTGCCGGCCCGGCTGCCTCGAAGCGTCCCCGTGCTGGCAGGGCTCGGGTAGGGATCGCGCCCGGCCCCTCCCCGGAAGCTGGGTCAGGCGGCGGTCTGGGCCACGTCGACCGCCCGCGTCAGGTCCGAACGTTTCAGCTCGGTGCCAGGCATGTCGTATCGGGTTCCGTGAGGCGGCCAGTCGGCATCGTCGAGCGCGACGGTCAAGCCGCGGCGCAGCTGGTCGAGCTCGACTTCATCGGTCATGCCCACCATCACTGCGAGTCGGCGGACATCGGCCATGAGATACGCGGTACTCATTTTCAGTCCTCCACTCGCAGCGTATGGGCTCCGGGGGGCGTGCCCCATGTGCCGTAGAGACCCTTGTTGGGGGCCATTCGGGCCATCGCGGCGGGTTCGCCGCGCGTCCGGCGAGGCCCAGTCGCGCTACCGGGCGCCCGGTCTGGACCTCGTCGGCGAATTGCGGGCTTGGTAGCCTCTTTCGTACACTGCCCGGAGGACGCCATCTCGATGAGTACCACCGCCCGGACAGGCGCACAGGCGTCGGCGGGTCCGCTCGACCCGGATGCCTTGAGCGGGATCGACGCCTACTGGCGTGCGGCCAACTACCTGAGCGTTGGCCAGATCTATCTGCTCGACAATCCGCTCCTGCGAGAGCCACTCATCGCTGAGCACGTGAAGCCCCGGTTGCTTGGCCACTTCGGTACCGCCCGGGCTTGAATCTCATCTACGCCCATCTCAATCGGGTGATCCGTACCCGCGATCTCAACGCGATGTTCATCACCGGGCCTGGCCACGGTGGTCCCGGGCTGGTCGCAAACGCGTATCTGGAGGGCACGTACAGCGAGGTATATCCCTCGATCAGCCAGGACATCGACGGAATGCGTAGCCTCTTTCGGCAGTTCAGCTTCCCAGGTGGCATCCCGAGCCATGTTGCGCCGGAGACGCCGGGCTCGATCCACGAGGGCGGTGAGCTCGGCTACGCGCTCTCGCACGCATATGGCGCCGCCTTCGACAACCCGGACCTGCTCGTCGCCTGCGTCATCGGCGACGGTGAGGCGGAGACCGGGCCGCTGGCCGCGAGCTGGCACGCCAACAAGTGGGTCGACCCGCGCCGGGATGGAGCGGTGCTGCCGATTCTTCACCTGAATGGCTACAAGATAGCTAACCCCACCGTGCTGGCTCGGATTCCGGAGAGCGAGCTGCGCTCGATGCTCGAGGGTTTCGGCCATACGGTGCGCTTCGTCTCTGGCGACGACCCCGCCGATGTCCATCGCCAGATGGCCGGAACGCTCGACGCGGTCATCGACGAGATCGCCGCGATCCAGGGTACCGCGCGCGGCGGTACCGGCCTGACGGGCCGGCCGCGCTGGCCGATGATCGTGCTTCGCACGCCTAAGGGCTGGACCGGACCAAAGGAGGTCGACGGCGAGCCGGTCGAGAACACGTGGCGCAGTCACCAAGTGCCGATCGCCAATGTGCGTATTAACAGAGGGCATCTCGTGCTGCTTGAGGAGTGGATGCGCAGCTATCGGCCGGACGAACTGTTCGACGGTGCCGGTGCCCTGGTTCCCCAGCTCGCCGCGCTGGCGCCGAAGGGCAATCGGCGCATGAGCGCCAACCCGCATACGAATGGCGGCCGCTTGCTGGACGACCTACATCTGCCTGACTTCCGTGAGTTCGGCGTCATGGTCGAGAAACCGGGCGGCTCGTCGTCGGAGGCGACCCAGGTGCTCGGCACATTCTTGCGCGAGGTGATCCGCCTCAACCCGCACACCTTCCGGCTCTTCGGGCCCGACGAGACTGCCTCCAACCGGCTCCAGGCCGTCTTTGACGCAACCGACAAGGCCTGGTCCGCTGGAACGCTTCCAACGGACGAGCATCTGGCCCCCGACGGCCGTGTGCTCGAGATCCTGTCGGAGCACACCTGCCAGGGATGGCTCGAGGGCTACCTGCTCACCGGGCGCCATGGCCTCTTCAACTGCTACGAGGCCTTCATCCACATCGTCGATTCGATGTTCAACCAGCACGCGAAATGGCTGAAGACAACCCGGGAGATCGCATGGCGACGCCCGATCGCTTCTCTCAACTACCTGCTCAGCAGTCATGTCTGGCGCCAGGATCACAACGGCTTCAGCCACCAGGATCCTGGCTTCATCGATCACGTGATGAACAAGAAGGCCGAGGTCATCCGCGTGTACCTGCCGCCTGACGCGAACACCCTGCTATCGGTGGCCGACCACTGCCTTCGCAGCCGGAACTACGTGAACGTGATCGTTGCCGGCAAGCAGCTGAGCCCGAACTGGCTCTCGATGGCCGAGGCGGTTGCGCACGCGACGCGGGGCGCCGGAATCTGGCCGTGGGCGAGCAGCAACGTCGGGGCCGAGCCGGACGTCGTGCTCGGCTGCGCGGGCGATGTCCCGACCCTTGAGGCGCTCGCCGCCGCTGACATCCTCCGGCAGCGCCTCCCTGAGCTCAGAGTGCGGCTTGTCAACGTCGTCGACCTCATGCGCCTGCAGGATGAGAAAGAGCATCCGCACGGCATGTCTAACCAGGAGTTCGACGCACTCTTCACCAGGGATCGGCCTATCGTCTTCGCCTACCACGGGTACCCGTGGCTCGTGCATCGGCTCACGTATCGGCGCACGAACCACGCCAATCTCCATGTGCGTGGCTACAAGGAGGAGGGCACCACGACCACCCCGTTCGACATGGTGATGCTCAACGACCTGGACCGATTCCACCTCGTGATGGACGTCATCGACCGGGTGCCGGGGTTGATCGACCATGCCGGTGGGCTGCGCCAGGAGATGGAGGCGGCTCGCCTCGCCGCTCGCGCCTACACGCGTGCGCATGGCGAGGATGATCCTCGCATCCGCAACTGGACGTGGCCCGGCTGAGCAGCCGGCACCATGCGCGTCCTGGCCCTCAACCCGGGCTCGAGCACCCTGAAAGCCGCCCTTCTCGTCGCCGGGAGCGACGAGGCGATCGGCGAGGAGACGCTCGACTGGCCTGCAGAGGCGGAGGGTGCCGACGAAGTGGTTGGCATCGCATGCAAGGCGCTTCCGGCTCAGACCGCCGATGCGGTCGGCTACCGCGTCGTCCACGGAGGGAGCCGCTACCGTGAGCCGGCTCTGGTGGACGGGGTGCTGCTCGAGGCCGTCGAGGCCCTCGACGCGCTGGCGCCGCTCCACAACCGGCGGGCCGCGGCGGTCATGCGCGCTGCCATGGCCCTCCTGCCAGGCCTGCCGCACGTCGCCTGCTTCGACACCGCTTTCCACGCCGACCTGCCAGAGGAGGCGTGGCGGTATCCACTACCGACCGAATGGGTCCAGCGCTGGGCGATCCGTCGCTACGGCTTCCACGGCCTCTCGGTCACGTGGAGTCTGCGTCGAGCGGCGGATCTGCTCGGACGGCGAGGCGAAGACATCGGGCTGGTGGTAGCCCACCTCGGGTCCGGCTGCTCTGTCACCGCAGTCGAGGGAGGCCGATCCATCGATACGTCGATGGGCTTCACTCCGTACGAAGGACTGATGATGGGCACACGTTCCGGCTCGGTCGACCCGGGCATCCTGCTGCGCCTGGGCGAGGACGGCGTCGCTGTGGAGGAGCTGGCCGACGGGCTAGCACACCGTTCTGGCCTCTTTGCCATCGCGGGCACAGCTGATGTGCGCCACATCGAGCGCCGCGCCGACGAGGGTGACCCGCAGGCTCGCCTTGCCCTTGCGATCTTTGCCCGCCGCGCCGCCGCATCGGTCGCGGGCGCCGCGATGGCGTTAGCGCGCTTCGACGCCGTCGTCTTCACAGGCGGGATCGGCGAGCACTCCCCAGGAATTCGAGACGCGATCGTGCGACGCCTTGGCATCCTCGGCGTGCCGCAGGGCCTCGCAGAGACTGACGGTGACGCAGTCATCGCCGCCGGCCCGCCGGCGGTGATCGTGGTCCGCGCGCACGAGGAGCGTGTGATCGCCGCGGAGGTCGCCTCTCTCCTCCAGTGACGGGCGTCCGCGTCAGGAAGAAGCCTCCAGGCGCCATTGGGGAACGCGGTGACAACCGGCACCCGCTGATCGGGTCCTCCGGCCCTTGTCGCTCTCGAGGATCCTGACACGATTCGGGGGGATTCGGCGCGGCCGGCTTTGCCCGGCATGGGGACGTCGGCAGCAGGAGGTGTGTGCGATGGCAAGACGAGCCTCAATAGCGGCGCTTCTGGCCGTGATGGCGGCGATCATTGCCGCCTGTTCATCAGCTGCCGGCGGCGTGGTGATGAGTCCGGACCCGCGTGTCGTCGAACTCACCATCACCGCGGACGCTCGCTTCAGCCCGGACCAGATCGGCGTCAGGACAGGGGAAACGATCCGGTTCGTGGTGAGCAACCCCACGTCGACCGACCACGAGCTCTTCATCGGGTCGGCTACCGAGCAGCGCATGCACCATGACGCGCACCTCGGTCTGTCCTCTGCGGAGCAAGCCGCGGTATCACATTTCGGATACGGGATCTTTCTGCCCGCGTTTGCGGATGGGGTCCTCGAGTACCACTTCGCCGATGCAGGAGAGGTGATCATAGGTTGCCATCTGCCGGGTCACTACGAAGGCGGCCACTTTGCCACCGTGACCGTCGAACCGTGACACGAGCAGCGCGTCCGGTCGAACGCTCCATCGCATTTCGCGACGGCCCGAGGCACTGCCCCCGGAAGGGTCACGGCGCGTCACTTGAATGTAGCGATTGCCCTTCCTTCTGTGGCCGCGACCGCGTCATCGGGGCAGTCATCTGCTCGTATCCGTTCCGGCCGGAGACACTTTCGCGCGCCGTCGGCGGCGGCGCCACGATGTCCGGATCGCCTTCTCCCATCACCTGGAGCGCAACTAGGCGGCGGGTCGCGCGAACGATCCGAACGGCATGCGCCGAACGGTCGTTCCGGCACTGACCGGGAGGGGCGGGATGCGGGACCTTGTTGTCATGGATGCCACCTACCAGCCACAAGCGCACCTGCTCCGAGTCATGGCCACTCCGCGGCGCTTGGAGATTCTCCACCTTCTCGGAACGGGTCCCCGCGACATAGCGTCGCTCGCATCAGGAATTGCCACGACTGAATTCAACGTATCCGAGGACCTCACCGCGCTGCATGCGGCGGGGCTCGTTCAAGCGCAACCGGTCGGTCGGACAATTCGCTACGCACTCTGCGACCGAGGGGGAGCCATCGCGTGCGATCTCATGCGTGACCTCGCGCGGCGACGGCTCGAGCACTCGCGCGCGCCCGAGGGCTGAGCGGTCAGCCGCAGGCCGCTGGCGCAGACTCGCACCTGCGAATGCTGACGCTTCGATATGGCCGGCGAAAATGACCGCTATGCCGCCGCATGGATTGACGGAGATGGCGGCACGTCGAGCTCATAGCGTGCCACGGACCCTTCCCAGGCCAGGTGGAGCGGATGACGGCTCGCGGCCAGCAGGTGCTTCATCGCTCCATTTTCCGCGCGCACCCACGCCACCAGGCGCCGGACACCGCGAAGCCGAGCAGAGGCGATACCCGCGGCCAGGAGCAGCGTCCCGAGACCGTGGTGCTGCACGCGGTCGTCCACCGCGACCGCCAGCTCCTCGACCCCATCGCGGAGTGGCTCGAGGACCATATGACCCACGATGCGTCCGCCGGCGACAGCGACGAAGCCATCGCGCCGGTGGTGATCCGCTGCGGCGAAATCCTCCGCCTGCTCGTGACGGATTCCGCGCGACGCGCCGTGGAACCGGGACGAGCGGCTCTCGGACGAGAGCTCAGCGTAGAAGCGCTCAAGGTCTGGCGCGTCGGCTGGAGCAACGCGGCGGACGCGGATGTCGTCAGGAACCATGCGCCCATCCTGCGGCGCGAGGCTGGAGGATCCGAGTGCCGCGGGTCCCTTCTCGGGTGGGCCAGATGGCATGTAGGCCGCCACGGCGACCTGGCTCTGATGCGGCCGGGCATTCGTCCCTGGTCGTTCCAATGACGGCCAGCATCGGCAACCGACAAGGCGCTACTGGTTCAAGTGCATCTGTCCCGCGGCGTGTCGCAGCTCGTTCCGGAAGTCCGGGTGGGCGATGGCGATCAGCGCATGCGCACGCTCGGCCAATGACCGCCCGAATAGTTCGGCCACGCCCCATTCGGTCACCACGGTCCGCACGTGGGCGCGAGTCGTCACCACACCAGCCCCCTCCCTCAGGCTCGCCACGATGCGTGACGCCGAACCACCCGCCGCCGTCGACGGCAGGGCGATGATCGCCCTTCCCTCCTCGGCCAGCGCCGCGCCGCGCATGAAATCCATCTGCCCGCCCACCCCCGAATACAGCCGTCGCCCGATGGAGTCGGCGACTACCTGGCCGGAGAGGTCGACCTCGATCGCCGAATTGACGGCGACCATGCGGCGGAAGCGGCGAATGACAGCTGTGTCGTTCGTGTAGTCGACCGGACGCATCTCGACCATCGGATTGTTGTCGATGAACCGATACAGGCGCGGCGTGCCCAGGACGAATGCGGACACGATCTTGCCGCGATTGATCTCTTTTACTGCGCCGGTCAGCGCGCCTGCCTCGACGAGGTCTAAGACCGTATCCGTGAAGAGCTCGGTGTGGATGCCGAGATCCCGCTTGTCGCGCAGCGCCTCCCCCACCGCGGCCGGGATAGCGCCGATACCCAGCTGCAGCGTCGCCCCATCCGGCACTAGCTCCGCGACATGGGCGCCGATCTGGCGCTCCACCGCGCCGACCAGAGCAACCGGGTGCTCGTGCGGCGGTTCGTCTACCCCCACCGCCAGGTCGATCTTATCCACGTGCACGAAGCTGTCGCCCAGCGTGCGCGGCATGGCCGGGTTGACTTGAGCGATGACGGTCCGGGCGCTCTGAATGGCGGCGAGCGTCGCATCGACGCTGGTACCCAGAGAGCAGAAACCGTGGGCATCCGGTGGGCTGACATTGATCAAGGCCGCGTCGAGCGGCAGGATCCGGCTGCTGAACAAATGCGGGATATCCGACAGGAAGATCGGGACGTAATCCGCTCGCCCCTCGTTCACCGCGTCCCGAGCATTGGGGCCGATGAACAGCGCCCGATGCCGAATGTGGCCAGTCATCGCGCGGGTCCAGGTGTGGGCAGGTCCCTCGAGGTGCAGACCGACCGTGGTGACCCCGGTGAGCTCCGGGGCGCGAACTGCCAGCGCCGCCAGCAGCGCCGCCGGTGTGGCCGCGCCCCCGTGCACGAACACGGTCTGGCCATCGGCGATCGAGGCGACCGACTCCGGCGAGCTCACGAACCGCATGTGGCCAGCCTAGTCCTCGCTCCCGTGTGTTGAAGGGTAAGCGCGACCGACTCGACGGTCCGTCGCCCAGCGCGTCACGACCAATGGCTCTAGAAGCGCCGCGCGGGAATTATAGGGTGGGTTTCGGTAGAACGACCGACCGCGACGACCGTCCCGGCGGGGTTCGCTAGCCCCGTCGCAATGGGGCAGAAACGGAGGTAAGAAGCCATGAAGGCTGTCGTAGTCTTCGAATCGCTCTGGGGCAACACGGCGGCCGTTGCGCGAGCCGTCGCGCAAGGCATCGGGCCAGAGGCCCGCTGCCTGAGCACCGACGAGGCCTCGCCCGAGGCGATCGCCGATGCCGACCTCGTGGTGGCCGGCGCGCCCGTGCTCGGCTTCCATCTGGGTGGCGAGCAGATCCGCGCGGCGATCGCGCGCGATGAGGCTCATGCACCAAAGCCGCCGGATCTGTCGCATCCATCGCTGCGCTCGTGGCTCGACGGGCTGCCACAAGCAACTGGCCGATCAGCTGCGTTCGAGACCCGGATGCTGGTAGTCGCCGCGAGGAGCCGCCGGCGACATCGAGACCGAGTTTCGAGGCGAGCAGGGCTACCCACCCCGATCGCGAAGGCGCAGAAGTTCGTGGTCGAGGACAAGTACGGGCCGACTGCGGGATGGAGAGCTGGAGCGTGCGCACCGTCGAGGTGAGGAGCTCGGTCACAGCGGAATTCCGCTTCGGCGCATGGAGCCGCCCTGCCGATGCGCGGTGCGAGCAGCGTGACGACAGCGGTCAAGCCCGGAAGGGAGATTGATCCGATGGTCAGCGTGGTCAAGGGCAACCTGACTCGTCCACCGACTGTCTGCCGCGCTCGCCGGACTGCTCTTCATCGCCTCGGTCGTCGGCCTCGCCTTCGGCCGGAGCGGCAGCTTGTACGATCCGTACCCCGCCGCGCCGGCCGGGCTGATCGGGCAGGACATCGTCACCCTTGTGCTCGGGCTGCTACGCCTGCAAATCGAGTGCGATGCGGCTGGCGCGGCAGGGGTTCAGGTGCCAGGCATTGTGCTGTGGAGCGGGTGGCCTGCTCGACTCCGCCTGTTCGACTACTACTTCCTGATCGGCAGCTTCGAACCCGCTGTTCCTGGTCACCGCATCGTGGCCACCAGCCTGTACGCGTTGCTGGCACTGCTGTTCCGCATCGATGCAGAGGCCCTGAGGGCGATCGCCGAGCGCGCACCGGTCCGCGTGGCGGCGAGCTTCCTCGTTGTCACCGCGTTGCTCTTTGCGGTGATGTGGGGCGGCCTGTCGGTCGCGAGCGCGCTGACCGGCACGGCGCCAGGTCCAGTCGTCCACTTAGTGGTCGCCATCGATGGCGCCGTGTTGTTGCCGCTCCTGTTCTGGGGCGGCGTCGGCCTCTGGCGCCGCCAACCGTGGGGCTACCTTCGTCGGTGGGCTCCTGCTCACCAAGGCCACGATGACTGGTTTCACCCTCGCCTTCACGAGCAGCCTGGCCCTGTGGTGGGCCCCGACTCGACCCGTTGACGTCTTTCTGGCAGTGCTTTTGGCGTCATGGCGCTTGTCGGCCTGACATTGCTGGTTCCGTACCTCGCAGCGCGGCGACCCCGATCCGGACGCCGCACTTGCAGCCCAAAACTATGGCAACAGCGAAGCCGGCGCAGCCCGCGGCGGGCCGGCCCGGCGTAACGCGAGTACTCTGAAAGGAGCAAGGAAATGGCAATCGAGATCGCCTCACCGAGTCCTGGCAGTGATGGCCGCCGTGGCGTTCACGCTCGTCTTCTCAACCGGGCGCCTGCCAGGGATCCCAAAGGGCCGATGGACGATCGTAGCGCTCTTCGCGCTGGGCCTGGCCATGTGCACCGTTGCGATCCGGGATGGGCTCGGCACGACGTCCTCGTCCCCGGCATGGCTGACGATCAGCCTTACCACGCTCGGCATTTCGGCATTCGCAGTCCTGGCGGCGGTGATCGGCTAACTGGCGGATCGGCACGGCGCTGCTTGGCGTGGCGGTCGCGGCGTCGTAGCTGTCGCGCTCGCCTACGCGGTCTACGCCGGGCCTGGACACTGCTCTCTCCGGCTTGGCGACTTGGCGGTCTGCGGCGGGCGCGGAACTCGCCGCTCGGCGTCTGCCTGAAGGACGTGTTGGCCGTCAGATCCACGCCGCGAGCTAAACGGCAGTAGCCCATCCGAGAGGAGGCAAGAAGATGACTGACTTGGAGAGATGGTGCGACTATCTGCTTGTCGGGATGGTGGCCCTCACCTACACCGCATACGCGGCTGGGTGGGCGATCCCCGTGATCGACGATGCGCGAGGTGCGACGCTGCTGATCGGCGCCATCGGGCTGACCAGGTGCATCGTGGCGGAAGTGGGAGCGTGATCGCATCGCCGGACGCGTTCATGGTTCCCGCGAGTGTGCTGGGTGGAGTGGCCTTGCTGCTGATCATTGCCGGCCTGATCACCGGCTGGTCACTGGCCGTGCCACTGCGTGGCGGCCGTCACTCGTGTGCTGTGGACGATCTCGACGGTCCCGCCACGCGATGGCGGCTTCGCGTATGACCCAACAGGCGTGGCCCATGGTCAGCTCTGACTGACGGCGAGCCCGTGCGTCCACGGGCGCGTCCTTTCCGCGCTGTCGTTCATAGCTCATCGGTGCAGCGCCCCGGCGTGTAACGGCCCCCGGCGCGTACTAAACCAGGCAAGGCATCCGAGCACAGGAGGCTGGGGCGACAGACCGCTGCACTCGAGCGAGGTTCCCCAAACCGCCACGACATCGAGCACATCGGCCCCTGCCCTGGGGGTACAGTGCGCGGCGCTGGGAAGGACGCGCCAGACGCGCCACCATTCTCAGGCCGATGCGATGCGTGACCTCGCGCGGTCCCCTGGATCACAGTCCTTAGCTCCCACCCGTGGGCCGAGGGCTGCCAGAAAGCCTTGCGCCACTTGCTGAGCTCACGATCGGCCACCAGCGAAGATGGGTTGCGCACTGGCTAGGCGTTCCGGAGGTCGGTGCTAGCCGGGAAGCGGCTGATGAGTCCCCGCTACCAGGGTCGTGCCCCCAGCTCGGCAGAGGCCAGCTGGGGGCCCGTCCTGGCGCCGCCGCCCGCCACCAGCACCTTGCCATCGGGAGGAGCGTGGCGGTATGTGACGTCCGGGCCTCGTTAATGTGATCGCTGGCGGTCCAGGTCCCGCTGCCCAGGTCGTACAGCCGGCGGAGGCCAGTTGGCCGGTGCCGCCGCCGCCTGCCACCAGCACTTTGCCACCGGGCAGCAGCGTGGCGCTGTGGT
>CAWCXQ010000007.1:0-198352 GCA_963799675.1 uncultured Chloroflexia bacterium
CATCTGGTGGCGAAACCAGGTGACCTGCCGCTTGGTGTAGCGGCGGGTGTCGTGCTTGCCGCCCTCGGCCGCCGCCTCCAGGCCGATTTCGCCCGCCAGATGCCGCCGCAGCCAGGGCACGCCATGCGCCTTCATCGCCGGCAGCATCGGATCGAGGCCGCGCGCGGCGAGCGCCCTCACCTCCTCCAGCGCGCCGGCCGCCAGCATGGCGTCGAACCGGGCGTCGATCCGGCGGTGCAGCTCGGCGCGGTCGACGGCGAGGAAAATCTTCAGCGCCGCGTCCGGGTCGAGGATCGCCGGCATGCCGTCGCGGTGCCAGTCCGCGAGCGAGCGGCCGGTCGCCTCCAGCACCTCCAGCGCGCGCGCGATCCGCATGCGGTCGCCGGGCTTGAGCCGCTGCGGCCATCGCCGGATCGCGGCGGGCAAGCTCGGCGTGCAGCGCCGCGGCGCCCTCGGCGTCGCAGCGCGCCCGCACCGCGGCGCGGATCTCGGGCGGCGTCGGCGGCACCGCCGAAAGCCCCTGCGTCAGCGCCTTGAAGTAGAGCCCGGTGCCGCCGACCAGGATCGGCAGCGCGCCCTGCCGCCCGGCCTCGTCCAGCGCCGCCCGCGCATCCTGGCACCAGCGCCCGACCGAATAGTTCTCCGCCGCATCGACATGGCCGTAGAGCCGGTGCGGCACCCGGGCCTCCTCCGCCGCGCTCGGCCGCGCCGTGATGATGCGCAGATCGCGATAGACCTGCATGGAATCGGCGTTGACGATGGTGCCGCCGAGCCGCTCGGCCAGCGCCAGCGCCAGCGCCGACTTGCCGCTCGCGGTCGGGCCTGCGATCAGGATGGCGCCGGGCTCGGGACATGCGCACAGGAGCTCAGCCGATATTGAACCGCGTTCCAACGCCGACTAAACCATGAGCGCCATCCGCATCGCACCACCGAGAGGAGCCCGCGTGTCCCTGATCAAGCCGTTCCGCGCGCTGCGTCCCGCGCCCGGGCGCGCCGCCGAAGTCCTGGCGCCGCCCTATGACGTGCTGTCGAGCGCGGAGGCGCGCGAGCGCGCCGAGGGCAAGCCGTGGAGCTTCCTGCACATCTCCAAGCCCGAGATCGACCTCGATCCGGCGATCGACCCCTACGACCGCGCGGTCTACGCCAAGGCCGCCGAGAACCTCGCAGCGCATGGTCAAGGCCGGCGTGCTGATGCGCGACGCCGACGCCGCTCTACTACGTCTATCGGCTGACCTGGCGCGACCGCGCGCAGACCGGGCTCGCCGCCGTCGCCTCGATCGCCGACTACGCGACCAACCGCATCCGCAAGCACGAACTGACCACGCCGGTGAAGGAGGACGACCGCGTCCGCCAGATCGAGGCGGTCAACGCCCAGACCGGGCCGGTGATGATCGGCCTATCCGGCCGCGCCGGCGATCGACGCGATGCTGGCCGAGGCCGCGCCGGCGCGCCCGCGGTCGACGTCACCGCCGACGACGGCGTGCGCCACCAGATGTGGGTGGTGGACGACGAGGCGACGATCGCGCGCGCTGACCGCGCGCCTTCGACGCGCTGCCGGCGATCTACATCGCCGACGGCCATCACCGCTCGGCCGCCGCCGCGCGCGTCGCGCAGGCGCGCGGCGGCACGACCGGCTCGCACGGCTATTTCCTCTCGGTGATCTTCCCGCATCACCAGATGACCATCCTCGACTACAACCGCGTGGTGCGCGATCTGAACGGCCGCAGCGCCGAGCAATCTGCTCGCGGCGCTGCGCGAGCGCTTCGCGGTCGCGGCGTCGGATCAGCCGGTGCGGCCCGGCCGCGTCGGGCGAGTTCGGCATGTTCCTCGCCGGCCGCTGGTACCGGCTGACGCTCGATCCCGAGCTCGTGCCCGCAGACGATCCGATCGGCCGGCTGCCGGTCACGCTGCTGACGCGCAACGTGCTCGAGCCGCTGTTCGGCATCGCCGATCAGCGCACCGACAAGCGCATCGATTTCGTCGGCGGCGGCCGCGGCCTGGAAGGGCTGGAGCGGCGGGTCGCGTCCGGCGAGATGGCGGCGGCCTTCGCGCTCTACCCGACGCAGATGACCGACCTGATGGCGGTCGCGGACGCCGGCGCTGATCATGCCGCCGAAATCGACCTGGTTCGAGCCCAAGCTCGCCGACGGCATGGTCAGCCACGTGCTGGATTGACCGCAAGAAACGGGCAGCCGGAGGGGACCAGCCCGTCCGCCATTCGCATTCTGCGTGCTACGATCTACTCGATCGGCAGCGCCACGAACAGCATGTCGCCTTCGGCGGTCGCGACCAGCAGCAGCGCGGTCTTCTTGCCGGCCTTCTTCAGCGCATCGACCTTCTTCTGCACGTCGGCCGGCGGCCGCCATCTGCTCCTGCTCGATCGCCACGATCGTGCTGCCGGCGGCGAGCCGCTTGTCGGCGGCGACCGAGCCGGCATCGACGCCGGTGATCACCACGCCCTTGACCGAGTCCTTGATCTTGTACTTCTTGCGCAGCTCGTCGTTCATGTTGGAAAGCTGCAGGCCGAGCGACTTCTGCACGACCGACTTCTCCTCGGGCGGCGTCGGCGTCGACCGAGGCCTTGACCGGCTTTCGTCGTCCTCGAGCCGGCCGAGCTTGACGGTCTTCTTCTCTTCCTTGCCCTTGCGGACGATGATCACCTCGACGTCCTTGCCGACCGGCGTGTCGGCGACGATGCGCGGCAGGTCGCGCATCTCCTTGATGTCCTTGCCGTCGAACTTGACGATGACGTCGCCGGCCTCGATGCCGGCGGGCTTGGCCGGGCCCTTGTCGTCGATGCCGGCGACCAGCGCGCCGCGCGCCGGCTTGAGATTGAGGCTCTCGGCGATCTCGTCGGTGACCTGCTGGATCTTGCACGCCGAGCCAGCCGCGCCGGATCTCGCCGAACTGCTGGAGCTGGCCGTGACCATCTGCACGACCTTCGACGGCACCGCAAAGCCGATGCCGATCGAGCCGCCGGACGGCGAGATGATCGCGGTGTTGACGCCGATCACGTCGCCATCGAGGTTGAACAGCGGCCCGCCCGAATTGCCGCGATTGATGGCGGCGTCGGTCTGGATGTAGTTGTCGTAGGGCCCGGAATTGATGTCGCGGTTGCGCGCCGACACGATGCCGGCGGTGACCGAACCGCCGAGGCTGAACGGGTTGCCGATCGCGATCACCCATTCGCCGAGCCGCAGCTTGTCGGAATCGCCGAACTTGACCGCCTTCAGCGGCTTGGTCGGCGGCTTGACCCTCAGCACCGCGAGATCGGTCTTGGTGTCGCGGCCGACGACTTCGGCCTTGAGCCGCGTGCCGTCGGTGAGGATGACGGTGATCTCGTCGGCCTCGGCGATGACGTGATTGTTGGTGATCACGATGCCGGCGGCATCGACGATGAAGCCGGAGCCGAGCGAGTTGACGCGGCGCGGCGAGCGGTTGGGCGTCTGGTCGTCGCCGCCCTGGCCGCGGCGGTTCTTGAAGAACTCCTCGAAGAACTCCTCGAACGGCGAGCCCGGCGGAAGCTGCGGCATCGCTGCGTCGCGTGCCGCCGCGCGCCTCGACCTTCTGCGAGGTCGAGATGTTGACCACCGCGTCGATCACCTTCTCGGCGACGTCGGCGATGTTTTCCGGGCCGCGCGCGAATGCCGGCGTCGCGAGCGTCGGCAGCGCGAGCGCGGCGGCGGCAATCGCGGACAATGCCGGTTGCCGGATGGCGTGCGCGAGAGCGGTGAGCAGGCGGGCCATGGCCGTCAATTCTCCTGGAAAAGCGTGTTGTATCGACAGTGCATCCACGCCGGGACGGACGCAAGGCGACCTGTGGCGCGGCAGGCCGGATCGACTCGTCAACAGCGACTGAACCGGCGGATTGGGGCGGAAAAGCGGCTCGTCCGCCACGCGTCAGCCCCGGACCAGCCAGACCAGCAGCACGCCGACGACCGCCGAAGCGATCCCGACCAGCCGCAGCGCGCCGTCGGGCGTCTCCGTGACATGCGCCATCGCCCGCTTCACCGGCCCGGGAAAGGCGGCGAACAGAATCCCCTCGATGGCGAACACCAGACCGATCGCGACCAGAAAGTCGGACATTCCCGCCAACCGTCATCGTGCTGTCGATCCGCGGGATCGCTATCTCGGCGTGGCCGGCGCGGCCGGCGTCGCGGCGCCGGTGCCGCCTGGCGGCGCGCTTCGCGCGGCTTGCCCGACGGATCGACGAAATAGCGGAAGAACTCCGAATCCGGCGACAGCACCATGCGGGTGTCGCCGTGGCGCATGCCGGCTTCGTAGGCCTGCATCGAGCGATAGAAGGTGAAGAAGTCGGCGTCCTTGCCGAACGCCTCGGCGAAGATGCGGTTTCGCTCGCCGTCGCCCTCGCCGCGGACCTGCTCCGACTTGGAGGTCGCCTCGGCGACCAGCACGGTGACGTCGCGGTCGGCCTTGGAGCGGATTTCCTGCGACTTCTGGCTGCCCTGGGCGCGGAATTCGGCGGCCTCGCGCTGCCGCTCGGTCTGCATGCGCTGGTACACCGCCTGGCTGTTCTGCTCCGGCAGATCGGCGCGGCGGATCCGCACGTCGACCACCGAGATGCCGTAGACCTGCGCCTCCTTGTCGAGCTGCTCGCGCACGCGCGCCATCAGTTGCGCGCGCTCGTCGCGCACGACATGGGTGAGCGTCGCCTCGCCCAGCACGCGCCGCAGCGCCGCGTTGAGCAGGATCGAGAGCTGCGAGTTGGCGCCCTGGATCGTGTTGACGGTCTGGTAGAAGCGCAGCGGCTCCTGGATGCGGTAGCGCGCGAAGGCGTCGACCACGAGGCGCTTCTGGTCGGAGGCGATCACCTCCTGCGCCGGGTTTTCCAGATCGAGGATGCGCTTGTCGATGCCGATCACGCTGTCGATCAGCGGCACCTTGAAGTTGAGGCCGGGCTCGGTCACGACGCGGACCGGCTGGCCGAGCCGCACCACCAGCGCCTGCTGGGTCTGATAGACGGTGAACAGCGACGAATAGCCGAGCACGATCGCGGCGAGAACGAGGACGAGGACGATGCCTCCTGCGATGCCGAGTCTCATCGCGCGGCTCCCGCTCTGCGGCCGGCGCCGGCGGCCGCGCGTCAGCTCGTTGAGCGGCAGATAGGGCACCACGCCGCGAGCCGGACTGCCCGCTGGAATCGAGGATGATCTTGTCGGTGCCGCCCAGCACGCGCTCCATGGTTTCGAGATACATGCGCTTGCGCGTCACCTCGGGCGCCTTCTTGTATTCGTCGTAGATCTTGCGTGAACCGCGAGGTCTGGCCGGTCGCCTCGGCGACGGTCTGCGACTTGTAGGCGTCGGCGCCCTGCAGGATTTGCGCCGCCCGGCCGCGCGCCTCCGGCACCACGCGATTGGCGTAGGTCTGCGCCTCGTTCTGCGCGCGCTCGAGGTCGGCGCGCGCCGCCTGCACGTCGCGGAAGGAGTCGATGACCTGCGCCGGCGGATCGACCTTCTGCATCTGCACCTGCTGGACCGGACGCCGGCGCCGTAGGTGTCGAGCGTCTTCTGCATCAGCTCCTGCACCGCGACCTCGATGTTCTGGCGCGCGCCGGTCAGGATCGGCTGGATTTCCGAGCGGCCGACCACCTCGCGCATGGCGCTTTCGGCCACCGCCTTCACCGTGCCTTCGGGATTCTGGATGTTGAACAGGTACTCGCCGACGCCGTTCGGCTTGATCCGCCACAGCACGGAGAAATCGACATCGACGATGTTCTCGTCGCCGGTGAGCATCAGGCTTTCTTCCGGCACGTCGCGCACGGTGGTGCCGCGGCGCAGATCGTCGACGATGCGCATGCCGACGTCGATCTTGCGGACCTGCAGCGCCTTCGGCGTCAGCGCGGTCTCGATCGGATAGGGCAGATGGTAGTTGAGGCCCGGCTGGACCTCGCGGACCTCCTTGCCGAAGCGCAGCACGACGCCGACCTCGTCCGGCTCGACCCGGAAGAAGCCGGAAACGCCCCACAGCACGATCGCGCCGAGCGCGATCAGCGCAAAGCCGCGGCCGCCGAGATTGCCGCCCGGCAGCACGCTGCCGCAGCTTGTCCTGGCTGCGCCGCAGCAATTCTTCCAGGTCGGGCGGCGTCGGCCCGGACGATTGCGGCCCGGAGCCCCACGGCCCCTTGCCTCCGCCCGATCCCCAGGGCCCGCCGCCCTGATTGCTCCATGGCATGAAATGCTCTCCTCGGCGGCCGGCGCATCGCCGGCGGCCGTTTTGCTGGTGAGGTTATATGGGAGCCGTCCGCGCGCTTACAACGCACGCCGCCGCGCATGCGTCAACGTGCTGGCCGGACACGTCTTTCCCATTGCTCGCGAATTCAAGCCCGCGCGTAGGTGACGTAGCTGAACGCAGCCTCGTCCCGCGGCCCGGCCGGATGATCGCTGCGCGCGACGGCGCGCCATTGTGTCGCATCGATCGGCGGAAAGTACGTGTCGCCCTCCGGCCGCGCGTGCACATGGGTGATCTCCATGCGGTCGGCAAGGGGCATGCGTCTGCGCGAAAATGTCGGTGCCGCCGATCACGACGATCTCGTCCGCGCCGCGCCGCAGCGCGTCGCCACGCGCCGCCGCCAGCGCCGCGTCGAGACTGCGGCGCCACGACCACGCCCGGCGCGGCGCAAAGCTCGCGATCGCGGCTGACCACGATGTTGGTCCGGCCGGGCAGCGGCTTGCCGATCGACACGATAGGTCTTGCGGCCCATCACCACCGGCTTGCCCATGGTGAGCGACTTGAAGCGCTTGAGGTCGGAGCTCTGGCGGAACGGCAGCGCATTGTCGCGCCCGATCACGCCGTTGTCGGCGACGGCGGCGAGGAGGACGATGGCGATGCGGCGCGGCGGCTCGCGCCGCGCTCACACCGCCACCTGCGGCCTTGATGTGCGGGTGCGGCTCGTAGCCTTCGAGCGCGAAATCCTCGTAGCGGAAGGCGAAGATGTCCTTCACCGTCGGGATTGATCCGCATGCGTCGGCAGCGCGCTGCGGCGCGCGCGACAGCTGCAGACGCGCCTGCTCGAGATGATTGAGATAGAGATGCGCGTCGCCGAAGGTGTGGATGAACTCGCCGGGCTTGCAGCCCCGTCACCTGCGCCACCATCATGGTCAGCAGCGCATAGGAGGCGATGTTGAACGGCACGCCGAGGAAGATGTCGGCCGAGCGCTGATAGAGCTGGCAGGACAGCCGGCCGTCGGCGACATAGAACTGGAACAGGCAATGGCACGGCGGCAGCGCCATCTTGTCGACGTCGGCCGGGATTCCAGGCGGTGACGATCAGGCGGCGCGAATCCGGATTGCGCCGGATCATCTCCACCACATTGGCGATCTGGTCGATGGTGCGGCCGTCCTGCGCCGGCCAGGAGCGCCATTGCTGGCCGTAGACCGGGCCGAGATCGCCGTGCTCGTCGGCCCATTCGTCCCAGATCCGCACGCCGTGGTCGTTGAGATATTTGACGTTGGTGTCGCCGGCCAGGAACCAGAGCAGCTCGTGGACGATCGACTTGACGTGCAGCTTCTTGGTGGTGGTCGAGCGGAAAGCCCTCGGCGAGATCGAAGCGCATCTGATGGCCGAACACCGACAGCGTGCCGGTGCCGGTGCGGTCGCGCTTCTCGACGCCGTCGGCGAGCACGTGTTCCATCAGTTCGAGATATTGCCGCATCGCCCGCTCTCAGTTCCGCGACTCAGCGCGACGGGCCGAAGTTTACCGCCGCGGCCGCTGCCGCCGCGAAGCCGGCCGCTGCTCCTTCTATATAGTACGCGCGCAAACGAAAAGGGGCGGCTCACGCCGCCCCCTTTTGCACAATCTTGTGGGTCTCGTACGGCCTTGATGGTGCCGCCCTTGATCTGCGGCACGGCGTTGACGATCTGGTCGCACATGTAATCGACCTGGCCGCCGACCAGCGCGTTCATCGACGGGCCGGTGCCCTGAACGGGATCGAGGTCGGCTTCACCTTCATGATCGAGTTGAGCAGCAGGCAGGTGGTGAACGACACCGAGCCGACGCCGGCATGCGCCATGTTGAGCTTGGTCTCGTTCGCCTTCACGTAGGCGACGAATTCCTTGAGGTCCTTCGGCGGGAAATCCTTCTTGGCGAGGATCAGGATCGGCGTGCCGGCCGCCATGCCGATCGGCTCGAAGTCGTTCGCCGGGTCGTAGTGCAGGTTCGGATAGAGCGCCGACGCGACGCCGCATGGGTGCCCATGTGGCCCATGATGATGGTGTAGCCGTCGGGCGTCGGCGCGCTTGGCGCGGGTCGAGCCGGTGGTGCCGCCGGCGCCGACCACGTTCTCGATCACCGAGCTGCTGGCCGAGCGTGCTTCGACATGTGATCGCCGACGATGCGCGCGATCACGTCGGTCGGGCCGCCGGCCGCGAACGGCACGATCACGGTGATCGGACGGGCCGGATAATCCTGCGCCGACGGCCGAGCGCTGCCGCAAGCGCGAGCGCGAACAGGCCGGCTGCAGCGCCGAGCCATGAATCTTGACGATGGCATCTGTCGCCTCCCTCGAATGCGTCGGTGCCAGCTGTTCATCGCAGCCCACGCTGCAAAGAAAAACCCCGAGCGGATGCAGAACGCGATCCCGTCGGGGCTTGTGCCAATTCGTCGCAGCGCTGCGGCCTACTCGGTGAACACCTCGTCGCGCTTGCCGCGGATCGACGGCAGCACCGCCAGCACCAGCAGGAACAGCGCGATCGCCAGCAGCGTCGCCGAGATCGGCCGCGTCACGAACACCGATGGCATCGCCGCGCGCGATCAGCATGGCGCGGCGGAGGTTTTCCTCCATCAGCGGGCCGAGCACGAAGCCCAGGATCATCGGCGCCGGCTCGAAGTCGTGCTTCACCAGCCAGTAGCCGACGACGCCGAAGATCGCGGTCATCGACACGTCGAACGGCGCGTTGTTGAGCGAGTAGACGCCGATGCAGCAGAAGATGACGATCATCGGGAACAGATGGCGGTACGGCACGCGCAGCAGGCGCACCCACATGCCGACCAGCGGCAGGTTGATGACGACCAGCATCAGGTTGCCGATCCACATCGAGGCGATCATGCCCCAGAACAGCTCCGGCTGCTTGGTCATGACCTGCGGGCCCGGCACGATGCCGTGGATGGTCATGGCGCCGACCATCAGCGCCATCACCGGGTTCGGCGGGATGCCGAGGGTGAGCAGCGGGATGAACGAGGTCTGCGCCGCCGCGTTGTTGGCGCTTTCCGGCGCCGCAACGCCTTCGATCGCGCCACGGCCGAACCGCTCCGGGTTCTTCGACACTCGCTTTTCGAGAGTGTAGGCGGCGAACGACGCGATGATGGCGCCGCCGCCCGGCAGGATGCCGAGCAGCGAGCCGATCACCGTGCCGCGGCCGATGGCGCCGGCCGCCGCCTTCAGGTCCGGCAGCGTCGGCATCAGGCCGGTCACCTTGGCCTGGACGATCTCGCGGCTGCCCGGCTGCTCCAGGTTGCGCAGGATTTCGCCGAAGCCGAACATGCCCATGCCGACGACGACGAAGCCGATGCCGTCGGACAGTTCCGGGATGCCCCAGGTCATGCGCTCGGCGCCGGTCTCGAGGTCGGAGCCGATCATCGACAGCAGCAGGCCCGTCAGGATCATGGTCAGCGCCTTGAGCACCGAGCCCTTGGCGAGCACGACCGCGAAGATCAGGCCGAGGCACATCAGCGAGAAGTATTCGGCCGGGCCGAACAGCAGCGCGAGGCTGGTCAGCGGCGCGCCGAGCGCGGCCACCAGCACGGTGGCGACGCAGCCGGCGAAGAACGAGCCGATGGCGGCGATGGCGAGCGCGGGGCCGGCGCGGCCCTGCTTGGCCATCTCGTGGCCGTCGAGGCAGGTGACCACCGACGACGATTCACCTGGAATGTTGACCAGGATCGACGTGGTCGAGCCGCCGTACTGCGCGCCGTAGTAGATGCCGGCGAGCATGATCAGCGCGCCGACCGGCGGCAGGCCGAAGGTGATCGGCAGCAGCATGGCGATGGTGGCGAGCGAGCCGATGCCCGGCAGCACGCCGATCAGCGTGCCGACCAGCGCGCCGATCAGGCAGAGCAAGACGTTGGTCGGCGTGACGGCCACGCCCATGCCGAGCCAGAGATTTGCAATCAGGTCATACATGGTCGTTCTCGCCGATCACCAGAACCGGGGCCAAAGCTGGAACGGCAGGTTCAGGCCATAGGGAAACAGAATTGAGCAGAAGGCCGTCACGACGGCCGCGACGATCAGCGTCTCGCGCCACTTCACGTCTTCGGCCGCCGCCGCGCAGATCACCATCGTGGCAGAAGCTCGCGATCACGAGGCCGAGCGGCCGGATGCGTCGCGGCGAATGCCAGGATCGATCCGATGATGAAGATGACGCCGCGTATCTTGTAGCCGGAGACGTGCGGGCCCGGCGGTCAGCAGGCCGCCGACCACGACGCCGAGCGACAGGATCGCGAGCGTGAAGGCAAACAAGCCGCGGCGCGGTGCCGGGACCGAACGCAAAGCCGCGCATGCCCGGCAGATCGTTCGACGCCACGAACGCGATCAGCGACAGCAGGATCAGCGCCATGCCGCCGTAGACGTCCTGCGGATTCTGCACCCGCAACAGACCCGCGGAGATCGCGATGCCGACGGCCATGAAAATGACGATCGAGCCGCGAACCGTCAGCGGAACGGGATTTTGCAGCAGGAACGACGTGGCGAACAGGATCAATCCCGGCCACGGCCAAAATCGCGCCGCCAACCAGATTATATTGCCGCTGCGCTGCAGCCGAACGCGACCAATCCCCTGATGGCGTTGCATCAGACATTACGCACTCCCCTCCTCACTGACCTATGTGCATTTCCCCCTCGGTAACAGACAGCTTTCCGCCAAAAAAAGCAACCTCGACTTCGGCGGCTGAAATACGACACGATCAAACCAAGCCGGTGAGTCCGGCCAGCCCGGCGATGCCGATCAACCAGAGCGGGTTCCAGCGCGTCCAGAAGCGGTCGCCGCCGTGGCCACGGTAATGACCGCGGCGACCCAGCTATGATCGGCCGCACGGGTCAAAACGATCGCGCTGGCGCCGACAAGACCGACCGAAATCGGCACAACGCCCGCCTGCACCGCCATGCGCCAGGGCGCATCTTTGAAGCGATCCCAGGTCCTGCCCAGAAAATGGGCCAGCACCGCTGTCGGACCGCACATGGCCAGGGTGGTAACGAGCGCGCCGGCGAAGCCTGCGACATGATAGCCGATCAGCGTCACCAGCATCACGTTCGGCCCGGGCGCGGCCTGCGACATCGCGAACATGTCGGTGAATTCGCGTTCGCTCATCCAGCCGCGCAATTCGACCGCCTGACGATGCATCTCCGGCACCACGGCGTTGGCGCCGCCGAGCGCGAGCAGCGACATGATCGCAAACTGCACCGCGAGCGTGACCAGGATGTCGCCATCGGCCTTCATGGCCGCGTCCTCGGCCGCATCGTCCAGGCCAGCCCGATGCTGACGCGGCGCCAGCACGAGCAGCACCAGCAGCAACGGCCAGCGCATCAGGCCGATCGCGAAGGCCGTCGCCAGCACGCACGAACGGCGCCGGCCCGAAGCTGCGGAACATCGGCGCCGCCATCTTCGCCGCCGTCGCGATGAGCAGGCCGGCGGCGGCCGGCGCGATGCCGCTGAGCACGCGGCGCACGATCTCGACGTCGCCGTAGCGCTCATAAAGCATGCCGGCCGCGAGCATCACGCAGAACGGCAGGATCAGAAATCCCGCCCAGGCCGCGATCGCGCCGGTCGGCCCGCGCATCCGCGAGCCGAACACCGCGGTGAGGTTGACGATATTGGGTCCGGGCAGAAACTGGCAGAGCGCATAGACGTCGTTGAATTCCTCCGCCGTCATCCAGCGCTTTTCGCTCGACGAACATGCGCCGCGTCCACAGCAACGTGCCGCCGAAGCCCACAGCGTGATCTTGAAGAAGGCGAGGAAAAGTTCGGCGTGGGTCGGGAATCGGCGCGGCTGGAAAGCGGAGCGGCGGGTCTCGGACATGGCCGAAATATCTAGCCTCAGGCCGCCGCTTCGACCAATCGAATTATTGCATCGCTGCCAATTGAATCACCATGAAATTCGCGGCGCGCCGGCGATGCCAGCGTCGGACTCAGGGCCCGATGCCCGGCTCGATCTCCTTGGCCCTGGCGATATCCACGCTCCGCCGCCTCGTCCTGGCCCAGCGCCCGCATGGTCAGGCCGCGGCTGTAGAGCGAGTAGGCATCCTTCGGATTGAGCTCGACCGCCGCGCTGTAATCGGCCAGCGCGAGATCGTAGTGGTGCGTGCTCTGGTAGATATTGCCGCGATTGACGAACGCCTTGGCGAAACTGCCGTCGAGCCGGATCGCCTGGTCGAAGTCCTGGCAGCGAACGGCGGGTCTCGCCGATCGCCGCGTAGGCCAAGCCCCTGACATTGAACGCCGGCGCGTAGTCCGGCTTGGCGTTGATGGCGTGATCGAATTCGCGGATGGCGCGGTCATATTGCCGCATGTCGTAGAGCACGAGCCCGCGGCTGATAGCGGCCCATGACGTTCTCGCCGTCGATCTGGATCATCCGCTTGAAATCGTCGAGCGCACGATCGAAGTCCTGCAACTCCCGCTCGGCGAGGCCGCGCAGATAGAAGGCCTGCAGCATCCTTGGGATTGAGCCGGATCAGCAGGCCGTAATCCGACAACCGCATGCTTGAGATCGCCGGCGGCGAGATACGGCCTGCGCCCGGTTTCGGATCGCACCGGCATGGCGCGGGTTGAGGCCGATCACCTGAGTGAAATCGCGGATGGCGCGACTCGGTGTCTCGCTTCTGCAGATAGGCAAGACCACGGCCGAGCAGATTATCGATCTTCTTCGGATCGATCTTGATCGCGCGATCGAAGTCGGCGATGGCGGCGTCGAGTCGCCCTGCGCGAGCGCCTCGGCGCGGCGGCTGAAGCGGAGCGAGCACGTCGACCGCCGACCGATCGCCTGGATCGTGCGTCGCAGGCGGCAATCGACGCTGCGCCGAGCGCGCCGCCGCGCAGTCTTGGCGACGTAGCCTGAGGTTTTTCCTCCGACGCTCGCGGCCTGCGGAGCGGCTTGTGCCGCGGCGCATCGTAGGAGTTGTGCAGCGAGGTCCGCACGCTGTGCGGCTGCAAAGCGTCGAGAACTACGGTGTTTGAGTGCCTGCGGAAAAGCGGAGGCCGTCAGCGCCAGCAGAACGGCTGCGGAAGATCGTCGCCCGATGGAGCTCGATCCGCCGCGGACACGGTAAGGTTGCGCGCCATCTCGGCATTTTCGCCACCCTTTCAAAAGACCGCCTGCTCTCCTTCTTCCATCCCCGCCGCGCTCTGGAATTAACGATCAATGGCCAGGACGCCGGGTTCCAAGGCAAGTGTCCGGAATCCGACTCGTTAACCGAAGTTCCGATCGTGGTTAACGGCGGCGCCGGCCGGACTGCCGAAACGGCTCTTCTTTCCTCAACCTTCCGCGCCTATATTGGTGGTGCCGGCGCAAGCCGGATATGGCGATAAACGGACGTCGTAATAAGCCTTTCGGACCCGGGGGCAGTACCCGGCGGCTCCACCCAAGCCCGGCCGAGCACGACGGGTTTCGGCGGGGCCGAACTAGGATCGACGAGGGTGTAAAGGACGCGCTTTTGCCCGGAATGGGTCCGACGTTATTGGGCCAAAACCATAGTTGCAAACGACAACTATGCTCCGGTTGCTCAGGCCGCGTAAGCGGTTTGAAAAACCAAGCTTAAAGTCCTGACGGGTTAAGCTCCGTCAGGCGGGGTCCGGAGGCACCTGGCAACAGAAGCCTCCACCTTCTTCCCCGATCGAGCTCGCCTATATTGCGGACGCGGTCGCAGTCCGGCGGATGCCATTCGCGGCCGGCGCGTTAGCATCGTCTTCAGCAACGTCGAGTCCCATGCCCGTCGATCACATCCGCTACGATATTCTGGTCCAGGAGGCGCTGCGCGGCATGGTCCGCGACGTGCTGGCCGAAGCCGGCAAGAACAAGGGCTGCCCGGCGAGCATCATTTCTTCATCACCTTCGACACGCACCGCCGAGGGCGTGCGGCTGTCCGACCGGCTGCGCGCGCAATATCCGGAAGAGATGACGATCGTGCTGCAGCACCAGTTCTGGGACCTCAAGGTGACCGACGACGGCGTTCGAGGTCGGCCTGTCGTTCGGCGGCGTGGCGGAGCGGCTGGTCGTGCCGTTCGAGGCGATCAAGGCGTTCGCCGATCCTCGGTGCAGTTCACGCTGCAATTCGAGACGCTGGCGGAGGCGCCGGACGAGGACGCCGACGACGCCGAGGAGGCCGAGACGCGACAAGCCGCCGAAGCGCAAGCGGCGCGGCGCCGGCAGCGCCAGGAGCCGGCCGCAGCCAGCGTCCCGGCGAGCCCGCGCCGCCGCCGGCGAGTCGCCCGACGAGCCGCCGGACGAGCCGCAGACAAGCCGGCCGACAAGGGCGGCGCCGAGGTCGTGCGGCTCGACCGCTTCCGCAAGAAGTGATGGCGCAAGGCTCGAGACCACGAACGCCCAGCCAAGGCTCGCACCCGGACCGAGACCGACACCTTCGGCCCGATCGAGGTGCCGGCCGACCGCTACTGGGGCGCGCAGACCCAGCGCTCGCTGCGAGAATTTCCGCATCGGCGACCGAGCGCATGCCGCGGCCGCTGATCCGCGCGCTCGCGCATCGTCAAGCGCGCCGCCGCCGAGGTCAACCATGTCGCTCGAGCTGCTCGACGCGCGGCGCGCGCGCGCGATCGTCACGGCCGCGCAGGAGGTGATCGACGGCAAGCTCGACGATCATTTCCCGCTGGTGGTCTGGCAGACCGGCTCCGGCACCCAGACCAACATGAACGTCAACGAGGTGATCGCCAACCGCGCCAACGAAATGCTCGGCGGCAAGCTCGGCGCGAAGTCGCCGGTGCATCCGAACGATCACGTCAACATGAGCCAGTCGTCGAACGACTGCTTCCCGACCGCGATGCACATCGCCGCGGCCGAGGAGATCGCGCGCCTGCTCGATCCGGCGCTGGCGCATCTGCAGGACGCGCTGCAGACAAAGGCCAAGGCGTTCGCGCGCATCGTCAAGATCGGCCGCACCCACACGCAGGACGCGACGCCGCTCACGCTCGGCCAGGAATTCTCCGGCTACGCCGCGCAGGTCGAGAGCGGCATCGTCCGCAATCGCCTCGCGCTCAAGCAGCTCTATCCGCTGGCGCAGGGCGGCACCGCGGTCGGCACCGGGCTGAACGCGCATCCGCGCTTCGCCGGCGCTGTTCGCCAAGCGGGTCGCCGCGATCACCCGGCTGCCGTTCGTCAGCGCGCCGAACAAGTTCGAGGCGCTGGCCTCGCACGACGCCTACGCGTTCGCGCACGGCGCGCTGAACGCGCTCGCCACCGACCTGTTCAAGATCGCCAACGACATCCGCCTGCTCGGCTCCGGCCCGCGCTCGGGCCTCGGCGAATTGATCCTGCCGGAGAACGAGCCCGGCTCCTCGATCATGCCCGGCAAGGTCAATCCGACGCAGGCCGAGGCGCTGACCATGGTGTGCTGCCAGGTGTTCGGCAACCACACCACGATCACGATCGGCGCGCAGCCAGGGCCATTTCGAGCTCAACGTCTACAAGCCGGTGCTGGCCGCACAGCATGCTGCAATCGATCCGGCTGCTGGCCGACGCGGCGCGCTCGTTCACCGACAATTGCGTCGTCGGCATCAAGGCCGACGAGACGCGCATCCGCGAGCTGATGGAGCGCTCGCTGATGCTGGTGACGGCGCTCGCGCCGAAGATCGGCTACGACAAGGCGGCCAAGATCGCCAAGACCGCGCACGCGAACGGCACGACGTTGCGCGAGGAGGCGGTCCGCCTCGGCTATGTCACCGGCGCCGAGTTCGACCGGCTGGTGCGGCCGGAGCGCATGACGCGGCCGGGCTGACGCAGTGTCACCGCGGCGCGCCCGCAGACTTTTCGGTTCGGCGAGCTGCTGACGCAACGTCAGCCGCGCCGGCCGGTAAGGCATTACGGCGCGACGCCTCGTCAATGCTCACCTGACGCAGGGTCATGCCGAGGCTTTGCGATGCGTCCCCGACAGGGCGTCGATATATTCAAATATACTTTCGTCAAATGCCAATATTGCGTTCATCTTTCGTCCGGTGCTTCGCGCATACAAATTCATTCGAAGTCATTTTATTCGCTCACTCAACCGTGTCTTGCCCAAATCACTGCGCGACTGCATTCTGGTAGCGTCAGATACCGCTACCACCCCGCCACCGTATCGGCGTAATTGGCGCGGAATGCTGGGGCACACTGAGGCTCACCATCGTGCATTCGGCAAACGTCGAGCTCTGGCATGGCTGAGATCGTCAATCTGCGGATCGCCCGCAAGCGCGCCGCACGCAGCAAAGCCGAAGCCACGCCGCCGAACAGCGGCTCGCCCACGGCGCTTCCAAATCGGAGCGCGACCAAACGGCGGCGGACCGCGACAAGGCCCGCCAAACTCTCGATCAGCATCGAATCGAACCAGGAGACCGTCGATGAAGTCGCCGGTTATCAAACGCTCCATCGTCATCGCTGGCCACAAGACGAGCGTCAGTCTCGAAGATGCGTTCTGGAAGGGTCTGAAGGAAATCGCCGACGACCGCGACGTGACCCTGTCCGATCTTGTTTCATCCATCGACACCGATCGCCAGCACGGCAATCTCTCGTCGGCGATCCGGCTGTTCGTGCTCGATCACTATCGCAACCACGACCGTTCCCGCTCGCGAGCCGGCGGTGACGCGCGACCTGATCGGGATGCGGGCGGCGACGTCAGTTCTGCGCGCCGAGTAGCCGGGCTGGCACGGCTTGCGGCAGCCGCGCGGCCGGCCGGGCGCGATTGTCGGTCGCGCGCGGCGCGGCGCGCGGCTTCGGCGCCGCCGGGATCGTGATCGGCGGCGGCAGCGCCGGCGCCTGAGCGCCCTCCGAATTCCCGTTCGTCGCACTCGGGCGCCGGCGCGGCCGGCGCGCTCTCCGGAACAACGATGGCGCGGCGGCCCGCGGGTTCGGCCGGCATTCGGCGGCGCCGCGGCCGCCGCGGCGGCCGCCGCCTCGCGAGCGGCCTGCTCCATCGCATCGATCTGCCTGGACTGCTGCTCGAGCGCGCGCAACGTCAGCCAGCTCGTCAGCAGGTTGGTGTCGACCGTGCGCTTGGGCGCCGGCAGCGCCCCCTTGAGCGCAACCATCACGGCTGGACGCGCCGCGCCCGACGCCTGCGGCGGCGCATTCAAGCGTGAGCAGCGCATCGAGCATGGCGTCGGCGAGATCGACGTTGACGGTCGCCTGCAGATCGGCGCCGTCGGCGCCGATGACGATGTCGCGCAAGCGCGCCTGCCCGGCGTTGATGCTGATCGCGGCGGACGCCTTCGACACCGGCAGGCCGGCATTGTCGAGCGCGCCGGCGACGAATTCGCGGATGCGATTGCCGCTCGGTCGGAATGCCAAGCTCGACGGCGCGGGTCACCGCGTCGAACACGTCGGGATTGAGGCCGACAAGCCTGCGCCTGTTCGAGCGTGATGGTGCCGAAGCCGGTCAGCGAGCCGATGAACGCGGCGGGGCTGCGGCCGGCGCCTTCGATCTCGGTCTGCAAGCGTCAGGCGGCCGGACGTCGCCGGGCGATCGGCGCTGGCGAAGATCGCGCCGAGCTCGGCGCCGGTGATGCCGAGCGCAAAGCCGCGCCGTGAGACCGGCGGCGCCGTTCGAAACAGCGAGCCGGCCGTCGAGGCGGCCCTTGCCGAATTCGCCCGCGACGTCCTCGAACACGACCTCCGAACCGTTGAACCGCGCCACGCCGGACAGACGCTGCGCCACCAGCCACGGCGCGAACACGGCGCGCTGCGCCTTGAAGGCGATGCGGCCGTTGAGGCCGGTCGCGTTCCAGGCGATCGGTTCGGTGGACCAGCCGGCTCCGCCGCGCCGCGCTTGGCCGGCATGCCGATCGCCGCCGCGATCACCGCCGGCGCGTCGAGCGTTTCCGCCTCGATCGATCCGTCGAGCCGCGGCGCATCGTCAAAGCGGAGCGCCCACGCGGCCCTGCACCTTGCTGCCGCCAATCGGTCCCGGCGAACTGATCGAAATCGAGCGTCGCCGGCTGATCGGACGCGAACCGCAGCGTGCCCTTGCCGCCGGCATCGATCGGCCCGGCGGCAAGCTTGCCTTCAAACCGAAGCTCGCGGCCGAGCGGCCCGTTCGCCGACACGTCGAGCCGCGCCGGCTTCTGCTCGGCCGCGATCGACCCGATCGAGACCGAGCAGGCCGAGCAGCGGGCCCGGCCCGTCGGCCTCGAACTGGCCGTCGATACGGACATCGGTGCCGGCGAGCGCGCCGAGATCGGTCACCAGGAACGCCTCGCGCTTTCCGGTGGCGCTCGCCGAGACATTGACGCGGATCGCGCCGATCTTGCCGGTCAGGCCGATCTTGCCGCTGGCGCCGTCGGCGCCGCTGCTTTCCATGCTGACGCTGGCTTGCAGCGTCGCGGTCTTCTGGCGCGCCGCGAGCCGGCGCAGCGGGCCGGCCAGCGCCGGCGCGAACTTTTCCGTCAGCGCCAGCGATGCCGTTGAGATCGCGCGCATCGAGATTGACCGTGATGCTGCCGCCCGGCGGCGACTGCGTCTGGATTCGGCCGGTGGCCACGAAGCTCGTATCGCCCAGATCGCCGACCGACAGCCGCTCGATCGCAAGCCCGCTCGGCGTCGAGCTTGAGACGCGCGGCGATGTTGCGCGCGTCGAAGCCGGCGATCTTGGCGCGGCCGATGTCCATGGCCAGCGCGACTTCGCCCGGCCGCTCCAGCCCCAGGCCGGACAGCGCGGACTCGCCAAAGCCGATCACGCCGTCGAGATCGAGCTCGGCGGCGCGAAGCTCGCCTTCCAGGCGCGCCGGCCGGTCGCCGACCGGCCATGCGTAGGACAGGCTGCCCTCGACCACGCCGCGATCGATTTCGGTGCGCAGCCGCTCGACCGCGATCCGGTCCGCGCGGAGCGTCACGTCGCCCTTGGCGTGCCACGGCTTGAACTGCGCCGCCGTGGTGGCGTGTCCGGCGAGCCAGGCCATCAGATTCTTCGGATCGTTGGAATCGACGCTGGCGCCGCCGGCAAAGCCAAGACCCTTGCCCAGCGGATAGAGCCGGCCGTCGACCTTGACCTGGGTGAAGCCCGGGCGCGCGGAACTCCAGCCTGTCGACCGTCCAGGTGGCGCCGTCCGAGCGAAGATCGCTGCCGACATTCTGCACCGTCGCGCCGCCGAGCGTCATATCGTCATAGCGCAGCAGCGAAGGCAGGCTGTACACGGTCAGGTCCTGGACGAGGCGAACCTTCAGGTCGTCGCCGACGCGATGATCGGCGGGTCGCCGCACACGTCGCCGGAACTCCGGGCGCAGCACGGTGCCCGGATCGAACGCCCCGCCTCTCTCCCGGAAACGGCGCCGCAGCATCGGCACGAGGATGTCTGCGCCCGCCAGGCCTCGCGCGTCAGCTCAATGAATTGCCTGCGGCGGAGCAGCTCGCGCAGGTAAACGAAGTGGTACGGCGTATAGCCCGCCAGCAGCTCGTCCCCACCCTGCCCGTCGAGCAGGACCTTTACCTTGCCGGCGGCGAGGCGCATGACGCACCACTGGGCATACGGGCCGGTGGAGACCATTGGCTCGTCGGCGTACCAGACCACGCGCGGCAGCTCGTCGACGAACTCCGATGAGGAAGGTCGCACGAAGTTGCCTTCCGCATCGGTTGCCTCGAGAACGTGCGCGATGTATTCGCGCTCATCGATCGGGTCGTTGTCGAAGATCGCGCTGAACGTCTTGAGCCGATCGCCCATGGACGCCGCGTCCGGCACGTGCGCCCGCAGCTGCTGGTTCATGACCGTCACGATCGACGAAGAGTCGAGACCGCCGGAGAGGCAGGTGCCGACCGGCACGTCGGCCACCAGGCGTCGCCGCACGGAGCGCTCAAAGAGCTCGCGGAAGCGGGCAGGTGACGCGTCGCCGGAGGTGAGAGGTGGGGCTCCCAATACGCTGCCGCGCAGCTCCGCCGCCCTCCGTGACCGCGAACGAGGCCGGGGCAATCTGATGAACACCCGCGAAGAACGTGTCGCGGTCGTGATCGTGGAGTCCTGCGATCAGGTATTCGTAGATCCGCTGCTCATTCGGCTCTGGCTTGAACGATGCGTCCTGGAGCAGGCCCTTGATCTCGCTGCTGAAGAGCAGGCGTCCGCCGGATCGCGTCCAGTAGAGGGGCTTGATGCCGAAGTGGTCGCGGCACAGGACCAGCCGTGGCTTGGATGCCCGCTGGTCGAGGATGGCCAGTGCCCACATGCCGTTGAGTCGGGCAAACGCATCGGTCCCCCAGGCCTCGTAGGCGCGCAGGACCACCTCGGTGTCCGAATCGGTATCGAAGGCGCAGCCGTCCGCGACGAGCTCCTCTCGCAGCTCGCGGTAGTTGTAGACCTCACCGTTGTAGACAATCTGGATCCGGCCGTCGGAGCTGTGCATCGGCTGGTGACCATGCGCCAGGTCGATGATCGAGAGCCGGCGGCTTCCCAAGCTCGCCAGGGGCGCCTCGAAATGGCCGGAGTCGTCCGGCCCACGATGGCAGATCACCTCGGTCATGGCGGTCAGCAGCGCGGTGTCAGGCGCTCCCCAGAATCCGCTGATGCCGCACACGCCGGCGATGATGCCGGCCCGGCCATCCGCTTGGCAAACGGAGAGCCCTCGGGTCAGGCGCCCCGGCTGAGTCGCCGCCGAGCCATGTCGCGCAGCTGGGCCAGCTCGGGACTATGCAGCGCCGCGGCGACGAGCAGGTAGATCGACAACCCTGCAGCGGACAGCACGACCAGCACCACCAGCCGGCCGAGCGCGCTGCCTTGGAGGGCACCGAAGCCCGAGTTCACGACCTGCAGGGCGCCGAGCATCAGCAGTCCGGAAGCAAGCGCGGCGACGCCCGCCCGCAGCACGGATCGCAGGACCGACGCGCCCTCGATGGAGTGGATCCTGTTGCGGAGGGCCCATACCAGGCCAATCGCCTCCGCGGTCGCCGTGATCGAGAGGGCGAGCGCCAGGCCGCCGATTCCCATCGGACCGACCAGCCAGACCATGAGAGGAACGTTGAAGACGACCGCAAGGATCGCCCAGATGACTGGCGTGCGCGTGTCGTGCATGGCGTAGAAGGCGCGCACCAGGACGTGAACGGCGGAGTTGGCCGCCAGGCCGATCGCGAAGAAGAGGAGCGCGCCCGCGGTTCGTGACGCCGCGCGGGCGTCGAAGAGGCCGTACTGGAAGAAGACGCCGGTGATCGGCTGCGCGAGCACGATCATGATCGCCGTGATCGGGAGCGCGATGAACACGATCACGCGCAGGCTCCCCGCGACCTGGCGCCGAATCTCGCTCAGGCGCCCAAGTGCTGCATCGCGTGAGAGGGTGGGGAAGAGTGCGACGGCGATGCTGACCCCGACCACCCCGGCGGGGATCATCGAGAGCTGGAACGCGTAGTTGTAGGCCGCGACGCTCCCCTCCGCCAGCCCGCTGGCCAGCACGGTGGACGACGATCAGGTTGATCTGCCCGGCCGCCAGGCCGAGCGTCCGCGGGCAGTGAGCAGCGCCACGCGTCGAACGCCGGGGTGACGCAGCCCCAGCGTGAGGTCATATCGCTGCCCGACCGCGGCGAGGCTTGGCAGCTGGATGGCGAGGTGCAGCAGGGAGCCGACCGCCACCCCCACCGCCAGGGCCTCGACCCCCAGGATCGGGGCCACGAAGATCGCCGCGAAGATGATCGACAGGTTGTAGACGAGGGGCGCCATGGCGGGCACCGCCCAGCGGTCGGACGTGTTGAGGATCCCGGTGACGACCGCACCAAGGCCGATGAAGATGGGGCTGAGCAGCATGATCCGCGTCAGCCGGACGGTCAGATCGGTGGTGGGAGCGTCGAAGCCCGGAGCGACGACGGGAACGAGAGCTGGAGCGAAGATCGCGACCACGACCGCCACCGCCGCGAGGGCGAGGACAAGAATGTTGACCACGCTGCTCGCCACGCGCCAGGCCTCTTCGTCCTGGTCGCGGGCCCGATAGCTGACAAAGACGGGCACCAGTGCGGTGAAGAGCGCCCCCGCCACGACGAGCTGGAAGATGGCGTCGGGGATCAGGAACGCCGCAAAGTAAGCATCGAGCTGGTCCGACGCACCGAACTGCGAGCCGATGACCACCAGCCGCACCCAGCCGAGGATGCGGCTGGCGACCGCGGTGACCGCCAGGATCAGGCTCGCATCGAGCACGATCTGGCTGGCCGATCGGCCCGGCCGCGGGGCCGGTGCCTCGGTCGAGCCCCGGCCCGCGAGCGGGTCGATCTCAGTCATCGGGCAGAACCGTACGCGGCGGGCGGGCTTCCGGTCGGCCACTTTCGCACACAATCTGCCTCGTGTTCCTGAGCGGCACCCTGCTCAACATGGCGACCGTGCTGATCGGCGCAACGGTCGGACTCCTCCTGGGCGCGCGGATGCCGGCCCGGATGCAGGAGAGCCTGACCACCGGCCTCGGTCTCTACACCCTGGTTCTGGGCGTCTCGATGGCGATCCGCATCTTCACCGATCCCGGGGCGGACGCCGGGGACAACCTGGCGGTCCTCACCGCGCTGCTGTCGGGAGTGGCGATCGGCGAGCTGCTGGGTCTCCATGACCGCCTGGAGCAGCTCGGTGGCTGGTTCCAGCGTCGCCTCTCGCGCGATGACCGCCGGTCGCGCATCAGCGAGGGGTTCGTCACCGCCTCGCTCGTCTTCTGCGTTGGGCCGCTGACGATCCTCGGGTCGCTCGACAACGGTCTTCGCGGCGACATCACCCTCCTCGCCGTGAAATCGCTGCTCGACGGCGTCGGGTCGATCGCCTTCGCGGCGGCGCTCGGGCCGGGCGTCTACCTGGCGGCGCTGACCGTCCTGCTGGTGCAGGGCGGAATCGCCGCCGGCGCGTTCCTGCTTCGCGACGTGATGGACGCGGCCACCATCCTGGCCATCTCCGCCACCGGTGGTGTGATCCTTCTCGGCGTCGGCCTGCGGCTCCTCGAGCTCAAAGCGGTCCGTGTCGCGAACTTCCTGCCGGCGCTGATCCTCGCTCCGCTCTTCGTCCGCCTTGCGGACTGGGTTCGCGCCATCCTGGGCTGAGGTGTTGGGCCTCGGACCGCAGCCTCGTCCGATCTCGCGCGGCTCGCCCTTGTTGAGGTGGCCCTCTCCGCCCCTTATGCATCGGTCAGTCACACACCGGAGCCAGACTGGCCCCTAAGAAAACCTAGCTCGCCACGTAGTCACGTGAGCGGGGTCAGAAGGCTTCTCACCCGCCATGGCGTGACTGAGCGCGCATTGGCGCCAAGCCTCCTCCACACGCCAAGCTAGGCGAGGCGAAACGCGGGGCGAATCTCCCCCGAGACCTCGCCACGCGGATCGAGCACTGGGGGATACGCGAACTCACGGAGCCGGTCCGGCACCTCGTCGACCAGGCCGAGCTGCCGCAGCACCTCCACGGAGACCACATCGCCCGCCCGGCGGCCGAGGTTGCCATCCTCGACCGTGGCCGCAATGCCGAGTGGCGCCTCCAGGAGTCGCACCTTTGAGCAGGCCCATGGCCAGGACCCCTTCCGCGCCGCCCTTCGACACGATCCGGCCGGGGTACGAGCGCATCACGGCCGGTGTCGATCCGGCGACGCTCGCCGGCGACCAGCTCGGGGTGCTCCAGCATCGCGTCCCGGATCCGTGCCAGGGCAGCGCGCAGCGGCGGATCCGCCACGGCGGACGGATCGGCCAGGCGTGCGAACGCGAGGGCGAGACCACGAAGCGGCATGCCGAAGGTGACGACCCCGCAGCCATCGGTCGCGGTGGCCATCTCCTCGAGCGGAATGTCTGAGAGGGCAGAGACGGTCTCCAGGGCGAGGCGCTGGACCGGGTGGTCAGGATGCCAGTAGCTCTCGATCGGCCAGCCCGACGCCTTGGCGAACAGGATCATCCCGGTGTGCTTGCCACTGCAGTTGTGGCGCAGCGATGTGGGCTGCTCGCCGTCGCGAGTCAGCCGTTGCGCGGTCTCGAGATCGAAGGGTGGATGGGTGCCGCATTGCAGGGCCGAGGAGGGCACGCCGGCGGTCCGGAGGATCGCCTGGACCGTCCGGACGTGGCGATCCTCGCCAGCATGCGAGGCGGCCATGATGGCGAGGGCATCGGTCCCAAGGCGGTACTCGTCGAACCGGCCAGAGGCCACGAACGGGGCAAGCTGGAACGGTTTGGCGGACGAGCGGAGGAAGATGAACTGGTCGGGGTCTCCGGCCGCGGAGAGCCGCTCGCCCGACGGTCTGACGACCGCTATCGAGCCACGATGCCGCGATTCGACGCGGTCGCCGCGGGTGACCTCGACCAGGACCGGGGGCGCGCTCCGGCTTACTGGCCGCCGCCCGTGTTGGATGGCTGACGCTCCCCGGAGCCCTCGCGGTCCTGCTTGCTGAAGATGCTGCTCCCCTGGCTACCGGAGGGCGCGCCCGCTCCCGCCGGCTGTGGCACTCCCTGGCGCTGCGGTGCTGCCGGGGGCTGCTCGCGCTGGCCCGATGGGCCCTGTCCCTGGGGTGCCGCCGGGCGCGGGCCTGCCTCGCGGCTCATCGTCACGGAGCCTTCCCAATGGGCGCCTTCCTTGACGACCAGGACCTGCGTCTTGACGGTTCCCTTGACGCGACCGGTTGATCCGATCTCGAAGCGGCCGCCGCAATCGACGTCCCCTTCGTAATCGCCATTCACGATCACGTTGTGGGCCTTGATGCCGCTGCGCACCTTGGCCTGCGGGCTGATGATCAACGTCCCCTGGCACTCGATCTCGCCCTGCGCCTCTCCCTCGATCCGCAGATCTCGGTCGGACACGTACTTGCCATTGAAGCGCGCGTGCGGATCGATGACGCTCTCATTGCCGCGCTCATCGCGGCGGAACTCGGCTGGTGACTGGGCCACATCGACCTCGCTCGTGAGACTATCCGGATAGAGATTGCCGACGACATCTTCGCGCGTCAGCCCGTCTGGCTTCGTTTCACGCTTCGATCCGAAGACCATGCTTGCTTCCTCCTCTGGCGAGATCCGGTGACGGGCGGAGGCACGGTCCGCGCGAACAGCTGTGATTGGCCCCCTAGCCTAGCAGCCAGCGCCAAGCGGCGATACCCACGCGGCTTGGCCTGCGGAGACGGCCGCTAGAATCGGGCGCGATGCCAGAGGCCTTCAACCTCGACGACTTCGAGGGGATCGCGCGAGGGCGCATGGCGCCCGAGCATTTCGACTACGTGGCCGGCGGGGCCGGCGAAGAGCGCAGCCTGGCGGAGAATCGCGCGGCCTTTCGGCACTACCGGCTGCGCCCCCGGATGCTGGTCGACGTCTCGACGGTCGAGCCGAGGACCAGCGTGCTGGGCACGCCGATCGCCCTGCCGGCGGCTATCGCCCCGATGGCCATGCAGGCGCTCGCCCATCCTGACGGAGAGCTGCCGATTGCCCGTGCAGCCGCCGCGGAGGGCGTCCTCTACTGCCTCTCGACCGTATCGAGCCGCTCGCTCGAAGAGGTCGCCGAGGTCTCGTCCGGGCCGCGCTGGTTCCAGCTCTACGTCAACGACCGCTCGCAGGCGCGTCGGCTCGTCGAGCGGGCGGCGGCTGCGGGGTACAGCGCGATCGTCCTGACCGTCGACCTGCCCGAGCTGGGCTACCGGGAGCGCGACCTGCGGAACGGCTTTGAGCTCGCCGGACCATGGGGGAATTTCCCCCCTGATGAGCCCGAGGGCCTCGACGACCTGCTCGACATGCGCGGCGTCGCGCTCACGTGGGCCGATCTTGCCGAGATCCGCTCGTGGAGCTCGCTGCCAGTGGTCCTGAAGGGAATCCTCACGGCGGAGGATGCGCGGCTCGCCGTCGAGCACGGGGCCGGTGGGATCGTGGTCTCGAACCATGGCGGACGGCAGCTCGATGCGGTCGTCGCGCCGCTCGATGCCCTGGGCGAGGTGGTGGACGCCGTCGGCGACCGAGCCGAGGTGTATGTCGACGGCGGGATCCGCCGAGCCACCGACGTGCTGGTCGCGCTTGCGCTCGGTGCACGAGCCGTCTTCATCGGCCGGCCGTTCTTCTACGCGCTCAGCCTCGGGGAGGAGGGGGTTGCCCGCGCCCTCGCCATCGTGCGGCAGGAGCTCGAGCTGGCCATGGCGCTGCTCGGGACCCCGTCGCTCGATCGGATCGGTCCGGAGCACGTGAGACGCGACGCTAGAATCGGCGACGATGCCTGAGCCCGCGCTCCCCTCCAACGTCCATGTCAGCCACCATCCGCTGGTCGCCCACAAGCTGAGCCTGCTGCGCGGCACGGGGACCGATACGAAGCAGTTTCGGGAGCTCGTCCGAGAGCTCTCCTGGCTGCTCGGCTACGAGGCCATGGCGGATCTGGAGACGACGGCCGCGCCGGTGACCACGCCCCTCGAGGAGATGTCGGGCGAGCGCCTCGGCCCGAAGGTTGGGCTGGTGCCGGTGCTGCGCGCCGGCCTCGGAATGGTGGATGCGATGCTGGAGCTGCTCCCGGCCGCGCAGGTCTGGCATCTTGGCCTCTATCGGGACGAGCGCACCTTGAAGCCGGTCGAGTACTACAACAAGCTGCCGGACGCGGCCACGGTGCAGGTCTGCCTGATCCTCGATCCGATGCTCGCCACCGGCGGCTCCGCATCGGCCACGGTCGACATCCTCAAGGCGTGGGGCGCGGCGCGCATCAAGCAGGTCTCACTGATCGCGGCGCCGGAGGGGATCGCGACCCTCTCGACCGCGCACCCGGACGTCGACATTCACGTGGCCGCGGTCGACCGGGAGCTGAACGAGCGGGGCTACATCGTGCCGGGCCTGGGCGATGCCGGGGATCGCCAGTTCGGTACCTTCTCCGGGCCGGCCTCCGAGCCAGGCCACGGACCGGACGAGGAGACGGCCGAGGTGGTTCGCCGCCTGCAGCAACGAAACGTCCCGAAGGAACGTCCGCCAGTCCGTTGATGCAATCTCTGGAGCTGTTGGTCGCCCCTCCGGGACACCAAGAGAATAGGGGCGGGCCGGCAGGCACCACAACCCCGGTTATCCCCGAGATCGGGCGCCGGCTGGGTAGTTCTCCACATCGAATCCCCAGCGGCACTCTCTCCAGGTAGGCTGACGTCGAATGCCGAAGGACGCACCAGGCCGCGAACGGGTCATCTTCCTCTGCACTCACAACAGCGCTCGGTCGCAGATGGCCGAGGGGATGCTGCGGGCATGGGCGCCCGCAAGGTTCGAGGCGTTCAGCGCGGGCACCGTCCGGACGGCGCTCCGGCCCGAAGCGGTCGACGCGATGCGGGAGATCGGGATCGATATCGCCTCGCAGCAGAGCAAGTCGATCGACCAGCTCGGCGGCCGCAGCTTCGACCGTCTCGTGACGGTCTGCGACGAGGCGAGGGAGGCCTGCCCGACGCTGCCCGGCGTGCGACGGCAGGAGCACTGGCAGATCGACGACCCGTCCGCGGTGGGTGGCAGCGCCGAGGAGCGGATGGCCGCCTTTCGCCGCGCCCGCGACGATCTCGCCGAGCGCGTTCGCGGTATCGCGGAGGGCGGCTAGCGCCGGCGCCGCGCGGGACGACCGGCGCCAGCCGGGGGTTCAGCTCAGCAGCAGCCGGTCCTGCAGCAGTCGCCGCAGCACTCGCAATCGCATTCGGATCGCATCGCGCCCACCTCCTTTCCGCGCTACACTATATCGATCAGTGTCAATATAGACAATCGCTGATATAGTAGCGGCGATGAAGACCGCTGACCCCGACGTTCTCCTTCTCTCTGCGCTCGCCGATCCCACGCGCCTCGAGATCGTGCGGCAGCTCGCCGCCGGCGGCGCCTGCGCCTGCGACTTCACCGATTGCTGCGGCGTCAGCCAGCCGACCATCTCGCACCACCTGAAGGTCCTGCGCGACGCGGGCGTGGTGCAGAGCGAGCGGCGCGGCACGAACATCTACTACTCGCTGGCGCCCTCGGTCGGTGGACGGTTCGCGGCGATCGGGGCCAGCCTGGCGGGACTCGTCCACCTGGGCTGATCGCGCGCTACCCTTCGTGCGGTGAGCCTCACCGTCGCGTTGTGCCCGCACTGCGCGCGTCCGACCGAGCAGCCGTTGGTCTGCGCGCGGTGTGCGTGGCGCTGGTACGCGAATCCGAAGCCAGCCGCCGGAGTGATCCTCGAGCGAGATGGGTCGGTCCTCCTCCTGCGTCGGGCGGTCGAGCCCGGGATGGGCGCCTGGGACCTGCCGGCCGGATACCTGGATCCGGGGGAGTCCCCGGAGGAGGCTGCGCGGCGCGAGACGCGCGAGGAATCGGGCCTGGAGGTGGAGCTCGTGCGACTGGTGGGGGTCTACACCAGCCGCCCCGGCAACGCTGTCGCGTGCATCTACCTGGCGCGGCAGGTCGATCCATCGGCCGCGGTCCGGCTGGACGCAGAGTCGAGCGAGTACGCATGGGTCGAGAGCGCACGGCTGCTCGACTGGCTGCCGCGGCTGGCATTCGGATCGATGGCCGCCGCGCTCTCCGACTGGCGCGCCAATCGGTCGGGTGAGCCGCAGTCCTGAGGCGCAATCGCGCTGCGCTACACTCGAAAATACCGCCCCACTGGAGAGAGATGCCGGACTCCGACGTGAAGGTTGCCGTCACCGGCGCTGCCGGGCAGATCGGCTATGCGCTCCTCTTTCGGATCGCCTCGGGGCAGATGTTTGGCCCCGACGCGACGATCGATCTCCAGCTACTCGAGCTCGAGCAGGCACTGCCGGCCCTGGATGGGGTCCGGATGGAGCTCGAGGACTGCGCCTTTCCGCTGCTCGGCAGCGTGACCACCACGTCGGTTGCGGACGAAGCCTTCGAGGGCGCGAACTGGGCACTCCTGGTCGGCGCCGTGCCGCGCAAGGCCGGCATGGAGCGCAACGACCTGCTGACGATCAACGGCGGCATCTTCACGAGCCAGGGCAAAGCGATCGCCGCGCACGCGGCGGATGACGTCCGGGTCCTGGTGGTCGGCAATCCATGCAACACGAACTGCCTGATCGCCGCCGCAAATGCGCCCGCGCTTCCGCGCGAGCGCTGGTTCGCGATGACGATGCTCGACGAGAGCCGGGGTCGGACGCAGCTTGCCCGCAGGGCGGGATCCCCCGTGGGCGACGTGCGCGACCTCGCCATCTGGGGCAACCACTCCAGCACCCAGTTTCCCGACGCCTACCACGCCACGATCGGCGGGCGCCCGGCGGCCGACGTGATCGGTGACGAGGCCTGGCTGCGCGGCGACTTCATCACCAGCGTGCAGCAGCGTGGTGCGGAGATCATCAAGGCCCGCGGCCAGTCCAGTGCGGCCTCGGCCGCGAACGCGATCATCGACACGGTGCGGAACGTCACCCAGCCGAGCGGCGAGATCTTCTCTGCCGCCATCCCCGCACCGGCCGATGGCGCCTACGGCGTGCCCGAGGGAATCGTGTTCGGCTTCCCGCTGCGCGCCGCGGCCGACGGCGCGGTCGAGATCGTGCAGGGAATCGAGCATGGGGACTGGGCCCGCAGCAAGATCGACACGTCGCTCGCCGAGCTGCTCGAGGAGCGCGATGCCGTGCGCGAGCTGATCGCCCGATGAGCCACGAGATGCTGGTGCGCAGCGAGACAGTCACCATCGGTCTGGACGGCAAGCAGGTCGAGCTGCCGGTCGTGACCGGCACCGAGGGCGAGCGGGCCATGGAGATCGGCCAGCTGCGCGCCGAGACCGGCCTCGATCACGCTCGATCCGGGCTATCGGCAGCACCGGATCCTGCACGAGCGCGATCACCTATCTCGACGGAGAGCGCGGCATCCTGCGCTACCGGGGCTATCCGATCGAGCAGCTGGCAGAGCGCTCGAGCTTCCTGGAGGTCGCGTACCTGCTGATCTACGCGGAGCTGCCGACCAGGGCGGAGCTGGATCGGTTCACGGCGAACGTGATCCATCACACCCTGATCCACGAAGAGATGCGCCGCTTCTTCGACAGCTTCCCGTACGACGCGCACCCGATGGCGGTGCTGGCGGCCGGCACGGTCGGCCTCTCCACCTTCTACCAGGACAGCCACGATCCATTCGACGATCAGGCGGTGGAGATCACCATCAACCGCCTCCTCGCCAAGCTGCCCACGCTGGCTGCGTGGGCCTACAAGAAGGCGATCGGCCAGCCCTACGTCTACCCACAGAACGACCTCGGCTATGCGGCCAACCTGCTGCACATGATGTTCGGCGTGCCGGCCGAGCCCTACGAGGCGGACCCCGAGGTCGCGCGCGCGCTCGATCTGCTCCTCATCCTGCACGCCGATCACGAGCAGAACTGCTCGGCCTCGACGGTGCGCATGGTGGGAAGCAGCCACGTCAACCTGTATGCCTCGATTTCGGCGGGGATCAGCGCCCTCTGGGGCCCGCTCCATGGCGGCGCCAACGAGGCGGTGATCAACACCCTGGAACGGATCGTGGCCGATGGCGGCAACGTTCAGAAGTACGTCGACCGCGCCAAGGACCCGAATGACTCGTTCCGCCTCGCCGGCTTCGGGCATCGGGTCTACAAGAACTTCGATCCGCGAGCGAAGATCATCAAGGCCGCCACGGATCGCGTCCTCGCCGCCACCGGGGCAGACGAAAAGCTCTTCGACGTGGCCCGGCGCCTGGAGGAGGTCGCGCTGCAGCGACGACTACTTCGTGGAGCGCAAGCTCTACCCGAATGTCGACTTCTACTCCGGGCTCATCTACCGGGCGATAGGGTTCCCCAAGAACATGTTCACGAACTGCTTCGCCATCGGCCGCCTGCCGGGGTGGATCGCGCAGTGGAAGGAGATGACAGAGTCGCACGAGACGCGCATCGCTCGGCCGCGCCAGATCTACACGGGCCCGACGGCGCGGGACTACACCACCATCGAGCAGCGCTGAGCGTGCTGACAGCTCGCGTTCGGGCCACCTGACCGATGCGCCTCACCGTGCTGGGCCGTTCACCGGCCCGCCCAATCCCGACGAGGCGTGCGCCGGCTACCTGTTCGAGGCCGGGGGAACCAGGCTCCTGCTCGACGCCGGGCCCGGCGTCGTGGCTCAGCTGCTCCGCCTGCACCATCCCGACGAGCTCGACGCGGTGGTGATCAGCCACATGCACACCGACCATTTCCTCGACCTCGTGACCCTGCGCTATGTCTATCCCTGGCGCGACGAGGCGCGCCGCAAGCTGCGTGTGGTCCTGCCGCCCGGGTCGATGGACCAGATGCGCGACATGGCTCGCGGTGCGGGCTACCCCGATTTCTGGGAGAAGGCCTTCACGCTGGAGGAGCACGACGGAGAGCGAGCGTTCGAGGTGGGGGCCGTCCAGCTCGAGCCCGGCCCGACACAGCACTACATTCCCACCTGGGGCTTTCGGATCACCGCCCGAGGCATCGACGAGGACACGGCGCGGCTGTTCGTGTACAGCGCGGACAGCGCGCCATGCGAGCAGCTCGACCGGCTCATCGCGGGCGCCAACCTGCTGCTCTGCGAAGCCACGCTGCGCTCGCTCGAGGAGGACGCGACACCCCCCGAGCCCCGCGGTCATCTGCTGCCGGCGGAGGCTGGCGAGATCGCGCGCCGAGCGGGCGTCGAGCGCCTGCTGCTGACCCACCTGCCGGCCGGGCCGTCGGGCGCTCCCGAGGCGCGGGAGCAGGCGGCGCGTGCATTCGAGCACGAGGTCGGGATCGCGGAGCCGCAACGCAGCTACGAGGTCTGATGGGCGAGCGGGCCTAGCCGGGGCTCACCCGGGCGCGGGCGATGTAGCGGTCCGCGGACCAGACCGCGAGCGCCCACAGCTGGCTCACGAGCAGCACGGCGACCACCAGCATGGCGTCGACGATCAGGACTCCGATCCCCGGCAGGCTTCCAAAGACGAGCACTGCCAGGAGGACCATCGCGACCGTGATGGCGACCATCACCAGGCCGATCTTCGCCGCCGTCCAGGCGAACCAGGCGAGCGAGTGCCCCTGGGCACGTCCCGCCAGCCACAGGATGCAGGGGCCGGAAGCACCCGCCAGCGCGACGTAGAAGCCGAGGCTCGAGAGGAGGCTGTCGACTCCCAGGCGCGTGCCTGACAGGATCCAGACGAAGAGCCAGACCCCGAGGAGTGCGCTGGCCGCGCCGATACCGATGAGCCAGGCGAGCAGGAGCGTGGCCGTCGCGCCGGAGAGTCGCTCGACGACCTCACCGTCATCGGTCTCCACCAGCTCGGTGGGGCTGTCGTCGGCGAGCTCTGGCGGCTCATCCTTGCCCCCCTGCCGTCCGGTCACGTGGGGCCGCGCCTAGCTCGCCGCGGGGAACGCGGCACCCAGGTCGGCGACGAGGTCGTCTGCCGCCTCGATCCCCACCGACAGGCGTACCAGCCCCGGCGGGACGGCGAGCGGAGAGTCGGCCACCGAGAGGTGGGTCATCGCCGCCGGCATCTCGATCAGCGACTCCACGGCTCCGAGCGACTCCGCCAGCGTGAAGAGGCGTGTCGCCGCCACGAAGCGGCGGGCGCCCTCCTCTCCCGCCCGCAGCTGGAACGAGACCATCGCGCCCGGAAGGCGCATCTGGCGCCCGGCAAGCTCTGCCTGGGGATGCGCCGGCAGGCCCGGATAGTGAACCGCCTCCACCTCGGGGCGGTCGGTCAGCCACGCGGCGATGAGCGCCGCGTTGGCGCAAGCCCGCTCCATCCGCACCGGAAGGGTGCGCAGGCCGCGCATGATGAGCCAGCAGTCGAATGGGCTCGGGACCGCGCCCGCGGCATTCTGGTGGAAGCGCAGCTGCGCGACAACGTCATCCGAATTGGTGGCGACCAGGCCACCGATCACGTCCGAGTGCCCGCCCAGGTACTTCGTGGCGGAGTGCAGCACCAGGTCGGCGCCCATCTCGAGGGGCCGCTGCAGGTACGGGGTGGCGAAGGTATTGTCGACCACGGTCGTCGCCCCGACGCCGGCGGCCAGCCGCGCCACCGCGGCGATATCGATCACCTTGAGCAGCGGGTTGGTCGGCGTCTCGACCCAGACCATGCGAGCCGGCGCCGGATCGCCCAGCGCAGCGTCCAGGGCGTCGAGGTCGCACAGGTCGACGGCGTCGGTCTGGACCCCGTATCGGCTCCAGACCCGGTGCGCGAGCCGCCACGTTCCCCCGTACACGTCATTGCTCATCAAGAGCCGATCGCCCGGCTCGAGCAGGTACAGAACGTTCTGGGTTGCCGCCAGCCCGGATGCGTACGCGAGGCCGTGAGCGGCACCTTCCAGCGCCGCGATCGCGGCCTCCAGCGAGCGCCGGGTCGGATTATCGCTGCGGCCGTACTCGTAGCCGAGTCGCGTGCCACCCACCCCATCCTGCTTGAAGGTGCTCGACATCTCGATCGCCGGGGTCACCGCACCTGTGCGTGGGTCTGGCTCCGCTCCCGCGTGCACGGCAAGCGTCTCGAATCGGTCGGTCATCGGGCGCATTGTGGCACGCGGGCTGCGGCGGCTTCAGAAGCACGTCCGATGCACCGGAGGCACAGTGGAAGGCAAGCAGGAGTGCGAGCTGTGCGGCGACCCAATCGCCGCTGGAGAGGCATGGATGGTCGCCGACGAGGGGGAATCGGAGCTGCGCGCGCATGCGGGGTGCGTGTACGGCGACGAGGCGAAGGCGGGTGAGCACCGAGGCTGGCAGCCGCAGGACCGCGCCGCTTCCTGACAGCTCAGCCCGCGGCGAGGGTCCCGTCGCGCCGAACGACGAGCGAAGGGCGGGTGGCGCGCCAGTCGTAGTCCGAGACCGCCTCCCCCGCCCCGAGGATCCCCTGCTCGCGCAACCAGCCGTCGTTGTAGAGCTTCGCGAGGTAGTTGCGCCCACCGTCCGGCAGCACCACCACGAACAGTGCGTCCGGGTCGTCGAGGTCACGCGCGACCTGCAGTGCGGCCCAGAGCGCCGTCCCGCACGACTCCCCCATCAGGATTCCCTCGCATGCCGTCGCAGCCCGGGCGGTGAGGAACGAATCCCGGTCCTCGACCCGCACGATGAGGTCACAGATCTCGGTGTCGTAGGTCGTCGGCCAGAAATCCTCGCCGATCCCCTCTGCCAGGTAGGGATGTGGCTGGCCGCCGGAATAGACGCGATCCAGCTGGATCGGCGCCGATGATCGTGAGACCCCGGTTCCGCTCCTTCAGGTAGCGCCCCGCGCCGGATATCGTGCCGCCCGTGCCGATCGCGACCACCAGGTGTGTGACCCGTCCACCGCTCGCCTCCCAGATCTCGGGCCCGGTGGTCGCCTGGTGCGCAGCCGGGTTCGCCGGATTGGAATACTGATCCGGCTTCCACGCGCCGGGCGTCTCGCGCGCCAGGCGGTCTGAGACCCGATAGTACGAGCGCTCGTCGTCGGGAGCGACATCGGTGGGGCACAGGATCACCTCCGCACCGTAGGCCCGCAGCAGGGCCTGCTTCTCTTCCGACTGCTTGTCGGCCATCACGAAGATGCACCGGTACCCTCTCGCCGCGGCCGCCTGGGCGAGCCCGACGCCCGTGTTCCCGCTGGTCGGCTCGACGATCACGCCGCCCGGCCGCAGAAGGCCGGCACGCTCCGCCGCCTCGATCATCGGGAGCGCGATCCGGTCCTTCACGGAGCCGCCCGGGTTCATTGCCTCCAGCTTGGCGACCACCCGAGGCCGAAGGCCGGCGGCGAGGCGGTCCATGGCCACCAGCGGCGTGCCGCCGATGGCCCCGGTCACGTCGGGCAGGACGCCCGGTCGGTCAGCCAGGGGAAGGCTCCGGGCCGGGCTGGGCCGCTGAGGCGAGCTCATCGGACCGGTCGCTTTGCGCCGGGTGGAGCATCGGCGTGCCCCAGCCGCTGCGGTGCCGAATGATGAGCCACGCGCCGGCAAGGACGAAGCCGAGAATGCCGATCCACATCGCCGTCGGGATCCCGAGGATGACCCAGTTCTGCGTCCGGAAGGTCTCGAGGGCGCTGCGCACCGCGCCGTACCACATGATGTACAGGAGCGCGACGTCTCCGTCGTAAAGCCGGCTGGCCCACCGCCTGGCGACATACAGCAGCACGGCCATCCCGATCAGGTTGAGGATCGCCTCATACGCGAACAGCGGATGAAAGCGCGTGGTGGCGACCGGATAGATGCTCAGGTTCATCCACTCCGGGAGCCGATGCGCCGCGTCGATCGGGATCCCCCACGGCAGGGTGGTGGGCGGGCCGTAGAGCTCCTGGTTCACGAAGTTGCCGAGACGGCCGATGGCCTGGCCGAGCAGGAGCGCGGGGGCAAAGATATCGAGCCAACGCGCGGTGGAGAGCCCCTTGGCACGGGTATAGAGCCAGATCGCGAGCGCGCCGCCGGCGACCGCGCCCGGAATCCCGATCCCGCCGTTCCAGACCTGTGGGATCAGCTCGGGGTGCTTCGAGTAGATCGCATCCCACTCGTGAATGACGTGGTAGATCCGGGCGGCGACGACAGAGACGACCACGACCGGAAGCAGCATCGACCACCCTTCGTCGGGGTCCTCGCCCTTGCTCTTCGCAATGCGGGCGCCGAGCAGCGCCGCCAGCAGCACCGCTGCGGCGATGATGATGCCGTACCAATGCAGCTCCAACGGGCCGATGCGCAGGGCGATGGGATCGATCACCGCCCGATTCTAGCCCGACTCCCCGACGGTGGCGGTTGCGTCCACGGTGGCCGGCCGCGGAAAGCGATGCAGGCGGCGAAGATCGGGGAAGAGGCGCGCCCAGAGCGCCGCCACCAGCAGCGTCCCGCCGCCGCCGATCAGGACCGCCGGTACGAGCCCGAAGAGGGCGGCCATGATCCCCGACTCGAACTCGCCAAGCTCGTTCGAGGCTCCGATGAAGACCGCATTCACCGCGCTTACCCGGCCACGGATCCCGTCGGGCGTCTCGAGCTGGACGAGGAGATGACGGATGTAGACGCTCACCATGTCAGCTCCGCCAAGTACAGCCAGGGCAAGCAGCGAGATCGGGAAGCTGGACGACAGCCCAAACACGACGGTCGCCGCGCCGAACAGCGCAACGCAGCCGAACATCCAGCCGCCCACTCCCTGACGCAGCGGCCAGATCGCCACGGCTCCGGCGGCCAGCAGCGCCCCCACCGCCGGCGCCGAACGGAGCACGCCGAGCCCCACCGGTCCCACGCGCAGCACGTCGCTGGCGAACGCGGGCAGCAGGGCCGTCGCGCCGCCGAGCAGGACGGCGAACAGGTCGAGCGATATCGACCCGAGGACCACCGGTCGGGAGAAGACGAAGCGCAGGCCAGAGAAGGTCGCGCTGAGCCCGAGCGGCTCCCGGATGCGGGTCGCGCTGGGCGGCCGCAGGCCGAGCAGGAGGAGGCTGGCGACGAAGAGCAGGATGGCTGCAGCGCCGTATGCCACGGAGGGACCGGCCAGGAAGAGGATGCCACCCAGCGCGGGCCCGGCGATGCTGGCGATCTCCGACGAGCTCGAGCTGACCGCGACCGCATTGCCGAAGGAGGCGCTCGGCACGAGGTTTGGCAGCAGCGCCTGGCCGGTCGGCATGCTGAAGGCACGCGCCACACCGGCGAGCGTCATCACTGCGAGGATCGGCGCGGTGCTCGAGATTCGGCCAAGAGAGAGCGCAAGCAGCAGCACCGCACCGACGGCAAGGAGCGCATAGCAGGCCGCGAGGATTCGACGCCGGTCGAGCCGATCGGCCACCTGGCCCGCTGGCAGAACGAGCAGCACGAAGGGCAGGAACTGCGAGAGCCCGATCAGGCCCAGGTCGAGCGGCTGGTGGCTGATCGCGTAGACCTGCCATCCCACGGCCACCGTCTGGATCTGCACCGCGATTCCGCCCAGGAAGCCCGCCGCCAGGTAGCGCCGAAAGTCGACGTGCCGCAGGGCACCCAGGCGGCGGGTGGGCAGCGCTTCGTCATGTGGCTGGTCCATGGATTCGGCGAAAGGGTAGCGGGCCGACCGCGGTTGAGCCGTAGTCCTCGCGTGCAACCGTGCTCGCGGGGCATGGCGCACGACGCGTATCGTGCCGAGTCATCGAGCCGGAGAGGACCATGAGCGACCCAGGGCCGACGAGCGACGATCGTCGGCGCCTCCCCTTCCATCAGCTGCTGACGCTCTCGATCTACTGGCTCGGGATCCAGACGATCTGGGGCGGCCTCAACGTCATCATCCTGCCGGGACGGGCGGACGATCTGAGCCGCGAGATGGCCGGCACCCTCATCGCGATCCTGTTCGTGGTCGGCGCGGTGGCGCCGATCATCATCCAACCGACGGTCGGGCTGATCAGCGACTACACGGTTACCCGCTGGGGGCGTCGCAAGCCCTACATCGTCATCGGCGCCCTGCTGGACGTGGCGTTCCTGGCCGGGATCGCGTACTCGAACGAGTTCGTCGCGATCGTGGCTTTCTATTTCCTCCTCCAGGTCAGCTCCAACTTCGCCCAGGGCCCGTTCCAGGGCTACGTGCCCGATCTCGTCCCTGCGCGGCAGGTCGGCACCGCGAGCGGCCTGATGGGGCTGATGCTGACCCTCGGCACGATCGCCGGGGTGGGAATCGCGACGCTCGGCGGCCTGATCGACAACATCGCGATCGCCACCCTGGCCCTGGGCGTGGTCGAGGTCGTGACCATGGTGATCCTGGTCGCAACGGTAGACGAGGGCCGCTCCGCCCCCGCGCGCACCCGCTCGTGGAAGCAGATCGCGCTCTCGGCGTGGGGCCGCGACATCCTCCAGCAGCGCGACGTGCTCTGGCTGCTGCTCGTCCGTCTCCTCTTCCTGGGCGCCTACAACGCGACGGCGCTGGCGGTGGGCTACTTCCGCCGCTCGCATGGGCTCTCGGCGGCCGAGGCCGACACGACCGTCCTGATCGCGACCGCCATCGTCGGAGTGTGCACGGCCCTCGCGGCGGTCCCGGGCGGACGCCTCTCTGACCGGTTCGGGCGACGACCCGTGATCTGGGCGGCGGCGCTGATCGCCGGTCTGGGGATGGCCGGCGTCGCCGCCGCGCCGACCCCGGAGCTCGCGGTAGGCGCGTGGATCCCGTTCGGCGTCGGCATGGGGCTCTTCCTGTCTGCGGACTGGGCGCTGATGTCGGACGTCATTCCCAAGCAGACTGCCGGACGCTACATGGGGATCCTGAACGCAGGCACCGCGATGGCCGGGCCGGCGTACGTCGTGGTCGCTGGTCCGCTCCAGGATCTCGTGGCCCGAAGTCTTGGCGATCCGTTCGGTCCCCGCGCCGCGATGGGCGTCGCGGCGGTGTTCGTCGCGCTCTCCGCCCTGGCCCTCACCCAGGTCGAATCCGCGGCGCCGCGAGGACGAGGTGGAGGCGCTCCAGCCCGCTCCGGCGCTCAGCCCCACGTGAGCCGGCCCGTAGCCGGCGAAGCGGACCGCGCGCGGCACACCGGGCCCCGCGAGCCCGGCGGCACGCTCACGACGCGCTACCGTGCCATGTGGGGGGTGAACCGGCATCTCATTCGCCTCCTCTTCGACATCAGGGTCGAAGGGCTCGAGGTGGCCTGCCCCGCCCTTCCAGCTGGTCCTCAATCACCACAACGGCTTCGATCCGATGCTCGTGATGGCGGTCACGCCCCGGGAACCGAGGATCACCTGGTTCGGCCCGCGCGAGACGGACTTCAGCCGTGGGTTCAAGAACCGGGTGATGACGTTCTTCGGCGGCGTCATTCCCTACAACCCGGAGAAGACCACCCTCACCTCCGCGGTCCGCGCCGTGCGGCGCGTCTTTTCCGCCGGCGGCGTGCTCGGAATCTTTGCCGAGGGCCGGATCGGCTTTCGAGAGAGCGATCTCCTGGCCCTCGAGGACGGGGCCGCGGCCTTCGCACTCGCGTCCGGGGTGCCGATCCTGCCGTGCGCCATCGTCGGCTCCACCACGCTCTGGTTTCGCAAGCCGCTGGTGGTCCGCTTCGGCGACCCGATCCCCACCGCCGGCCTCCGCGGCCGCCAGGCGCGCGCAGCTCTCGAGGGACAGATGCGTGACGCGCTGATCGCGTTGCTGCCCACCTCCGAGCCGCGCGTGCGCGGTCGCCGGCCGCTGTTCTTCCTGACCGACCTGCTGAACGGGCCGGAGGATGTCGCTCGCCGCCCGAGCTCAAACGGCGCGGGCTAGCATCGGTCCGTCGTGCTTCCCCTGATCTGGACCCTGTTCGCGGTGTCGGCCGTCGCGGGCTTCATCGTGATCGCTGCCTACTGGCTCGACCTGCAGGACCGACCCGACCTCACCCGGCGACAGCGGATGGGCTGGTCCGCGGCAGTGCTGCTCTTTCCGCTGAGCATCCCCGCCTACGCGTTCTTCGGCGGGCCAGGTTGGCCGCCCTTCCTTCGGGTCGCGAGCTTCATCCCGGCCGCCGCCGTGGCGCTCTTCTTCGGCTTCCTCTTCGGGCTGTTTGCCTAAGACGGGCCTGCGGGCAGCCGCCTATCATCGATCGATGACAACACAGACCGATACCGCTCTCGCCGGCGCGCTCGCTTTCCTCGAGGAGCACTCCGACGAGCATCTCGCCCAGCTCGACGAGTTCCTGCGCATCGAGTCGGTGAGCGCCGACCCGGAGCGAAATGACGAGGTGCGGCGCACGGCGCAGTGGATCATCGACGAGCTGACCCGGATCGGCGTCGACCACGCGCAGATGACGGAGACAAGCGCGCACCCGATCGTGACCGCCGACTGGCTGCACGCCGGTGCCGAAGCTCCAACGGTGCTCGTGTACTGCCACTACGACGTCCAGCCACCCGATCCGCTGGACGAGTGGGTCAGGCCGCCGTTCGATCCCCGGCACGAGGACGACCGGGTCTACGCACGTGGGGCCGGCGACGACAAGGGCCAGCTGTTCATGCACCTGAAGGCGGCCGAAGCCTGGCTGGCCACCGCCGGCAGCCTGCCGGTCAATCTGCGGTTCTTCTTCGAGGGCGACGAGGAGGTCGGCTCTGAGCCGGTCGAGGAGTTCATTGCCAGCCACCCCGACCTGCTCAGCGCGGACCTCTGCGTCGTGAGCGACGGCGACACCTTCGACGACGAGGGAACCCCGTCGATCGGCTACGGGCTGCGGGGCATCGCGTACTGGGAGATCCGCGTCTCGGGACCGCACCAGGACCTCCATTCCGGCCAGTACGGGGGCGGAGTGGACAACCCGGCGAACGTCCTCGTCCGCATGCTCGCCTCCCTGTCCGACGGAGCGGGGCGCTTTACCGTGCCGGGCTTCTACGACGGGGTCGTCGAGCTGACCGATGAGGAGCGGGCGGCGTACGACGCGCTCCCGGTCGACTCCGAGAAGCAGCGGAAGTCCATTGGCGTGCCGGCCTGGGGCGATGGCGAGCGTGGGTACCCGCTCATCGAGCGTCTGTCCGCGCGCCCCACGTTCGACATCAACGGTATCTGGGGCGGCTACATGGGTGCGGGAGCCAAGACCATCATCCCGGCATGGGCTGCCGCAAAGTTCAGCACGCGCCTGGTTCCGAACCAGGATTACCGCCAGATCGAACAGCTCGTCAAGCGCCACCTCGAGTCGATCGCGCCCGCCACGGTGCGCGTCGAGGTCAAGGTGATCCACGGCGGGGCGCCCGCGATCACGCCCCTCGATCACCCCGCGGTTGAGCTCGCCGCTCGTGCGCTCGAGTCGGGGTTCGGCCGGCGCCCGCTCTACACGCGCTCCGGCGGCTCGATTCCCGTGGTCGCGGCGCTGGACAGCCAGCTGGGCCTCAAGACGGTCATGGTGGGCTTCGCCTCGCCGAATGGGAACTTCCACGCCCCCAACGAATGGATGCCCCTCCGCAACGTCCGCGACGGGTTGCGCTCCCTGGTCCAGCTGTGGGGGGAGCTCGGCGCCGCGGGACGGGGTGCGCTGGGCGGAGATTGACGCCACCTATCGCGTCCGGCCATGGGTAGCGCAGATCCCGGAGGTTTGGTGCCAGCCAGGCGACGCCGCACCGCCCCCCCGTTGCCGAGCGGCGAGAGCCGTCCCGACGATCCATGGCTCGCGCTGGGCTCAGCGTCGCGGCTGGTGGGGGTCGGGCCCGATACGCTCCGGCGCTGGGCCGATTCCGGCAAGGTGCAGAGCTACCAGACCCCCGGCGGCCACCGGCGCTTCCTGACCTCGAGCCTCGAGGCCATGATCAATGCTCCGCGGAGACACCGCTACGGAATGGAGCGGCTCGCGGATTCGGCCGGCACAATGGTCGGGGAGCTTCATCGGCGCATGCAGCGGGTGGGCTACTCTGGGCAGCCGTGGCAGGCGCGCCTGTCAGCCGAGCAGCGAGACGACTTCCGACGGTGGGGCGGGAAGACCTTCAACCTCGTGATTGAGTACGTCGCCGCCGCCAAGCGTGCCGAGCGACAGCTCCTGATGGAGGAGGCCGAGAAGATGGGCGCCCTCTACGGCGCCGAGGCCTCGCGAGCCGGCCTCTCGCTGGCGGAGACGGTCGAAGCCTTCCTCTTCTTCAGGTCCCCTGTGCTGGAGGCGATCACCGGCCACCTGCGGCGCCGCGCGGCGGAGGTGGCCGACGTCACCAGCGCGTTCCGCGAGGCGAACCAGGCGATCGACCAGGTGCTGGTCGCGCTGGTCAGCTCCTACCGCGAGCGGGGCGTCTAGGGATCATTCGGCCAGGTAGAGCTCGGTGCTCGTCGTGTTGAGCCGCTCGCCGGAGCTGTCCGTGCAGACCACGATGTCCTCGATCCGCGCTCCCCAACGGCCGGCGACGTAGATCCCCGGCTCGACGCTGAAGGCGTTTCCGCGCTGCAGCGGCTCGTCGTTGCCGTCGACGATGTATGGCTCTTCGTGCGTCTCCATGCCGATCCCGTGACCCGTTCGATGGATGAAGAACTCGCCGTAGCCCGCGTCGTCGATGATCGACCGCGCGGCGCGGTCGATGGCGCTCGCCGAGATGCCTGGCCGGACTGCCCGGCACGCGCTCGCCTGGGCCTCGCGCAGCACCTCGTACAGCGAGGCGAACTCATCGGGCGGGGACCCCACGAACACCGTGCGCGAGGTGTCGCTTGCGTATCCGTCGCGGTTCCCCCCGATATCCAGCACGACAGCGTCGCCGGCACCGATGATCCGCTCGCCGGCCGCGTGGTGCGGGCTTGCCGCATTCGGGCCGGACGCCACGATCGCGAAGCCCGCGGTCTGATGGCCGGCGGCGATCAGCAGCTCCCTGATGTGGCGGCTCGACCTCCGCCTCGCTGCGGCCGGAGAGCCGCTCGCCGGTGATGGTGCGCATGGCTTCGTCCGCCGCCCGCGCCGCGCCGCGCAGACGGTCGATCTCCTCCGGGCTCTTGATGCGCCGCAGCGCGCTCAGGCTCGGCCCCGCCTCGACCAGCTCGATCGGGTCCAGCGCGGCGCGCAGCCGCAGGACGAAACGCGCCCACATCTGGTCCTGGATCCCGACTCGCAGCGCGGTCCCCTTGAGCCCGGCACGGACCAGGCGGAACGGGTCCTCGGTCTCGTCCCAGGCCTGGATCTCCATCGCGTCGGCAAGCGACCCGAGCTGATGGCGGGCGAGCGGCTCCTCGAGGCGAGGCACCACCAGCGTCGGCGTGCCGGAGGCGGGAATGAGGATGCATGTCAGCCGCTCCAGGGCGGGGGCCGGGTACCCGAGCAGGTAGGTGTAGTCGGGCGAGGGCGTGATCACGAGCGCGTCGATCCCCCGCTCACCCGCCTCGGTGGCAGCGCGCCGCAACCGTTCGAGGTGGACGGCATCGGTAAAGCGCTCGCCGGTGAGCAGCATCTCGGTCATACCCGAAGCCTACCCCGCGAGGGCAAGGCGGAGGTCAGCGGATCGACAGGGGGACCTCGAAGGTCTGCCCGCCGTGGATCCGCCACGCGCGCAGGGCGCGCTGCGCCGCGGCCGCCGGGTCCGCCAGAGTGGCGAGGAGATAGAAGACGCCCGGGTAGTGCGCCGTGCGTCGGTCCGTGGCGGACGGAACGGCCGGCGACCGGGTATGTGAGTGGAAGATCGCGACCAGGTCCTGGCCGGCCGCGTCGAGCGCGAAGACGATGCGGACGAGGTCTTCGGGGTCCACGTTGTAGCGAAGCGGCGATGCCTCGCTGTTCCGGGCGGGGTGGTAGGCGGACGCGGTCCCATCGGCCAATGACCCAGCGAGCAGCCCGCAGGCCTCGTTTGGGAGCTCGGACCGTGCATGCCGGAGCAGCGCCTCGGCAACGGCGCCCGGCAGAGTCAGCCCGATCTGCCTCTGACGGTCGGCAGGGTGGGGCTCAGTCGCCATGGGGTTGAGCGGTCACCAGAGCAGCGAGCTCGCAAGCTCGTCCTCGAGAACGTCGAGATCCCGCGTCCAGAGCTGCGCGGAGAGGTATTTCCAGCCGCCGTCGGCAGCAGGACGACGACGTTGCCGCGCTCGAGCTCGCTCGCCGCCCGCAGCGCGACGGTAATCGCCGCTCCCGAGGAGAGGCCGCCGAAGATGCCCTCCTCGCGCAGGAGCCGGCGCAGGCCGACCAGCGCATCGCGATTGCTGACCAGGAATCGGTCGTCGAGGAGGGATCGTCGAGGACCGGCGGCACGAAGCCCTCCTCGAGCGAGCGGAGGCCCTGCACCTGCTCGCCGGGGAGCGGCTCGGCGGCCACGATCCTGACCGATGGGCGCGCCGGCTTCAGGGCGCGGGCCACACCGGTCAACGTTCCGCCCGTGCCCAGCCCCGCCACGAAGAGATCCACCTCGGGCACCTGCGCGAGGATCTCGCGGCCCGTGGTCTCCTCGGTGTGCGCGCGGATTGGCCTCGTTGCCGTACTGGTACGGCATGAAGAGGCTCGGGTCCGCGGCGGAGAGCTCCTGCGCCAGCCGGATCGCGCCATTGGACCCCTCGGCGCCCGGGGAGCCGATGATCTCCGCCCCGATACAGCCGAAGCAGCTCGGCGCGCTCCGGCGTCGTGTTGTCAGGCATCACGATCCGCACCGGGTGTCCGAGCCGCGAGCCGATCATTGCCAGGCTGATGCCGGTATTGCCGCTCGAGGGCTCCAGGATCGTCTGCCCCGGCCGCAGGGCACCGGAGGCGAGCGCTTCGAGGATCATCGCTCGCGCGATCCGATCCTTGACCGACCCGGTCGGGTTCTGGCCCTCGAGCTTGGCGAACAACCTCACGCCGGGACGCGGCGCGAGCCGCTGGAGCTCGACGATCGGGGTGCCGCCGATGGCGGCCACGATGTCCGAATACGCGGCCGCGTCGGCGACGGACGGCATCGCCTAGCGGGCGCCGCCGGCCATGGCAGGCAGCAGGATGACGGTGTCGTCGCCGCCGACCGGCGTGTCGAGGCCGTCCCGGTAGCGGACGTCGCGGTCGTTGACGTAGACGTTGATGAAGCGCGACAGCTCGCCGTCCTGGGTCACCCGGTCACGCAGCGCGGGATGCTGCGCGAACAGGTCTGCAAGCACCTCGGTAACGGTGCGCCCGCTGGCGCTCACCTCGCGCTTGCCTGCGACGTTCTCGCGCAGCACCGGCGGGATCTTGACCCTGCTCACGTCGATGATGCGGCTGCCGGCTCCGCCACCAGGCGCGCGCCCTCGCCGCAGGCCGGACAGGCCGGATCTCGCCAGATCCGCACCTCGTCGAACGACGGTGCTCATCGCGTCGAACATGACCAGCCGCCCCGCGAGCGTCTCGCCCACGCCCAGCAGCAGCTTGAAGACCTCGTTCGCCTGGAACAGGCCCACGATTCCCGGCAGCACGCCGAGCACGCCGGCAACGGAGCACGCGGGCGCCAGCTCGGGCGGCGGCTGGGTCGGGTACATGCATCGGTAGCACGGGCCCTCGAAGGGCAGGAAGGTCGTCACCTGGCCGTCCCACCGGTAGATCGAGCCATGGACGACCGGCTTGCGCAGCTTCAGCCGCGGCATCGTTGAGGAGGTAGCGCGTCTCGAAGTTGTCGGTCCCGTCGACCACGACGTCGTACCCGGCGATCAGGCGCTCGACGTTGTCGGCGGAAAGCCGCTCGCGATGCTCCACCACCCGCGTTTCGGGGTTGAGCGCAGTTCAGCGTCAGGCGCGCGGACTCCGTCTTCGGCATGCCCACGCGATCCGCCGCGTGCAGGATCTGGCGCTGGAGGTTCGACTCGTCGACCACGTCGTCGTCGACGAGGCCAATGGTGCCGACCCCCGACGCGGCGAGGTAGAGCGCGGCCGGCGAGCCGAGCCCGCCGGCGCCGATCAGCAGGACCTTGGCGTCGAGCAGCTTGCGCTGCCCGGCCTGGCCGATCTCGGGGATCAGCACCTGGCGGCTGTAGCGCCGCTGCTGCGCGGCGCTGAGCAGCTGCTGCGGAGCCTCCCAGGCACCGCCCAGCCGACGCCAATCGCCGATATGGCCGGCCATGTTCACGATGTCGGAGTAGCCGAGCGCCTCGAGACGCACGGCGGCACGGGCGGAGCGGGCTCCGGAGGGCGCAGTGCACCAGCAGCGGGGTCGCCGGATCGGGAACCAGCTCGCCAATCCGCGACGGCAGCTCGGCGAGGGGCAGCAGCGTGGCGTCGGGATATGCCCCTCCGCCCATTCCGACCGGCTCGCGGACGTCGATCACGCGACGCCCCTCCGCGGCGAGCTCGAGCGCTTCGGCGACGCTCACCTGCTTCACGCTCACGGCGCCGCCCCTCCCTCACCGGCCGTCACCGCCAGGTCGGCCTCGCTCGGGCCAGCGAGCCTCGCAGCCGATGACGGCGCCCTGCAGCACCTTGTAGCTGAGCAGCGCGCACTTCAGCCGCGCCGGGCCGATCGGCACGCCGAGCTCGTCGAGCAGGTCCTTGGGATCCATAGCCGCGCACCTCGTCGAGGGACTGGCCGCGCAGCCCATCGGTCAGGATCGAGGCCGACGCCTGGCTGATGGCGCAGCCGCGCCCGTCGAAGGCCACGTCGGCGATCGCGCGCGCCGGCCGGATCGAGGAGCAGGGTCATGCTCATCTCGTCGCCGCAGGTCGGGTTCGAATCGGCGAAGTGGAGGTCGTGCGGGTCCAGGTGGCCCTTGTTATGGGGGTGCCTGTAGTGCTCCAGGATGAAGTCGCGGTACAGGTTGTCCATCGGTCAGTCCGCGAAGAGCTTCTGGCGTGGCGCCGATCGGCTGCGGTCAGCGCCTCGACGTCGTCGAGGTCGTTGTAGACGTAGAAGCTGGCGCGCGTGGTGGCCGGGATGTCGTAGCGGAGCATCACCGGCTGCGCGCAGTGGTGGCCGGCGCGGACGGCGACCCCCTCGCTGTCGAAGATGGTGGCCACGTCGTGCGGATGGGCCTCGTCGAGCACGAAGCTGATCACGCCGGCGTGGATCGCCGGGATCGGCCGGGCCAAGAGGCGGACGCCGCGGGATCGCGTCGAGCGCGGCCCAGGCGTGCTCGAACAGGTAGCGCTCGTGCTCGCGCACGTTCGTCCATGCCGAGCGCGGTCAGGTAGTCGATCGCGGCGCCGAGGCCGATCGCCTCGACGATCGCCGGCGTTCCCGCCTCGAACTTGGCGGGGACCTCGTTCCACGTCGGCGCCGCTCCATCGTGACCCGGATGATCATGCTGCCGCCGGTCATGAAGGGCGGCATGGCGTCGAGCAGCGCGCGCCGTGCCCCACAGGGCCCCGATCCCGGAGGGGCCGAGCATCTTGTGGCCGGAGAAGGCGACAGGAAGTCGCAGCCGAGCGCGGCCACGTCGATCGGCATGTGCGGCACGCCTGCGCGGCGTCGACCAGGACCAGGGCGCCGGCGTCGTGGGCCATGGCGATGATCTCGGCGAGCGGGTTGATGGTGCCGAGCGCATTGCGACCGCGGCGATGGCCAGCAGCTTCGGCCCGTGCGCCAGCGAGCCGCGCGCAGGTCGTGCCATGTCGAGGCGGCCGTCGTCGGTGATGGCGACGTAGTCGAGGGTGGCGCCCGGTCTCGCGGGCCAGCTGCTGCCAGGGCACGATGTTGGCGTGGTGCTCCATCTGGGTCGTCACCATCCGGTCCGCCGGCTTGATGTTCGTGCGGCCCCAGCGTGAAGGCGACCAGGTTGATCGCCTCGGTGGCGTTGCGCACGAAGACGATCTCGCGGCCGGCTGGTCGCGCCGATGAAGGCCGGCCACCTGCTCGCGCGCACGCCTCGTAGCGCGGCGGTGGCGTCCTCCGACAGCTCGTAGATGCCGCGGTGGACGTTGCGCGTAGTGGTGGCCGTAGGCGTCGGCGATCGCGTCGATCACCGCGCGCGGCTTCTGGGACGAGGCGGCCGCAGTCCAGGAAGACGAGCGGCTTGCCGCTGCGCGTCAGCCGGTCGAAGACCGGCGAAATCGGCGCGCAGCGCGGTGCCGTCGAGGGCCGAGGAGGCTGCGTGGGGAGAACGGCTCGCCATCGGTCTAAGGTCTAGACGTGCTGCATGACCGGCTCAGGCGACTTCGTCACCCGCGGTCGGCGAGCGCAGGCCGACCTGCTCGCGCACCCAGTCGTAGCCGTTCGCCTCGAGCTGATGGCTGAGCTCATCGCCGCCCGACATGACGATCCGGCCGTCGAGCAGGACATGGACGAACTGCGGCTTCACGTAGTTCAGCATGCGCTGGTAGTGGGTGATCATCAGGACGCCCATCTCCGGCGTGAGGGTCGCGTTGATCCCCTCGGCAACGGTCCGCAACGCATCGATGTCGAGCCCCGAGTCGGTCTCGTCGAGGATCGCCATGGTGGGGTTGAGGATCGCCATCTGGAGCATCTCGAGGCGCTTCTTCTCGCCGCCGGAGAATCCGTCGTTCACGTAGCGGCGGCGAAGGCGGGGTCGATGTGCAGCAGCGCCATCTTCTCCTCCATCAGCTTGCGGAACTTCGCGAGCGGGATGCCGGTGTACTTCGGCACCTGCCCGGTCTCGCGGGCGCGGCTGCTTCGGGTGATGCACCGCGTTGTAGATGTTTCGCAGGAAGCTCGCGACCGTCACGCCCGGGATGGAGCTCGGGTACTGGAAGGCGAGGAAGAGGCCCAGCCGCGCGCGCTTGTCGGGCGACATGCCCGGCTTGTCGGGCGACGCGCCCAGCAGGCTCTCCCCCTTCCACGTGATCGTCCCGGCGTCGACGTGGTAGTCGGGATGGCCCATCAGCGTGTAGGCCAGGCTCGTCTTGCCGGAGCCGTTCGGACCCATCAGGGCATGCACCTCGCCCTGCTTCACGGTCAGGTCGAGCCCATGGAGGATCTTCTTCTGCCCGATGCTGACCTCCAGGCCGCGGATCTCGAGTGCGTCTGTCATGGGGTGCTTGTCTGCTCCTAGGCTTGCCTGGGCTGGGCCGATCGCGGCCGATGGCTGGCCGATGCCGCTCTGCGGACGATCGCCGCGTGCTGGGCCACGCGCCGCTTGCGAACGGCCGGAGGGTAGGGCGGGCCACCCGCGCTGGCAGCCACCTCGGCCAGCGTCGTGCCGCCGAGGGTCCCGCTCAGCGATTCGAAGACGCGCTGGAAGACCTCGTGCACGCTGCACGTCCTGGGGCCGATCGCAGGCCTCGAGGTTGTCGGCACCCGCGCACGGCATCTCCAGGAGCGGGCCTTCCAGCGCGCGGACCGCCTCGACCATCGGCTGATCTGTCCGGCGGTCGCGGGCAAGCCGATAGCCGCCGGCGTGGCCGCGCGTGGCGGTGACGATGCCGGCACGCCGCAGGTCGCCGACGAGCTGCTCGAGGTAGGCATGCGGCAGCTTCTCGGCCTTCGCGATCCCGGCCAGCGAGAGTGGGCCGCTCCCCGCTTCGCGAGCCAGGGTGACGAGGACGCGGATCCCGTATTCGGTGCGCGTGCTGATCTTCATAGCTCGACCGCATCTCGTCGCCGTCGACGCGGGCCGGATAGGCACGCACCGGGCGGACCGGCGGCAGCGCGAGCACCCGTCCGCTGAACAGATCGAAGCGGCCGCCGTGGCGTGGGCATTCGACGCCGTTGCCGTCGAGCTCGCCCTCGCCCAGGACGCCGCCGTCGTGGGTGCAGACGTTGTCGATCGCGCCCCACGCCCCGTCCTCGGTTAGGCCGATGCAGAGCGATCGGCCATCCACCTCGACGACGCGCACTGTTCCGGGCGCGACCTCCGACGTGTGTGCGACGGTCACGAATCCTGTCTCGGCCACGCGCTCGATCGCCATCAGGCGGCCTCGTCGGCGAGCAGCTCCGACGAGCCGATTCGGGCAACCAGCGCTTCGAGGACCCGCTCGCGGATGGTCTCGTCCTCGATCTTGGAGACGACCTGCTCGAAGAAGCCGCGCACGATCATGCGCTCGGCGTCGTCCGGATCGAGGCCCCGGCTCTGGGCGTAGAACATCATCACCGGGTCGATCGCGCCCGCCGTCGCGCCGTGGCCGCAGCGCATGATGTCGTTGTTCATGATCTCGAGCACCGGGATCGGGGACGCGCCGGCCTCGGTCGAGAGGAGCAGGTTGCGGCACTCCTGGTAGGAGCTGGTTGCTCGCGCCTCGGGCTGGATCTTGATGACCCCGTAGAAGCTCGCCTTGGCCCGGTCGTAGAGCGCGGACAGGTAGAGCAGGTCGGAGGTGGTGTGCGAGGCGGAGAGGTTCTGGCAGGCTGTTGATGTCGATCTGCTGGTCCTCGCCCGCGGCCAGCGATGCCCAGCAGCCGCGAGGTGCCGCCCTTGCCTGCCATCTGCACGTCGAGCCCGACCTTCGTGACCCGGACCCGACCTCGGCGTTGAGCGTCGTCACGTTGGCGTCCTGCCCGACCACCACCCGCTGCGCCCCGATGTTCCACGTCGCCGTCACCCAGGCGCTGAAGGTTCGCGTAGCGCACCCGCGCGCCGTCGAGGGCGTGGATCTCGACGATGCCGCCGAACCAGCCCGCCGCGCCGTCGGGCGAGACGACCTCCTCGAGCAGCGTGACGCTGCTGTCGCTGCTCGGCGACGACCAGGCGTGAGCGGGTAGTAGGCGACATCGGCCCGATCGATCGCGCTGCGGGCGACGAGCGTGCGATCGATCTCGACCCCGGCCGGCACGTACAGGAAGAGTGCCGCCGGTCCACGCCGCCTGCGCCAGCGGCCCAGAAGTGCGGCGTGCGACTCGAGCGAGCCCTCCCCGCCGAGATGGCGGCGAACCAGCTCCGGGTGCTCGCTCAGCGCGGTGCGAATGTCGCTGAAGATCACGCCCGGCCGCGGCGACTCGTCCTCGAGGGCGTAATGGACGCCGGCGGCGGGTCGAGCAGCAGCTCGAGCGTCGCGCGGCAGGTCGTCGAGCGACGTGCGGCGCCACTCCTCCTCGGCGCCGGTGGGCCACGGCGTCGGCCTCGACGCGCTCCCACCAATCGGCGCGCAGGGCCCGCAGCCAGTCCGGCTCGTCGTGCCGACGCGAGATGCGCTCGATCGCGGTCGGCGTCGAGCGCCGCGACGGCGCCTGCAGGACATCGGCCTAGCCGACCGCGCCTTCCATCTGGAGCTGGATGAGGCGGTTCATCTCGACCGCGTACTCCATCGGCAGCTCCTTGACGATCGGCTCGATGAAGCCGTTCACGATCATGGCGCTCGCCTCGGCCTCGTTCATGCCGCGGCTCATCAGGTAGAAGAGCTGCTCCGAGCCGACCTTCGAGACGGTCGCCTCATGCCCGATGGTGACGTCCTCCTCGTCGATCTCCATGTACGGGTACGTGTCGGAGCGCGCCTCGTCGGACGAGGATCAGCGCGTCGCAGCGCACCGTCGACTTCGACTGCCGTGGCAGCCGGGATAGACCTTGATCAGGCCGCGGTACGAGGTGCGGCCGGTGCCCTGGCTGATCGACTTGCGAGGTGATCAGGCTGGTCGTGTTCGGCGCGGCGTGGATCACCTTGCCGCCGGCGTCCTGGTGCTGGTCGCTGCCGGCGAAGGCGATGCTCAGCACCTCGCCGTGCGCCCGCTCGCCGAGCAGGTAGATGGAGGGGTACTTCATCGTCAGCTTCGAGCCGAGGTTGCCGTCGACCCACTCCATCACCGCGTCCTCGTAGGCCACGGCGCGCTTGGTGACGAGGTTGTAGACGTTGTGGCTCCAGTTCTGGATCGTCGTGTAGCGCACGCGCGCGCCCTTCTTGACGATGATCTCGACGACCGCGCTGTGGAGGCTGGCGGTCGTGTACGCCGGGGCGGTGCAGCCCTCGACGTAGTGAACGCTCGAGCCCTCGTCGGCGATGATCAGCGTCCGCTCGAACTGGCCCATGTTCTCGGTGTTGATCCGGAAGTAGGCCTGCAGCGGCAGCTCGACGTGGACGCCCTTGCGGGACGTAGATGAAGCTGCCGCCGCTCCACACCGCGGTGTTCAGGGCGGCGAGCTTGTTGTCGTTGGCCGGGATGACCGTGCCGAAGTACTCGCTTGAAGATCTCGGGGTACTTGATCAGCGCCTCGTCGGTCCCCAGGAAGATGACGCCCAGCTTCTCGAGGTCGCTCGCGGATGTTGTGGTAGACGACCTCGGAGTCGTACTGCGCCGCCGACGCCGGCGAGGTACTTCTTCTCCGCCTCGGGGATGCCCAGCCTGTCGTAGGTGCGCCGGATGTAGTCCGGCACGTCGTCCCAGGACTGGACCGCCTTGTCGGTGGCGGTGACGTAGTAGAAGATGTCCTGGAAGTCGATCTGGCTCGATAGTCGCCGCCCCAGGTCGGCATCGGGCGCGCCTCGAAGTGGCGATACGCCTTCAGGCGCAGGTCGGTCATCCACTGCGGCTCGCCCTTGATCCGGCTGATCTCCTCGACGACCTCGCGCGAGAGCCCCTTCTTCATGACGTGAAGGGGCTTCATCTCGGGGTCGTGCCAGCCGTACTTGTAGCTGGCGGGGACCTGGTCAGGGCCGGGTTGGGAAGGGCCATGCATTCCTCGCTGGGTGAGTTCCGCGCGAATCCCGACTGAAATGGTCGGTGTTGAGCCCTCATTGTGCTCGATCCCCCTCGAACCGTCAATCGCCCGCGAGCCACTCGAACGATGCAGAACGACTCACCCGCCCGCCGCTGCCGTGAGGCTGGCGAGAGCGTCAAGCCCGGGCTCGCGCTCGACGAACGCGCGGGCCGCCTCGACCGGCACGGCTGCGTTGATCACGGCGAGCTGAGCGACGACACCGTTCCGCAGATAGGCCACCAGCCGGCCGTCGTGGCGCACGACGAGCTCGTCAGCCGTCGGCGCCCAGCCGACGACGTCGAGCTGCTGCCCGGCGAACTCGGAGAAGACCCACGGCGCACGCGCCGCGGGCGGATCGAGCCCCAGCATGCCGAGGGCTGCCGCCTCGCCGCCCTCGCGCGCCGCGTGCCAGTGCTCGACCCGGCGTCCCGAGAAGCGTGCGACGTCCCCCGCGGCGAACGTGCCCGCGGCGCTTGTCTCGCGCCGTTCGTCCACCACGATCCCGTCGTCGACCTCCAGCTCCCCCGCAAGCTCGATGCGTGGCGAGACCCCGACCCCGGCGACCAGGAGATCGGCCGGAAGTCGCTCGTTGGCCACCCACGCCGCGTCTGCCTCGAGGCGGGTGGCCCCGGTCTCCAGGCGGACCGATACGCCTCGCTCCTGCAGGACCTCCGCCGCCCAGGCCGAGACGGCCGGCCCCAGCGCACCGCCCCACAGGGCCGCGGCAAACTCGAGCATGGTGACCCGCATGCCGACCGCTGCCAGCGAGGCTGCCACCTCGACCCCGATGAAGCCGCCGCCGATCACGACCGCCCGCCCGCCCGTCAGGGCGCGCGCCTGGATCGCCTGCGCGTCGAGGACCGTCCGCAGCAGCATGGCCTGCTCCGCTCCGGGCAGCGGTGGGACGCGGGGCGACGCTCCGGTCGCAATGAGGCATTTGCCGAAGCGCACGAGCGTGCCGTCCGCCAGCGACGCCCGCGAGCGCGTCGCATCCAGCTCGGTCACCGCCATCTCAAGCGACAGCTCGATCCGCTGCCGCACGTACCACTCGGGCTGCTCCGCCCAGGTCAGCTCGACCGGCGCCTCCCCGCGGAGCAGCTCCTTAGAGAGTGGCGGCCGGTTGTAGGGGATCGAGACTTCTTCGCCAACCATGAGCACGGAGCCCGTGAAGCCGCGCCGGCGGAGCGTGCGCGCGCATCGCACCGAGGCCACGCCGCCGCCGATCAGCAGAACGTCGACATCCCGCGTCGGCATCGGTCCTCAGGCGGCCTCGGCGCGCAGCATTCCCGGGGTGAGCTGCTCGCACAGCAGCCGCCCGACGCCCTCGGTCTGCCCGATCGCCTGCAGCCAGGATCCGACCAGCCGCGGAGCATAGGCCCGCGAGAACGGGTCGACCCGCAGAAGGGGATGAGCGAGGCGCTCCATCACCCGATCGACTTCGCGATCGGTCAGCAGGCCCATCTCGGCCAGGTACCCGCGCGCCTCGGAAGCGGGCAGGCCGTCCTGGTGGAGGAGAAGCGCGGCGTTCGATGCCGCCGGCGCCAGGAGCCTCCGCGCGCGACCTACCTCCAGGTCGCGCTCGACGTCGACGTGGAGCCCGAGCTTTCGTCCGATGCGGCGCAGCTCGGCACTGAGCTCGTAATCGCCAAGCACTGCCTGGCGGCCGACGGCGCCCAGCCCATCGGCGAGCGCGGTGTCGGGGCTCACCGCACACAAGGCCGATACCTCCCAGCGGTCGCCCTCCTCCGCGACAGCCTGCTGACGACTCACCCGCTGCGCGTGACGGCCGGGATAGGTCTCCGCGGCGATCGAGCGCAGGAGCGTGTCGAGCGGCCAGTCGATGGCCAGGTTCAGCTCCAGCCGCGTCTCACGGGGACCAGCCGCGGCCAACCGCGTATCCCACGCTCCACCGCCGATCTCCCATGGCTCGAGGATCAGCAGCTCGCCGCGCGGCAGAGAGAAATCCTCCGCGCAGCGGTCGCGGAGGAGCGCGATCAGCTGGTGCGCCACGGCGGCAACCTGCTCCGAGGGGACGACGGTCGCGCGGCGATGTTCTGCGAGGCGTGCGCGGAGCGACGGCCCTGGCGGGAGCGCCGCGTCGAGGAGCCGGTGCGTGGCGCTGAGTGAGGCCTCCGGCTCCTGCTCGGCGGGGATGTCGAGGAGCTGCTCGACGAGCTCCGGCAGCGCGATCTCGTCGCCGGCGATCGTCCGCGCGGCTGCGCTCAGCGCGGTCAGCTGGGCCGCCAGCCAGGTGCCGCGCACGGCGTCGGAGGCGGAGCCGGCCCCCTGATCCGCGGCCAGCTCGTGCAATCGCAGGGCCTCGTCGTGGAGCTCCGGGGGAGAGGCCGGCGGCTCGCCGGCGACCACCTCCGCGAGCTCGGCCGGTCCGAGGTACGCATCCAGCAGACCGCGCTGCAGGCGACCCAGCCGTAGGGCGAGCAGCAGGTAGCGTCGGGCGATGTCGTCCATGCGGAGCGCATGCTACGCGCCGCACGGCGTCATACACTCCGCCGATGGAGTCGATCCGCATCGCGACCGAGGCCGACCTTCCGACGATCGCTGCGCTGCGCCAATCGGCCGGCTGGAACGTCTACCGCTGGGCGCTGCTCGACGCGATGCGCGCGCCACATGCCCGGATCTACCTCGCCGAAGTGGCCGGCGAGGCGGTCGGAATCGGTTCGGGAATCGCGTACGGCCGGCTCGGGGTGGTCGGCAACATGGTCGTTTCCGCGGCGCATCGGGGCCACGGCATTGGGCGAAGAATCCTGGAGTCGGTGATCGCGTTCCTCGAGGGGCGCGACTGCACCCAGCTGGAGCTGTACGCAACCCCCGATGGCCGACGCCTGTATGAGCACTACGGCTTCGAGCTCACCGGGCGGAGCGTCGCCGCCAGCATTCCGCGCACGATCGCGGGCGGGCTGCCCGCTGACGGCGTCGCCGTCGACGAGGGCCAGAAGGGCGACCTCGGCGAGCTCGCCGCATACGACGCGCCGCGCTTCGGCGGGGACCGCTCGCCGATCCTTGCCGCGGCCCTCGCAGATCGCGACCGACCGGTGCTGATCGCGAGGGGCGACGGCGCGATGGCGGGATACGCCGTGCTCCGACCGGACGGGACGAGGCTCGGCCCCTTCCTCGCCGACGAGCCCGCCGTGGCCGGTGCGCTGCTCGCCTCGGCCGTACGCCTCGCTCCACAGGTCGAGGCGATGGGTGCGCAGCTGCCGGGCGAGAACGTGGCGGGGATCGGCTGGCTGAAAGGGCTCGGGGCGACCCTCGAACCGTGGGACGGGGGCATGCGCCGCGGGTCCGGCATCCATCGGCGCCACGAGACGATCTACGGCAGTGCGATCGGCGCGCTTGGCTGAGCCGAACCCCGAAGCGATCGGCGATCGACTAAGCGGCACTGTGCTGCGCGCGCGAAGCAGCTTCTACTCCGTCGAGACTCCCCGGGGCGTGATCGAGTGCCGCCTGCGCGGCCGCATGAGGAAGGAGCGGCAGGCCAGTGACCTGGCCGTCATTGGCGATCGCGTCTCGCTCACGCCGCTGCCGGATGGCACGGGCATCATCGAGGCGGTCGAGCCACGCGCGAGCAAGTTCAGCCGGCGCCAGCCGGGGCCGCGCGGCACCTGGCGCGAGGATGTGCTGGTTGCCAATCTCGACCAGGTTCTGATCGTCTTCTCGTGCGCGGACCCAGCGCCGAACCCACGCCTGATCGACCGATTCCTGGTGGTCGCGGAGCAGAACGAGATCGACGCGGTGCTGATCGCGAACAAGGTCGAGCTTGTCGGCGAAGCGGCCGCTGGATCGGTCTTCGGCCTGTACGACGATCTCAGCTATCCGGTCATCTACACGTCGGCCAAGACGGGCCAGGGCGTCGAGGAGATGCGGGCGAGCCTGGCTGGACGGATCAGCGTGATCACGGGGCCGTCGGGAGTCGGCAAGTCGTCGCTCCTCAACCGGCTGCAGCCGGGGCTGCGGATCGTCACGGCAGAGGTCAGCGAAACGCTGCGCAAGGGACGCCATACGACCACGTCGGCGGAGCTGCACGCCGTCGAGGGGCCGAGGCGCGGACACGTCGCCGATACGCCCGGCCTCCGCGAGCTCGGGCTCTTCGAGGTGCCGGCTTCGGAGCTGGCCTGGTGCTTCCGGGAGATGCGGCCCTTCCTGGGCAGCTGCGCGTTCAACGACTGCAGCCACCTGCACGAGCCGCGCTGCGCGGTGCGGGCCGCGGTCGAGCTCGGCGACGTGCCTCCGCAGCGCTACGAGAGCTACCGCCGCCTGCGCACCGAGGAGGCTCGCTAGCCGCCGTATCATCCGGAGCGTGGAGATCAGCCCCGCTGTCCACGCCGTCAAGATGCTGGGCGCCGACGCCTTCGTCCTCGCCGAGGAACGGCTCACGCTGATCGATGCCGGCATGGTCGGATCGCGGCGACGGATCGTGCGCTACCTCGAGCGCATCGGCCGCTCCCTGGATGAGCTCGACCACATCGTGTGCACGCACGGCCATCCGGACCATATCGGGGGCGTTGCCGAGCTCTCCGGCGACGGGGTCGAAGTGATGATGCATCCAGCGGATCTCGAGGGGCTGCGCCTGGGGATCCGGGAAGTGGTGGCGAGCCGGAGTCGCGGACACCTGATCCAGTACCTGACGCGTCCTCCGACTCACGCGACGCCCCTGCTCGACGGCCAGGTCCTGCCGATGCTTGGTGGGCTGGAGGTGGTGCACACCCCGGGCCACACGCCGGGGAGCGTCTGCCTGTATGCAGCTCGCGACCGCATCCTGTTCAGCGGCGACGTTCTCCAGGTGATCCGCGGACGCCTGACCTTCGCCAGCCCGCTCTTCAGCCACGACATGGCGGAGGCGCGCGCCTCGGTCGAGCGGCTCGCGGAGCTTGACGTCGACACGATCGCCTTCTCTCACTATCCGCCCTGGCGCCGCGATCCGAGCGGGGCGCTCCGCGAGCTCGTGGCAGAGGCCACTGGCTAGCGAGCAACCGCAGTGGCGCCGCAGGGCGGCGTGGTCACCATTGCCCTCGACCCGAGCCGAGGTAGCCTAAATGGAAACGCTGGTCGACCTGGTCACGGAAGCCGGACGGCGGTTCGATCGCCGTCCCGCGCTGCTGATCCGACCGGTCTTCCGCACCCGGAAATGGCGCTACCGGGACCTTGCGCGGCTTGTCCCACGCGTCGCGGGCGTCCTCGCCGGGGTCGGAATCGAGCAGGGCGATCGGGTCATCATCTGGGCAGTCAATCGCCCGGAGTGGGGGATTGCATTCCTCGGCGCCGCCCACGCGGGTGCCGGTGCTCGTCCCGCTCGACGTGCGCACCCCGGCCGATCTGGCGCAGAAGATCGTGGAGCGGACGACGCCGAAGCTCGTCCTGGCGTCGGCCCAGACGCTCGCAGCGGCGAGTGCGCTCGGGCTGCCGGTGCTGCCGATCGAGCCGCTCCCTGACCTGGCCCGCACGGTGAAACCTCTGTCCTCGCCGGAGATCGGCCCCGATGACCTGGCCGAGATCGTCTTCACCTCGGGTACGACCGGCGAGCCGAAGGGCGCGATGATCAGCCATCGGAACCTGGTGAGCAACGCGAGGGTCCTCGTCGAAGTCTTCACGATGGCTCCCGCCGAGCGTCTCCTCTCGGTCCTGCCGCTCTCGCACCTCTTCGAGCAGGTCCCGGGCTTCCTTGCACCGCTCGTGGCCGGCGCGAGCGTGGTCTATCCGGTCAGCCGCCAGCCGGCGGTGCTCATGCGGACCTTCCGCGATTTCCGCGCGACGATGCTGCTGATCGTGCCGCAGGGACTGAAGCTGCTCGACAACGCGATTGAGCGGCGGGTCGACTCGTCCGGCCGGCGCGAGAGCTTCGAGCGGCTCCACGCCTGGGCGCGGAGGCTTCCCATGCCGCGTGCGAGCGTCTGCTCTTCCGGCCGGTGCTGAGTGCCTTCGGCGGCCGCCTGCGGACGATCGCGGTTGGGGGCGCCGCGATGGACGTCGCGCTGGCGCCGCCGCTGGAGCGAGATGGGGGTGGAGGTGCTGCAGGGCTACGGCGCGACCGAGATGAGCCCGGTCGTCAGCTTCACGCGTCCCGGGCGCAACCGGATCGGGAACGGTCGGCGAGCCGGTGCCAGGGGTCGAGCTGCAGGTTGCCCCGGATGGAGAGGTCTGGGTCCGGGGTCCGGGCAGGTTTGCCGGCTACTGGAAGGACCCCGACGCGACCGCGGCGGTGATCGATCGCGATGGCTGGTATCACACCGGCGACCTCGGCAGCCTCGGGGCCGATGCGCAGCTGACGCTTCACGGTCGGAAGAAGGACATGCTGGCCCTGGCCGATGGGAGCAAGGTCTACCCCGAGGATATCGAGGCGATTCTCGCCGCCGACCCGCGGGTGCGCGACGCGGCGGTGGTCGGGCTGACCCGGGACGGTGAGCTCCGCGTCCACGCCGTCCTCCTTACCGCTCAACCCGATGAGGCTGACGCGATCGTGCGCCAGGCGAATACCCGGCTGACCGGCAGCCAGCAGATTCGCTCGCACTCGATCTGGCCGGACGATGATTTCCCCCGCACCCCCACCCAAAAGGTGAAGAAACGGCTCGTCGTTGACAGCCTGGGCCAGGAGCAGCCCGGCGCCGAGCCTGCCGGCGAAGCGGCTCGGGTCCCTCAGCCGAACGCCGCGACTGCGACCGGCACCGACGGACTGATCGGGCTGGTCGCGGGGGTCGCCAACGTTCCGCCGACATCGGTCAATCCGGGGTCGAGGCTCAGCTCGGACCTGGGGATGGACTCGTTGGCGCGGGTCGAGCTGCTCGGCGTGATCGAGGAAGAGCAGGGTGCTTTCGTCGACGACTCCGCGCTCGACCCGGATGCCACCGTCGAGCAGCTCGAGGCAATGGTCGAGGCGGCTCGCGACGCCAAGCGCGAGACCGGGATCTTTGGCTGGCCCCTCAACCCGCTCGTGCGCGTCCTCGGGCTCGGCATCCAGGAGCTGCTCATCGCCCCCGTCCTTGGTCTCTTCTACCGCGTGCGGATCACCGGCGAGGAGAAGCTCGCTGAGCTCGAGGGCCCGGTGATCTTCCTGCCCAACCACTGCCTGCATACCGACAACGCGATCATCCTCACCAGCCTGCCGTTCCGCTGGCGGTGGAACCTGACGGTTGCCGCCGCCGCGGACGATATCTTCGGCAACCCGATCCGGGGCCTCGGTGCCGCGGTAATCGGCAATGCATTTCCCCTCGCGCGCGAGGGCGCCATCCGTCGCAGCCTCGAGCTGTTGGGCGCGCGCCTGGACCGCGACTTCTCCGTCCTGATCTATCCCGAGGGCAAGCTCACGGTTGGCGGGCCGATGCAGCCCTTCAAGTCCGGCGCGGGCCTCATCGCGGTCGAGGGCGCAACGCCGGTGGTGCCCATGAAGGTGAAGGTCCACCGGATGTCGCGCATCGACGCCGCCGGGGCGCCGCTGCGCGGCGACGTGGAGCTGCTCTTCGGCGATCCGATCTACTTCACCGCCGGGACCGATGCCAACTCGGCGACTGCGCGGCTCGAGGCGGCGGTGGCGGCCCTGTGACCGCCCGGGCGCGGGCCTGATGCTGCCCACCGTCGAGCTCGGCTCGGTCCAGGTCTCGACGCACGACTTCTTCACGATGCTCGGCCTGCTCGTCGGGCGTCGTGTGGTACTACCGAGCACTGCACCGTGATCGCCTCCTCGAGCCACGGATCGTCATCATCAGCGTCGCCGCCCTGCTCGGCGGCGCGGTCGGCGCACATCTCATCACGTCGTGGGAGGTCGCCGACGAGGTTGCGCAGGCCGGGCTGCCCGCTCACCTACGTGCTGACGCACGGGCCCAAGAGCATCCTCGGCGGACTCGCCGGGCGGCTACCTGGCGATCGTGATCTCCAAGCGGGTCCTCGGCTACGATCTGTCCACCGGCGACTACTACGCTGCCGCCATTCCGCTCGCGCTGGCAATCGGCAGGATCGGATGCTTCCTCGCCGAGCTCCCGCTCGGCACGCCGACGAGCCTGCCATGGGGCATGACAGTCAGCCCGGAGGCGGCCGCCGCCTTTCCCCGCTGTCCCGGCTGCGGCGGCCCGATGCACCCTTCGATGCTCTACGAGATCGGCTTCCACGCGGCCGCGTTCGCGCTCATCTGGCGCCGGTCGCCACTCCTGCCCATTCGCGGCGACACGCTGAAGCTCTACCTGCTGGCCTACGGGCTCTTCCGCTTCGGCGTCGAGTTCGTGCGGGGCAACGAGGTGCAGTCGCTTTGGGCTGACCGGCCCGCAGCTGGTGCTCATCCCGCTGACCGCGCTGCTCGTCATCCACTTCGTCCGGCGCCTGCGCAGCGGCGCCTATCGACTTCCCGCGCCGCCGGCGGCGCAGACCGCAACAGGGGAGGGTCTTAGGTGACCAGAGAGGTCGATCCGCGGATCGCGGAATACGTCCGCAAGCATCGCCAGCGATACACGCCGGAGGCGATCCGGCAGCGGCTGATCGAGGCCGGCTACCCCGCGCCCGACGTCGATGCTGCCCTCATGGCGCTGATCCAGGAACCGCCCCGACGGCGAAGTGCGTGGGGCACGGTGCTCCAGGTCCTCCTCGTCACCATCGCAGTCATCTGCGTCGGCGCGCTGCTGATCGGCGCCGTCTGCATCGCGCTCATTCTCGGCATCAACGGCTAAGGAGAATCGCATGCTCGCCCTTCGTCCCTACACGCCGCTGCGGATGGTGCTCACCGTCTGCGGCCACTGCTTCAGCGATGACCCGAACCGCGAGATCGACTATGCGACCGACGTCCTGCAGGGGAACCTCGTGCTCATGGACGGATCGGTCTATCTCCGACGCCACTGCCAGCGCGGGCACGGCGAGGTTGTCAGCCTCTACGACGAGGACTACGACCTGTGGAGCTACCTCCAGCAGTGGCGCGTGCCGACGCGCGAGATCATCCCGGACACCCCCGACAACGTGCTCCCTATCCCGATGGGCTACCGGAGCGGACTCGGTGAGCTGCAGACGCAGCATTCCTGCATCCTGCTGATCGACGTCACCGAGGCGTGCAACCTGCGCTGCCCGACCTGCTTCGCGGAGAGCGGGCCGGGAATCGGCCGCTACGCACGCCTGCCGCACATCCTGCGGTCGCTGGACGCAAGCATCGAGCGCGAGGGCGGCAAGATCGACGTGCTGATGCTGTCCGGCGGCGAGCCGACCGTCCATCCCGAGATCGTCGAGATCATTCGCCAGGCGACGGCTCGTCCGGTGACGAGGGTGCTGCTGAACACCAACGGGGTGCGCATCGCGAAGGACGACAAGCTGCTGGCCGAGCTCGCCAGCCTGCGTGACCGGGTCGAGGTCTACCTCCAGTTCGACGGCTTCGAGCTCGAGACGCACCTCTATCACCGCGGCGAGGACCTGCGCGCGGTGAAGGAGGCTGCCATCCGGCGCCTGACCGATGCCGGCATCTTCACGACGCTCACCATGGTCGTCGCAGCGGGCGTCAACGAGCACGAGATCGGGCGCGGTGGCGGACTACGCATTCGCGACCGAGTACATCGCCGGAGTCGCCTACCAGCCGGTCTTCGGATCTGGCCGCGCCAACCCGATCGACCCGATGCAGCGCATGACCACCACCGGCGTCCTGCGCCGCCTGGCGCCGCAGACCGACGGACGCGCCTCGGCCGCGGACTTCATCGCGCTGCCCTGCAGCCACCCTGACTGCTGCGCGATCAGCTACTTCGTCCGCGGCGACGATGGCCGGCATCGGTCGGTCGTGGACATGGTCGGCATCGAGCGGATCAGGGCAAACCTCGGCCTGGTCGGGAACCGGATCGCGGCCGACGACGGCCTCTGGCAGTCGCTGATGGGGATGATGAGCGAGACGACGACGGTCACCCGGCCCGAGCTGCTCGACTACCTGGTCAACATCTGCGAGGCGTGCGACATCGGCCTGTCGGGCTTCCTGCGGTCGTTAGGCGACATGGTCATGAAGCGGGAGCGTGCCTCCGAGGCCGTCGCCAAACGCGTGAAGCGGCTGACGGTGAAGTCGTTCATGGACGCATGGACGCTCAACATCGAGCGGCTGCAGCAGTGCTGCGTACACGTCGGCTCGACCGATGCGGAGACCGAGCCGGTCCGAATTCCCTTCTGTGCACGGCAGCTGTTCGGCTCGCTCCGGACGCGCACGTCTGCGGGCCAGGTCGGAGCGCGGGAGCTGGTCAGGCTGGAGAGCCTGCGATGACCGAATGGCTTGCAACCCCTGCCGGGCTCCGTCCGGGGCCGACCCAGGCCGAGAAGTGGGAGAAGGCCGCCTTCACGTTCTGCAAGATGGGCACGACCGGACTCATCGCCTGGGTGCTCACGCCTGCGGTCTTCGTGCTGGTGGTGGCGGCGCTCGCGATCGCCCTCTACGGTCGGGCTATCGCGCTGGGCGTCACCCGCAGCAAGTGCTTCCTGCGCAGGCCCACGTACATCATCGGCCTCTGGGCGACGGTGGGGATCGCCGACGCGGTCTGGCTGCTGGTGCCGCGCTGAGGCCAGTTCCCAGGTCAGCGCCTGGCTCGGCGGCCCAGCCGGATCACCGAGAGCACGAGCGACCCGAACGCGAGGAAGGTCGCCAGCAGGGTTGGAACGAAGCGTTGCTGCGCGGCGGTATTCGGAAGACCACCGGACATGCGCGGCTCGGTCACCACGATGGTCGTCACCTGGTTGGAGGTGTCATTGGCGGGATCGGGGTCGGTGGTGCCGCTGCTGGTGACGCTGGCGGTGTTGTGGAGGCTGCTGCCCACCGGCGCCGCAGCCGCGAGGGTGACGTGGATCGTGAAGCTGCGCGCGGCGCCAAGGGCCAGTGCGCCGCCGCTGCACGTCACCAGCTGGCCGACCACCGAGCAGGCGGCATCGCTGCCGCTCGACTGGAAGCTGAGCCCGACCGGCAGCATGTCGCTGAGCACAAAGCCGCCCACGTTGTCGGAGGGACCCTGGTTGGTGACGGTCAGGCTGTAGTCGAAGCCGGCCGCGTCGCCGGCCAGCGCGCTGGGGGGACCGCTGTTGGTGAGCACCAGGTCGGCTCGGGTCGTGACCGTGGCGCTTGCGCTGGCCATGTCGTTGCTGCTATCCGGGTCCGAGGTGGTGCTGGCCACGCTGGCGGTGTTGCTGAGGATGGCTCCCTCCGGCGTGTTGGCCGCCACCATGGCGCCGATGCGGAGCGTCAGGCTCTCGCCGGCCGCGAGCGCCCAGGCTGAGAGGGCTGCTCCAGGCCATCCCGCCGGATGGGTCGCACAGCGCGCCAAGGCAGTACGTGGCTCCGCTCAGCGGCGCGGGCAGCAGGTCGCTGAGGCTGACCGCCTGCGCGTCACTGGGACCTGCATTGTCGATGGTCAGGGTGTAGGTCAGCAGCGTGCCAGCCACGACCGGATCGGGGTCCACCGAGATCGTCGCCGACAGGTCGGCCGCGGTCACGACCAAGGTCGTCACCTGGTTGGAGGTGTCATTGGCGGGATCGGGGTCGGTGGTGCCGCTGCTGGTGACGCTGGCGGTGTTGTGGAGGCTGCTGCCCACCGGCGCCGCGGCCGCGAGGGTGACGTGGATCGTGAAGCTGCGCGCGGCAGCGAGGGCCAGCGCGCCGCCGCTGCACGTCACCAGCTGGCCGACCACCGAGCAGGCGGCATCGCTGCCGCTCGACTGGAAGCTGAGCCCGACCGGCAGCATGTCGCTGAGCACGAAGCCGCCCACGTTGTCGGAGGGACCCTGGTTGGTGACGGTCAGGCTGTAGTCGAAGCCGGCCGCGTCGCCGGCCAGCGCGCTGGGGGGACCGCTGTTGGTGAGCACCAGGTCGGCTCGGGTCGTGACCGTGGCGCTTGCGCTGGCCACGTCGTTGCTGCTATCCGGGTCCGAGGTGGTGCTGGCCACGCTGGCGGTGTTGCTGAGGATGGCTCCCTCCGGCGTGTTGGCCGCCACCATGGCGCCGATGCGGACCGTCAGGCTCTCGCCGGCCAGCAGAGCGTGCCCAGGCTGAGAGGGCTGCTCCAGGCCATCCCGCCGGATGGGTCGCACAGTGCGCCAAGGCAGTACGTTGCTCCGCTCAGCGGCGCGGGCAGCATGTCGCTGAGGCTGACCGCCTGCGCGTCACTCGGACCTGCATTGTCGATGGTCAGGGTGTAGGTCAGCAGCGTGCCAGCCACGACCGGATCGGGGTCGACCGAGATCGTCGCCGACAGGTCGGCGGCCGGGTCACCCACTGCGAAGTCACTGAAGGTGGTCAATCCGCCAGCTGTGATCGAAGTCGCGGTGCGCTGCGTAACATTTGGTGCCGTCCAGGTTCCGCCGGTGAGCTTCGCGACGACAAAGGCCGCGCTGCTGGCGCCGGGATCCACGTCCGACGGGACCCAGGCCAGGGCGATGTCGTAGTCGGTGAACACGAGACCCGCCGCCGTGAGAGTCCAGTACCGGTTCACGCTGAGCGCCGGGTTGATCACCGAACCGGCGAGTGCCGGGTGGTCGCCCGGTGTCGTCGACGCCGTCAGCTGGCCTCCCGTGAAAACCTGGCCGAATGTGACGGTCGCGGGCGCATAGACCGAGGCGTCCCCAATCTCGAACATGACGGCGGTGTTCAAGCCTGCAACGATCGGCTTGCGCAGGCTGCCGATAACGTGGCCAGTGAGCCGCGTGACCGAGCCCGCTGGACCGATGGTGGTGACAAACGTCGCCGAGTCGAGGTTGCCGCCTGTGAGGCCAAGCGTTCCATCGACGGTAAGCGCCGCGCCCAGGGTCAGCCCCGCGGGATTGTTGATGGTCAGGTTGTTGAGGGACGCGACGCTTGGCGGCAGCGTGATGCCGGCCGAGGAGCCGTTGATCACGATGGACGACGTCGAATCGGCCGCGAGATTATTCGCGGTGCCAGCGATTGGCTTGGCGATGGATAGCGTGTGGGCGCCGACTGTGAATGGTCCGTTGGCAAGGGTCAGCGTCCCGTTCACCGCGATCGAGCTCGCCAGCGTGACTCCCGCCGCGTCGTTGATCACAAGATTGAAGAGCGCGATCGCCCCCGACCCGCTGATCGCCTGGCCCGACGTCCCGTCCAGGAGGAAGGTGCTGCCGCCGGAGTTCAGCGTGCCGTTCACGACCAGGTCGCCGAGGACCTCGACAGTGCTGCTGTTGGCGCTCAGCGTCCCCGCGATCGTCAGGCGCCCGCCGACGAGGATGGGAGCGTTGGCCGGTGCGGTGGTCAGCGTTCCGCCGCTTACCGTCAGGTCCGCATTCACCGCGAGAGCGTTGCCCACGGTGACTGTCCCCGCGGTCACGACCAGGTAGGCGAATGACATTCCGCTCGCGCGTAGCGTGATGGAAGCGGCGATCACCAGCGTGCTGCTGCCGGGATCGACCGTGCCGCTGGTATAGGTCCAGTTGCGCCCGGTGCGCAGGGTGCCGGCCAGGGTCAGCGTGCCACCGCTCTTGGCGATCTGCAGGTTGGGCAGGGCACCGGCCGCCGGGGTGGCGGCACCGGTGAAGGTCTGGTTGGCGGCACCGTCGATGAGCAGCAGCCCGGTGCCGCCCGCGAAGGTCGAGGCCTGGCTGATCGCCCCGCGCGCGGCCAGCGTGCCGGTATTGAACGAACCGGAGGTCAAGCTCAGCGTGCCGGAGACGGTGACGATGGCGCTGGCCACCCCGGTGATGGTGCCGCCGCGCAGGTCGAAGTTGGCGAGCGGCATGTTGCCCGATAGGATGCCGGCCGTCATCACCAGCGTGCTGCTGCCGGGATCGACCGTGCCGCTGGTATAGGTCCAGTTGCGCCCGGTGCGCAGGGTGCCGGCCAGGGTCAGCGTGCCACCGCTCTTGGCGATCTGCAGGTTGGGCAGGGCACCGGCCGCCGGGGTGGCGGCACCGGTGAAGGTCTGGTTGGCGGCACCGTCGATGAGCAGCAGCCCGGTGCCGCCCCCGAAGGTCGAGGCCTGGCTGATCGCCCCGCGCGCGGCCAGCGTGCCGGTCCCGTTGAGGGTGGCCGCGGTGAGCGTGGTGGCACCGTTCACGATCAAGGTGCCATCCAGGGTGATGGTGGCGGCCACCGGCAGGTTCAGCCCACCCGACAGGGTGACAGTGGTGCCGACCGGCACGCTCATCGAGCCGCGGATCTCCAGGTTCGCCAGGTCATGGCTGCCCGATAGGATGCCGGCCGTCATCACCAGCGTGCTGCTGCCGGGATCGACCGTGCCGCTGGTGTAGGTCCAGTTGCGCCCGGTGCGCAGGGTGCCGGCCAGGGTCAGCGTGCCACCGCTCTTGGCGATCTGCAGGTTGGGCAGGGCACCGGCCGCCGGGGTGGCGGCACCGGTGAAGGTCTGGTTGGCGGCACCGTCGATGAGCAGCAGCCCGGTGCCGCCCCCGAAGGTCGAGGCCTGGCTGATCGCCCCGCGCGCGGCCAGCGTGCCGGTATTGAACGAACCGGAGGTCAAGCTCAGCGTGCCGGAGACGGTGACGATGGCGCTGGCCACCCCGGTGATGGTGCCGCCGCGCAGGTCGAAGTTGGCGAGCGGCATGTTGCCCGATAGGATGCCGGCCGTCATCACCAGCGTGCTGCTGCCGGGATCGACCGTGCCGCTGGTATAGGTCCAGTTGCGCCCGGTGCGCAGGGTGCCGGCCAGGGTCAGCGTGCCACCGCTCTTGGCGATCTGCAGGTTGGGCAGGGCACCGGCCGCCGGGGTGGCGGCACCGGTGAAGGTCTGGTTGGCGGCACCGTCGATGAGCAGCAGCCCGGTGCCGCCCCCGAAGGTCGAGGCCTGGCTGATCGCCCCGCGCGCGGCCAGCGTGCCGGTCCCGTTGAGGGTGGCCGCGGTGAGCGTGGTGGCACCGTTCACGATCAAGGTGCCATCCAGGGTGATGGTGGCGGCCACCGGCAGGTTCAGCCCACCCGACAGGGTGACAGTGGTGCCGACCGGCACGCTCATCGAGCCGCGGATCTCCAGGTTCGCCAGGTCATGGCTGCCCGATAGGATGCCGGCCGTCATCACCAGCGTGCTGCTGCCGGGATCGACCGTGCCGCTGGTATAGGTCCAGTTGCGCCCGGTGCGCAGGGTGCCGGCCAGGGTCAGCGTGCCACCGCTCTTGGCGATCTGCAGGTTGGGCAGGGCACCGGCCGCCGGGGTGGCGGCACCGGTGAAGGTCTGGTTGGCGGCACCGTCGATGAGCAGCAGCCCGGTGCCGCCCCCGAAGGTCGAGGCCTGGCTGATCGCCCCGCGCGCGGCCAGCGTGCCGGTCCCGTTGAGGGTGGCCGCGGTGAGCGTGGTGGCACCGTTCACGATCAAGGTGCCATCCAGGGTGATGGTGGCGGCCACCGGCAGGTTCAGCCCACCCGACAGGGTGACGGTGGTGCCGACCGGCACGCTCATCGAGCCGCGGATCTCCAGGTTCGCCAGGTCATGGCTGCCCGATAGGATGCCGGCCGTCATCACCAGCGTGCTGCTGCCGGGATCGACCGTGCCGCTGGTATAGGTCCAGTTGCGCCCGGTGCGCAGGGTGCCGGCCAGGGTCAGCGTGCCACCGCTCTTGGCGATCTGCAGGTTGGGCAGGGCACCGGCCGCCGGGGTGGCGGCACCGGTGAAGGTCTGGTTGGCGGCACCGTCGATGAGCAGCAGCCCGGTGCCGCCCCCGAAGGTCGAGGCCTGGCTGATCGCCCCGCGCGCGGCCAGCGTGCCGGTCCCGTTGAGGGTGGCCGCGGTGAGCGTGGTGGCACCGTTCACGATCAAGGTGGTTCCGGCAGCGATCGTCTTCGTGCCCGATGCGAAGATCACATTGTTGAACGCTGCGGTGCCGCCGAGGTCGATCGTGGCAGCGCTGGTCGCGAAGCTCACGGTCCCGCCGTTGGGTACATACGTGCCGGCGCCCTTGGTGAAGTTGCCCGTGACGGTCAGCGTTCCGCTTGTGCTCGTGAACGTGCCGCCGGTCAGGGCGAAGGGACCATTGATGGTGAGGGCTGCCGACCCCCCAGCGAATCCTCCGGCGGCCTGACTGAACCCCATCGCTCCAACTGTCACAGTCACGCCGCCGGACTGCGTCAGCGTCCCGCTGTAGCCTGCGTTGACGGCCAACCCTGCGACGCTGACGTTGACATTCAGCGTGGCCGGCTTCGCGCTCGTGCCGTCGAAGACGGCCGTGTCGCCGGCGGCTGGAACCACGAGGCCCGACCAGTTGAGGGCGTCATTCCACAGATTGCTTGCCCCAAGGCCTGTCCAGGTCCGCGTAGCTCCGGCCGCAGGCGTTGGTGTAACAGCGAGCAGCACGGCGACAGCCGTGACGAGGACGAGAGACGCGAACCATGCCCGCATGAAGGGGCTCGGACGGCGCCTGTCGACGAATCGCATGCTCCGCGCAGCAGAGTGGTTGGCAAGTGCAGGGATCGCGTGCTCGTCCTTTGCGCTCTAGCCCCCCGGCCACCGCCCTGTTAGCGATCCGGCCCGGGGGCAAGATCCGACGCGATTTGGAGCCGATAAGGCCTCGCCCGATTCAACCTCGGCAGAGCGAGTAGTGCTAGAGGGCTATCGGGGGAAGAAGGGCCCCGTACTTTTGTACGCCTGTGGCCAGCGCGTGACTCTCGGAGGCGCGGATGCCTAAAATGCGAGCTCCTGGCGGGAGTAGCTCAGCTGGTAGAGCGCCACCTTCCCAAGGTGGATGTCGCGAGTTCGAGTCTCGTCTCCCGCTCCACTTTTAGACGCACGAAGCGGCCTCGCGCTAGCGTCGTTCGTCGAGCAGCATCAGGGCGTCCCGCAGCAGATAGGTCGCCTGCGTCGTGTCATGCGCCCCGATCTGGCTGCGCAGGTCATACAGCAGATTTTTCAGCGTGTGACGGCTGATCTTCAGGTCCGCGGCGGCCGCCTCGTCACTTCCGTGCTTCCAACGTGCGAGCAGTGCTTCCAGCTGGTGCTCATTGACGGGCCGTATCGAGCGGTGCTGCGCGGGCCGAGCTCGGAGCACCTCCTCAGTTCCGGCCGGGCGGAGGGGACGTTGCATTCAACTATTATTACGCGCCTGGGCGGCCCGTGCGGGGGAGGACCGCACGGCGGCTGCCGACGCTACAGGACCGGCGCCACCGTGTCGCCGACGCTGACGATGCCGGGCTCAACGACCTCGGCGTAGACGCCGAAGTCGAGATGGCGGCCGTCCCGCAGACCGCGGTAACGCTTGATGGCGTGAAGCGTCGGGAAATCGCGGGCCCCGGTATCCGGGTCCTGGGTCGTGATAGCGCAACGCGGATCGGGGCGAGTGACGCGAACGACGGCATCGCCGATCCGCACGTGGTGACCCTGCCAGCGATCCTCCTGGTGAGGATCCGCGCCGGCGACCTGCACGAGCATCCGGAAGCGGCGGGCGTCGAGCGTGCGGTCGAGGCCCCGACCGTCGAGAGAGCTCCTCGACGGATGCCTCCGAGACGATAGAGACCGCTTCCCGGTCGGGCTCGCCGCTGTCGCGCTCGGCCCGGACGAGCTCCAGCGGCCTGCCCACGAACGCGGAGACCGCCTCGGCCCAGGGACCGATCACCGGCCGAACCGGGAACGCGCGCCCGTGGGCCTCGACCCTGGTCGGCTGGCCGAGGGCAACTTCGCCGCGCACGACGCTGCCGTCGGGAAAGGTGAGCGTGAGCCGTTCCGGGTCGGCCCGGAGCTCCGCCCGAATCTGGACCAGCCTTCCATCCGCGATCCCGTCGAAGGGCCGGCCGTCGGGCGTCAGCAGTGGAGTATCTCCGGTCGTCGACGACCCCGATCTGCTCGAGCCGCACGCTGCTCGGGTGCAGCAGCGCCATCCCGCGAACCGGCGTGACGGAGAGGCGTGAGACGCTGAGCATTGAGTGACACTAGCAGGCGAGGTCTCGCCACGGCGGTGTCGTAACGTGGAGGGCGCAATGATCCACGTCGAGGACCTCGTCAAGCGCTATCGCAAGGCGCCGCGCAACGCCGTGGACGGCATCTCGTTCGAGGTGGAGCGCCGGCGAGTTCTTCGCGCTGCTCGGGCCCGAACGGCGCGGGCAAGACGACCACGATCTCGATCCTGACGACGACGCTGGCGCCGACCAGCGGGCGGGCGACGATCGACGGGCACGACATCGTGACCGAGGCGAGCGCCGTGCGCCGCAAGGTCGGGATCATCTTCCAGCGGCCGAGCCTCGACCAGAACCTGACCGGCGAGGAGAACATCCGCTTCCACGCCGTGCTCTACGGGCTCTTCCCGTACGCGCCGGCGTGCGATCCTGATGGAGCCGCGGCTATCGGCGCCAGGTCGAGGAGCTGAGCGCGGCTGCTGGGCGTCGCGCGCGACATCTTCAAGCCGATCCGGACGTACTCCGGCGGGATGCGGCGCAAGCTCGAGATCATGCGGAGCCTCATGCATCGAGCCGAAGGTCCTCTTCCTCGACGAGCCGACCGCCGGGCCTCGACGTGCCGACCCGACGGACGCTGTGGGCGTACCTCAGCGAAGTCCGACACGAGATCGGTACGACCGTGTTCCTGACGACCCACTACCTCGAGGAGGCCGAGCAGGCGGACCGGATCTGCATCATCGAGCGGGCCGGGTCGTCTCGAATCGGCACGCCGGACGAGATCAAGGCCGACCTCGTCGAGGAGTACGTCCTCGTCGACGCGGCCGATCGTGCCGGCCTGCGCGACCGAGCTGGCGCGGCTCGGCCTGCCGCACGCGGGCGACGGCCCCTTCAAGGTCGAGCTCGACGGGCGCGGCGTGCACGCCGATCCTCAAGGCGATCGAGACGCCGCTGACGATGGTCAAGACCCATACCCCGAGCCTCGAGGACGCCTACCTGGAGATCGTCGGGCAGGCCGATGAGTGAGGTGTCCGCGGTCCTCGTCATCGCGCACCGGGATTTCATCAAGCTCCTGCGCGACCGCACCCGGCTGGTCACCGACTTCGCCTTCCCGCTCATCTTCATCGGCATCCTCGGGAGCAGCCTGCAGGCGGGCTTCGGCTCGCCGAACGGCCTGAACCTGCTCGACCTTCGTCTTCACCGGCGTGCTGGCGCAGACGATCTGGCAGTCGTCGGCGCTGGGCGTCATCTCGCTGGTCGCCGACCGCGAGCAGGACTTCAGCCAGGAGATCTTCGTGTCGCCGATCTCCCGCTACTCGATCGTCGTTCGGCAAGATCCTCGGCGAGTCGCTCGTCGCGCTGCCCCAGGCGGTCGCGATCATCGCCTTCGGCCTGCTGCTCGGCGTGCCGCTCTCGCTCCCGGTCCTGCTGGCCATGGTCCCGATCATCCTCGTCGTCGCCGTCTTCGGCGGCGCCTTTGGCGTGCTCGTGCTCTCCAGGCTGCCGAATCAGCGGGCGGCGAACCAGATCTTCCCGTTCGTCATGCTTCCGCAGTTCTTCCTGGCGGGGATCTTCAACCCGATCCAGAAGCTTCCCTGGTTCCTGGACATCCTCTCGCAAGCTTTCGCCGATGCGCTACGCGGTCGACCTGCTCCGCGACGTCTACTACGCGATCGAGCCGGAGCCGGTCAACGTGCCGCTGCTCAGCGCGCCGGTGAACCTGGCGATCATCGGGGCCATGTTCGTGGCCTTCATCGTGGTCGGCACGACTCTCTTCGTACGCGCCGAGCGCAACCGCTGACGCGCGAGGTCACCGGTCGAAGCGCTGGCCGCCGCCTGCCGTCGCGTCATTTCGCCATCCGCCTGCGCGTGCTGACCAGTCACGCTGCACGGTAACCGAGGCACGGGAGCGGGCCTGACGTGACGGGGCGGCTCACTGAGGGGTCGAGGCTGCCCCCGAGCCCTGAGCGTGACCGAGTCTGGAGCAGCCATGGCTTCACGAGCGAGGGAACTCGCTTCGCAGATACCCGTGCCTACGACTTCGAGCTCTCCGCCTGGACCGATGAGACTCCTCGAGGGCGATCTTCCCGTCAACCGATGCCTGCACGCATGCTGGTGGACCACGGACGGCCGGTTCGTGCTGTACGGCGGCTCGACCACGGGGCTCACCGCCCTCGCAGACGAGTGGACGCTCAGCGCGGGCGCGTGGATGAAGGCTGGCGACGGGACGCCTCCGGCGAGGAACCTCTACGCCGCCACGAAGCTCGATCCTCGGGTCGCACTCGTCTTCGGCGGCCAGGGTCTGGATGGTGCCTATCTGGACGATACGCTGGCTCTTCGACGAGGCGCGGGCCACGCCGAGCGCACTCCCCGTGGCCGGACGCCGGACCGCCGGGTCGCAGTGGCGCCGAGACGATCTTCGACGCGACGCATCGCCGGGTATTGCTGTTCGGCGGCAAGAACGACTCAGGGACGCTCGGCGACCTCTGGGAGCTGCGGCTGCCGGAGCCGCATTAGCGGGGACCGACCATCCAGCGGTCCTCGCGGGGCGATCAACGGTCGATCGATGCGGTCGTTACGGCCCAATCTTGGTAGGATGGCCGGGTGGAGGCCGATACCGGCCTCCATCCGCGCACCCGTCCTCCCGAGTGGAAGGAGAGGCACCCGCGATGAGCTTACTGGCGGACCGACCGTCGACCGACGCCCCGATGGGCCCCGGAGGGAAGCCCCTTCCCGCCGCTGCATCGGTCCGCTACAACCCGTCCCCCGCGGAGCTCCAGGAGCTCACCGCACGGATGCCGCAGGCGAAGCGAACGAGCTTCGGCAACTACAACGTCCAGACGCGCGCCACCAGCAGGTCCACCGGCTCGACCTACATCGTGACCGACCGACCCGAGGAGCACACCGGCGCGACCATCTCCCGGGAAGAAGGGGCGCGGGTCGCGAAGCTGCAGGAGGACTACATCGCGGGTCGCGCGATGGTGGTCGTCGACGGCTACATCGGCAACGAGCCCGCGAACCGCTCGCGGGTGCGGCTCTACATCGAAGAGGCGAACGCCAACATCGCCGGCATGCAGCAGCAGCTCTACTTCCCGCCCGACCTGCCGGCCGACGAGTGGCAGCCCGAGCTGGTGATGATCTACACGCCCAACCTGCCGATGCCCGGCTACCCCGACGACCGGCTCATCGCGGTCGACCTCGAATCCGGGATCAGCCGGGTCATGAACTCCGACTACTTCGGGGAGTCGAAGAAGGGTGGCCTGCGCATGTGGAACGCCGGCGTCTACCGGGACGGTGGCCTGGCGATGCACGCCGGCTGCAAGGTGATCCCGACCGATGCCGGCGAGAAGACGATGTTGATCATCGGCCTGTCGGGTACCGGGAAGACGACCACCACCTTCACCAGGCAGAACGGCAGCCAGCCGGTGCAGGACGATTTCATCGGCCTGTTCGCGGGTGGCAAGGTGGTCGGGACCGAGAACGGCTGCTTCGCAAAGACCTTTGGCCTCGATGCGCGCCACGAGCCGGCAATCCATGGCGCGGTGGTCAAGCCCGATGCCTATCTCGAGAACGTGTCGCAGAAGGAGGAGGGCGGCGCCGTCGACTTCTTCGACACCTCCTACACCCAGAACGGGCGTGCGACCTTCCTGATGAGCTCGCTGGGCATCTGGCGCGACCCGCGGGAGATCGGCCCGGTCGACTACCTCCTGATCCTGAACCGCAACGACAACATCATCCCGGCCGTGGCTCGCCTGACCGATGCGCAGGCGGCCGCCTACTTCATGCTCGGCGAGACGATGGGCACGTCGGCCGGCGGTGCAGCGGAGGAGGGGAAGGCCCTGCGGGTTCCCGGCACCAACCCGTTCTTCCCCCTGCGCGACGAGATGCAGGCCAACCGCTTCCTGGAGCTGATGGGCACCGCGTCGTTCTCCGTCTACCTGCTGAACACCGGAAGGGTCGGCGGGGTAGAGGGGACGAGCAGGCTCGAAGAAGGTCGAGATCGAGCACTCCGGGGCGATCGTCGAAGCCATCGCCGAGGGCACGATCGCCTGGGAGCGCGATCCGGACTTCGGCTACGAGGTTGCATCCTCGCTTCCCGGCATCTCCGACGCGGAGCTGCTGCAACCGCGGCGACTGTACGAGGCCGGCGGACGTGGCGACGAGTACCGCTCCTGGGTGCAGCGCTTCAAGCGCGAGCGGATCGAGTTCCTGCAGGGCTACCCGGGGCTGGCCCCCGAGATCCTGGCCGCGGTGGAGTAGCTCAGCTCCGCACGCCGCGCACGCGGTAGACGCTCATCGGACGGCTGAAGCCCTTCAGCTGCAACGCGTCCACGGCCTCGGCGTCGATCTCCGATTCCGTCGCAGCGTGCAGACGCTGGCTGACCAGGATCTCGTCCGCGACCGCGGCCTCGCTCAGCCGCGACGCGAGGATGACAACGTTGCCGACGGCGCCGTAGTCGTAGCGTCCCTCGAAGCCGATCCGCCCGAGCGTCGCATACCCGGTCGCAAGGCCGATGCCCAGGCCCAGCTCGTAGCCGCGCTTCCGCCAGCCGGCAGCCAGCGGGCTGAATCGTTCACGCATCGCGAGCGCCGCCCGGACGCCGGCCATCTGGTGGTCGGCGAGCTTCGCAGGATCGTTGAAGAAGACCATCAGCCCGTCGCCAGCGAAGTGCTCGACCGTGCCGCCGTTGGCCACGGCCAGCTCGCCGACCGCGGCGTGGTACTCGCGCAGCAGCCCGAGCACCTCCTCCGGCTCGGCGGTCTCGGCGAACGCCGTGAAGCCACGCAGGTCGCAGAAGAGGGCAGTGATCTCCCGCCGGTGCCCCGCCAGCAGCTGCTCGCCCTCGTCGCTGGAGAGCAGCTGGGCGGCCTGGGGCGCATACCGCGCGAGCTCGGTCCGCTGGCGATCGATGGTCTCGAACAGGCGGACGTTCTCGATCGCGAGCACGGCCTGGTCGGCAAAGGTCGTCAGGAGGTTGATCTCGGGCTCGCTGAAGCGCCTTAACCTCCTGGCGCCAGACCGCGAGGACACCGATCGGCTCGCCATCGCGGAGGAGCGGGGTCGCAAGCAGCGTTCGAAAGCCAATGACCCGTTGCGCGTCATGAAGCTGGTATTCGGGATCGGCCAGCACGTCGAGGATCTGCACCGGGCCTCGCTCGAGCAGCGCCCGACCCATGGCGGAGCCACGCTCGGGCTGGAAGGCGATTCCGGAGATGATCCGGCGGAACTCGTCGGGGACGTCGGAGCTGAAGGCGCGCGCACGAAAATATCCATCCGCCTCGCGCAGGATGTTGCCCTGGTCCGCATGGGTCAGCCGGACCGCGCTGTCGAGGACCGTCTGAAGGACGGCATCGAGCTCGAAGCTCGAACGGCTGATCGACTGCAGCACCTGCCCCACCGCCGTCTCGCGCTCCAGCGCCTCGTGCGTCTCGCCGAGCAGGCCGGCGAGCCGGACCGCGATCGACGCCTGGTCCGCGAAGGTCTGGACGACTCGGATCTCCGCCGCCGTGAACGGGCGTGGCTGATTGCGGGCGAGGGAGATGACGCCAATCGGCTCGCCGTCCCGCAGCATCGGCACCGACACGATGGTCCGCACGCCGGTGACTCTCTGCATCTCGAGGAGCGTGTATTCCGGATCGTCCAGGACGTCGGGGATATGGACCACGCCACGATCGAGCAGCACGCGCCGCGTGGCGGAGCCGCGTTCCGGCACGTAGGCGAGCGACCGTTCCATGCGCTCGTACTCCTCGGCGTTCTGGTCGAACCCGGTGAACGCGACCACGCGGAAGACGTCACCGTCGCGGCGGGCGAGGTTGCCGGTCTCGGCATGACACAGCCGCACCGCATGCTCGGTAACGACCTGCAAGATCGCATCGAGGTCGAAGCTCGAGAGCGCGATCGCCTGCAGGACATCCTGCACCGCCGCCTCGCGCTCCGCGGCCTCATGCTCTTCGGCGAGCAGGCCTGCCAGCCGGACCGCGATCGCCGCATGATCGGCGAAGACCGACACGAGGCCGATCTGCTCGTCGTCGAATGGGGCGACGACCGTTCGGGCAAGACCGATCACGCCGATGAGATCGCCGCCGTCACCGTGCACCGGCGCCCCTAGCGCGGTCCGATGACCCGCCAGCTTCTGTCCCTCGGCCCAGTCGTAGTCCGGGTCGTCGAGCACGTCCGGGATCTGGACCGCGCGGTCCTCGGCCGCGACGCGTCCGACCAACGACGAGCGCCCGGGCCTGATCGGATGCTGCTGTTCGAATTCCCACGAGGCCTGCGACGCCCCATGACTGGCGACCGCCCGGAACTCGTCGCCGTCGCGCATCCAGAGATAGCCCCAGCCGGCGTCGCACAGCTCGGCGGCCCGCTCCACGATCCGCTCGAGGATCGGCTGCAGCGCGAAATCCCGGCGCCCGATTGCCCCGAGGACGTCGCCGATCGCTCCCAGGCTGTCCCGAGCCAGCTCGGACCGCGTTTCAAGCTCCGCCATTGGCCCTCCGAAGCGGATCGCGCGCCGTCAGCTCTCGAGGGTCGACGTCACCGAGAGGCTGACGTTTCCCCGAAGGGCACGCGAGACCGGGCAATTCTCCTTCGCATTCTGGGCGGCGCTGTCAAAGTCGCCCTCCGAGAGGCCCGGCACCACGCCCACCACGTCGAGCTGCGACGAGACGACGGTCCAGGCGTCGCCCATCTTGTCGAAGGCCACCGTCGCCGAAACATGAAGATGCTCCGGCGGCGTTCCTCCCTTCGCCAACGCACCCGCGAGCGCCATCGAGAAACAGGAAGCGTGCGCCGCGGCAAGCAGCTCCTCGGGTGAGGTCTGGCCCGCCGGCGCCTCGGTGCGCGCCGACCAGCTGACGGGGAGATCGGTGAACAGCTGGCTGGTGCCGGCGCTGACGGACCCGCTTCCGCCCGCCAGGTCGCCTGTCCAGGTCACAGTTGCGGTGCGCTCAGCAGCCATGGGTATCGGTCCTCATTTCGGTATCGGTGCCGCTGAGCGTAGCGCAGGCGAACCACGTCATCGACTCGGGTACGATGCGGCCCGTGTTCGAGCTGCGCCGCGACCCCGTCACCGGTTGGTGGTCGGCGATCGTGACCGACCGCACCTTCGAGCACAGCTCCTTCGCCGTCGAGGCCGCTCCGGTGGAGGGAACCCACTGCCGTCACTGCGACGACGCGGCGCCTGACGAGAGCGACACCAGCGTGCGGCGGGTCGTGCTGCGGGCCGATGCCTTCCACCGGATCGACTCGAGCAAGGAGACGGCTGCCCAGCTCTCGATCAGCGAGGTGGAGTCTTCCAGCGGCTCCTGGGAGATCCTGGTCGGGCCGCGCGGCCATCACGAGCGGCTGGCGGACGCCTCGCCGCGCCTCGCGGACCAGCTGCTGCGCACCATGCGCGACACGATGCGCGAGCTCGCGGGCGCTCCACGGGAGCCGGACGACGAGCTCTACGTCCAGGCAGTCCAGAGCTACGGCCGCCAGGCAGGCTCGCGCAGCCAGCACCTCAACATGGAGCTGTACGCCATCCCGCAGGTGCCGCACCGGATCGCGGAGGAGATCGGCGGCGGAGCCCGGCACACGATCAAGAACCGCGGCTGCGTCTGGTGCGGCCTCGCCGCCACGGAGGAGGAGTCGGGCGAACGCCTGGTCCTGTCCGACGAGCGCGCGGTCGTCTTTGCGCCGGCCGCGAGCCGGAGCCCCTTCGAGCTGATGATCGTGCCTCGCCAGCACGCCGCCGATTTCACGGAGCTCGACGACGAGGCGATCGGCGCCTGCCGAGCCACGCTGCAGCGAACGCTGCAGGCCCTCGACGTCCTCGGCGACCCGCCATACAACCTGTTTCTGCACACCGCGCCCGCCGGGCAGCGGCTCGACCAGACCTTCCACTGGCACTGGGAGCTGCACCCTCGCCTCCGGGTGATCGCCGGCCTGGAGCGCGCCACGGCGCTGGCAGTGAACCCGGCTGCGCCCGAATACGCCGCCGCGGTGCTGCGACAGCACCTGGCCGAGAGTGCCGGGGGGACGTAACAGATGCGGCGCCCCAACCGTACTGCATGCACCCAGCAAGGGGATCCCACGTGGAGGACGAGGTGCAGTCGATGGCGTTGCCGCAGCCGATGCCGGTCCGAGAGGCCGCGGTGAGCACCCGCGTCACTCGGCCCGAGCGTGACGCGGCCTTCGAGCGGCTCTTCGACGAGTTCTCGGCTCCGATCTTCAACTACGTGCTTCGGATGGTCGCCGACCGCGACCGCGCCGCCGACATCACCCAGGACACCTTCATCAAGGCCTATCGCAAGCTCGACTCCCTGGCCGATGAAGGCTCCCGGCGTTCGTGGCTGTACCGGATCGCGACGAACACCGCCATCGACGAGATGCGGCGCCGCCGGTTCGTCACGCCGATGGGAAACGACGAGCGGCATGCCCAGCGCCCGGACGCCGGCCCCGGCCCCGAGGCGCAGGCGATGGCGGGAACGCTCGACGGACGCGTGCAGCGAGCCCTCCTCCAGCTCAAGGCCAATCACCGCCAGTGCCTGCTGCTGAGCGACGTCGAGGATATGAGCGCACAGCAGATCGGCGAGGTGATGGGGCTCAGCTACGGTGCCGTGCGCACGCTCCTGTGCCGCGCCCGCGGCGAGATGCGCCGGCACCTGGCGGCGGAAGGATTCACCCGATGAACCAGCACCTCGATGAGCTGATCAGCGCCTCGCTCTCCGGCGACCTGAGCGATCTCGAGCAGGCTCAGCTCGACGCACACCTGCGCGACTGTCCGCAGTGCCGCGAAACGATGGCCGCCTTTGCGGACCAGCGACGCCTGGTGAGCGGGCTCCGGCACACCGCGCCCCCCGCCGACCTGGGTGCGCGCGTCCGCACCGGTCTCGAAGGCGGGTCGTTCCTGCAGCGCCCGTGGTGGCGGCGGCCGGGGGGCATCCTCACCCTGGGAGCCGGCGTGGCGACCATGGCGGCCGCCGCCGCCCTCGCCCTGGTCGTGCTCAACCTGCCGGCCCGGCCGCCGGTCGGAGCGACTGCGTCGCCAAGCCCGAGCGTCGCGGCGACTCCGAGCGGCTCCCCGTCTCCAGCAGCCACGGCCAGCCCGGCGGCAACACCCGCAGCGACGCCGACCGCGCCGGCAGCTGGGCTCGTGGGGCCAGGAGAGCTCGCCTTCCTGTCGCTGACCGGGCCGCTCGGCTCGCAGGAGCTCAGCCTCAACCTCTACGACAAGGCGACCGCTTCGAGCAAGCCGCTGGTCAAGATGCAGACACCCGGCGGCCCGCCCATCGCCGCCAGCCTCTCGCCAACCGGAGAGTGGCTGGCCTACCAGACCCAGAAGGGCCAGAAGGGCACGAACGAGGTCTGGGCGGCGAGGCTCGCCGACGGCGAGACGCGCGACCTCGGCGAAACGAGCGCCGACGATCCGTTCACGAAGCGCATGACGTGGAGCCTCGACGGCCGCTTCCTGGCGTACACCGGGCTCTTCGGGCCCGGCGAGCCGGCGACCCTCGACGTCGGCCTGTTCGACACGCAGTCGGGCGCGTCGCAGCAGCTCACCTTCCTGAAGGCCGCCTATGCCGCCAGCTTCGACGGTGAGCGGCTCTGGATCAGCGTGGTCGGCGACCCGCCGGTGAGCTACCTCGTGCCACTCGACGGCGACCTCAGCAATCCGGCCTCGGCCGCCATCCGCACGCTGGACGCGACCTTCCTCCCCATCCTCTCGCCGAACGGCACTCGTGCCATCTACTGGCGCGGCCGCATGACACAGCAGGGGTTCGGCTGGATCTTCTCCACCGGCGGAATGCCGTACCTCGGGATCGGCTCGCCCGAAAACCCATTCGCGAGCGAGAAGCAGCTCTTCCCGACCCTGGTCGCGGACCAGAATGCATTCGCGTCGGCGGAGATCTCCTGGGCCGCCGACTCCGACAGGTTCGTGGTCTGGAATGCGCAGTGGACCGGCGTTGCGCAGGCCGGCCCCAGCAGTGAGCAGTTCCCGGACCCGACCTACATCTACTTCGGGCAGGCGAGCGGCAGCATGATCGACTCGCGGCCCGAGGGCGGGATCCGCCTCACCGACGGGACGCGCAGCATCGTCGACGTGGTGCTGTGGCCGAATCGCGACGACCCAACCTTGACCCCCATGGTCGCGGTGACCCTCGGCATCGGGGGCGGCGGGGAGAGCCAGGGCTCACCGGGCGAGATGGCGCACCTGGTCATCACCGTTGCCGGACCAAGCGATGGAGGCGACCCGAATGCGACCCTCGGCGATCCGCAGGGCTGGAACGGTCCGGCCGTCCTGGGTCCGGGGAGCTAGCCGCCGGATCGGTATACTCAGCGGCAACCCTTTAACGCGGTCCAGCGAGGCCGCCAAGGAGTTGCCCGCATGACCGACCGCCTGATTCTCGACGGCGACGCAGTACGCCGCATCCTGGTCCGCATTGCTCACGAGATCGTCGAGCGAAACGGCGGTACCGACGAGCTGGTGCTGGTCGGGATTCGCAGTCGAGGGGTCCCCATCGCGAGGCGGCTGGCGGCGCTGATCGAGCAGCACGAGGGAACGAGCCTGACGGTCGGCTCGCTCGACATCACCTACTACCGCGACGACCTCACCAAGCTCGCCCACGCGCCCATCGTCAAGCGCTCCGACCTCGGGCCGGCGGTGAGCGGCCACACGGTCGTCCTCGTCGACGACGTGCTGTATACGGGTCGGACGGTCCGCGCCGCGCTCGATGCCCTTACCGATCACGGCCGGCCGCGCGCCGTGCGGCTGGCGGTCCTCGTCGATCGCGGCCACCGCGAGCTGCCCATCCGGCCCGACCACGTCGGCAAGAACCTGCCGACCGCCCGCGACGAGATCGTGCACGTCAGGCTGGTCGAGACCGATGGCCTCGACGAAGTCGTCATCGCTCGCCCCACACCGGAGCCGGAGGCCGCATGAGCGTCGCCTCGCCACCGCACACCTGGCCTCGGCGCCACCTGCTCGACATCGATGGGATGACCCGCGCGGAGGTGGAAGCCTGCCTGGACCTCGCCGTCGAGATGCGCGAGTGGCGCCAGCGCGGCGAACGCCCGGAGCCGCTGCGCAATGAGACGGTCGGCCTTGCCTTCTACGAGGCTTCGACTCGGACGCGGGTCAGCTTCGACCTCGCCGCCGCGCGCCCTGGGCGCCACCGTGGTGGATCTCAGCCTGGCCGGCAGCAGCGTGGCAAAGGGCGAGTCCCTGATCGACACGCTGCGGACGCTGCGGCGCACGGGCGTCACGATCTGTGTCCTGCGTCACGCCTCGAGTGGCGCACCGCACCTCGCGGCGCGCGAGACTGGCCTTCGCATCGTGAATGCCGGCGACGGCACGCACGCGCACCCCACGCAGGCCCTCCTGGACGCCCTGACGTTGCGCGACGCGCTCGGCGCGCTCGACGGGCGGAAGGTGGCGATCGTGGGCGATATCGCACACTCGCGCGTTGCGCGCTCGAACCTGCATCTCCTCCCCATGCTCGGCGCGCAGGTGTGGCTGGCGGGGCCGCCGGCGTTCGTGCGCGGCTTCGACCACTGGCCGGGGGTGCGCGTCGCCACGATCGAGGAGGCGCTGCACGAGGCCGATGCGGTGATGACCCTGCGTGTCCAGCTCGAACGGGATGCGGGCGCCGGCGTGCCCTCCCTGCGCGAGTACACGTGGCGCTGGGGCATCACCAGCGAGCGGATGCTCCTCGCCAGGCCCGATGCGCCGGTGCTGCATCCGGGCCCGACCAACGAGGGGCTGGAGATCAGCGCAGAGCTGGCCGCCAGCGAGCGCAGCCTGATCGGGCGCCAGGTCGAGAATGGCGTCCCCGTGCGGATGGCCGTCCTGGCGCTGGTCGCGGGCGCCGCATGAGCGACGTTCGGGACCCTCGCCGACGCCCCCGCGAGCTTCGTCCTGCTCGGCGTGCGCACGATCGATCCCACGGCCGGCGCGGACCTCGTCCGCGACCTCGCGGTGCGCGAAGGCCGCATCGTCGAGCCGAGCGACGTCCCTGATGGAATACGCCGCATCGAGGGCAGGGACCTCGTGGTGGCCCCGGGCTTCTGCGATCTGCACACGCACCTGCGGGAGCCCGGTGGCGAGGTGGCCGAGACTGTTGAGAGCGGAGCTCGGGCCGCCGCCCATGGGGGCTTCACGACCCTCTGCGCCATGCCGAATACGGAGCCGCCCCTCGATGAGCGGGCTCGGGTTGCCGCCGTGGCGGGGCGCTCGTCTGCGGCCCGCGTGCGCGTCGTCGCATCCGCCACCGCGGGACGCGCCGGTGAGCGGCTCACGGACTACGCAGAGCTGGCGGCGGATGGCGTGGTGGGAGTGAGCGACGACGGGGCTGCGATCGCGGACCCAAGGCTGGCACGGAGCGCGCTCGCCTACCTCGGTGAGCTGGGCCTTCCATTGATCGAGCATGCGGAGGATCCTCGGCTCGCCGCGGGGACGCTCATGCGCGCAGGGCCAACCGCCACGCGCCTCGGCCTCGCGGGGTGGCCGCCCAGCGCCGAGCTCACGATGATCGAGCGTGATATCGCCCTGGCCGCCGAGACGGGCGGCTGGGTGCATTTCACGCATCTCTCGACCTCGAGCGGGCTCGACGCCGTGCGCCGTGCAAAGCAACGCGGCCTGCGCGTCACCTGCGACGTCACCCCGCATCACCTGGCACTGACCGATGCCTGGGTCGCCGGTCACCGCGCCTTCGCGTGGCAGGCGGAAGGAGAACCGGACTACGAGCGTGCCTACGACGGCGCCACCCGCGTCAATCCTCCACTGCCCAGCCGGGAAGACGCGCTCGCGCTGCTGGCGGGGCTGGCCGACGGCAGCATCGACGCCATCGCCACCGACCATGCCCCACATCCTCCCGAGCGCAAGCTGGTCGAGTTTTCGGAGGCGGCACCCGGCATCATCGGCCTGGAGTCGGCGCTCTCGCTCGGGCTGGCCGCGGTCGAGGCAGGCTGCCTGGAGCTCGGCAGGCTGGTCGAGGCGCTCTCGTCCGGACCCGCGGGGCTGATCCGGGAGACGCGCGGCCTGGCCATGGGCGAGGTCGCCGACCTCGTCGTCTTCGATCCCGCCGCGCGCTGGCGGGTCGAGGCCGATGCCCTGGCCTCACGCTCCGCCAATACCCCGCTGATCGGCATGGAGCTGCCGGGCGTCGTGCGGCTGACCGTGGCGGACGGTCGAGTGACCTATGAAGCGTGAAGCGGTCCGATATGGGACCATTCCGAGCGCCAGACCCGCCCGTTCGCCACGAGGGACCGATTGTCGATCCGAACCAACGAGGAGCTCGACCCGAATGAGGGCCCAGGCTTCGGCTGCTTCGTCACCCAGGCGGTCCTCTTCGCGCTCATCCTGCTCCTCGTGCCGGTCGGCCTCTTCACATTTGGCTGGCCGGTCTGGTTCCTGGCGCTCCTCCTCTTCGTGGACATGGTCCTCCTGTTCTTCGTCAGCATGACCAGCGTCTTCCTGCTGCGCGTCTTCTTTGCCGACCGGCGGGGCGGACGGGGCCGAACCGTGGGCGCGACGCGTCCTCCCACCCGCATCATCAGCGGCGACGATGACCAGGGCGATGAGCAGCCGGAAGGGGGCGCCTGATGCCGCTGATGGTGACCTTCTTCAACGTTCGAAAGGGTCGCGACGCCTTCTTCAAGCGAGGGATGCGCCACCTCTTTCCGCGGCCATGCACGGCGCTACGAGCGCGAGTACGGGATCCATTTCGTGGGCTGGTTCAACGTGACGGAGGGCTCGGAGTGGGACAACGTCGTGATCCTCGACCTGCCCAACTACGCCGTCCTGGACCGCCTGTACGCCGATCCCACCGCCCGCGGGCTGGGGCATCGCGTCGCGGAGTCGATCTTCGATCGCAAGCACACCATCTTCCTGCGCGAGCGCATGGGTCCGGACTTCGAGTACAAGCCCAGCTGATGGCGTCCCCCGCCTCGTCCGCCCGTCTCACCGCGCTCCGGGAGCTCGCGGCAGACGCCGAGCTCGAACGACGGGACTTCCTGTACGAGGCGACCGAGCAGCTGCGTCGCTTCTTCGACGCGAATCGAGAGCGGCTGCGCGAGATCGGTCCCATCAAGCTCGCCGATGACGACCAGGACTACCTCGTCTATCACCCCGTCGACGAGACGTGGACCACGCGCCTGACCTACCAGGATCCCGCCGACAGCGCGTGGTATGACGAGGAGCAGACGGTCGACTCGTTCAACGAGATCGCCGAGCTCTACAACCCGGCGGACATCTTCGCCTGGCTTCGTGGAGGCAGCCCGCAACCCGGTCGACCATCTCCTCGAGGCCGATAAGCTCGCGGCGGAGGAGCAGGTCCCGGACGAGGCCGGCGACGACTGGCAGGCCGAGCTGCCGCACTCACCAGCAGGAGACGCTCGCCGCGCAGCGCCTCTGGCAGCTGGCCGACGCGTTCCGTGGCCAGATCAGCGCGCAGCAGAAGCAGGTGCTGTGGGAGTTCGCGGCAGAGGCCGAGGAGGTGCTGCACCGGACAGGCGACCTGCCACTGCTCGAGGAGCCGGACGATCTCCTCGTCCTTCGCGCCGACGGCCGCTTCGAGACCGGCCTCGACCTGACCGAGCTGACGGAGGCCGCGCGCCTCGAGCTCGAGCCGCATCGGGCCGGCCTGTCGGTCTGCGATGCGCGGACGATCGCCGAGTACTACGACCCGTCGGACGTGCTGCAGTGGGTGACCGACGCACTGACCGAGCGCTATCCCGCGGTCGACTTCACCGCCGTCTACGAATAGGCCGATGCAGACCGCCGCCCGCATCGAGGAGATCTTCGAGCAGGCAGGTGCGCTGCGGGACGGCCACTTTCTGCTGAAGAGCGGGCGGCACTCCGGGCGCTACCTCGAGAAGTTCGCCGTGCTGCAGCACCCGAGCCTGGCGGTCGAGATCTGCAGGCGATTCGCGGCAGGCCCTGGCGCCCTTCTCCCCGACCGTCGTGGTCGGCCCGACCACGGGCGGCGTGCTGCTCGCCTTCGAGACGGCACGCCAGCTCGGGCGGCGGCGTGCGCGGCATCTTCGCGGAGCCGGTCGAGGGCGGCCGCCTCCTGCGCCGCGGCTGGAAGCTGTCGGCCGCCGATCGCGTGGTGCTGGTGGACGACATCCTGACCACCGGCGCCTCGCTGCTGGAGACCGCCGACGCGGTCCGTGGGGCGGGCGCTCGAGCCGCTCGCCGCGAGCGTGATCGTCGACCGCTCGACGGCGCCGATCGAGGCCGCCTTTCCGATCATCTCCCTCGGGACGATCGAGATCCCCACCTGGCCCGCAGCCGACTGCCCGCTGTGTGCCACCGGCGCGGCGATCACGAGGCCCGGAAGCAGCTAGTCCTCCAGCCCGGGCCGGCGCCGATCCCCTCGCCGGGTCGGACGCGCCGCTGCTCCACGGGGACGGGCTCTTCCCAGGTGATCTCGGAGATGCGCGCCGGGGGGTATGCGCCGTCCGGCGGGACGATCCCCTCCTCGGCCTCGAGCGGAATGCCGATCGGCGCCACGAAGTAGCGACCGGCCAGGCGGCGCGCCTCTCGGTCGAGCGCGAAGCCGGCCTTCGCGCGGTGGAAGCTGACCGTCAGGTCGGCCTCGACCACGGGATCAGAGCGCGAGCCGTTTGTCATGTCGATCCGCGTCGGGCGTGTCGACCGCCAGCACGCTGCAGGCCCGGCCGGCCGCGAGCGCATGGGTTCGAATCGCGTTCAGCAGGTCGACCGCGGTGGAGATCGGCTCGCGCAGCGGGCCGCTGGCACCGCTTCCCAGCAAGGCGTCGACCAGCAGGGTCGCCGGGGAGAGGCGTGGCCGGAGCACCAGCAGCATGTCGGGAGTGGGCGCGACGAAGAGCTCGACGCGAGCCGCCGGCGGCCATCGCCTGGAGAACCGTCCAGTTGTGCGCGGCGGCCGGGCCGCTGATCGGGCCCGCATCGCCCACCAGGACGGCCAGCACGCGAGCTCCCGTGGCGGCCAGGCGGCGAGCGACGACGAGGCCGTCGCCGCCGTTGTTGCCCGGGCCGCAGAGGACCACGGTCAGCGGCGCCTCGTCGGTCGGCGCGGCGAGCCGGGCCAGCTCGACCTGTGCGACCTCGGCAACCGCGGTCCCGGCGCTCTCCATGAGCGCGTCTGCGGTGACCCCCAGCCGCTGCGCCGCCTGATCGATCTCGGCCATCTCGGCCGCGCCAATGAGGACCGGCCGGGCCCGTGCCGGCCGGTCGGCCGCATCGGTCAAAGCGTCTTCAGGTACTCGGCGATCGTGTTGATCTCGGCCGGGCTGAGCTGACCGCCGAAGACCGGCATCGCCTTGCGGTCGATGCTCTTCACGGCCGGGTCGGTCCCGGCGATCCAGAGCTGGATCCAGTCGTCCGGGTGGTCGGTGCCGAGCTTCCCGAGGTCCGGGGTCACCGGGCCCTTGGCGACCCCATGCAGGTCCGGACCGATGCCGCCGCTGAAATCCTGGCCGTGGCACGCCTGGCAGTTAGCCTTCTTGATGATGGCCAGCGCGGCCCCGGCGTCGACCGCCGCGGAAGCACCCGGGCTGCCAGAGCCGCTGGGTGCAGGTCCGGCCAGCGCGGGATTCTCGCCCGACAGGTTCGAGGCGAGATAGAACCCCCCGACGAAGAGCACGAAGACGGTCAGGACGGCCGCCCACGCGGGGACGCGGCCGGATCGGGCCTCGATCGGCGTGTGGATGGTCACGCTTCGGTGGCCGCCGGCAGGATCGGCTGCGCCTGCGGTACCGCGTAGCTGGCGGGGCGTGCGCTGGTGTACATCAGGAACATGCTCCCCAGCAGCGCAAGGCCGGCGACCGCCCAGAGACCGAGACCGCCGGCGGCGGCCATGCGAAACGGCAGCAGGGTGGCGTCGATCTGGTCAGCGGGAGCCGATTGGGTGAAGAGGGAGCCCTGGGCCAGGCCTCGCGCCCATCAGTGCCAGCCCGGCGATCGCCGCTCCGGCGAAGGCGGTCCACAGCTCCGCGGCGCTCAAGAGGCCACCACCCCACTCTCGCCGTAGCAGGCGCGGCAGCGCGTACTCGGCAAAGCTGAGCATCGCGAGCGAGTAGGCACCGAGCGCCGCGTAGATGAATGCTCCGGCGATCCACTCGGTCTGGTCCACCAGGACCTGGACCGAGCGCAATGCCCCGATTCCCTGCAGCAGCGCGGTGGCCATCAGGAAGGCGAGCGAGACGATGGCAAAGGGCAGCGGCCCGGCGCTCAGGAGGAGGCCCCAGCGGCCGCGCACCGTGAGCAGCAGGTTGGCAACCACGATGAACGCCGGTGCGAGCATCAACAGGCTGGCGACCACGCCCAGGGTGGTCACCAGGTACGGGACCGAAGGGTCGACCAGCGAGGCGAGGCCAGAGGCTCCGGCAAAGAGCAGCCATGCCGCCCATCCCAGCAGCGCCAGGCCCGTGCTGTAGAGGGGGTTGTCGGTCTCGCGCGGGATGACGTAATAGAGGGTTCCGAGCGCGACGCCCAGCAGCCAATAGCCCTCGATGGCGCGCTCCAGGAAGACCGATGCCAGCAGCTCGGTCTTCTCGGGCAGGTCCACGACGCCGAGCCCTACGTTCGCCGCCAGGACGCCGAGCAGCGCGAGCAGCGCGATCGCGAAGTACCAGCTGCTGATGTAGCGGCTTCCGCGCGTCGGATCACCCTCGGTACCGATGAAGGCTCCGGCGGCAATCAGCACCCCGAGCAACATCGCCCCGGTGACCGGCAGCGGGAAGACCGAGAGGCCGGTAACGGCGGGAAGCTTCGCGACGTAGATCCAGGCGATCCCTCCGAGGACGGCGAGGTTCAGGAGCAGCAGCCCGAGGATGGCCATCCGCTCCATGAACAGCCTCCTCCCCGTCAGGCGCGCGGTGACGAAGAAGATGGCGCCAATCCCTGCGTTCGTCAGCCAGCCGTAGACGACCGCGTTCAGGAACGCGAGCTGCGCCCGCTCTGCGTCGACCTGGACCTTCGCGTCGCCGATCAGCGGCAGGCTGAAGGAGACGTTGGGGAAGATCCGAAGCCCGACCGCCAGCAGGCCGATTCCGCCGGCCAGCGCGAACCAGAGCGCCGCAAAGACCAGGAATCCGATGGCGGCGCTTCCCGGCGAGCCGGGGACGAGGCCACGTCGGCGTCTGGGCGGTTCGTCGTACGGCCGCAGCTTCTTGGGGTTGGCGATCATGGTCGCGCGCAGACCCTCGCGAGATACGGAAGGGGAGCCGGCCGAATTGTACCGAACGGATTCGAAGATGACGCCGCACTTGTGCGACCTTCTTGACGAGCGCATCCCGGGCGACACATAGTTAATGCAGTGTTGAATATCAATGCGTCGTTAACCGATGCGACCGAGACGGACGCGCTGGTCCGCGAGATCGTCGAGGGCATGGCATCGGCGCGCTCAGCACCCGGGCGCCAGGAGTTCCGCCGCCTGATCACCCAGTCGGTCAGCATGTCCCACATGCACGTCCTCGCCACGCTGCGCGAGGGGGGTCCCCTGCCGGTCAGCCGGCTGGCCAATGCGCTCGACGTCTCGGTCGCGAGCGCCACCGGCATCGTCAACCGGATGGAGGACCGCGGGCTCGTCGAGCGGTCACGCGACGAAGCGGATCGGCGAATCGTGACCGTGAGCCTGAGCGAAGACGGTCGGCGCGTGATGGATGAGATCGACGCGCGCGCGCAGGGCTTCTTCGCCCGGGTCCTGCGAGAGCTGACGGCCGACGAGCTGCTGCAGCTGCGGAACGGCATGCGGGCGCTGCATCGGGCCGGCGAGAGGCTGGCCGGGGAGATTCACGAAGGAAACGGGGCATGAACGAACAAGCGGTCATCTCGGTGCACGGCCTGCGGAAGACCTTCGGCAAGATCGAAGCGGTCCGCGGCATCGACCTCGAGGTCCGCCCCGGCGAGATCTTCGGCTTCCTGGGACCAAATGGCGCGGGCAAGACGACGACCATCAGCATCCTGTGCACGCTGCTGAAAGCCACCTCCGGCAGCGCCAGCGTGGCGGGCCTCGACGTCGGATGCCGACCCGGCCGCCGTGCGGGCGCGGATCGGCCTCGTCTTCCAGGACCCCTCGCTCGACCAGCAGCTGACGGCGCGCGAGAACCTCGAGTTCCACGCCTTCATCTATGACGTCCCCGCCGGCTTGCGCAAGGCCCGGATCGACGAGGTGCTCGAGATGGTCGAGCTCGCGGATCGCGCCGACGCGCCGGTGCAGACCTTCTCGGGTGGGATGCGGCGGCGCCTCGAGATCGCCCGCGGGATCCTGCACACCCCCGACGTGCTGTTCCTCGACGAGCCGACGATCGGGCTCGACCCGCAGACCCGGCGCCATATCTGGGCCTACCTGAGCGATCTGCCCAAGCGAGCGGGAGTCACGATCTTCATGACGACTCACTACATGGACGAGGCGGAGTACTGCGACCGGATCGCGATCATCGATCACGGCGAGATCCAGGCGATCGGGACGCCCGATGAGCTGAAGTCGATGGTGGGCGGTGACGTGGTGACCATCACCACCGGCCGACAACGCTGCGGCGGCCGCGCAGATCGCGGTGCTGGCCGGCTCTCAGCCGGTCGCCGACAACGGGAGCCTGCGCGTCGAGGTCCCCGATGGCGCCGGCTTCGTGCCACGCCTCGTGCGCGAGGCGGGCGTCGAGGTCACTTCGGTGGCCTTCCACCGGCCGAGCCTCGATGACGTGTTCCTGAAGCTGACCGGTCGCGCCATCCGCGAGGAGGAGGCCGGCTCGAACGATCAGATGCGGATGATGGGCAGAGCATGGACGGGAAGACGATGAGCACACCTGACGGCGCAATCACGGAGGTCCCCGGCATCGCGCGGGCGGCTCGGCGGAGCGGGACGGTCTGGCCGACCCTCCGCGCGATCTACATCATCTGGTACCGCGACGTGCTGCGCTTCTGGCGCGACCGGCTCGCGGCTGGTCGCGTCGCTGGCCCAGCCGCTCCTCTTCCTGGTCGTGTTCGGCACGGGCCTCAGCTCGGCGCTGCAGGGAGCCGGCGGCGGCTTCGGCGGAGGGCCGGCGCGCCGGCGGGTTCACCTACACGCAGTTCATCTTCCCGGGAATCATCGGGATGTCGGTCCTCTTCTCGGCCATCTTCGGGGCGATGAGCATCGTCTGGGATCGTGAGTTCGGCTTCCTCAAGGAGGTCCTGGTGGCGCCGATCGACCGCTCGGCGGTCGCCATCGGCAAGGCGCTCGGCGGCGCGACCCAGGCGATGGTCCAGGGTCTTGTGCTGCTGGTGCTGGCGCCGGTTGTCGGCGTCAAGCTGACGCGTGCTGAGCGTCGTCGAGCTGCTGCCGCTTGTCTTCGTGCTCGCCTTCGCGCTCTCCTCGATGGGTGTCGCGCTCGCCTCGCGCATGCGCTCGATGCAGGGCTTCCAGGTGGTCATGAACTTCCTGATGATGCCGATGTTCTTCCTCTCGGGCGCGCTCTTCCCCCTGAGCGGGCTGCCCGACTGGATGGCGCGTGCTGACCCGGATCGATCCGGCCTCCTACGGCATGGACCCGCTGCGCCGGGTCGTCCTGGAGGGAGCCGGCATCCCGGCCGCTGCGCTCGACCGGCTGGGCCTGACGATCGGCGGCGCGGTGCTGCCGATCCTTGTCGAGGAGGGAATCCTGCTGGCCTTCGGCCTCGTGATGCTGGCCATCGCCGTACGGAACTTCCGCGTCAGGGACTGACCTTCCCGCGGGTTCGCGCGGGGAAGTGGTACGGGACGTCGATGACCACCGTGTTCGGCCGGAAGAAGAGGCGCAGCTTGAGCCGCAGCGCGGTCTGGTTGTGGAGCGGGTATTCCCAGATGTGGCGCGGCACGAACTCGGACAGGACGACTGTAGTCGGCTGCGACGGGTCCATCGTCTCGGTGGCATCGATGTAGGCCATCAGCGGCGCGATCAGGGCCCGATACGGCGATTCGAGGATGACCAGCTTGACCGGGCCGCCCCATTCCTCCCAGCTGCCGCTGCATCTTCTCGATGTCACCGCGTTCGTCGGCCACGTGGACGGCGGTCACGTTGGTCGAGATCGAGCGCGCGTAGGCGACAGCTTCGAAGTCGCGCGGTCGAGGCGGCTGACGGGGACGATGACCGCGCGGGACCCGGCGCGGGCAGCGGGTGGTCCAGTCCATGGGGCTCGCGAGCTCGCGCTCGACGCTGCGGTAGTGCTGCCCGATCGCCCACATCAGCCCGATCAGCACGGGATGAGGAGCAGCACCATCCAGGCCCCGAGCGCGAACTTGGCGACGCCGACGATGATCGCCACGATGCCGGTCGCGACCGCCCCAGCGCCGTTGAGTGCCGCCCGCCAGCGCCAGCCGCGCTCCTCGTGCGCGCAGCCGCCACCAGTGGCGCACCATCCCCGACTGGCTGAGCGTGAAGGCGACGAAGACGCCGACCGTGTAGAGCGGGATCAGGTTCGTGACGCTGCCGCCGAAGACGACGATCAGCGCCGCCGCGAGCACGGCGAGCACCATGATGCCGACGCTGAAGGCCAGGCGGTCGCCGCGGAACTGGAACTGGCGCGGCATGAAGCGGTCCTTGCCAGGATGCTGGCCAGCCGCGGGAAGTCGGCGAAGGCGGTGTTGGCGGCCAGCACCAGCAGCAGCGCGGTCGAGACCTGGATCAGGTAGTGGAACGGGGTGCCGGCGCCGACCAGGGTGCGCGTGATCTGGCTGATCACCGTCTCCTGCTCGGTCGGGTCGGGCACGATGCCGAGCTGCGCGGCCAGGAAGCTGATCCCCAGGAAGATCGGCGCGAAGAAGCCGCCCATCAGGATCAGCACGATCCCGGCGTTGCGCGCCTCGGGCGGCTTGAAGGCGGGCACGCCGTTCGACACCGCCTCGGTGCCGGTCAGGGCGACCGAGCCCGAGGCGAAGGCGCGCAGGATGAGCAGAGGCCCAGCGCCTCGGCGCCGTGACCCGCGCAGCCACGCCGGCGGCGGCGTGTACTCCGGCAGCGTGCCGGTCGCGACCTCCACAGAGGCCGAAGGCGAGCAGCCCGTAGATGGCGACCAGGTAGACGTAGGTCGGGATGGCGAAGATGTTGGCGCTCTCGCGGATGCCGCGCAGGTTGCCGAGCCACAGCAGACCGACGAAAGCCACGCCCATCAGCACGCGTAGGTCGAAGAGGCCCGGGAAGATCGAGGTCAGCGCCGCCACGCCGGCGGCGATCGAGACGGCCACGGTCAGCACGTAGTCGGTGAGCAGGGCGGCGGCGGCGACCAGGCCCGGCGCCGCTGCCCGAGGTTGTCGCTGGCCACGATGTAGGAGCCGCCGCCGTTGGGATAGGCGCGGATCGTCTGCTGGTAGCTGATCACCACGATGCCAGCACCACGACGATCGCGATCGTGAGCGGCATCGTCAGCGCCAGTGCGCCGACGCCGGCGACGACCACGACCCGCATGATCTCCTCGGTGGCGTAGGCCGAGGAGGAGATGTTGTCAGAGGCGAAGACGGCCAACCCCTTGATCGGACCGATCCGCTCCTGATCTCGCGCTCGGTGGCGATGCGCCGCCCGACAACAACACGGCGCAGCAGATCTGTAGCGTGACCGAAGGCGCCTCGCGGCTCGAGCACCCGCTCGGATGCGACGAGGTGCCCCGGAGCTTGGCGCTTGAAAGACTCGGCGAATGGCTCGACCACGCGGACGTAGCGATCGCCCGGCCGACGGCCACGCATGGTGCGGACCTGGCGCAGGTCACTCGCGGGCGCGGACTCTTCGGGTACGTCCCCTCTCATCGGTGCATCAGCCGATCGGTTCCAGAGCGATATCAGAGCCCGTGCCATCGCCGCGCCACATGCCGCGAACGATGACGCCCTGTTTTCCGGCGACGGCCTGGGCATCGGGAAGGATTGCTTCCGCGGAGCGCACCGCTACGAGGGTCACGCGTCGCGCGCCACCTCTCGCGACCAGGTCGATCGCACCGCGCACGAGAAGGTACTCATGCTCGGCGGTCGTCACCGCGGCCGCGAGCCGCCGCTGTCATTCGCGATCGAAGCGAGAGCAGACGCGAGGATGAGACGCGTGGGCGATGGCGCCGGCCAATGACGGCTCGAGTCACCTGCGCCAGCGTCTGCCGTCACGAGCTGCGCCAGGTCCTCGATAGCAAACGGCTTCGGCAGGAAAGCGGTGATTCCAAACTGAAGCAGCCGCTCGCGCACTGACCTGTCCCGCCGAGGTGACGATCGTGGGTGGCAGCGATCGGGAGGCTCGCAGCTCGCGCAAGAACGTCCCAGCCGCTGCCGTCCGGCGAGACCGATGTCGAGCACGATCAGATCGGGACGGTTGGCGGCTGAGAGGGCCAGCGCTCGGCGACCGTGCCGGCCTCCGTCACCTCGACGCCGCGACGCTCCAGGTTGCAGCGCATGAACAGCGCGCAAAACGGCCTCATCTTCGACAAGCAAGCACGCGTCGGAATCGGGGAGCGTGTGCTGGTGCGCTCTGCAGCGGGCCATCGGTGACCATGCACATAGCCTCGGACAGCGCGCCAGCGGCGCCTCAACAGCCGCGCCAACGCCGGCTCAACACGGTCTCAAGATTTCAAGGAGGGTCAGCTCCGCGGCGGGCTCCTCGACGAGTCGGTAGCCGACGCCGACTTCGGTCTGGATGTAGCGCGGGCGCGCCGGGTCGGCCTCCACCTTCTTGCGGAGGCGGGCCATATAGACGTGCAGATAGTGATTCTCGGAGCCGTACTCCGATCCCCAGACGCGACGCAGCAACGCGTGATCGGTCAGCACTGCCCCGGGCTTGGCAACGAGCGCGGCGAGCAGCGCGTACTCAGTCGGCGTCAGGTGGATCGGTTTGCCAGCCATCGACGACGAAACGTCGCTCCAGATCGACCTCGAGGTCTCCGCTGCGGAAGACTGATTCGCTGGCCGCGCGGGATGCGTGACGCAGAGCGACCCGCACGCGGGCCAGCATCTCATCGAGCCCGAACGGCTTGGTCAGGTAGTCGTCGGCACCCAGCTCGAGCGCGCGCACCTTGTCGGCTTCGGCACCACGCACCGACAGCATGACGATGGGCGTCGTGGTCCGCGCCCGCAGGGTCCTCGATGACCGCGAACCCGTCGAGGCCGGGCAGGCCAAGGTCGAGCAGCACGAGATCCGGGTGAAAGACCGGCTCGGCCTCGAGGCCATCCCGGCCGCTTCCCGCCGCATGGACGTGGAAGCCGCGCCGGGAAAGGTTGTTGGCGAGCACGCGGCGTACGCCTTCCTCGTCTTCGATGACCAGAATCCGCGCCCCGAGTTCGGCATTCATTCGCCGCTCTCGGCGGCCAGCGGCGGCACAGGCAGCGTAAAGCTGAAGCGAGCACCGCCCTCGGCCGACGGTTCTCAGCCCAGATCCGCCCGCCGTGGGCGGCGATCAGGCCCCGCGCGACGGCGAGCCCCAGGCCAGTGCCCAGCGCCCGATGCAGGTCGTCGAGTCGCGATAGAACGGTTCGAACAAGCGCGGGAAGCGCCTCCGCAGCAGGCCAGGGCCCGTCGTCCTCCACGACGACCCGCAGCTCGCTGATCGGCGACGTCCGCCGCAACCAGGATCGTGCGCGCCAGCCGGTGTGTACTTCGCCGCATTCTCGACCAGATTGGCAACCACTTGGTCGATCTCCACCGGGTCAAGCAGGACCGGTGGCAGGTCAGCCGGGATGTCGAGAACAAGCACGTGGTCGGCCATCGCGGGCCGCAGGCGCTCGACCGCGCCGCGCAATACCAGGGCGAGGATCATGCCAGTCGCGCGCTGGCGTGAGCGTGCCGGCCTGAATGCGGCTCGAGGTCAAGCAGGTTGCCCACGATGCGATTCAGCCGCTCCGCTTCTTGCTCGATCGCATCGGGCGAATTCGCGCCGCTCCACCTCGGTCCAGTCCACGTCGCTCTGCCGCAGGCTGCCGGCGGAGGCGATGATCGAGGAGAGCGGCGTTCGCAGATCGTGCGAGACCGCGTCGAGCAGCGCGTTCTTGAGCTCATCCGTGCGGCGCAGAACCTCGGCCTCGGTCGCCTGGCGCCGCAGCCGCTCTTGCTCTACGGCCAAGCCCAGCTGTGCGGCTGCTGTGGCCAGCAGCCGAGCGTCGTTGCGACCGAGCATTGGTGCTGGCGGCCCGCGATCAGGATGAGGTCGCCATGTGGCCCCCCGCCAGAACGGATGGGGACCCGGATCAGGCCGCGAATCGTTGGGACGGCTCGTTCGCCGTGCGGGGGCGAAACGCGGAACCAGCGGCCGGGTTCGGCAGCTTGCGCGGCGCTGGCACCCTCGCCCGCCCCCAGGACGTTCATGGTCGCGCTCGATAGTCGTGCGGCGTGTGCGGCCACCGCATCGCCGGCCGCGATGTCGCCGACCGACAGATCCGATCCAGTGAGCTCGATGGCTACGCTCTGCAGCTGCAGCTCGGAGCGAATGCGTTCTGCGACCGCCTCGAGCGCGGGCTTGAAGGGTCGGCCCCCAAGAAGGTCGGAGATGTCATGAAGGAGGCGGGCTTCCCGTTCGCGCGCCTCCGCAACGTCCGCCCGGCCGCGCTGCGCGGCCGCGAGCTCGCTGGTCACGTACGCCACCAACAGGAAGGTGACCAGCACGAGCAACACGCTCGGCTCGTGGACCGTGAAGGTGTAGCGGGGTTCGGTGAAGAAGAAGTTGAGGGCGAGGAACGCGGACGCCGAGGCGACAATCGCAGGGCCTCGTCCGGCAACGACAGCGGAGACGAGGACCGCCGCGAGGTAGAGCATCGCCCCGTTCGTCAGCTGCTGCGGACCGAGCAGAAACACTCCGACGGTGGCAAACCCCACCGCGGCCAGCGCGAAGAGGTAGAGCGGCGCGAGCTGAGCGCGCCCGCTGAGCCAGTTGGGAATCCTCATAGTCCTGAATGTAGACCCTGCGGCTCGGACGGGGCGCAGGGTGGCGCCGGGTCCAAGGCCCCCGCGGGCGTTGCTGCGCCCGCAGCCGCACGGGGCCGCGCGGGTGTTCGAACGGCCGATGACAGCACGAAACCCGGCTGGTCGGAGCCGGGTTTCGAGTATCAGGCGTGGTTGCGGGGGACGGATTCGAACCGACGACCTTCGGGTTATGAGCCCGACGAGCTACCACTGCTCCACCCCGCGACTGTGAATGGTAGGGGCTGGAGGTGCCCCGGTCAACCGCGAAGCGGGCCGTCCGGAGGTGAGCGGGGCCTATACCCTTCAGCGGAATGGCATCTCGCAGCACCCACGTTCGCAGAGCGCTCGCGCTTTCCGGCCTCAGCATCGCGTGGAGCGGCGTCGCGGGCTCGATTGCCATCGCTGCCGCCCTGGCGGCCGGGAGCCTGTCGCTGCTCGGCTTCGGCGTCGACGCGGTGATCGACGCGGTGGCATCTGCGGCGCTGGTCTGGCGGTTCGGCGTGGAGTCGCGACAACCTGAGCGCGCCCACCGCGTCGAGCAGGCTGCCGAGCGCGTGGTGGGCCTGACCCTCATTGCGCTCGCCCTCTACCTGGTGGCCGGCTCGATTCGCTCACTGGCCATCCAGGCGCACCCCGAGACCTCGTCATCGAGCGTCCTTCTGCTGCTCGCCTCGGTGGCACTCCTTCCGCTCTTGGCGGTAGCCAAGTACCGGGTCGCCATGCGCCTCGCCAGCGGCGCACTGCGTGCGGACAGCATCCTGACCGCCGCGGCGGCGCTGCTGGCGGCGATCAGCCTGGCCAGCCTCGTGGCCACGGACGCCTTCGGGCTCTGGTGGGCCGACGCCGCGGCCGCGCTGGTCGTCGCCGTGATCCTCGCCCGCGAGGGATGGAGCAGCTTCGCCTTGTCACGTTCGTCGGCGGCGCTACCGCTGCGAGATGTGCAGGACCTCTGAGACGCTGGAGTAGCCGGCACGGGCGTAGATTCGCTCCTCCGCCTCTGACTCCGGCGTCAGGAAAGGGAGAGTGACCCCCGTCGCGAATGCCTCGCGCGTCAGCCGTGCGACCACCGCCCCGGCGATCCCCCGGCGGCGGAAGGCGGCCCGGACGCCGACGCTTGCGATCTCGGTGATTCCGTCCTCCGGCGGCGAGCAGATGCCACCGCCGGCAGACTCCCCGGTCCCGACCGCGCGGGCGAGCACGGCGATGCCGCCTGCCGCGAGGTTGCGCCGCATGCGCGCGGCATCCTCGGCCGGGCCAGAGAGGAAGCCTCCGTACGCTTCTCCCTGGGCGGTCACCAGGCCCACGACCTCGTCGTCGGAGCGCGGCATCACCAGCTCGAATGCCCTCCGGCGCCGGGAGATCGACCAGCGAGTCGAGGGTGCAGGTCATCACCGCCAGCCGTCCCTCGACGGCAAAGCCGCCGGTGGTCAGGGCGGCCTCGACCGCGGGGGCCACCACGGCCAGGTATTCGAGCCGTGGCGTCCGCCCTCGGCGCCGATACGCGGCGACCAGGTCGTCGACTTCGCCGGATGACGGCGCGGCGCCATCATCGGGCACCGCGTAGCTGAGGTAGGGGTTGTCGCTCTCCCGGTCGAAGGTCGCCAGGAACGGGCCGATGCGCTCCGTCTCGCGGACCCTCCCGGCCGAGGCACGGAGGTACGCCTGGATCCGCGCGGCCGGCTTCACCTAGGCACGGGACCGCGCGCGGAGGACCGAGCCGATGACGAGCGCGATGACGACGGCCGCCACCTGGGCGCCGAGCACGATCCGGTTAACGTCGACCGCTGGCTCCCAGGTCACACGCCCATCCGCGACGACGTAGGTGCCGACCGGCTTGGCGGTGAGTCCGAATCCGCCCCCGCCGTTCTGCTGAGCATCGCCGCCCCCGCCTCCGCCGCCGCGGACGCTGGCGGCGGGGATGATCAGCACCCCGTCGCGCTCGATCGGCTCACCGTAGACCCGCTGCACGGTGAGCGCGTCCCGCACTCCCTGCAGCATCTCGTCGACATTCATCGGTCTCTCCAGGTGCGGTATGGACCCACCAGTCTAGGTTGGTCGGTGCGCCCCGGGCTCCATCTCGACCATGGCGTGGTGGATGCCGTCGCGGTCGAGGAGGGCAAGGTACGGATCGGGGTCGAACGCCTCCGGCCCCAGCACCCCGGCGCCGGACCACGCGCCCGTCGCGAGCAGCTCCATGGCGACCACCGGGTTGAAGCCGGTCTGCCAGCCGACCGGCCTGGAGGCCATGGCGTCGCGCATCGTCTCCTGCGCGTCGGCACATCTGGTAGAGGTAGACCTCGCGGGGCTTGCCGTCCTTGATGCCGATGACCCAGGTGCCCACGATCGCGCGGCCCACGCATCTGGTCGCCGAGCGTCGCCGGATCGGGGATGCAGGGCCGCCACCACGTCGCGTGGCGCCACCTCGACGCCCTTCACGCGTGATCGGCTCGGTGCGATCCAGGCCGAGCGCGTGGAGGGTCTCGAGCACGTCGATGAAGTCGTCTGCCGAGCGCGTACTTGAAGGTGACCCGATGCGGCTTCGAGCCAGCGCGGCACGAGGATGACCTCCTCGTGCTCGACGTTGACGCACTCGACCGGCCCGATGCCCTCCGGGAAGATGAAGAGCTCGGGCTCCGCTGAACGGCTCGGTGGTCGAGCCCGGCGCCGTCCGTCCCAGACGATGGGCGGGTTGAGGCACTCCTCGATGGTGGTCCAGATGCGAGAACACCGGGGCGAAGGCGTAGCCCTCGATGCGCAGGTCGCCGCCGTCGCGGACGTGGACCTCGTGGACCTCGTCGAAGAGGTGCTTCGCGGCGTGGGCCGCGAAGACGTCGCGTGAGCCCCGGGTCCATGCCCATGCCGACCAGCGCCAGCCGGCCGGCGTGCCTCCCACGCATCGGCGCGCGCGAACTGCTGGTCGCCCGAGCTTACGCCGGACGCGGAACGGGTCGTGGGTGCGGCTCGACAGGCTCACGGCCATGTCCATGTAGTCGATGTCCGCCTCGAGCGCCGCCTCGAAGATCGGCATCAGGAACTGGGGATCGACGGCGTTCATGACCAGGTCGACCGATGCCGCCGCGCAAGCGCGACGATCTGCCCGCGAGTCTCGCGCGTCGACGCGCTCGACCGGGAAGCGGTCGCCGGCCGCCGAGGCTCGTCGCGAGCGTGGTCGCGCGCTGGGTGTCGTAATCGGCAAGCACGAGCTGCTCGCACCAGTCGCGCTCCACCGCCAGCCTGGCGATCGCCTCGCCCACGGTCCCGACGCCGACCAGGAGAACGCGCATGGCCTAGCCCTTCAGCGAGCCGGCGAGGAGCCCCCGAACGAAGTAGCGGCCCAGGAAGATGAACACAATGAGGGTCGGGAGAGCGGCGATCAGGGCACCCGCCATCTGGACGTTCCACTCGACGATGAAGCTGCCTGCCAGGTTGTTGAGGGCCACGGTGACCGGCCAGTTGCTCTGGCTGGAGAGCGTGACGGCAAACAGGAAATCGTTCCAGGCCGACGTGAACTGCCAGATCAGGACGACAACGAAGCCCGAGACCGAGAGCGGGAAGAGGACGTATCGGTAGATCTTGGCGAAGCCCGCCCCGTCGATCCGCGATGCCTCGATCAGCTCGGTCGGAATGCCCGCATAGAAGTTGCGGAAGATCAACGTGGTGATCGGGATCCCGTACACGATGTGCACGAGGATCAGACCGGGGATCGTGCCGTAGACGTTCAGGAACTCGGGTCAGCTGGACGAGCGGGATCAGGATCGCCTGGTACGGAATGAACATCCCGAACAGGATCAGGGTGAAGAGCAGATCCGCGCCGCGGAACTTCCACTTGGCGAGGACATACCCGTTCAATGACCCGATCATCGACGAGATGCAGCGCTGCCGGCACCGCGATCATGAGGCTGTTCGTGAAGTTGGGCAGGAGCGCGGTTCCAGGCCTCCGCGAAGCTGCCGAAATTCAGGCTGGTGGGCGGGACCCACATGTCGGAGAGCCTGACCTCGTTCGAGCTCTTCAGCCCGGTCACCAGGAGCACGTAGACCGGCAGCAGGTAGTAGATGGCGGCGATCACCAGGACCCCGTACAGGACGAGGCGCAGCCCGCGTTCCGACCAATGCTGGTTCCGCCGGCGAGCGATGGGCGGGGCGTCTGCCGCCTCTGCGACGTAGCTCAGTTGGCCACCTCCTGCCGGCGGCTCCAGACCAGGTACGGCACGATGACGACCGCCACCAGGACCAGCATCACGATCGCGACCGCCGCGCCGCGCGCGAACTGGTTGTCCTTGAATGCGGTCTGCCACATGAAGGTTGCCGGGACGTCGGTCGCGAAGGCCGGCCCGTTCGGCGACATCGCCACGGTGAGGTCGTAGATCTTCATGCTGATGTGGCCCAGGATGATCACCGCCGAGAGCGTGACCGGGGTGAGCAGGGGCAACGTCACCCGACGGAAGACGAGCCACTCGCTGGCTCCGTCGACCCGGGCCGCCTCGCGCAGTTCTTCGGGGATGGCGCGCAGGCCGGCGAGGTAGAGCGCCATCACGAAGCCCGACATCTGCCAAACCGCGGCGATGACGATCGAGAGCATGGCAACCGGGATCCCGAACGTGGTGGAGGCCAGGAATCCCAGGCCGACGTCGTGCAGGACAGTGCCCGCGGCGCCCTCCTTGGCAACGTGCAGGACGGTTGGATCCGTGAACCACCGGTTCGTCTTGGGATCGAGGCCAAGCAGCAGGTTGAACCCCGACGAGGGCGAGAGCAGCCATTTCCAGACCACGCCGGTGACGATGAAGCTGATCGCCATCGGGAAGAGGAAGATGCTGCGGAAGAGGCCCTCACCCCGGATCTTGCGATCGATCAGGTTCGCGAGCGCCAGACCAGCGAGGACCGACAGCAGGACGAAGCAGATGGTGAACACGACCGTGTTGCGCAGGTCGATCTGAAAGCGTGTGTTCGCGAAGATGCTGGCGAAGTTGTTGAGCCCGACGAAGCCGTAGTCGGGGCGCAGCGTGTTCCATTTCGTCGTCGATACGAACGCCGTCCAGCCGATGAGGCCGTAGACGAAGAGTCCGACCGCGACGATCGAGGGGGCGATCACGCCCACCGAGAGGAGCCGGTCGCCGGATGGTCGATGCATCGTCAGTGAGGATAGTGAAGGAGGGAGTGGCCGCGCGACCACTCCCTCCCTTCAGTCTCGCCTCTGCCTCGCCTAGGAGGCGCTGGCGTCCTTGGCCGCCTGGACGAGCGACGCCTGTGTGGCCTCGACGTCCTGGTTCGTCACGAACTCGACCACCGCCTGGGTGAAGGCCGAGACCCAGCTCGGCTTCGCGGCGGCGCCGTGCTCGAGGCTCGGCACGATCGTGTCGGTCTTCCAGTCAGCCTGGGCCGACTTCAGGTAGTCGTCGTACTGCTTCTCACCCGCCGGCGGGTTGCCGGCCGTGGTGTTGGCGGGGATCGATCCCTTCAACGGGTTGAAGATGTCCTGCCCGGCGGCGGATCCGAGGAGGGTCAGGAACTTCTTCGTGGCGTCCGGATGCTTCGAGTTCTTCGGCAGTCCGAAGGTATCGGAGAGGGCGTCGTAGATGCCGTCGTTGCCGGGCACTGGCGCCCAGCCGTAGTCAGAGAACTTCTTGGCGATGTAGTCGCCATCGATCCAGTCACCCATCACCGTCATGGCCGCCTTGCCGCTGATGATCAGGTCGTTCGCCTGGTCCCAGGTGAGCGATGCGTGATCGTCATTGACATAGCTGAGCGCCATCTTGAAGGTGTTCAGCGCCTGGGTGACGTCGGCTCCGGCCCAATCGGTCTTCCCGGTCCAGAGGCCGCTGTAGCCCTCCGCGCCGAGGGTGCCGATCAGGATCGTCTCGAAGAGCTGTCCTGAGGCGAAGGCGTCCTTGTCACCAAGCGCGAGGGGCGTGATGTCAGCCGCCTTCAGCTTGTCGGCGGCAGTCTTGAACTCGTCCCACGTGGTTGGCGGCTTGAGGCCGTTGGCCTCGAATGCCTTCTTGTTGTACCAGAGCACATTGGCGCGGTGGATGTTTACCGGCACCGACCAGTAGTGTCCGTCGAAGCTGACGATGTCGAGCACGCCCTTGGGGAACTGGTCCTTCCAGCCGTTCGCCTCGTACAGGTCGTCGAGGTTGACCATGTAGTCGGTGGTGACCCAGGTGTCGATCAGCTCGTGACCCATGTGCACCTGGAACGAGTCGGGCGGGTCGCCGCCGAGCATGCGCGTCTTCAGCACGGCCTGGGCATTCGAGCCGGCGCCGCCGGCGACCGCCTGGTTGAAGACGTGGTCGTCCGGGTTCTCCGCGTTGAACTTGTCCATCAGCTTCTGCAGCCCGGTCGCCTCTCCACCGGTGGTCCACCAGGAGAAGATCTCGACGTCCTGCTTGCCGCTCGTTCCCCCACTTGCGCCAGGCGACTGACTCTGTCCGCCGCCGCTGCACGCCGCCAGGACGAGGGCGACGATGGGCACCAGGATCAGCGCGCGATGTGATCTGGGTTGGACCATAGGGATCCTCCAAGGGTGCTCGGGTTGGGCTCGGGTCACGGGACGCCCGATTGGAGGCTGCATCTTCCGCTCTGAGCGTGGCGGCGTCAATGTTTCTGCGGGCGCGGTATCCTTACGCTCCCAATGTGATCCCGAGCACTGCGTGCGGCCGCCCGAGCCGACCGCGAGAGGAGGAGATCCATGGAAGGCCATTCGCCCATGCGCCGAGCCGCGATTCTGGCCGCGGCCGTCGCCCTGGCGGCCTCGAGCGTGGCTGCCACGCCGGCCCTGCCGGCAGACTCCGGAACTGCGGTCGACGCCGCCGCCGCCGGCTGTGCGCTCCAGTCCGCAAAGGGCGACGTGAAGCACGTCATCCACATCCAGTTCGACAACACCCATCTCCTGCGCGACGACCCGAACGTCCCGAGCGACCTGGAGCAGATGCCGCACCTGCTCAACTTCATCAACGGCAACGGGACGATGCTGAGCAACGATCACACTGTGCTGATCTCGCATACCGCAACCGGCATCCTGAGCACCCTGACCGGGAACTACCCCGACCGGTTCGGTCAGCCCGTCTCCAACAGCTTCCGGTACTTCAATCCTGACGGGTCCACGAACCCGGGCGTGTCGTTCGCCTACTGGACGGCGCCGCTGTTCGATCCGTCGACCAGCACCCCAACCGACACAACCCCGGAGATGATCAACGAGGCCGGGAAGATCTCGCCCGCGCCCTGGGTCCCCTACACCCGGGCCGGCTGTGACGTCGGATCGGTCGCGACGGCGAACACCGTCCTCGAGAACACTGCCATCGACATTCCGACCGTCTTCGGCGCCGGTTCCGCAGAGGCACAGGAGGTGGCCGCCAACCCCGGCCAGGCGTTCGCGGATTTCGTGGGTATCGGCGTCCACTGCGCCCAGGGCTCGTCGCTGTGCACCGCAGCGAACCATGCGCGTCCCGACCTGCTGCCGGATGAGCCGGGCGGTTACCCGAGCTTCAACGGCCTGTTCGGCGCCAAGTACGTCAATCCGGTGATCCAACCGGCGGGGCCGATGACCGACCTCGACGGCAATACCATCCAGGACGCCGCCGCACACGTCGGCTTTCCCGGCTTCGACGGCATGTCTGCATCGGTCTCGCTCGCCTGGGTCGCCCAGATGCAGGAGGCCGGCATCCCGATCACGTACGCCTACATCTCCGACGCGCATGACGGCCACGGAACGGCCGGCAACCAGCACTTTGCGTACGGACCGGGCGAGACCGGCTACGTCGACCAGCTCAAGGCGTACGACGCTGCCTTCGCGAAGTTCTTCGAGCGCCTCGCGGCGGACGGGATCAATAAGACCAACACGCTTTTCGTGTTCACGGTCGACGAGGGCGACCATTTCGCAGGCGATGCGCCCGCTCCGGCGGGATGCGATGGCGTCACGACGCCGTGCACCTACAACCGCGTCGGCGAGATCAACGGCAACCTGAGCGCGATGATCCGAACCCAGTTCGGGAACACGACCGCATTCACCGTCCACTCGGACGACGCACCCACCGTCTACGTCACTGGCAACCCGGGGCCGACCGCGCCGGCTGTCCGCCAGCTCGAGCGCGAGAGCGCACAGCTGAGCTGGCTCAATCCCTACACGGGCCAGGTCCAGACCGATATCACCCAGGCGCTGGCCGATCCGGTCACCGAGAAGACGCTCCACATGATCACCGCCGATCCGGCGCGCACACCGACCTTCACCCTGTTCGCGGATCCGGATTGGTTCTTCTTCGCGTCGAACAACCCGGCGACCTGCGCGACGCCGGCCGCATGCGCCTTCATCCCGGCGCGAACCACGCAGAGCTTTGCCTGGAACCATGGCGATATCCAGGATGAGATCGCCTCGACCTGGGTCGGGTATGTTGGGCCGGGGGTGCGCAACATGGGCACCATGGATGCCGTCTGGACGGACCACACCGACGTGCGTCCCACGATGCTCGCCCTGCTCGGGCTCACGGATGACTATGTCCACGACGGACGGGTGGTCGCCGAGCCGCTCTACGCCTGGGCAGTGCCGCAGCAGCTGCGCGCGCACCGCGCAGCCTGGCTCGCACTGGCCAGCGCCTACAAGCAGCTGAATGCCCCGTTCGGCACGTTCAGCATGGCTGCCCTCAAGGTCTCGACCGCGGCGCTCGCCAGCGGATCGCCGACTGACGACGGCACCTACACCCATCTGTCTGGACAGATCGCCGACTGGACGGCCGCTCGCAACGCGCTGGCGGCGCAGATCAAGGCGCTGCTCGACAGCTCGGCCTTCGCGGGCCGGGCGATCAACGAAGGCGCTGCGCGCTCGCTGACCCAGCAGGCGCGGGCGCTGATCGACGAGGTTGTTGCCGCTGCCGGCTGATCGACCGTGGCGATCGAACAGAGACTGAGGCCCCGCCGCAACGGCGGGGCCTCAGTCGCGATCGGGCGGAGAGCGAGCGGCCGACGCTGCTCGTTGCGCGCGGGTCTGGACTGCTGCAACACTGGCCCGGCGCGTGATTCCGCGTGGGTCTGGCCTCGCACGAAGCGATGGGCCGTTAGCTCAGTGGTTAGAGCAGGGGACTTTTAATCCTCGTGTCGTGGGTTCGAATCCCACACGGCCCTCTCTGACGAGAGCAGCCAGACGAACGGCGCCCCGCGCCGGGACGCCGCTCTGGACTGAAGCGCGCCGTGGGCGCGCCGGGATCAGTGGCTGCCGGCCTGCACGCCCGTGCGAGCCGTGAGCCGCGCTGCGAAGACGCCGGCCGCCTCGCGCAGCCAGATGAGCGGCTGCCGGGCGCGGACCGTGTCGCCGCGGGCGGCGAGGCGAGCTTCCTTCACCAGGCGAGCGTGGTTCGCATCGGCCCGGAGCTCGTGCTGGTGGATGTTGGCCAGTTCGTGCATCGCGTAGGTGTTCATCGGTGTCCTCCGTCCGGGACTTCGTTGGCGGTGTCGATCTGCGGGAATCCTGCGTGCCCACCGCGGCTGACGCGATCTGGAAGCCGACCGTCACGAGGTCAATGCGACCGCCAGCAGGCTGTCGCGGAGCGCCAAGCGCAGATGTCGTGCAGGCGACGGGCTCAGCGCTCCGAAGGCAGATCCTCGGGTTCGCTCTCTTCCCCTGCTTCGGGCGGCACGGCGGGCGCCTTGCTCATGTGGCTCGCCTCCACGACGGTGGGTCTTCCCTCGCGCTCCTTCCAGCGCGTCTGGATCAGGACCTCCTCGGTCTCGCCCACGAGCCGCAGCACGACGCTGAATCCGGCGCCGCCATGCTCCACCGATTCCACCGTGGCCTCCGTCGCGGGGAGGGGCAGCAGGGACAGCACCTCGCCGAGGTTCTGGCGAAGCTCCTTGCTGAAGTCCTCGGTCGCGCGACCGATGTCCCCGGAGACGAGCGCGGCGCAGAGGGCCCGTGCGCGGCCGCGAATCGCCTCTTCGTCCATATCGGTGACCATGGTGCCCCGACCTGCGCGACTCTGCATGGCAAACGCGCGATCGGCTACCGTGTCCCGGCCAGCCGACCAGCTTCGTCGCTCACCTGCTCAGGAGTCGAAAATCGTGCGCCTCCCCTTCATTCCCCGCGAAGAGAAGTTCTTCGACATGTTCATCGAGGACACGGCCAATGTGCTGACGGCCGCGCGAATGCTCGAGCAGCTGTTTGCCAACTACGGGGAGCGCGAGCGGCTGGCCTCCGAGCTGCGTCAGCTCGAGCACCGCGGCGACGAGATGAGCCACAGCATCGGTCAGAAGCTGGAGTCGACGTTCGTCACGCCCATCGACCGGGAGGACATCTCGCTCCTTATCAGCCGTCTTGACGACATCATTGACCTGATCGAGGAGGTGGCCGACACCTGCATCCTGTACGGCATCGCGGCGCCGACACCGGTGGCCGTCGAGCAGGCTGGGCTCATCACCAGGCAATGCGAGCAGCTGCACGATGCGATCATCAAGCTACGGCACTTCAAGGACCTCTCTCCCCACTGGATCGAGATCCATCGGCTCGAGAACGAGGGCGATCGGATTGTGCGGCGCGCCATCGCCGAGCTCTTCAAGAACGGCCAGGACCCGGTCGACGTGATCAAGTGGAAGGACCTCTACGCGCTGCTCGAGGAGGCGATCGACAGCTGCGAGGATGCGGCCAACGTCGTCGAACGGATCGTCGTCAAGCACGCCTAGTCGGCGGAACGACGCTCCCCCGGCAGCCTGGCCCACGGTCGTGCGTGCGAGCCTCGGCCTGCGGAACGCGCCGCCGGAGCCCGCCGCTGGAACTGGCCCGAGCGCTGCTGCGGCCGGCCTCCACCAGCCGGACGGGCGGCGGCCGCCACTCCCGGGCGCATGCCCGGTACGCAGGCGGATCGGCTCCGGACGGATGGTCCGATCCGGCTCGAAGCCGCCGATGATCTCTGACGGGATCCGGTAGCCCAGCAGTCGCTCGATCTCGGCGAGCAGCCTGAGCTCGTCCACGCAGACGAGCGAGATCGCATCGCCCACCACCCCGGCCCGTCCGGTGCGGCCGATGCGGTGCACGTAGTCGTGCGGCACCATCGGCAGCTCGTAGTTGATGACGTGAGGCAGCGCGTCGATGTCGAGCCCCCTGGCCGCAACCTCGGTGGCAACAAGCACCGCGACGCGCCCGGCCTTGAAGTCGGCGAGCGCGCGCACGCGCTGCGACTGGCTGCGGTTGCCGTGGATCGCCGCGGCTGCGATGCCGTCGGTCACCAGCTGCTCGGCCAGGCGATTGGCGCCATGCTTCGTGCGCGTGAAGACGAGCGCCTGGCTGATCCTGCCGGAGCGCACCAGGTGGCTCAGGAGCGCGCGCTTTCGCTCGCGGTCGACCGGGATCACGAGCTGGCTGACGAGCTCGGCAGCGGTGTTCCGGACTGTGACCTGGACCGATGCGGGTCGGTCGAGGAGGCCGTCCGCCAGGCGGCGGATCTCGTCGGAGAACGTGGCCGAGAAGAGCAGGTTCTGGCGCCGCGGCGGCAGCAGGGCGAGGATGCGACGGATATCGCGGATGAAGCCCATGTCGAGCATCCGGTCCGCCTCGTCGAGCACCAGCACCTCGACACTGCCGAGGTCGATCGTGCGCTGGCCGACGTGATCGAGCAGGCGTCCGGGTGTCGCGACCACGATCTGGGGTCCGGCGCGCAATGCGCGAGCCTGCGGCTCGAACCCGACGCCGCCGTAGATCGGCGTGGAGCGGATCGGGCGATGCGCTCCGTAGGTCCGGACGCTCTCCTCGACCTGCAGCGCAAGCTCACGGGTCGGGGTCAGGACCAGGACCCGCACCGGCTGCCTCCCGCCGCCGTTGCGATGTGCAGCGGCCTGGTGGAGGCGCTGGAGGATCGGCAGCACGAAGGCGGCCGTCTTGCCGGTGCCGGTCTGCGCGCCGGCCAGCAGGTCACGCCCCGCCAGGACGATCGGGATCGCCTGCGACTGGACGGGGGTTGGCTCTGTGTAGCCGGAGTCCGCGACAGCGCGGAGCAGTTCGGGCGACAGCCCGAGTTGAGTGAAGGACACGGAAATGAGCTCCTGATGGGGCCCTCCCGCAGACGCGGGGCCCGGTCAGGGCAAGGGGTGAATCGGGATCGGACGGTGGAAGAGACCGGGGCGCAGACCGGGGCGCCCGTCGAACACGAGGCTCCAAGCATAGCAGACGGCCGTGGTCTGTATCCTAGCCGAGGTGATGCGCGACGACCTGCCGGCGGTCTCCGAGACCCGTTAGCGGATGCTCGACGGGCTGATCGGAGTCCTGCTGGCGGTCCTTGCATTGGCCGTCCTCTTCGACTACATCAACGGCTTTCACGACACCGCCAACGCGATCGCGACCTCGGTCTCCACTCGGGCGCTGCGGCCGAGCTGGGCGATCGCCATGAGCGCCGCGGCCAACTTCTTCGGCGCGCTGACCGGCACCGAGGTCGCCAAGACGGTTGGATCCGGGCTCATCGACAAGAGCGCGGAGAGCCAGATCGTGGTCGCTGCCGCCCTGATTGGCGCGATCACCTGGAACCTCATCACCTGGCGCCTGGGCATCCCCAGCTCGAGCAGCCACGCCCTGATCGGTGGCCTGCTCGGCGCGGCCGCCACCGCCGCGGGGGTGGCCTCGTGGAAGCTGGACGGAGTCGTGAACAAGGTGCTGCTGCCCCTGGTCGGTTCGCCAATCCTCGGCCTGGTCCTTGGCTTCACGCTGATGGCGCTCATCCTCAACCTGTTCCGCCGGGCTCATCCGAAGACCATGAATGACCGATTCAGGCGCCTCCAGGTCCTTTCAGCCGCCTACATGGCCTTCAGCCATGGCAGCAACGATGCGCAGAAGACGATGGGCATCATGACGCTGGCGCTCGTCACCGCCGGCGTGCTTCCCGAGTTCCGGGTTCCGCTGTGGGTCATCATCCTCGCCGCCTCCGCGATCTCCTTCGGCACCGCCGCCGGCGGCTGGCGAATCATCAAGACGATGGGATCGCGCGTGGTGCGGCTCGACCCGGTCCTCGGCTTCGCGGCGGAGACGACCGCCGCCTCGATCATCTTCGGCGCGTCCCATTTCGGGATGCCAGTGAGCACGACGCACGTCATCTCCAGCGCGATCATGGGAGTGGGTGCCACGAAACGCCTCTCGGCAGTGCGATGGGGAGTCGCTCGCACGATCGTGATCGCATGGGTCCTGACCCTGCCGGCCGCCGGGCTCACGGCGGCGCTCGCCTACCTCGTGCTGAATCCGATCCTCGGCTGACCGTCAGTCGGACCCCGCGCGCGTCTTAACGCAACGTTGACGGCCCGCTGAGCCACCGTTAAGCGCTCGTGCTCAGCCTTGAGGCCGTTGCGAACCGTCGAGCTTTGCCTCGCGGCGCACTTCTTGAAGGAGATCGCATTGAACGTCCCCCCGTCCCCGATGCGCGTCACGATCGCGCTCGGGCTCGTCACGAGCCTGCTCCTCGCGGCATGCGGCGCGAATACCGGCTCCTCGCCGAGCGGCTCTGGCGCGAGCGCAACAGGTGCGGCTGCGGTCAGCGGCAAGCTGACCATCTCAGGCTCGTCAACCGTCGAGCCGATCACCAGCATCGTGGCGGAGGACTTCAAGGCAGCAAATCCCGGCGTTGACTACAAGGTCGACGGGCCGGGCACCGGTGACGGCTTCGCCCTCTTCTGCAAGGGCCAGACCGACATCAGCGATGCTTCGCGGAAGATCAAGGACGAGGAGGCCGCGGCCTGCAAGGCAGCGGGAATCCACTACGTCGAGCTCAAGGTGGGCATCGACGGAATCAGCGTGATCACCTCACAGGGCAACAGCGGTGTCACCTGCCTCAGCTTCCTTGATCTCTACGCGCTCCTGGGCCCGGAGTCCAAGGGCTTCAAGAAGTGGTCCGATGCCAACAGCCTGTCGGCCGAGCTCGCCGGTGCGCTGGACAAGACAAAGTACGGCGAGCCGCACGCGCCCTACCCCGATGCGTCGCTGGACGTGACTGCCCCCGGGGAGGAGTCAGGGACCTTCGACACCTTTGTCGAGTTCGTGATCACCAAGATCGGCACGGAGCGCAAGATCGACAAGCCAACCACGAGGCCCGACTACACGGCCTCCGCGGATGACAACGTGATCATCGAGGGGATCGCGGGCTCGCCAAGCTCCCTCGGATGGGTTGGTTTTGCCTTCGCCGACGAGAACAAGGACAAGGTCACCCTTCTCCAGGTCGATGGCGGCAAGGGCTGCGTGGCTCCGGGCGCCGAAACCATCGCCAGCGGCGAGTACCCGATGTCGCGACCGCTCTTCATCTACGTCAACACCGACAAGATGAAGGCGAATCCGGCGATCAAGGCCTTCGTGGACTACTACCTCTCGGACACTGGGATCGCCTCGGTCACAGAGGCGGACTACATCGCACTCAAGAGCGACGAGCTGGAGAAGACCCGCTCGGCATGGACTGCGGCTGCCGGCCAGGGCTGATGACCGCGGAGACCTTGCCGCCGGCTCTCTCCGTCGCCGATCTGCGCCTCGATCCAGGTCGACGGCGACGCGAGTGGACGATCCATCGCCTTTTCATGGCTGCGGCGGTGCTCTCGATCGTCATCAGCGCCGCGATCGTCCTCACACTGGTCGGCAACGCGCTTTCGTTCGCGGTGAAGGTTGACCCCGCCACCCTGTGGACCGATGGCTGGTTCCCGCGCCGCGGCCTGTATGACATCCGCACGCTGGTGGTGGGCACCCTGATCATCGCCGGAGTGGCGATGCTGATCGCCGCTCCGCTCGGTATCGGGGCCGCGATCTATCTCTCGGAGTACGCGAAGCCCAGGACGCGAGGCCTGCTCAAGCCGGCGCTCGAGGTCCTTGCCGCGATTCCAAGCGTGGTGCTTGGCTTCTTCGCCCTCACCTGGATCAGCCCGAACCTGATCCAGCCCATCAGCGGGGCACCGCTCTTCAACATGGCCGCTGCCGGCGTCGCGGTGGGCATCCTGATCATGCCGTTGATCGCCTCGGTCGCCGAGGACGCGATGCATGCGGTCCCCGGCTACCTTCGCGAGGCCTCGTATGGCCTCGGTGCCCGCAAGCGCACGACGAGCCTCAGGGTGGTGGTGCCAGCCGCCATCTCCGGAATCGTGGCGGCCGTGATCGTCGGCATCTCACGCGCAATCGGGGAGACGATGATCGTCGCCATCGCCGCGGGCGCCACCGGGGGAAGCCTGTTCGAGCTCAACCTGTTTCGGCCGGGGCAGACGATGACGGCCGCCATGACGTCGCTCGCGATCGGCTCGGACAGCGTTCGGGGCGCAGCGCTCACGTTCGAGAGCCTCTTCTTCGTGGGTTTCCTGCTCTTTGTGGTGACCCTTGGGCTGAACCTCCTGAGCGACGGCTTTGTCCGCCGCGTCCGGGAGCGCTACTGATGGCCAGCATCGGTCGCCCGCAGCCGGTCTCGACGACCGAGCTCGTGGAGCTGCGGCTTCGCGGAGCGACGCTCGACTGGCGCGGCTATCTGCTCCAGGGCCTGCTGCTGCTCTCGCTGCTTCTTGCATTGGCCGTGCTCGCGATCCTGCTGGGCGACATCATCCTGAGGGCGATCCCCGTCTTTACGGAGCGGCCAATCGAGTTCCTCACCGGTCAGCTCTCGGCGCGGCCGCAGCGCGCCGGAATCAGCCAGGGAATCATCGGTTCCCTCCTGCTCATGGGCTTCGTCATCGTGATCGCGCTTCCACTCGGCGTTGCCGCCGCCGTCTACCTCGAGGAGTACGCCCACGACACGCGGATGACGCGCTTCATCAGCACGAACATCCGCAACCTCGCCGGAGTCCCCGCGATCGTTTTTGGCCTGCTCGGCCTCGCCGTCTTCGTGACGCTGCTGAAGCTCGGTAACACCCTGGTCGCCGGCGGGCTGACCCTCGCCGTGCTGGTGCTGCCGATCATCGTGATCACCACCTCGGAGGCGCTTCGCGCGGTCCCGACGAGCATTCGGGAGGCGGCCCTGGCAGTTGGGGCGACCCGCTGGGAGATGGTGCGCAGCCACGTCCTCCCGTACGCTGCGCCAGGCATCATGACGGGGTCCATTCTCAGCCTGGCTCGAGCGTTCGGCGAGACCGCCCCTCTGTTGCTGGTCGGTGCCGTGGCCGGCACATTCAGCTCGAGCGGGAATCCTCTCGGCCAGCTCTTCGGCTCATATACCGCGCTGCCGACGGTGGTCTACAACTTTGCGCGGGAGTCCAAGGCGGAGTTTCGCGCCCTGACCGCGGCCACGATCGTCGTCCTCCTGATCGTGATCCTGCTTGTCAACGCAACGGCCATCATCCTGCGCAACCGGTACGATAGGAGGTGGTAGAGGAACAGATGGCCGTCGAGGTGATCGGAACTGATCTGCAGCAGCCGCTCGTGACAGTGACCACACGCGAAGCGGACGAAAGCCCCCTGACCGATGCTGAGGTCGTCTTCGACGTCCAGTCCTTCTCGGCCTTCTACGGCGGGTTCCGCGCCGTCCGCGACGTCAGCTTCCAGGTCCGCAAGAACCGCATCACCGCGATCATCGGCCCATCCGGCTGCGGCAAGAGCACGCTGCTCCGGTGCTTCAACCGCATGAACGACCTCATCGACTCCGCCCATTTCGAGGGGAAGATCCTGTACCACGGGATCGACCTCTACGACCCGGGCGTCGACCCGGTCGAGGTCCGGCGTCGCATCGGCATGGTCTTTCAGAAGCCAAACCCATTCCCGAAGTCGATCTACGACAACGTCGCATTCGGGCCCCGCGTCGCCGGATTCCGCGGACACATGGACGAGCTGGTCGAAGCGTCGCTTCGACGCGCAGCGCTGTGGGACGAGGTCAAGGACAAGCTCGCGGCGCCGGGCACGGCGCTCAGCGGCGGGCAGCAGCAACGCCTCTGCATCGCGCGCGCGATCGCAATCGAGCCTGACGTGATCCTGATGGATGAGCCCTGCTCCGCCCTCGACCCGATCGCGACGCTGAAGATCGAAGAGCTGATGCGCGAGCTGAAGGAGAACTACACGATCGTCATCGTGACCCACAACATGCAGCAGGCGGCTCGCGCCAGCGACGTGACGGCCTTCCTCACCATGGGCGAAGATCGCGCCGGCTACCTGGTCGAGATGGCCCCGACGGCACGACTCTTTACCCGCCCCGACAACCGTCTCACAGAGGACTACATCACCGGACGGTTCGGCTGATGGCGACCGAGGAGCCGGGGGCCGTCGAGGCCGCCGCGCAGCCCAACCCGCGCAGCGGCCTGCGGTCGGGGTTCGACCGTCAGCTGGAGGGGACAAAGGACGACGTGCTGCGCCTGGGAGCCATGGTCGAACAGGCAATCGAGGGCGCCGGGAGGGCCCTGATCGAGCGCGATGTCGACCTCGCCGACAGGGTCCGCTGGGCCGATAGCGACGTGAATGAGCTTCAGCGCCGCATCAACACCGAGATCACGGCGGTCATCGCCACCCAGGCACCGATGGCGCGCGACGTCCGCGAGCTGCTGGCGCTCTACCACGCGTCCGCCGAGCTCGAGCGGATGGGCGACTACGCGGTGAACATCGCAAAGCTGGCGCAGCAGATGGCGGCGGAGCCCGAGGTCCCGATCTTTCACCAGATCCCGCGGATGGAGCAGCTGTGCAGGGAACAGCTGCGGGCCGCGATGCGCGCGCTGGTGGACGTTAGCGAGGAGGCTGCCCGGCTGGTGTGCGCACGCGACGACGAGATCGACCACCTCTACAACAGCGTGTACGAGGATGCCGTTTCGTTGATGAGCGTGGCCCCGGACAAAGCGCGCCAGGCGACCCACATGCTCTTTGCAGCCCACCACCTCGAGCGCCTTGGCGACCGGGTCACCAATATCGGGGAAGACGTGGTGTATCTCGCCACCGGCCAGATCGAGGATCTCAATCCCTAATCGAGAAGCCGCATGAGACGGCGCATCCTCGTGGTTGAGGATGATCGCACCCTGCGCCAGACCCTCAGCTACAACCTCACGCGCGAGGGGTACGACGTCACAACCGCGGCCGACGGTGAGACCGCACTCGAGGCGGCGCGCAATGCGGGGATCGACCTGATTCTGCTCGATGTGATGCTCCCCGGCATGAGCGGGATCGAGGTATTGCGCGTCCTGCGCCGCGACGGGATTCGCGCGCCGGTGATCATCGTCTCGGCCAAGGGCGACGAGATCGATCGGGTGGTGGGGCTCAAGGTCGGAGCCGATGACTACGTCACGAAGCCGTTCAGCCGGCCGGAGCTGCTCGCCCGCATCGAGGCTCTTCTCAGGCGGCAGCGCACCGAAGCGATTGGAGATGAGCCCTCCGAGCGGATCCAGCTCGGCGAGATTCAGGTCGACGTGGGGCGCCGGCGAGTCACCATCGGCGAACGACCACTGCACCTGACCCCCAAGGAGTTCGACCTGCTCGCGTTCATGGCGTCGCATCCGGGACGAATCTTCACCCGGGATCAGCTGCTCGCGCGGATCTGGGGCTACGACTACGCCGGGGACGGTCGGACGGTGGACGTCCACGTGAGCTGGCTGCGTTCCAAGCTGCGCGAGGCGGATGGTCGCGACCACTTCCGAACGGTGCGCGGGGTGGGCTACGCCTTCGCAGAGGAGGCCACCTGACGGTCGACTCCATGCCGGCTGCGGCATTCGAGGCCCTGCTGGACCGGACCGGTGGGGACGTCCTGCTGCTCGTCGACGCCGGCCTGCGAATCGTGCGCGCCGGTGGTGAAGCCGCACGGCTGGCGGGTCGGCCTGCCGCGGACCTGGCGCGCATGAGCCTGATCGCCGCGTTCGGCTCTGCCGGCCTCGACACTGTTGCGCGGTCGGCGGCGCGGGCGGGCACGGCCGTGACCGGTGAGGCGGAGCTGGGATCGCAGGCGGGTCGCATCTTCGAGGTTAACGCGGTGCCAGTTGGCGGCGGCGGCCTCGTCCTGTGGCTGCATGACGTCACCGCCCTGCGGCGCATGGAACGCGTCCGCCGCGACTTCGTCGCCAACATCAGCCACGAGCTCCGGACCCCGCTGACGTCGATCAAGCTGCTCGCCGAGACAGTGTCGTCCGGAGCAGTGGATGATCCCGCCACCGCCGCCGAGTTCGCGCTGCAGATCGAGCGCGAGGTCGACCACCTGGCACAGCTTGTCGACGAGCTGCTCGACCTGACGATGATCGAGTCGGGTCAGACGAGGCTGACTCTTGAGCCGCTCGATCCCGGAGAGTTGGTCGCCAGCGTCACGCAGCGGATCGCCCCGGTCGTGGAGCGCCGGGGCATGAGCGCCCGCGCGCTGTCGGACGCGGAGGCGGACCCTGGCGCTCGCGCGATCGGCGACGCCGCGAGGCTGGGCCAGGCGCTCCTCAATCTCGCGCACAACGCCGTGAAGTACAGCAAGCCCGGTGGCGAAATCCGCATCGGCTGGCAGGCTCACGCGCGCCGCATCCGGTTCACGGTGGCGGACGACGGCATCGGGGTGCCGGCTGCGCACCAGGAGCGCATCTTCGAGCGCTTCTACAAGGTCGACCGGTCTCGCACGCGGGAGGAGGGCGCCGACGAGCGGCTCTCTGGCAGCGCGGGCCTGGGCCTGGCGATCGTGCGGCACATTGCCGAGGCGCACCGGGGCGGCGTGGGGGTCGAAAGCGTCGAAGGGCTTGGATCGACCTTCTGGATCGAGGTGCCTCGCGCGCCTGAGCCTGGGGCGGAGGCCTGAGCAGGAGACGCCCGGCTCTCTGGGCTCAGCGCAGGCGGGTCTCGACCACGATCAGCTCGGCGCCAGCCGAGCCCGCCCACAGCTCGACCGCTGGCTGGTCGGTGATCCTGGCTGCGCCGGCCTCCGCGAGCGGTCCGGCCTCCCCCAGGCGATCGAGGTCGCCATGGACGACGAACAGGTAGCCGCCGAAGCCGGGTCGGAAGCGATAGGTCATCGACGCTCCGGGGTCGAGGAGCGAGGCGTACACGGCCGCGTCCTGGTGGACGGTAACGGCGTCCTCGGCGCTCGGGGCGCCGTCCGCGCCGAAGCCGGGAGCCGGGACGAGGACCGGCCGCAGGCGCTTCGGCGCTCCTCGTCGCTGAACGAGCGCTGCTCGACCGAGGGTCGCAGGTCGAGCTGCGCGGGCATGATCCACATCTGGATGAAGCGCATCGGCTCGGTCTCGGAGGCGTTCTGCTCCGAGTGCATCATCCCCGACCCGAGCGTCGCGCGCTGCACGGATCCCGGCGGCAGGACCCCGCCGTTGCCTCGGTGTCGGCGTGTCGAAGGTGCCCTCCGCCACGTAGGTGATCCCCTCGATGTCGCGATGCGGGTGCATCGGCCAGACGGCGCCGGGCACCAGGCGGTCGTCGTTGAAGACGCGCAGGTCGCCGAACCAGCGTGTTCGTCCGGGTCGCGGTACGTATCGAAGCTGAAGTGCCAGTTGGCGCTGAACCAGCCGCCGTCGGCGTGGTAGAGCGACTCCGGTGGGCGGAGCTGGATCATGGCCGCATCGTATCCCGGCCAGGTCCCGTGGTCACTTGCCCCCCGCCTGCTCGCGCAGGGCTCGCACCATGACGGCACGTGGGTCGGCCGGCGCCAGCTGCAGGAAGCGGTCGAACTGTGCGATGGCCGCCGCCTTGTCTCCCGCGCCTCGAAGCGCAATCAGCCCACGGAAGAAGGGCACGTCGGCGGAGTCGGGGGCGAACCGCGCGAGGGCATCGGTCGCCGCGGCGGCGTCGGCATAATCCTCGGCCCGCAGGTACGCGGTGATGAGACGCTGGTAGGCACTCTCGTTCTGGGGCTGCTCGCGGATCAGCGCCAGGAGCAGCGCCGCCCGCGCGCCAGGTCATCGGGCGTGTTGCGGGCGAGGTATTGGTCGGCGAGAGCGGAGAGGCCGGCGGGGTCAACCGTCGTGCGGTTGGCGAGCCCGATCGGCGCGGGCAGCAGCATCCCCACCAGCAGCGCGCCGAGCAGGGCGCCACCGGTGAGGAGGCTGGCACGCCGAGCCCCGGCGCGGGGAACGGCCGGCCCTTCGCGCGGCGCCGCCGTGAGCTCCGCGAGCGTCTGGACGGCCCGCGCCTCGGCCTCTTCGCGCTGCGCGGCATAAGTCGCGTCGTCGAGAGAGCCTGCACGCCGATCGGCCTCCACGTCGCGCAATGCCTCCACCGCGACGCGATGCCGGATCAGCGATTCCTCGTCGTCGACCGCGATGGGCTGCACCGCGGGCGGCTTCCGCCACAGTGGCAGCCCACGAAGACCGCCACCAAGACCCCCAGCCCAATGAGCAATGCGAGCTCCGCGAGATCAGGCATCCAGGGCCTCCGCCTCGTCGCGCACGCGGCGCAGCTGCTCGGACTCCGCCGGCTCCGGCAAGACGGTGTCGCCGCCATCGGCTCCGGTCCGGGGTCGCAGCCAGATCAGCAGCAGGACGACACCCACGCCCACGACCCCGAACGGAAGCGCCCAGGCGACGGGCGACCGAGGAGCGAGCAGGATCCAATCGCCGTAACGGTCGACGAAATGCTGCCGTACGGCGTCGGACGAAGCGCCGCCGCGGAGCAGCTCATCGATCTGCCGGCGGATGGCGATCGCCGACGCGGTGTGCGAGTCGGCCACCGAGAGCGATTGGCAATCGGGGCAACGCAGCTCCGCCGCGATCGCGGCCGCCGACTGCGCGCGAGTCGGGGGCTGGCCCGGTCGCAAGACGTTCATGACGACCAGCGCCAGGAGCGCGACCACTGCCGCCGCTGCGATCGGGAGCGCAAGCCGTCTCACTGCGCCGCCCTGGCTGCCAGGAGTGCGGCGAAGCGCTGGTCCATGGCAGCCATGGTCAGCGGTCCGAACTGCTTGGCGCGCACGATCCCCGTGGCATCCACGAAGTAGCTCTCGGGTGGTCCGGTCACGCCGTACTCGACCGCCAGTCGACCTCCCTCGTCGGAGAGCTGTGGCCAGCCCCCGTCCCCGTATCGGTCCAGGAAGGTGCGAGCCGCAGCCGGGCTGTCGTTGTAGACGACGCCGACGATCTGCACGTCCGCGCCGTACCGGCGCTCAGCCTCGAGCAGCACGGGGTGCTCGTCCACGCACGCGGGAATGCACCAGCTGGCCCAGAAGTTGAGCACGTAGGGTCGACCGTGGAGCTCGGCGGCGGTCAGCCTCGTCCCGTCGAGGGCGGCCAGCGAGAAGGAGGGCGCCGGCTTCCCGATGAGCGGCGAGGGGATCTCACGGGGATCGCGGCCGAAGCCATGGAAGAGCAGCAGGGTGAGCGGCACCACGACGATCGGCACCAGCAGCCAGCGCAGGTTGCGCACGCTAGGCCCCCTCGACCGATGGCGTCGGTTCGGCGGCCGGAACCCGCTCCGCCTCGGACGCTTCCACCGGGACGCGACGCCGCTCCGGCCAGATGGCGAAGGCAGATCCAATACCGATGATCGCGCCTCCCACCCAGATCCAGACCACGAGCGGATTAACGAAGACGCGCACGGTCACCGTCCGGGTGGCCGTGTCGTAGGCGAGGAGCGTGACGTAGAGATCCTCGCCCAGGGCCGTGCGGACCGAGGGAGTGGCGACCGCGGTGGTCGAGTTGGGATAGTCGCGCAACGCGGTCGCGAGCGTCCCCTCCTGCGACCCGCTATAGGTCAGCTCCGCGCGCGCCTCCGTCACCCGGGGGTCCGCGGCGAGCGGCTCGACCACCAGTCGGTCGTAGCTGAGAAGGTAGCCGGCCAGCCGAACGCTCTCGCCCGGCCGCAGGGTGGCGCTCGTCTGCGACGCGAGCCCGGACGAGACGGACACCGCGACCGCCATGACGAGGACGCCGAAATGGACGAGGTAGCCGCCGTACCGCCGCCGATTGCGCGTCGCCAGGCGCCATGCCGCCGTCGCCGGATCCTCCCCGCGGGATCTCGATCGAGCACGCGCGCCCCGGAAGAGCTCGTCGAGCATGATCCCACCCACGAAGACCGCCAGGCCGAGGGTACCGAGGGGTCCCAGGCCACGCATTCCCAGGCCCCACGCGGCCACCACGACGAGCACCGCCGCAACCACCGGCACGCCGAAGCGCTCGCGGACCGAGCTCCACGATGCCCGCCCCCAGGGCAGGGCGGGGCCGATCCCCATCAGGAAGAGGAGCGCCGCGAAGATCGGTACGTTGACCCGGTTGAACCAGGGGGCCCCGACGCTGATCGTGCCGCCGCCGGTGGCGGCGACGACGAGCGGGAGGAGGGTGCCGAACAGCACGGCGAACGTGAGCCCGCAGAGGAGCACGTTGTTCAGCAGGAACGCGGACTCCCGGCTCAGCAGCGAGGTCGGACGCCCGGTGCCGGTCAGCTGCGGCAGCCGCCAGACCAGCAGGCTCAGCGCAGCCGTCAGCGCCAGCGCGATTGCGCCGAGGAACCACGGGCCGATCGCCGACTGCGTGAACGAGTGGACGCTGGCCACCACGCCGGAGCGGGTGAGAAACGTGCCCACCAGCGTCAACGCGAAGGTGGCGATCACGAGCGAGACCGTCCATGCCTTCAGCGACCCGCGTCGCTCGGCGACCATCGAGGAGTGGACGAAGGCCGTGGCCGTGAGCCAGGGCAGGAGCGCCGCGTTCTCGACCGGATCCCAGGCCCAGTAGCCACCCCAGCCGAGGACTTCGTAGCTCCACCATGCCCCCGCGGTGATGCCCAGGGTGAGGAAGATCCACGGGATCATCGTCCAGCGACGAACGACCGCCAGCCATCCCTCATCGAGCCGTCCGGTCACCAGCGCGGCCACGGCGAAGGCGAACGGCACCGCAAGCCCGGTATAGCCGAGGTACAGGAGGGGTGGATGCAGGCCCATGAATGGATGGTTCTGGAGCAGCGCGTTCGGCCCCCCGCCCTCGACTGGCACCGGTGTGACACGAAGGAAGGGGTTTCCCGGCCAGACCAGCACGGCAAAGAAGAAGCTGTCGATGGCGGCCAGCGCCGCTCCCACCCACGGCATCAGCAGCCGATGCCGCGATCGGTATCGGCTGACGACGAGCACTGCCCAGCCGCTGGCGAGGAGGGTCCAGAACAGGATCGAGCCCTCGAGCGCGGCCCACAGGGAGATGAATGAGAAGAAGGGTGGAGTGGTCGTCGCGTTGTTGCGCGCCACGTAGAGGATCGAGAAGTCGTGCGTCAGGAGCGAATAGACCATGACGCCGCATGCCAGCACCGCGAGTCCGAAGCTCGCGTACAGCCCACGGCGGCCGCTCGAGAGCGCACGGTCGTCGCCGCTGCGGCCGCCGATGACGAACGCGCCCGCAGCGAAGAGGCTCGCAGCGAGTCCGATGACGAGGGCGATGTGACCGAATGTGGGGAGCATCGGCCTAGGGAGCCTGGTCCGTGCCGGGATCGAAGCCGTGGCTCGACGGCTGCGCGCCGGGTGGCGGGGCCTGGTAATTCTCGTCGTGCTTCACGATCACCTGGCTCGCCTGGAAGACCCCGTCAGCGCCCAGCGTTCCCTCGACGACGGCGCCGGCCCCCTCGCGGAATGAGCGGGTGGGTGCGACCGTCGAGTGCACGGGGATCTCGGCATCGCCGTCGGTGAGCACGAACCGCAGGTCGGTCGCGGGGCCGGAGACGCTCCCCTGCTTGACCAGCCCGCCAAGCCGGACCGTGTCGCCGACAGCCGCCTCGCCGCGGGCGAGCAGCTCGGTGGGCGTGAGGTAATACACGAACGCGCTGCCGATATTGCTGAACGCCAGGTAGGCGATCACCGCCAGCACGCTCGCGACTGCGAGGATCGTCCCCCACCGTCGCCGCGGCGGCGGGAGGGCCGGCGGACGCGGCGCGACGAGCGTCATTCGTCCTCTGCAGGGGGCGTCTCGTCCAGCGCTGCGCGACGGGCCGCCGCAAGGCGCCGATGGAGGAGGGCGGCGTAGAGCGGCGAGGCCACCGAGAATGACCCCGTAGCCGGCCAGCACGAACGGCCAGTCGGTCATGGCGCCACCTGCCCTGCCGCGCCGGGAGCGCGCGCGGCCACGATCCGGCCCATGCGCGCCGATTCCTCGCGCTGCCACTCCAGGCGCGCCAGCTGGTAGCGGCGCAGCATCAGGTAGCCCCAGGCCAGGCTGAGCGCCAGCGCCATGCTGACCAGGGCGGAGACGAAGACGAGCGGGGCGGCCGGGTTGAGGATGCGGTCAGGTGAGCCGATGGTCGCGGTCTGGTGCAGCCCGCGCCACCAGATGACGCTGAAATGGACGATCGGGATGTCGATCGCGGCAACCAGTCCCACCACCGCCGCCCGCGTCGCGCGGCGCGCCGGATCATCGGTCATGCGCCTGAGCAGCAGGTAGCCGACATACAGCGCCAGGAGGAGCGCCGTGGTGGTGAGCCGGGGATCCTCCCATTGCCAGTAGACGCCCCACACCGGCCTGCCCCACATCATCCCGCCCCAGATCGCAAAGGCGGTGAAGAGGACGCCGATCTCCGCGCCCGCGAGCGCCACGGCGTCGAACCGCGGGTCGCGTCGCCAGAGCCAGAGAACGCCGGCCAGGGCGGTCACGGCGAAGGAGAGGTAGGCGACCCAAGCCGATCCGACGTGCACGTACATGATCCGCTGCGCGTCACCCTGGTTCAGGTCGGCTGGCACGACGAGGAGACCGACCGCGGCGGCCGCAATGACCGAGGCAGCTGCAGCGAGGCCCAGGATGCGAGCCTTCATCACTCCTCCAGCAGAAACCGGTAGGTGGCGGCCCCGGCGATCAGCATCACGACGTCGAAGAGGGCCAGCAGCTGGAGCCAGGAGCCCAGCTCGCCGAACGGATCGCCGGCCAGCGCGGCTGCGGTCGCCTGCACGGCGGCGAGGAGAAGCGGCGCGACGATCGGCAGCATGAGCAGCGGCAGCATCACCTCGCGAGCCCGCATTCTCACCGTCAGCCCCGCGTAGAAGGTGCCGACCGCCGCGAAGCCGACGGTCCCGAGCAGGAGCGTCGCCAGCAGCCACGGCCAGGCAGTCGCGAGATCGATCCCGTACAGGATGGCGACCGTCGGCAGCAGCACGCCGCCCAGGACCAGCATCACGGCCGATCCTGCGAGCGCCTTGCCGGCATAGATCGCGCGGCGCTCGATGGGGTAGAGGGCGAGCTGTTCGAGGGCGTCGTCCTCGGTCTCGACCAGGTGCAGACGGCCGACCGCGAGCAGCCCGGCGAAGACGATCGCCAGCCAGAGGAGTCCGGGGGCCGCCTCGGCCAGCCGCCGCGAGTCGGGGCCCAGCGCGAATCCGAAGAGCAGCAGCACGAGCGCGGCGAAGAAGAGGGTGCTCACCGCGGCGTGCCGGCCCCGCAGCTCGGAGAGGGCGTCTTTGCGGGCGATCGCCAGCGCGATGCGAGCCTCGGCGCGCACGCCGTTCACGCCGCGCCCGCCGCGACCGGCCGGCCGGCACCGACGCCTATCGGTTCGAGGCTGACGCCGGCCGCCCTCGACGGCGGACACGAGGCCCGCCTCGAGGTGCAGTGTTCCATCGACAACCGCGAGCAACCGCTCGACCGCGTGCGAGGCCACGAGCACCGTCGCGCCGACCTCCCGCCACGCCGCCAGCAGACGGTCGATCAGCTCCATGCCCTCCACGTCGAGCGCAGCATATGGCTCATCGAGCAGGACGAGGCTCGGCCCCGAAAGGATCAGGCGCCCCAGCGCCAGGCGTCGGCGCATGCCGGCGGAGAAGGTGCGCACCCGCCGCTCGGCGACGGCCTCCAGGCCCACCTCGCCCAGGACGGTCGCCTGGCGCTGCGTGCGCTCCTCCGGCTCGAGGCCAAGCATCGTCGCGGCGAAGGCCAGGTTCTCCCGTGCCGTCAGGTCGTCGTAGAGGCCGCTCGCGTGCGAGAGATAGGCGATCCGCTGCCGGACGAGGTGGGGATTGCGTGAGACGTCCAGCCCGTCGACCTCGGCCCGGCCGAACGATGGTGTGAGCGCGGTGGCGAGGACGCGTAGCAGCGTGGTCTTTCCGGCTCCATTCGGCCCCAGCAGGGCGATGGCGCGTCCGCGCTCGACGCGCACGGAGATGCCGGCCAAGGCAGGGTAGCCTGCAAACAGGCGCGCCAACTCCGCCGTGACCACAGCGGGCGGCGGCGTGTCGAAAGCGCCCATGGATCGGGGCGAGACGTAGATGGTGGTCTGCGGCATGCTCGACGCGCGGGGCACGAGGGGTGGGTCCGGCCACTATGCGGCCGGGCGCTGGGCGCGTCAAATGGGCCGGCGTAACGGGCCGCGTACGCTCATCGTGAGCAACATCATCTCGATCGCGAAGCGATCTGATCCCTCGCCCATCATCGGAAGGAGCAACGGTTCACGAATGCATCAAATCAGCACGCGACCTCATTTCCTGCTGACGCTGGCCGGCGTCGGCATCCTGCTCGCGGCATGCTCGAACAGCGGGACGGGCGCGGCAGCGACCGCGACGGCTGCGGCGACCCACCGCCGGGGAGAGCCAGGCGGCGTCGGGCGGCGAGGCGAGCGTCAATATGGTCGGCTTCAAGTTCGACCCGGCCACGCTGACGGTGAAGGTCGGCACGAAGGTGACCTTCAAGAACAGTGATGGGGCGACGCATAACGTGGCCGAGGGCCAGGACGGCAAGAAGGCCGATGGCGCCAAGTTCGACGAGGAGGTCAAGCCCGGTGCGTCGACCACGATCACGTTCGACACCGCCGGCACCGTCCACGTCACGTGCCTCATCCACCCGACCATGAACATGACCGTCACCGTGGAGAGCTGACGCTCGGTTGATTCTGCAGGGGGGCGGTGCTAGCCTCTGGCGCCTGATGGACGCCGGGCTCCTGCTACCGCCTACCCCGAATCGGGACGCGCCTCCGCGCTCACGCGCGGAGCGGCGCGCCGACGCCCAGCGCGCAGAATGTGCGGCCACGGCCGCGCTCAATATCCTCGGCCAGAAATGGGTCCTCCGCATCATCCGCGCGCTTGGCGAAGGCACGCAGCGCTTCTGTGAGCTGCAGGACGCGCTGGGCGGAGCCAACTCGGCCACCCTCTCGCAGCGCCTCAAGCTGCTCGAGGACGAAGTGCTGATCGACCGCCGCATCATCTCGAGCGTGCCCCCCTGGGTCGAGTATTCCCTCACCGCAAAAGGAGCTGAGCTTCAGCAGGCGATCGTCGGGATCGATCGCTGGGCGGAGCGTTGGGTCGCCGATCAGTGAGCCACCCGGTCGCCGAAGAGCGGCCCGTCGAGCACGGGGATGCGCTCAACCTGCTCCGCGCCGACGTCGCCGAGGCGCCGGGTCCGCAGGCCGCGGCGCAGCGGGTCGTGGAGCAGCTTCACGAGCGGTTCCCGCACTATGACTGGGTCGGGATCTACTGGGTCGAGGGCGACGAGCTGGTGCTCGGGCCGTGGGTCGGTCCGGAGGCGACCGAGCACACCCGCATCCCGATCGGGAGCGGGATCTGCGGGGCCGCCGCGGACTCCGGCCAGACGCAGGTCGTCGACGACGTGGACTCCGATCCGCGCTACCTGGCCTGCTTCGCCAGCACGCGGTCGGAGATCGTGGTGCCCATCTTCGCGGAGAGCCAGGTCGTCGGTGAGATCGACATCGATGGCAACGATCCGGCCGCGTTCGGCGACACGGACGCCCGCTTCCTGGAGGAGATCGCCGCCCTCCTGGCGCCGCTGCGGCCACGCGCGCAATAGGGCGTAACCCGGCGCGTACGAGCCGTGACATGCCGGCCGTCGCCTCCGACCCTACCCCTGCACCGCGGCGCTTCGAGGAGATCTACGACGACCACGTGGTTGGCATCTACCGATTCATCTACGCCCGGCTGGGGAACCGCCCGGATGCCGAGGACCTGACCGCGCAGGTTTTCATGCGCGCCGTCGAGCAGCTCGATACCACGCGAGCGCCGGGCCAGATCGCGAGCTGGCTGTATCGCGTCAGCCAGAACGCCATCGCCGACTACTGGCGGGCCTTCTACCGGCTGCCACTGGTCGGGGCCGACCATGTCGCCCCCGGCTGGGAGCCGGTCGACCTCAGCCGCGATCTGCCCGAGGAACGGAACGATGGCTCGACGGCTCGTGTCGAGGCACTCCTCGGCCGCCTGCCCGCGAACTACCGCCGCGTGCTCGAGCTGCGCTTCCTGCGACGCCTCTCGGTGGCGGAGACGGCGAGCGAGATGGGGATCAGCCGCGGCAACGCGAAGGTCCTCCAGTACCGGGCGCTGCGCAAGGCAGCGCTGCTGGGAGAGCCGACCGATGGCTGAGCACGAAGAGGCCGGCGAGCTCCAGTCGTCCGAGCGCCTCGAGCGCTACCTCGACGCGCTGCTGCGCGACGAGCGGCCATCCCCGGAGGAAGTGGCCGGAGGAGACGAGGCGGAGATCGCGCGTCTCGCCGCCGAGCTCGCCGCCGCGGCACGACAGGAGGGCCCTGACCCCGCCTTCATCGAGCAGCTGCGGCTCCGAATGCGCCAGGCGGACGAAGGGATCGCCGCGGTGCAGGTGCCACCGCCGGTGCGACCCGCACCGGAGCCCACGAGCCAAATGGCACGCATTCGGCTCTCGCGCCGATCTCTGCTGCGGAGCGGGCTGGGAGCGGCCGCCGGCCTGGCCGCCGGGCTGGTGGGCGGCGTCGTCCTCCGAGACCTCGCAACGCCAAACCGGGATCCCATCTGGGACGATGGCGGCGGCCTGGTGGCAGGCGACGGGCAGTGGCAGCAGGTGGCCACGCTGGCCGACGTGACGCCCGGAACCGCTGCTCGATTCAGCACGGTGGCGTTCGATGGCTATCTCGTCAATGACGGCGGTGAGATCCGAGCCCTCTCTTCGGTCTGCACCCACATGGGCTGCACCCTCCAGTACCGCGCCGAGTGGCACGACCTGCGCTGTCCGTGCCACGGCGCCAGCTTTGATCTCAAGGGAGAGCTCGCCAATGGACGGTCACGCTGGCGCGAAACCGGCGGCTACCGCGGCGATGCCACCGCCTATCCGATCGAGCTCCCGCCCCTGGTCCGGCCGAAGGTCAAGGTGGCCGATGGCGCGATCTTCGTGTGGACCACGGCCTAGCCGCTGATCACGCCCACCAGGTAGCTGATCACGTAGGGGATCGCCAGCACGGCGAGGATGACCGCCAGCACGATGCCGGCGTACAGGAAGAGCGAGAGGTCCGGCGGCTCGGCACGCGGAGGCGGCGGAGTCAGGCGGCGGGCCAGGCGGACCGGCCGTCGGGGAGGCCGATGCTGATACGGATGCTTGATGCAGGTCGATCCGGGGCAGGTCGGGCATGATCAGGCGTAGACCTCCGGATTGACACAGCTCGGCAGTGGATCCCCGCGCAGGCCGGCGAGCAGGTTGGCAGCCGCGATCGCCGCCATCTTGCCGCGGGTCACCCGCGAGGCGGACGCAATGTGCGGCACCACCAGGCAGTTCTCGCAGGTGAGGAGCGGGTCGTCGGGCGCCATCGGCTCCGGATCGGTCACGTCGAGGGCGGCCGCAAAGATCTGGCCGTCGCGCAGGGCATCATAGAGCGCGGCCTGGTCGACCACGGGCCCGCGCGACGTGTTGACGAGGATGGCGGTCCGCTTCATGCGCGCCAGGGCCGACGCGTTGATCAGGTGGCGAGTCTCATCGGTCAGGTTCGTGTGCAGGCTGACCATGTCGGAGGTGGCCAGCAGCTCATCCATCTCCACCCGGCGCGCATTCAGAGCGCGCTCCTCGTCGGGAGTGGCGGCGGTGGACGTCGTGGTACACGACCTTCATGCCGAAGCCGGAGGCACGCTTCGCCATCTCGCGCCCGATCCGGCCGAAGCCGACGATGCCGAGGGTTGCGCCGTGCAGGTCGACCCCCATCAGGAGCATCGGTCCCCACGTCTTCCAGCGGTCCGCCGCGGACGTAGCGTGATCCCTCGTCGATCCGCCGCGCGGCGGCCATCAGCAGGGCGAAGGCGAGATCGGCGGTCGTCTCGGTGAGCACGCCCGGCGTGTTGCCGGCCGGGATTCGACGGCGGGTGAGCTCCGGCACATCGAGGTTGTCAAAGCCGACCGCATAGTTGCTCACGACCTTGAGCTGCGGGCCGGCGGCATCGAGCAGCTCGGCGTCGACCCGGTCGGTGAGCAGCGTCAGCAGCCCGTCCATCCCGGCAGACCGCCGCAGGAGCTCGTCGCGGGGCGGGGGCAGCTCGTCTGTCCAGAGGTCGAGCTCGCAGGCATCGCGAACCGGATCGAGGCCCTCGTCCGGAATGACACGCGAGACGAAGACCCGCGGGCTCACGACACGCGCGCCGTCTGCGCGCTGGCCAGGTCGCCGGTGCGCTGCAGCCGGCCGAGCGACTCCGCGACGCGGTCGAGCGCGCGCTGACAGGTTCTCGCGAGAGTTGGCGTACGAGAAGCGCAGGTAGCCCTCCCCGTGCCGCCCGAACGCGGTGCCGGCCAGGCCGCAGACCCCGGCGTCGTAGAGCAGGTGGTCGGCGATCTCGACGCTCGTGCGCCCGAAGGAGCTGACGTTCGGGAACGCGTAGAAGGCGCCGTGCGGCAGTCGGCAGCTCAGCCCGTCGATCGCATTCAGCCCGTCGACGATGAGCGAGCGGCGCGCCGATGAACTCCTCGCGCATGGCGGTCGCATCGTCCTGCGGCCCGGTCAACGCCTCGATCGCACCGGCCTGCGCGAAGGCATTGGTGCACGAGACGCTGTTGATGATCAGCCTGCTGAAGGCCGGCACCAGCCATTCCGGCAGGATGCCGTAGCCGAGCCGCCAGCCGGTCATCGCGAAGGTCTTCGAGAATCCGTCAAGCGTGATCGTGCGGTCCGCCATGCCTGGCAGCGTCGCGATCGAGAGCGGCTCTCCCTCGTACTGCAGCCGCGCCGTAGATCTCGTCGGCGAGGACGACCAGGTCTCGCTCGACCGCGCAGGCCGGCGACGGCCGCGAGGTCCTCATCGGTCAGGATCGACCCCGTCGGGTTGTGGGGCGAGTTGAGGATGACCAGCCGCGTGCGATCGGTCACCAGCGACGCGAGCTCGTCGACGTCGACCCGGAAGTCGTTCTCCTCGCGCAGCGGAGCGGCCACCGGCGTCCGCCCACGAAGGCGGCCATGCTCTCGTAGATCGGGAAGCCGGGGTTGGGGTAGATCACCTCGTCGCCGCGGTTCACGAGGGCCAGCATCGCGTAGAACATGATCGGCTTGGCGCCGGGCGTGACGACCACCCGCTCAGCGGAGTGTCTCGATCCCCTTCCAGCGCAGCACGTCGGCGGCGATCGCCTCCCGCAGCGGCTGCGATCCCGGGCGACGGCGGTGTAGTGCGTCATCCCGTCATTGAGCAGCGCGTCCGACGCGGCCTCGCTGACATGGCGCGGGGTGTCGAAGTCGGGCTCCCCCATCTCGAGGTGGATGACGTCCCTGCCCGTCGCCTCCAGGGCGCGGGCGCGTGCCGCCGCCTCGAACGCGGTCTCGGTCCCGATCCGCTCCATGCGGGTGGCGAGTTTCACGTGGTCAAGCCTCCTCCCGGAGGTGGATCGTTCTCTGGTCGCGGAGCCCCAGTGTACCGACCGGCGGGGGGAACGAACGGTCCACCTGCAGCGGCCGATCGGCAGTTGTCGTACGCGCGTGGCACGCTGCTATACTTTCCAGAGCGAACCCGAAGCCGTGCATGCGCAGCCCCTCCGCTGCGACAGGAGAACACGAACCCCATGACGATGTCCGAACAGCCACGCGAACCGATCTCGCTGAACGGCGCGCTCATCTCGAGCGAGACCCTGGTCAGCGTGACCGAGGCCGCGGCGCGCAAGGTCGTCGAGCTGCGCTCACGCGAAGGCAAGGAAGAGGCACGCCTGCGGCTCTTCGTGAAGAGTGGCGGGTGCAGTGGCTTCAGCTATGGGCTGGCTTTCGATGACCGCGTCAACGAAGGCGACAAGGTCGAGGACCACGACGGCGTGCCGATCGTGATCGACCAGTTCAGCCAGCAGTACGTCGACGGTGCGGAGATCGACTACGTCGACTCGCTCATGGGCTCCGGCTTCGCGATCAACAATCCCAACGCGGTCTCGAGCTGCGCCTGTGGCTCATCGTTCAATACCGATGGGTCGCCCGGAAAGGCCGGGGGCTGCGCGCACTGACCGCCCGACGCCACGACTGAGCCCCGGCCACAGGCCGGGGCTTTCTCATGCCTGGTTCACGGATGATCCTGCTATGTTGGATTAGCACGTATCGATGGAGAAGCCGGGAGTGGCGATGAGCCAGGCGGAGCAGATCCGGCGGACCTTCGCCATGGCCTGGGGCGAGATCGGTGCGGCCTGGGGCGTCGCGCCGTCCACGGCGGCGGTCCATGGCTACCTGCTGGCGCACGACGGCGCCATGACCGAGCCCGAGATCAGGAAGGCGCTGGGCTTGAGCCACCGGGCCGCCAGCCTGGCGCTCGGACAATGCGAGGACTGGGGCCTGGTCGAGCGTGAGGCGGTGAGTCGGCGGAGCGGTCAGCGCGGCCCGGCCGCCACCGCGTACGCCGCCCTTCGCGACCACTGGGAGTGGTTCCGGCGCGTCATCACGATCCGCAAGGAGCGGGAGACCGATCCGGTCATCCCGGTCATCGAGCGCTGTGTCCAGATGGCACGCGGGGCCTCGCACCACGGCGACGACGCCGAGCTGGCGCTCCTGACGACCAGGCTGGAAGACCTGCACGACTTCGTCCGTCGCTTCGACGCCGGCGTGGGAGCCATCGCGCAGGCAGATACCCGCGGGGTCGAGCACCTCTTCGCCGTGATCGTCGCGCTCGACGGCGAGACGATGGCTCGCCTCTGGGCATTGGCGGCGGACCTTGCCCCGAACGACCTGAGCCGATCGCTGGATGCCCTCTCCCGGCTCTCACCCAGCGCGATCCGGCGTCTCCTCAGCCTCGCCGAGCAACCCGCGCTGGGCAGGCTGCTGGGCGTGCGCTGAGCTGCGGCTACTCGCCTGACCCGTCGTCCTCGAAGACCGATGCGGCGGCGGTCACCGGCGCTCGCCGCTCGCCGCCAAGCGCGGCGGGCAGCGGCCGGGAGAGCGGCACGGGATCGACGAAGCGGTCGACCAGCTCACGCGTTCCGGCCAGGCCCAGCCGATCGAAGAGGAGCCCCATCTTGGCCCGCAGGTGAGCCGCGACCTCCTCGGCGGCATCCGCGGGCAGCGTCCAGAGCTGACGCTTGAAGGGGCCGATCGCCTTCTTCCGCGACTTGTAGAGGAACTGCTCGTCGGTCTGTCCATCGGTGCGCTCATCGGCGCAGTTGGCTCGCGTCCATTCCATCATCTCCCCGCGCAGCTCCGCAGGCAGCCCGCCGTCGTCGTAGAGGATGTTCTGGAAGCCGGTGGCCAGGTGGATTTCGGCCGTGCCGCTGGCCGGGAAATGATGGAAGGCGTCGTCCGGGAGGGTCGACGCGCCGTGCTGGACGCAGCCGGCGAGCCCGTACTCCTCCCGCGCGACCGTCGAGAGCCGGCGCAGCGCGTCGAAGTCGATCTTGACCTCGGCCATCGAGCCATCGGGGAGCGGAACCCCGCCATGGCTCGTGCCGGTCTGGATGCTCACCTTGCTGAGCCCCACCAGGTCAGGGCCGACGGCGGCCCGGTATTCGTCGAGATAGGCCCGCAGCTCCTCCTCGGTCGAGTTCGCCTTTCCCACCTCGCCGATCTCGCCACCTACGGACGCGGTCACGCCGTCGGGCTCGAGGCGGCGGACGAGGCGGGTGAGCTCAACCGTGTTCTCGGAGTTGACACGCTGCTGATCGGCGACGGTTGGCAGTGAGAGGTCGACGAGGGTCGACGAATCGATGTCGATGTTCAGGAAGCCCGCCGCGATCGCTTCCCTCGTCAGGGCGCGAAGGCCCTCGAGCTCCTGGTCCGGGTCCGATCGCCAGCTCGTCGCATTGAACTGGAAGTGGTCTCCCTGCAGGAAGACGGGACCTCGCCAGCGCTCGCGAATTGCGGCCCCGAGAATGGCGGTCGCGTACTCTGCCGGCCGCTGAGCGGTATATGCCATTTCGCTCTTGGCGATCTCGAAGATCAGCGCCCCCGCGTCGCGTTCGCGCGCCGCGATGAACGCCTGTCGAGCGGTCAGGTAGGCGGCCGCACGCACGTTGATCGCCGCTGTGGTGAAGCGCGTGGGCTCGAACTCGCCCCGGCCGCGCGCGCGGTACAGGGCATCGATGGAAGCAGACCCGCAGCCCAATGCCTGGCTCGCCGACCAGATCACCCAGCCACACGCCTCTCGAAGCGACGCGTCCTCGTTGAAGACTGCCTCGAACACGATCTCATCGACCAGCTCGTCGCGGAATCGAGGCTCGTCGAGAAGCTCGAGTCGGTCGCCGGCGATCCGCGCAACGCCATCGAGGCGGGCGAGCAGGTCGTCAGCCGATCGGTAGCTCATTGCCGTCCATGCTGCAGGGTCGAGACCACTCTAGCGCGGTCACCGCAGCGCGGAGGCGAGGGTGAAGGCCAGCAGCGGAGCCACCACGAGGCCGATCCCGGCCGCCAGGAGGTACCAGTCGCGCGCCGCACGCTCGTCGGCCACGCGGCGCAACCGGAGACCCTCGACCCACCAGAGCACCGCCGAGAGCCCGATGGCGTAGAGCGCGGCAGCCAGCGCCACGACGCCGATGGCGAACGGCCGCACCACCGAGCAGTCGCCGAAGGCGATCGGTCCGCCGCCGGGGCAGGGAGCGCCGAGCTCCGCCGCGATCAGGCCCCCTGCCGAAGCAAGGACGACGGCGAGCCAGCCGAGGTGTGCGAGCAGCCGCCGGGACGTGGTTCGCGCGACTCCAGTCAGCGCGTCGAGTAGGCGGCCGACCGTGCGCTGGCCGCCTCGGCGTCCAGGAGCGTCAGGCGTCGGTATTCGAAGTAGAGGTAGACCAGCGTGGCCGCGCCCAGCGCCGCGGTCACCGCTCCGAGCGCCAGCGAGAGGAGCGGGAAGAGGGGCGGAATGAACGAGCCGCCGGCCAGGTTGAAGGCGAGGAGCGGAATGATGATCAGGAGCACGAGCAGGAGCTGGAGGAAATCGAGCATCCGGATCAATGACCACGCGAAGCCCCGCCGGCCGCGGGCGGCCTGGCTCCAGATCACCAGAACGATGATCGCGGTGAAGTTTCCGCCGCCCACCAGCGCGGCGATGATGAAGCCGACATCCGCGCTGAAGTGCAGGAACGGGATCACGGTGGTCGTGAGGTAGTACGCGTAGTTCGGGATGTACATCAGCAGGAAGTAGACGTACAGGAAGAACGGAACGCCCTTCAGCACAGCGACCAGCCACGTTTCGCGGCCGTAGAGCAGCCAGTTCATGAAATCCTCGACGAAGGCCAGCCCGCGGCTGAGCCTGCCTCGGCGGCGCGGGACGGAGTAGCTGGTCATCGGTCGCCTACTTGTGCGTCGAGGAGGAAGGTGATCACGGCCTGCAGCTGCGCGTCGCTGAGGGCGTCCGGTCCGTACGCCGGCATGCCGGTGGCGGTGCCGCCGTTGTAGTTCTTCCCCGAGTCGCGGATCCACTGCTCGAGGAACTTCGCGTGGATCCGCCTTGTAGTCGGCCTGCAGCTTGGCGAGCCCGCTGATGGGTGTCGGCAGGTCGGTGACCGGCGCGCTTCCGATCTTCTGCAGGTTGGGATAGGTCCCCTCCACCCCGGCCAGGTCCTGGCCATGGCAGCTGGCGCAGGCTGGGGCCGTCGTCAGGTTATGGAAGACGTCATCGCCCGCGGCCGCCGTGTTCGGGGGTGGCGTCCCCGCCGGGGCGCTGGCCGCAGCCTCCTTGGCCCAGCTCTCGACCAGGGCGGTCAGCGCGTCGATCTGCTGCACGTTGAGCGCGCCGCCAACCTCCGCGCTCCAGGCGGGCATCGGCGACTTGACGTTCCCCGACACCACGACCCCGCCGAAGCGGATGACGAGGTTGACGTAGTGCGAGTTCGCGGTCAGCTTCGTGGCGATGCTGGGCGAGTGGAGGTTCGGCGCCTTGACCCCCGGTATCGCCCACCTCGCCGCCCTTCCCCTCCGGCCCGTGGCACTGCGCGCAGCCGGGGTTGGCCGGGTGCGCGGCATCGGCCTTCGCGAAGAGCTCCTTGCCGTAGGCGATCAGGTCGGCCTTCTCGGCGTCGAGCCCCGCGGTGCGCCGCGGCGTGTCGGTCACCCAGTAGAAGACGGTGAACAGGGCGAGCGCGGTGATCAGCACCACCCCGAGCGTCTTGAGCCGCATCTACAGGCCGGTGCAGTGCTGCATCTGGTCCTTCTGGCGCGGGTCGAAGGTGACCGTCCCGACCGGAGGGCCCGTGATCTTCTGGCGCGTGTCGACGGTGTAGATCCCGCCCTTGTCGACCTTGGTGTCGAACCGATCCATCCCGCGCGGGGCCGGCCCGTCGCGCTTCTCGCCCAGCACGGTGTACTTGCTGCCGTGGCAGAGGCACTCGAACCAGTGGCTCTTGTCGCAGAGCTGCGGAATCTGGCAGCCGAGGTGCGGGCACTTGCGGTACAGCGCCAGGACCTTGGCGCCCGGGATCCGGCACGGGGGTCTTCTTTCCGTCGACCAGGTTCTCCGCGGCCGGCACGTTGACGAGGAAGAGGTTGGCGGGGCCGTAGATATAGGGCTGGCCCGTCGCCCAGTCGGGCGCGAGGGCGTTGATGGCGGCTGCCGTGCCGATCGGGATCAGCCCGCCGAGCCCGGACGTCACGTTCGGCCATAGGAAGGCCCAGGTGCCCCCGAAGAATTCGAGCGTCAGGATCCCGATCCCGATGCCGAGCATGCGCCGCATGAACGTGCGGCGGCTGATCTCGCCGATCGGTGGCCCGGGCACCTCGCCATAGGCCGGCGGATGCTGCGTCATAGCGTGAAGAAGATCCCCTGCCAGGGCCAGACCCAGTTCCAGCCGGGCCCGCGGAAGAACATGCCGATGAAGGTCACCAGCAGGCCGCCCACCATGAGGCTCAGGAAGAAGACCCACGCCAGCTTGCGGTCGCGTGCCGCCTTGTAGGGCGACCGGTCGATGTAGGCGATGAGCGCGATGCCGATGAAGTAGACGGGCGGCAGGAAGATCCCCACCACCGTGCCGTTGAAGTAGGAGAGGAGCTCCTGCAGGCCGAGGAAGTACCACGGCGCCTTGGCGACGTGCGGCGTGACGGACGGGTTGGCCATCTGCTCGAGCGGCGCGCGAATGAAGAAGGCGGTGACCACCAGCAGGGCGCTGATCAGCATCGCCATCACGAACTCGGGGCGCAGGAGATGAGGCCAGGTGAGGACCGTCTCGTCGGGCCGCTTGTCGACCCGCACCATCGATTCCTGCTTCACGTACGCGAGCAGCCGGAACCGCTCCGTGCCCGGCACGCCGGGAGGGCCCGGCAGCTTGGGGCCCTGGGTGACCGGAGCCAGCGGAGCCTCTGCGGGTGCCTGCGATGGCGCGTTCTTGTCCGCGGTGCGGTTCGGTCGCTTCTCGATCGTCATCGGCCCGCCTCCCTCACACCGGTCCTGAGATGCCGCCGTCCTTCCTGATGCGCCAGAAGTGCACCACCAGAAGGATAGCGGCGATCAGCGGAAACGCGATCACGTGCATCACGTAGAAGCGAATCAGGGTTCCCTGGCCGACCTCGATGCCGCCCAGCAGGAGGAAGCTCGACTCGCTGTTGATGAGGGGCGCGTAGGTGGCCATCTGGCTACCCACCGTGATGGCCCAGAACGCGATCTGGTCCCACGGCAGCAGATAGCCGGTGAAGCTCAGCCACAGGGTCGAGAAGAGCAGGAGGGTCCCGATCACCCAGTTGAACTCGCGCGGCGGCTTGTAGGCGCCGTGGTAGAAGACGCGGATCATGTGCAGGAAGACGGTCAGGACCATCAGGTGCGCGGCCCAGCGGTGCATGTTGCGAACGAGCTCGCCGAACGCGACCGACGTCTCCATCTCCTGGATGTTCTGGTAGGCCAGCGCGACCGACGGGACGTAGAAGAACATCAGGTAGATGCCCGTCACCGTGAGCGCCAGGAAGAGGAAGAAGCTGATGCCGCCAAGGCAGAAGGTGTACGTGTAGCGGACCGCGTGGCGCTTGACCCGGACCGGGTGCAGGTGCAGGAACACGTTGTTCATCACCGCCAGCGCACGGGTGCGGCTGGTCGTCGGGTAGGGCTGGCGGAAGAGGCTGCGCCATGCTTCGGACTCCTTGACGACCCGCATCAGGTCGCCGGGACCGGGGATTCTCATCGCTCCACCGCCTGCCCGGCCTGCTGGCCGACCTGGCCGAGCACGTTGTCCTTGTAGCTCTCCAACAGTACCTTCCCGTCCGGCGTGAAGCGCTCGAGCTCCAGCCGATCCATCGTGATGCAGTTCGTCGGGCAACGCTCGACGCACAGGTTGCAGCGGATGCAGCGCTCCTCGTCGATGACCATCGCGATCCCGCGCGGCCACGACTGGAACAGGTCGACCTCCGGGTCATCGCCGCCGACCTGCGCCTTGTCGACCATGTAGATCACGCCCTCGGGGCAGACGTCGGCGCACAGCCCGCACAAGATGCAACGTGGCCCGTCGATATTGATGTTGTGGTTGCACTGCAGGCAGCGACTCCCCTCGGCGATGGCGCTCCGCGTGTCGTAGCCGACCTCGACCAGGCTGACGAAGTCGCGCCGCAGCTCCGGAGGCGCCATCGGGATGTGCTGCCGCCGAATCGCCTCGTACTTCTCCGGCATGTCGTGATCGAGCGCCTGGGTGATCGTCGCGCGATTGATGACGGGCAGCTCTTCGAGCTCAAGGCCGCGCAGCCCGGCGAGCCAGCGGTCGACCGATCGGGCGGCTCGCCGACCGAGCCCGGCAGCCTCGATGATGGTTGCCGGCCCCGTCATGAAGTCGCCCACCGCGAACACGCGCTCGGAGCTCGTGCCGAACGTATCCGCATTGACGGTCACCTTGCCGCGGTCGATCGCGAAGCGCAGGTCGTTCATCTTCCGGCCGCTGGCATCGGTCGGCGTGGTGCCGTTGAGCGGAGGCGTGCGCCACGAGGAGATCGAGCCGCCCTCGACCACGGCGCGGGTATCGGTCACGCCGATATGCCGGTTGAGCTTGGCGCCGTATTCGCCGAGCACGTTGTTGTCGGGCGCCTGGCTCGTGCACGGGATCACCATGTCGCAGGGGACGGTGAACTCGCTGCCCGGGATCGGCTCTGCGCTGCGCCGTCCCGAGGCGTCGGGTGGCCCGAGCTGGGTCCGCTGGAAGACCATCCCGCTGACCTTGCCGTCGGCACCGGCAAGCACCTCGACCGGAGACGAGAAGAATTCGAACTTCACGCCCTCGAAGCGTGTCTCGTGCTGCTCCTCCTCGTCGACCACCATCTCCTCCGGACCGCGGCGGTAGAGGATGGTCGAGCTCTTGGCACCCAGCCGCAGGGCCGTGCGGGACGAGTCCATGGCCGTGTAGCCGCCGCCCACCACGACGACGTGCTCGCCAACCCACTGCGGCTCGCCGAGATTGGCGCGCTTCAGGAAGTCGACCCCGTAGATCACGCCGTCGAGCTCCTCACCGGGGACGTTCATGGCGACCGGGTACATGCAGCCGGCGGCCACCACCACCGCGTCGTGCCGCTCTTCGAGCTGGTCGAGCGTCACGTCGCGCCCGATCTCGACGTTGTAGTGGAACTCCACTCCGTGCTTTGCGACCCAGTTCACGTCGAGCTCGATCACGTCGCGCGGCAGGCGGAAGGCCGGCACCCCGATCAGCGTCGTGCCGCCGCCCGACGGCAGGGCCTCGTAGACATGCACCTCGTGGCCGTAGGTCGCCAGCTCCTTCGCCACCGACAGGCCGGCCGGTCCCGCGCCGATCACGCCGACGCTCTTCCCGGTCGGCGGACCAACCTCCACCCGGTCGGGCATGTTGTTGCCGTAGTGCCAGTCAACCAGGAACCGCTTCATGGCCCGGATGGCGAGCGGCTTGTCGATGTCGGCGCGGCGACAGGCTTTCTCGCACGGAGCGCTGCATACGTAGCCGCAGATCGCCGCCACCGGGTTCGGGTCACGGGCCAGGATGTAGCCCTCTTCGAAGCGGCCCTCGGCGGCAAGCATCAGGTAGCCGCGGCAGTTGGTGTTGACCGGACACCCTTCCTGGCACTCGATGTTGCACTGAAGCCAGTCCACGCCGACCTCGGCTGTCTGGAACCTCAGCGGAATCGCGCTATCGGAGATCACTGGCCTCGTCGTCGCTCTCTGGCGGGTTGCACGTTGAGCTGGCTGGACGGAAGGTGCGGCGCCCTCGATGCTACCGTTCGCGCGCTCGTGGTGTCAAAGCGGCGACCGCTCAGGACGGGGCCGCGAAGTACGCGGCGAACACGCGCCGCACGAGCGGAGCCGCGTCGGCCCCGCCGGTGGCCAGGTGAACCCTCGCCAGAAGGGTGGTGCCGACGATCGAGGGGTCATCCGCCGGGACGAATCCGGGGAACCAGGCGTCCGGGTCGGGACCGCCCGTCTCCGCGGTCCCGCTCTTCCCCGCCACCTGGAGCCCGAAGCCGGCGAAGGCGAGATAGCCGGTCCCGTACGGCAGGTTGACGACCGCCTTCAGCGTCTCGACCACGTAGCCAAGCTGCGCCGGCGTCATCGGGATCTTGCCCTTGATGGCGCTCTTGACGGTCTCGACCACGTGCCCGTCGGGCAGCGTTGCCGCGGTGACCAGTCGCGGCACCCAGAGCGTGCCACCGTTGCCGATGGCGGCGTAGGCATTCGTCAGCTGCAATGGCGTGCCAAGGAAGAAGCCCTGGCCGATGCTCATCTGGATCTGGTCGAACGGCCCATATTCCGCGTTCCGCTCCCGCGCCAGCCACTCGGCGTCGGGGAGGACCCCCGTCTCCTCGACGAGATGCTTCACCCCCGTCGCCTGGCCGAAGCCAAAGTCGTGGAGAAGCGCCGGAAAGACGGTCGGATCCGCTTGGTACACGGAGAGGCCGAGGGGCATGTAGGTGGTGTTGCAGCTGAAGGCCATCGCCTCGGCCAGGGAGACGAGGCCGGGCAGCGAGTGGCGCTCGTAGTTCACCGCGGTGAAGTCGGGGCTGTAGGTCCAGGACGGCGGACAGGTGACCAGGGTGGTGGGCCCCGCAACCCCGCTCTTCAGTGCTGCGGCAAGCGTGAACGGCTTGAACGACGATCCCGCGGGATAGGCGGCCTGCACGGCACGGTTGAGGATCTGGGCCGATTGCTGTCGGGCGAGCGGCTGCCCGCTGAACGTGGTGCCCAACGTCATCCCGTTGGGGTTGAAGAGCGGTGCGCTGGCCAGGGCCCAGATATCGCCGCTCTTCGGATCGAGCGCGACCGTCGCGGCCTCCGCATACGGAGCGATTGCCGCCTCGGCGGTTGCCTGCAGCCCGGCGCGGAGCGTGATCGTCAGGTTCGCACCGGGAACGAGATCGCGATGCAGCACCACCTTGCTCGGTCCGTCCGGAGGGACCGCGGTCAGATCGAACCCCGGCGAGCCGCGCAGGAGCGCATCCGCCCCGAACTCGAGCCCGCTGCGCCCCACCATGTCGCCGGGCTGGTAGCCCTTCGCGCGCAGACCCGGGAGCTCCTCGGCGGTCACCTCGCTCACGTAGCCGATCGTCTGGCCTGCGAGCCACTCCTGGGGATAGACGCGCTTGCCGTCCTTGCGCGTCTCCGCGTAGACGGTCTTGTCGAGCCCGATGATCCGTCCACGCGGCGAAGTCGTGCGGCTGAGCGCAAGTGTTCCGTCGGCGCCAAGCTCCGGGAACAATGCGCCGGGGGTCCAGCGGACCTGCCAGCCGCCGGCGCCCTGGGTAAGGGTCAGCTCGCGCTCGAGATCCACGGTCCCGAAGAGATCCGTCGTGAAGGCGAGCTGCAGCGGGACCGCCATCGCCGGTACCGGCCCCGGCAGTGGGGCGGTCGGATCGAAGCTCGCCGCCGGGGACGGCTCCGGGGTCGGGCTGGCGGCGCTGGCGGAGGGGTCGACCGTCGGGCGAGGCGTCGGGGTGGGCGCGGGCAGGTCGGGCGGCCGCGCCTCGGGAGCGACGCTCGACGGGCGAGCTGCCCCCGCGGTCGCATCCAGAGCGGTCACGCGAGCGAGGTCTGCGAAGCTGGCGTACAGGTCGGTGAATACACGCTCGGGATACCGCTCGCGGTCGGCTGGGGCGAGAAGCCGGTACATGGCCGCAGGGTCGCCCTCCGCCCACGCCGCGAGATAGGCCTGCGCCACCGTCCTGGCCGCGTCAGGGGGTGCCACCGGGGCCGGGGTTGGATACGGGGTTGGGCTCGGCTGGTTGATGCCACACGCAGCGAGCACCAGGCTCACGATCAGCAACGTGAGCGGCAGGCGCCGCCGGGTTCTCATCGGGCCAGCATCACCCGGCGGAAGCCCTCGGCGGCCCGGTAGCCGGCGCGCTCACCGAGCTCCTCGGCCCGGCGCCGCAGCCAGCGCGAGAGCTCGTCGAAATCTCGGAACTGGCTGCGGTGGTGGGAGAGCGAGGCAATCTTGCGGTCAAGCGTCTCGCCGATATCCACGAGCTGGTTCGCCTCGTTGGTGCTCCACAGGTACAGCTCCGCGACCTTCCATGCCGTCACGCCATGGTCGAGCTGCTCACGGAAGTTGAGCGGATCCCGGGCGGTCGGGAAGACGGCATCCACCACCACCTGCCCCACGGCACGGTGATCGGGGTGGTTGACCCATTCGTTGTTGACGAAGAGCACGGTGGGATCGTGGGTCATCACGACCTCCGGCTGGAAGGAGCGGATGGCGTAGGTGACTCGCTCGCGCAACCGGAGCGACGCCTCGACCTGTCCGTCGGGCTCGTCGAGGAAGTCGACGCCCGCGACCCCGATCTCGGTGGCGGCCGCACGTTGCTCGTCCTCCCGCAGCCGACCGAGGGCGACCGGATCGGCGGCGGGATCGTCGCTCCCCTTGTCGCCGCGGGTCAGGACCAGGTAGCGGACCGTCGCCCCTTCGTCGATCCAGCGCGCCACGGTGCCGGCGGCCCCGAACTCGATGTCGTCCGGGTGCGCGGCGGCGACCAGCACGCGGTCGGGGGTGGGCAGCTTGTCGTTCGGCATCGGGTCGGCCCGATCCTAGCAGTCACTCGAGCGAGAGTGTCCGCGCCGCATCGGGATCGAGGAGCAGGGCGGTCCACGGATGGCAGGTGAAGTAGAGGACCTGGTGCCGCCCGGCAAGGTCGCGGATCGCCATTGCCGCCCGCTCGGCCCGCGCGGAGTCGAAGTTGACGAGGATGTCGTCCATCACCACCGGCAGCGGCTCCGCGTGGCTGGCGAACTCCTCGATGAGGCCGAAGCGGAGCGCCAGGTAGAGCTGCTCCGCAGTCCCGCGCGACAGCTCCTCGGTGGTGCGACCCTCGCCGCCCTCGGTCTCGACCCGGACACTGGAACCGCCAGGGGGTGCCACGATCCGTGAGTACCGACCGCCGGTGAAGCGCTCGAAATGAGACACCGCGGCACGCACGACGTCCGGTTGGCGCTCGCGCTCGTAGCGCGAACGGGTCTCCTCCAGCAGCCTGAGCGCAACTGCCCGCACGGCCCAGTCGTGACCGATGGCCGCCGCCTGGCCCTCGAGCCCCGCCAGCTCCTGGCGCCGCTGGCCAAGCTCCTCGGCTGCCTCGAGCTCGCGGATCCGCGCCTCGAGCGCTCCGATTCGGTGCAGGGCGGCGCGCTCCTGCGCCTCGAGCTCTTCGACGCGATCGTGCGCCTCGGCCTGCCCCGCCTCGATGCTGGCTGCATCCTGGGCTCCGGCCTCCGCAATGAGCGTCGCGACCGCATCGGCGCTCCCGGCAATTGCCGCCAGGCCGGCGCGCAGCTCGCGTGTGCGGGCGAGGACGACGCGGCGTTCGGCAGCGAGCGTTTCGCGCCGTCGTAGCGCGTCGGGATCAGGACAGCCGACGGCGGCCAGGTGCTCTGCGACGGCCGCTTCCGCCGCCGCCACCGCCTCCTGGGCGATCTCCCGTCGCGCGGCCAGCGAGCCCATGGTGGCCTGCAGCTCGCTCGCCCGGCGATGGTCGGCGCGCGAGCGCTCGAGCTGGTCGACCGCGCCCGCGACGAGCGCCATGCGACGATCGCGATCTTCGCCCGGCGCGTGCCCGACCGACGCCAGGAACGCATCCACCCGCTCGATGAAGGCCTCGTCGTCGCGCGCCGCCTCTGCCAGCGACCGACGATGCTCGTCCCGCTCGATCACCGAGCGGCGGGCGCCGCCCGCCGCGGCCAGGAGCTGGCGTGCCGCTTCCGGAGAGAGGTCGGTCGGCATCGCATGGGCGCTCAGCCAGTCGCGCCAGCTCCGTTCCGCCTCCTCGACGGCGGCTGCGGTTCGGGCGGCGTCTCGCTCGTGGCGGGCAAGCTGGCTGCGACGCAGGTCGACGGCGGCGGCGCGCTCTCGAGCGAGCTGCCGGCGGGCACGGGCAGCCGCGAGCTCCTCCGCGGCGCGATACACGCGGGCGTCATCGGCGTCGGGTTCGAGCCCGATGCGCTCCAGGAGCTGTGCCCGCTCGGCGGCGACACTGGGCAGGGTCCCCAGCCGCCGGGCTCCACGAAGGGCAAGGGCAGCGAGCAGCGCCGCGCCGAGGACGCCGGCGATCGCGCCGACGAACAGCGCGCCCAGCAACCAGCCGATGGCGAGGGCGGTGACCAGGAGCAGCGCCGCCGCAAGGAGTCCGGCTGGCCGCGAGATCGAGCTCCGGCCGGCCGCCTCCTCGGCCGCGCGCCGAATCCGCAGCTCGTCGAGCTGTCGGAGCACGGCGGACCGCTCGTCGAGCTGATCATCCGCCTCCGAGGAGTCTTCCCCGTCAGCGGACTTCGTCTCATCCACGGCCGCGCGCAGCCGTTCCTGCACGCTGGCATTCGCCGCGCGAACCTGCACCATCCTCCGCTCGAGCTCGCGCGTGGCCTCGGTGCTCGCAATCGAGTCGTCGAGGCTGATCAACCGCGCTTCGTCCCAGCCGCCGACGCGTTCGAGCTGCTCGGTGACGGCGGCCGCGTGACGCATCTCGGCGGCCTCGAGCTCACGCCGTCGGAGATCGGCCGCGGGGCGTGCCGCCCGCTCGTCGCGAAGCGCAGCGATCTCGTCCCCGGCGGCGAGCAGGCGCTCGTCGAGCTGCAGGCCGCTGAGCGCGACGCGCGCGGCGTCGACCTGCTCGTCGATCGTGGCGAGGGCCGTACGCGCCTCCGCGACGGCCGCGAGGCGTCGGTCGAGCACCATGACCGCATCCCGCGGCAGGGCCTCGAGCGTGGGATCGCCTGGCGCCAGGTCGGCGTCGAGCGTCGCGAGCTCCGCGGCGAGCGGGCCCGCGGTGCGCAGGTTCGCGAGCCGGATTGATCGTTGGCGCCAAGACCGCAGCTCAGCGCGCAGGGTGGCCGTGCGCTCGAGCAGCTCTGCCCGCTCGCGGTGCGCGGCCGCGTGCTCCTCGGGCTGCCGGGCGAGATCCGCGATCTCGCGCTGAAGCCCCTCGATGCGGGTCAGGAGCACGTTCAAGGGTCGTTGGCCACGTGGCTTGAAGATCGCGTCCTGGGCCTGCCGCAGGCGGCTCTCCAGGTCAACCGCGCTCGTTCCGCCCAGCCCGGCGCCGGCGCCGTAGATGCGGCCGCGCACGCCATCGGTGGAGAGCGTGTCGAAGGTCTGCAGCTCGCCAAGGCCGAAGGCGAAGATATTGCGGAAGAGGCCCGCGTCGGCGCCGTGCAGGAGCCGATCGAGCGTCTCCTGAGCACCCTGGTTGCCATTCGGCGCCCGAACCGCAAGTGCCCCCGCCCCGCCGCGGTCGCCATGCCGCTCCACGGTCCAGCGCTCTCCCTGCGCGGTGCGCAGGACCAGGCGGCCACCGCGCCGCCCTCCGGCCAGGGCCGGATACCACGTGCGGCCGTCGCGGGTCGGCTCGAAGCCGAAGAGGAGCGCGCGAAGGCCGTTGAGGAGGGTTGTCTTGCCGGCCTCATTCGCGCCGAGCAGGACGGTCAGCCCATCGTCGAGCGCCCAGTGCGCGTCGTGGAAGCGGCCGAACCCATCGATCTCGATGCGCTCGATGCGCATCAGCGCTCCTCCTCCGCGGCGAGAAGCAGGTCGACGCCGAGCGACTCCGCCTCGGCGAGCAGGTCGGTGGCGAGCGCCTCGTCCGAGGGTCGGGCAGCGGCAAGGTGGCGCCGGCCGCGGAGCGATTCCTCGAAGAGCGGCGCCACGGCGGATCGCAGCAGTCCACGCCAGCGCTCGTGCTCATCAGGATCGGTGCTGTCCCTGCTGCGTCGCGCGGCCGCGACGGTCCGCAGGAAGTCTCCGACGAAGTCCGGAGCGTCGCGGCGGGTCCCGAGATCGATCTCGGGTCGCGTCCCGTCGCGCACCGATTCGACCCATGCGAATGGAGGCGTGAGGCTGCGCTCCTCGTTCAGAAGCTCGCGGACGTGGTCGAGGTAGCCCGCGCGCGCAAGCGTGGCGTGCAGCAGCCCGCGGCCGACGAGCCGCAGGCGGATCACGAGTGAGCGTCCGTCGGCGGCCTCCAGCGCGCTCCCGACGGCCTCGCGGCAGGCGCGCATCAGGCCCTCGTCGTCAGCCAGGCTGTCGATCGACACTTCGAGGGGATGCCAGCGCACGACGTCGGTCGTGACGAAGCGCGGGGTCACCCGGCCCGCAGCATCGACGTCGACGAGGTAGCACCCGCGAGCCCCAAGTTCCCCGGGGTCGCGCCCCTGCGGGATCCCGCAGTAGATCGCCGGTGGATCAGCCGCCACCTGGCCCGGCTGGTGGATGTGCCCCAGCGCCCAGTAGTCCATCCCCGACGCGCGCAGGTCCTCGACCGAGCAGGGCGCGTAGTTCGCGTGTCCGGGCCGGTCGCCGACGTTGGTGTGCAGCAGGCCGATCGAGAACGGGGCGGCCGGATCTGCCCGGAAGCCGGCGGCGTAGTTCTCCATGACCGCGGAGCGTGGATAGGAGCGCCCATGGACGCGCGCGATCTCACGGCCATCTCGCAGCACCGGGATCGCACTCACAGCGTCCGTCCCGAAGCGGTTGACGGCGTCCGGAAAGTCGAGGCTGGGGGCCCAGCTCCGACCGTCCAGCGGATCGTGGTTGCCGTGGACCACGAAGCTGGGGATTCCGGCGGCCGCCAGCTCGGCAAGCCCGTCGCGAAAGCGCGTCTGGCCGAGGAGTGTCGGAGTGGCGACCTCGAAGACGTCCCCCGCCACGAGGACGAAGTCGACGCGCGCCTCGATCGCGGCGCGAACCACCGCACGCCACGCGTCCGTCGTTGCACTCCGAAGGAGGGCCAGGACCTCCAGGGGCGCCTCGGCGCTCAGCCCCTGGAACGGACTGTCGAGATGAAGATCGCCGGTGTGGAGGAAACGGAAGGGTTCGATCGAGGGCACCGGCCCAAGCGTAGCCGATGCACGCGACAGCTCAGCGGTCGCGCGGTGGTGAGATCAGGATCCGCTCAGGGCAACAGACGGGCGCCGAGTCCCGCATCAGCAGGACCGGCGTCCCGTCGGCGCTGGTCTGGTTCGCGGCGCTAGACCGCGCGGCGACCGGACAGGAGCTGGAAGAGAAGCACGATGGCTGCGATGACCAGCAGGAGGTGGATCAGCCCTCCACCGATTCCGCCGATCAGACCGAGCAGCCAGAGGACCAGAAGGATGACCAGAATGGTCCAGAGCATCGGTTGCACCTCCTTGTTGTTCCCTCAGCGGGAAGCCGCCTCAATCGGCAGCAATCTCGATCAACGCACGTCCCGTGCCAAAGGCTTGCTCAGTCGGCGGGCGGGCGATTTCGCTCGTTGATCAGCTGCACCACCAGCAAGACGGCCGCGACCACCAGCAGGAGGTTGACCCATTGACCGATGCGGAGCAGGAGCCCGACCAGCCACAGGACCAATACGAGCGCGGTGATGACCCAGATCACGGGCTGCACGCAGCTACCGGATCGGGGCGATCACGACCGCGAACGCCAGGACGGCGGCGATCACCAGCAGGCACGCGGCCGTAACGATGGCGGCCTCCTTCACCGGCCAAGGGCCGCCAGCAGCTGATCGACGTGCTCGGCCGGCTTCACCAGGGCGAGGACATTCTCGATCCTTCCGTCGGATCCGATGATGAACGTGCTGCGCTCGTTGCCGAAATACGAACGCCCCCGGAACGACTTCGCGATCCACACGCCGAACTTCTCGGCCAGCTCGTGGCCACGATCGGAGAGGAGGCGGAAGGGCAATCCGTACTTCTCACGGAACTTGATGTGCTTCGCGACGCTGTCCGGTGAGACCCCGAAGAGCTTCACACCGGTAGCGGTGACCCGTCCGAAGCTGTCCCGCAGGCCGCAGGCCTGTGTGGTGCAGCCGGGCGTGTCGTCCTTCGGATAGAAGTAGAGGACATACCGCTCACCGGCGAGCGCGTCGCTCGATACGATGCTGCCGTCATCCGCGGCCAGGGTGAAGGACGGAGCGGGATCGCCGGGCTGCAGTCGGGACACGGATTCCTCCTCGGGCCATCGTATCCGATTCGGTCAGCCCATCCCCTCGATGGCGAGGAGCACTGGAGGGAGCACGCGCGGCAGGAGGCGCGCGACCAGCTCCTGCCCCAGCTCGTCGATGAGCCCATCCCCTGCCTCGTGCAGCCCATGACCCGCGCCGGGAATGAGCCGCAGCTGGGGCCGATCCTCGCTGCCTGCCAGGGCATCCAGCAGCAGGCGGCTCTCGTCCGCATCGACCCAGACATCGGCTTCTCCATGAACCAGGCTGACAGACCGATGGAGCATGCTGGCCAGCGCGATCGGCGGAGTGTGGATCGCCTGCTCCCAGGCGGCGAGGTTCAGCTCGACGACGCTTGCGCCGGGGAGATGCACGCCGCGAAGTGGCTCCCGGCGATCCGCCGCCTCGATCAGCTCCTCCGCCGCACGGTCGATCCCCGCGACGAGGGGGTGCTGGCGATCGACTCCCGTGCGCGCGCGCTGCGCGACCCCGCGGCGCAGGACGTCTCGAAAGGCCCGGGCCGCAGGCGATACCAGGGTCAGCGCCCCGACCACCGGGTCCCCGATCGCGACGCTCATCGCTATCGCAGCGCCCTCGCCGTGGCCAAGGATGCCGGTGCGGCGCAGGTCGATGTCGCCCCGGCCGCGCAGCCAGCCCAGCGCATCCCGAGCGTCGTCGATAAGCGTGAACAGATCGACCTGCTCCCAGTTGCCCTCAGAGCGGCCGCAACCGCGCTTGTCGTAGCGCAGGCTCGCCACGCCGCGCCCGGCGAGCGCGGCCGCCAGCCGAGCAAGCAGGCCGCGCTCCTCGCCGCGCGCGAACCAGGCTGGATGGCCGGCCCGATCCCACCGGCCGTCCCGATCGCGCGCGAGATATGACGGCAGGAGCAGCACCGCTGGGTGCCTGCCCGGTCCGGCCGGGAGCTGCAGCGTCCCGGCGAGCGTCGCGTCGCCAGCGGGAAACCGCACCTCCTCCGGGCCTGCCATGCGCCGAGGGTACACTCCGGCTGGCATGAGCCAGACGGCGCCGCAGTTCGCCCCTCCGCCCGAGCCCGTTCCGTTCATCCCCGACCCGGCGGCGGAGCTGCCCGACGGCGCGGAGGTGGTCGTGGTGGGTGGCGGCATGGTCGGCGCCTCCATTGCGTATCGCCTCGCGCTCGCCGGTATGCAGCCGCTCGTCGTGGAAGCGAACACGCCCGCGTGGGGAGCCTCCGGCCGCAATGCCGGGATGGCACTCGCCGGGCTCGGCGGCCACTTTCCTCGCGTGGACGCGCTGATCGCGGCCGCGGGCGGGCCGTCCATCGTCGAGTACACCTCCCGCTCGCTCGATCTCCTCGAAGAGCTCGACGCGACCCTCCCGGGTGGGATCGAATGGGACCGATCCGGCTCGATCGACCTCTTCACCACGGAGCTTGAGGAGCGGCGCGGCCGCTCGCTCGCCGTGCACCAGGCCGCGGGAGGCCTTGACGTGCGGATTGTCGACGAGGCGGAGCTAAGGGAGCTGGCACCAGCGCTCGACCTCGGACAGGCGCGATCGGCCAAGTGGACCGCGCGGGATCGGGAAGCTCAACCCCTTCCGCCTCGTCTATCGCCTCCTGGAGGCGGCGGCCGGCAACGGCGCGCGGATCGTCACCGGGGTGCGCGTCGAGGAGCTGCTGCTGCGATCAGGACGCACCGCGGGGGTCCGCACCTCACACGGAACGGTGAGCTCAGGCGCGGTCGTGCTGGCGACGAATGCCTGGACACCTGCGCTGGTGCCCTCGGTCGCCGCCAATCTAACGCCCATCCGCGAGCATGTGATGGTCACGGAGCCGCTGCCGCCCCTGCTCGGCCCCGGCTTCGAGACGAACCAGTGCAACGAGTACTGGCGACAGATGCGAACCGGCGAGGTGCTGGTGGGCGGCTACGCCATCGCGGATGCCGGAATGGGCATCGGCTGCTACCAGATGGACGTCTCGCCGCGCGTTCCACCCCTCCTCGCAGCGCTGCTCGGCCGGCTTCATCCCGGGCTGGCCGATGTTCGCGTGATTCGCGCCTGGACCGGGCTGCTCGACTTCGCGTCGCAGGAGATCCCGATGGCGGGGCGCCTGCCGGCCGCCGACGGGACCGCGCTTCCGGGCGCCTATCTCGTGTGCGGGCTCACCGGCCACGGGCATCCGTATGCACCGATTCTCGGCCTGCTCCTCTCCGAGCTGATCGTCTCCGGTGAGGCACTGACCTTGCCGCTGACGCCGTTCGATCCGATCCGGTACATCGGCGCCGCACACGACCCAACCTGGTTGGGCCCGTTCCGCGGCGACTGAGGCGCAGCGCTCGAGTCAGCTGAAGACGAGGCGGAAGGCCCCGCTCGCAACCGCGGTGCCGACCGCGGCTCCCCCCAGGAGCGCGGCTGCCGCGAGAAGGATCCCGTCCGCGAGGCGGAGGCGCTGAGGGCGAGCAATGCCGCGACACGGACGGCTGCCCAGCCCCCGCGCCTCCATGGCGAGCGCCAGCCGGGTCCCGCGCCTGATCGACGAGACCAGGAGCCCGAGGAGCTCGCCGAAGAAGAGGCCGATCGCCGCGGCCGGAGAGCGGCCGGCATCGACCCCCCGGGCGCGACGCGCGAGGCGAATGATCTGCCACTCGTCCGTGAGGATCGGGAGAAGCCGGAGCGCGGCCATGACCCCAACCGCGAAGCGCGGGGACACGCGCAGCTGCTGGACGAGGCCGTCGGCGAGGTCGGTTGGCTCCGTCGTTGCGAGGGCGACCACGCCGACCGCGGCGATGGTGAGCAGGCGCAGGCCGAGCGCGAGCCCGGCGACAAGGTTCGCGGCACCCACCGCCAGGGGACCGATGCGGACCAGCCCTCCGGCCTGCTCCGGGGCGAACAGCGCGTTGAGGATCCCAACCGAGATCGCAGCCAGGAGCAGCGGCCACGTCCGCGCGATGAGAGCCCGGGGTGCGAGCCCGGTGAGCGGCAGCGTGGCGACGAGCCCGACGAGCACGACCGACGGTGTGACGAGGTCCCGCGAGATGAACAGGACCGCCATCAACAGGAGAGCCGCAGCGACTTTCGCCAGCGGATTCGCCCGCGCCAGCAGCGCGCGCGGATCGGGGACCAGGGGGGTAAAGAGCCTCACGCCGCCGCCAGGCGAAGCGTGCGGTCGGCGAGCGCATGGGCAAAGTCGCGGTCGTGCGTGACGAAGCAGATCGCCCGCCCGTCATCGCGCAGTGACGCGAGCAGGTCGAGGAGCTCGAGCCACGTCCGCCGGTCCTGTCCGAACGTCGGCTCGTCGAGCACAAGCACGCGGGGGGCGGTCGTCAGCGCCGTCGCCACCGAGAGGCGCCGCTTCTCCCCGCCCGAGAGCGTGAAGGGGTTGGCCGCGGCCAGTCGCGTCAGTCGCAATCTCGCCAGCAGCTCGTCGGCCCGACGACGCGCCGCGCCCGGCTCGATGCCGGCAAGGCGTGGTCCGAGCAGCAGCTCGTCGATGACCCGGCGGGTCAGGAACTGGTGCTCAGGATCCTGGAACACGGTCCCGATGCGCGTGACCAGCTCGCGCGCCGGCCAACGGGCAATGGGATCGTGAGCCCGGCCGTGGGCCAGCGCCTCCCCCGCGAGGACCGTTCCGGAGCTCGGCGCCAGCAGGCCGGCCAGCAGCAGGGCGAGGGTCGACTTGCCGGCGCCGTTGGGGCCCACCAGCGCGAGAGCTTCTGAAGAGCGGACGCGGAGGTCGACCCCGCTCAGCGCCGGGCCGCTCGCGCCTGGGTACGTGAATCCGACCCCGTCGGCGAGGATCATGATCTCCGGGTCGGGGCGTGTCACGACCGCCCGCCCGGGGAGGGTCAGGTCCGGAACCCAGACTCCCGCAGCGGCGAGCCGGTCGCCCAGACGAGCGAACAGCTCGCGTGGCGGGCCCTCTGCGCTGATACCGCCCCCCGGCTCGAGGACCACCACGCGGTCGATGAGCGGCAGCCACTCCGCGACGCGGTGTTCCACCAGCACGAGGGAGATCTCCCGGTTCTCAAGCAGCCCGCCAACCACCCGGCGGATGGCTGCCGCTCCGCCCGGGTCGAGGTTCGCGGTCGGTTCGTCAAGCATAAGCAGTGCTGGATGGAGCGCCAGCACGCCGGCAAGCGCGAGCCGCTGCTGTTCGCCGCCCGAGAGCGCGTTCGTCGACTGGCCTCGGCCGTGGCGGAACACGACGGCGTCGAGCGCGGCATCGACCCGGCGCCAGATCTCGTCCGTCGACACGCATCGGTTCTCGAGACCGAAGGCCACGTCGTCACCGGCGCGCCCCATCACCAGCTGCGCCTCGGGGTCCTGGAACAGGATCCCGGTCGAGTCCCGTGCGGCAACAGGGGTCTTCCCGGCCACGCGGAGGCTTCCTTCCTGCTCGCCCCCTCCGGACGCGTCGAGCAGACCCGCGACGCCGAGCAGGAGCGTCGACTTGCCGGCGCCCGACGGACCCAGGAGGAGGACCCGCTCGCCGGCCTCGATCCGCAGATCGAGCCCCCGGACCGCCCAGTCCCGGCGCCCTGCGTGCCGCCATCCCCAGCCGCGCGCCTCGACGGCTGCCGGCGCAGGACTCATGCGTTCCGCCTGTGCGTGCCCGCTCGACTCAGACTTCGCGCTGATCGCGGCCGGAGGCGAAGCCACTCAGCACTCCGGTCTCGACCAACGATCGCACGAGGCCCCACGAACCGAGCCCACCGACCAGGGCGGAGCTCGGAATCACGAGCGCCGAGTACGCCAGCTGCCAGGCCGGCGCCCAGTCGGGGTAGTAGAGGATCAGGTCGAGAAGGCTGGCCGCGGCCCCGGCAGACGCGGCGGCGAGGATCGCCGCGACCAGGCCCCATCGGCGGTATAGGCCGAAGGCGAAGATCAGCTCGGCAGCCGCGCCCTGCAACAGCCCGTAGACGATGGTCACCAGTCCCCACTGAGCGCCGAACAGGGCGGACGCGGCCGCCGCCACCGCCTCCCCAAGGAGCGCCGCGCCGGGTCGTCGGATGACGAGCGGCACGAGGACACCCGGAATCATCCAGACCCCGTACATGGCGCCCTGCAGGGGAGGAAAGAAGAGGAACGCGGGACGCGCCCCTTCCCAGGCGAGGTTCCAGACCTGGAAGACCGCCCCGAACGCGACCGCGATGACGGCGGCGACCACGATGTCGACCGTCCGCCAGCGACCTGCCGGGAGTTCGGTTGCTGCTGCGCCGCGGCGCGGGGCTTCTGTGGAGATGCTCATCTCAGTCCTCTCTGCTGACTTCAACGACGAGGAGCGTCCCCGCCTCCAGCCGCACCGATGCCGGCGCGGCGGTGATGACGTTGCTGAGGCCGCGCGACTCGCCGACGTGGAGCGTCTCGTTGGTCAGCGGGTATGCGAGGCCATCGGTCGAGACACCATGGGTATCGCCAATCGCCAACAGGGTGACTATGTCGCCCGCCACCCCGTCCAGGCTCAGGCGACGGCCGCCAGTCACTGCCCGCACGGTGGTGCCGTCGCGCACCACCCGTACGTCGACAGATCGCCACGCGGGATCGGCGAGCATGAAGAGATTCGTCAGCTCGTGGTCGATCCGATCCCCTGCGAGGGCTCCCAGGACGATCACCTGGTCCGCGCCGCCCGCCACCGCGCAAGCAACGGCAAGGTGGGCGTCGGAGTAGTCCTTTGCAACCGGGTGCCGCTCGACCCGCACCCCTGCCGCCACGAGCGCCTCGAGGTGGTCGGCCTGTATCGAGTCGAGGTCCCCGACGACGACGTGGGGCCGGACGCGCTGGAGCTCGAGCCAGCCCGCGCCGCCATCTGCGGCGACGATCAGATCCACATCGGCAAGGTGCCGCGCGTCATCTGCGCTCGGCTCCCCGTCAGCCACGACCACGGCTCGCACGACTCTTGCGCTCCTTCACAGGCGGGAGCGCGCCGCGGCGTTCAAACCGACTCCCTGCGCTGGCATGACCCAGATCAGGTTCGAGGGTCTGCGGTGGTGCCGCACTCTCAGCGCTCGCGCGCTCCCCTGTCGTTCCTTGACTTGTCTCTGCAGATCAGCCTAGCACGACGCGCGGCAGGCTCCCCCGCGTCCCCGGCGGTGCGCGGCGGTCGGTCACGGATGCATGGGACCGAGCTCGAGCACCGCGGACTCGAGGTCGCCATGGATATCGATCTGCCACGCCCCGCCCGACCGATCCTCGAACCGGATCGAGGCCACCGTGTCGCCCGGCGCAAGCCCGGTGATCGAGTAGCCGGCCGCCGGAAGCGTGTCGCGATAGAACCGATACGTGCCCGAGCCGGGCTCGACCTTCCACCTCGCAAGGGGGCTGCTGCCGACGGGGAGCGGCAGGCGCTTCGCATCGGGCGGCACGGGAAACGCGGCAAGCTCCGGGGCCAGGAGCAACGGGTCGCCAGGGCTGCCCGTCGCCCCAGTGGGACCCGGGTCGACGGAGGGCATCGGCGTGCCTCCGGGCACCAGGGATGGCACCGCATGCGCCGTCGGCGTGGCGGGAGCCGCCGCGCAGGCCGCGAGCACGAGGCCCAGCAACAAGACGAGAGCTTGACGACCACGCATGTGGTGCCTCCTCGGGTTGCTCGCCGCGGCTCAGCGAGTGCCGACTCGCGGCGTGGGGGAGATGCCCCAGACAACGTTGATCGGGACCCAGAAGCTGCCGAGACGGGCGTGGTCGAACCAGAAGAGGCTGTTCGCGACGAGGTTGAACGTTTCGCCGTACGAGCCAGCTGGCGGGCCGCCATACAGGCCGAACGTGAATCGGCCCACCTGGCCCGGCGCCGTCGCGCCATCGACATTCGTGGCGTACCAGGTCGACCCCCAGTCCCAGGCACGGAAGGCACTGGCATGCGCCGCCGGGTTCCAGGTCCCCAGAAGAATCCGGCCACGGCCGATGTCGTTGCGCCATGTGCGGCCACCGTCATTCCGAAACTCGACCCAGTGGGCGATCGTCTGGCCGTGGATGATTCTTTCGGCCCCCGCGTTGTTCTCCCGCCAGTAGCTGGCGAGGAACGGGACACGTGCGGGCCAGGTGGTCCAGCGACGCTCCCAGTTTGGATCGGCGGGGAACCACCCGCCGTGCTGCTGGGCGAGCAGCTCGAAATGCAGGTGCTCGCCGTTGCACATGCCGCTGCAGCCGGACTTCGCGATCACCTGTCCGGCTGTCACCTGGTCACCGACTCCGACCAGGACGCCGTTCTGGGCGAGGTGGTAGTAGAGGGTCCGCTTCCCGTCGGGGTGGCCGACGAGGACGAAGTTGCCGTTCGCTCCGAATTGCCACGTTCCGAACCCCTCGAAAAGGTCGATCACGACGCCGTCGCGAGCCGCCGCGACCGCTGAGAAGGCCGTCATCGGGAAGTCCATGCCGGTGTGGTTGTCGTAGACGCGCCCCCAATGGGCGGCGCAGTCAACCCACACCTGCCCTGTCCAGTCGGCCTGGATGCAGGAGCGCAGATCGCGGTCCACGCCGTAGCTCAACCCGACGTTCGGGTCGTGGAACGGGAGGGTGTAGTCGTCCGCTGCGCGAGCCGTCCCGGTCAGCAGCAGGAGGAGGAAGAGCGCGCCCCCGGCGGGACGCAGCACGCTGATCACGATCCACACCCCTCTCCACAGGCGATCCAGGTGCTGTTCGTTGTGTCAGTCCGGGCCAGGACTGAACCATCCAGGCCCAGCACCGAGGTGCCGCCGCCCTGGCGGACGAGGAGCTCGCGCCCGTCTGGCGAGAAGCGCGGTGCGCCTCCGGCGCCGAGCCGGTGCGCCTTCGCGGCGCCTGGCTCGAGCAGGAAGACGCCGTCACCCGCGACCTCGAACGCGACCCGCCCGTCCTCCGCGACGTCGGCCGCGATGGCGGCCGACCCGAGTCCGCAATCGGGCTGCTCACGCCATTCGGCGTCAGCCGGCTGACGCTGGTTGCGCGCCCCCATCCGGTGCGCCACGACCGCGAGGCTTCCGTCGCCGAGCGGATGGGCAGAGAAGACGAGGCCATTGGCATCGAGCGAGGTGGCGGCTGCGCTGGCGGGGTCGAGTCGCACGAGCTGCGCGCTGAACGGCGCTTCGACGGAGCTGACGCGGCGGAGCAGCATCGTGCCGGACGCCTCCGGCGTGATGGGCCCATCGAACGGACCGGGGGCAATGATGGAACCTTCGGCCGTTGCCGACGCGATTCGCCAGAGCGCGCCCGACGTATCGATCGCCAGCAGCGCCGACCCGTCGGCGATGAACTGGGCGGCCACCACCCCGGGCAGCTGGCGGACGGCGACCGCGCCATCCAGGCCCCTGGATGGCGACGCGAGCGGTCAGGCCGCCAATCCTGTCCGCAGTGGCGACGCGGGTGCCGTCCGCGCTGGCGGCCAACAGCTGCTGGCCGCCGGGCGACGGAAGCACGGCTTCCAGGAGCACCTGGCCGCGCACCTCCCGACGGGTGAGCGCGGCTCTGAGGCCGGCGCGTTCGGCTTCGTCGGGGATCATGACGACGGCCGTCGCCGGTGGGTCTGCGGCGGTCGGGGCTGCCGATGGAACGGGAGAGGGCGGCGGCGGCCAGGCAGAATGGCACGAGCCGCCAGACGATGCGATGGCGGCGCGCATGCGGCGCGCCGCTCATGGCCGATGAAGCACGCACGAGGAGAGTCCTCCGGGCAGGGCTGATCGAAGCAGTCGTTCGTGTGCGCCGCGATCTGTTGGCTGCTGCGCCTCCTGGCGTGTCTCAGTGCTGCGAAGGACCCTAGCGACGAGCGCTTATCGCGGACTTATCGGTCGATATACTTCGGCGCCATGCCCGCCGGCGCCTTCGCCGCTCTCTCGTGCTCGCCGGCACGCTCGCGGCCGGGGTCGGGCTGGGGCTGCTCGCCATGAGCGGTGCCCAGATGGGGATCGGGCGGCGATTGGGCGCGGCGCGGGAGGTCCAGGTGGGCGACCTCGTCGACGCGGGTGAGCTGCCAAGGCGCCCGGTCCGCGTTGCCGGGCGGGTGCGCTGCGCAGATCCGCTCCACACCGCGGACGGCGAGCGGCTGGTCGAATTTCACCGCGACATCGAGATCAGGCTTCCACGCATGGGATGGCGGATCATCGAGCGGCTGCGGGAGACCCGCTCCTTCGAGCTGTGGGACCACAATGGATCGCTCTCGGTCGATCCGGCGGAGGCTCGTGAGCCGTTGATCGTGATTCCACAGGTCTGGCTCGGCAGCCCGGACGAGCTGCAGGAACCCCATCGGTCCGCCGTCGACCGGCTCAGCGTTCGGGCCGGCGCGCCTCGTGAGGGACGCTCAACCACGCGGCAGGTAAGCGTCACGGATCGGCTCCTGGTCGTCGCACTAGCCGCTCGTGGCGACGACGGGCGTGTCCTCCTGCGTCCGCCGCCCGGCGGCTACCTGATCTCGGCGCTCGCAGCCGACGACGCCATGCGCCTGCTCGGCGGCCCCGCCGCGGCCTCCTGGGGCTCGCCGTGGCCGCGATCTCCCTTGGAGTGCTGCTCGTCTCCGCGGGCCTGCTGACCGGGATCCTCGCCCTCTTCGGCTGAGGCCGCGCCACTCCGGTCTCTGTCACGGACCCACCGGTACGAATGGGGCATCGTGCCGCGCGCTTGCCACATCTACGATCCGATACAGCACACCTACCAGAAGTTCCATTTCGGGTGTGAACCGACAGACGGGATTGCAAGCCTTGGCAAACGTGCCGCGCGACCGAGGTGGCGGGCCCAACGCGCTGATCAGCGTGGCGCAGGCCGCTGCCCGGCTCGGCGTTCATCCGAACACGATCAGGAGCTGGGCGGAGGCCGGGCGCCTGACCGCATACCGGATCAACGCGCGCGGTGACCGCCGTTTTCGGCCGGCGGACCTCGAGCGGCTGCTGGTGGAGGGCGGCGAGCCCACCCCGGCGCCGACGCTCGGCGAGGAGCGGGATCCCCGGCTCGCCCTGCTCGGAAAGCTGGCGCGCACCGCCGCGAGCTCGTCCAACGTCAGCGCGGTGTGTCGGGTTGCGGTCGAGTCTCTGCGCGCCGACTGCGGATTTGAGACAGCTGCCATCTACCTTGCGCAGTCGGAGATCCTGACCCTCGAGACACACGCGGGCTACCGAGTCCCACCGGAGCCGACCCTCGACCTCCCCGAGCAGATCGGCGACGAGGATCCGACCAGCCGAGTGCTGGCGGAGGGCAGGCGGGCCATCGTCCCGCTCCGCGGCGCCACCGGCGCGCTGGGCTGCCTGCTGGTCGAGAGCCACGACGAGATGGCCGTCGGCCAGGTTCCGTTCCTCGAGATCGTCGCCGCGACGTTGGGTGCTGCGGTGCGCAACGCCGCCATGCTGAAGGGAGCTCGCCGCGAGGTGACCCGCGGCCGCGCCCTGCGCAGCGTGACCCAGGAGCTGACAGGGCAGCTCGACCTCGCGGTCGTGCTCGACGATGTCGTGACCCGGACCCGGAGCCTCTTCGAGGCGGACAAAGCCGGCCTTTGGCTGATCGATGATACGGAGCGCCCGTTCTCGATGGCGGCCCAGCGCGGCCTCTCCGAAGACTTCCTGGCGCATGTCAGCGACCTGACCTGGGAGAGCAACACGATCGGGGTGCAGGCACTCCGAGATCGGCGCCCGCTCGTGAACCGCAACGCCGGAACCGACGAGAAGGCCGGTCTGATGCGCGCCGTATATGCGCGCGAAGGGATCCGAACCGCCTGCCTCACTCCTCTCGTCGTGCACGAGGAGCCGCTCGGCCTGCTGGCGCTCTACAACCTTGACGATCGGCCGTGGCCCGACGAGGAGGTGGCCCTGGTGCAGGCTTTCGCCAGCCAGGCCGCAGTGGCGATCAGCAACGCTCGGCTGTATCGGTCCGTCGCGGACCAGGCCGTGCGGATGGGCTCGATCCAGGACCTCTCCGCCCGCCTCAACCGCCTTACCGATGTCCGCGCGATCGCGGAGGCGATCGTCTCCGAGGCGAGCATCCTGGCCGAATACAACGACATCCGGGTCTACGCCGTCGACTGGGAGACGGGCTGGTGCGAGCCGGTCGCCTTCACCAAGGACATGCTTGGCGAGGGTGGCGACTACGAGAAGCGGCTCCGGGTTCCGATCGGGGATGGCTCGTTCACCGGCTCGGTGGCGGCGAGCGGCGAGCCGCTGCTCATCAACGACGCGCTCAACGACGACCGTGGGAAGACGATCGAAGGCACCGACGACATCGAGGAGTCAATGCTCCTGGTGCCGATGGTCTTCGAGGGTCGCTCCCTGGGGGTGATCGTCCTCTCGCAGCTTGGCTTCAACCGGTTCAAGCCCGACGACGTGCAGACGATGACGATCTTCGCCGGCTACGCGGCGCAGGCGTTCGCGAACGCCACCGCATACGAGCGGCTGACCTCGCAGTCGGCCGAGCTGGCGCGCCAGCTCGATACCCAACGTCGCCTGCTCGACATCAACGAGCGACTCCTGTCGACGCTCGACCCGAGCGAGATCCTGGAGACGATCGCTGATGGGCTCAAGAGCGTGGTGGCGTATGACAACCTCGTGATCCACCAGTTCGATCGCGAAGCCGGCCTGCTGAAGCCGATCCTCGCCCGTGATCGCCACGCGGCGGAGGTGCTGCGTCACCAGATTCCGCTTGGCAAGGGCCTGACCAGCTGGGCCGTCGAGCATCACGAGGCCCTGCTCGTCAACGACGCTCTCGGCGACCCGCGCGGGATCCAGATCCCGGGGACGCCGCCTGATCCCGAGGCGCTGATCATCGTGCCGCTGATCGCGGACGGCGAGGTGATCGGGGCGATGAACATCGGCCGCATCGGTCACGAGGAGATCTACTTCTCGGAGGCCGATTTTGAGCTTGCCAAGCTGTTCGCCGGCCAGGCCTCGATCGCGCTGCGCAATGCCGACGAGCATCACGCCGTCAGCCTGCGCGCCAACACCGATGCCCTCTCCGGGCTCGGCAATCACGGGGCGTTCCAGCGCGACCTGTCGGAGCTCCTTGGCGCGGCCGAGGCCGCGAGCGAGGAGCGCGGTCGGCGCGTCGCGATGCTGATGATGGATCTCGATCAGTTCAAGAGCTTCAACGACTCGCACGGCCATCCCGCCGGGGATGCCCTCATCCACGCGGCGGCGATGGCGATCTATGGGGCCGCCCGCAGCGAAGACAAGGTCTACCGCTATGGCGGCGACGAGTTCGCGATCATCCTGCCCGGCTCGAGCGGCGCTGATGCCGCCCGCGTCGGAGAGCGCGTCCGGCGTGCCGTCGCCGGGCTTACCGCGGGACAGCGCTCACCGGTCACCATCACGATCGGGGTCGCCGCCTTCCCCGACGACGCGCGCGATCGCAACGAGCTGGTCGCGGCGGCCGATGCCGCCCTCTACGCGGGCAAGCAGGCCGGCGAGGACCGCGTGGTGCAGGCGAGCCAGGTGCCCAGCGAGATGCGAGGTCTGCGCGGCACCCTCGACCAGCTTGCCCGAGCGGCCCTGATGCGCGGCGAGGAGCCGGCCTCGGTCGAGCGCATCGTGGAGCATGCCGCGCTGCTGACGCAGGAGCCCGATGCGCGCGAGGCGACGGTCCTTGACGCCCTCCTCTCGGTCGCCCGGTCGCTCGACGCCCGCAGTGCGGTGAACCGAGGCCATTCCGACCGCGTGAGCCGGCTCGCGGGTCGCATGGCGGAGCGGCTCGGCTGCACCCCGGAAGAGCTGCACACCATCGAGCTCGGCGCGCGACTGCATGGCCTCGAGCAGACCGGGTTGAAGGAGCTCGAGCAGATCCCCTCCCTGCGCCCGGTGGGCGCCATCATTCGCGGCCAGCAGGAACTCTCTGGAGGCGGCGCCGAGCGACGGCCGCGCAGAGGACGCGCCCCTGTCGGCGCTCACGTGATTGCCGCCGCCAATGCATACGACGAGATGACCGCTGGTGCCAGTCGCGGCCGCCCCGGGCGCGCGGCGGCGCTGGCCGCGCTTCGTGAGGGAGCGGCTGGGCCGATCCGCTCGGACGTCCTCGACGCCCTGAGCACGGTGGTCGCCGAACGCCGGGATCGGGGAAGCCGGCGCCGTTCCGACGACCTCGTGGCCGAGGAGCGCGGCGCCGCCTGACGGGATCGGGTCGCGGCCCGGTGCTATCATCGGGCCTCCCATGCCGACCAGCCGCCGTGCTCCGCCGCGCTCGCAGTCGGCGGCGGGGCTGGCGATGCTGGCGATGGTCATCGCGCTGGCGGCGTGCACCACGGCCGAGCCGGTCCGCAGCCCAGACGCCTCCCCGGCCGAGACGCCAAGCCCGACACCGAGCCCAACCGTGGCTCCGTCCCCTACTCCCACGCCGATCCCGACGCCGCGGTACACGAATGAGCCTGACCCGGCGCTCGACGCGCTCATTCCCCGAAGCGTCGCCGGGGCGACCGTGGTCGTCGTTCCTCCGGATCAATACGGGCTCACTCCGGGCGACGTGGGCGAGCCGTTCGGCGAGATCGGGCGGTATTTCCACGCACTGCTGATCGGCTACGTGGAGCAGCCGCGGGCGACGCTGTACGCCATGCACGTCGAGGGTCGCGAGGTCGCCACCCGGGACCTGCGGCCACACCTCGCCGAGATCGGACAGTACGTCGGGATCTCCGGTCTGCACCCCGAGGCATGGCACTCTGCAGTGCTCCCCGGCCACGTGGTCTGGGTCCGGCCGGAGGACGATGCCACCTTCGCCGGCACGATGATCTACACCTGGGCGGCGGATGAGTACGTATTTCTCCTGATCGGTGTCGATGATCGCGTCAACCGCGCGATCGTGGCGGCGCTCCCGGGCGAGCCGCCGCCCACGCCCTCGCCGGTGCCGAGCCGGTCGCCCCTGGCCAGCCCCTCGGTGAGCGCATCGCCCTCCGCCGCTGCCGGCGGTTAGGCAGGAGCTCGAGCGTGCTCAGCCTCACGGCATACGCGATCTCAATCGCCGGCACGATCGTGACAGTCGTGCTTCGCGTCGTCGGCGCGGACCCGAGCCTCACCTTCGGCCTGAGCGCGGTGACGATCCTGGCACTCGCCTACGTCCTGGGCCAGGCCACCGAGCAGCTCGGCGCAGCCGCCGGGCCGCGCATCGGCGGGATCATGAACGCGACGGTGGGCAATATCGGCGAGATCATAATCGCCGGCTTCCTGATCACCGCCGGCGAGATCGAGGTGGTGCAGGTCTCGATCACCGGCTCGATCGTGGGCAACCTGCTGCTCGTCCTGGGCGCGTCGCTGGTCGTGGGCGGGCTGAAGAACGGCGTGCAGCGCTTCGACGCGCAGCTGACCGGCATGAACGCCGCCTCGTTGATCCTCGCAACCATCGGCCTCGTCGTTCCCGCAACGTTCGCGTTCGCGATCGGCGGAGGCTCGGGGACCGGAGCCGGAGAACGCGGCTTCCCGCAGATCGAATCGCTGACGGTTGGCGTGGCGATCGTGCTGATCATCACCTACGCCGCCCAGACCTATTTCTTCTTCAGCTCCCCGGAGGCCCCCGGCGGACATGCCGAAGAGGAGGTCGCCCCCGAGTGGAGCATGCGCCGCTCGATCGCGGTCCTCCTGGCGTCGGCGGTCGCGCTCACCGCCGTCAGCGAGGTGCTCGTCCATACCCTGGAGCCGGCGGTCGCCGCGCTGGGCGTGAGCAAGCTGTTCATCGGCATGATCCTGATCCCGGTCATCGGCAACCTTGCCGAGCACATCGTTGGCGTGACCCTCGCCTACAAGAACAAGATGGACTTCAGCCTCATCACCTCGCTCGGCAGCGCGACCCAGATCGCGCTCTTTGCAGCCCCGGTCCTCGTCTTCTTCAGCCTCTTCGTGGGCCACCCGCTCACGCTCGTCTTCACGCCCCTCGAGGTGGTCGCCGTCGGGGCCGCCACGTTCATCGCGGCCTACATAGCTCTCGACGGGCGCACGAACTGGGTCGAGGGGATCCAGCTCGTTTCCGTCTACCTGATCCTGGCCATCGCGTTCTTTTACCTCACCTAGCGCCCGCAGGCCGTCGTGCGGCGACGGCCGGTATCATCGCTCGGTGGCGGATTTGGAGCAGGAGAGCGACTGGGACGAGCCTGACGACCGGCGCTCGCGGAAGCGCGACCGCCTTGCCCGGCTGCTGAGCGTGGCGTCGATCCTCTACTCGCGCGGCAGCACGGAGGCCGGGGTCCCGGTGACCGAGATCGCCCGCCTGACCGATATGACCACGCGGACCGTCTATCGCGACATCCGGGCGCTCGACGAGGAGCTCGGAGTGCCGGTCTTCCAGGCCGGGCGCGGCCGCTTCGGGATCGACCGCAAGTACTTCCTCCCTCCCCTGCGTCTCTCGGTGCCCGAGGCGATCGTCCTCTTCCTCGCCGCGCGGCTGATCGCGCGCTGGTCCGATGAGTACGACGCGGCGGTCGTCAGTGCCTTCACGAAGCTGGCCGATCTGCTCCCTCAGCCGATCGCTCGCCATGTCGCCGCCACCATGCTCTCGGTTGGCGAGCATGGCCGCAATGAGCCGTTCATGCGCAACTTCGCGACGGTGGCGCGCGGCTGGGCCGAGGGCCGGGTGGTCCAGATCGACTATGAAGCCGCCGGGGCGGAACGGAAGCGGACCCGGGTGCGGCCATACCTGCTCGAGCCCGATGCCGCCAGCCGCAATGTGTACCTGATCGGCCACGACGAGACCGCCGATGCGATGCGCACCTACAAGGTCGAGCGGATCCGATCCTCCACCCTCAGCGGTGACCGCTACGAGATCCCGGCCGACTTCGATCCCGATCGCTGGCTTGCCCACTCGTGGGGGATCTGGTCGTCGGACACCACCCCGACCGCTCGGATCCGGCTCCGGTTCGACGGCGACGTTGCGCATCGGGTGCGCGAGTCGGTCTGGCACCGGTCGCAGGAGCTCGTCGAGCTCCCGGAGGGCGGCGTCGAGCTGACCGTCACGGTAGCCGGCATCGTCGAGATCCGGCCCTGGGTGCTGTCATGGGGCCAGTCGGTCGAGGTCCTCGAACCGCCCGAGCTGCGAGACTCGGTGGCGCGCTCGGTGGCTGCGGCGGCTGCGCGCTATGGCGACTGAGGTCGAATCGAAGTTCCGAGCGGCCGATCCGCACACCCTGCAACGGCTGGCCACCGTCGACCGGCTCGGCCCGGCGCGGCTGGGTCCGGCCAGCGTGGCGGATGAGGTGGACCGCTACCTCGACACGCCGGATGGGCTCCTCGCCGCCGCCGGGTGGGCGTGCCGGCTGCGGACTCGCGCGGGCCGCACGATCGTCTCCCTGAAGGGGACCGCGGCCCAGGCGCTGGGGGACGTCTCGGGCGTCCACCGTCGACCAGAGGTCGAGGGACCCGCCACCGCCGCACTCGACCCCGGCACGTGGCCGGCGAGCGCCGCGCGTGACCTGCTGGTCGAGCTGACCCGTGGCGCCGTGCTCGAGCAGGGGCTGCGCCTCGACCAGCGACGGACCGAGCGAGCGGTGGCCCTCGGCGGGCACGAGGTCGCGACGCTCAGCCTCGACGAGGTTCAGGTCTTCGACCGGAAAGGCGGCTCGGCGGGCTGGCTGCTCATCGTCGAGCTCGAGCATGCGGACGGCGCGCGCGACCGGGAGCCCGCGCTTGCCCCGGTCGCCGATGCGCTGCGTGCGGAGCCCGGCCTGGTCCCGGACCCGCTCACCAAGCTCGAGCACGCCACCAGGCTCATCGCGGAGTCACGAGCAGCGGCCGGATGATCCGCAGCGGCCCGGCGCGCATCGCCCTCGTCGAGCTCGTGTGCCTCGGGATCGGCGTCGCGATCTTCGGCTACGTGGGCTGGGATGGGGCCATGTGGGACCCGCGCTACCAGCTCGGCCTGCACCTCGCCGCGATCGCCGCCCTCGGCGGCCTGGTGGCGCTGGCGCTGATGGGCCGCCCGCTGCCGCGGACTCGGCTCGATACCCTGGTCCTGCTGCTCCTGATCGCGTTCGGGATCGCGACACTGGCAGGAGAGAACCGAGGGCTCGCCGTCCGCGCCCTCGCGGCGATCGTGGCGACCGCGGCGATGCTGCCGGTCGCGCTGGTGGTCGTGCGGCAGCGCCCCAGCCTGACCGCGGCAGCGGTCACCATCCCCATCCTGGGCCTCGCCGCCGGCGACCTGCTGGTCATGCTCCTCCGTCGTCTGAACTGGTACCTCGCGGGAGGCCCGGGCCTCCTTCCTCCGGTGCGGCTGCCAAACGAGGGAAGCCCGTTCGGCTCCGTCGCGGTCGCGCCCTTCGTGCTCCTTGCGGCCCTGGCGCTCACGCTGCTGATCGACGGGCGAAGAGTGCGACACTGGATCCAGGCTGGCCTGGTGGCGGTCGGCGTACCGCTCACCCTGCTCTCCGGCTCGCGCTCGGCGTGGCTCGCGATCGGAACGGCCGGGCTGATCCTCGTCGCCCCCCGCGTCCGCCACCTCCGCTCGCCCGCCCGCTGGACCGTTCGCCACGCAGCGATCGGTGCCGCTGCCGTGGTCGCCCTCGCGGCGGCGGCGGTCTTCGTCGCGCCGCGCCTGACCGCAATCAGCTCGCTCGTCTACCGAAGCTACCTGTGGCGCGACACCCTCGCGGCGTGGAGCGCAAACCCGCTCCTCGGGATTGGGCCGGGGACGATGCCCTTCGCCCGACAGGCGGCGGCACCGGACCTGACCTTCCCGGTCAGGCAGCCGCACTCCCACGATCTTGCTCTCGGCCTGCTCGGTGACGCGGGCCTCCTTGGGCTGGCGCTCGGCGCGCTGCTGTTGCTCAGCTTCGTGGTCATCGCCGGCCCGTGGCGGTCACGCTCGTTCGCCGGCCGCGCCGCCTTCGCGACCCTTGCCGGATTCGCGGTCGCCGGCCTCTTCGAGGACCTCACCTTCCTGCCGAACTTCAACCTCCTGGTCGTGCTCCTCGTCGCGGTCGCCCTGGCCGATGCCGGAGCAGTCTCGTGGCGACCCTGGCGCATCCCGCTCCCCGCCCTCGTCGCCGGAGGGGTCGCCGCGTCGGCGCTCCTTGCGGCAGTGATCGCCGGCGACGCTGCCGCCCTCGTCTACCGAATGGGGACCGATGCCGCCGGCAACCACGACTGGGATGCCGCCACCGCCTTGCTCGTGCGCTCCGAGCAGATCGATCCCTGGTATCCGGCGACGCCCAAGGCGTTGGCCGTGGCCGCCGATGCGGCGGGCGACGGTGACCTGGCGCGCGCAGCGGCCGAGCGTGCGCTCCAGCTCAACGCGGGCGACGGCCCCTCCTGGACCAACCTCGCAATCCTCTGCCAACGAGCCGGTGATACCGGCTGCGCGGGGCACGCGGCGGACCGGGCGGTGGCGACCGCGACCCTGGGCGGCCGCGAGCTGATCAACGCGGCGCTCGTCTACGACGGCATCGGGCGGCCCGAGGACGCCGATCGCGCGTATCGGCTCTCGCTGCTGACGAACCGCTATACGGCCCTCGCGTTCAAGTGGCCGCGCCAGGTGAGCGTCGGCGACGAGAGGGTCGCGGAGCAGGACGAGACCGATCGAGAGGTGAACGTCGTCGTCGCGCAGCAGGCCCAGGGCGAGACGGTCGATCCGGCCGCGTTTCGGGAGCCACTCGCACATGCGCTTGCCCTTGCCCTGGTCGGCGATCGGGACGCTGCGGAGCTGGCGCTGGCCTCGACCATCGAGGCGCAGCCGACGTCGCTCGCAGCCTGGGACCTCGCGGCGGTGCTCCGTCAGCACTGGGGCACTGACGCCGCACACGCCCGCGCGGTGGCGGAGGCGCTGCACAACGCGCCGTTCTCGACCGCCGCACCGCGAGCGCCTGACCTCGTCTTCGACATCGCTACTTTCCGCGCCTATCCCCGCGACGGGCTGGTCCGCTCGGCGGAACGGCTCCTGCCCCATCGGCAGTGGCCGTGGGCGCTCGAGCCCCTGCTGCCCTGAGGCCTACAGCTCGAGCGGAAGGCGCTGGATGAGCGACAGGCTGGGCCGCCCACGAGCGGGGGCTGGCGTGATCGGGGCACGAAGCCACGCGTCGCCCGATGGCCCTGACCGGTAGCGGGCGTCGAGCCGGCGCGCGGAGAGGCCATCGAGCCCGATGCGGGCCAGCGCTTCCGCGAGCAGCGTGCCCTCGCCGGGGTAAGCGTGACCCACGGCGGCCCGATCACCGTCCGGCAGGACCTCCTGCAGCCGTTGCCTCCGGGCCTGGTACGGGCGCCGCGCCCAGGAGTCCGCATCGCACCAGAGCAGGTCGCTGGCCACGTAGGCCGGACGCCCGCCGTGCCGCCCTGCCTCGAGGCGCCTCCGAAGCAGCGAGCTGTCCGGGCGGCCGCCGCGATCCAGCACGAGCAGCGTGCCGTCGAGCACCACGCCATCGGCGAGGAGCTGGAGCGGGAGCTCGCGGAGCTCCGGGAAGGCCGCGAGCGCATCGCTCAGGCCGTGGGCCTGGAGACGCAGCGCCCCCGCCTCGATGAAGGCGATCGCTCGCAGGCCGGGCCACCAGGGCTCGAAGAGGTACGCAGGATCGTCGAACGGGGCGTCTACCGCTGCCGGCTGCATCGGCGCCACGCGAGCCGGGAGGCGGCCGGATTCGGATGGGATGGAGAGCGGGAGCTGCTCGTCCGCCACGCGCTCGGCTAGGCGGTCTTCCGGCGTCGGCGCGGCGCCTCTTCCGACTTCGCAGTGACCTCGCGCGCATCGCGGGCGGCGGCGACCGAGGCTTCGAGGGCCGCCATCAGGTCGGCGATGTTCGTCGCCTCGACGCGCTGGGCCGGCTCGGGCGCCTCGCCCGCCACCTTGCGCTCGATGACCGCCATGAGCGCCTGGCGGTAGTCGTCGCGGTAGGCATCGGCGCTGAAGTCACCAGTCATCGAAGCGACCAGCTGCTCCGCCATCTTCTTCTCTGCGGGCTTGATCTCGACCTGGTCCTCGGGCAGGTTCAGGTCCTCGATGGCCCGGACCTCGTCGGGCCAGTGGAGGGTGGTGAGGAGCATCGTGCTGGCGTAAGGGTTGAGCGCGGCCAGCTGCTCGCGGTCCTTCAGCACGATCTTGCAGATGGCGGTCTTGCCCTGCTCGGCGAGGACCGGCTGCAGCAGGTAGAAGGCCTTGCGTGCCGATCGGCTCCGGCTCCAGGTAGTAGGCCTGCTTCACGAACTGCGCGCCCTTGGCCCTCGCGGCGCGCATCCACGAACATCTCGATCTCGATGGCCCGCATGGTCTTCAGTGGGACGGAATCGATGTCCTCCTCGGTCGACGACCACGTACTTGCCCTTGCTCCACTCATAGCCGCGCACCGTCTCGCTGCGCGGTATGACCGCGTCGTGGTAGGGGCAGTAGATCTTCATCTGGATCCGGTTCAGGCAGCTGGCGTGCAGCAGGTTGAAGCCGATCCCGCCCTGCTCGGTCGCCAGGTAGAGCTTGACCGGGATCGTCACCAGTCCGAACTGGATCGCCCCCCGCCACATCGATCGTGCCATTGGTCTCCTGCGTGCTTCGTGCCCTCAGATCAGCCGCGGGCGGTGACTATACAACGCCCGTGCAAGACCTCCGCCATGCCCGGAAGGTACGCCGGAGGTACCAGAAGCCTGACCGATGCGGCCATTGCCCTCCGCGGTGCGCCGCGACACACTGGCCCTTGTGAACGAGACCGACGCGGCGGCCGAGCAGGCGGCCCAGACCGATCAGCTGCGCGCCTATGTGCTCGAGGACGATCCCGATATCGCTGCGCTCGAGGCGGACATTCTCCGAGACGAAGGCTTCACGGTCGTGACCTGCACCCGCATCGTGGAGCTCGGCGACCTGATGGACGTGGCCCTCCCGCACCTGCTCGTCGTCGACGTCATGCTCCCCGACGGCGACGGGGGCAACATCACCGAGCTCCTGCGGCGCGCGTGGCCAGGGATCCCAGTCGTCATCGTCAGCGCGGCGAGCCGAGAACGGCTGGCAGAGCTGGCCCCGATGGGACCTGTCGTGGCCAAGCCATTCGACATCGAGGCGTTTGCGTCCGCCGTCCGCGAGGCGCTCGACGACGCGCGAGATATCCGCTCGGCGTCGTGATCCGCTCAGTGGGGCCCGGTGACGACCACCAGCTCGCTCCGCGACTGCTCACCCTCGCGCTGCAGCCGGTAGCGATGCTCGATCGTGACGCTCGCCGAGAGCATGGCGCTGACCGGGCAGTACCGGGTCGCCGAAAGCTCGATCGAACGCCGCAGCGCCTCGGGCTCCACCGCTCCGCTGACCCGGTGCTCGACGCTGATGCGGACGAAGACCTTCGGGTGCTCGGCCGCGGAGTCGCCGCTCACGGCGATCTGGTAGCCGGTCGGCCGTTGCCGCTTCTTGCGCAGGATCGTCGCCACGTCCATCGAGGTGCAGCCGGCGAGCGCCGCCAGGAGCGCCTCCTTGGGTCCCGCCGCGCCACGCCTGCCCTCGTCGCCGGCGGCGTCGAGCCGCAGCTGGTGCCCGGAGCCGGTCGTCACGTCGACTGCCAACCCGGCCGGGTCGACCAGGGTGGCCAGGATCTCGTGTGGCACCGGACGACTCTAGCAGCCGGCGCGAGAGTCCCATGCGCGTGATCAGGCCGGCTGCGAGTGCCGCGGCCGAGCACCGCCGCAACATGATGATGGCGGTTGCGATGCTCTCGGTCGCGGTCGTGGCGGCCGGACTCGTGCTGGTCGGTCCCATTCCGGACAGCCGCGCCGCTACCGTGGCTGGGCTCGCGGCAGCGGTCGGACTCGGGGTCGGCGGCGCCTGGATCCTTCGCGCCCTGCAGCGAGATCCCGCGAGCATCGACGCGAGCGATATCGAGCGCCTGCTGGCGCCTGTCTTCGACGACAGCTACGCCCTGGTGGTGCGGCCGCGCCTCCCGGGCGTCTCGAGCGACCTGGCCGCGATCCTGGTGGGCCCCGCCGGCCTCAGGGGGCTGATCGCTCGTCGCTGGCGGGGCCGGTACCGGGTTCGTGGCAAGGGCTGGCAATACGACACGCGCGGGCGCCAGGGCTTCATCGCCTGCCGCACGAATCCGTCCTTTGACGCAGCGGCGATCCGTGATGGCCTGGGTCGCTGGGCGGCGGGGGCGGGTCTCGGTCAGCTCCCCATCGAGTCCGCGATCGTCTTTCCGCGGGCATACTCTCGCCTCATCCTCGAGGAGCCCGCGGACGAGATCGTCACCCCGGACAACACCCCGTGGTGGGCGCATCGCATCGGCCGCACCCAGCGCCTCGATGCCGCCCGCTCGGCACGGGTGGTGGAGGCGGTGCTTGCGGCCGCCGACGCGCCATCCGAGCGTCCGAGCGCCCTGCGGCGCGTCACCCCCTAGCGGCTAGGCCTCGACCGGCGGCTCGGGCCGCAGCCAGCGCTGGGCCGTCTTTTCGTCCAGCACATCGGCCAGCAGCTCGTCGCGCTGCTCATCGTCCTCGACCACGATCACGTGGGCCATCGTGCGCTGCAGCGCGACCGCCGGCGCGGTCAGGCTGATCTCCGGATGGGCCGTGCTGCTGACGCTGACGTCGGTCATCGGCACGAAGCGATCGGAGACGTTGAGCAGGCCGTCGGCGGGACGGCTCCCCTGGGCCACGTGCACGGTACCGAGCAGCCGGAAGGGCGGCAGCGCGACCTGGGCCCGCACCGGGCGCTTTGCGATCCGCATCTCGGGTCGCGCCTCGGCATCGGTCTCCGCGACGACGACGAACAGGAGCTCATCGATCGAAACCAGCACGTGTGGCACCGGAATGCCCCCGGCCGGGTCGCCGTACTCGGTCACGGTCGCCCCTTCGATCACCATGTGGGAGGTCGGCTGCAGGTTCATGATGTCGGTGACCCGCGAGAACCGGGTCAGCATCGTGCCGGAGACCCGATACGCGGCGGTGAAGAGCTGCGCGTGGACGGAGCGGGCCGGGTTGCCAGAATCTCCTGAGAACAGGTCCATGGCCGGCATCCTAGCAGTGGGTCGCCGAGCGTCAATGCACGCGGACTGGCCCAATCCGCCCCAAACGCCCCGCCCGCTTTACTCCTCCAGGCTGCCGACCGCTGCAATCCGTTCGGTCTCGCCCCCGGCGCCTGTGGCGAGCAGGATGCGACCGGTCGCCTGGGCCTCGAACAGCTTCTCGACGGTCGCGAGCTCGTCGATCTCGGCCGGCGTCTTGTCGTCGCGGATCCTGGCGATGCGCGGAAATCGGAGCGCGAACCCCGAGTTGTGGCGAGCCGAGCGCTGGATGCGGTCGAAAGCGATCTCCACGACGACCTCCGGCGCAACGGTCCGATAGCGGCCGAAGTCGCGGAGCGTGATCGCCTGGAAATGCTCGGTCATGGTCGCGATCTCGGCATCGGTCAGGCCCGTGTACGCCTTCCCGATCGTCAGCAGCCGGTCTCCGGACCGAACCGCGAAGGTGTAGTCGCTGAGGACTCCATGCCGCTTGCCGTGGCCCCATTCGACCCCGACCACGACGCAGTCAAGGGTCGCCAGAGCGCGCTTCAGCTTCAGCCAGCCCAGCCCGCGGCGCCCGGGCTGATACGCGGAGTCGGGGTCCTTGATCATCAGTCCCTCGTTGTGCCGATCACGCGCATCGTCGAACTGCGCGTCCACCTCGGCCGCGCTGCGCGCCGTGGCAAGATTCGAGTAGAGGAATCGCTCCCCGGTTCGATCCGGCAGGCGCAGCGCCTGCAGGGCGGCGCGCCGTTCGCGCAGGGGCGTTTCGAGCAGGTCCGCTCCCTCGGCGTGCAGCAGATCGAACGCAACAAGCGCCACCGGCACCCGAGCGAGGAGCTCAGCCGATGGCTGCACGCGGCCCAGCCGCGTCTGGAGGCTGGCAAAGTCGAGGACCGATCCTTCCCGGTAGGGCACCAGCTCGCCGTCCACCACGAGCGTCTCGTCGAGATCGCCCGCCGCCGCCACGATCTCGGGGAAGGAGCCGCCGATCTCGTTGAGGTCGCGGCTGAACAGGTGGATCTCCCCTGGAGCGCAGTGCAGCTGGGCGCGGATGCCGTCGTACTTGTCCTCGATCCACGCCTCATCGCCGACCCGCCGCATCACCTCGCCCGCATCCGCGACCGGTGTCGCAAGCATGAACCGGATCGGGCGCCCAACATGCAGGGCGGCAGCCGCCAGCTCCCCGCGGCGCGCCAGGAGCGCTGCCTCGCCCGGATCCGCGACCAGCATGTGCGCGCGGCGGACGGCGGCGATATCGGCCTCGAAGGCCGCCGCGATTGCCTCCTCGAGCAGCCCATCGCGCAGCCCGATGCGCATCTCGCGGCTGGCGATGCGCGCCAGGTAGCGGGCCTCCGCCGCGCTGGCGCGCTCGAAGAGCGAAGCCATCAGCGCCGTCCGCGCTTCGGCACCACCGGCGGCTGCCATGCCGCGAAAGCCGGCATGGACGTCGGCGAGCGTGAGCCCATCTCCCGGCGCAGGGCGGTCGAGCAGCTCGGCGGCAACGTCTCCGAAGTCGGAGTGGCGCTGATAGGACTCGCCCATGCTGCGTTGATCCGCGCCGCTCGCGGCGGCCAGGGCGGCGCTCTGCTGAACCCAGCCGAGCCCCAGACGATCGCCGGGGTCTGCGAGCGGGCGACCGGCGAAGAACGTGCAGGCGACCGGCAGGTCGGCGTCGCTCAGGTCGCGCAGGTAATCGGCCAGGACCTCCTGCTTGCGCAGCTTGCTGCGGGTGGCTGCGACCGCATCGGCCACCTCGGCAAATCGTGCGAACGGTGATGAGCCCATCAGCTCGAGTCTATCCGGCCTTGACGGCGGCACCGACGCGACGCAGGCTACCCCCATGGCCTTCCCGTGGTCGAAGAAGCCTCCGCCCGAGGTCGCGGACCGGATCCCGCCGGGCCAGGTGCTGACCGAGAAGTTCCCCGTCCTGCACTTCGGCCGCGTCCCCGACTACGGCGATCTGGCGGGCTGGACGTTTCGGGTCTTCGGCGAGGTCGAGGAGCCGTTCAGCCTGAGCTGGGCGGAGGTTCGCGGCCTGCCCGCCGCGCAGGTCACGCTCGACATCCACTGCGTGACCCGCTGGTCGAAGCTCGACACCACATGGGACGGGGTCCCCTTCAGCCACATCGTCGAGGTCGCACGGCCAAAGGCCGGCGCGGGCTTCGTGATCTTCCATTCCGAGGCCGGCTACACCGCCAACGTGCCGATCGAGACCACGGCGGATCCGCAGTGCCTCCTCGCGTGGAGCTACGCCGGCGAGCCGCTCAGCGCCGAGCACGGGTTCCCGCTGCGAGCGATCGTGCCCGGCAAGTACTTCTGGAAGAGCGCGAAGTGGCTGCGCGGGATCGAGTTCAGCATCGAGGACCGGCCCGGGTTCTGGGAGCAGAACGGCTACAGCAACAGTGCCGACCCGTGGCGCGAGGAGCGCTACTCCGGCGGCTGGTGAGGGTCGAGGCGCTTCGCGCGCGCAATCAGCTCCGCAACTCGACGACCGCCCTTGCGGCCGATCTCGCGAAAATGCTCATTCGAGTATCGCTCGCTGACCGCTCGCCCGCCCTTCTGACCGATCTCCTGGAAGAACTCCGGGCCGTAGCGGGCGCGCGTCGTCTTGCCGCCCTTGCGCCCCGCCTCGCGCACGCTCATCCCGCCGTTCGGCGCGCCGTCACCGCGCTCCTGGTCGGGGTCGCTGCGCTCAGCCACGTGCCTTCCTCCTGACCTCGCCTGTCTCCGGCTCGTGGTCGGGCGGGATGCAAGTTGCGTACCGAGCCCCGTCTAGAATGGCCCGCCATGCATCCCCTGCTGCGCAACGTGGTGATCAGCGCCGTCGCGCTCATCATCGCCGGCGCGCTCTCGGCGCTCGCCCTCCTTGGCCGCGACTCGCAGCTCTCCGTGCTCGCAATGCTGGCCAGCGTGCTGCTGGCGGCGCTTGTGGGCATCTTTCTCTTCGCCCAGGGCTGGATCTGGGGCATGCGCGCCGCGCGGCGTGGGTATCCGGGACGCTCGATGGCGATCGCCCTCGCCGGCGGGCTGATGATCATCTTCGCGGCGGCCGCGCTGGCGGGGGCCGCCGTGATCGTGCTCCTCTTCTACGTCCGCTGAGCGCCACTGCCGGGTTGGTACGATGGCCGCGCCACTCGACGCCCCCATCGTCTAGAGGCCTAGGACGCCACCCTTTCAAGGTGGAGATCAGGGGTTCGAATCCCCTTGGGGGCACCACCAAGCCGCCCCGCCGCCCTCTCATCGCGGCTCGCGCCACGCCGGGCGCGAGCGAGAACGTCTCTATGCCGGCTCGGAGTACGCCCCCGGAGTCCCGTGAGGTCATCCGCGACCCGATCCAGAAGACGAGCGCCGCCACGACGAAGCCGACGACGTACGCGAGATCGGCATAGTGCAGAACGTCGTCACTGATCGCGTTGATCGGCAGGCCGGTGGCCTTGCGGATCTCCTCGCCGAATGACGACTGCTGGAACGGCAGCGAGACGAGGAAGCCGACCAGCAGCGCGACGAGGGCCAGCGCGCCCGAGGGCAGATCCCCGAAATGGACCAGCCGAGCCACGTCGACCGGCTTGCGTCGCTGCCACCAGTCGACCAGTACTACGGCCGCCCACGGCGCGATCCAGTAGCTGATGAAGAGCAGGTAGCTCTCGAACTTGCCGGCCAGGTCGCCCGAGTTCAGGAAGAGGGTGAAGAAGAAGCCCAGGATCGCGACGATCACCGCCGACACGATGCGGGGGATGCGGACACCCGCCGCCTGCAGCGACAGGGAGCCGGTGTAGTCGTTGAGGGCGTTGACCGCGACGGTTCCCAGCGCGATTGCCACCATCGCCAGGGCGCCGAGCACTCCGCCGCCGAGGATGTCGCGGATGGTATTGACCGATGGCCCGGTCGCCTTGTCGGCGACGAGCAGGCCGAGCGCCTCGATCCAGCCGGCCCCCAGGGTGAGGCCGGCAACGGTGACCCAGAAGATGCCGAAGCGCGACGTGCCCGCAGGGAGGTATCGGCTGTAATCGGACGCATAGAGCGACCACGCCAGGACGAAGCTCGCGCAGATGGTGCTGAAGAGCACGAACGCGCCGAGCTGGTCGAGACCGGTGAAGCCATCGGTCCGGCCGGTGCTGGCCTGGCCCAGGATCGCGATGGTGAGCACGACGAACATCGCACCAAGGGCGATGGCCATGTACTTCTCGAAGGTATGGATCGCCTCGTAGCCGATCACGCCCAGGGCGGATTGCAGGATGACGATGATGATCAGCGAGACCACGAACGGGATCCCGGTCAGCAGCGATAGGGCGGCCGCTCCGAAGACGGAGTTGATGCCGTCCCAGCCGATGCAGCTGAGCCAGTTGAGGAGGCCGGGAACCACGATGCTCTTGCCGTACGCGAGCCGCGCCAGTGGCATCTGCGCCATCCCGGTGGTGGGGCCCATCGTGCCCAGGATGCCGACCAGCGCCGCGCCGATCAGGTTGCCGACGACGATCGCGAGGAGGCCGGTCACGAACCCGACCTGCAGGAAGCCCGCTGCCGCCAGCGTCCCCACGAAGAACGCCGCCGGGACGAGCTGCGGCGTGAACCAGACCGTGAAGATGCGGCCGAGCGAGCCGTACCGCGCGTCGGCAGGAATCGGCTCCAGGCCGCGCGCCTCGATCGACATGTCCCCGGAATGGGTCGGCATCCCCTCGCGGGGCAGGGCATCAACGGCCATCGGAACTCCTCCTACGCTTGGATTGGCTTGACGAATGAGACCGCCTGGCTTCCCCCGTCCGCGTGAACGACCGATGAAGCGGGCACCGTCTCCGCGACGACGCGCCCGTTCCGAACGACCCAGCGGGCCGCGGGACGCAGCCTGATCGCCTCCGCCTCGTCGGCGCAGTCGAAGACGACGAAGTTCGCGGGCGAGCCCTTCGTCGAGGTTCCAGTCGCCGATCTCTGCTGCCCGCGCCGGGTTCGCCGGTGATCATCTCGTACGCGCGGAAGAGCTCCGAGCGCCCCGTCATCTGGCCGACGTGCACCAGCATCGAGAGCGCGTCGAGCATCGAGCCGCGACCGAGCGGATACCAGGGGTCCATGATCGAGTCGTGGCCGCAGGCCACGTTGATGCCCGCCGCATCGAGCTCCTTGACGCGGGTCATCCCGCGCCGCTTCGGATAGCTGTCGAACCTCCCCTGCAGCACGATGTTGTCGAGGGCGTTGGCAACGATCGTCACGCCGGCGCGGCGCAGGATCTGGAAGAGCTTGAAGGCGTACGCGTCGTTGTAGGACCCCATCGCCGTGGTGTGGCCGGCCACCACGCGGCCCTGCATCCCGTCACGGATCGAGCGGGCGGCGACCACCTCCAGGAAGCGAGACTCCGGATCATCCGTCTCGTCGCAGTGCAGGTCGATCGGTTTGCCGGTCTCGCGCGCGAGGTCGAAGATGAAGTTCACCTCCGCAACGCCATCCTCCCGCGTCAGCTCGTAGTGCGGGATGCCACCGATCACGTCGCATCCCATGCGCATCGCCTCGCGCATGAGCTCGTCGCCATCGGGGAAGGAGAGGATGCCGTCCTGGGGAAACGCGATCAGGCGGAGGTCGACGAGGTTCCGCACCTCGTCTCGCAGCTCGAGCAGGGCGCGCAGGGCGGTGAGGCTCGGGTCGCACACGTCGACGTGCGAGCGGATCATGCCGGTCCCCTGCGCCACCTCCCATTGGATGGCTTCGCGCGCACGCCGCTTCACGTCCTCCACGGTGAGCGACGGCTTCCGCTCGGCCCAGGTCAGGATCCCTTCGATCAGGGTCCCAGACTCGTTGTAGCGCGGCTCGCCCACGGTGAGCGCGGCGTCGAGATGGACGTGCGGGTCGACGAGCGGCGGCGAGACGAGTGACCCGTCCGCGTCGAGCTCCGTGGCACCGTTGGCCTTCAGCTCGCCGCGGCCGCGAACGGCCGCGAAGCGGCCATCGGCAACGGCAATGTCGACCGGCTCAGGACTGGCGCCGAGCGTCGGGTAGAGGCGCGCGTTGCGAACGAGGAGGTCCAACTTCACCACCGCAGGGGGGCCACGGGCGGGTGCCGGTTGCGCGGCCGCAGTGTGCGCGGCCGCTGCTCACGGCGTCAAGACAGCGACCGAGGCGGGCCGAGCTAGATGTGGTTGATCTCGATGCGGTCCCCGCAGTTCTGGCACCAGAGGAGCAGCAGCTTCGGATCCTCGGGGACCGGGCGCCAGGAGTAGACCATCTGCTCGGTGATCTGCTCGCCGCAGCGCGGGCACTCGGCGCCGAGCTCGAGCCACTGGTCGCGCGGGATGTTCTGGCGGCCCATCAGCGCGGTCGATCGACGACGGGCGGTGGCTCCCAGCCCGGCTTGTGGGCGGGCGGGGCATCGGTCTCGGCATCCGATCCGGCAATCGCGGCGCGCGTCTCCTCGGCCTTGGCGGAGGGGGCCAGGAGCGGGTACGACATGGCCGCATAGCCAGGCCAGCTGCCGACCGCGCCATCGCGGATCATCACCTGGGTCTTGGCAAAGGCGCCGGTGACGTCGCGAGTGGATCGGTCGAGGATCTCGTAGTCGTGGCCGGTCACGGTTCGCAGCGCGGCTGGGAGCGTCTCGGGCAGGTAGGCGGGCTCGGGATTCTCGGCGAGCGCGATATCGAGCGCGGCGACCACCTGGGCGTCGGTGAGGTCGCGGGGCAGCGGACGACTGATGTAGGCCATCATCCGCGGATCGCGGCTGGGCCCGGCGAAGGTGCGTATGAGCCGCTTCATCGTGCTCCTCGGGGCGATCTGGCGCGCGCTCTGCATCACCAATTGCGCGGCGCCGATTGTAGCGCCCCACCCGTCCCGGGGAGCTCGCGGGGACCGGTTGGTATACTGGCGTCCCCGTCAGGCACCGCCTGCGGCGCCGAGAGAAGCTCTTCGGTTGCGCCGCCCTCGCGAGCCACACGAACAAGGAGAGACTCACCATCACCGCGCGCGTCAGAAAGGCGGTCCTGCCCGCCGCGGGCTTCGGAACCCGCTTCCTCCCGGCCACCAAAGCGATCCCGAAAGAGATGATTCCGCTCGTCGACCGGCCGATCATCCAGTACGCGGTGGAAGAGGCGGTCGCATCCGGGATCGAGCAGATCGTGATCGTGATCTCCAGCGGCCGGAGCGCGATCGAGGACCACTTCGACTCAGCGCCCGAGCTCGACCGTTGGCTCGAGGAGCGCGGCGACATCGAGATGCTGCGCCAGGTACGCCGCATCAGCGAGATCGGGCCGATCGCCTTCGTCCACCAGAAGGAGCAGCTCGGCCTGGGGCACGCGGTGCTGATGGCGAAGGAGCTGGTCGGCGACGAGCCGTTCGCGGTGATCCTCTCCGACGACGTCATGATCAACCGATCGGGCGACCCGGTCACCAAGCAGCTGATCGACGCGCATCACGCGCACCGTGGATCGGTCATCGCGGTCCAGAAGGTGCAGCGCGGCGATGTCAGCCGCTACGGGATCATCGACCCGGTCCGCACGGAGGGCCGTCTGTTCGAGATCGGGGACCTCGTCGAGAAGCCCGCCGTCGCGGATGCCCCCTCCGATATGGCGGTCCTGGGCCGATACGTCCTGACTCCGAAGATCTTCGACATGCTCGAGCAGACACCGCGCGGCGCGGGCGGCGAGATCCAGCTGACCGATGCGATCCAGGCCCTCATGCGCGAGCAGCCGGTCTTCGGCTACCAGTTCGAGGGCGTGCGACACGACGCCGGGACGCGGATCGGGTGGCTCGAAGCCAACGTTGCGATGGGGCTCGAGTCCGACGAGGCCGACGAGTTCCGCGCCTACGTCCGGAGCCTCGACCTGCGAGACTGAGCGCCGCAAACGGGGCCCAACGGAGGGAAGGCCGAAGATGGAGATGATCGGCAGGCTGATTGGCGGCCGCTACCGACTCATTGCGCCACTCGGCGAGGGCGGCATGGCAACCCTCTGGCGCGCCGTCGACGAGCAGCTCGATCGCGAGGTGGCGGTGAAGCTGCTTCGGCCTCAGTTCGGCGCCGATCCGGGCTTCACCGCCCGCTTCAAGCAGGAAGCCCGCTCGGCCGGGCAGCTCGCCCACCCGAACATCGTCAGCGTCTACGACTACGGCACCGATCCGGACGACGCCGCCCAGTTCATCGTCATGCAGCTGGTCGACGGGGAGGATCTGGCCGCGATCCTCCGAGAACGCGGACGCCTCTCGATCAACGATGCGGTGCGCGTCGCCGCCGAGGTCGCCTCCGCGCTGGAGGCAGCCCATCGGCGCGGGATCGTCCACCGCGACGTGAAGCCGGGGAACATCCTGATCACCGACGGCGATCGGTCGGTGAAGGTGACCGACTTCGGGATCGCACGCGCCGTCAGCGAGGCGTCGATGACGGTCACCGGCACGACGCTCGGGTCGGTCCATTACTTCAGCCCCGAGCAGGCCCGCGGCGACAACGTGACCGGAGCCTCCGACGTGTACTCGCTCGGGATCGTGCTCTACGAGATGCTCACCGGCAGGCGCCCGTTCGAGGGCGACTCGGCGGCGGGCGTTGCCCTGCGCCGACTGAACGAGGACGCGCTGCCGCCGTCGGCGATCGGGGTGACGCTGCCGCCGGGGCTGGAGGCGATCCTGATGCGGGCGCTCGCCCGCGAGCGCGAGGACCGATACCCCGACGCAGGCGCCTTTGCCGAGGCGCTCCGCACCTGGCAACGCGACCCGGACGCCATCCCGTCCCCTGGCCTGCGGCCGGCCGCCGGTGCAGCCGCGGTCGCGGCAACCCCTCGCGCCGGCGAGCCGACCGTCTACGTGCCACCCCCCGTGGCCCGCCCCGCCGATCGTGTGCCGGTCGCACCGCGACGCCCGGTTGAGCGTGACAGCGGGGGGACTCCCTGGTGGATCTGGCTGCTCCTGGTGCTCGGCATCGCGCTGCTCGGCACGATCGGCTTCCTGGGCGCCCAGATCTTTTCCGGCCTGACACCGGGTGCCAACCCGTCGCCGAGCGCCAACCTGGTTGAGATTCCGAACTGGGTTGGCGATCCGATCAGCCAGGTCAGGGCGGAGGCGGAGGATCTGGGGCTCAAGATCGACCCACGCGACGAGAACAGCGACACGGTCGCCGAGAACGACGTGATCCGCACGGAGCCGCCGGCTGGCCAGCAGATCGAGAAGGGGAAGACGGTGACCGTCTTCGTCAGCTCCGGCAAGGAGCAGGTTGCCGTCCCATCGCTGCGGGGCCAGACCCGGGACGAGGCTCGCGGCACCCTCGAAGCGCAGGGCCTGAACCTCGGCAACGTCGACCAGCAGTTCGACCAGAGCGTCGCGTCGGGAGCCGTCATCAGCTCGACGCCGCCCGCCGGCCAGTCGGTGGAGAAAGGGAGCAGCGTCGACATCGTCCTCTCGCTTGGCCCCACGCCGAGCCCCAGTCCGTCGCCGACGCCGGTGCCGACGCCAACCCCGGTGCCGACGCCCATCCCGTCGACTTAGCCTGCATCGGCCGATGCGATGCTAGGATTCCGGCCACGTCCAAGCGTGATCTGGAGGCAAGATACGCAACCATGACAGCCGCAATGGCCGTCGACGAATCGTCGTTCGAACGCGAGATCCTCGAAGCCGAGAAGCCGGTGCTCGTCGACTTCTGGGCGCCCTGGTGCGGCCCGTGCCGCCTCGTCTCACCCGTCGTGGAGAGCTTCGGTGAGGCGCACGCCGAGAAGATCAGCGTCGCCAAGCTGAACACCGACGAGAACCAGGCGCTGGCGATGCGCTACAGCATCTTCAGCATCCCAACCCTCATCGTCTTCCACCGAGGCCGCGAGGCGGCTCGCCTGGTCGGCTACATGCCGCAGGAGGCGATGGAGGACCGGCTGCGCGAGTTCATCGCCTGACGGACCCTGCCGACGCCCTGACCGATACGGCCGGCCCACGCGCCGGCCGCCGTGCTCCGTCCGGCAGGCGCTACACTCGCCCACGCTGAGGGAGGGTGGCGCGCAGATCGATGATCATCAAGACCGAGCGTCGAGCGGGAGCCGAGCGGCGGCAGGGGAAGGACCCATTTGGTCCCGAGCGGCGCGAGGGCGACCGCCGCACGATGTGCTGGGAGGTCGAGAACTGCGACCTCACCATTCGCTACCGGTGCCCCGCCTTCATCCTCCGGCGACCGTGCTGGGAGCTGTGGGCGGTGGAGGGGGTCGGCCCGGCCCGCGCCTGCTGCTACAACGACAAGGAGTGCGAGCCCGGACGCTGCGTGATCGCGGAGAAGCGCTTCGCCGGCAGCCCGGAGCCGCTCGCCGTGCACGTCGGGCGTCGCGGCGTTCCGCTCGGCTACAACCGCGCCCGCCGACACCACTGTCCGCATTTCTACCTGACCGATGGGGACCGCGGTCGCGTCCCGATCGACGCCCCCCAGCTAATGCGGACGCTCATGAAGCAGGACGGGATCGTAAGCCGCTGCGAGCTGCGCGGCGGCGTCCACCTCGACTCGAGCTACGTCCACGATCTCTGCCTCTCTCCGCAGTTCAACGACTGCGTCTTCTACGAAGAGAGCCACGACTGAACGGTTCCCAGCTCGACTATGCGGGGGCGGTCGAGGCGCTCACCGCGCGCGGCCGCTTCGGCGTGAGCCTGGGCCTCGAGCGTATCGAGGCGCTGATGGAGGCGCTCGACCATCCCGAGCGCGGCCTGCGCGGCGCGCTGGTCGCGGGCACCAACGGCAAGGGGAGCGTGATCGCGATGGTGCGCTCCGTGCTCCAGGCGGCCGGCGTGCGGGTTGGCACGATGCCGAAGCCGCATCTCGTCAGCTACCGGGAGCGGATCGCCGTCGACGGGGTGGCCCTCTCCCCGCAGCGCTTCGCCGAGGCGGTCGCGGCCGTGCTGCCCGCGGTCGACGAGGTGGCCGTGCGGCTGGGTCCGCCCACCGAGTTCGAGGCCTTGACCGCCGCGGCGATCCGTGAGCTTGCGCGGCAGCGTGTCGACCTGGCAGTGGTCGAGGTCGGCATGGGAGGCCGCCTCGACGCGACCAATGTGCTCGACCTTGGCGTGGCAGTGGTGACCAACGTGCAGCACGACCACGAGCGCTACCTGGGGAGCACCCTCGCGGCGATCGGCGGCGAGAAGGCGGCGATCGTGAAGCGCGGGGACGCTGGCGGTCACGGGGGCGAGCGGGCGTGGCCTGAGGCCCATCCTCGAGCGCTGCGCGGCGCTCGGGGTCCCGCTGCGGCGCGCGGGCGCGGGACAGCCGTATGCCGCGACCCTGCGGTCGAGCGGCTGGGCCGGGATCGTGATCGACGCGACCACGCCCGAGCGGCGCCTGGACGGCCTTTCGATCGGCCTGCTCGGCGGCCACCAGGCCACGAACGCGGCAGTGGCCCTGGCGACGCTGGAGGCACTCGCCGTCGGCCTCGACGATGCCACCATCCGCGCCGGAATGGCGCAGGCCCGCTGGCCCGGCCGCCTGGAGCTGATCGAGAGCGGTCGTTTCGGCCGTGTCCTGCTCGACGGTGCGCACAACCCCGCCGGGGCCGCGGCGCTGGCGAGGGCGCTTGTCGAGCTGGGGGTCGAACGGCCGGTGCTGGTCTTCGGGGCGATGCGCGGAAAGCGGGTCAGCGCCGTCCTCCGCGCGCTGGCGCCCCTCCGGCCGCGGCCAATCTTCACCTCGGTCGCGGACCCGCACGCCCACCGACCCGCCGAGCTCCTTGGCCGCTGGCGCCGAATCGCTTGGGGCGGCCAAGCCGTGCCGGAGCCGGCGGCCGCGATGGACCGGGCTGCCGGGCTGCGACGAGCGGCCGAGGATCCGATCGTCGTGGCGGGCTCGCTCTACCTGGTGGGCGCCGTGCGCGGCATGCTGCTGGGCGAAGCCCCATGACCACGTTGCGCTGGGGGGAGCGGACCTATGTGATGGGAATCCTCAACGTGACGCCCGACTCCTTCTCCGGCGACGGCCTCGCGCCGCCGGACCGTGACGAGCGCGCCGTCGTCGCCGCGGCGCTCGAGCAGGCGCGCGGCTTCGTGGAGGCCGGAGCCGACATCCTGGACGTGGGCGCCGAGTCGACCCGGCCGGCATCGGTCTACGGGGAGCATCCGCAGGTCGACGCGCAGACGGAGCTCGGGCTCGCGATCCCGGTCGTATCGGCCCTGGCGGCAGCGTTCGCCGGGCGCGCGCTGGTGAGCATCGACACGAGCAAGGGCGTCGTGGCGCGCGCAGCGGTGGCAGCGGGCGCCGCGATGGTCAACGACGTGTGGGCAGGACGCCGCGATCCGGGGACGGTGGCCGCCGCGGCGGCTGGCGCGCACCTCGTGCTGATGCATAACCGCGAGCGCGCCGAGTATCCCGAAGGCCTGCTCGAGGGGATCGTCGCGTGGCTCCGCGCGGCGGTCGACGACGCCGTCGCGGCGGGCGTGCCGCGCGATCGCATTCTCGTGGATCCGGGTATCGGCTTCGGCAAGACGCCCGCCCAGTCGATCGAGGTGCTGCATCGGCTCGGCGAGCTCAAGGCCGCCCTCGACGGGCTCCCGATGCTGGTCGGCACCAGCCGCAAGCGGTTCATCGGCGAGATCCTTGGCGGCGTGCAACCGAGCGAGCGGGTCGAGGGGACCGCCGCCACGGTGGCCCTGGCGATCGCGGCCGGCGCTGACGTGGTCCGCGTCCACGACGTGGCCGAGGTGATGAAGACGGTGCGCGTCGCCGACGCCATCGTCCGTGCGACCATCAACCCGTGAGCGGCGAGGACCGGATCAGCCTGATCGGGATGCGCTTTCTGGGCCGGCACGGCGTCATGCTCGAGGAGCGGCTCGAGCCACAGCCGTTCGAGGTCGACCTGGTCCTCCACGCCGACCTCGCGGCGGCATCGACCACTGACATCCTGACCGATACGGCCGACTACGCGGACCTCTTCGAGCGCGTTCGCGGAATCGTCGAGGGCGAGAGCTTCCGCCTCATCGAGGCACTCGCCGGAGCGATTGCGACCGGCGCGCTGGCAGCCACCGACCCCGCCCTCGTCGACGCGGTGGAGGTCCGGGTCCGCAAGCCCCGGGCGCCGCTGCCGGGTGTCTTCGGACACGTCGAGGCGGCGCTGCTGCGGCGCCGCCTCGACGGAACGGACGAGGATCCGGCCTCAACCTGAGGCGGGCAGCTCCCCGAGCGTCAGCTGCACGTCGCGGGTGGTGCTGCCGTGCAGGACCTTGAGGGTGATCGTGTCACCCGGCTTGTGCGGAAGGATCAGGAGCGACAGGTCGTGGGTCTCGTCGATGAGCGTTTCGTCGACCGAGAGGATCACGTCGCCCGACTGCAGCCCCGCCTTCGCCGCCGGACTGTCCGGAAGGACGGCCGGGGTGCCCGCGGTCCCGGAGCCGATCAGCGCGCCGTTCTTGACCGACAGCCCCTGGTCCTTGGCCAGCTGCTGCGTCAGCGGGGAGTACCGCACCCCGATGAACGGGCGGGACAGCTTCTCGCCCTTGAGGGCCTGCTGCATGATCGGCTTGGCGACGTCGATCGGGATCGTGAAGCCGATCCCCTGCGCGTCGGCGTTGACCGCCGTGTTCACCCCGATCACCTCGCCGCCGCTGTTGACCAGCGGGCCACCGGAGTTGCCCGGGTTGATGGCGGCATCGGTCTGGATCAGGTTGTTCAGCTGCTCGGAGCTGCTCGAGGTCGCGTCGCCGGCGCGAATCTGCCGCCCAAGGCCGGAAACGACCCCGGTGGTGACGGTGTTCTCGAAGTTGCCGAGCGGATTGCCGATGGCGATCGCCAGCTGACCCGCCTGCAGGTCGGCACTGGTGCCGAGCGGCGCGGTGGGCAGGCCGGTCGCGTCGATCTTGATGATCGCCAGGTCGGTCAGGGTGTCGATCCCGTAGACGGTCGCATCGAAGCTACGGGTGTCCTGCAGCTGGACGGTGACCTTCTGCGCGCCGTTGACGACGTGCCGGTTGGTGAGGATCCAGCCGTTGGCGTCGAAGATGAAGCCCGAGCCGGTGCCGCTCACGTTGTTCAGGGCACCCGCGCCCTGCGAATAGATCGTCACCACGGCGGGCGCGACTTTCTTGACGGCAGCGATGACCGCTGACGACTCGTCGACGTGCACCTGGCTGACGCTGCTGGCAGCCGCGGGGTTGCTGGCGACGGAAGCCGGCGGTCGCAGCAGGTTGGAGACGGCGGTCGCGCTGAAGGCGCCGGAGAGGAGCCCCGCCACGATCGCCACCGCGATGATCGGCATGGCGGCGAGGCCGCGCCGCTCGGCGGGCGCGGCTCGGACCGGGGCGCGGCTCGACCAGCCCGCGGCTGCCTGCCAGGTGCCGCGTGGCTCAGTTGGCGTCGGCGGGCCGTAGTGCTGGTACTCGAGCGGCTCGGTGGGCGAGGGATCGCGGGGTTGAGATGGGTTGTCAGTCATCGGATTTGGCCTTGCTCATTGCGAACGGCGGGCGGATTGAGGTCACCGTAGGGCTGCCGCATTGCGCACAGGCGGGTCGCGACGTGAAGTTTCATTGATCTTGTGCGAGCTCGTCGGGGCGCGGCGCGGCCGCATCGGCGACGACCACGTGCGGCAGCATGACGCGAAAGAGCGAGCCCTCGCCGACCGTGCTCTCCACCGCGACGCTGCCGCCATGCATCTCGACGATGGAGCGCACGATGGCGAGACCCAGCCCGCTTCCGGAGGCCCGCGCCTCGCCCGTGTTCGTGCCGCGGTAGAAGCGCTCGAAGATGCGCGGCAGCTCTTCAGGCGGGATCCCCGGCCCGCTGTCGCGGACCTCGATGATGGCGGTCTGGGGCGTATGGGTCAGGCGGATGCTCACCTCGCCGCCGCGCGGGGTGAACTTGAGCGCGTTGCCGGCGAGGTTGGTGACCAGCTGCACGATGCGCTCGCGATCGAAATGCGCGTCCACCGGTTTCGCCGGGACCTCGCTGCTGAGGGTGACGCCGCGCTCCTCGGCCGCCTCCGCGTGCGCCTCGACCACCGAGCGGACCGGGTCGCGCAGGTCGCCCCAGCCCATGTCGAGGGGGTAGATGCCCGCGTCGATGCGCGACAGGTCGAGCAGGTTCGTGCTGAGCCACTCGAGCCGGCTGATCTGCTCCCGCGACCGCGAGAGGAACTCGTCACGGGTCGCCGGGTCGACCTTGCCATCGTGCTGCAGGTCGCTGAACGTGCGCAGCGCCGCGATCGGAGTCCGCAGCTCGTGGCTGACGTCGGCCACGAACTCGCGCAGCCGATCCCGATCCGCCTCGAGGATGCGCAGGCTGGCGGAGAGGCGATCGGCCATGACGTTGAACTGGGCGGCGAGCTCGTCGATCTCGAGGACGCCGGAGAGCTGGGCGCGCTCATCGAGGTTCCCGCGCGCCACCTGCAGCGCGACCCGTCGCAGGCGGTTGATCGGGACCGTCAGCCGCCGCGCGACCAGCATTCCGGCGAGGAGGGACACCGCGAGGGCCAGAATCCCTGCCCCGAGCAGCGCGCCGCGGATCTGCTGCATCGTCGTCTCGCGGCTTGTATAGGCGTCGCGGAGCACGATCCGATAGGCGATCGTGGTGCCGTCGCCCGCGATTCGGAGGTTGATCGGTCCGGTGGCGTAGGCGGGCAGGTCGGGGTCGCGGCTGGAGCCCCTCCTCGAGCAGCTTGTCCGGGTTGGGTGGCTCCGCCCGGGCGGCAAGCTGGCCACGCTCGTTGTAGATCTCGACGGTGGCCGGGATGACCGGACCCGCGGAGACGTGCGCGGCACGGCCGAAGACCAGCGAGTCTCGCAGCTCCGGGGCAGCCAGCACGCCCGGCCGCGTCTCGCGCTCGAGATCCGCGTACTCCTGGGCAAGGAGGATGATCGAGAGGGTGGCCGTCTGCAGGCGTGCCACCGCCTGCTGCCGGAAGTATCCGGGAACGATCTGGTTGATCGCGAGGCCCGATACGAGGAGGCCGACCAGCGAGACGCGTCGCAATGGCGACGACCAGGCGGGCGTTCAGCCGGTGCAGGAAGCCACGCAGCGCGCCGTCCCTGACCGTGAATGAGCGGAGCGACGCCGGCTCAGTCCTCGCTGAACGCATACCCGACGCCCCTCGTACCGTCTTGATGAAGCGCGGTTGGGCGGGGTCCGGCTCGATCTTGTCGCGGATGTGGCTGATGTGCACGTTGATGGTCCGCTCGTCGGCCTCGAGCGCCTCGTAGTCGCGGACCAGCTCGAGCAGCTGGTTGCGGGTGTAGACGCGCCCCGGCTTGGCGGCCATGTGGCGCAGCAGGTCGAACTCGGTGGTGGTGAGGCTGATCCGCTCGCCGTCGCGCGTCACGCGCCGCCGCTCGAGGTCGATCACCAGCTCACCGCGGCGCAGCGTGCGGCCGGTCTGCGGTGTCGGCCAGCTCGCCGTACGCGCGGCGCAGGAGCGCCTTGATGCGGCTCACCAGCTCGCGGACGCTGAACGGCTTGACGAGGTAGTCGTCGGCGCCGATCTCCAGGCCGACCACCTTGTCGACCTCGTCGGCGCGCGCGGTCAGGAAGAGGACCGGGGCCCGCGACTCGCGACGCAGCTGGCGGCAGACCTCGAAGCCGTCGATGCCGGGCAGCCGCACGTCGAGGAGCGACGAGGTCGGGGGCGATGTCCGCGAAGTTGGCGAGGGCCTCCTCGCCGGTGCCGCACGATCGCGGTCGCGTAGCCCTCGCGCTCGAGCGCCACCTGGACACCGCGCGCGACGGCGGGCTCGTCCTCGACGATCATGATGGTGCCGGCCATGACGGCCGATTATAGGAACGCCCTCTCGGGACCGATACCATCGCCCTCATGTCCCGGCCCGACGCGCGTGGACGCGCCGCTCCTCCCGATCCTCGCCGCGTTCGCGACGCTCGGATTCATGTTCGGGGTCTGGCAGGTGGCGCTCCCCGACCTGGCGGGCGCGTTGGACCTCACCCCGGGACCCCTCGGCGCAGCGCTCTCGATCGGCTTCGTCGTCTCGTTGCCGGCGATGCTGGTCGGCGGCCGGCTCGCGGATCGGATTGGCGCGCCCAACGTGGGCGTGGCAGCCGGAAGCCTGCTTGCGCTGGCATTCATCGGCTTCTCGCAGGTCGACGCCTACTGGGTGCTGGTGGGGCTGCTGATGGTGCTGCTGGCAGCGAGCGGGGTCTACGACGTCGCCATCAACGCAGCCGCCATCGACCTGGAGCAGCGTTCGCAGCGACGGGTGCTCCCGGTGCTCCACGCGGCCTTCAGCGGTGGCGGGGCAGCGGGGGCGGTCGCCGCGGGCGCCCTGGTCAGCTTCGGGACCGGGTTCCGGCTGCTGTACTTCGGAACCTCCGCGCTGATCGTGGCGGTGATGATCGCGTGGCTGCTTCGGCCGTCGCCGCATTCCGCGCATCGCACCGAGCCGGGACGCACCCCGAACCTCTATCGCAACGCGCTACTCCTGGTGCTCGCGGCCGCGGCCGGCCTCAGCTTCCTCTCGGAGGGCGCGATGGAGAGCTGGTCGGCGATCTACGTGCGCTCGTCGCTCGATCTCCCGGCCCTGTTCGGGGCGGCCGGGGTGGCCACCTTCCACGCCGCGATGCTGTGCGGACGGCTGGCGACGGCCGGCGTCGCGGGGCGGTTCGGCAGGATTCCGACGCTGGGCGCGGCCGGCCTCCTGGCGGCGGCGGGGATGGCCCTCGCGCTCGGCACCGAGTTGCCGCCGCTCATCCTTGCGGGCTTCCTGCTGGTCGGCCTCGCGCTTGCGGGAGTGGCTCCCATCGCGTTCTCGCTCGCCGGCGACGCCGCCCCGCGTCGAGCGGGTGCAGCCAGCGCGGTGATCACCACGATCGGATACGGCGGATTCGTGCTCGGCCCCGGCCTCGTTGGCGGCGTGGCGGAGGTGACCAGCCTGCGCCTGGCGCTGGGCCTCATTGCAGTTGCCGGGCTGGCGATCAGCGGACTCGCGATCGCCCTTCGACGGCGCGTGGCCTGACCATCCGGCAGCGCGCATCCTTGCCGGCCTGGGCGTCGCCCTGTACCATTCCCACCCACAGATCGATCCATTTCCCGCGTTCGGCGCCGCCCGAACGCCCGATTGAGGAACCCATGGACTTCGAGATCGCCCTCGATCCGCGCGCCGCGCTCGGCAAGGAGAACCGCCGCCTGCGTCGTGACGGATTCGTGCCCGGCGTCGTGTTCGGCAAGGGGATCGAGTCGACCCCCGTGCAGGTCGAGGTCAAGCGCTTCGAGACGCTCTATCGCGCCGCCGGCCGGAGCAGCATCATCAAGATCAAGGTGGATGGCGCGGGCACCGGCAAGAGCGCGATCATCAAGAGCGTCCAGCGCAACCCCTTGAGCGGCAATCCGGTGCATGTCGACTTCTTCGTGGTCGACCTCAAGCAGGAGATCGAGGTCGAGATCCCGCTCGTGTTCACCGGCGAGGCGCCCGCCATCGAGGAGACCGGCGGCAGCCTCATGCACGCGATCGATCACGTGCGGATCAAGGCCCTGCCGGACGATATTCCGCACGAGATCTCGGTCGACGTCAGCGGCCTGGTCGACCTCGAGACGGCGATCCACGTCCGCGACCTGCCGCTCGACGAGAAGGTCCAGATGCTGACCGACCTCGAGGAGCTGGTGGCCAAGGTTCTGCCGCCGCGCGCGGAGGAGCCAGAAGAGGTCGTCGTGGCCGAGGGCGAGGAGGGTGCCGAGGGCGAGGAGGGTGCCGAGGGCGAGGAGGGTGCCGAGGGCGAGGCCCCCGCGGAGGAGCCCGCCACCGAGTAGCCCGCCTACTGCCCGATCGCGTCCTCCACGAACGATCGGATCTTTTCGACATCCAGCTCCAGGATGTAGCCCCGCCCATCGCCCCGGTCTCCCTCGAAGGTGATGAAGTCCGGCGGCTTGATCACCTGCCTGGTCGCCTCGGCGTCGCTCGCGCGCCGTCCAATCTCGACCAGGGTCGGCAGCTTCTCGAGCGGCAGATCGGTCTCGAGCGATTTGAGGCCATCGAGCAGCGATAGCAGGTCGACATCGGTGTTCGGGTCGACCAGCTTCGCGACCAGCGCCAGGATCACCTCCTGCTGTCGCCCGGCGCGACCGTAGTCGGTGTCGACCCTCGAGCGCACGTACTTCAGCGCGGTGGCGCCATCGATGTGCTGCTTGCCCGCGTCGAGCTTGAGCCCGATCTTGGGGTCGTCGAGCGCCTTGTCGGGGTTGACGTTCGATCCCGTCGACCGCGTCGACGAGCGACTGGAAGTCGTCCATGTCGACCTTGACATAGCCGTCGATCGGCACGCCGAAGAGCTCCTGCATGGCTCCCACCAGGGCGTCGACCCCCTTCTCGGTGAAGAGGGCGTTGATCTTCTTGTCCCACTTGTCGCCACCCGGCAACGGGACATCGACGGTGTCGCGGGGCAGCGACGTGAGAAGCAGCGACTTCTGTCCGGCAGCGATGCTAGCCAGCATCAGGCTGTCCGTGTTTGCCGCCTCACCCTTGGCGGCGCGGGCCTTGTTCACATCGGTGCCGATCACCAGCACCGTCAGGCGCTTGTTGAGCAGCGCCTCGTCGAGGGTCTGCTCGGGGCTCGGCAATGGGGTCGGAGCGACGGCCGCCGGCTTGCCGCCGCGCAGCAGGAAGAAGGCGACCACGCCGGCGACAAGGAGCAGCACCACCCCGGCGGCGACGGTGGCGGCGGTATTCGATCGCCTGGTTGATTGAGGAGTGGACATGGCCCGATTATCCCCGCTTGGCGTCCACCGGGCGCAGCACTTTTCACCTTCCCCGGCCGAGACCAAGGTCACATCGGCTCCCTCAGGTCGTTGAGCAATCGCCCTTGCCGTTCTTGTACTTCGTTCGTTACATATGTTCGTCGCATGCAACGCGGCCTGACACCGTTCCTCTTTTCAGCACGCTGGCGGCACTGCATCCCGCAAACAAACGTCGGTTCCGGCTTCTGTCACCGCAGTGATCCAGCCAAGGTATCCTGCAAGGGCAGGAAGCCTTTGGGGATAATCATGTAGAGCAAAATGGTGGCGACAAGCGTCACCATCGTAACGATGAGCGTCTCACGTTGCCGGCGCAAAACCCATTCGAGGCTGCGCCGATAGGCTTCGACTGTCTGTTCGGTCAGCTCATGGAAGCGGGTGGTGAACACACGGAAGCGCGTGGCAAGCCCGGAGGCCGGTGGTGGCCGACGAGTACATCTTGTTCGGCTGCCGTGGGCGCGGTGGCACTGGCTGATCGTGATCGGGCTGGGCACCGTCTGGATCCTCGACGGGCTCGAGGTGACCATCGTCGGCTCGATGTCGGACGCCCTCAAGCCGCCCACACGACGGGCTCGGGCATGACGCAGCTCCCAGATCGGCTTCGCCGGCGCGTCTACGTCGCCGGCGCCTGTCTCGGGCGCCCTGTTCTTCGGCCAGCTCACCGACCGGTTCGGGCGCAAGAAGCTGTTCATGATCACGCTGGGCGTCTACACCGTCGGCGACCGTGCTGACGGCGTTCTCGATGAACCCGATGTGGTACTTCGCGCGCCCGGTTCATCACCGGTGCCGGCATCGGCGGCGAGTACGCCGCGATCAACTCCGCCATCGACGAGCTGATCCCCGCGAAGTACCGCGGCCGGGTCGACATCGCCATCAACGGCTCGTTCTGGGTCGGCGCGGCCGTCGGCGCGCTGCTCACCATCCCGCTGCTCGACCCGACCGTCGATCGACCCGGCCTGGGGCTGGCGGCTGGCCTTCGGCCTGGGCGCGATCCTGCGCGGTCGGCATCCTGCTGGTCCGGCGCAACGTGCCCGAGAGCCCGCGCTGGCTGTTCATCCACGGCCGCGAGGACGAGGGCGAGGAGATCGTCCAGGACATCGAGCAAGACCGTCGAGCGAGGAGACCGGCAAGGAGCTCGACGCGGTCGACCGAGACGATCACCATCCGCCAGCGCAAGACCATCGGCCTGCCGCTGATCGCCAAGACCGTGTTCACGCTCGTACCCGAAGCGCACCGTGCTGTGCTTCTCGCTCTTCGTCGGCCAGGCGTTCCTCTACAACGCGTTCTTCTTCACCTACGGCGACACCCTGACGCACGTTCCTCGGCGTCAAGCAGACCGGCTGGTACATCGCGGTCTTCGCGGCCAGCAACTTCGCTCGGCGCGCTGCTGCTCAGCCCGCTGTTCGACTCGCGTCGGCCGGGTCAGGATGATCGCCGGCACCTACATCGTCTCCGGCGTCCTGCTCGCCGTCGCCGGCTTCTTCCTGGGCTGCTTCGACGCCGTCACGCTGACCCTGATGGGCGCGGTCATCTTCTTCTTCGCCTCGGCCGGTGCCAGCGCGGCCTACCTCACCGCCAGCGAGGTCTTCCCGATGGAGACCCGGGCGCTGTGCATCGCGTTCTTCTACGCCATCGGCACCGCTGCCGGCGGCATCACCGGGCCGCTGTACTTCGGCTAGCCTGATCGACAAGCCACGGCCGCAAGGACATCACCGACATCGCGCTCGGCTACTACATCGGCGCCGCGCTGATGGTGGCCGGCGGGATCGTCGCAGGTCTTCCTCGGCGTCAAGGCCGAGGGGCAGTCGCTGGAGAGCATCGCCACGCCGCTGACCGCCGAGGACGCCGACGCGGACACCGGCACGGAGCCGGTGCCGGCTCGACGCCGCAGCCGGCGACCGCCTGACCTCGACAGATGGAGACACCTCATGCCGATGCCACCACCCAAGGCCAGCACCGAGGGCAGGCGCGACCGCCAGGTCTTCCACGAGATGGGCCAGATCGTCCGGGCCCTGGAGGCCAACGGCCCGCAGGCACCCGAGCGGCTGGCCGAGCTGGTCGGAGCGCCGTACTGGGAGCACGACCGGTTCGAGCGCGCGCTGACCCTCGTCGTCAAGGACGGGCTGGCGCACCGACGCCGGACGGCCGACTGGCGGCCGTCTGACGCCAGGGCGGGGGAACACGGCAGGAACCTCGCGCGCGTAGTCGGCGTACGCCGCGCCGAACCGCCGGCGCAGGTCGCGCTCCTCGAAGCGGATGCCGACGAACACATACGCCGTGGCGGCCGCCGCGAAGAGCAGGTGACCCACGGTGAGGTCCGGGGTCACCCAGAACGCGACGAGCACCCCCAGCATCATCGGGTGGCGGGTCCACGAGTAGAGACCGTCGACGACCAGCCCGCCGTCCCGCTCCGGCCGGACGCCGAGGAACTCCAGGTGGCCGGCGGGAACGGTGGCAGCGATGGCCAGGCACCAACCGGCCGTGCAGGCGATCCAGAGCGCGGCCCGGGCGGGGTCGGCCGACACGTGCCACACCGATTCGGGCAGCGCCCGCCACTGGGAGAACAGCAGGGCCAGGCAGCCGCTGGCGGCCAGCACGTAGGTGCTGCGCTCCGCGCGCTCGTCCAGCCACCGGGTGAGCCACCGCTTGGCCTCCGCCCGGGCCATCACCGTGTGCTGGACGGCGAAGAGCAGCAGCAGACCCAGGTCGATGGCCACCGCCTTCGCCGCCGGCGTTCCTGTGCGCCCGTCGATGGAGGGCAGCGCGTCGAAGCCGGCCACGAAGCCGACGGCCCACGCCGTGGTGAGCCAGAAGGCGAGGTAGCAGGTGAGTGAGTAGACGCGGAACATCCGTCGAGGATGGCGTGCAGCGCGATCCCGGAGCAGCCGTGGAACTACCGCAGTCAGGCGCCGCCGCGGGCCACCCAGGCGGCCACCTGGGCCCGGGAGCGGAACCCGAGGCGGGTACGGATCCGCTCGACGTGGGACTCGGCGGACCGCTCGGTGATCACCAGCCGGTCCGCGATCTCGCGGTTGCTCAGCCCCTCGGCGACCAGCGCGGCGACCTCCCGCTGCCGCGGCGTCAGCACCCCGCCGGGTGCATGGCCGGTGGACAGTCCGAGGAAGCCCCGGATGGTGTCGGCCAGGCCATCGGCGTCGCCGACGTAGGGCAGGTGGTCGCGGCCGGGAAGCCGGACGAGGCGGGCGCCCCGGATCCCGGCCGCCAGCTCCTCGGCCTGGGCGTACGGCGCCGCGCGGTCCTGCTCCCGGTTGATCACCAGGGTCCTCGCCCTGACCTGCGGCAAGAGGTCGGTCAGGTCGAGCGCGTGCGCAGCTCCAGCAGGGCACGGACCGTGGCCGGCTCGGCCGCGGCCCGCTGGTACGACGTGAATGCCGCCCGGGTCGGGGCATCCGCGCTGGGCGCGAAGATGTCGGCCAGCACGTCGGAGCCGAGCCCCCAGTCGGTGCTGATCAGCCCCAGCACGTGCGCCCGGACGTCGGGTTCGGCGACCTCGGCGCCGCGCACCCAGCCGCCGTACAACACCAGCCTGGACACCCGGTCGGGGTTGCGTGCGGCCCACGCCACGGCCGCGGCGACACCCAGCGACGCGCCGAACAGCTCGACCCGCTCGGCGCCGGTCGCGTCCGCCACCGCCTGGACCACCTCGGCCTCCAGCTCGAGGGACGGCGACCTGTCGCTGGGTCCGGACAGGCCGCAGCCGGGCCGGTCGTAGCGCACCAGCGTCCTTCCCCGGGCCAGCCGCTCGTAGAACGCCCGCTCCTGCGGGATGGCCCAGCCGTGCTCGAGGTGGGTCAGCCACCCGGGCGCGTGCAGCAGGACCGGGCCGCGCCCGACCGACGCGTAGGCGATCCGGGTGCCGTCCGGCAGCCGCGCCTCGGACAGCCGCTGCTCCACGCCGCCATCATCGCGCCTAGGGTGCTTCCGTGGTCGACCTGCGCCGCCTGGGCTCGCCGGAGCGCCCGACCTTCGGCCTCGACACCTTCGGCGACCTGGGCTCGGCGCCCGACGGCAGCCCGGTCCCCCACGCCGAGGCGATCCGCCAGGTGGTCGACGAGGCGGTGCTGGCCGACGAGGTCGGCCTGGACTTCTTCGGCGTCGGGCGAGCACCACCGCGCCGACTTCGCCGATCAGCGCGCCCGACGTGGTGCTGGCCGCGATCGCCGGCGCAGACCGGCGGATCCGGCTCGGCACGGCGGTGACCGTGCTCAGCTCCGACGACCCGATCCGGGTGTTCCAGCGGTTCGCCACCCTCGACGCGGTCTCCGGCGGCCGGGCCGAGGTGACGCTGGGCCGCGGCTCGTTCACCGAGTCGTTCCCGCTGTTCGGGCTCTCGCCTCGAGGACTACGAGGTGCTGTTCTCCGAGAAGCTCGAGCTGTTCGCGCAGCTGCTCAAGGAGGAGCCGGTCACGCTGGGAGGGCCGATCCGGCCGCCGCTCGAGGAGTCCGCAGGTGTATCCCGCGCACCGAGCACGGCTGCTCGCGGCGTGGGTCGGCGTCGGCGGCACGCCCGGAGTCGGTGGTCCGCGCGGCGTCGTACGGCCTGCCGCTGGTGGTCGCGGTGATCGGCGGCTCGCCCGAGCAGTTCGCGCCGCTGGTCGACCTCTACCACCGGGCGCTCGAGCACTACGGGCACGCCGACCCGGCCGATCTCGATGCACAGCCCCGGCCACGTCGCGGCGACCGACGAGCTGGCGCGCGAGCAGATGTACCCCCACCAGGCCGACGCGTTCACCCGGATCGGCCGCGAGCGCGGCTGGGGCCCCTACACGCGCGGAGCAGTTCGAGGCAGGGCCGGCCCGACCGGCGCGCTGTTCGTCGGCTCGCCCGAGACCGTGGCGCAGGAAGATCGCCTGGGCGATGCGGACGCTCGGCCTGTCGCGCTTCCAGCTCAAGTACGCCGTCGGCACGCTGCCCCACGAGCTGCGGCTGGAGTCGATCCGGCTCTACGGCACCCAGGTGGTGCCGCGGGTGCGCGAGCTGCTGGGAGTGGAGACCGCGGACTCTGACCGCGCTCGCTCTTCGGCGGGCCGGGCGCTCGACCTGCCGATGGTGATAGGACTGGACAGGGCGCCCTTCGCCGCCGCTCCCGGTCCTGGAGGTGCGCATGGCCGCCCTGGTGGAGCCGCCCAGCGCCCGCCGAGGAGCCGCTGGACCGGCGCCGGATCAACCTCGTGTTCGTCACGATCCTGCTCGGGATGCTGCTGGCGGCGCTCGACCAGACGATCGTCTCCACGGCGCTGCCGACCATCGTCGGCGACCTCGGCGGCGCCGGGCACATGTCCTGGGTGGTCACGTCGTACCTGCTGGCCGACACGATCGCGACGGTGCTCGCCGGCAAGTTCGGCGACCTGTTCGGCCGCAAGCTGATCTTCCAGCTCGGCGCGGCGATCTTCGTCGTCGGCCTCGGCGCTGTGCGGGCTCGCCGCAGCATGACCTGGCTGATCGCGCTGGCGCGCCGTCCAGGGCATCGGCGCCGGCGGCCTGATGGTGACCGCGACCGCGCTGATCGCCGACGTCATCCCGCTGCGCGAGCGCGGCAAGTACCAGGGCGCGCTCGGCGCGGTCTTCGGCGTCACGACCGTGATCGGCCCGCTGCTCGGCGGGCTGTTCACCGACCACCTGTCCTGGCGCTGGGCTTCTACGTCAACCTGCCGATCGGCATCGCTGGTGATCGTCCTGGCCGCGATGACGATGCCGTCGATCGCAGCGCGCGGCCGGCCGGTCATCGACTACCTCGGCATCGTCGTTCGTGTCGCGTCGGCGCCGGCCGGGCTGACGCTGGCCACTGTCCTGGGGCGGCACGCAGTACGACTGGACCTCGCCGACCATCGTCGGACTGTTCGTCGGCTCGCTGGTGGCGCTCGGCGCCTTCGTGTTCGTCGAGCGCCGCGCCGCCGAGCCGATGCTGCCGCTGCGGCTGTTCACGCTCGCGGTGTTCACGTGTCGTCGGTGCTCGCGTTCATCGTCGGCTTCGCGATGCTCGGCGTCGATGACGTTCCTGCCCGACGTACCTGCAGTACGTGCAAGGGGTCGTCGGCCACCGAGTCGGGGCTGCAGACGCTGCCGATGGTCCTCGGGCTGCTCGCCATGTCGCTCGTCGTCGGGCACGGTCGTCGGCCGGACCGGCCGCTACAAGATCTTCCCGGTCGTCGGCTCGGCGGTGATGGCGGTCGGGCCTGTACCTGCTGTCCCGGCTCGACGTGCGACACGCCGTACTGGCAGATGGCGCTGGGGATGCTGGTGCTCGGCGTCGGCATCGGCTCGTCCATGCAGGTCCTGACGATCGTCGTGCAGAGCACCGGCCGGTACGCCGACCTCGGCGTCGCGACCTCGGGGGTGACGTTCTTCCGCACCCTGGGCAGCTCGTTCGGCGCCGCCGTGTTCGGCACCGTCTACGCCAACGTGCTCAACAACCGGCTGCCCGCAGCCGTGGCCGCGTCGCCCGGCGTCGACCCCGCCGCGGTCAGCGACGCCCGACGGCGCTGCACGCCTATCCCGCCGACCAGATCGCGCCGATCGTCGACGGCCTACGCGCACGCGGTGCACGTCGTGTTCCTCGCTGCGGTGCCGGTGCCGCTGGTCGCGCTCGTCCTGGCGCTGTTCCTCAAGGAGGTCCCGCTGCGCGGCACGGCGCGGAGCACCGCCGCTGACGTCGGCGAGGGCTTCGGCATGCCGGAGGGCTCCGAGCCCCCGGCAGCAGCTGCAGCTGGCCATCGCCCGCCTGCTCCAGCGCAAGGGCCGCACGCACCTGCCGCTGGTGCGCGAGCGCTCGGGCGCGGCGGTTGGGCCCGTCGGACGGCTGGGCGGTCGGGCAGGTCTACCTGCGCTCCCGGCTCGAGCGGCCGGCCACCATCGAGGAGATCAGCCGACGCTACCACCTTCCCGCCGCGGTGCTCGAGCCCGCCTTCGCCGGACGCCGTCCAGCGCGGCTACCTCGGTGGGCGCCGACGGCGAGGTCCGCCTCACCCAGCGTGGCCAGGACGAGATGGACAAGGTCGTCACCGCGCTGCGGGCGTGGCTCGCCGAGGAGCTCGCCGACTGGGGCGCCGACGACGCTCTGCTCTCCGAGGCCCTCGGCGACCTCGCGACCAGGTTCGTCGAGGAGTCCCCCGAGCTCACGCCGGGGCCGATCGGTGCCCTCACGACGGGCCGGCCGTAGGACCGGGTTCTGGATCGCCACCAGGTCGCGGGTGGCGAAGCGGTGGTGCTCCCCTTCCTCCTCGAGGATCACGTGCAGACAGCTGAGCGTGGTCACCGGCTGGTCGGGGTCATGCGGGTTCGTGCGGCGCCCGGCCAGCTCCTCCGCCGTGGCGTCGGCGAGGAAGTCGCGCACCATCGCCTGTCGGCCGGCCCGGGCCTCGAGGACCTGGGCGTACGACGGTGGTTCGGTCGCGAAACCGAGATGTCGAAGCCCTCGTCGTCGAGGCTGGAGTCGGTCAGGCCGAGAGGGTGGAACGGCTGGTCCCGCTCCAGGATCGCCCGCCCCAGCCACATGTCCGTGGCCAGGACGAGGTGCCGCAGGGTCTGCGCGAACGACCACTCGCCGTCCACCGAGCGGTCGACGCTGCCCGCCGGCATCGCGTCCGTGCGCGCCAGCGTGGCCGCCCAGGCGCGCTCGAGGGCGGCCCACGCAGCGCGCAGGCCGTCCGGGTCGGTGGCGCGCCGGTCGGCGCGGCCGGGGAAGCGGCGGTTGAGCTCGGCCTCGACGAACGGGGCCACGTCGACGTCGTTGACCAGCAGCGAGCCTTCTCCGTCCTCGAGGAGCCACGGTGCGTCGATCTGGAGGGACTGGACGTCCACCCCGCGCATCACGACGCCGGCCAGGGTGGGAGCTCACGAACCTGGCCTCGCGCAGGTCGGTGTCCTCGAACCTCGCGCCCCGGAGCTTCCTGCGCACGGCGTACTGGTCCCGCAGCAGTGCCACCTCGGCGCCGTGGTGGATGACCTCCTTGTGGACGTGGGTCACGATCGCGGCCTTGGGTGAGGCGTGCCACGGGCCCTCGGCAGGGCCGCAGGGAGAGAGCAGGCCGTCCTCCCCGAGCGAGCGGACCCCTTCGACCCAGGTGGCGTACTCCCGGTCCAGCAGCTGGAGCGTCCCGTCGGCGGTGGCGGAGAACGGGAAGGTCCCCTCGTCGACGGGCGAGCGGCCGAAGTGGCGGAGCGGTCGGCCAGGGTCCAGATGATGTGGTCGAGCCGCCACTGGATCGTGGTCACGTCGTCGCCGGGCTCCCAGTGCAGCTCGTCGTCGCTGAGCCCCTCGAAGCGCGGCCGGAGCTGATGGTCCCAGTGCCACTCGAGCTGGTCGCGGAGCAGCTGGTTCCAGCCCGGGTCGCTCAGGCGGACGACCGTACGCTCGACCCATGGAGTGGCTCGTCGTCCTCGTCCTCGTCGCCCTGGTCGTGGCAGCGGTGGTGGCCAGCCGGCGCGGCAAGGAGCGTCAGCTCGAGCAGCGGCGGGTGGAGCTGGAGCCGGTCCAGAAGCTGGCGTTCGAGGACGTCACCGCCCTCGGCACCGACCTCCAGGAGCTGGACGCGGAGCTGGCCGGCCGGGAGCTCGACGCGGGCGCCCGCGCCGACTACCAGCGGGCGCTGGACGCCTACGAGTCCGCCAAGCTGTCCGCGGACCGGCTGACCGAGCCCGAGCAGGTCCGGCACGTGACCGAGATCCTGGAGGACGGCCGCTACGCGATCGCGTGTGTCCGGGCCCGGGTGGCCGGCGAGCCGCTGCCGACCCGGCGACCACCCTGCTTCTTCGACCCGCGGCACGGGCTGTCGGTGACCGACGTCGAGTGGACGCCGCCCGGCGGCGCCGCGCGCGAGGTCCCGGCCTGCGCGCTGGACGCCGAACGGGTCCGCGCCGGCGCCGAGCCGGACACCCGGCAGGTGATGGTGGGCGCGCAGCGGATGCCGTACTACCAGGGCGGCCGCGCCTACGCGCCGTACGCCGCCGGCTACTTCGGTGGCGGCATGAACATGCTGTTCACCGGGCTGCTCGTCGGCTCGTTGCTGGACGGTGGCCTCGGCTGGGGCGACGGCGTACGGCGGGTAGACGGGGGAGACGCGGGGGCGACGGCGGCGGTACGGCGGTGGTGATGGCGGCGGTGACGGCGGGGGTGACCTGGCGGGTTCGGCGGAGGGGACTCGGCGGCGTCGACTTCGGCGGTTCGACTTCTGACCGGTAGGTTCGTCAGGTGGTCCCGGCCCTGGTCAGCGTGCTCGCGGCCGCGGCGCTGACGGTGCCGGCGCTGCCGACCGGGACCGACGTCGACTACCAGCTCGGCGGCAACGCCGACCTGCCCGACAACGTCGGCATCGTGGTCCGCGACCGGACCGCCGCCGGCGCCGGGCGGTACAACGTCTGCTACGTCAACGGCTTCCAGACCCAGCCGGACGAGGCGGTTCTGGGCACGGCACCGGGCCTGCTGCTCCGCGACGCGACGGCGGCCCGTCGTGGACGAGGCGTGGGGCGAGTGGCTGCTCGACGTCCGGACGCCGGCCAAGCGGAGGGGCTCGCCCGGATCGTCGGTCGGTGGAGCGCCGGCTGCGCCCGCGACGGCTTCGACGCGGTCGAGTACGACAACCTCGACTCGTTCACCCGCAGCCACGGCCTGGTCGAGCGCAGGCAGCGCGGGCCGTTCGCCCGGCTGCTCGTCGCGCAGGCGCACGACGCCGGGCTCGCGGCCGGGCAGAAGAACCTGCCGAGCTTCGACGGCACGCCGGATCGGCTTCGACTTCGCCGTCGCCGAGGAGTGCGGGCGGTACGACGAGTGCGACGCCTACGTCGACCACTTCGGCGACCAGGTGCTCGTCGGTCGAGTACCGCACCGCAGGACTTCGCGAAGACCTGCGCGTCGTACGGACCGACCCGCTGGCCGTGGTGCTGCCGCGACCTCGACCTCAGCCGACCGGCGTGCGCCGGTGGTGCTGAGACCGGCCAACCTCTGCACACGACCGAGCTGGGGGAGTCCGGCAGCCGGGTGGTCTTCTGCCACGGGCTGTTCGGACAGGGCAAGAACTGGACCGCCGATCGCCAAGGCGCTGGCGGACCGGCACCGGGTCACTGCTCGTCGACATGCCAGACCACGGGCGCTCGCCGTGGAGCGACCACTTCGACTACCTCGACGTCGGCCGACCAGGTGGCCGAGCTGCTCTCCGCCGACGACCCGGTCGCGCTGGTCGGCCACTCCATGGGCGGCAAGATCGCGATGTGGTCGCGCTGCGCCACCCCGAGCTGGTCGAGCGGCTGGCCGTGGTGGACGTGGCGCCGGTGCCGTACGACACGCCACCGAGTTCGACGGCTACATCGACGCCATGCGCGGCGTCGACCTGGACGGCCTCCAGCGGCGGTCGCAGGCCGACGAGGCGTTGGCGCGAGGCGGTGCCGGACCCGACGGTGCGCGGCTTCCTGCTGCAGAACCTGCGCCGCGAGGGCACGGGACGACGGCTGGCGCTGGCAGCTCAACCTGACGCTGCTCGGCGACGACCTGGACGCCTCACCGGCTGGCCGGAGGAGCGGCTGGCCGCGACGGCGCCGTACGACGGCCCGGTGCTGTGGGTGGGCGGCGCCGACTCGGACTACGTCGCGCGACGACTACGCCGGCGCGATGGACCGCTGGTTCCCGCGCAACCGCCGGGTCACCGATCAAGGACGCCGGCCACTGGGTGCACTCGCGAGCAGCCGGAGGTGTTCGTCGAGGTGCTGCGGCGGTTCCTCCCGCGGAACGTCTGGTACTAGCCTCTGACGGGCCCGGTAGGCCGCGACGGCGTTCCGGTTGCCGCAGGTCGGTGGAGCAGAACCGCTTCGAGCGGTTGCGGGACAGGTCGAGCACGACGTCGTCGCAGTCGTCGTCCGCGCAGACTGGCCAGCCGGGACATCTCGTCGGCGCGGATCACGTCGATCATCGCCATCGCCGTCTCGACCAGCGATCCGCCGGTCCAGCGGCGCGCTCGGGCTCGACGGCGTGGAGGTGCCAGTCCAAGTGGTCGTGCCGCACCAGCTGGGGGACCGCCCGGGCCTCGCTGAGCATCTCGTTGACCAGCTCGACCGCCTCGTCGCGGTCGGCGGTGAGCAGCGGCGCAGCCGCGGCCGGAGCGGCGCGTACGGCGTCCAGCTCGGCCCGGGTGCGGTCGTGCCGGCCCGTGTAGTAGAACTCGTCCCAGACCCGGTCG
>CAWCXQ010000008.1:0-135196 GCA_963799675.1 uncultured Chloroflexia bacterium
CCCGAGATGTTCGAGTTCCTCGAGGCCTGCGTGAAGGCCCGCCTGAACATCTTCGTCTCCGGCGGCACCGGCTCCGGCAAGACGACCATGCTCAAATCCTCTCGTCGTTCATCCCCGACGACGAGCGCATCGTCACGATCGAGGACGCCGCCGAGCTCCAGCTCCGGCAGGAGCACGTCGTGACGCTCGAGGCCCGCCCGTCGAACATCGAGGGAAAGGGCGCGGTCCCGATCCGCGAGCTCGTGCGCAACGCACTGCGCATGCGCCCCGACCGCATCGTCGTCGGGGAGTGCCGTAGCGCCGAGGCGCTCGACATGCTGCAGGCGATGAACACCGGCCATGACGGCTCGATGTCGACCGGCCACGCCAACACCCCGCGCGACATGCTGTCCCGTCTCGAGACGATGGTGCTGATGGCCGGCATGGACCTGCCACTGCAAGGCCATCCGCGAGCAGATCGCATCCGCCGTGGACCTGATCGTCCACCAGAACCGCCTCAAGGATGGCTCGCGCAAGATCGTCACCATCACGGAGGTCCAGGGGATGGAGGGCGACGTCATCGTCATGCAGGACATCTTCATCTTCGAGCAGACGCGGTCGTCGAGGGCAAGATCGAGGGCAAGCTCGGCCAACTGGCATCCGCCCCAAGTTCGTCGAGAAGTTCGAAGTGCCCGGTATCCACCTGCCGCCGAACGTCTTCGGCTCACCGTTCTAGGAAGGAGTCAGACCATGGGCATGCTGCCGTTCCTGATTGCCGGCGTCGCCGCGGGCGCGGTCCTCCTCGTCACCGTGGGTGTCGCCATGAGCGGCGGCAGCGGCACCGTCGCCTCGCGGCTCGAGAAGTACGCATCGGCTGGCGGCATGGACCGCGCGTCCGGGGGAGCCCGCTGAGCGCGAATCTGCAGTCGTGGCGGGCCTGACGCGGGCAATCGAGGGTCAGGACCTCGCGGCCCGGCTGTCGACCGATATCGCTCGAGCAGATCTCAAGCTGAAGCCAGCGGAGTTCCTGGTGGATCTGGGCCATCACGCCGATGGCCTTCGTTGTCGTCGCTTTCGTCATTGGGTTCATCTTCCCGGCATTCCGGAACCCGATCGCCCTCTTGATCTTCTTCCTCCTCGGCGCCTTCGCGCCGCGCTGGTACCTGAAGCGACGGCAGGCAAAGCGCCTCGACAACTTCAACAAGCAGCTACCCGACACGATCACCCTGCTCGCCAACTCCCTCCGTTCGGGATCCTCTTTCCTGCAGGGCATGGAGCTCGTAACGCGCGAGTCGGGGCCTCCACTGGCGACCGAGTTCGACCGGGTCATTCGCGAGATGAGCCTGGGCATGTCGCTGACCGGCGCTCTGAACAACCTCGTCCGGCGCGTCGCCTCCGAGGATCTCGAGTTGATGGTCACGGCCATCGTGATCCAGACTCAGGTCGGGGGTAACCTCGCCACGGTTCTGGACGCCATCGCGTTCACGATCCGCGAGCGGGTCCGGATCACCGGCGAGATCCAGACCCTCACCGCCATGCAGCGCTACAGCGGCTACGTGCTGATGCTGCTGCCGGTGGCCCTCGGAGCGATCCTGTTCCTCATCAGCCCCACATACATGGGCAAGATGCTCGACAAGCCGCCGGAGATGTTCGGCCTTCCGCTGGGTGCATTCTTTTTGCGGTGGGCGGGCTGAGCATGTTCGGCGGCTATCTCCTGATTCGCCGCATCATCGACATCAAGGTGTAGTGCAGATGCCACCCGAAATGATCATCGCCGCGATCGCAGCGGCTGCCGTTCTTCTCGTGACGTTCGGCCTCGCCGTCCGTCCGCCGCAGGACGCCGTCCAGCAGCGCCTCTCGCAGCTGGTCGTCGCTCCCCAAACGCTCGAGGAGATGGAGCTGCAGCAGCCGTTCTTCGAGCGCACATTCCGACCGCTGATCAAGCGGTTGTCGACTCTCGGCCGCAGGAGCGGAGGTGACCAGGGCGGCGTCATCGCACGAACCGAGGCACGCCTTGAGCGTGCCGGCTATCCGGGGGGTCTGCGTGGGGCTGACTGGGTCGGCGTCAAGCTCCTCGTCGCCATCGTGCTGGGAATCGTGCTGCTCCTCGTCGGCCTGCTTCTGGGCGGCGTCACCCTCGGGTTCCTCTTCGCCGTCGTGGGGCTGATCTTCGGATACATCATCCCCGAGTACTGGCTTGGCAAGCGGATCTCGAAGCGCTCCCTCGATATGGTGCTTCAGCTTCCCGATTGCCTCGACCTGCTGATCATCTCCGTCGAGGCTGGTCTCGGCTTTGACGCGGCTCTCGCCAAAGTGGTCGAGAAAATGGCTGGGCCTCTCGTCGATGAGTTCCGCCAGGCGCTGGCGGAGGTCCGCATGGGGCGAACGAGACGCGATGCATTGCGCGATGTCGCCAAGCGCGCCGACGCGCGACCGATCTCGAACTTCATCGGGGCAATCGTCCAGGCGGAGCAGCTCGGCGTGCCGATCGCACGCGTGCTGCAGGTCCAGTCGCAGCAGCTGCGCATCGAGCGCCGTCAGCGCGCCGAGGAGGCCGCCGCCAAGGCGCCGATCAAGATGCTGTTCCCGATGGTCGGCTGTATCTTCCCCACGATCTTCATCGTCATTCTCGGGCCGGCAGTGATCACCGTCATCAAGGGCGTCGGAATCTGAGATGCAGCCGGCGCTGCGGCCGGCGGTCCTCCTCGTCGACGACGATCTCACCCTCCTGTCCGTCCTCTCGAGGCGGGTCGCCCGCGCCGGCTATTCGGTCATAACCGCATCCTCTGGGCCGGCGGCGCTCAAGCTGCTGCAAGGCTCATGGCCGTCGCTCGTCATCGTCGATCTGATGATGCCTGGCATGGACGGCTTCGAGCTCTGCCGACGGATCAAGCAGTTGGCCGACCTGCCGATTATCGTGCTTTCAGCCGTCGACGCATCCGAAGCGAAGGTGAGCGCCCTCGAGCTCTATGCCGAGGATTACATCACCAAGCCATTCGATCCGGACGAGCTGATTGCTCGCGTGCAGCGAATACTCCGACGAGCACCCATCGGCAGCCCCTCACTCCGCTTGGGCGACGGCCGGATCGAGATCGATCTGGCCACGCGGCGGATGGTCACGCCCGCCGGGGCGCAGCAGCTGACCCGCATCGAAGCGCGGCTGCTGGGCGTTCTTGCCGCCTCCATCGATCGTGTTGTACCCACCGATCTGCTCCTCGACCGCGTCTGGTCGGAGGCGGACGGAGCAGAGCCGTCCTACGTGTGGGTTACTGTTCGGCGACTTCGACGAAAGCTCGAGGAAGACCCGGATCGGCCTCGACACCTGCTCACCGAGCGGGGCATTGGCTATCGGCTCGCGTCGCTGTCGACCCAGGGCTGAGCCGTGAACCGGGCGAGCCTTTCGGGGCGCGTGTTCATCGCGCTCCTCCTGGCGGTGGCCCCGCCCCTCTTCGTTGGCGTGGCTGCGGACGCCGTGCCCAAGGCGGTATTGCAGAACATCGGCCCGGGCTGGATTGCCGCAGCGGCGGTGGCTGTCGCGGTGGCGTGGGCGTTGATACTGACGGTGGTCTATTCCCGCACCCTGGCCAGCGAACTCGCGATCCTGGTCCAGCTCGCACGGCATGGGAGCGATCGGCCTGAGTCAGCGAGTCGGGACGAGTCCGCAGACGCGTATGGTCGCCTCGCTGGCGCGCTCGCCGAGCGGAACCGCCAGGTCGCTCTGCTTGCGGCCGAGGCCCAGGCCGCGCCGATCTCGGGCGATCCGCGCTCGGTGGCCGCCCATGTCGTGCGGCTGGCTCGCCTCGTCACTGGGGATCCGACGTGGACCCTCGCGCTGGTGCGCAGCAGCGTCGAGGATCGGCTGCCTGCCGGCGTCTATGACGATCAGGAAGGCGTGGGGCCGTCGCCGATCGGGGACCTGGAGCGGTGGGCGTCCGTCGCGGAGCGCAGCGATGAGCCCGCGGTCGGACGCGCTCGCCGGTTGGATGGGCCATGGGGCGCCTTCCTCGTGGTCGACCTGACAGCTGGCGAAGAGCTGACCGCGGTTCTATCGGCCCCTTGGGAGGGCCGACCAGAGCCCTCGGAGGCCGAGCTCGATCTCCTGACCCTGCTGGGCCAGCACGCTGGGACGGCGCTCGAGCACGCGCTCCTCTACGCGCAGGTCCGATTGCAGGCGGACGAGATCGACCGGATGGCTGATGTTCAGGCGGACTTCCTGCGCGGGGTCAGCCACGACCTCCAGACTCCTCTGACCAGCATCCGGGCGCTTGCGTCGGAGCTGCAGGCATTGCCCGGGCTCGGGCCGTCCGCCGTGGCGGACCTCGATGTCATCGGACACCAGGCCGACCGGCTGCGGCGGATGGTCGGACAGCTGCTCGTCGTCTCGCGGCTCGAGGCCGGCGCCCTCCTGCCGCGCCAGGAGATCTTTCGCCCAGAGCCGGTCATCCGCCGCACCTGGGATGCGCTGCGCTCTGACCGCCCCTTTAGCCTGGAGTCCGCCGGGCCGCCCCTGCTGCTCGTGGCCGACCCCGACAGAGTGGAGCAGGCCCTCTGGGGAGTTCTCGACAATGCGGTGAAATACAGCGCTCCGAAGACTCCTGTTGCCGTGACCGTCCGCCTATCGGGATCGGCCGGCATGGCCGAGATCGCCGTCACCGACCGGGGCATCGGCATGGACCTCGAGACGGCCGCGCATACCTTCGACCAGTTCTACCGGTCGGATCGCGCTCGCGACCTGGTCCCAGACGGCAGCGGCATCGGCCTGTATGCCGTGCGAGGTATGGTGGAGGCGATGGGGGGATCAGTGAGCGTCAGAACAGCCGCCGATGTCGGAACCACGCTCGTCATGACGCTACCTGCAGAGACCACAGAGTCTACCGAGATGTCCAGCTGACGCGCTCTCGGAGCCCGATCTCGGTACCAACGTACCGTGGCGGTAATGGGCCGTTCGCGGGACCCTGCAAGGTGGCAGGCAAGGTTAACGACGTACATTCGCCACCACGGACAAACAACTGGAGCCAATTCATGCATCTCAGAACCTGGCGCAAGCCACCGACCACCGGAGCCGACGGGACGCCTCGCCGCCTCCCGCCCCGTGGCCAGTCCATGCTCGAGCTCGCTCTTATCACTCCGGTTCTTCTTCTGCTGCTCCTTGGAGCCATTGATCTCGGGCGCGTCTGGTACTCGGAGATCACCATCGCCAACTCGGCTCGCGAGGGCGTGATGGAGGCGTCCTTCGACCCGACCTCGTTCCAGGCGGGCCAGAACTGCGACAAAGTCAGCAACCGCGTCATGTGCCGCGCGATCAACGAGGCCGCCAACTCGTTCGTGACGGTCAAAAAAGCCGACGTGACCATGACGTGCAGCCCTTCGTGCACACCAGGCACGCCGGCCTCCCCGCATACCGTGACTGTCAGGGTCCAGGGTCACTTCTCTCTGATCACTCCACTGATGGGAACCTTCACGGGCGGGCAGAACATAACCCTCGCCCATACGGCGTCGGCCACGATTGCCATGACGCCGACGGTCGGCGCCGCCTCGACCCCGACTCCATCGCCTTCACCAACGCCCACCCCAACTCCGACCCCGACGCCGCCGCCCGGCCCCACCCCCACTCCGGCTCCCACCGCAAGCCCGACGCCGACACCAGCTCCATGCGTGAAGCCCGTCGCCAACTTCACCGTCGCCCCGGCGAGCGGCAAGAAGAAGCAGACGGTGTTCGTCTTCACTGATACGTCCACGAACATGTCAAATGCGTCATGCAACCTGATCTGGTCATGGAACTTTGGCGATGGGGCAGGGGCGTCGTCGAACAAGAACCCGTCCTACACCTATCAGAGCCAGGGGACTTACACGGCTTCGCTCGTCGTCTCGAACACTGCCGGCACCTCGCTGCCGAAGAACGTGGTGATCAATGTCACCCCGTGATGCGTATTCGCCGCGTGCAGCCACGGCCGGGACACGTGGCCAGGCTACGGTCGAGTTCTCGCTTACCGTCGTGATCTTCATCGTCCTCCTGCTGGGCGTGCTCGACCTCGGCCGAGGGATCTTCACCTTCAACGGCGTGTCGCAGGCAGCGCGCGAGATCGCCCGCGTCACCAGCGTGCACCCCGGCGCAACCCTCGGTAGCAGCCCTGAGACACTGGCAGTCGTCAATGTGCAGAAGGGACTGGTCCCGAACCTCACCAACCCAACGTACAGCTGCGTCGACATCGATGGCAGCAATGGGACGAATTCGTCCGGCGATTGCCTGCCCGGCATGTTCGTGAAGGTCAAAGTGAGCGCTCTGTACACCCCGGTGACTCCGCTTCTCAACCTGGCCGCTTCAATCAACCTGACCTCCACCAGCAGCGTCCAGATCCCCTAACAGCAACGTCATCATCAAAAGGAAAGCCCAAATGTTCCAATTCATCCAACGGACTCATCGCCGCGATCGCGGCCAGATCCTCGTCATCTTCGCCGTGGCATTGGTAGCCATCGTCGCTATGGTCGGACTCGTCCTCGATGGCGGCGCAGCGTTCGCCCAGCGACGGTCGCAGCAGAACGCTTCCGACCTGGCGTCCCTGGCGGGGGCAAACACCTACCTGCTGACCGGCGACGCAAACGCCACGATCGCCGCGGCGCGCGCCGTGGCTGCCCAGAACGGCTGGGTGCAGGGGGTCGACAGCGTGAACATCCCCGTGACCATCAACACTAGCAACGGCGTCAAGGTGACCGCGAACGTCGACGCGCCGCACCACAACAACTTCGGCTCGATCGTGGGTATGAGCACCTTCCAGGTCGGCACCACGGCGACCGCAGAGAGCGGCTACCCCGATACCGCCGAGGCGGCTGGCCCGTTCACCTTCAGCATCGACGCGTTCGGCACCAATGGTGTCCCGCTGGGGCCGTACGGAAACAAGAACGCCCCGTTCGCCTTCGGCGAGGGTAACGGCGACATTCCGAATGGCCCCGGCGATACCGCATGGACCAACTACGGCACGGGCAACGTCAATACCAACCAGGTCCGAAGCATCATCGATGGCAGCCTGGTGATCACGAAGACGCTCGCGTTCGGCGAGTACATCGGGCAGCACAACCAGGGCAACCACACCGCCCTCTACGATGACGTGGCGACCTATCTCATCAACGAGGATGTTGCAGTCCCGGTGGTCGACCACAACGGCAACTTCCAGGGATGGGCGACCTTCCATGTGACCGGCGCTTCAGGCGGCTCCACCAAGAAGATCTATGGCTACTTCAAGGCTCCGTTCGTCAACCAGAATCTGTCGGTCGGCACGTGCACTGTCAGCTGCCCACGCTACCTCGGCTCCTTTGTCCTGAAGCTCATCAACTAGAGCTTCGGAACAACCGACGGCCGGCCTCCGGGCCGGCCGTCGCTTTGTGTCCCGTGTCTCGCGGCGCGTAATATCCAGCGCCATGGCTCGTTACGTTAGCGTCCGAAACGAAGCTCGCAACACCGTGCTGGCAGAGCGTTGCCGGGTTGCCAGCTCGGCGCGCGACCGCACCGTCGGGCTGTTGGCCACGCCGCCACCCGGCGAGCCCCTCCTGATCGAGCGCTCTCCCTCGATTCACATGTTCTTCATGCGCTATCCGATCGACGTCGTATTTGTCGACAAGGTTGCGCGAGTCACGAAAGTGGTGCCCGGCCTGAAGCCCTGGCGCGTGGTGTGGTGGGCACGCGGCGCGCGCGACTGTCTCGAGCTGCCTGCTGGGGCCCTGCGCGGCACGGATACCGAGGTCGGCGACCAGCTCGCCATCGCCGATCTCCCAGAGGCGGGAGCCTAAGCGCCGAGTAAGCGCGCGGTAAGGAGCACGGGCGCACGCTGCGCCCATGTCTCTCCTCGAGCTGCTCCTGCCTTCGGCGTGCGCCGGCTGTGGTCGGTATGGAGATGTCCTCTGCAAGACCTGTCGCACGACGCTCAGACCGGCCAGCCGCGACGCGGATCGCTTCCTGGCGGCCGATGGCGGTTGGATCGTCGGGGACAGCTTCGAGGTCGCCGCGGCAGCCTTTGCCTACCAGGGTGCCCTGCGCCGGGCCTTGCAGCGCCTGAAATACGTTGGAGCACGAAAGGTGGCGGTCGCGCTCGCGGAGGCTGGGCTGCCAGTCCTGGACCGGGTGCTGGCAATCTCCGGGCGGGTCCAACTCACTCCCATTCCACTGCATCCGGAGCGGGAGCGCATTCGCGGCTACAACCAGGCGGCACTCCTCGCGGACGCCCTCGCCCGCGCCGCGGGACTGCAGAGGTTAGACCTTCTGATTCGCACGAGGGCGACGACCAGGCAACATCACCTCGATCGCGCAGGCCGGCTGCGCAACCTTCGCGGAGCATTCGCCCCGCGGCCCACCGCGCGACCACCGCCCGCCGTGATCCTTGTCGACGATATCCTGACCACGTCGGCGACGCTCGAGGCCTGCGCGGCGGTCCTGCTCGAGGCTGGTTGCCAGCGCGTGTTCGGCTTCGCGATCGCACGAGAGCTGTAAAACGCTCGGTGCTACCGTAGAGGCCGATCGTCAGCGCAGGGGAGACCGCGGTGAAGACGAACCTGACGGCTCGAAATGTAGAGCTGAGCGATCACCTGCGGAGCGAAATCGAGCGCAAGCTCAGCCGCCTCGATCGGGTCGCTCACCCCGACTCCGAGGCGAGCGTCGAGCTGATCGGCCATGCGTCGCATGCGACCGAGGAGGCCAACGTTGCGGAGGTGACGCTCCACGTCAATGGCAGCGTCGTGCGATCCACCGGCATCGGTGCCACGCCAATGGCGGCGTTCGACATGGTTCTCGACAAGCTCGAGCGCCAGGTCGTCAGAGCCAAGCAACGGCCGAGGTCGGTCCGCGAGCGAGCGGTCGACGACGAGGCGCGGCTCAGCCGAGGGGGCGCCGGAGCCGCGGCCGATGAGGAAGCCGAGCCCGAGGGCCAGGAGGCATCGGTCGTCAAGATCAAGCGTTTCGACATGGTGCCGATGTTCCCGGAGGATGCCATCGGACAGATGGAGGAGCTGGGACATGCCTTCTTCGTCTTCCTCAATGCGGAGGACGAAAAGATCGCGGTCCTCTACCGGCGCCGGCAGGGCGACTACGGGCTGATTCAACCTGTCGGCGAGGAGCGGGGGCGGGGGCGCTGAGGCCGCCGATCAGAGGATCGAGGGCAGGACCAGCAGCGCCGCCACGATCACGATCAACGACAGGAAGAACACCAGCAGCCCGACGGTCAGCAGGTCGGCGCGAGATGGATCCTCGGCAGCCATGGCCCGCACCCTAGCACGACCGGAGCCGCGCCGACGGATCGTCTGGCCGAGCGAGGCTCCGCCGGTAGGCATGCACCTGGGCGTCGCAAACGGCCTGATGAAGGCGGCGCGGCGAGCCCGCCAGATTGGCTGCAGCGCGCTGCAGATCTTCAGCGACAACCCGACTGCGTGGCGGCGGCGGCCGGAGCCGCCTGCCAACGCGCCGGAGTTCACCGCGTACCTCCGGCGGGAAGGGATCGGGCCGGTCGCGATTCACGCGAGCTACCTCATCAACCTCGCTGGCAGCTCGGAGCCCTTCGCGTCACAGTCGCGTGCCGGACTCGTCTACGAGATGCAGCGGGCACCCGCGTACGGTGCAACCCTCGTCAACACCCACGTCGGGTCGCATCGCGGCGAGGGGCATGCTGCGGGGATTCGGCGCATCGCCGAGAGCGTCGCCGCCGTCCTGGATGAGACGGACGGACCCACCAAGCTCGTGCTTGAGAACTCCTCGGGCGGCGGGGACAGCCTCGGCTCGAGCATCGAGGAGCTGGCCGAGATTCTCTCGATGGTTGGCGGTTCTCAGCGCCTGGCCTTCTGCCTCGACACGGCCCATCTGTGGGGAGCGGGCTACGACATCTCGACCGGGGAGGGGGTCGCCAGCGTGCTAGATCGCTTCGACGAGCTGGTCGGGCTGGATCGGCTGGCGCTCATCCATCTCAACGATTCCAAGTCGGAGCTCGGCTCCCTCTGGGATCGGCATGAGCACGTCGGCGCCGGTCGTATCGGTCCGGTCGGCCTGGGTGCCCTGCTGCGCGAGCGGCGCCTGAAGGCCGCGGGAACCGCCTTCGTCATGGAGACGCCCGGCGTGGATGAGGGCTACGACGCGGTCAACATGCGGAGGGCGCGGCTGCTGTGGAGTGGCGCTGAAACGCTGCCGATCCTGCCGCCACGCGCGTTCAAGCTGAGTCGACGATCGACTCGGATGGGGCCCCTGGCCGCAGGCTGATCGAGCGGGCAACGGCGGAGTGGACCACGGCTGGATGGCTAATGCGCGGTCCAGTCACGTTCGCCACGCTAGAGGCTGGTTTTTGCGGCTGACGTGCCCGTCAGTCACGTCAAGGGCCGCCGAGGGCGCGCAGAGAGCCGCTGAACGTGCCATCCCTCAGCGAACGTGACTGCTCAGCGCATTAGGGCGCGACGGGCCTGAATCAACCCTCCGGGCGAATGCCGCCAAACGGCGTCGCCCCGGGGGAACGATTGTACGGAAAGCGAATCGGCTAGGTGCGGAAGCCGTTGCCGTTTACGCCATCGCGGACACGGCGGGCGCGGATGGAGAGATACGACTGCATCAGCTCGCGGACGTCGGACTCGGTCAGGGCCTCGTCCCCGCGCAGGGCGTACTCGACCCGGGTGGTGGGCAGCATCGGCCGGTTGGTGAGCGCCGCGAAATAGGTCGGCCCATCCGCCTCGTCGAGGATCTCGCGCAGGCCACGCGCCAGCCTGGTCGCCGTGCCGAGCGACGGCATGCGGTCACCTTTTATGAGCCGCGAGATGGTCGAATGATCCACCCCCGACTGCAGCGCGAGCTGCCGCTGGCTCATCTTCTTCTCCTTCAGCTGGCCACGCAGCCAGCTGTTGAAGGAGCGCGGCGTCTGGAACGTCATTGGCGCCTTCCGTTCGCCCGGCGCCACCAGGTGAAACGAGCTCGAAGCTGGTGGTGCGCGCGAGCAACCCGAGAATCGCAGCGCGGCGGGGCAGCCTCAATAGGAGGAAGGTACCGCGCGAGCGGTGGAGGTCAGTCCGGTGCGGTCTGTGGCGTGACGACCCCATGCGCAACGCGGACCTTGCGGCTGAAGGCGTACAGGATGCCGCCCAGCACGATCACGCTCAGGATGCTGATCGCCCGATCCGTGAGCGCGACCGCGCCCGCCGGACCGCCCGCGATTCCGTAGAACCCGAGCGCGATCACGATCGCCGCCTCCACGAAGCCGACCCCTGCCGGCGTCAGCGGGACCGCGGTCAGGAGCGCCCCGATGAGGGTGACGAAGATGGATGCACTGATCCCAAGTCCCACCTCCGGCAGGTTCAGCGCGCGAATGACGAAGTAGAGGCGGAATCCCTCGAGGACCCAGATGGCGACCGTGACCGCGCCGATCAGGGGCAGCGTTCGTCGCGTCAGGCTGCCGGTGCTGCCCTCGTGGAAGCGCTCGTAGAGCTCTGCGACGCGGCCGGGCAGGAAGCGCGTCAGGCGGTGGCCGAAGAACCGGAGCGCGACCAGGAGCACGACGAGGGCCATGGCCACCAGGAAGCCGACGAAGAAGACGGCGTCGACGTCGGGGCGCGAGCGGCCGCGAAAGCTCCAGAAGCCGGCGGCCAGCGCGAGGGCGAAGATGACGACGATATCGGCGCTGCGCTCGATGAAGATCGTCCCGACCGTTCGCGACATCGAGGCGCCGTAGTTGCCGCGCAGCAGGTACGCCCGGTAGACGTCGCCCAGCTTGGCCGGAACGACGCAGTTCACGAACCAGGAGAGGAAGAGGATCTCGGTCGCATCCGTCACGGGCACCGGTGTGCCCGAACTGCGCAGGAGATAGGCCCAGCGGAAGCCGCGCAGCGGGAAGGTCAGGTAGTACGCGACGAAGGCGAGCAGCAGAAATGCCGGATTGGCGTGGCTGATCCGGGTCCAGATCTCGCCGAGGTCCTGGTTGAAGACGTAGCGGAAGAGCAGAACCAGCAGGACGATGCCGAAGATGATCGACCCGATCGTCTTCCAGTTCAGCAGGCGCCGTGCGAGGGAGACATCGGTGCCGAGGTCGGGATCCGCCATCTCCGGGGTCAGTCATCGGACTCATCCTTGTCGCCCGATCGCGAGGTCGTTTCCGGCTCTCGCTTGGGCAGCTCGGCTGGCGCGGGGCGCTCGATCGGCTCCTTGGCGACCTTCTCAGGTGGCTCCGGGCCCAGGATCGGTCCGCCGGCGGCGCGCTTGCCGCGCCACGTGTCGAATACGTTCTTCCAGACCGCCCAGCGGGTGGTCACGTGGATGAGCACCGTCGAGCGGCTCGCATGCCACGTGTTCTGGGGGAGCAGCGCCTTGAGCTCGGCCGCGCTCGAGAACGGCGGCAGCACGTTGGAGGCCATCGCGATCTCGTACGCGGAGTGGGTGTCGGAGGCGGCGATTCCCGGGATCCCGTAGCGGGCGGCGAACTCCGCGGCCGCGACGTTGTGGCGACCCAGGGTGACCCGGCAGTTGAACACCTCGAGCGCATCGATCTTGCCCGCCTCCGCGAGCCGTACCAGCGGCGCCGCGCGGATGTGGGCGTTGCGGAACGGGTCGAACGGATGCGGAATGCTGACCAGGCCGCCCTGGGCGTGGATCGCATCGGCCGTCTCGTCCGCGGTGAGCCCGCGCGGGATGGTCCGCTCCAGGAAGAGGCCGACCACCTCGCCGTCGCTCGTGCTCACCTCTTCGCCGAGGATCACCGTCAGACGACCCTCCAGCCCCAGCTCGCGCACCTTGGCGCGGACCGCCAGCGCGCCCTCCACGTTGTTGTGGTTCGTGATGGCGACGTGGGTCAGGCCGCGCTCCAGCGCCACCCGGATGAATCGCTCCTCGGCCAGGAGCGAGTCGCGCGAGAAGCGGGTATGGATGTGGAAATCGGCGAAGACACGTGCCTCGTCGGGGGGCTTTCCCGTCCGTTCGCGCGATGCGGCCCGAACGGCGGCAGCCGGTGCCGCCACGCTCACTGCTGGCTCACCAGGCTCTTGCGGTAGGTACTCAGGTGCTCGAGAGCCAGTCCGGTACCCACGGCCACGCTGTTCAGCGCGTTCTCGGCGACGTGGCACGGGATGCCGGTCACCTGGGTCAGCAGCGTGTCGAGGTTGCGCAGGAGCGATCCCCCGCCCGACATCACCATCCCCTTGTCGATGATGTCGGAGCTGAGCTCGGGTGGCGTCTGCTCCAGCACGTTCCGGACGGCGGTGATGATCTGCTGCAGCGGCTGCTCGATGGCCTCGGTGATCTCGGTCGAGGTGATCGGGATCGTGCGCGGCAGGCCGGCGATCATGTCGCGGCCCTTGACCTCCATGCGCAGCGGCTCGTCGAGCGGCAGGGCCGCGCCGATCTGGATCTTCACCTCTTCGGCGGTCCGATCCCCGATCATCAGGTTGTACTTGCGCCGGATGTAGCTGGCGATCGCCTCGTCAAAGCGGTTGCCGGCGACCCGCACCGACTGGCTGACCACGATTCCTCCGAGGGCAATCACCGCGATCTCGGTCGTGCCGCCGCCGATATCGACGATCAGGTTCCCGGACGGTCCGCCGATGGGCACGTTGGCGCCGATGGCGGCGGCCAGCGGCTCGTCGATCAGGTACGCGTCACGTGCGCCGGCCTTCAGTGCGGCATCTCGGACGGCACGCTTCTCCACGCTGGTCACGCCGGACGGCACGCTGATCATCACGTCGGGCTTGAATAGCCGAACGCGTGCCACCTTGTTGATCACGTACCGCAGCATGGCCTCGGTGATCAGGTAGTCGGCGATGACCCCGTCGCGCATCGGCCGGATGGCCCGCACGTTGCCTGGCGTTCGGCCGATCATCTCGCGCGCCTCTTCGCCCACCGCCAGCAGCCGATTGTCGTCCTCGCTGATGGCGACCACGCTGGGCTCGTTGAGCACCACGCCCCGCCCCTTGACGTAGACGAGGATATTGGCGGTTCCGAGGTCAATACCGATCTTCATGCGTGGCTCCCTGGGGCGCCCGCAGTATACCGATGCCGCCCGAGACCAACCCTCCGCCGCCCCGCTAGGATCGACCCATGCCCGAGGGCGACACGATCTTCCGCACCGCCGTCGTTCTCCGCTCGGTGCTCGTCGGCGGCACCGTCACGGGGCGACCGCGCAGGCGCAGCCGGGCATGCGGCGGGTGCCCGACCTCGATCGCCTGGTGGGGGCCGCCATCACCAGCGTCGAATCGCGCGGCAAGCAGCTGCTCATCGGCTTCGACAGCGGCCTGATCCTGCGCACGCACATGCGGATGAGCGGCTCGTGGCATCGGTATCGCCCGGGGGAGAGGTGGCGGCTGCCGAAGATCCAGGCGAGCGTCATTCTCGAGACGGCGGATGCGGTCGCCGTCTGCTTCAACGCCCCGACGGTCGAGCTGCTGACGGATCGCGAGCTCGCCCGGCACCCGACCCTGGCGGCACTGGGGCCTGACCTGCTGGCCAACGACTTCGACGCCGATGCCGCGCTCAAGAGGCTACGTGAGCGGAGCAGCATCGAGCTGGGTGAGGCCCTGCTCGACCAGCGAGCGGTCGCGGGGATCGGCAACGTCTACAAGAGCGAGGTCTGCTTCATCGAGCGCGTGAGCCCGTGGCGTCCGGTCGGCGAGCTCGACGACGGCTCGCTGGCGCGGGTGCTCGCAACCTCCCGGCGGCTGCTGCGCGCGAACGCCGCGGGTGGGGCTCGCGTGACCACGGAAGGCGCCCGCGGCGCCGGACGGCTGTGGGTCTACGGCCGCGCCGGTCGGCCGTGCCGCCGATGCGGAAGCCTCATCCAGGCCCGTCGCCAGGGCGAGCTGCCGCGCACCACGTACTGGTGCCCAGGCTGCCAGCCCTGACCAGCGGCGAGGTGCCTAGGCGTCGATCCGGTGAATCTGCGCGCCGAGCGCGACGAGCTTGGATTCGATCCGCTCGTAGCCGCGGTCGACGTGCTCGACACCGGAGATGACGCTCGTCTCCTCCGCCGCCAGGGCGGCAAGAATCAGGGTGGCCCCGGCGCGGAGGTCAGCGATCTGCAGCTCGGCGGCCTGCAGCGGTGTGGGTCCGCTGACCCGGGCGTGCCGCTCGTCGAGCACCTCGATGACGGCACCCATGCGGCACAGCTCGCGCGTGTACTCGAGGCGGTCCTCGTAGATCGTCTCGTGGATATTGCTCTTGCCGGAGGCCTGGGTCATGAGGACCGCCAAGGGGGCCTGGAGGTCCGTCGCGAAGCCGGGGTACGGGCTGCGTCTCGACGTCGCAGGCGCGAAGGGCATCGGTCCCGCGCACGCGGAGCGCATCGGGCTCGACGTCGAACGGCACGCCCATCCGGCCCAGCACCTCGAGGAAGGAGGCGCAGGTGCTCGGGATCCACGCCGCGAATCAGGACATCACCCCCGGTGATCGCGGCCGCGATGGCGAAGGTGCCCGCCTCGAGCCGATCGCCGATGACCCGGTGCTCGACACCGCTCAGCCGGTCGACGCCCTCGACTTCCAGCCGATGCGGCGCGGTGCGTTCGATCTTCGCGCCCATCGCGGTCAGCATCGCGATCAGATCGTCGACCTCCGGCTCGCGGGCGGCGTTCTCGATGACTGTGGCGCCGTACGCCAGCGAGGCAGCCAGCAGGGCGTTCTCGGTCCCCATCACCGTGACGTACGGGAAGGAGATCCGTGCTCCCCGCAGGCCACCCGGCGCCGACGCGAAGTAGTAGCCGTTCTTGTACTCGATCCGGGCACCCATCGCCTCCATCGCCGCGACGTGGAGGTTTACCGGCCGCCGGCCGATGCGGTCGCCGCCGGGGTTGCTGATGATCACCTGGCCGAAGCGCGCGAGCAGAGGGCCAAGCAGGATGAAGGAGGCGCGCATCTTCATCGCCGCCTCGAGCGGGACGAAGAGCCACTGCGCCTCGCGGGCCGCGATCTGCAGGCCGGCTCCCTGCACCGACCCGACCGAGAAGCCGATGTCGCGCATCGTCTCGCGCATGATCACCACGTCGCTGATGCGCGGCACGTTCGTGAGCAGGCAGGGCTCGTCGGTCAGCACGGTGGCCGCCATCAGCTTCAGCACGGCGTTCTTGGCGCCGGCGATCCCGACCTCGCCGCGGAGCGGCACACCCCCGGTCACGACGAACTTTTGCATGGCCGGATGCAGTCTAGCGGCCGGTCCTCACTGGACGCAGAACTCGTTCCCCTCCGGATCCTGCATCACGACCCAGTATTCGCCGCGCTCCTCGCCGCCGGGGCGCACGACCGTGGCACCCACCCCGGCCAGCCGCTCCACCTCGGCATCGACCCGTCGCCGTCCCTCCTCCGCACCGACCTCTCGCTTCTTGCTGACGTTGAGATCGAGGTGGACGCGGTTCTTCACCACCTTGGATTCCGGCACGCGCTGGAAGTAGATTCGCGGACCGGCTCCGTCCGGATCCACGAGGGCGCTCGCCGAGTTCCATTCGCTCTCCGGAATGCCGGCATCGGCCAGCCATGCTTCCCAGGTCGCAAAGCCCTCCGGCGGGTCCTCGAGCTTGTAGTGGAGCGCCGTCGCCCAGAATTGAGACAGCTGAGCCGGATCGGCGCAGTCGATGACCACCTGGACGCCGGTCGCCATGTCTATCCCTCCCTCAGCCTGGCCAGGCTTCCTTCCATTCGTGCCCGCCGGTGTGATGCCCGTCGCAGAGCCCGACCCGCCCGCCCATGTGGCGGGACGGCAGGTAGGGCTGCATGCCGGCCTCGAAGGCGGTGGGCTGACGGTTGCAGATCATGTACCGGCCCTCGCGCGCCCATTCGTAGAGGTGATCCGCCGAGCAGAAGCTGAAGCCTCTCGTGAAGTTGGCGCTCGTCCCGGCAGCCGATGCCAGACCGATGGGTCCGCTCTCGCGCACCACCTCGATTCGCACCGGCAGCTGTGCCGCGCGCGTGCCGCACTGGCTGCAGGTCTGCATCAGCCGGTGTAGTGGGCGCCGTCGTTCAGGTCGTGCCGCTCGACAAAGGTTGGATCGCTGTTCGGATCCTCTCCCGGCGGCGATCCCTTGTGCGGCTTGAAGTCGACCGGACAGATGAACGGGTAGTCGCGGCTCACCTTTCGCAGGTCCTGCATCCGCCGGAACGAGTGATCGACGGTCGTCTCCGGGCCGCGAAGATGCGCGGCTTCCGCCTCCGCGGGGGTCATGGCGTCGGGGTCTTTGGGCTCAGCCACGGCTGCGGCGGCGGGTCGCAATGCGCTCCCGCATGAGCGCGGTCTGGAGGGCAGCACGGACGCGAGCGATATCGGCCGGCTCCTGCGCCTGTTGCAGCTCGGTCTCCGCCTGACGCCGCGCCTCGACGGCCCGCGCCTCGTCGATCTCGTCCGAGTGCTCCGCGAGGTCCGCCAGCACGATCACCTTGTCGGGCCGCACCTCGACGAAGCCACCGCTGATGAGCATGCTCTGCTCCGTGCCGCCCTTCTTGATGCGCAGCTCGCCCACACCGAGCGCGCTGATCAGCCGGGTGTGGTGCGGCAGGATGCCGAGCTCGCCGTCGATTCCGGGGACGACCACCATGTCCACCTCGTCGGTGTAGGCGAGCCGCTCCGGGCTGACGATCTCCAGCTTCAGCGGCACCAGGGAGCCTCCGTTGAGCGCATCGCTCTCACTTCATGGTCTCCGCCTGCTCGACCGCTTCCTCGATCGAGCCGACCATGTAGAACGCCTGCTCGGGGAGCTGATCGTGCTTGCCCTCGAGGATCTCCTTGAATCCGCGGACCGTTTCCTTGCGCTCGACGTACTTCCCGTCGCGGCCGGTGAACTGGGCCGCCACGAACATCGGCTGGCTCATGTAGCGCTGCAGCCGCCGCGCGCGAGAGACGGTGACCTTGTCCTCCTCGCTGAGCTCGTCCATGCCGAGGATGGCGATGATGTCCTGCAGGTCCTTGTAGCGCTGCAGGGTGCGCTGCACCTCGCGCGCGACCTCGAAGTGCTCGTCGCCCACGATCCGGGGGTCGAGCACGGTCGAGGTCGAGTTGAGCGGATCCACCGCGGGGTAGATGCCGAGCTCGACGATCGAGCGCTCGAGGCGAACGGTCGAGTCGAGGTGGCCAAAGGTGGTCGCCGGGGCCGGATCGGTATAGTCGTCGGCCGGCACGAAGATCGCCTGCAGGCTGGTGATCGAGCCCTTGCGGGTGGACGTGATCCGCTCCTGGAGGTCGCCCATCTCGGTGGCCAGGGTCGGCTGGTAGCCAACCGCCGACGGCATCCGGCCGAGGAGCGCGGAGACCTCGGAGCCCGCCTGCGTGAAGCGGAAGATATTGTCGATGAAGAGGAGGACGTCACGCCCTTCCTCGTCGCGGAAGTACTCGGCCATCGTGAGCGCGGTGAGCCCGACTCGCTGCCGGGCCCCGGGGGGCTCGTTCATCTGGCCGAAGACCATCACCGTCTTCTCGATGACGCCCGATTCGGTCATCTCGCCGATCAGGTCGTTCCCCTCGCGGCTCCGCTCTCCCACCCCGGCGAATACCGAGTAGCCGCCGTGCTCCGCGGCGATATTGCGGATCAGCTCCTGGATGATGACCGTCTTCCCGACGCCGGCGCCGCCGAAGACGCCCACCTTGCCGCCGCGCTTGAAGGGCGCGATCAGGTCGATCACCTTGATGCCGGTCTCGAAGACCTGGGCCTCGGTCTCCATCTCCTCGAAGCCGGGCGCACGGCGATGGATCGGCAGCGTGGCGGTTGACTTCACCTTGCCCTTGCCGTCGATCGGGTGGCCGAGGACGTCGAAGACGCGCCCGAGCGTCGGCTCGCCGACCGGCACGGTGATCGCCGCGCCGGTATCGACCGCGTCGAGGCCGCGCGCCAGGCCGTCGGTGGTCGACATGGCGACGGCGCGCACCCAGTTGTTGCCGAGGTGCTGCTGGACCTCGACCACCAGGGTCCGATCGTCGCCGTCGGCGCCCTTGGACCCGCGCTTCGACCCGTCCTTCGCGCCGACCGCCTCCACCGACTTCCGCGACGCGGCGGGCCGCTGGATCTCGAGCGCGTTGTAGATGTCGGGCAGCTCGCCCGGCGGGAACTCAACGTCGATGACGGGACCCGTGATCTGGATCACCTTTCCGGTGGCCATTGGTCTAGCTCATCTCCCTGTTACGGTCCTCGACCGCCTCAGCCCGCAAGGGCCTCGGCGCCGGAGGCGATCTCGCTCATCTCGCGAGTGATATTGGCCTGGCGCGTCTTGTTGTAGACGAGCGTCAGGTCGTCGATCAGCTCGTTGGCATTGTCGGTCGAGTTCCGCATGGCGATCATGCGGGCCGACTGCTCGCTGGCGTTGTTCTCGAGCACGGCACGGTAGATGTCGACCGCCACGTAATGCGGCAGCAGCTGCCGGATGACGGCCTCCGGCGAGGGCTCGAACAGGTACTCGTCGTTCGTGATGGCGCGCTGCTCCTCCATCTCCGGCTGCTCGACCGGCAGGATGGTCTTGATGATCGGGCGCTGGGTCAGGGTCGAGATGAATGAGCTGTACTCGATCCCGATCTCGTCGTACTTGCCCTCGACGAAGTCATCGACCACCAGCCGCGCCAGGGGGGTCACGTCGCCGAACGCCGGCCGGTCGCCGAGCTGGGAGAAATGTGCCGCGATCGGCACGCCAACCCGCCTCAGCGCGTCGCGGCCCTTGCGGCCCACCGTGATCGCCTCGATCTCGACCGACTCGGCGTCGTCGGAGCGCGACCGCTGGCTCACGTAGCGGAGGGTCGCGCGGATCGCGTTGGCGTTGATGGAGCCCGCCAGCCCTCGGTCGGTGGTGACGACAATCAGGCCGATCCGACGCACCGGGCGCCGAGCGAGCAGCGGGTGGACCTCCTCGGTCACCGCCGCAGCCACCCGGCTGAGCGCGTCGCGCAGCTCGTCGGAGTAGGGACGGGCGGCCAGGATGGCCTCCTGGGCGCGCTTCATGCGGGAAGCGGCAACCATCTCCATCGCCCGTGTGATCTGGGCGATATTGCGGACGGAGCCGATGCGCCCCCGGATCTCCTTGAGGGTCGCCATCTACGCGCCGGTGTCCTTCCTGGGTGTTGCCTTCGTCCGCGGCTTTCGCGCGGCGGCGGGCTTCTTGGCGGCCGGCGTGCGGGCTCGCGGCTTCGGCTTCTCCTCTGCATCCGCCTTGGCGGAAGCGGCCTCGCCGCATCGGCTCGCCGCGCGGACTCGGGCTCGTCTGATGCCTCGGTCTCGGCGGATGCCTCCGGCTCGGCTGGCTGCTCCTCCTCGCCCTCACCGCCCTCGGGCTTCGCCTTGTCATCGGCTTTCTCGTCCGCGGGCTCATCGGTCTTCCCGAAGCCGCCCTGGCGCCGGTAGTCCGTGACCGCCTTCTTGAGCTGCTCGGAGAGCTCATCCGAGATCGCCCGCTCCTTGGCGATCGCCGGCAGCAGCTCTGGGTAGGTGGAGTCCAGGAATCGGTAGAGGCCGGTCTCGAACTCGCGGATCTTCGGCGTCTCGACGTCGTCGAGGTAGCCGTTGGTCACGGTCCAGATGATCGCCACCTGGCGCTCGACGGAGAGCGGCTCGAACTGCGGCTGCTTCAGGATCTCGGAGGTCTTCTCGCCGCGGGTCAGCTGGTCACGCGTCGCCTTGTCGAGGTCCGATGCGAACTGGGCGAAGGCGGCCAGCTCGCGATACTGGGCGAGGTCGAGGCGGAGCCGGCCGGCGACCTGCCGCATCGCCTTGATCTGGGCATTGCCTCCCACCCGGCTGACGCTGATGCCGGCGTTCACCGCGGGCCGCTGGCCCTGGTTGAAGAGGTCGGTCTGCAGAAAGATCTGGCCGTCGGTGATGCTGATCACGTTGGTCGGGATGTAGGCCGACACGTCGCCCGCCTGCGTCTCGATGATCGGGAGCGCCGTCAGGGAGCCGCCACCGCTCGCCTTGGAGAGGCGAGCCGCGCGCTCCAGCAGACGGCTGTGCGCGTAGAAGATGTCGCCCGGGTACGCCTCGCGGCCCGGCGGGCGACGCATGAGCAGCGAGACCTGGCGGTACGCCCACGCGTGCTTGCTGAGGTCGTCGTAGATGCAGAGCGCGTCGCGCCCGTCATCCAGGAACTCCTCGCCCATGGCCACTCCCGAGTAGGGGGCCAGGAACTGGATGGGCGCCGGGTCGGATGCCGACGCGACGACCACGATGGTGTGCTCCATGGCGCCGCGCTCCTCGAGCTGCGCCACCACCTGCGCCACGGTCGACATCTTCTGGCCGATCGCGACGTAGATGCAGATCAGGTTCTCGCCCTTCTGGTTGATGATCGTGTCGACCGCGATGGCGGTCTTCCCGGTCTGCCGGTCGCCGATGATCAGCTCGCGTTGCCCTCGACCGATGGGGATCATGGAGTCGATCGCCTTGATCCCGGTCTGCACCGGGGTATCGACCGGCTGACGAACGATCACTCCCGGCGCGATGCGCTCGACGGGCCGCGTCTTCGTGGTCTCGATGGCTCCCTTGCCGTCGACCGGCTCGCCGAGCGGGTTCACGACGCGGCCGATGAGGGCGTCGCCGACCGGGACCTCGACCACGCGCCCGGTGGTCTTGACCGGGTCGCCCTCCTTGAGCTCGGTGTAGTCGCCGAGGATGAGCGCGCCGACCGTCTCCTCCTCGAGGTTGAAGGCCATCCCCATCACGCCGCGGGGGAACTCGAGCAGCTCGGAGGCAAGCGCGCCCGAGAGCCCGTAGATCTGCGCGATCCCGTCGCCCACCTCGACGATGGTCCCCACGCCGGAGACATCGGCCCCTTCGTCGAAGCCCTTGATCTCGCTCTTGATGATCGACGTGATCTCGTCGGATCGAATCGCCATTGGTTCCTCGTTCTTCTAGGCAGTCAGGCGAGCTCGCAGACGCTCGAGGCGGCTGCGAACGCTTGCGTCATAGAGGCGGTCGCCGATGCGCACGGCGATGCCGCCGATCAGCGATGGGTCGACCAGCTCGTTGATCTCGACAGCGTCGCCGGTCAGCGCCCGCAGGCGCTCCGAGATCGCCTCACGCTCCGCGTCTTCGAGCGGGAGTGCGCTGCGCACCTCTGCTCGCACGACGCCGCGCTGCCTGCGCAGGAGCTCGTTGAAGCGTTCGACCATGGCGGGGACCTGCTTCGGCCGCCCGCGCCGGATCATGAGAAGGACCAGGTTGAGCGCCTGCGGGGAGACGCCATCCCCCACGACCCGTCTGAGGAGCTCCTGCTTCCGTCGAACGCGATCGCCGGATGCCGGACGACAGTCTCGACCTGCGGGCTGGCGAGGGCCTCGCGCAGCCGGCCCAGATCCTCTGCCCAGGCATCGAGCGACTCATCGGAGCGGCCGAGCTCGAAGGCAGCCTCCGCGTAACGCCGTGCTGCGGTTTCGCGGCGGGCCATCGGTTCAGCTTCCGCCCTTCGCCGAGGGCTTCACGTCCGCCAGGAACCGATCCACGAGGCGGCGCTGGGTGGGGCCGTCCATCTGGGCCCCGACCAGCTTGGCCGCGGCATCCAGCGCAAGATCGGCGACCTGCGAGCGAATCTCGGCCATCGCCTTCTCCTTCTCGGCGACGATCTCCGCGCGTGCCTTCTCGGTGAGCTTCTCTGCCTGGGCCTTTGCCTCCGCCAGGATCTCGGTGCGAGAGTCCTCCGCGATCTTGTTGGCGCGGGCGATCATCGCCTGCGCCTCGTTGCGAGCCTCGTCCACTGCAGCCTCGCGCTCGGCGCGCGCCAGCTCGCGGTCGCGCGCGGCCGCCTCAGCGTCCTCGAGCCCCTTCTTGATCTTCGCCTGCCGCTCGTCGAGCAGCTTCAGGACCGCGCTTGAACAGGAATCGGTTCAGCAGGTACAGGAGCAGGAGGAAGTTGATGACCTGGAAGGCGAGCTTCGAGGAGATCGACCCCGAACGCGTCGAAGAATGCCACCTATGGCTCCCTAGGACGCAAAGATGAGGATCAGCGAGACGACGAGGGCAGTAGATGCCGATGGCCTCGGTGAGGGCCAGGCCAAGGATGTACGGCACGAAGATCGTGCCGGAGGCCTCCGGATTGCGACCGATCGCCTCCATCGCCTTGCTGAAGCCGATGCCGAGACCGATGCCGGGCCCGATGCCGCCAAGTCCCATGGCCAGGCCGGCTGCGAGATTGGAGTCCACTTGTCCAGTTCCTCCTGACTTGCGCCTGCGGTCGCAGGCAGAGCGAAATGATGCCTACGACGAGGCGCTGCGGGTTGGCGGGTCGGCCTGGCTGCGGTTGATCGTCGTGCTCGTCGTCGTGGCCCCCGTCGTGCTCGGCGATCGCCAGTGTGATGTAGGTCATCGCGAGCAGCGCGAAGACGAGCGCCTGGACGAGCGCCGAAGAGCAGCTCCAGGCCGAAGGAAGACGGCGGGAACGAAGAATGCCAGCGGCAGGATGAACACGACGGCCGTGGTGAGCGCCAGCATGGTCGCCAGCAGGACTTCGCCGGCGAACACGTTGCCGAAGAGTCGCATCGAGAGGCTGACGAGCCGGCTCAGCTCGCTGATGAGGTGGATCGGGGAACATCAGCGGGCGCCATGTAGCGCGGGCTCGCCGACGAGCTCCTTGAGGTAGCCGCGCAGGCCCGTTGACGCGGACGCCCCAGCCATACGAAGACGATGAACGCGACGATCGCCAGGCCGAGCGTGAAGTTCAGGTCGGCCGATGCCGGCCGCACGAACGGGACGAGCTCCTCGCCGTCGCGCGAACGCCAATCGTGCCCACCCCCGGCAGCAGGCCGAGCCAGTTGGCGACGAGGATCATCAGGAGACAGCCCGATGACCAGCGGCCACGTAGCCGCGCCAGCGGCTGGTTGAGCTCGCGACGATACCGCCGAGCCACTCGATCGGCAACTCGATCAGGCTCTGCAGCCGGTTGGGAACCATCGCCGGCCGGCGGACGAAGGCCCACGCCATCGACCAGCAGGATCGCCGAGGCCAGAAGCGCGCCCACCATGCTGTTGGTGACCTCGAGCGGGCCGATCGTGAAGAGCGTCTCCGCCTTGATGGCGACGTGGATCAGCCCTCCGCTAGTCTCCGGGTGCATCTATCTCCTCATGCCCTTGCGCGCGACATCCCAGATCGTGTACATCGCAGCTCCGATTCCGAGCACCACGCCGATGAGCGTGAAGATCGGGCTTGTATGCAGCCAGCTGTCGAGCAGGAGGCCCCCGCCCACGCCCAGCAGGACCGATATCCCCAGCCTCACGCCCAGGTCGAAGGCGATCCCCCAATCTGCAGGACGCGGTTCCCCGGCTGGCTTGCCGCCCTCTTCCGGATCGCCACCCTCAGGCGCCATGGCCGCGACGGCCACCGTAGCCCTTGCGCATCCCGGCGCGGATCAGGAGCCAGATCCCCCCTGCAGCGACCAGCGTCCCGACGAGGACGGCGCTCAGCACAAGAAGCGGTGAGGTGCCAAGGATCCTGTCCGCTACCAGGCCCGCGACCGCGGCTCCCACGATGGGGATCACCATGATTCCGGTCACCTGGCCCAGGATCTTGATGAGTCCCATGGGCGTCAGTTGTGTCATCGGGTTCGACTCAGAGCGGTCGGCCGCGCGGAGTATACCGGAGCGCGCCGGATTCGGCCATGGGCGGCACCGGGCTCAGACGGCGCTGCGGGCGCGGGTCTCCGGCAGGCCCGGAACCGGGAAGCGGTCGGCGATGGCGGCCACGCGATCGCGAATGCGGGACTGCGCGTCGGGATCGCCGCGAGCCGCGATGCCGTCGACGATGAGGGCGGCGATCTCCCGCATCTCGGCCTCGGCCATTCCCCGGGAGGTGACCGCCGGTGTGCCGACCCGGATCCCGCTCCCGATCATGGGCGGCTGCGGATCGTAGGGGATCGTGTTCTTGTTGACGGTGATCCGCACCTCGCCGAGGGCCGCATCGGCCTCCTTGCCGGTCACGCCAAAGGGAGTGACGTCGACCAGCATCAGGTGGTTGTCGGTGCCGCCCGACGACGATCGAAGCCCCGCCCTCCGCCAGCCCCGCGGCGAGCGTCCTGGGCGTTGGTCACCGTCTGCGCGCATCTCCTGACGGAAGCTCGGACATCGCCTGGCGGAACGCAACCGCCTTGGCCGCGATGACGTGCTCGAGCGGTCCGCCCTGGATGCCGGGGAAGACGGCCTTGTCGATCGCCTTGGCGTGCTCCGCGCGGCAAAGGATCATCGCCCCGCGCGGGCCGCGCAGCGTCTTGTGCGTGGTGGTCGTCACCACGTCGGCATGCGGGATCGGCGACGGGTGAACATCGGCCGCCACGAGGCCCGCGAAGTGGGCCATATCGGTCATCAGGTAGGCGCCCACCTCGTCGGCGATCTCACGGAACGCGGCGAAGTCCCAGAGCCGCGGATAGGCGGTCGCCCCGGTGACGATCATCTTCGGCCGATGCTCGCGCGCGAGGGACCGCACCTCGTCCATGTCGATCAGGTGCGTCTCGCGGTCGACGTGATACGCGACGAAGCTGTAGTACTGGCCGCTGAAGTTGACCGGGCTGCCGTGGGTCAGGTGGCCGCCCTGGTCGAGGCTCAGCCCCATCACCGTGTCGCCGCGCTCGAGGAGCGCGTGATAGACCGCCATGTTGGCCTGCGCCCCGGCGTGCGGCTGCACGTTGACGTGCTCCGCGCCGAACAGCTCCTTGGCCCGATCGCGAGCCAGATTCTCGCCAACGTCGACCACCTCGCAGCCGCCGTAGTAGCGGCGGCCCGGGATAGCCCTCCGCGTACTTCGCGGTCAGGATCGACCCCGTCGCCTGGAGAACGGCAAGGTCGGATAGCTCTCCGAGGCGATCAGCTCGAGGTGCGACTGCGCGCGCTTCTCCTCGTCGCAATGGCCTGGTAGATCTCCGGATCCTCCGTCCTCGAGCGGCGCCCAGGGGTCCATGCTCTCCCTCATCTGCTCAGGCTGGAAGTGTAAGACCGCCGGTTGCGCGGCGATCGGTCAGCGGCCGGACTCCTCGGCCTCAATGCGGCCGATCTTCTCGATGCGCGCGACGTGTCGGCCTCGCTGGAACTCGCCGGTCAGGAAGTCCCGCACGCAGGCGCGCGCGACCTCGATGCCGACGATGCGCGAGCCCATGGCCAGCACGTTGGCGTTGTTGTGCTCGCGCGCCCAGCCGCGCAATCACCGGGTCGGTCGCCTCGCACGCAGCGGATGCCGCGCACCTTGTTCGCGACGATCGCCTCGCCGGTGCCGCTCCCGCCCAGCACGATCCCAAGCTCGAAGTCGCCCCGTGCCACCGCGCGCGCGACCGGTGCAATGAAATCGGGATAGTCGACCGTCTCGCCGCTGAAGGTTCCGAAATCCCGATATTCGACGCGCAGCTCGTCGAGCAGGCTGCAGAGCTCCCCCTTGAGGGTGAAGCCGGCGTGATCGGAGCCGATGGCGACGCGCATTTCGCCGTCAGTCTAGTGTCCCGATCACGCGCCTCGAGCTCCGCCCTCGAGATCGGCCCGTCCCGCAGCAGGCGTGGCGGATCCGCCGTCAGGTCGACGAGCGAAGAGGCGGTCCCTCCCGGCACGCGCCCACCATCCACCACGGCGTCGAGCAGATCCGTGTCGGCGAAGGCGATCAGCACGTCGTTCGCCTCGTAGGCCTCGGGCTCGCCGCTTCGGTTGGCGCTCGAGGTCGCGAGGGGGCCCGCGGCGGCGATGAGCGCCAGCGCGACGGGGTGGTCAGGGACGCGGATCGCCTGCGAGCCGGTGCCACCGGCGAGGACCAGGGTCAGGCCGCCGGGCCAGAACCGAGCGTGCGAGTGGGCGAGCCGTCCGCCACCTCGAGCCCCAGCTCGCTCGCCTGCTCGAGCGATGCCACGAGGATTGGCACTGCCTTCTCCGCGGGGCGGCGCTTGGCCTCGAAGAGTCGCGCGAGCGCAGCTTCGTCACCGACCCGGCAGCCGATCCCGTAGACGGTATCGGTCGGAAACGCGACGAGGCCACCCGCACGCAGGAACTCGGCCGCCTCCGCGATGCCGGCGTCGCCGCGGGCAAGCAGCAGGGCCATGGCTAGAGGCGGGCGATGCGGATCGCGCGCTCGATCCCCGCCAGGTCGGGGAGCGCCGTGACGGCAGCGCGCATCGGCAGGCGATCGATGGTGTCGCGCAGCGTTGGCCCCTGCCCGGCTCCGATCTCGAGCAGGGCGACGCCGCCCACGGCGAGGCATCTCGGGGAGCTGGCCGAGCAGCGCGCGGAGAACGTCCATCCCGTCGGCGCCGCCATCGAGGGCCAGCCGTGGCTCGTAGCGCAGGCTGCCGGCCGCGGCATCGAGCTCCGCCGATGGCACGTACGGGAGGTTCGCGACGACGAGATCGGGCAGGCGGCTGGCCGTTGCTGACGTCTGAGATGAGGTCGGCGCACACAAGCGTAACGAGCTCCATGACGCCGTTGGCGGCCAGGTTCTCGGCGGCCAGCTCGAGCGCGTCGGGCGCAACGTCGCGAGGCGATCAGCCGTAGGCGCCGCAGGCTCAGGGCGCTCCGGAAGCGCAACGCAAGCGCCAGCGCCAAGGCGCCGCTCCCCGTTCCCACCTCCCGCACGACGATCGGAGCTGCATCACGGGTCAGGCGCGAGGCAATCTCGGCGATCGCGAGCTCTGCGAGCAGCTCGGTCTCGGGTCGCGGGAATGAGGCCGCGCTCGTCGACCCGCACGCGCAGCGAGAGCCACTCCTTGAATCCGCGGATGTAGGCGATCGGCTCGCCCGCCTCGCGACGGCTCACCCAGCCGGCCAATGCGACCGCGGCCTCGGCAGGAAGCTCCGCATCGGCGTGGCCGTGGAGCCAGGCCCGGTCCCGCGAGAAGGCGTGGCTGACCAGCAGCTCGGCGTCCAGCCGCGGCGAGGGAGACCCGCTTCGCCGGAGGCGTTCCGCGGCCGATGTCAGCAGTCGGGCTGCCGTTGGCCCGCCCGCCTCCGTCTCAACCTGCCCCATCGCCGCCCATCCCCGCCAGGCGCTCGGCCTGGTCGGCCTCCGCCAGCGGATCGACCAGCCGGTCGAGATCGCCCTCGAGCAGGCCGGGCAGGTTGTGCACCGTGAGCCCGATCCGATGGTCGGTGATCGCGATCGTCGGGGTAGTTGTAGGTGCGGATCTTCTCCGAGCGCTCGCCGCGTGCCCACCTGCGAGCGGCGGACGTCGCCCCGCTCCTCGGCCTGGCGCTGCTCGCTCGAGCTCGAGCAGCCGAGCGCGGAGGACCGACATCGCCTTGGCGCGGTTCTTGTGCTGGCTCTTCTCGTCCTGGATGGCGACCACAGCCCGGTCGGCAGGTGGGTGACGCGGACCGCGGAGTCGGTCGTGTTGACGCTCTGGCCGCCCGGCCCGGACGAGCGGTAGACGTCGATGCGCAGGTCCTTGTCCGGGATCTCCAGCTCCACCTCGTCGGCCTCGGGCAGGACGCTCACCGTCGCGGTCGAGGTGTGGATGCGGCCCTGAGGCCTCGGTGGCCGGGCACGCGCTGGACGCGGTGGACGCCGCTCTCGCACTTCAGCCTCGAATAGGCCCCCTCGCCGTTGACCTCGGCGATCGACCTCCTTGAAGCCGCCGCTACCACTCTCCGAGGTGCTGAGCAGCTCGATCTTCCAGCGCCGCCGATCGGCGTAGCGCTGATACATGCGGAACAGGTCCGCGGCGAATAGGGACGCCTCGTCACCACCGGCTCCGGCCCGTACCTCGAGAATCACGTCGCGCTCGTCATTCGGGTCGCGGGGAACGAGCATGCGCCGCAGCTCCGCCTCGAGCGCGTCCCACTCCTCCTGCAGCCGCTCGACCTCGTCCGCGAACCATGACCCGGACCTCCTCGTCCGCGTCGTGGGTCATCTGCCGCGTGGCGGCGAGCTCGGCGCTCAGATCGCGCCAGCGGCGCAGCCCGGTCACCATCGGCTCCAGCCGGGAGAGCTCCCTGCCGTACTGCTGGAGGTCCGCCGGGTTGGTGGCCACCTCGGGGCTCGACATCAACCCGCTCAGCTCCTCGTACCGCGCCTCGATCTCACTGAGGCGGTCGATCATGACGGTGCAGTCGCGATCCGCCCTCGAGGAGCCGCAGCATCGGACGCGACGCAGGACTCGAGGGACGCGATGCTCACCTCGAGCATCGACCGGTCGGGAGGCCGCGTCGTCAGCGACTGGAGCCAGAGGCCCGGGGCGTAGATCGCGCGCACGAGCCGGTTGCCGTAATGGCGCGCGCCGAAGCGCACGAGCTCGTATGCGACCGCCGCGATGACCGGGACGAGCACGATCCGGCTCGCGAAGAGGAGCGGGAGCGGCACGCCGGCGCGGGGCACCAGGCTGAAGAAGAAGATGCTGATCACGACCACGATCAGGATGAAGGTCGTGCCGCAGCGGGTGTGTGCGGTGCTGAAGCGATCGACGATCTCCGGCGTCAGCGGCTCGCGCGCCTCGAGGGCGCTGATCGCCTTGTGCTCGGCGCCGTGGTAGCGCGAAGACGCGCTTGATGTCCCCGGCCATGCCGATGAGCGCGATGTAGGCCACGAAGATCGCGAGCCGGATCACTCCCTCGATCGCGTTGGCGAGGAGGTCGCTGCGGGCGGCGCGCTCCGCGAACGTCGAGAGGAAGAGCGGCAGCACGAAGAAGAGGCCGACGGCGAATCCGAGCGAGAAGACCATCGTCAGCGCGATCGTCCCCCTTCCGAGCTGGACATCCTCGCCCTCGGCGGCGAGCGCCGCCGACCGCATCAGCATGCGGGTCCCGATGACCAGCGTCTCGTACAGCACGAAGACGCCGCGCACGAACGGGACCTTCGTCCATCGCCCGTCGGAGAGGGCGGCGGGAAGTGGCTCGGAGAAGGTCCGGATGGTCCCGTCGGGGGGCCGAACGCTCATCGCCACCGTCGTCCGGCCGCGCATCATGACCCCCTCGATCAGCGCCTGGCCGCCGTAGAAGAAGTCGGGCATGCGGAAAGCGGCCGCGCCCCGCAGCTTGAATGGCGAAGGGCCCGGCCGCGATCAGCAGCTCCGGGATGAGAAAGAGGAGATGCGGAGTGAGCCGCATCCGCCGGGTCAGCGCTGTGCGCGCTCCATGCGCTTCTGGAACCGCTCGACCTGGCCGGCGGTGTCCACGATGTTCTGGGTGCCGGTGTAGAAGGGATGGCACTTGGCGCAGACCTCGACGCGGATCGACTCGGCGGTCGACCCAACGGTGAAGGTGTTGCCGCAAACGCAGTGCACCTGCGCCTGATGGTACTTCGGATGAATATCGGTCTTCATTGTCTCTGGGTGCTCCCGCGTCCTCAGGCCGAGGCGATCTCGCCCGCCTGAGACGCTGACGCGCTCTTGCGACGCGTCTCGTGGCTGAATTTGACCTTGCCGTCGGCGGTGGCGAAAAGCGTGTAGTCGCGCCCCATCCCGACGTTCTCACCGGGATGAAACGTGCTTCCGCGCTGCCGCACGATGATCGTGCCGGCGAGGACGTGCTGCCCGTCGCCGCGCTTGACGCCGAGCCGCTGGCCGACCGAATCGCGGCCATTGCGGCGACGAGCTGCCGGCCTTCTTATGTGCCATCGCCTACTCCTTCGCCTTGGTCGGCTGTCCGCGACTGCGGCTGCGCTTCTGCGCTTCCTTCTTGGCGCGCGGCGCGCGCTTGGCTTTCGGCTTCGCGGCCGGCTGCCGCCGCCTTCGCCGTCGGCATCCTCCCTCGGCCTTGGCCGTCGCGCGCCGGCTTGGCGGTTCGCCTCTGTCGGCGTGCCGGTGTCGGATGGCGTCGATCCGGACCTGGGTGAGGTGCTGCCGATGCCCGTTGCGGCGGCGGTACTTCACCTTCTGCTTGAACTTGAAGATCACCAGCTTCGGGCCGAGCGCCTCGCCCAGCACGGTGGCGCTCACCGACGCGCCGGGCACCGACGGCGTGCCGACCGTCACCTCGTCGCCGTCGCCGATCAGGAGCACGCGGTCGAAGGTGACCGATGCCCCGGGCTCGCCGGCAGCCGCTCGAGCGCTGAGGGTCAGCTGCCCGGCTTCGACCCGGTATTGCTTTCCGCCGCTGCTGACGACGGCGTACATGGTCATCTCCAGGGGACGTGGGCAATCCTCGTCGCGCTGCCGACGCCGGGCCCGACGCACGGCAAAGCGGGCAGAGATGCGCCCGCGGGAGACGAGTTTACCGGGCGATCGGAGGAGTGTCAACGAAGAGGAGGCGGGTCCGCGACGGCCGGCCCCGGCTCGAGCGGCAGGTCGAGCGCCCCGACGACGTCCTCCGGCCGCCCGGCGCCGCTGGCGATCCAGGCGCAGCACCATTCGCAGCCGCCGCGATGTGCCTCCTCGTCGACCTCGAGCACCTCCGCGTCCTCGAGAAGCGGCCGAAGGTCGCGGCGGCCGGCGTCGGCGCGCCGCTCGCTCTCGCCGCGTCGCCGCTTCGCGCGGGGAGCTGCCTGCGCGCCGAGCAGCCGAACGACAGCGCGCCGCGCAGCGACTCGCTCGGTCAGCTCCGCGTCCGCCACGCACCTCGACCTCGTACTCGGCCGCCCGCAGCTGCGAGGCCGCGGACGGGAAGCCGTGCCAGACCTCGCGGGCATCGACCAGCTCGATTCCCTCGGGCAGGAGCGCAGCCGCGGCCTGGATGCGCTCCATCGGCACCAGCTCGTCGAAGTAGGCCTCGAGCACCTCTCCGCGCAGCTCGATCCCGACCGGCAGGCTGGCGGCGAACTTCAGTCGCGGACGCGGATGCGCCGCGTTCGACTGGGCGAAGCGGGAGACCCGCCTCGTCGGAATGCGCGCTCGAACTCGGCCAGCAGCTCCGCCTGGCGCATCCGCAGCGCAGGCTCGCCACGCCGAAAGAGGATCTGCCAGCGCTGGCGGGGTGCTTCGCATCCGCATTCGTCATCGTGGGGAAGATGGTAGCCGCGAGCGTGCCGCCGAGCCAGCGGGCTAGGATTGGCCGGACAACGGAGGGGAGAGGCACCCTGGCGGACCTGCTCACGGCGCTCAACCGGCATCGGCTCGCGATCTTCGCGCTGTTGATGACCGTGCTGCTCCTGTGGCTTCTCTGGTCGGCACGTGGCGCACTGCCCGCCTTCTTCATCGGCCTCGCGCTGGCCTTCGTGCTCGACCCGGGCGTCACGCGACTGCAGCGGCTGGGCGTGCCGCGCTGGGTCGGCGTGCTGGCGATGTACGTCGTCGTCATCGCGCTCGTCTGGCTGGTGGTGGCGTTCGCCGTCCCGCCCATCGCTCGCCAGACGAGCGAGTTCATTCAGCACCTCCCCCAGCTCGGGGCGACGCTGACCGATGCCCAGCGAGCCATCCTGGACTGGTACCGCGGGCTGCCGCTTCCACCGGCCTGCGCGAGACAATCGACCAGTCGCTCGCCGCCAGCGAGGCGGCGCTCGGGGACGTGGTCCGCGGTTTGCTCGCGCCGACCCTCACCGCCGTCCTGCGCACCGCGACCTTCCTGTTCGGCCTCGTCGTGGTGCCGGTCTGGCTCTTCTTCGTGCTCAAGGACCGAGAGCGCTTCCCGGCCGCAGTCGCGGGCGCGCTCCGCCCTCGTGGCGGGCCGATGCCGAAAACCTCCTGGCGCTGCTGGCTGGAGTCGGCGGCCGATGGGTGAGGGGCCAGCTCCTCCTGGGCGGATCCGTCTTTCTTGCGACCGCGGTGGGCCTCACGATCCTGACCGTTGCCGGGTTCCGGGAATTCGGCCAGTTCACGCTGGTGCTGGCGCTCATCGCCGGCTTCCTGGAGTGGTTCCCGATCATCGGTCCCATCATCTCGGCCGTTCCGGCGATCCTCATCGGGCTCACGATCAGTCCGGCCGCGGCCCTGGCTGCGGTTGCGCTCTACACCGTCATCCAGCAGCTGGAGAACAACATCCTCGTTCCCAAGGTGATGGGCGACGCGGTCGACCTGCACCCCGCGGTGATGATCCTCTCCCTGGTTGCGGGAGCGGCGCTCTTCGGCGTGGGAGGGGCGATCCTGGCGGCTCCGACGGTCGCGGCCGGCCGGGACCTGTACCGCTACGGGTTCCAGCGCCTCTCCGGCCAGCCGCCGCTCATGGCGCTCGATCTCGCGCGGCACGGCGCCCACGTGGCCGACGGGGAGATGCCGCCGGCCAGCGATGCTCCTGCGGTCGTGAAGCCGGCAGGGGCCGACCACGAGGCCGAGACGCCGGCCTGAGGGTCAGAAGGTTGGCTTGCGCGACCTCATGCGCACCGACTGCAGGATCCCCATCCCGAACAGGAGCGAGATCAGCGACGAGCCCCCGTAGGTGATGAACGGGAGCGGGATGCCGGTGACCGGCATGATCCCGATCACCATCCCGACGTTGATCAGGATCTGGAAGAGAAGCATCGAGGCCAGGCCGACCGCGACCATCATCCCCAGCGCGTCGTGCGCCCCCCAGCCGATAACCAGGATGCGCCAGATCAGCAGCCCGAAGAGGACGAGCAGGACGATGCCGCCAACGAAGCCAAGCTCTTCGGCGGCGACCGTGAAGATGAAGTCGGTCGACTGCACGGGGAGGAAGCCGAGCTGGTTCTGGCGGCCCGCGGTGAGCCCCTGCCCCAGCCAGCCGCCGGAGCCGACCGCGTTCAGGGCCTGCACGAGCTGATAGCACGCGCCCTGCGGATCGGCATAGGGATCGAGGAAGCAGAAGAGCCGGTCGCGCTGGTAGTCGTGCAGGAGGCCGACTGCAACCGGGGCGGCGGCGATCGCCGCGCCGGCGAGGAGCCCCATCCAGCCGAGCGATGCGCCGCTCATGAACAGCATCCCGAGCAGGATCGCAACGAAGACGAGGGCGGTCCCGAGATCGGGCTGCAGGAAGACCAGGACGGTCGGCACGGCCATGAGCAGCCCGGCCCCGACGATCGTGCGAGAGGCGCCCCACGCGGTTCCGGCGCCGGGTCAGGTAGCTCGCCAGCACGACGACCATCAGCACCTTGCCGATCTCGCTGAACTGGAAGTCAAGCCCCGCGACCGTGACCGACATCTGGGCACCGAACAGCCGGGTGCCGATGAGCATCGTGACGAAGAGCAGACCGAGCACGATCGCGTAGATCGGCACCGCGAAGGTGTCGAGCCAGTGGTAGTCGACGCTCGCCACCACGAAGAAGAGGGTGAGCCCTATGCCCGCCCAGATCAGCGTCTTCACGGTCTGCGAGAGGCCTGCACCCGCGCCGCCGATCGCCGGTAGCCGGCCGAGTAGCCGAGCACGACTCCGAAGCCGATCAGCAGGAGCACGTAGAGAAACAGCTGCAGGTCGAAGCTGCGCCAGGCGCGCTCGCGCACATTGTCGACGAGGGTTGCGGACGCCGCGCCCATCAGTTGGCGGCCACCAGGCTGAAATCTCTCGGGTCGGCCGCAGGTCCTGCTTGAGCTTGAAATACTGCTGGAGGAAGTACTTCACGACCTCGGCGGACACATTGCCGCGGCACGAGCGCCGCGTAGCTGAAGGTGATGACGGCAAGCTTGGCGTCCGCTGCGCCCGGGGCGGTCGGGAGATAGGCCACGAACCAGGAGTGGAACGGCAGGCTGCCGTTCCGGGTTGGGCTCGCCGAACTCGGCGGTGCCGGTCTTGCCCGAGAGGGTGCCGGGGAGCTTGAGCTCCGAGATGTTGTAGGCGTGACCCGTGGTGATGACTTCGCGGGCCGCCGATCCGGAGCGTGTGGAGGTTCGCCGGGTCCGCGGCGACCTTCGCCAGCGCCTCCGGCGGGTAGGGCCGCGTCAGCTTGCCGTTCCGATCCGCCTCACCGCGCACGATCATCGGCCGCATCAGGCGTCCCGCCGTTCGCGAGCGCCGCGTACGCGTTCAGCAGCTGGAGCGGGGTGACGGCGATCACGTTCTGGCCGATACCTGCCTGGGCCACCTCGCCCGTGAACACTCCGGCGCGCCCCTGCTGCCTGCGCCCAGCGCGTGCTCGCCACCGTCCCCGAGGCCTCGCCGGGGAGGCGAATGCCGGTCGGCTTGCCGAACCCGAGCTGACCGGCCCAGTCGGCGAGGCGATCGATCCCGAGCCTTGACCGCCATCTGGTAGAAGAAGGTGTCCGAGCTCTTGCGCGAACGCCTCGACGAGGTCGAGCGGGCCGAAGCCGGTGTTGTTCCAGTCGAAGAGGCAGTCGCCCGCCGGGGCGTCGGGGATCTGGTAGCAGCCGTAGGTCGGCCACAGCCGCGTCGGATCGGTGACTCCCTCCTCGAGCGCAGCAAGGCCAGTGACGAGCTTGTAGGTCGAGCCTGGCGGGTAGATGTCTGCGATGGCATGGTTCCGCAGCGGCTTGTCGGGATCGTCCAGGTACGCGCTGAAGTCCTTGGCGCTGATGCCCGCGCGCGAACTTGTTGTTGTCGTAGGTCGGCAGGGAGACCATCGCCAGGATCTCGCCGGTCTGCGGGTTCATCACGATCGTGACGCCCTGGCTCACCCCGGCGGCCTTCATCCCCACTGCGAGCGCATCGGTCGCCATGCGTTGGACCTCTCCATCGATCGTGAGCATCAGGTTCTTGCCGGCGACTGCGCCTGTGAGAGCGTCTCGAGCACCTTCGCCCTGGCGCCCGCTGGCGTCCCGTCCGACGAGCTCCGACCCGTACGTGCCGCGCAGCTCGGTCTCGAACGATCGCTCGACCCCGTCCGTTCCGATCACGTCGTCGCGCAGGTAGCCCCGGCGGCAGAGCTCGGCGAGCTGCGCGGCGGAGACGGGTCCGGTGTACCCGAGGACGTGCGCCAGCAGCGCGCCATCGACCTTACCCTTCTCGTCGAGGTACTCCCGGATCGGCTCGACCTCGACCACCATCCCTGGGAGCTGCTCGTGCTCCTCGCTGAGCAGAGCGCCGCGCCGCGGCTGACGCCGTGAGCGAGCGGGACGAGGTCGAACGGTGAGCCGCGAAACGCCGCGATCCGTGCGGTGAGCTCCTCCGCGCGCGCGCCGGTCAGCTCCGCCAACCGGCCGAGCACCGCGCTGCGCCTGGCCAGCGGCAGGTCGGCGGGGCGAATCTTGACCGCCCACGAAGGGGTGTTGACCACCACCGGTCGGCCCGCGCGATCGAAGACGAGGCCGCGCGGTGCGGGAATCGGCACCTCGACGGTGCGCGCCTCGGCGGCGCGTTCGGCGTAGAAGGAGCCGTTGAGGATCTGGACCTGGAAGAGCCTCCCTCCGAGCAGCACCAGCAGCAGGGCCGCTGCGAGCCCAAAGGCCACGAAGCGCGACCGCGAGCGCGGCAGGTCGAGCCGTCCCTCGTTCAGGTCGGCCATCGACTCACCAGGCGGCCTTCTCCTCCGGCGCATACCGCTCCGCGAGGATGCGGGTCGGGTAGAGCAGCGCCGCACCGATGACGGCATTCAACAGCGCGGCCTGGAGGATGAGCTGCATGGGAAGGCCTGTCGCCAGCGGCTCCCCGACGAGGCGGAGGATGAGCAGGGTGCCCACGTCGATGCCGACGCTGGCCGCGAACACGGCGAGGACCGGGTAGATCCAGGGAAGCCTGCCCAGGAGTCGCTGGCCCCCGGCGACCGCGGCGGCGGCAGCGAGGAGCGTCAGCGGGATGAGACCGAGCGGCTCCGGAACGAGCAGGTTGGCAGTCGTACCGGCAACGAAGGCCCACGTCAGGCCCGGCAGAAAGCCGAAGCAGGCGGTCACCAGGACCACCGCGACCTCCACCAGGTTGGGCTTCACCCCGGCGACCTCGATCGAGGGTGAGAGTGCGGCGTGCAGGATGCCAACGACTATGGCCAGGAGAATGCTGGGATAAGTGATCGTCGGCTCCCGCTATATGCAGCTCGGGCGGTTCGGCTGAGTATAGGAGCGTCGGGGTGGCCCTTCCCCGGGCTGACGGGTATCCCGACGGGGACACACAGGTCGGGGCCCCGGACGGTCCGGCTAGAGCCGATATCGCTCCTTCATGAGCTGGTAGCGCTCCCACGATCGTGTGTCGATCTCCGGGCTTAACCGAGCGTCGAGCAAGGGCACGATCACCGAGCGCAGGTATGGTCCGCGCGCCATCCATTGGAAGTAGCGTCGCCCGGAATGGTCGTAGGGACCGTACAGGCGGCCCCCCGGAAACGTGGCCATCACCCAGCGGAAGAGCGACTCGTGCGCCACGTGCATGCGGAGCGTCACCTGGGGCTGTCGGCCGTCGCCGCCAAAGTGCCCCTCCCCGACCAGGATTCCCAGGAGGATGCCGATCTCCAGGTCTCTCGCGCCCGCAGTTGCTGTTTCACCGTAAGGTCCCACGTGAAACGTTCTCCCTCGTTGACCTGCTGTTTCACCGTAAGGTATCACGTGAAACTGTGCTCCTGTCCGGCTGTCTGGTAAGCGCGCAATAAGAGGCCGATACGGCTCCAAACTGCTAGAATGGTATGCCCCCAACGGCGAGTCGCAGCGGAGTGTGCGTGGTCAGGGTCACAGCCTGTACGAACCAGAAGGGCGGGGTTGGGAAGACGACGACGGTCATCAATCTCGCCGCATTTCTCGCTCTCTCGGGGACCTCAACGCTCGTCATCGATCTCGATCCGCAGGGCAACGCCACGAGCGGGCTCGGAGTGGATCGACAGGCGTTCGGCCGATCGATCTACCAGGCGATCGTAGAGCGTGCACCAATTGAAGAGCTTGTGATCGGGACGGCCATCGACGGCCTGGATCTCGTCCCGTCGGCTCCAGAGCTGTCAGGCGCCGAAGTCGAGCTCGTCGCGGTCGTGGCGCGGGAGCGGCGGCTCGCGGCCAGCCTGGGACAGCTCGACGGCCGATACGACCGGGTCCTGATCGACTGCCCGCCGTCCCTTGGGCTTCTCACCGTCAATGCCCTCACGGCTGCAGATGGCGTGCTGATCCCGATTCAGACGGAGTACTACGCCCTGGAGGGCCTCAGCCAGCTTGTGAATACCATCCGCCTCGTCCGCGAAGCCCTGAATCCTCGACTCCAAATCGAGGGTGTTCTGCTGACGATGTATGACGCCCGCACGAACCTCTCCGCGCAGGTGGCGGCCGAGGTGCGCCGCCACATGCAGGGAAGCGTATTCGACACGATCGTGCCACGCAGCGTGCGTCTCTCCGAGGCGCCAAGCCATGGCTTGCCCATCTCCCTGTACGACCCGAGGTCTCGCGGCGCGACGGCCTATCGCGAGCTCGCTGCAGAGGTGGCCGCACGTGGCTAGCGAGACGAGGGGAGGCGCTCGAGGCTTTGGGCTGGGACGGGGCCTCGAGGCGCTGATTCCGCGCGGGACCGACGAGGGCGGGATCCAGCAGCTCGCCGTCGATCGTATCGTGCGCAACCACGACCAGCCGCGCGCGCAATTCGACGAGGAGCAGCTCGCCGAGCTCACCGCCTCGATTGGGATCCACGGGGTCCTGCAGCCCATCGTCGTGCGCACCACGCCAGACGGGGCCTATGAGCTGATCGCCGGCGAACGCCGGCTGCGCGCCGCGCGCGCGCGGGCCTCTCTCATATCCCCGCCGTCGTTCGCGAGTCGGCCGACGACGAGCTCCTCCAGCTGGCGCTGACGGAGAACGTCCAGCGAGCAGATCTCAACCCGATCGAGGAGGCCGGGGCCTATCGCGAGCTGATTCGTCGCTTCGAGCTGACCCATGACGAGCTGGCTCGCCAGGTCGGGAAGTCGCGCGTGGCGGTCAGCAATGCGCTGCGGCTCCTCGAGCTCGCGCCGGAGACGCGGGAGGCGATCGTCGAGGGCCGGATCAGCGAAGGGCACGGTCGGGCGCTGGCGGCGATCACGATCCCGGAGCTGCAGCGCGCCGTACTCCAGCTGGTGATCGAGCGCCAGCTCTCCGTGCGCCAGACCGAGGAGCTCGTGCGGCGCAAGCGCGAACCCGCACGGCTCCCCCGGCACAAGCCGCTCTCCGATGACCTCGCCGACCTCGAGGCGCAGCTGCGCGGCGTGCTGGCCACGCGCGTGGGTATCGTCCGGACACGTCGTGGCGGCCGCCTCGTGATCGACTTCTTCAACGAGGAGGAGCTCGACCGCATCTACCAGATCATCACGCGTGGGGTGGAGGGCAGCGTCCGGGCTGCCGTTCCTGTCGAGATCGGAATGCCGGCCGACGCTCGAACCGCCTCCGCATCGGCCCATCCGGACGAGGCCTGAGCGAGCGCATGACCGTCGAACCCGCTGCCAAGACCCGCCGAAGCAGAGTCGGCACGACCTACACCGCCGCCGACATCCAGGTGCTGGAGGGCCTCACCGCCGTCCGCAAGCGTCCGGGCATGTACATCGGCTCAACCGATGCCCGTGGCCTGCACCAGCTCGTCTGGGAGGTCGTCGACAACAGCATCGACGAGGCGATGGCGAACAAGGCAACCCGCATCTGGGTCCAGATCCACGCGGATGGACAGCTCGAGGTGGTCGACGACGGCCGCGGGATTCCAGTCGACAAGCACGCGACCGGCAAGAGCGCGCTGGAGGTCATCATGACCGTGCTGCACGCCGGCGGGAAGTTCGGCGGCGGCGGCTACAAGGTCTCCGGTGGCCTGCACGGCGTGGGTGTCAGCGTCGTCAATGCGCTCTCGAGCCAGATGCGTGTCGAGGTCCTGCGTGACGGCAAGCGGTTTGCGCAGGAGTACCGACGGGGAGTCCCGGTCGCGGCGGTCAGGCAGTCCGGGGGCCTCGCAGAGGCCAACCGCGGGCTGGACTCAGCCTGGAAGCGGACGAACGGCACCCGCACCTTCTTCCGCCCCGATGACGAGATCTTCGAGGACCTCGACTTCTCCTGGGAGCTGATCAGCACCCGGCTGCGCGAATCGGCCTACCTCAACAAGGGACTCTGGATCCGGCTCGTGGACGAACGCATCGAGAAGGAGAAGAACTTCTACTTCGAGGGCGGCGTGACCTCCTTCGTGCGGCACCTGAACCGCCGCCGCGACGTCCTCAACGCGCGGCCAATCCACGTCGAGCGGATCGACAACGGGACGAGCGTCGAGGTCGCTCTCCAGTACAACGACGGCTTCGCCGAGAACGTGCTGGCGTTCGCCAACAACATCCACACCATCGACGGCGGCACCCACGTGGCCGGGTTCCGTGCCGCGCTGACGACCAGCCTCAACGAGTGGGCGCGCAAGTCGAGCACGCTCTCGGAGAAAGAGGCCAATCTCGCGGGCGACGACGTGCGCGAAGGGCTCACCGCGGTGATCAGCGTGAAGCTGACCGATCCGCAGTTCGAGGGCCAGACCAAGGCGAAGCTCGGCAATGCCGACGTCAAGGGCATCGTCCAGCGCGTCGTCACCGACGGGATCGTGCAGCACCTCGAGGAGAACCCGGCGGACGGCCGCCGGATCATCGAGAAATGCCTCACCGCTTCGCGTGCCCGTGAGGCGGCGCGCAAAGCGCGCGACCTCGTCATTCGCAAGGGCGCGCTCGAGGGGATGGCGCTGCCCGGCAAGCTGGCAGACTGCCAGGAGCGCGACCCGGCCCGCAGCGAGCTCTTCATCGTCGAGGGCGATTCGGCCGGCGGCTCGGCGAAGCAGGGTCGCGATCGCCGGTTCCAGGCGATCCTGCCGATGTTCGGCAAGATGCTCAACGTCGAGAAGGCGCGCCTCGACCGGGTCCTCTCCAGCGACAAGATCCGACCGCTCGTGATCGCGCTGGGGGCGGGCATCGGTGATACGTTCGACATCGCGAAGCTGCGCTACCAGACGATCTGCCTCCTCTCCGACGCTGACGTCGACGGCGCGCACATCAGCACCCTGCTGCTGACCTTCTTCTACCGCCACATGCCGCAGATCATCGAGAACGGGTACCTCTACCTCTGCCAGCCGCCGCTCTACCGGGTCAGCACCGGCAAGGTGACGCGATACGCCCACGACGAGAAGGAGCGTGAGCGGATGACCAAGGAGCTCAGCCGCGAGGGGCGGACCAAGAACATCAGCGTGCAGCGCTTCAAGGGCCTTGGCGAGATGAATCCCGAGCAGCTGTGGGAGACGACCATGAACCCGAGCACCCGCACGCTGCTGCGGATCGACATCGGCGACGCCGCCGAGGCGGACGACGTCTTCAGCACGCTCATGGGTGAACGCGTCGAGCCGCGGCGCGATTTCATTCGGGGCGAGGCGCGCAAAGTGCGCAATCTCGACATCTAGCCCGGGCGAGGACCAGACCGATGCCATCCCGACACATCGCAGACATTCGCCAGGTGGCCAGCAAGACCGGACGCTCGCTCGAGGAGTGGTGCGAGCTGCTCGAAGCGAACGGCGTTGGCGAGCGGCGCGATGCGGTGAACTTTCTTCGTGACGGATACGCGGTGAGCCACGCCTTCGCCCTGGCGATCGCCGACAGCTGCCTGCGCCGATCCGAGTACGACGACTTCGACGAGGAGAGCCTCGGCAGCTACGGGGCGGGAGACGATCCGGTTTGAGTCGACTCCCTCGATCGGCAACAGCCAGGCGATCGTCGACGCCGAGGGCCGTCGCTATGCGTTCGCCGATCATCACTGCTTCGCGTGCGGGGCCAGCAATCCGATCGGGATGCGTCTCCATATCGAGCTCGCCGAGGGAGCCGCGCGCACGGAGTGGGTGGTCGGCGATGACTACGTCGGCTGGAGCGACAAGCTGCACGGGGGAATCGTGGCGACTCTGCTGGACGAGGTGATGGCGTGGGCGCCGTCCAGCTACGACTCGTGGGCCGTGACCGCCGAGATGAACATCCGGTTCCGCGCCCCGGCCAGCCCCGGGGAGCGGCTCACCGCGACCGGCACGGTCGCCAACCGGCGGCGCCGGATCTACGAGGTCGTGGGCGAGGTTCGCGCGGCCGACGGCCGGCTGATCGCCGAGGGGCGCGGGACCTACCTGGGCGCCACCCCCTCCCAGAAGGCAGCTCTCAAGGATCAGTACGGCTCCCCTCCGGGCACGCGCGGTGAGTAGGCTAGTGCGACATAAGCGACAAACGCGACACTCGGAGAGGTCGATCAGTGGATAGCGATCGGATCGGCAAGATCCGCCCGCGTCTCGCTCGAGGACGAGATGCGCTCGTCGTACATCGACTATGCGATGAGCGTCATCGTCAGCCGCGCCCTGCCGGACGTGCGCGACGGCCTCAAGCCGGTGCATCGGCGAATCCTGTACACGATGCACGAGATGGGGCTGCGATCGACCGCTGCCTACCGGAAGTCGGCCGGGATCGTGGGCGAGACGATGGCGAAATACCATCCGCACGGCGACCTCGCGCTCTACGACACGCTGGTTCGGATGGCGCAGGACTTCAGCCTCCGATATCCGCTGGTCGACGGGCAGGGCAACTTCGGTTCCGTCGACGGAGATCCGGCTGCGGCCCCGCGCTACACCGAGGCCCGGCTGGCGGCGATCGCCGACGAGCTGCTGGTCGACATCGAGAAGGAGACCGTCGACTTCGTCGACAACTACGACGGACGGCTGCGCCAGCCCACCGTGCTGCCTGCCCGGCTGCCGAACCTGCTCGTCAACGGCTCGTCGGGGATCGCGGTGGGGATGGCGACCAATATCCCGCCGCACAACCTCAACGAGGTGTGCGAGGCGATCAAGCAGCTCATCGACAACCCCGACATGACCGGCACCGAGCTCGCGGAGCACGTGCAGGGCCCCGACTTCCCCACCGGCGGGACGATCTTCCGCTTCGAGGATCAGCGCAACAGTGTCACCGGCGAGCGGGAGCGCGTCGACGCCATCCGGCAGATGTACGCGACGGGCCGCGGACGGGTGATCATCAGGGCGCAGGTCGCCTTCGAGGAGGTGCGCGCCGGAAAGATGGCCGTGGTCGTCACCGAGCTCCCGTACCAGGTCAACAAGACGAGCCTGATCGAGAAGATGGCCGACCTCGTCGCCTCCAAGCGGATCACGGACGTCAGCGACATTCGCGACGAAAGCGACCGGACGGGATGCGCATCGTGGTCGAGGTCAAGCGCGACGGCTCGCCGCACACCGTCATGCAGCAGCTCTTCAAGCACACCCAGCTCCAGACGAGCTTCAGCGCCAACATCCTGGCGCTGGTCGACGGGCAGCCGCAGACGCTCGGCCTCAAACCGCTCCTGCAGCACTACATCACCTACCGCCGCGAGGTGGTCCGCCGTCGAACCGAGTTCGACCTGGCCCGCGCGCAGGAGCGTGCCCACATCCTCGAGGGCCTCAAGGTCGCGCTCGACAACCTCGACGAGGTGATCAAGACCATCCGTGCAGCGGCGGACGTCGACGCGGCGCGCGCCGAGCTCGATGAAGCGGTTCGGCCTCTCCGAGCCGCAGGCGAACGCGATCCTCGAGATGCAGCTGCGACGGCTCGCAGCGCTCGAGCGCAAGAAGATCGAGGACGAGTACCTCTCCGTGATCAGGCTCATCGCCGAGCTCGAGGACCTGCTCGCCAATCCACGCAAGATCCTGGTCGCCATCAAGGACGAGCTGACCGAGCTGCAGCGAAAGTACGGCGACGAGCGCAAGACGCGCATCCAGGCCGATGTGAACCGCGAGCTGACCGCGGAGGACCTGGTGGCCAGCGAGGACGTCGTCGTCACGCTCAGCCAGCGGGGCTACATCAAGCGGCAGGCGATCTCGACCTTCCGATCGCAGCGCCGGGGCGGCCGGGGCAAGCTGGCGATGATCACCCGCGAGGAGGATGCGGTGCGCCACCTGCTGGTGGCGAACACCCACGACAACATCCTCTTCTTCACGAACCGCGGCCGCGTCTTCATCACGAAGGTGCACACCCTGCCCGAGGCGAGCCGCCAGGCGAAGGGGCTGCCGATCATCAACCTGCCCGGCGTGCAGGTCGAGCAACGCGAGTACGTCAGCGCCATCATCGCGCTGCCCGGCGTTCGAGCCCGACCACTACCTGTTCATGGCGACCCGGCGCGGGATGGTCAAGAAGACCTCGCTGGCGGAGTACGCCAAGATCCGCGCCAACGGCCTGATCGCCATCAACCTGCAGGATGGGGACGAGCTGCAGTGGGTCGACCTCTCGGATGGCCAGAGCGACGTGATCCTCGCGACCCGCAAGGGGCAGGCCGCGCGCTTCCACGAGCAGGAGGTTCGGCCTCTCGGCCGCGACACGATGGGCGTCTCGGGAATCCGCCTGCGACCGGGCGACGAGGTGATCGGCATGGAGGTGGCGCAGCTGCCGACGCAGGAGCTCCTGGTGGTGACCGAGCAGGGCTACGGCAAGCGCACCGAGGTGTCGGACTTCCCCGTGAAGCATCGGGCCACCGGCGGCGTGATCGCCAACTCGCTGAACCGGGAGACCGGCGACGTGGCCGCCATCCGCCTCGTCGGACGCGAGGACGAGGAGATGATGCTCATCACGGAGGACGGCACGATCCTGCGGACGGAGGTGAGCAGCGTGAACCGCTATCGGCGTGCGTCACGCGGCGTGACGGTCATGAAGCCGGGCGCGGAGAACCGCGTGGTATCGATCACCGTGTTCGTGGACGATCGCCCGCCGGAGCCGGTGGACGGCGAATAGACCGATGCCCGAGCGCGACGAACGGCTAGAATCGGCCGTGCCAGATCGCGCAGCCGCGGAGATCGACGTGTACGCCGACGAGTTCAGCATCTACGCCGGCAACGCCAATCGGCCACTGGCCGAGAAGATCTGCACGTACCTCGAGACCCGCATGGGCGACGTCGAGGTCTTCCAGTTCGCCAACGAGAACATCTTCGTGCGCGTCCTGGAGAACGTCCGGGAGCAGGACGTCTTCCTGGTGCAGCCGACGAGTCGGCCGGTCAACCAGTCGATCATGGAGCTGCTGATCATGATCGACGCCTTCAAGCGCGCGAGTGCCGGGCGCATCACGGCCGTGATCCCGTACTACAGCTACGGCCGCTCGGACAAGAAGGACCAGCCCCGCGTGCCGATCACCGCCCGCCTGGTGGCGGACATGCTCACCGTGGCCGGCGCGGATCGGGTCCTGACCATGGACCTCCATCAGGGCCAGATCCAGGGCTTCTTCTCATCCCCGTGGACGAGCTGACCGCGATCAACATCATCAGCGCCGAGATCAGGGCGAAGCAGCTCGATGACCTCGTCGTCGTCAGCGAGCTCGGCTTCGCCAAGCGGGCCCGCAACTTCGCCGAGATCCTGGGCGCGCCCCTCGCGATCGTCGAGAAGCGGCGTGTCGTGGGCAACCAGGACCAGACCGAGGTGATGAACGTCATCGGCGAGGTGGCGGGCAAGACCGCGGTGATCATCGATGACGAGATCGACACCGCCGGCTCGCTGATGGAGGCGGTCCAGGCGCTCGAGGACGAGGGCGCGGCATCGATCTACGCCTGCGCGACCCACGGTGTCTTCTCCGGCGCGGCGCTCGATCGGATCGAGACGAGCTCGATCGCCGCAGGTGATCGTGACCGACACGATCCCGCTGCCGCCACAGGCCAATCGGGACCGCATCACGGTCCTCTCGATCGCGCCGCTCTTCGGCGAGGCGATCAAGCGGATTCACCGCGGCGAGAGCGTGGGAGCCCTCTTCTCGTCGGAGGTCGGGATGGTCGAGGAGATGACGTTCTGGGGCCGGCGCGACGCCGACCCGGCGGAGCCCGTTCCGGTCAAGCCATAGCCTCCATTTCGGCGCCGCTTGGCGCATCGGTATACTCGACACCCCCATGATGAAGTTTCTCTCCCGGCTGCGGCGACTCCAACGAGAAGGAGATCCGCCGTCTCGAGCCGCTCGTCGCGCGCATCAACGAGATCGAGCCGGAGTTCACCGCGCTCTCGGACGAGGCCCTGCGGGCGAAGACCGATGAGTTCCGCGCTCGCCTGCGCGACGAGCTCGGCGACCTGCTGGTGCCCTTCGAGCAGCGCCCGGTCCTGGAAGGCGAGGAGGTCGACTCCGCCCTCACCGGAGCCGACCCGGCCCGCCTCTCCGAGGAGGCGCAAGGAGCGGCGCAAGCGCGAGCTGGCCGAGATCAACGTGGCGCTCGATGCGATCCTGCCGGAGGCCTTCGCCGCGGTCCGCGAGGCGATGCGGCGCGCCCTCGGGAAGCGCCATTACGACGTCCAGCTGATGGGCGGCATGGTCCTGCATCGGGGCCAGATCGCCGAGATGAAGACCGGCGAGGGAAAGACCTTCGTGGCGCCCCTGGCCGCCTACCTCAATGGCCTGACCGGGCGAGGGGTCCACGTCGTCACGACGAACGACTACCTCGCCAAGCGCGACGCGCAGTGGATCGGCCAGATGTTCTGGCGCCTTGGCATGAGCGTCGGCAGCATCCAGCACGACGCGGCCTTCCTGTTCGACCCCGACTACCCCGCGACCGATGAGCGGCTCCGCAACCTGCGCCCGGTCGCCCGCCACGAGGCGTACGAGGCGGAGGTCACCTACGGCACGAACAACGAGTTCGGCTTCGACTTCCTGCGCGACAACCTCGTGGTCGACCTCGAGGGCCGAGCGCAGCACGGCCACTTCTTCGCGATCGTCGACGAGGTCGACAACATCCTCATCGACGAGGCCCGGACGCCGCTCATCATCAGCGGCAGCGCGGAGGAGTCGACCGACAAGTACGCCCGCTTCGCCGCACCTCGTCCCGAGGCTGAAGGCGGAGGAGGACTACGTCCTCGACGAGAAGTTCCGGCAGGTGGCGATCACCGAGGCCGGGACCGACAAGATGGAGAAATGGCTGGGCGTCGAGAATCTCTTCGGCGACGACTTCTCGATGGCACGCCACCTCGAGCAGGCGCTCAAGGCCGAGGTCCTCTACCAGCGCGATCGCGACTACGTCGTCAAGGACGACGAGGTGGTCATCGTCGACGAGTTCACCGGTCGGCTGATGCCCGGGCGGCGCTGGTCCGAGGGCCTGCACCAGGCGGTCGAGGCCAAGGAAGGGGTCAAGATCCAGAACGAGCAGCGCACGCTCGCGACGATCACCTTCCAGAACTACTTCCGCATGTACGACAAGCTGGCCGGCATGACCGGCACCGCCGAGACCGAGGCCGAGGAGTTCTCGAAGATCTACGACCTCGAGGTCGTGGTCGTGCCCGACCAATCGGCCGATGGTCCGCGGCGACTACGCCGACCTCGTCTTCGCCAGCCAGAAGGGGAAGTGGAACGCGGTCATCGAGGAGATCGTCGAGGAGCACGAGCAGGGACGCCCGGTGCTGGTCGGCACGATCAGCGTCGAGGTCAGCGAGATGCTCGGCGAGATGCTGACAGCGGCGGGGGATCAAGCACAGCGTGCTGAACGCGAAGTTCCACGAGCGCGAGGCGGAGATCGTCGCGCAGGCCGGGCGCGCCGGGGCAGCGTGACGATCGCGACGAACATGGCCGGCCGCGGGACCGACATCCTCCTCGGCGGGAATCCAGAGATGCTCGCCGAGCAGCTGCTGCACAAGCAGGGCACCACCGTCCTCGACGCGACGCCCGCGCAGCGCGCCGCGGCACTCAAGGAGGCCGAGGCGGTCTGCGCGGAGGAGGAGGACCGCGTGCTCGCCGCCAGCGGGCTGCACATCATCGGCACCGAGCGCCACGAGGCGCGCCGAATCGACAACCAGCTGCGAGGCCGCGCCGGCCGGCAGGGAGATCCCGGGAGCAGCCGCTTCTATCTCTCGCTCGAGGACGACCTGATGCGTCGCTTCGCGGGCGACCGGATGCAGGCGACTGATGCGGACGCTCGGCTTCAACGACGAGGTCGGCCCTCGAGTCGAAGACCGTGAGCCGGACCATCGAGGGCGCACAGAGCCGGGTGGAGGGCTACAACTTCGACACGCGCAAGCACGTGGTCGAGTACGACGACGTCATCAACCGGCAGCGCGAGACGATCTACCGCGAGCGCGACGCGGATCCTGCGCAGCGAGGACCTGTCTTCGACGATGGAGGCCATGCTCGAGGACGAGGTGCGCGCCCTCACGGCGGAGCATGCCGTCGGCGAGCACCCGGACGACTGGAACCGCGACGGCCTCAAGGCCCAGCTCGCGACCATGATCCCGAACCTCGGCGCGGCGGACGCTCGCGCTGGTCGACGAGACCGACGATCCCGATGGTCCTTGCCGACGGCCTCGTGGAGCTTGCCAACGCGCACTACGCCGCGAAGCGCGCAGGAGTCCGGCGACGATGGGCATGCGGGTCCTCGAACGGCTGGTGCTGCTGCGCGTCATCGACTCCCTGTGGGTCGAGCACCTGACCGCGATCGACGACATGCGACGCGGGATCGGGCTGCGGGCCTACAGCCAGCGCGACCCGCTGAACGAGTTCAAGATCGAGGCGTATCGGATGTTCGACGAGCTCAAGGCGACCATCCGGCACGACGTCACCCACACCATCTTCCGCGTCACGCGTGGTGCACGAGCCGACCGCGCTGCCGCAGCCGACGATCGAGAGCCGACCCGACGTCGTCCGCCGGGGGTCCGATGGCAGACGACGGCAACGGGGCCGCCCCTCGCCGGGCCAAGAGGCGGTCCGAAGATCGGCCGCAACGACCCCTGCTTGTGCGGATCCGGCAAGAAGTTCAAGCGCTGTCACGGCGCCTGAGCCGATCTTTGGGGGTTGGCGACGCTCACCCGACCCGCTACCATGCGGGGAGCACGAGACACGATGAGCTCGCGCGCGGAATCGGATGAGGAGGTGCTCGTGAAGCAGTTGACCGCACCCAGGGCTCCGTCCCCCTCCCCGTCTCATCGGCGGCCCACCTCCCACCGGTCACCCGCTTCCGAGATCCCGCGCTCCCTTACGAAGACCTCATCCAGTGCGAGCGCGACTGCATGCGCTGCAGCTACGCCATGACGCTCGACTGCGACGGCAACTGCGGTTCGTGCCCACGCAAGACCTACTGCCCGTGCGTGAACCCGGCCAAGCTCCGGACCAAGTCCTGCGTCTGGCCGAGATCGAGCTCCCGATGGTCGTGAGCGTTGGACGCAATTAAGGACGAGGCCCTGCGCCTGGCAGAGCTCGTGGCCGACACCGCGGTGCGTCTTTGACCTGCGCGCGAAGGAAGCCGAGCTCGGCGAGCTGACCGAGCGCTCGGGCGATCCGAGCCTCTGGGACGATCCTGCCGCCGCCCAGGCAATGCTGCGACGCGCGGAGGAGCTGCGCGACGAGCTCGCTCTCTGGGGAGCACTCGAGAAGCGGGCGCGTGCCCTGGCCGAGATGGCCGAGCTCGGCGGCCGGCGACGCCGACGCGGAAGCCCTTACCCCCGACCTGGAGCGGGACCTCGCCGCCCTCCAGGCGGACTGGAGCCGGATGGAGGGTCACCTGCTCCTGTCCGAGCCATACGACGAACGGCCGGCGATCGTATCGGTCCATGCCGGCGCGGGCGGCACGGAGAGCCAGGACTGGGCGGAGATGCTCGCTGCGCATGTACCTGCGCTGGGCGGACGACCACGGCTACCGACCGAGATCCTCGATCAGACCGAGGGCGAGGAGGCGGGGCTCAAGAGCGTCACGTTCAGCATCAGCGGGCGGTTCGCGTATGGACGCCTGCGCAGCGAGCGCGGCGTCCATCGCCTGGTCCGGATCAGCCCCTTCGACTCGCAGAAGCGGCGCCACACCAGCTTTGCGCTGGTCGAGGTGATGCCCGAGGTGGCGGAGGACGCCGCGGTCGAGATCGACGACAAGGACCTGCGCGTCGACACGTATCGCGGCGAGCGGAGCGGGCGGGCAGCACGTGAACAAGACGGACAGCGCCGTCCGCATCACCCACCTGCCCACCGGGATCGTGGTCTCGTGCCAGAACGAGCGGAGCCAGCACCAGAACCGCGAACGCGCGATGACGGTGCTGCGCGGCAAGCTCGTTGAACGCCAGATGGAGGAGCGCGAGGCCGAGATGGCGCGCCTCCGCGGCCAGCACGTCGAGGCCGGCTGGGGGAACCAGATCCGCAGCTACGTCCTGCAGCCGTACACCATGGTGAAGGACCTGCGCACCGGCGTCGAGACATCGAACCCGACCGCCGTGCTGGGTGGCGACCTGGATGCGTTCATCGAGGGCTACCTGCGGTCGCGCGTCGGCGAGGCCGCCTCGGCGTAGTCCTGGTACGGATGGCTAGTTCCGGGGCCGTCCCACCCAATCCACACTTGACCGGTGACAACCCCACCCTGCCGACCCGGTCGCCGGCAAACGGCTGAGCCCCGCCTCGGCGGCCGATGCTAGGATGGCCCTCGATTCAATGACAGCCACCCTCCTCCGTCGGTCCGTTGCCCGAGAGCGCGAGCTGGTCTCCTCCTCGGTCATCAGCATGACCGACCTCGGGATGACCTATCCAAACGGGAAGGTCGCCCTCTCCGACGTGAACGTGAGCATCGCCCCGGGCGACTTCGTGTTCCTGGTCGGGCCGTCGGGGGCCGGGAAGAGCACGTTCATTCGGCTTCTCATCCGGGAGCACGTGCCGACCAGCGGCACCGTGATCGTGGCGGGACGTGACCTTGCCCGCATGCGGAGGCGGCACATCCCCGGCCTGCGGCGCCGGATCGGGATCGTCTTCCAGGACTTCCGGCTGCTTCCGAACAAGAGCGTCTATGAGAACGTCGCGTTTGCGCTCGAGGTGACCGGTTCGTCACGCGCCGAGATCAAGCGGCGGGTGCCGCAGCTCCTGAACCTGGTGGGCCTGCACGAGCACGCCCAGCACCTGCCGACGCAGCTCTCCGGCGGGGAGCAGCAGCGGACGGCCATCGCGCGCGCGCTAGTTCACGACCCGGCGATCCTCATCGCCGACGAGCCCACCGGAAACCTGGACCCGGTCACCAGCTGGGAGATCATCCAGCTCCTGATCCAGATCAACGAGCTCGGCACGACGGTCCTGATGGCAACCCACAACCAGGAGATCGTCAACGCGATGCGTCGCCGCGTGCTCGCGCTGGAGCACGGCACGCTCGTTCGCGACGAGATCGGCGCCGCCTACGAGCGGGAATACTGACCGATGCGCTTCATCCGCTTCGTGGGCTTCGCGGTCGTCCGGGCCTGGCAGGGCTTCTGGCGCAACGCGATGATGAGCCTGGCGGCCACGGCCACCGTGATCCTGATGCTGGTCCTGCTGGCCGGCCTCTTCATCGTCATCAGCGGCCTGAACTCGGGGCTCGCGTTCATCGAGTCGCAAGGTCGCCGTCACCGCGCAGCTGGCGGATGCCGTGACCCCTGAGCAGCGCAACGCGCTGATCGCCGACGTCGAGAAGATGCCCGGCGTGCGCTCGGTCGAGTACGTGTCGCCGGGGGCCGCCATGATCCGGCTGCAGAAGACCTATCTGGAGCGCGGCCAGACGCCTCGACCTCGGCGGTGCGCCGATCAAGCTGTTCGCCAGCATCGAGATCAGCCTGAGCGACGCCGACAAGGCCGGCGCGGTCGGCGATGCGCTCGGCGGGCGCGGCGAGGTGGCCCGGATCATCACCAAGCAGGCCGAGTACGACAAGCTGCTCGGCGTCATCGGCGTGGTGCGCACGGTTGGCCTGGTGGCTGTCGCGCTGGTGGCCCTGACGGTGCTGTTCATGATCATCAACACGATCCGGATCGCGGTCTACTCGCGGGCCAACGAGATCGAGATCATGCGGCTGGTGGGGGCGAGCGACTCGTTCATCCGCTGGCCGTTCATTCTCGAGGGGATCCTGTGCGGCCTGATCGGGGCGATCATCACCGTCGATCCTCGTGGCCATCGTCTGGGATCCGATCCAGCCGGCGATGGTGCGCGTCTTCCAGATGCCCACCGCGGTCAGCGCACAGTTCCTGACCACGCTGTCGCTGCTCGTCCTGACGGTCGGCTTCGGCGTGGGGGCGCTCGGCTCCTGGATCAGCGTCCGGTCGTATCTGTCCGCACGCTCGCTGAGCGGCGGACGCGTATCCGAAACGTAATGCCACCGAAATCGGGCCATCGCAGCCCCGCTGCTAGGATCGGGACCTCCGATGACTGAATCCCTGCCAACACCGCCCGCCGCGGCGCCTGAACCGCCGCCCCGAGCGCCTGCGCCGCGCCGCTTCTCGCCGGTCGCGTGGCTCGTCTCGATTGCCCTGGCCGCGGTGCTGGGCGCGCTCCTCTTCGGCGGCGGCTACCTGGCGGCCGGAGGCGCGAGCGCCGGCGGCGGCAGCTGCTCCGCACCCACGACCGCCTTCGCCGCCTTCTGCGAGGCGTACAGCCGCCTGAAGGACGCAGTACGTCGACAAGCTCGACGACCAGAAGCTGTCCGAGGGTGCCATCAAGGGCATGTTCCAGTTCGGGGTCGCCGATCCGTACAGCAGCTACATGCCTCCGGCCGACTACCAGCGCGCGCTGGGCGACCTCTCCGGCAAGTTCTCGGGCATCGGCGCCGAGATGGCCGTCAAGAACCTGGCCGATCCGGGCAATCTCGAGGCCTGCACCGCACTCAGCGACAACTGCGTGCTTCGTGGTGGTGGCGCCCATCGCCGGCACGCCCGCCGAGAAGGCCGGGCTCAAGGCGGGTGACCTCGTCCTGGCGGTGGACGGCACCTCCGTGAAGGGCTCGACGATCGAGGAGCAGATCGCCAAGGTTCGCGGTCCGGCCGGGCACCAAGGTGACGCTGACCGTGAAGCGCGGCGAGAAGCAGCTCGACCTCGCGATCACGCGCTCCGAGATCACGATCCAGGAGGTCGAGACGCGGACGCTGAGCGACAAGATCGGCTACATCAAGCTGAACGGCTTCTCGGACTCCTCGGCGGCGCAGTTCAAGACCGCACTTGAAGGGGCTCCTGGACAAGGGCGCCGCAGCAGATCGTCTTCGACCTTCGCAACAACCCGGGTGGATACATCGAGTCGGCGCGCCAGATCGCCAGCCAGTTCATCGACTCCGGCGTGATCTTCACGCAGGAATCGACCGGCGAGACGACGAAGTCGTGGGATTCAACCGGCGACGGGGTTGCCACCAGCAAGCGCGATCTCGGTGGTCGTGCTCGTCAACTCGGGGAGCGCGTCCGCCTCCGAGATCGTCGCGGCTGCGCTCAAGGAGCACGGGCGAGCGACGGTCATCGGCGAGCACACCTTCGGCAAGAACACGGTGCAGGTCTGGTCGAAGCTCGAGAACCAGGGCGGGGTGCGGATCACGATCTCGCGCTGGTTCACCCCAAAGCACAACTCGGTCGCGCCCGAACGGCGTACAGCCCGACGTCGCCGTCACGATCCCCGCAGAGACGCCGCCGGAGGAGGATCTCGTCCTCGAGAAGGCGATCAGCTTCCTCCAGAGCCGGGCGGTCGGCGAAGGAGCTCCGTCTCCGAGCCCGAGCGGCAGTCCATCGGCCTTCCTCGGGGGCGCTCCGGTCGCCTGGGAACCGGCCGCCGGCCGAGTCGTCTGACCGGTCGTTGTGCGCTCTGGACCGGGCGTGCTAGCATCGTCGGCAACGAAAGGAGGTGGTGTGCAGTGAGTAGTTCCTGTCACGCCACCACCGAGGCGGATCGCTAAACGCTTCGAGTGGTAGCGAGGTGAGAGCCGGCCGAATCTGGCCGGCTCTTTCCATGTCCCGCGCCTGATCGAATGGATCGACCGATGCCCGAAAAGACCGTCGCCCTCAACCGACGAGCCCGATACGACTATGCCGTCGAGCAGACGCTCGAGGCAGGCATCGTGCTGACCGGGACCGAGATCAAGAGCATTCGTGCGGGGCGGGTCAACCTGGGCGATGCCTACGCCCGGATCGAGCACGGCGAGGCGATCCTCGTCGGCGCGCACATCGCTGCCTACGAGCAGGGGAACCGCTACAACCACGAGCCGACTGCGCACCCGCAAGCTCCTCCTCCACCGCGATCAGATCGCCGAGCTCGCGGGCCTGCAGCCAGGCCAAGGGCCTGACGATCGTGCCGCTGCGACTCTACCTGCGCAACGGGCTCGCCAAGCTGGAGCTCGGCGTGGCGCGCGGCAAGAAGGCGCACGACAAGCGGCGCACGATTGCCGAGCGTGACGTGCGGCGCGAGCTGCAGCGAGAGACCAAGGCGAAGATCAAGATGTGAGCGACGAACGCGGGAAGAGAACAGGCGTTCTCATTGGCGCTGCCGTGTGGTAAACTATCGGCTGTATCGGTCCGTGGGGATGTCAGGTTTCGACAGGGCTCAGGGACCGGGAATCGCAGGTCGAGGTCGCCCGCAGGCCTCGTTAAACCGCGGGCAAAGCCAGTAACTGGCAACAATAGTTACGCTCTCGCCGCCTAAATAGCGTCGAGCGTCGACACGGCCTCTCCCCTCTGGGCCGTGAAGACGTCATCAGGAGGGGTGCGGCGTCGCCGACTCCGGTGAGTGGCGTCAAAGAGCCGAGAGGCATCGCCGGATAGCAAGCGAAGCACCCCGCCGGTTGGGGGCTCGCAGCGCGAAAGGCGAAGTAGGCCGGAAATACCTGTAGGAAGTTCCCGGCGACTCGGTTCTGGACGGGGAGTTCGATTCTCCCCCATCTCCACCAACACACCGGGCCGTACTGCTGCGATGCGGGCTTGGGCTAGGATCGCGGGCCGCGCTGTGCTATAACCGCCCCCGACGGTAGACGCGGAGGGCGTCCCGCAATCGAGCAGCAGCTCGGGGAGGGTTATCTCTTGTCCATGGAAACGCCGCCTCCGGAGTCGCCCGGATCGCCTGAGTCAACGCCGGCTCCCCCGCCGCCCGCGCCGGAGTCGCCAGGCAGCAGCAGCCAGTGGAGCGCGCCGCCGCCTCCGGCTCAGCCTGTCGCGGGAGCGTCGGGCTTCGTGTATGCGGACGTGCCGAATCGGTCGATTGCATACATCGTCGACGTGATCATCCTGTTCATCATCAACATCATCGTCAGCATCGTGATCGGTGCGATCCTCGGGCCGGCCACGAGGGTCAGCATCAACTCGAACGCCACCGATTTCAACAACCTCGTCAACGCGGACGTGAACTACGCCACCGTCCTGGTCACCGCGCTGGTAAGCACGGCGATCAACGGCGTGTACTTCATCTGGACGTGGGTGAACCAGCGAGGAAGCCTCGGCCAGAAGCTGCTCTCCATGCAGGTTGGCAACGAGGGCGACGGTAAGACGCTCACCATGAACCAGGCGGTCACGCGCTGGATCTTCCTGGGCGCGCCGTTCGGCATCGCGGGCGCGCTGAACCCGATCCCCGCTCTCGGTATTCTCATCGCCCTGGCCGCGCTGGCGTGGTTCATCGCCCTGCTGGTGACGACCGCACAGAGCCCCACCAAGCAGGGGCTGCACGACCGCTACGCGCATACCATGGTCGTGAAGGCGGCGCGCACCGTCGGCTAGCGACCGCTAACGCTTCACGAACGGCCCCGTCGTTGTGGCGGGGCCGTTTCCGTGCCCGCTCGTGGAGCCTACTGAAGACGGCGGTAGCGCTCGGTCAGGCGGATGATCGGCTCGGCGGGCGCGCCCGCATCGGTCTCACGGCCGCCGGCGGCCGCCAGTCGGGCGATCACCACGTCGCCGGGGAGCCCGTCGTCGACGGCATCGGCCGCCTCGTGGAGGAGCCGCGCGCAGGCCGGATCTGGCTCGCTCTCCACGAGCCAGCGGAGCATCTCGCCGATCTCCGCGTGCGTGGCCTCCAGGTCCGCCGGCGGGTCGCCGAATGCCTCGTCGAAGAAGCAGATGGCGATCGCCAGGAGGTCGTCCCGCAGCTCGGCCCGGCTCGGGGCGGACGCGAGGCGCACGCCGCCGTGCGGAACTCCGAAGGCCAGGGCGTAGCCTTCGCTGCCGCGCGCGAAGCCGACCCAGGGGCCACGGGTGGACAGCCGCCCGATGGCGCTGGCCGCGCTCTCCGCCACGCCGCCAGTCGCTCGGCTTACTGCTCGACTCGCGTGGCAGGCAGGACCACGATGCGCCGGTTCGGCTCGACCCCGACGCTCTGGGTGCGGACGCTCGGATTCTCGATCAGTGCGAGGTGGACGATCCGGCGCTCGAGCGCGGGCATCGCCTCGAGCTGGATGATCTTGCCGCTCTGGGCGACCCGCTTGGCAGCCCGCTCGGCAACGTCGCGAAGCTGATCCTCGCGCCGCCCGCGATAGTTCTCGACGTCGACAGCGATCCGCAGATGCTGCCCCTCGCGCTTGGCGACGATCAGGTTGACGAGATGCTGCAGGCTCGCCAGCTTCTCGCCGCGGCGCCCGATAAGGACCCCGAGATCGTCCCCGCGAACGTTCAGCTTCGATGTCTCGCTGCCCATCACGATCTCGACCGTCGCGGGCACGCCCATCAGCCGCAGCATCTCCTCGAGGACCCCCTTTGCCTCCTCGATGGCGCCGCGCTCGTTCTCGGTGAGCTCCTCGAGCGGCTTGGCGGGGATGAAGGGCGCGGGTTCGCGCATCGGGCGATCCGGCCGGTCGGTACGTTCCGGCCGATCGGCACGCTCGCGCGGACGCTCGCGGCCATTCGTCGACCGTCCCCCGCGGCCGCGGCCGCCGCGTCGGCGGCGGCTCTCCTCCGCTTGGGCGAGATCCATCGCCTGGTCGCCGGCGTCGTCCTGCGGCATCGTGCTCGCGGCCAGGCTCTCGACCGGAGGCGCGGCCTCCGCCGGCGCCACGGACGGCGGCGGGACCGCCGGCGCTTCCGGCTCTGCCCGGACCGTCTCGGCGGCCGCCACCGCGGACTTGGGCGCGGCAAGGATTCGCGCCTCTTCGCCGCCGACACCAAGGATTCCTCGGCTTCCCTGGGCGAGGATCTCGATGTCGAGCTCGCCCAGGTCGGAGCTGAACTCCTTCATGGCGGAACGGATCGCCTCTTCTACGTTCTTACCGGTGAACTCGCGGAAGGTCATCGTTTTCGGCCTCGTGCTTTGCGGCCGCCCGAGCGCCGGTTTGCGGATCGACCCGCGTTGGCGCGGTCAGGGCGGGGATTGGATTGGCGGGCAGGACCTGCCTCTTCGCGGACCGTTGCGAGCTGCCGTCGCTGCCCAGCCACGAGCGCGCTCGCCGGCGCGGGGGCGAATGGAGGACGCCAGCCGAAGATCGGGAAGAGGTTGCCCCAACCCATGATCAGGAACTGCTGGGTGACGAGGTAGGCGGTGTACACGATCCAGTACAGGATCAGGCCGCTTGGGAAGATGCCGCCCCACACCACGGTGAGCAGCGGGAACGTGTAGGTCATCGAGCTGGTGAGGCTGGAGGTGGGGTCGTCAGGGTTCGGAAGCGGGCTCGTCATCTTGACCTGTACGAACTGCAGCACCGCCGCGATGATGGCGAGGAAGGAGAGCGCGAAGCCGCCGAAGAGGCTGATCGCGAAGACGTGGTCGATCTGCGCCAGGTCCAGGTTCCCCAGCCAGCCGATCGTGGTGTCCACCGGCTGGTGCAGCTGCAGCGGGTTGATGAGCTGGCAGTTGAGCGGCAGGAAGTGGGTGAAGTCGGGGAGGCTGAACTGCGGCAGCGTGCACGGCCCGTCGATGGGGGCACGGAAGTGGGTGGCATCGATGCTCGTGATGCCGGGCAGGGCCGTCTTGAGCTGCGCGAAGTCAGGTGACTTCACCTTGTCCGCCGCCAGCGTGACGACATTGGAGGCACGGATCAGCGCCTGGTAGAGGGCAAACAGGATCGGCAGCTGCAGGACGACGGGCAGGCAGCCGGCGGCCGGGTTGACGCCGTGCTCCTTGTAGAGCGCCATCGTCTCTTCCTGGATCTTCGTGCGGTTGCCCTTGTGCTTGCGCTGCACCTCGCGGATCAGCGGCTGCATCCGCTGCATCTCCTTCTGGGAGCGGATCTGCCGCACGAAGAGCGGAGCCAGAACGGTACGGATCACCACCGTGAACACGATGATGGCCAGCGCGAAGTCGCTGAACAGGAGCCGATAGAACGCGAGCAGCAGGTTGAAGAGCGGCAGGAAGAAGACGTCCCACGGCGGCGTGAAATGCTCGATCCCCAGGAAGCCCTCGGCGATGATCGGTATCAAGATGCGGTCTCGCTAGCGGACGGGGTCATAGCCGCCTGGATGAAACGGATGGCAGCGGCCGATGCGTGCGGCGCCCATCCAGGCCCCGCGCAGGAGGCCGTAGCGCTCGATCGCCTGGTAGGTGTACTCCGAACAGCTGGGTGTGTAGCGGCAGCTTGGGGGCAGCCAGAAGGTGAGCCAGCGGTACGCGACGATCAATCCCAGCCCAATCTTCTTCATCACCCGATATCCAGTCGCCGTAGCAGCGAGGCGAGCGCCTCGCCCAGCTCTGCGTACGTAGCCCGACCGGCCTCCGGCCGCGCGATCAGCAACAGATCCCAACCGGCCCCTAGCTCCGCCCGACGTGCGCGCATCAGCTCTCTCAGCCGCCGACGAAGCCTGTTGCGCTCCACCGCCCCGCCGATGCTGCGCGGTGTCGAGAGCCCGAGACGAGTCTCCAGCCCATCGGTCCGGAGCGCTCGCAGCGCGAGGAGCTGATTCGACCTTGCGATTCCCTGACGGCCAAGGGCGACGAAGTCGGCCTTGCGGCGAAGCGCCGGAAAGACAGGCATCTGCGGCCCCGGGGGCGTCAGACGGTCAGCCGCTTGCGTCCCTTTGCCCGACGACGAGCGAGCACGCGACGCCCGCCCTTGGTGGCCATGCGAGCCATGAAGCCGTGTTCGCGCTTGCGAGCGCGCTTCTTGGGCTGATAGGTCCTCTTCATGGCTGTGTGCCGGTTCCTCGTTCCAGTCCTTCAGCGCCACGGGCCCCAGACACACGAACGGCTGGCGCCTCGCCAGCCTCCATGCGCACGGTCAAAACGGTTGGCCCACTTCGCTCTTGTGCGCGATTCTACCGATGCTCGACGGAGAGTGCAAACATCCGGGGCCTGTCGCGACGGGAATCGTTGCCGTCGGATTCTGGGGGCTGCTATATTGGCCCGACCCCGCGGCACGGACCTCTATTCGAGGTTTCCGAGCGCGTCGGAGAAGGACTCATCCAATCCTCGGCGAGCGCGCCGCAAGACCTTCGGAGAACGTCTGTTGATGGATGCGAAGCAGGTTTGGCGCGCCGCCCTCGGCGAGCTGCAGGTCTCCCTCTCGCCTGCCAACTTCGACACCTGGTTGAAGGACACCTCGCTCGCAGAGATTGAAGAGAACCGCTACAGGGTCGCGGCACCCAACGGCTTCGCTCGCGACTGGCTCGACAATCGGTACCGGCCGTTGATCAGCCAGACCCTCGCCCGGGTGGTGGGCGGATCGGTCCAGATCGAGTTCGTTGTCGCCGATGCACCTGGCCCGGTGCCGCTGCAGGTCGACGAGGATCGGCAGATCACGCTGCCGCCGGCGTCCGCAGGCGGCAACACGGTCAACCTGAACAGCCGCTACACGTTCAACAACTTCATCGTCGGATCCGCGAATCGGCTGGCGCACGCCGCGGCACTCTCGGTGGCGGAGCGGCCCGGCCACGCGTACAACCCACTCTTCCTGTACGGCGGCGTGGGCCTGGGCAAGACCCACCTGATGCACGCGATCGGCAATGCGGTGGCGGCCAAGTTCCCGCGGAAGCGGATCGTGTATGCCACCTCGCGAGAAGTTCACGAACGACTTCATCAACTCGATCCGCGAGCAGAAGATGGAGGACTTCCGGAGCCGGTACCGGCGCATCGACGTCCTCCTCATCGACGATATCCAGTTCATCGCGGATCGGGAGCGGACCCAGGAGGAGTTCTTCCATACCTTCAACGCGATCCACGAAGGCGGCAAGCAGGTCGTCCTCAGCTCGGACCGGCCGCCGAAGGCGATCACCACCCTCGAGGAGCGGTTGCGGAGCCGCTTCGAGTGGGGCCTGATCGCGGACCTCACGCCGCCCGACCTTGAGACGCGGATCGCGATCCTGCGCTCAAAGGCAGAGGACCAGCTGCACCTCATTCCATCCGAGGTGATCGAGTTCATCGCCCGCAAGGTCGTGAGCAACGTCCGCGAGCTGGAGGGGGCTCTCAACCGCGTGGTCGCCTACGCCTCGATGAGCGGCATGCCGGTCAACATCGAGCTCGCCAGCGCCGTGCTCTCGAACGTGATGTACAACCCGCGGAAGCGCTCGATCACCCCGCAGCGGATCGTGCGTGCGGTGGCCGACTACTACGGGGTCAACCTCGACCAGCTGCGCAGCAGCAAGCGCGATCGCGCCATCGTCGTCCCGCGGCAGATCGCCATGTACCTGATCCGCGCCGAGACCGACATCTCGCTGCTGCGGATCGGCGCCGAGCTGGGCGGTCGGGATCATTCGACCGTGCTGCACGCCTGCGACAAGATCACCCGCGAGCTGGCGGAGAATGACGAGATGCGGCGGGAGATCAGCGCTGTACGCGAGATGATCTACTCCGAGTGAGCAGCCAGATCTCGCGGCCGATGCGGGGATTTCGTGGATAAGTGGCCTGTTCTGGTGGATATCGTCACCCCGGTGTGGACAAGCCCGGTCCGCCGTTCCTCCCACGTTTCGGTTCTCCACCCGCGGGTGCCCCGCCATCGACCGGCCGTCCTGCGTGAGATCGGCCCTTTTCCACCTCCCGGCGGCCGGTTATCAGCACCCGCGCTGAGCGTGGCCGAACGGGATCGTCCACACCATCCACACCACTACTGAGGACGACGGCGAACAGGTATTCTTCTTTCCGAAAGGTAGATAGAAGATGGTGACAGCGTTGACAGGGCTGAACGTCTCGGTGATGCAGGAGAATCTCGCGCGAGGTCTCCAGATCGTGAGCCGCGCGGTCAGCAGTCGGGCAACCCTGCCGGTCCTCGCCAACGTCCTGCTCAAGACCGAGAACGCCGGCGTCAAGCTCACCGCGACCAACCTCGAGATCGGCATCAACTGCTGGGTCCCGGGCAAGGTCAGCGAAGAGGGCGAGATCACGGTTCCGGCCAAGCTCATCACCGACCTGGTTGCGTCGCTCCCCAACCAGCGCATCGACCTCCAGCTCTCCGCCAAGGATCGGACCCTCAAGCTGACCTGCGGCAACAACCGGGCGAGCATCAAGGGGATCGACGCGGAGGAGTTCCCCGTGGTCGCGGCGATCGGTGAGGCGGCGCTGACCAGCGTGGATGCCCGCGTCCTGCGCGAGGCGCTGTCGGAAGTCGTGTTTGCCGCCGCCAGCGACGAGAGCCGGCCGATCCTAACCGGGGTCCTGACGAAGTTCGCCGGGGACACCCTGACGCTCGCCGCGGCCGATAACTACCGAATTGCGGTTCGATCCGTGACGCTCGATCGGCCCGTTCAGCCCGAGCTCTCGATCGTCGTTCCGGCGCGGTCCTACGCCGAGCTCATGCGCGTTCTGCCCGATGCCGAGGCGCCGATCGAGATCACCGTCACGCCGAACAAGAGCCAGGCCCTCTTCCACCTGGAGGGGATCGACCTCGTCAGCCGCCTGATCGAGGGCCAGTTCCCGAACTATGAGCCGGTGATCCCCACCGGCCACACGTCGCGGGCGGTGCTCGATCGGGAGTCGTTCCTGGCCGGCACACGGCGCGCCAGCATCTTCGCGCGCGACTCCGCGAATATCGTCAAGATCGAGCTGGGTGGGGCGGAGGCGAACGGATCCGCGATCTCGATCACCGCCCACGCGGCCGATGTGGGCGACAACGCCGACGCGCTCGATGCGACGGTCGAGGGATCCGCCACGACCATCGCGTTCAACGCGCGCTACCTGATCGAGGTGCTCACCAACCTGGGCTCGGAGGAAGCTGCGCTCGAGCTGTCCGGCCCCCTTGCCCCCGGCGTGATCCGGGGTGTCGGCAAGGACGACTACGTGCACGTCATCATGCCGGTCCGCACCGCATCCTGAGACCGTCGTGCGCCTGAATCACCTGGCGCTCGAGAACTACCGCAGCTATGCCGCGGCGGAGCTCCATCTCGACCCCGGCCTGACGATCGTTGCGGGACCCAACGGTGCCGGCAAGACGAATCTGCTGGAAGCGATCTTCGTGGCGATCGCGGGACGTCGCCATCGTGCCAACAGCGACGCCGAGCTGGTCCGCCACGGGGCCGATTTCGGCCGTGTGCGGCTCGACCTGGGCGGGACCGATGCCCGGCAGACGGCTCGCGTCGAGCTGATCATTCCCGGGGAGGCCGCGCCGGCCGAGATCCGCAAGCGCCTCACCGTCAACGGCGTCGCGCGGCGCAGCTCGACGGTGGGCGAGACGGCGCGCGCCGTCCTGTTCCGGCCCGAGGAGATGCTCCTGCTGGTGGGCGCTCCGTCCGAGCGTCGGCGCTTCCTGGACGCGATCCTGGCGCAACGTGATCGCCGTGGGGCGCGGGACCTCGCGGAGCTGGCCCGGATCCTTGCCCAGCGCAACGCGCTGCTGCGCGCCATCCGGGCCGAGGAGGCACGCGAGGAGTCCCTCGTGTTCTGGGATGAGCAGCTGGCGGAGGTGGGCTCGCGGGTGACCGCCGCACGCATGGCCGTGGTCGCGGAGCTCGACGCCCGGATCGGTCCGCTGCACGATGCGGTCGCCCCGGCCGACGAGCGGGGAGCGACGGTTCGCCTGAGCTACCACGACAACCTGAAGGAGGCCTGGCCCGGCCGCTCCGAGGGCGACCTCGGCGAGCTGCCGGACGCGTTCCGGCGCCGGATCAGGGAGGTCCGCCAGAAGGAGCTGTGGAACGGCGTCTCGCTGGTCGGTCCACAGCGCGACGACCTGCGGGTGGAGCTCGCCGGCGCGCGACGTTGCTGCGCACGCCAGCCGCGGCCAGCAGCGGACGATCATCCTCGGCCTCAAGCTGGCCGAGACGGACCTGCTCGGGGCCGACGACGCGCCGACTCCGATCGTCCTCTTCGACGACGTCTTCAGCGAGCTCGATGCCGACCGCGCCGAGCGGGTGCTGGGCCTCCTCCTGGAGCGCGGACAGGTGATCGTCACCTCGGCCGATCTCGCCGCCCTGCCGGCCGCGCGACGACGAGGCGTGCCGATCTGGCAGGTCGACTCCGGGCGCCTGACCGCCACCCCGCGGGTGGCCTAGCCGATGAGCGGCGAGGATGCCGGATCCGTCGTGAGCCGGGCACTGCTCGACTCGATGGGGCCGGACGCGGCCGATCAGCTGGCCCTTGCCCAGGTGCGCGTCGCCTGGGACGAGGTCGTGGAGGGCGCCGGCCTGACCGCGGGCGGCCTGCGGAGCCGCGTGGTGCGGGTCGCGGCCGGAGTCGCGCAGGTCGAAGCCTCGGAGCCGATGCTCGCGCAGGAGCTGACGCTGCGGGGCGAAGCCCTGGTGTGGGCCATCAACCAGCGGATGCGGGGTCGGCCGGGGGCGACCATTGTGCTGTCGGGAGTGGCCGTATCGGTGCATCGAAGGGAGGCGGGGGGCCGCATATAATTCGCCGCGACGATCCCCGAGCGTAGGCCCGCAGGCATGAGCAATCGACTAGCCACCCGGATCGGCCTGCCGGTGCTCGAAGAGCGCGCCCCCGACGCCATCGATATCGTCCTGTTCGAGGAGCCAGCGGTCGGCGCCCTGGCGAGGACGAAGGGAAGCCTCTTCCTGCTCGCCCAGATCACCGGGACCGACAGTGGCCTCGCCAGGGCGACCCGAGAGACGCTCCAGGCCCTGCAGCGAGACTACTACTACGACCTCTCCACCGGGGTCCTCGGAGCGCTGGCCAAGGCGCTCGCGAACGCGAACCGTCGCCTCTACCACGGTCGCGCCCGGCTTGGCATCCCGAAGCGAGCCAGCGTCAGCGTCATCGCGCTGGTGATCCGCGGCCGCGAGGGCCATGTCGCGAAGCTCGGTCCCGCCTCCGCGGTGATCGTGCGCGATGGGCGCATGTTCGAGCTGCCTCCTCCACCGGCGGTCGACGAAGAGGACCCGCGCGTCCGCCAGCGCCGCGTTGCGGCGACGCTCGGCGAGGCGCTCGAGATCGAGCCATACACCTGGAAGGGCGAGCTAGCCCCGGACGATCGCGTCGCGCTCGTCAGCCGCAACCTGGCGCAGACCGTCGGGGTCGACGAGATGAAGCGGGCGTTGGCGAGCCTGCGCCCCGGCCAGGCGGTCGAGCACCTGCAGCACCTGTTCGCCATTCGCGGCGGGAAGGGCTCGGACGGGCTGATGGCGATCGAGATCGTCGAGCTCGAGGCCACCGCCACGACGCACCACCTCGAGCCGGTACGGCCGGCAGAACCGCTCGCCGGGCTGCCGGACCAGAGCCCCGTGCCCCTGGCCGACGCGATCGGCCGCTTCGGACATCGCGGAGGCCGGGCCCTCGAGGGCCTGCGCGCGGCGACGGCTCGCGCGGTCCTCTACCTCCTCAACTGGATCCTCGCCTTCGTCCCGCGTCGCGGGCCGGAGTATCCCCGCAGCGTGCCGCGCACCGCACACGTCGAGGCCGGTCGCCGCCGGCGTACCGGACTGGCGGGCATGATCGTGCTGGCCGCGCTGGTCGCCGTCGGGGTCACGGTGGCCCGCCTCGGCTCCGCCAGCCCGACTGAGGCGATCCCGAAGGCCGCTGTCGCCCGCCAGGCGATCGCCCAGGCGAGCGAGCTCATCGGCTCGGTGGAGGAAGCCGTCGATGGTGCAGACCTGGTCGATCGCGACCCCGGGCGGGCGAAGAGCCTCCTCAACGACGCGTTCGCCGCACTCGGGCGAGCGAGCTCGGCAGGCGTCGCGGCCGACAGCCTGGCGGTCCTGCAGCGCCGCGTCGACCGGCGCCTGGATGCGCTCTACCGCGTCACTCGCATCGGCGAAGCCAGCACCCTGGCGGACCTGGCGGCAGCGTACGACGGCCTGAAGGCGGCGCGCATGGTCTCGGCCAGCGATGGCTCGCTCTGGGTGCTCGACGACGGCCGCGGTCGCGTCATCCGGGTAGACGGCGGCGATGGCACGGCTGCGGTCGTCTTTCGCGCGGGGACCGATTACGCCGGAACCGGGGTCGCCGGTGCGCCGTGGCTGCTGGCGACGGCGGCCACCGACATCGTCGTCGTGGATCACGATCGGCAGGCCTGGCGCATCGATCTAAAGGAACGCGTCCCACATCGCATGCAGCTGGCCGGCGCGGCGAAGATCTCCCCGAAGACGACCCTCGCCGCCGCCCTCCAGCATCGGCCGCCGCTCGAGATCTTCAACCTGTACGTGGTCGACGGCGCGAGTGGCGCGATCCTGCGCTGGACGCCGCCGGCGGTGATCCCGGTCGAATACCCCGACCTGCCTCAGCCCTACCTCACGGAGGCGGCGGACCTCGCCGCCGGCCCGCGCCCGCGATCTGTTCCTGGACGCGAACCTCTGGCTCCTGCAGGCGGCAACGGTCACCAAGGTGAGCGTCGGCCTCCCGCTGCCGCAGGAGGATTACAGCCTCGATCCGCCGCCGGATGGCGAGGTGCGCGCGGCGCTCGACTATCGCCTGCTCGACGGCGCGACGGTGGGCGATCGAGAGTACCTCTACGTCTACGACGCTGCCAACGCCCGGATCCTCGCCTTCCAGCGCGGCGACGGGGCGTTCGTCCGGCAGTGGATGGCTCCGCGCGAAGGGCCGACCGCCGGCCTGCTCGACGGCGTGCGCGGGATGGCCGTCAGCAGCGTGGCCGAGGGCCCGGCCGTGGCCTACCTGCTGACCGCCGAGGGCGTCGTCCGCATCGTCCTCGAGTAGCGGGCTAGAATCGGTCCATGGGCGAGGAGCCGATGGGGCGCGTGCGGCTGATCGAGGTGGTCGTCGAGAGCGTGCGCGTGCACATGCTCTCCAGCCAGCACGTGGTGATCCTCAAGGAGTCGGAGCGCGACCGATACCTGCCGATCTGGATCGGTCCGTCAGAGGCCAACGCGATCGCCATGCGCCTGCAGGGGGTCAGCGCCGAGCGCCCGCTCACCCACGACCTGGTGGTCAGCCTGCTGGGCGCGGTCAACAGCAGCGTGAGCCGCGTCGTGGTCACGCACGTGAGCGACGGGCACCTTCCACGCGCGCCTGTACGTCGAGAACGCGGCCGGGGAAGAGACGGAGATCGACTCGAGAACCTCGGACGCGATCGCGATCGCGGTGCGGACCGGGTCGACCATCTATGTCGACGAGCGCGTCCTGGACGAGGCCGGCGTCGAGCCCGAGCACGAGGACGACGAGCCGGACAGCGAGCGGCTGAAGCTCTTCCGCGATTTCGTCAACTCGCTCGAGGTCGACCTCGAGTCGGGTGAGAGAAGGGCCGCCTCCCGAGGAGGAAGGGGAGGCCTAGCCGCCCTCCGCCGGGCCGGGAGCTGCGCGCTGCCCGAGTGCCTGGCGCCGGTCGAACCAGAGCGCCCAGCGCAGACGCCCGATATCGCCGAAGGTGCGGACGATCTTGCCGAAGCTGGCGCCGGTGTTCGTTCCCGCGGCGCGTGGGAAGTGGGTCACGCCCACCTGCGCCATGCGAACGCCCCGCGCTCGAAGCTTGATGAGGAGCTCCGCCGACAGGAACGGCCCCTCGGCGTCGAGGGGAAGGCCCACGAAGATCTCGCGCCGGAAGAGCTTCATGGCGCAGTCGATGTCACGCACCCGCAGGCCGAAGAGGAGCGAGACGATGGCGTTGTACGTCTTGGCAATGAAGATCCGATGGACCGGATCCCGCCGCCGCTTTCGATAGCCGAGGACCCCATCGACCGGCCGGTTCGTTGCGCGCAGCCGCTCGAGGAGGAGCGACATCTCGGCGAGGTCGAACTGGAGGTCTCCGTCGGAGAAGCAGATCAGCTCGCCGGCCGCATGCTCGAATCCGGCGCGCAGCGCGCCCCCGTAGCCGCGGTTGTGCTGGTGAACGACGCGCACCCGCGGATCTGCGGCGGCCAGGGCATCGGCGAGCTGCGGCGTGCGGTCGGTTGAGCCATCGTCGACGATCAGCACCTCGAGGGATTCGACCAGCGGGCCGATCTCGCTCACGGCCCGCGCGACGGTCGATTCGACGTTCTCCTCCTCGTTGAAGGCGGGGAAGAAGAAGGTGAGCTGCGGGCGGGAACCTGCGCCGCTCGGGGACTCGTCCACTCAGAGGGTCTCGACGCGGAGGAGGTCGGTGTAGCCGGGGTAGGTCTTCACGGTCACCGGGTCGTACCTCGTCACGATCCGACGGTAGTCCCATTCGGGGGGCACGATGTAGACGGGCCGCTCGGGGTAGAAGGCCCGCACCGCGAGCCAGAGGGTACCGTACCCATCGTCGAGGATGTTGCGCTCGTCGATGATCGTGACGTCGGGGCGCTCGCCCAGCACCCAGCGGTGGTACCAGAGCGGCGTGCTGTAGCTCCACCAGCTCATCACCACCGCGTTTCGAGGAAGCGCGGCATAGACGCTCGCCACCCAGCGATCGGCGTCGTAGTTCTGGCTCTGGTCGCGGGTCCGGTAGAGGCTGACGAGCGAGGCCGCTGGCAGCGCGGCCGCGAGGAGCAGCAGGACGCCCCCGGCCAGCGTTGCCGCACGACGACGCCCGATCCGGCTGGCCGAGCGTCGCGAGATGTCGGCCCCCGCTCGGGCGACCGCGCTCGCCACGCTGGCCACCGCGACCCCCAGGAGCGGGGCGGTCGCCACCACCGTCGTCATGTAGTAGCGGTCGATATCGCCGTCGCGGAAGTTCATCGAGTACAGGACGTTCCCAGCCACGATGAGGGCGAGGAACAGGAACGCGCCCAGCCGACGAACCGCGAGCGTGGCCGCCCCCCAGGCGACGAGCAGCCAGCCGGGACCCCAGTACTGCAGCTGCAGCACGCTCTCGGCCTTGACCCACTTGGCGCCGATCGCGGAGAAAGGCTGGTTGAAGTCATCGAACAGGTTGTGGAACTGCTCCGCGAAGACGAGGTAGCGGAACCGATCGAAGGTATCGGGGTGTGCGTAGAAGAGGGGTGGGGCCGGTTGGATGGCTGCCCGGATCGGTATGTAAGCGTAGGTGGCCAGCAGGCCCACCGCCAGGAGCGCCCCGCACGCGAGCACGAGTCTCCACTGCCGCCACATGTCGGGACGCACCGCCACGATCCAGACGGCGACCCCGAAGGCCATCAGGCCGGTCAGCGGGTGATTCCCCATCCCGATCCCGAAAGCGAGCGCCGCCGCGGCCAGCCACCATCCGGCGCGCCTCGCTCCGGCTCGCTCCGCGGCGGCCCAGACGAAGAGGAGCCAGATGATGAGCGCCGCGATCAGGACATGCAGCGCGTGCACGTCCGCGCGGAGCGCGATCTCCCACGGCTCTGCGGCGAATGCGAACGCCCCTCCCGCGATCGCCGCGCTGGCCGCGGCACGACCCCGATGCTGACCCTCGACCAGATGCCCGGTGATCAGCACCACCAGGCCCGCTGCGAGCGCGACCGAGACGGCTGACAGGAGGTTCATGCGCCACGCCACGCTCCCGATCGGCAGCTGGCTCCACAGCCATCCCACCATCGCGTACGTGGGGAAGCCGGTTGGGTGAAAGATCGAGAGCGTGTGCGGGACGGTCTGCGCCTCGCCCGTGTCCCAGAACCCGGTCGAGGGCATCATGGTTCGCAGGTAGATGCCGAACGCGAAGAGCGTCACGGCGGCGGCCGCCCAGCCGATCAGCGGGGGCGTGTAGGGGATGAGGCCGCGGCGCGCCGCGCCCGCCCGAACGACGCGGTCCGCAACCCGGCCCTCACCGGACGCGTCAGGGGCCCGATGTATACTCACCGCCACCTTGGCGTTCGAGACCACCCGGCGTCGGAGAACGGTCCGCCGGCAGCAATGACCCACGACTCCGTCGAGCGACGGGGCCCGTGGACCCGGCACAGCGCCCAGCGTGTCGACGCCGTCACGGCTCTCATCGCGCTCCTTGCTGTTGGCTTGCTGCTGCGCGTCTTCATCGCCGGTGTTGAGCTTCCGCTGAGCGGCTTCCGCATCGACGTCAACGACTTCGCTGCCTGGGCTGGGCAGATTGCACGGTTTGGGCCAGCCGAATTCTACGCAAGGTGCGGCTTCTGCGATTACCCGCCGGGCTACATGTACGTCCTCTGGTTCGCCGGGCTCTTCGGCGCTTTTCTGCCCCCGGGTGCGGTGACGACGCTGCCGATCGTCCTGGTCAAGATCCCGGGGATGCTCGCCGACATCGGCGTCGGGTGGCTGCTCTTCCTCATCTGCCGCCGCTGGGGCGGTGAGCTGCTCGGGAGGGCCGCGGATGCGCGACGGGGGCTTTCCGGCGAGACGCTGGGGCTGCTCGTCGCAGCGATCTATCTCTTCAACCCCGGGACCCTCTTCAACTCATCGGTCTGGGGACAGGTCGACTCGGTCGGTGCGCTCGTGCTGCTCGTCACTCTCTACCTCCTGGCGCGCGGGCGGACGGAGGCCGCGGCCGTCGCCGCGGTGGTGGCCATGCTGGTCAAGTTCCAGTTCGCCTTCCTGGTGCCGATCGTCGCCGCCGTGGGCATCAAGCGCCACCTGGCCGGGCGATCGGCCGATCCCGAGCTCGATGGTCGCCCGGAGCCGATTCGCGTCCTGACCTCTCTGGCTGCTGGCCTCGTGACGCTGACCGTCATGCTTGTGCCGTTTCGGATGGCCATCTGGTCGCCGAATCCCGCCGATACCACCCTGGTCAGCAAGGTCGTCGAGGCAGCGGGCCAGTACGCCGGTCTCACCATCAACGCCTTCAATCTGTGGCGCAACCCGTGGAGCGGGCTGGGCAGCACCAACCAGTGGGGCGACGACACCACGGTGCTGTTCAGCGTCGTCGGGGTCGCGGTCGACTGGCGACTTGTCGGAACCCTCCTCTTTGCCGGGGCCGGGTTGGTCGCGCTCTGGCTTGCCGTTCGCCGCGACGACCTGCGAGGCCTGCTGATCGCCGCGCTGCTCGTCGCGGTCGCCTTTTTCGTGCTACCCACGCGTGTCCACGAGCGGTACCTCTTTCCGGCGCTGGCTCTCGCCGCGCCGCTCGTCCTGCGGCGGCCCGCGTGGGCCGTCGCGTACGCCGTCCTGTCTCTCCTCTTCTTCGCGAACGTGTACTGGGCCTACACGATCGACTTGAGCTACGTCGGCGCGGGCGTGCTGAATCCCGGCGTCGGCGGCCAGCCGATGGCGCGAGACCCTGTCCTGGCCGCGACCCTGCTCTCGGATGCGGGCGTATACCTGCTGTCGGCTGCGGGAGTGGCGACCCTGGCCTGGCTCATCTGGCGGTCCGTGCGGCTGGGCCCCGCCTCAGGCTGGACGGCAGAACCGATCCCGATCGATGACCACCCGTCGCCGACTGCCGCACTGGCCCGCGACTGGGAGGGCTCCGAGCTCCCGCCCGTCGAGGGACCATCGCGCGGCGAGGTTCTCCTTCGGGGAGTAGGGGACTGGCTGCGCCCCGACCCCGCAGATCCGTACCTGCGCGAGCCCGGCCGTCGCCTCGACCGTCGGGATGCCGCCATCATCGCCGGGCTGGTCGTGCTGAGCTTCGGCTTCCGCCTCTGGCATCTCGATGTGCCACGCAGCATGTGCTGCTTCGACGAGATCTACCACGCGCGCTCGGCGACGGAGTGGCTCTCCGACTGGGAGCACGGCTGGACGCGCGACGTCTACGAGTGGACCCATCCGATGGTGGCGAAGTACCTGATCGCCGCCGGCATCGTCATCACCGACCCCAACAAGGTGGTCGCCGATGCCACGCTCGACGCGCAGGCATCCGCACTCGTCGTTGCTCCCGCGCGCAGCTCGGTTGGGCACCCGCATTCGGTCGTCTTCAGCGCCTCCGGCGCGCAGATCGCCGCCCGCGACCTTGCGACCGGGCAGGAAGTGGCGCGTTGGGCGGCGGGCGGCGCGGTGACAAGCCTCGCCTACGACGAGGATCGGACTCGTCTCCTGGTGGGGCTCGGCAGCAGTGGTTCGATCGCGGCCTACGATCTGAATGCCTTCCTCGCTGCCGCCGGCCCGCGAGGCCCACCCCCATCGGCGAGCGGCGTCGTCTTTGACACGAGCCTCTCGTCCGTCGAGGAGATCGTGGTCGCGCCGGATCCGTCCCTCCTGCTCGTCCGCGGTCGCGGCGGGATCGCTGTGCTCGAGCTCGTCACCGGCGCGCCGCTGGCCGAGTCGCCGCTCACCGCGGGAGGGATCGGCTACGTGAACGGGAGCGGCAACCTGCCGTCGCGCGTCGTGATCAGCGACCTGGCCCACGGCAGGCTCGTCTTCCTCGACTCGGCCACCCTCGCCCCGAAGCTCGATGAGTCCGGCTCACCGACGGGCAGCGTCGAGAGCCCGGTGCCGCTCACCGGTCCGCTGGTCGTGCGGGAGAGCGAGGAGCAGGTCTTTGCGCTCACCGGCGCCCAGCCAGCGAACAAGGAGCACCCGGCCGTCCCCGGCGGCATGCTGGTGGTCGACCCCGCCACGGAGCGCGTGACCGGCACCGGGCCGCTCCCCGGGGTGGCGACGGCGATCGCATGGAACCCCGATGCGGACCTCGTCGACGTGGCGGGCACGGACGAGAGCGGCTCGCCGGTGGTCTGGAGCGTCGAGCCGCACCTCAACGGCGGGACGCAGAGCGCCGGCCTGGCGGTCTACGACAGCACGGACCTTCCCGCACCGGCCGATGCGCTCGCCTTCGACGTGACCAAGCGCTCGCAGGCCGACGATCATGCCCATCTCCTGGTCGCCGCCGGGACGCGGCTTGCGACCATCGACGTCGGCAGCAACCCGATCGCCTGGCGGATGGCGGGAATCGTCTTCGGCTCGGGGCTCGTGGCGCTCATCTATCTGCTCGCCGCCACGATGTTCCGCCGCCGCCGCATCGCCGTGCTCGCCGGGCTCTTCGTGGCGTTCGACGCGATGAGCTACGTGATGAGCCGGATCGCCATGAACGACATCTTTGCGGCATTCTTCATCGTGGCTGGCTACCTCCTCTTCTGGCAGGTCTGGTCGCTCCGCTGGAGGCACAGCGCCTGGTGGGCGCTGCCGGCGGTCGGCGTCCTCATCGGCCTTGCGGCAGCCACCAAGTGGGTCGGCTTCTACGCGCTCGTCGGGATCTGGGTGCTCGTCCTCGGCAGGACGGCGCTCGGGCGGCTCGTGCTGCTGGCGACGGTCGCCTTCCTGGCGGTCGTCGCCGGCTTCGGCGCGCCGTGGCCGTTCACGGTCCTCATGTTCGCCGGGCTTGCCCTCGGGCTGCTGCTCGTCTACGTGCGACCGATCCGCCTCGGGCCGGACGACCTGCGGCTTGCGCTACCGGCAAGCGGCGTGGTGATCGGCGGCATCGGCCTCGCGCTGGCGCTCGGATACGGGCAGGTCGACGGGTTCCCGCCGAACGGCGCCATCGAGGTCGTGTTCGCGTACTTCACCCGCGCCGCGCAGGTGGGCTGGCCCGCGCTGGTCATGATCGGCGTGGCCGTCCTCCTGATGGCGCTCCGCGCGTTCCGCTCGTTGACCAACCCGGAGAGCGACGCCCGGTGGTACCAGCCTGGCGCGCTCGGGGGTTTCGCGTGGCCGTGGATCGGCGCCTCGCTGCTGATCGTGCCGCTCGTGGTCTACGGGCTGACCTACCTGCCCTACCTGTGGCTCGGCCACACGTGGGCGTTGCCGAACACCGGCCCCGGCTTCGGGTGGTCGGTCGACGACCTGCAGCGCGCAGATGTTCGGCTACCACTTCGGGTTGCAGTCGGGCCACGCCGCCGCATCCCCGTGGTGGAGCTGGCCGCTCGATCTCAAGACGGTCTGGTTCTTCAACGCCGACTACGACAACAGCCAGCTGGCGGTGATCTTCAACGGCGGAAACCCCATCCTCTTCTGGGCCGGCGTGCCCGCCATCCTGCTGTGCTCGGCACTGGCCTGGAAGCGCCGCTCTCGCGCGCTCGTTCTGCTGGTCGTCGCGTTCGCCTTCCAGTACCTGCCCTGGACACGGATCGAGCGCGCGACCTTCCAATACCACTACCTGACAGCGGTACTCTTCACCATGGTCGCGATCGCCTACCTCGTCGACGAGGCCCTGCGCCGATGGGCGCTCCGCGACCTGGCGATCGGCTTCCTGGCGCTGACGGTGGTGGCCGGGATCGTCATCTTCCCGCTCGGCTACCCGCTCTCGGTACCCGACTGGTACGTCAACGCGCTGCGGGTGCTCCCGCCGTGGAACTACTTCTTCAAGTTCCCCGATCCGCCGCAGGGCACGCGTGCCGCGCTTCTGGCGGTGGACCTCGGCAAGCTCGTCTTCGGGGTGCTGGTGATGGTCGCCGCGGTCGTCTTCGCGCTCATCGGCGGGCGCTGGCCGCGGCCGGGCGGGCCTCGCACGTCATCGGATGACGAAGTCCCGGAGGCCGGGCCGGCGTGAGTACCCGATGGAGGACAGACAGGAATGGCTGACGCAGATCCGAAGGCGGTGGTCGAGCGGTTCTGGCGGCTGATGGAGGCGCAGAGATTGGGCCGCCGCGCGTGCCCTGCTGGCGCCCGAGTTCGTGGCCGATTGGCCCCAGTCGAATGAGCGCTTTCCGAGCCCCGATGCCTTCATGTCGATGAACGAGGCTCACCCGGCTTCGAACTGGCACATCGTCTCCGTATCGGTCCAGGCGACCGAAGACGAGATCGTCGCCGAGGCGCTCGTCACGAGCGACGATGGCGCGGACATCGCGGTTGGGTTCTACGAGGTGCAGGACGGCTTGATCAAGCGTGCGCGGGAGTACTGGATCGAGCGCTCAATCAGGCCCTCGCCGGCCTGGCGTGCTGCGTGGACTGAGCCGATGCAGACACCGGATTGACCGTACCCGGCTGCTTGCTTGACAGTCCGTTGGAGTCGGTCGTAGACTCCCCCGGCGCAGCCGGACTGCGCCCGTCGCCGGGCGACGGCGCCCCCAGGACACGAGGATCAGGCACAGGCAATGGATCTCATCGACCGCGCTACCACCGCGCGACGGATGGCGCCTCTCAGTGGCGACGTCGACGGGAGATCTGCGCCCCGGAAGAGCTGAAGCAGGCGGGAAACCGCCACGACAGCCGCCACCGTGGGCCGGATCGGGTCCACGGTTTTTTGTTGCCCCGACGGGCAACGCAAGAGCCGCGGAGCCGCTCCCGACGCGGAGAACCGTGGCTCACATTTCGACCCTGATCCTGCGATCAACGACAGAGGAACGACCAATGACCGGCCTACTCGAACAAGCGAAGAGCGTGTCCACCATCGGCTCGCCGCGGGCGGCGACGCCGGCGGTGCGCCACGTCGGGCCGCCGCCCCCGGGCGAGCAGCCGGCGCTGCTGGTCGAGGGGCTGACGAAGCGCTTCGTGGTGGGGCGCAAGCGCAAGACGGTGAATGCGGTGGTCGACATGAGCATCTCGATCCGGCGTGGCGAGATCTACGGCGTGCTCGGAGCCAACGGCAGCGGCAAGTCGACCCTCATCCGGTTGGTGAGCACCCTGCTCACTCCCGACGAGGGGCGGGTCGAGGTGTTCGGCAACGACATCCGGCGCGATGAGATGGCGGTCAAGCGGCTGATCAACCGGGTCAGCGTCGACGCCGCCTTCTTCAAGAAGCTCAGCCCGCACGAGAACCTGATGTATGCGGCGCGGCTCTACGGCCTGGAAGGCGGTACGGCACGCGTCGAGGCGATCAGGATCCTGGCGCGGCTGGGGATCGGCGAGAAGCGGCTCGGGCGGCCACTCGAGCAGATGAGCCGGGGCATGCAGCAGAAGGTCGCCATCGCGCGAGCGCTGCTGACGGCGCCCACCCTCCTGCTGCTCGACGAGCCGACCACCGGGTTGGACCCGCGCTCGAAGCTGGACGTGCAGACCTTCATCGAGGAGCTGCGTGACAGCCACGACGCGACGATCGTGCTGACCACGCACGACCTCGCCGAGGCGGATCGGCTCTGCGATCGGATCGCGGTCATCAACGACGGGCGGATGGTGGCCCAGGACACGCCGGCGGGCCTGAAGGCGCTTGTCGCCGAGCAGTACGGCCAGGAGCCGACCATGGAGAGCGTGTTCATGACCTTCACCGGTCGATCGCTGGACGACGACATCGACGAGAACAAGGAAGACGACGACGAATGAAAGGAGGTGATCTCCGTGCAGAGCATGCTGGACCTGATGGTCCTGCGCCTGGCAGATGAGGACCGTGAGCGGCGGCTGCGCCGCACGCACCTCCTCCGCCGCAGCCATCCCGCGCGCCGCCCGCTGCGGCGCTGGGTCGGGCGTCAGATGATCCGCGCTGGAGCGCATCTGGCGGCCGATACGACCTTGCGGCCGGTCCGGTCCCGCTAGTGGACCGGCCGGCCAGATCGGAGACGACGCGATGAGCATTGCGACCCGCGAGCTGAGGGCGAGCTACGCCTTCGTCGAGCGGAACTTCAACCTGACAAAGCGATACTGGGGCTGGGAGGTCGCCTGGCTGATCTACTCGATCGCCGGAGCGCTCGCCGTCTCGCTCATCGGGCGAGCGGAGGACAACCAGCAGCTCCTCCTCTTCCTGGTGATCGGCGCGATCTTCTGGAACTACCTCTCGATCGTGTTCGGCTTCATCGGCGAGACGGTCACCTGGGAGCGCTGGGAGGGGACCCTGGAGTACACCTTCATGGCGCCCATCCGGCGCTACACCCAGCTGATCGGCTCGACCCTGTTCGCCGTGGCGTACGGGCTGATCCAGATGGTGATCATCCTGGGCGTGCTGATCCTCTTCTTCGAGCTCCATTTCGACGGCGCGAACTTCACGACCGCGGCGACCTTCATGCTGCTCGGATCGGTCAGCTTCATCGGGGTCGGCATGATGGCCGCCATCCTGCCCCTGCTCTACGTGGAGCGCGGCGACCAGATGGTGTTCGTCATCCAGTCGGTGATCCTGCTCTTCAGCGGCGTCTACTACGACACCTCGATCCTTCCGGGCTGGATGCAGTTCCTGTCGCAGTTCAGCCCGGGAACCTACGTGCTCGACGGCGTGCGGGCAGGGCTGATCCACGGCACTCCGGTGACGAGCCTGCTCCACGACGTGTGGCCGCTGGTGGTCATGGGCGCCGTGCTCATTCCCCTTGGCGTGTACGTCTTCGGCCGCGCCGAGGCATATGCGAAGCGGACCGGCAAGCTCAAGCGGGTTGGCTGAAGATGCGAACGAAAGGACCTGGCCGATGACCACGCATCCCGCGGCGCGCCACCGTGGCCGGGCTGCGCATGCGGCCCTACGCGGGGACCGATGACCTGCCCGGGATCGTGAAGGTCATGAACGCCGAGCACGAGGCCGATCGCCTTCCGTGGCGCGCCACGCGCGAGGAGCTGGCGGCGGAGTACAGCCATCCGTCCGACCAGTTCGACCCTGCGCGTGACGTGGTCGTCGCGGAGCTCGACCGCGAGATGGTGGCGTTCGGCGAGAGGAGCTGGGTCGACACCACCGACGGGCTGCGGGAGTACCGCATGGGCGGCGCGGTGCACCCCGGCTGGCGGCGGCGTGGCATCGGCACCGCCGTGCTCCGGGAGAACGAGATGCGGTCGCGCGCGCTGGCCGCGAGCCATGAGACGGATCGGCCCAGGGTGTTCGGGCTCTACATCGGGGAGCACCAGCCGGGGCGCCAGGCGATTGCCGAACGGGCCGGCTACGTTCCGGTGCGCTGGTTCTTCGAGATGGGCCGCGCGCTCGACGAGCTGCCGCCGGTCGCGGCGCTGCCCGAGGGGATCGAGGTGCGGCCGGCGACGGCAGACCAGATGCGCCAGATCTTCGACGCCGACGTGGAGGCGTTCCAGGATCACTGGGGCGGGTTCGATGCGTCCGAGCAGAGCTTCCAGCGCTGGCTCGACAGCCCCAGCCTCGATCTCTCGCTGCTCGTCATGGCATGGGACGGCGACGAGGTCGCGGCCGGCGTGGTGAACGCCATCTACCCTGCCGAGAACGAGGCGCTCGGCACGAGGCGCGGGTGGCTCGACAGCGTCTTCACCCGCAGGCAATGGCGCAGGCGCGGCCTGGCGGAGGCGCTCATCGTCCGCTCGCTCCACCTGCTCAGCGAGCGCGGCATGACGACCGCCGTGCTGGGGGTCGACGCGGAGAATCCATCGGGGGCGCTGCGGCTCTACGAGCGGATCGGCTTCGCGGTCGAGATGCGCGGCAGCGCGCATCGCAGGCCAATGGAGCCCGTCGACCCATGATCGAGCTCACCGCTGCGGACGCACCGGCGGTCTCTGGCCTCCGCTTCCGCCATTACCGTGGCCCGGAGGAGCTGCCCGCAATGCTGCGCGTCCACGTCGCATGCCAAAGAGGCCGACGGGCTGGAGGAGGTGACGACGCTCGAGCAGATGGCGCTCAACTACGCGCACTCTGCCGAACTGCGACCCTGCGCACGATGTCGTGCTCGCCGAGGTGGAGGGCGAGCTGGTCGCCTACAGCCGCGTGCTGTGGGGTGAGCTGGTCGAGGGGGGCCGCTCGTACCAGAACTTTGGCTTCGTCCATCCCGATTGGCGCCGGCGAGGGATCGGCGGGGCGCTGCATCGGCACGACGAGGAGCGGCTGCGCGAGATCGCCGCCGGGCACCCGGGCGTGGCACCGAAGTGGTTCGAATCCGAGGGCGTCGACACGGATCTCGGCAACGCGGCGCTCCTGCGCGGCTCCGGCTATCGGCCGGTGCGCTTCTTCTTCGACATGGTCCTGCCATCGCTCGACGCGGTTGGCGCATCGCCGATGCCCGCGGGCATCGAGCTGCGGCCGACCACCCGCGAGCAGTACCGCACGATCTGGGTGGCGGCCGCGGAGGCGTTCCGCGACCACTGGGGAGCGACGGAATGGGCGGAGGAGGATTGGGCGCGGTTCGAGGCCGATCCCGAGAATGCCGATCCCGGGCTCTGGCGCGTCGCCTGGGACGGCGACGAGGTGGCCGGCGTCGTGCTGACGACCGTTCCGGCAGCGGAGAACGAGGCCCACGGACGTGCCCGCGTGTACGTCGGATGGGTGGCGGTTCGCCGCCCGTGGCGCCGGCGAGGCCTCGCCCGCGCGCTGCTGACGAGCTCGCTCGTCGGAGCCAGGGAGGCGGGCTTCACGTCGGCAAACCTCGGCGTGGACTCGGACAGCCCAACGGGCGCGACCGGCCTCTACGAGTCGATCGGATTCGGGCCCGAGAAGACCTTCACGACGTACCGGAAGCTACTCTCCGCCTGACGCGAGGACCCGCGCTCGGAGCTCGTGGTAGTAGTCGACGATCCGCTCGGTGACGCGCGCCCACGAATACTCCGGCGCGCGCTGGCGGCCCGCCTCGCCCATCTGGTTGCGCAGCTCCGGATCGCCCGCGAGCTTGTAGAGCGCCGCGGCGAGCGCGCGGGGGTTGCGCGGCTCGACCAGCAGGCCCTGGACGTTGCGCTGCACGACCTGCTTGAAGCCGTGGATGTCGGAGGCGACGAGCGGGACGCCGGCCGCCATCGCCTCCAGCAGCACGATGCCGAAAGACTCCTGGCCGGTGTTCGGAGCGCAGAAGATGTCCGCGCTCGCGAAGTAGCGCGCCTTCTCCTCGTCGCTGACCCGCCCCAGGAACTCGACGTCGCGGATGCCGCGCAGGCCGGCGAAGCGGCGGTACTCGCGCATCTTCGGCCCCGCGCCGGCGACGAGCAGTCGCGCATCGACGTGGCGCTTGCGGAGGCGGTGGTACGCGCGCAGGAGGTGGATCAGGCCCTTGCGCTCCTCCAGCCGCCCGACGAAGAGGATGTTCAGCGTTCCGTCGCGCAGCTCCTCGTAGGGCTGGGCATCGGCAAAGCGCTCGATCAGGACCCCGTTGGGAATGATCCGGTACTCGCCCGGAAAGTAGCGCGCGATGAAGTGGCGCGCGGCGCTGCTGACCGCGATCCGGCCGTGGAGCGGCTTGGCCAGCTGCCCGGCGAAGCGGCTGCCGATCCAGTAGCTGGGCGAGAAGCCGCCGAAGGCATGGAAGGTCGCGACGTTCACGGTCCGCGACGCCTCGAGCATCGTCGGCGACAGGAAGGGGACGAACGGCTCATGGAAGTGGAGGATGTCGAAGTCGTGCTCGGCGAGGAGCTCGCGGGCCTGCTGCTTGAAGCGCCATCCGAGCGTGACGCGGCCGACGCTGCCGTTCGCCGGGAAGGCCCAGCCGGTCCCGAGCCGGATGATGTGGCCCTCGTCCTCGGTCTGCTTGCCGTACTTGCTGGTGATGATCCAGGCGTCGTGGCCGAGCGCACGAAGCCCCTCGTAGGTGTAGCGCACGTGCTCGTTGACGCCACCGGGATGCGGATAGCCGTACGGGCTGACGATCCCGACCTTGAGCAGCGGCCGGGGATCCACCCGTTCGACCGATGGCGCCTGGATGTCGCCTTGCGGTGCGGCGGGCGCAGCCTTCACCCGAGTCATCGCCACTCTCCGCTGGGGCGCAGAGTATGCCGCAGGTGCCGCGCCTTGGCGACCAGCTGGCGTCGATAGACCGCGACGTTGTGCAGGTTGCTCCAGAACGCGCCGTCCGGCCGCGTGGCACCCGCCTCGAGCGCGGCCCGATACTCGGCGGCGCTCGCCCCTGGGAACGAGGTCCAGGCGGTACCGATCCCCTCCAGCACGTGCGCGTCCGAGTTGCCGACCGCGGCGAGGTGGAGGAGGTCCTCGTTCAGCCGTCGCCGGGCGATCTGTCGCGAGCGTCCCGCCGCGCTGGGGTTCATCAGCTCGATCCCGTCGAGATGGCGCTCGTCGCGCGGATCGGCCTGGAGGGCGAGCAGGGATCGGCGTCCGAGCGAGGGGGTGAGCGGTGCCAGCGGATGCGCGGCAATCGCGATCCCCCCCGCCGCGTGGATGCGCTCGACCGTCTCGGCGAGGGGTCGCAGGGCAGGGATCCGCTCCTCGACGAAGAGCGCCAGGAGATGGCCGCGGCGGGTCGTCACCTCCTCGCCGACCACCAGCTCGTACGAGTAGCTGCCCGCCGCGTGGATCTCGCGAGCGCGCAGCGCCCCATCGATCCGCTCGTGGTCCGTGATCGCCATCAGGTCGAGGTCGGTGTGGCGCTCGGCGTGATCGAGCAGCGCACGTAGGTCGGCCGTGCCATCGGAGTAGAGGGTATGCAGGTGCATGTCGGCCTTGCCGCGGTCGCCGCCTTGCCGCGCATCGCCCGCCGCTCACCGGGCTCACGCTGCGGCCCGCCCGAGGTCGGGCCAGATCGGCTGGAAGGCACCCCACCACTGCTCCGGGGCGCGCGCGATCTGGCGCTCGAACTGCGCGCCCATGGCGCGGGTCAACGCCTCCACGTCCGTCCGCCGGTCGCCGGTGCGCTCCACCTCGATCGGCTCTCCGACGCAGTCGAAGCGGTCCGGCCCGATGCGCAGGCAGCAGCCGGCCAGGAATGCCGCGTCGGACATCACGACGAGCTGGGCAGGGCCCTCCGGCATCGTGGTCGGGTGGCCGAAGAAGGTCACTGGCAGCCCGTCACCCGCAAGGTCGCGATCCGCGATCAGCCCGACCGCGCCGCCGCGTCGGAGGGTGGCGATCATCGGCCGGCGCGCCTTCGAGAGCGGCACGACCTCGACCCCTCTGCCGGTGCCGCGGCGCGAGGCAAGGAACTCGAAGAGCGCGCGGGGGCGAATCTCCTCGATGGGGGAGAGGACCGGGATCCCGTGGGCGGCGAAGTAGGCGCCCATCGGCTCGAAGTTGCCGATGTGCGCGCCGACCATCACCGTCGGGCCGGAGCGCAGGGTGGCCTCGTGGCGCTCCCAGTCGTGCACGGTCACGAGCTCGCCGATGCGGTCGAGAGGGTAGCTCGGGCCGCGCAGCAGCTCGAGGTAGTAGCGCGCGTGCTCGCGGAACGCCCGCCGCACCAGGCGCTCGAAGCCAGCGCCGCTGCTGGCGCGTCCCGTCGCGGCGCAGACCCGAGCCAGGTTGGCAGCGACGAGACGTCGCCTCGCGGGGCTGCGAGACCAGATGGCGCCGGCGATGTCGGCGAGGCCATAGGCCATCCGGGCGGGCAGCGCCGACGCGAGCCACTCGGCTATCCGCAGCGCGGCGCCCAGCAGCATCAGGCCGCGGTGGCCTGTGGCAGCCGGGTCCAGTCGTCGCCGCGGCGCGCGGCCTCGAGGGCAGCGGTAGCGTGTGCGCGGTCGGCGTCGCTCTGCGGCCAGACGGCGCGGAACAGGTACCACTGGTCCGGGTCCACGGCGAGCCTGGCGCTGAGCGCGTCGGCGAGCTCCTGGGTGGCGCGCTGAATCTCGGCCGGGTCACCGCCGGCGGGCCGGATCAGCGGCAGGCCGACGGCCTCGAAGCGATCGTCGGCGGTCCGGCGGCACCAGACCGGCAGGATCGGGGCGCCGGAGCGGGCCGCGATGGTGGCGGGGCCGGCAGGGAACGTGGTGGCCTCACCGCAGAACTCGACCGGCACATCGCCGCGGCGGTAGCCGCCATCACAGAAGAGGACGAGGTTGCCGCCACCGCGAAGGACCTTGAAGAGGCCCCGCAGGTTGCGCCAGCCGATCAGGAAGATCTTGTGGCGGGCACGTGCAGAGGCGAGGTGGTCGTAGAGCCGCCCATAGGTCGTGTCGTCCGCGATCACGTGCAGCGACTCGCCCAGCTGGTTGAGGGCGGGCCCCAGCAGGTCCATCCCGCCGACATGGACGGTGCACAGCAGGACGCCCTTCCCTCCGGCGCTCGCCGTGCGCAGGCTCTCGATGTTCTGGATCGCGACCAGCTCCTCCGCCTGGCGGTCGGTGATCTCGCCGATCCGCATCATGTCCACCAGGTACTTGGCGTAGTTGCGGAACGCCCGGCGTGCGGCGCGGCGGACGCGCGGATGGTTGGCGGGCAGGTGCATCGGCCGAGACAGGTTGGCGCAGATGAGCGCACGCTTGCCGGTGGCAACGTCGAAGGCGAAGTTGCCGGCGGCCGATGCGAGCGGGAGCGCAATGCCGCGCGGTAGCCGGTTGATGAGCCACTCCCCCGCGCGGTAGCCGAGGTAGATGCCGAGCTCGCGCTTGCGCTCGCCGGAAGCGGAGATTGGTTTGCTATCGGGCAAGGGCTAGGCTCCGATGGTGACGGCCTTCTCCCTGGCTGCCGCCTTCGCCCGCGCCGGCTTCTCTGTCCCGTTGAGCGTCTCGTTGTCTTCGCCGCGGATGAAGGCTTCGACGCGATTGTGCGCGATATCGTCGTGGATCTGCACCGGCGGGCTCTTCATGAAGTAGCTCGATGCCGCGACCAGGGTCCCGGCCAGGCCGCGGTCGAGGCCGAGCTTCGCACAGCGAATCGCATCGGTGATGACCCCGGCGCTGTTCGGCGAGTCCCAGACCTCCAGCTTGAGCTCCAGGTTGAGGGGGACGTCTCCGTACGTGGTGCCCTCCATCCTGATGTGGCACCACTTGCGGTCCTTCAGCCACGGCACGTAGTCAGAGGGTCCGACATGCACGTTCTCGTCGCCGATCTCGTAGTCGATCATGCTGGTCACGGCGTTCGTCTTGCTGATCTTCTTGGACTCGAGCCGCTCGCGCTCGAGCATGTTGAGGAAGTCGGTGTTGCCGCCGAAGTTCAGCTGATAGGTCCGGTCGATTCGGACGCCGCGGTCCATGAAGAGGCGAGTCAGCACCCGGTGGGCGATGGTGGCGCCAACCTGGCTCTTGATGTCGTCGCCGATGATTGGCAGCCCGGCATCCGCGAAGCGGCGCTGCCAGTACGGCTCGCGCCCGATGAAGACCGGGATCGCATTGACGAAGGCGACGCCGGCCTGCAGCGCCTGCTCGACGTACCACTTCGTAGCCTGCTCCGAGCCCACCGGCAGGTAGCTGACCATCACGTCGACCTCGCGCTCGCGCAGGATGCCGACGATGTCCGCGGTCGGGCCGGGAGCCTTCTCGATCACTTCGCTGAGGTACTTGCCCAGCCCGTCGTGGGTCATGCCGCGCTCGACGTTGACGCCGATGTGGGGGACGTCCGCGAACTTGTAGGTGTTGTTCTGTCCGGCGAAGATCGCCTCTGACAGGTCCTTGCCAACCTTGGTGCGGTCGACGTCGAACGCTGCCACGAACTCGATGTCGCGAACGTGGTAGCCCCCCAGGTTCACGTGCATCAACCCGGGTACGAGATCGGTCTCGGCCGCGTTGGCGTAGTAGTAGCGTCCCTGCACCAGGCTCGACGCACAGTTCCCCACGCCCACGATGGCGACCCGGATCTTGCGATCGCCGATGCGGTGTCCGTTGCTCGCGTTCTTGCCGTTCGTTAGCCACGTGGTCCGTGCTCCTCTGCTGTGTCGCCGGCCACGGGCGCGACGAGCGGTTGCTCCGCCAGTCGCCAGACGTGCCAGATGCGTTGAATCAGCGTCGCCAGCGTCAAGGCGGCGACGATCGTGATGGCGCCGATGAGGGCAGCCCCGAACCCGAGTCCGGCGAGGGCGATGCCCGCGATGATGAGCACCAGTCGCTCGGTCCGCGGCGCGAGCCCAACCGAGGCATGGAACCCGACTCCCTCTGCCCGGGCGCGCGAGTACGAGACCATGAACGAGCCGGAGAGCGCCACGAACGCGGCGAGGACCGGGAGTGTTGGATCAGCGGCGGTCCGAAGGTAGTAGCCCGCCACGCCCATGTACAGGATCGCTTCGCCGGCCCGGTCGAGGGTCGAGTCGAGGAAGCCGCCGAAGGCCGTCCCGCCTCCGCGTGCGCGGGCCAATGCCCCATCGACCGCGTCGAGGAGCGAGCCGACCGTCAGGATGGCCGCGCCGAGGAGCAGCGACTCGGACGCGATCAACGTGGCCGCCAGCAGGGTGAGCAGCAGACCGATGACCGTTACCGTGTTCGGGGTCAGCCGCAGTCTCAGAGCGAGCCTGACCACCGGGTCGAGGATTGCGCGGCCGGCCTCCTTGAGCCGCGCCGGCACCAGTGATCCGCGGGCCAGGTCGCGCGCCTGCTCTGGGCTAGCCGACATCCGGAACCTCGTCGCCCTTCCCCAGGTCAGCTCGCCCGATTCCCGAAGTTCCGCTCACCAGCCTCGCCTCCGCCGTGTGCAGCTCCTCGAAGGCGGCGAGGCGGAGCTGGCAGATGGTTTCCCGGCCGTGGCGCGCGGTGTCGATCAGGCCGGCCAGCCGCATGATGCGCAGGTGCCAGCTGATGAGGGGCTGCGAGAGGCTCACGCGGGACGACAGCTCGTTCACCGGCATCGGTCCGACCTCTGCCAGGAGTGCAATGACGCGGAGCCGGGTCTCGTCGCCGAGGGCGCGGTAGAGGATGCGAAGGCGTCGCAGATCGTGCTCGCCGTCGGTCTCGGGGTGCGGGATCATGGAAGTGCTTCTTTATCAAACAGGAATTTATATAAGCGGTCCCTTATGATAATGGCGAGGACCGGCCGGCGTCAACCCCCGTGCTAGGATCACTGGCCGTCCATGGGGATCCCGCCGGTGAAGAGCTCGACCCCGGAGGCGCTATGGTCCGCCAGATCAGTGCGTGTCCTGCGTCCGGCCGCGGTCAACTGCCAGAACCTGGAGCGTCGGCCGCTGCTCGACGGCTTCTCGCTGCGCGTGCCGGTTGGCGCCCGTCTCCTGCTCGTCGCCCAGCCCGACGCGAGCGCGTCCCTCCTGCTTCGGGCGCTGGCGGGCCTCGCCCGCGTTCGCGGACGGATCGAGATGGCCGGCACGGGGGATCCCTCGCGGGCAGGGTGGGCGCGACGCGTGGCCTATCTCGGTCCCGATCCGGGCCTCTACGCCTGGATGTCGCCGCGCGAGGCGCTCCAGCTCGCCGCGCGGCTCGCCGAGCTCCCGCACGAGGAGGCGATCCGCCGGACGGAGGCGGCGGTGGAGCAATACGGCCTGGCCGGCTCTCTCGAGCGACCGATGATTCACGGTGGCCCTGGCCTCATGCAGCGCGTAGGACTGGCGGCGGCAATGCTGGGCGATCCCGAGGTGCTGCTCCTCGACGAGCCGCTCCGCGCCCTCGATCCGGACGAGCGGGCAGGGCTGCTGAGGATTCCCGGTCCCCGCCGAACGGTCATCATCGCAAGCCGCTACCCGGCCAGCGAGGGCGGGATCTGCACCGGGGTCGCGCTCATCCGCGCCGGACGCCTGGCGTTTGCCGGGCCGCTCTCGGGGCTCGATGCGCGGGGCCTCCCGCTGAGCATGCGCGGGATCGAGGCTCTGGCCGGCGCGAGTGGCGGAGCCGGCGCGTGAGCCTCTTTCCGGCGGTCACCTGGCTCGCCGTGCGCGAGCTGTGGATCAGCTTTCGCCTGATCACGATCATCACGCTCTTCCTCCTCGCGGGGGCGCTCGTTGCCCTGATCCCCGGCCTCGGGCAACGGCAGCCGGCGAGCTGGTACGCGATCGGCCTCGCGGTCGCCAGCGCCGGTGCGGCTGGGCTGACGGCAGCCATCCTCGCTGTCGAGCGGAAGCGCGGAACGGCCGCCTGGCTTGCGTCCCGCGCGGTGCCGCGGGTCACGCTCCTCGTCGGCTGGTTCACCGCCGTGCTCGCAGCTGCAGTGGCCGGCATCGTCCCCGGCTCGGCGCTCGCCTGGCTCACGATCATGCCCGCGTCGCCATCGCTCGATCCGCAGCGCTTCGCGGTTGGCCTGTTGGCCGCCGGCAGTGGGTCGCTGGCCGGCCTGGCGCTCGGGATGCTGGCCGGCGCGTTGCTGCGCCCGACGCGGGCGACCCTGCTGACGCTTCTCGTGTGCGCTGCAGCCGCGGCCGGATCGCTGGCCGTGCCCGCTGCGCGCAGCGTTACTCCGGCCGGCGGCTACTTCCTGCTTGCCGAGGTCCCGACAGGGTGGCCGCTGGGCCGCGCGCTGCAGGCGATCGGCATCGGCCTGGCGACCACTGCGCTGCTGCTGGCGGCTGCCGGCCTCGCCCTGGAGCGCGCCGACCTGTGAGCGAGATCTCGATGGAGGGCCCATCGGTCCGGATGCACCCGGTGGCGGCGTGGGCCGCGCTCGTGACCGCGTCCCTGGGGGTCCTGGTGGGGGGAGCCGAGCTCATGGTCGTCGCCATTGCGCTGCCGGCCATCGTCGCGGACTTCGGAGGCTGGGGTGACCTCGGCCCGCGCATCGTGGATCATCAACGCCTACCTGCTCGCCTACCTGGTGGCGATGCCGCTCGCCGGCAGAGCCGCCGACCTCTGGGGCGCACGTCGGCTCTATGTCGTCGCCCTGCTCCTCTTCGCGGCGGGCAGCCTCGGGGCGGGCCTCGCCCGATTCGCAGGCCCGGAGCGGGGCCTCGACTGGCTGATTGCCGCGCGGGTGGTGCAGGGCTTCGGGGGAGGCGCCCTCGTTCCACTCTCGATGGCGCTCGCCAGCCACCTGTTCGCCGGCCGCGCCCGCGCTCTCGCACTCGGCATCGAGGGGGCCGCCGTCTTCGTCGGGATGGCGATCGGCCCCGTCTACGGCGCGTGGGTCCTCCTCAACCTCGACCTTCCGATGCCGGGCCTGGATCTCGCCACGTGGCAGTGGATCTTCTTCCTGAACGTGCCCATCGCGATCGTCACCATGGTGCTCATCTACATCGTGGCGGGAGGGATCGAGACGCCGCGCCTTGCGGCCCGCCTCGACCTGGGTGGCGCGGTCCTGCTCTCGATCGCGCTCGTCGCGGGGGTGGGCGCCGTGACGCTCTCGGGGGTACGGGGCTGGACCGACCCGCTCATCCTCGGCGGACTGGCCGCGGCGGTCGCCGTGCTCATCGCGTTCGTTGGCCTTGAGCTGCGGATGCGCGCCCCGATCCTCGACCCGCGGCTCTTCGACGCGCCGGCTTCTCCGCCGCGAATCTCGTCAGCCTGCTGACGGGGTACACCCTGGCGACGGCGATCATCGGTGGACCCGTCTTCGTCAACCGGGTGCTCGGCGGCGGGACCGCCGAGGCGGCGGCGGCCCTGACTGCCCTGACGCTCGCGATCGCGGGCGGAGCGGTGCTCGGGGGAGCGCTGAGCGCGGTCATCGGCGAGCGGCCGGTGACCGTCGGTGGCGTGCTGCTCACGGTGGGGGCCCTGGCCAGCACGCTCGGCTGGGGGGTCGGGACCGATACGCCTCGCCTCGTGCGCGACCTGGCGATCTTCGGCGCCGGCTTCGGGCTCACCGTCTCGCCCCGGGCCAGCGCGGCGGTCGAGGCTGCCGGTCGATCCGCCTACGGCGTGGCGAGTGCCATGCTGCAGATCAGCCGCACCCTGGGAATGAGCTTCGGGCTCGCCCTGCTCACGAGCATCGGGCAGAACCGGATCGACGAGCTCAGCGCGCTCGTCGCCGATCCGACCCGTCGGGACGCGCTGGTGGTCCAGCTCGGCCGGCCCGAGTTCGTTGGGGTCGATCCGCGTACCAGCCTGGGCCTGGTGGCGCTGCTCGAAACGTGGTCGCGCGGCCAGGCAGCGTCAGTGCTGACCCTCATCTTCAGCATCGCGCTCGGCGTCGCGCTGGTCACGCTGCTTCCGGCCCTGCTCGTCAGCTCAGCGAGATCGGCTCGGCCACGACCACCAGCTCGCCCCAGTTTCGATTGAAGCCCTGGCTGGTCTGCAGCGTGAGCCGCTCCTCCTTTGTGGCGCTGATCCAGCGATGGCCCTGGCTGCAGTCGGCGGGCGCGTATCGCAGCGCGAGCGGGGGATCCGGCGGATTCAGCGCCGGGTCCGCGTCCGGGTCCGGACACGCCACGTTTGGATGCACCTCGGTGATGCGGTACTCGATGACGTGGCCATCGGACATCTTGACCAGCACCTTGTCGCCGAGCTGGACGTTCCAGAGCGGTTTGAAGAGGTTGTTCTGGGCATGGGCGAAGATGTACGAGTTCGTGCCGCGACCGGGCTCGGAGCTACCCTGCAGCACGAAGGCGCAGCACTCGTCGGGGAACGCATCGTTCTGGTCGCTGGTGCTTTCGTGGACCACCACGTTGATCCCGACCCGGGGCACCCCAAGCTGCACCGCGACCACGCCCGCGGGCAAGGTCGGGAACGGGGTCGGGGTGGGGGTCAGGCTGGGCGTGGCGGTCGCGCTGCGGCTGGGGACCGGCGTGCCGCTGGCCACGGCCACCGCCGTCGGGCTGGGCTCGGGGATCGGGATGAGCGATGGCTGCGGCCCGCCGCCGCCGAGGTCGAGCTGGCCGAGGACGATCAGCACCACGCCCGCCGTGGCGAGCACGATCGGCAGGAGCCAACCCGTCGAGAAGAGACGCCGCATGGCGCGGAGTCTAGCAACGGCCGCCGATGACCGGGGCTGAGGCCGGGTCTGGCCTGCGCATGGTCAGGAGAGCCCTCGCTCATCAGCCGGCTGGCCTGCTGACCGATCTCGACGGGACCCTGGCGCCGATCATCAGCGACCCCAGGGCGGTGGGGCTGGCCGCCGGCGCTAGCGACGCGCTCGCACGCCTGGCACGACGGCTGGCGGTGGTGGGGATCATCACCGGTCGGGCGGCCGCCGACGCGAGGAGGATCGCCGCCCTGCCGGAGCTGCTGGTGATTGGCAACCACGGCCTCGAATGGCTCGACCCCGGCGCCACCCGGCCTCGCGCTCGCGGTCGACCTGCCACGCACGGCTGGGCTGCTGCGGGCCGCGCTCGCCTCCCTGCCAGCCGAGCCCGGCCTGGCGCTCGACGACAAGGGGCTCTCCGCGACGATCCACTACCGCAGCGCGCTGCGGCCGGCGCTCGCGCGAGGCCGGATCCTGGCCGCGCTCGCGGAGCTTCCCCCGGGGCTGGAGGTGCGCGAAGGGCGTCTCTCGATCGAGCTGCGGCCGACGGGCGCCGGCGACAAGGGCTCCGCGCTGCGCCAGGTCGTGGAGCGCTACCGGCTTCGCGGCGCGGTGGTGGTCGGCGACGACGTCACCGACCTCGACATGTTCCGCGCCGCCGCCGAGCTTCGCGCGGAGGGTCGGCTGGCCGCCGCCATCGTGGCAGTGGGCGGCGGCGGCGAGGTCCCTGCGGCGGTGGCGGACGCCGCAGACCTGCTGGTTGCGAGCCCTGCCGAGCTGGTCGAGCTGTTGGCCGCGCTCTGACCTCAGCGGCCGGCGTTGGACCCCCTCTCGATCGTGGCGAGGTCATCCAGCTGGCCACGGAGCCAGCCGGTGATCTCCTCGCGCTCGACTCCACCACGCAGCCGTGCGAGCCGCGCGGCGCGCTCGGCTGTCGGCATCTCGAGCGCGGCACGCAGCGCATCCGCGGTTCCAACCACGTCGGCCGGCGCGACGGGGAGGACGTCGGCGGCCATCTGGTCGAAGGCGCCGGCCGTCTCGGAGAGCACGATCACCGCGTCGCGCCGGGAGACGACCGCCGCCTCCTTGGCGACGAGGTTCATCCCGTCGACGAGCGGGTTGACGAGCACGACATCGGCGATTGCCAGGCCGGCGAGCGCCTGTGCGTAGTCGTTCTCGTAGAAGATGTGGACCGGGCTGTAGCCGGCGTGCCCGAAGCGGGCATTGATTCGGTCGACGAGCGCCTGGACCTTGCGCCCGTAGTCGCCGTATTCGCGGAGGCTCGTCCGTGAGGGGACCAGGAACGCGAGGAAGGTGACGCGACCCCGGTAGCGGGGGTATCGGGCCAGCAGGGCTTCGAAGGCGGCGAACCCGCGCAGGATGTTCTTCGAGGGCTCGAGGCGATCGACGCGCACCAGGAACGGGCCGCGGCGCATGGCTTCGAGCTCATCCCGTCGGCGCACCGCGGCGCGGGACGCGGCCACGCGCCGGGTCGAGGCGACGTCGATGCTGATCGGGTACGTGCGCACGTGGGCGAGGTGCCCTGCGCGGCGAACCGTGGCCGCGTCGTAGTCGACCACCGCGCCGGGCACGAACGACTCCACGCTTCGCAGGAAGTTGTGGGCATAGCGCTCGGTCTGGAAGCCGACGACGTCATTGGCGCACAGCGCGCGGCAGATCGACTCGCGGATCGTGGGTGCCACGACCTGCCATATCGAGGAGGGCGGCCACGGGATATGGGTGAAGTGGCTCAGCAGCGCGCGCGGCCGCGCCCGGCGGATCGGCTCGGCGGCCAGGTAGAGGTGGTAGTCGTGCAGCATGATCCGCGGGCGCGCCTCGCGGCGCGGCGACTGCCGCAGCAGCTCCGCCGCGAACGCCTGGTTGACCGGCACGTAACCGTGGTCCCAGGCCCGCATCACGGTGGCGTCGATCACCGGCCGCTCCGGCAGGTTCCACATCTGGTGCTGCAGGAACCAGAGCAGGGGGTTGGCAATCACGTTGTATGCCGCCTCGTACACGCTTCGCTCGACGGCGACGAAGCGCAGGCGCAGCGAGGGGTCGCCGAGGGCGCGGTCGGTCAGCTTCGGGTTGGCCGCTGCACGGCGGTCGCCCTCGCTCATCGCTGCAGCCACCCAGGTGACCGGGACGTGGCGGCCAACCTGCCCCAGCGCCGTCACGAGGCCGCCGGCTCCGCGGCGTGGTCGCAGCGACCCATCAGCGGAGATGCCGAAGGTGACGGGCCCTCGATTGGTCGCGATCACCAGGCGGCGATCGCCGAGCAGGGCCTCGGCGGCTGCTGCCAGGTCATCCTGGCGGCCCTCCTGTGCCCGCTCCGGTTGCGGGGCCATGGCTAGAAGAGGCTCGCCGCCGAAGTCCTCAGCAGGTCGAGGATCGGGGCCGGGAACACGCCGAGCACCAGGACGCCGATGACGCTGAGCGCCAGCCCGATGCTGCCGAAGGCCGAGCTCTCGATGGGCGCCGGGTCGGACTCGGGATCCCGCATGTACATGTAGACGATGACGCGAAGGTAGTAGAAGGCGGCCAGGGCGGCATTCAGGACGATGATCACGGCCAGCCAGGTGAGCCCGGCGTCGACGCTGGCGAGCAGGATGTAGAGCTTGGCGAAGAAGCCCACGGTTGGAGGGATACCCGGTCAGCGACAGGAGCAGGATGGCCATCGCCGCCGCCTGCACCGGCGCGCGGCCGGCGAGACCGGCGAAGGAGGCGAGCCCACCGTAGCGCTGCGTGTCGCGCTGCAGCATCCCGACGACCGCGAAGGCGGCGATGTTCATCACCGCATAGCCGAGGACGTAGAACAGGATCGCCTCAATGCCCTGGGCCTGCGCTGCCTCCCCGGTCGCGCTGGCAAAGGCGGCGAGGCCGGCCATGATGTAGCCGGTGTGCGCGATCGAGCTGTACGCCAGCATCCGCTTCACGTTGACCTGCGCCAGGGCCACGATGTTCCCACCCGTCATCGTCAGGACCGCCAGCACGGCGAAGACGCCCAGCCAATCGGCCCTGATGGGTCCAAGCCCATCGACGAACACACGGATCAGGAGCGCGAACGCGCCCAGCTTGGGACCGACCGAGAGGAAGCCGGTGATCGGCGTCGGCGCCCCCTGGTATGCATCCGGGGTCCAGTAATGGAACGGGACCGCCGCGATCTTGAAGGTGCCGCCCACCGTGAGAAATGCGAGCGCCACCAGCAGGGCGGGCGTCACGCCGCCGCTCATGGCGCGGGCGATGCCGTCGAGGTGGGTCGTGCCGGTCAGGCCGTAGATCCAGGCGATCCCGAACAGGAGGATCGCACTGGCGAACGAGCCGAGGAGGAAGTACTTCAGCCCGCCCTCGTTGCTGTAGCGATCGGTCTTGTGGAAGCCGGTCAGCAGGTAGGAGGGCATCACCATCAGCTCGAGGCCAAGGAAGAGCGTGATCAGGTCCGCGGAGCTCGACACCACGCACATCCCGAGCAGGGCGAAGATCAGGATCGCGTTGAACTCGCCCAGCGGCAGGGACCGTGTCCTCAGGTAGGAGGGCACGAAGAGCGCGGAGAGGATGCCGATCAGGATCGTCGCGGCCTTGAAGAAGACGGACAGGTCGTCGACGACGTAGAAGCCGCCGTAGACCGTGTCGTTGACGTTCCAGACCACGACGCACGCGGCACCAGCCAGGACGAGGCCGGCCACGGTGAGCGGGGTGAGCCACATCTTGTCGCCCCGCGGCAGGAACAGGTCGACCGTGATCACGACGAGCACGAGCACCGTCAGGATCAGCTCGGGCAGCAGGGTGACCAGGTCGCTCAGCATCCGATCACCACGGCAGGCCGAACGAGGCCAGCCCGGCGCCCCGGACCGCATCGATGATCCGCTCGACCGGCGCGGCGATGGCGTTCAGCACCGGTGCCGGATAGACCCCCAGCGCGACCACCAGCACGATGAGGGGCGCGAGGGCCAGCCATTCGCTGCGGCTCATGTCTCGAAGGGCCGGCCACCAGCGGCGCGCCCAGTCGGATGGCACCGTGAAGAAGACGCGCTGGAACATCCAGAGCATGTACACCGCGCTGGCGATCACCACCAGCATCGTGGCGGCGGCCACCCAGCCGTTGTAGCGGAACGCGCCCAGCACGACCAGGAACTCCCCGACGAAGCCGGACAGGCCCGGGAGGCCGATGCTCGCAAACGTGAAGAGCCCAAAGATCGCCGCATAGCGCGGCAGGCGCGCATTCAGACCCCCCATGTGCGCGATCTGGCGATCGTGGGTGCGCTCGTAGATGACGCCCACCAGCAGGAAGAGTGCGCCGGTCGTGATGCCGTGGCTCACCATCTGGAAGACCGAGCCCTGCAGGCCCTGCGTGTTGAAGACGAAGGCGCCGAGCATCACGAAGCCCATATGGCTGACCGATGAGTAGGCGACCAGCTTCTTCATGTCGGGCTGCACCATGGCTGACCATGCGCGCCATACAGGATCGCGATGACGGCCAGCGCGATGATCACCGGCGCGAAGCTCATCGCGGCGTTCGGCAGGAGAGGGATCGAGTAGCGAAGGAAGCCGTAGCCGCCGAGCTTCAGCAGGACGCCGGCGAGGATGATCCACCCCGCCGTCGGGGCCTCGACGTGGGCATCGGGAAGCCAGGTGTGGAACGGCCACATCGGGACCTTGATGGCGAAGGCAAGGAAGAAGGCGACGAACGCCAGCGCCTGGAGCGTATCGCTGAAGGGGAAGCCTCGCAGCTCGGTGTAGCTGAAGGTGAACGCGTTGCCCGCCGAGGCGTGGGCGATCGCCACCGCCACGATGGCGACCAGCATGAGGAGCGACCCGACCAGGGTGTAGATCACGAACTTCACGGTGGCGTAGATCCGTCGCGGCCCGCCCCAGATGCCGATCACCAGGTACATCGGGATCAGGCTGATCTCCCAGAAGACGTAGAACAGGAAGAGGTCGAGGGCCACGAAGACGCCCAGCATGCCGACCATCAGCAGCAGCATCGTCGCGTAGTACTCCTTGACCCGCGTCTTGATCGGCTCCCAGGAGTAGAAGATCGCGACCACGCTGAGCACGGTGGTGAGGATCACCAGCACCATCGAGAGTCCGTCGATCCCCAGCCGATAGCCCATCCCGAAGGCGGGGATCCACTCGACGTTCTCGGTGAACTGGAACTCGGCTCCGTGAGGGTCATACCCGAGCAGGAGCAGGCTGAACGCGAGGCTGGCGAGCGACGCGATCAGTGCGATCCAGCGGATCGCACGGTGGTTGCCGCGCGGGCACGAAGAGAAGCACCAGCACGCCGAGCAGCGGGGTGAAGACGACCAGGGAGAGGATCGGCAGCCCGCTCATCGGCTCAGCGAGCCACGGCGTAGACGACGAGCACGATGACCAGGCCGGCCGCAATGCCAAGGCCGTAGTTCTCGACCCGCCCCGTCTGGGCCCGCCGCAGCGCGCCACCTGCGCGGCCGGCGAGCCATCCCGCGCCGTTCACCGCGCCATCGATCACCCTGGCGTCGAACCACCACAGGGCGTTGCCGAGCAGCACGCCGCCACGCGCGAAGACGAGCTGGTAGATGTCGTCGATGTAGTACTTGTTCACGCTGGCGGCGTACATCCCCGGACCGAGCCCGAACGGGATCCGCTCCACGAAGCGGCCGGGGGCCGCAGGCTTGGTGACGTACCACTGCCAGGCGAGCGCGATTCCCAGCAGGCCGGCGGTGGCGCCGACGAGCAGCAGCAGCCCACCCGTGCCGAAGAGCTCGAAGCCGCTATGCCCCGTGGCGGCGAGGGAGCCGGCAAGGACCCCCGCATGTGCCTCTTCGGCGGAAGAGAACACCCTCTCCAGCCAGGAATGGACCAGGCCGCTCTCCGGCGGGATCCCGAGCAGCAGACCGACCAGCGCGGTCGGAACGGCCAGGATGATGAGCGGCGCGACCATGGTCGAGGCGCTCTCGTGGACGTGCTTCCAGGCCTCCTGCGGCCCGCGCCACGATCCGGCGAAGGTCATGAACACCATGCGGAACGTGTAGAAGGCGGTCATGAAGGCGACCACGATCCCGACCGCGTAGAAGAGGAGGTACCCGCGGCTGAACGCCTCGCCCAGGATCTCGTCCTTCGAGAAGAAGCCGGCCAGCGGCGGGATCCCCGCCAGCGCCAGCGACCCGATCAGCATCGTGCGGTAGGTCCACGGCATCCGATCCGCGAGGCCGCCCAGGAATCGCATGTCCTGCTCTCCCTGCGCGCCGTGGATCACGGATCCGGAGCCCATGAAGAGGAGCCCCTTGAAGAAGCCGTGGCTGACGAGGTGGAAGATCGCCGCCACCCACGCGCCGATGCCGAGCGCGAAGAACATGTAGGCGAGCTGGCTCACCGTCGAGTAGGCGAGCACCTTCTTGATGTCGTTCTGCGTGAGTGCGATGGCGGCGGCAAAGATGGCGGTGAAGATGCCGATGGCGGCGACGACATACATCGCGACCGAGGACTCCGCGAAGATCGGGTTCGCCCGAGCCACGAGATATACGCCAGCGTTGACCATCGTCGCCGCGTGGATGAGGGCGCTGACCGGGGTGGGACCCTCCATCGCGTCCGGCAGCCAGACGTGGAGGGGGAACTGCGCCGACTTGCCGACCGCACCCGCGAAGAGGAGCAGGGCGATGGTGGTGATCTGCCAGTCAGCCAGTCCGCCGATTCCCGCGAAGACCCCGTCGAAGCTGAGCGTGCCCAGCAGGGTCCAGATCATGATGATTCCGAGCCCGAACCCGAAGTCGCCGACGCGGTTCACGACGAAGGCCTTCTTCGCGGCGCCGGCGGCGGAGGGCTTCTTGTACCAGAAGCCGATCAGGGCGTAGCTGCACAGCCCGACCGCCTCCCAGCCGACGTAGAGCATCAGGAAGTTGTCGCCAAGGATCAGCAGCAGCATGCTGAACATGAACAGGTTCAGGTAGGCGAAGAACCGCCACAGGCCCCGATCCCCGTGCATGTAGCCGATGCTGTAGACGTGGACCAGCAGGCCCACGGTGCTCACGACGAGGAGCAGGGCCGCCGTCAGGCCGTCGACGAGGAAGGCGATCTCGACCTTGAAGTCGCCGGAGACGATCCACTGGTAGAGGCTGACGTGATACGTGTTCCCGCCGAGGACGACCGCGGCGAAGACGATCATGCTGAAGATCCAGCCCAGGCCGACCAGCCCGGTCGGCACGATCCACGACCGATAGAGGGGCTCAGCGGCCCCCCGGAACGACGTGGCCCGCCTGCCCCAGGCCGTCGTTGAGCTCCGGCGGAATGACCCCGTCGGCGCCGTTCGCGTTCGAGAGCGCATCCGCGTGCCCCGCGTGTGGGGAGGTGCGCGCCTGCTCGGGCTCGGTCGGGATCGATCGGTACGCGCTCTCGTCCACGAGCTCGTGGGTCGCGTGGTCCGCTTCTGCGGCATGGTCCTCCGCATGCTCGCCGTGGGGTGCGGGGAGGAGGTCCAGGCGCGGGCCGACAAAGACCGCGAAGAGGAAGCCGGCGAGCGGCAGCACGGGGATGAGGGCGATCAGCAGCTCCACGCGCGGGCCTATTCCTTGAGGTCGGAATACGCGTCGACCTCGGCGGTCTGACGGCTGCGGATGATCGCGATCACGAGCGCGAGCCCAACGGTCGCCTCAGCCGCGGCCACTGCCATGACCATCAGGGCGAAGATCGCGCCGGCGTTCTGCGCGCTCGGCCGATAGGCGTTGAACGCGACGAGGCTGAGGTTCACCGAGTTGAGCATGAGCTCGATCGAGATCAGCATCAGGATCGCGTTCCTGCGGGCCATGAAGCCGAAGGCACCCAGCCCGAAGAGCAGCACCGAGACGATGAGATATCCCTCCAGGCTCGGCATCAGGCGGCTCTCTCGTCGTCCTCGGGACGCCTCGCGAGGTAGATGGCGCCGATGATTGCCGCCAGCAGGAGCAGCGAGATCACCTCGAAGGGGAGCGCGTAGTCGGTGAAGAGCGCCTGGGCGATCACCTGCACGCCGACGCCGGCCACCGCCGCCGCCGCCTTCCAATCGGTCTGCACCACCGCCCAAGCCACCACGACCACCACCGCAATCGAGGTCACCGCCGCAAACCAGACCTGGGGATGGAACGGAGCGGGCAGATTGGCGTCGCCCGCTTGGGTCAGCATGATCGCGAACAGGATCAGGACGCTGATCGCGCCGAGATAGATGAGCACCTGCGCGGCGGCGACGATGGGCGCACCCAGCAGCGCGTACATCCCGGCCAGCGACCCGAAGCAGATCATCATCGCGATCGCCGAATGGATCACGTTGCGGAGGGTGACCACCGCCAGTCCGCCACCGACCACGCCGACGGCGAGCAGGACGAACAGGATGCCGGAAGGCTCCAGGGTAAGGACTCCTGTCTGCGGCAGAAGTACGGCCTCGCACGGGAGGCCGGTCCGATTCTAGCGTACGCAGCCGGAGGCACTTCACCCATTGCAATCCGCGTTGCGAGACCCATAATCACCCGCGCGTACTTGCGCCGCACCGCGGAGGTCACTCACCGTGAGACATGGAACGCTCGTGGTGGTCGTGGTTGCCACCCTGCTCCTTCTGGCCGGGTGCGGAGGCACCGCCACCGGTGCCGGTGGCGGCGGCGATGGCGCAGACCTGCCCACCTCCGCCACGGTCAAGGCGGGTGACGCCAAGGTCGCGCATCCGTTGGGGCCGGGTCGCTACCGCCTCAGCCTGACGACGAGCTGCAAGACGTCCTCGATCTCGATGACGCAGGATGGCGGCTCGTTCACGTTCACGAAGACGAACCCGGTCAACAAGGTGATGTTCGTGACCCAGGTCCCGGGCGGGAGCTTCTTCGTCGAGCAGACCGATCCCAGCTGTACGGACTGGACCATCAAGCTCGACAAGGTCTAGCGGGTCGGGCGCTCCCGGTCGCTCATCTCGAGGATGTCGAGCATCGGCAGGTCGCGCTGGTATTCGCTGAACTCGAACTCCGGCCCGCAGCGCAGGGCGTCGTAGGGGCAGGCGTCCGCGCAGATCCCGCAGAAGATGCATCGGCTGATGTCGAGCTGGTAGGTCTCGAGCGTCCGCGGCCGGGGCATGAGCGCGCCCACCGGGCAGGTCTCGGCGCAACGGCCGCATGACACGCACGGGGTCTCGTTGAGCGATACGTAGTCCGCCGTGGTGACGAGGCTGTCGAAGCCCTTGCCGATGAAGTCGTAGCAGCCCGCGCCCGACGATGTCCTTGCAGACCTGGGCGCAGCGGCCGCAGTCGATGCAGCGGGAGTAGTCACGCAGGATGAACGAGTGTGTCTCGTCGCGGCCATACCCGTGGTTGACGCCGACATACGGGTTGTCCTGGATCGATCGCTCGTCGATCGCCATGTTCAGGGTCGTCTCGTACTCGATCGCCGCCTCGCGCAGGTCGCAATGGCCGATCGCCTCGCAGGTGCACTGCAGGCAGCGGCCGGCCTCCGCCATGGCCTGGTCGTGCGTATAGCCGTACTCGTACTCGTTGAAGTTGTCGCGACGCTGCTCGGGCCCTCCCTTGCCCATCAGCGCACGCGGCTCCTTCACGTCGTCGGTGAACGGCACGATGGTCAGGAAGCTCGGCTGCGGCTCGCTCACCACCCGGCGGACCTGCGGGTCGTCGAGGTCGTGGCCGCGCAGCCAGTAGTCCATTGCGTAGGACGCGCGTCGAGCCTCGCCAATTGCCTCGACCACGGTGGCGGACCCGGTTCGCACATCGCCGGAGACGAAGACCTTCGGCACGTTGGTGCGGAAGATGTTCTCCTCGCTGTCGAGCGTTCCGCGGCGTGAGACCTGGAGCGCGGCTGCGAATCTCGTCCGGCTCCTCGTCGATCCAGTCGAGCTCCGGTCCCTGGCCGATCGCTCCCAGCACCGTGTCGCACTCGACGATGAACTCGGTGCCGGGCATCGGCTCCGGCCGGCGGCGACCCTTCTCGTCGGGCTCGCCGAGCTTCATGCGCTGGAACTCGACCCCGGTCACGCGGTCGTGCTCGTTGGTCACGATGCGCACGGGCGCTGCCTGGAAGACGACCCGCGCCCCCTCCTCGATGGCCTCGTGCACCTCGTCCTGGGCGGGCATGTCCTTCAGGTCTCGCCGATAGACGAGGGTCACCTCGGCCGCGCCCTGACGGATGCTGGTCCGCGTGCAGTCGATGGCGGTGAAGCCGCCGCCGATCACCACCACGCGCGCGCCGCGCAGCCGCGGAACGGGCAGGCCGCGAGTCGAGTTGTAGAGGTTCTCCAGCGCGTTGACCATCCCGTCGGCCTTCTCGCCGGGGATGCCGAGCTCGTTCGACTTGTAGCAGCCGATGCTCAGGTAGACCGCGTCGTAGTCGGGCAGCAGGTCGCCGAGGTGGAAATCGCGCCCGAGCCGCATGTTCGGCTTCAGCGTGGCGCCCAGCTCCCAGACGTGGTTCAGCTCGCGGTCCATCCAGCCCTTCGGCAGCCGGTACTGCGGGATCCCGTAGCGCAGCATGCCGCCCTGCTCGGGCTCCGCCTCGAACACGTCGCAGTCGTGGCCGCGCAGCTGGAGGTAGTAGGCCGCGGTCAGGCCCGCAGGCCCCGCCCCGATCACCGCGACGCGACGCCCGGTCGGCGGATCCTTCGGCCACGGGATCGGTGCCGGCGCGTCGACCTCCAGGACGCGGTCCGCGCAGTAGCGGTGCGAGTCGCGGATCGCGATGGCGGTGTCGACCTCCTCGCGTCGGCAGTGCGTCTCGCACGGGGCCGGGCAGACGCGGCCGAGGATGGCGGGGAAGGGGAGCGACCGCTTCAGGATGCGGGTCGCCTCTTCCCAGTTGCCGAGCGTGTTCTGCTTGAGGTAGCCGGGGATGTCGACCCGTGTCGGGCACTTGAACTGGCAGGGCGGCAGGCAGTAGGCGTCGTGGTCGGAGAAGATCAGCTCGAGCACCAGGCGACGGTTCTCGATGACCCGGTCCGAGTGGGTGGTGATGACCATCCCCGCCTCGATCTTCGTCCCGCACGAGATCGGGGTGTTCTCCTGCCCCTCGACCTCGACGACGCAGATGCGGCACGCGCCGTAGGGGGCCAGCTTGGGCTCGTAGCAGAGGGTCGGGCACCTCGATCCCCAGCACGCGGCACGCCTGCAGGATGGTCTGGCCCTCCTCGGCCTCGACCCGCTGGCCGTTGATCGTGACCGAGAGCTTCTGCGTGCCGGGCACCATCGGCCAGAGCGGGGTGTAGTCGATCGCCTTCCCGTTGCCCTGGCCGTTGCCGCCGCGTTGGTTCGAACATCGCCGCTATCCTACCGAGCCGCTGTCGGCGAGGGGTGCGAGCAGTGGGGGCAGGGCGCCGGTCTCGCACGCGCCGGCAAGGCAGACGCCCCGCTCGGCGTGGGCTCGGTACTCGTCCTCGAAGCGGTCGAGGGTGGTGAGCATCGGGCCGGGTGCGAGCGCCTCGAGCTTGCAGAGCGCGGTGTCGGCGATCTTGCGCGAGAGGTCGCGCAGCGCCGCGAGGTCATCCGGCCGGGGAGTGGCCGCCAGCACGCGGTCCAGGATCTCGACCAGCCGCCGAGTTCCGATCCGGCACGGGACCGCCTTGCCGCACGCCTCCCGCGCCGAGAAGTCGAGGAAGAATCGCGCGGTGTCGACCATGCACGTCTCGGTATCGGTCACGAGGATCGACCCGGAGCCGATCACCGCCCCCTCGGCCTGCAGGGGCTCGTAGTCATACGGGGTGTCCAGGCCCGCGGCGTCGATCGCGCCGCCGCCCGGACCTCCGACGAAGAGGGCCTTGGTGATTCCGACTCCCCCGCCCGCTTCTCGCAGGAGGTCGCGCAGCGGCATGCCGAGCGGGACTTCCAGGACGCCACCCTCGGGCAGCTTCCCGAAGAGCGTCACGAGCTTGGTGCCCTTGCTCCGTTCCGTGCCGAGCGAGGCAAACGCGTCGGCGGAATGCGCCAGCGATCCACGCCACGTGCGCCAGCGTCTCCGCCGTTCTGCACGGTCGTCGGGACGTCCCAGCAGGCCGCGCTCGGTCGGGTAGGGGGGCCGGATGAGCGGCATTCCCCGATCCCCTGCAGCGCGTGGAGCAGGGCGGTCTCCTCGCCGGCCACCAGCGCGCCGGACCCCTCCCACAGGCTGAGCTGGAGCTCACGTCCGTGCCCAGCACCAGGTAGCCGGCCAGGTGCGCCGCCGTCGCCTCTTCGATCGCCGTGCGCAGCCGATCGATCGCGAGCGTCCAGTCGCGGCGAACCGCAATGATCGCCTCGCTGGCGCCGGTCGCGAAGGCCGCGATCAGCGCCCCTTCGAGCACGAGGTGCGGGTTGCCCTCGGCGAGGGCCCGGTCGCCGAGCGAGGTCGGATCGGTGCGCGATCAGGTTGGCCACGACGATCTTGCGATCGGCAGCGGTATGCTCGGGCCACGCGCCACTTGTCGGCGGTCGGGAAGCCCGCTCCGCCTCGGCCCCGCAGGCCCGCGGCGGCGATCTCGCGATCACCTCTTCGGGCGCAGAGCTTCTCGATGGCGCGGGTCAGGCCCGCATAGCCTCCGGCGGCGCGGTAGCGCGGCCAGCGAGTCCGCGTCGAGATCGCCGATCCCGGTCAGCAGGCGGGGCTCGCCGCCGGCCAGGATGCGAATCTGCGGCGAGAGCCCGGTGCCGGTCAAGGCTAGCTCGCGGTTCCCGCGGCGACGGAGCGCGCTGCTGCGGCCTCGCGACGCTGATGGAGCACGTGCCGCGCCTCGTCCGCGGTGAGCGGCCCGTAGACGATGCGTGTCGATCCGCATCGCCGGGCTGATCGCGCCGGCGCCGACCTCGTCGCTCGTCTCGAGGGTGAATGCCCCATCCGCGGTCGACTCCCCGGGGCGATGCCGAGATCCTGGCGGAGCGCGGCCAGCAGGGCGTCCCCACCGGAGAAGCGGCAGGCGGCGCAGGTGCAGACGGTGATGAGGTGCCCTCGCTCGGCAGGAGGCGGAAGCCGCCCAGGCCCGCGGCGCCGAAGACCTGCGCCCAGTGGATGATCATCAGGTCGCTGACGAGACGCAGCGCGCGCTCGGGGAGGTAGCCGTAGCGAGCCTGGATGGCGCCGAAAGATGGCGACCAGCGCCTCGGGCCGCGCCTCGTAAGCCGGCGACCAGCTCGCGTACGAAGGCGAGTCGACGCCGTCATCCCAGCGCGCCGGGTTGCGCATCGGATCGCGCCGGCGAGGCCGGCACGGCGGTAGGCGTTCGGATCGACGCGCTCGTCGTAGATCTCCGGCATCCCGTATCGGATCCGGTTGCCCTGTCGAGTCGAAGCCGCTCATGTCGATCGCCTCGACCGGGCAGACCTGGGCGCACTGGAAGCAGACCTCGCACTTGTGCTCGCCGAACGGGTCGTAGATCAGGTCGAGGCGCCCGCGCCAGCGGTCCGGGATGGTCGGGCGCACCTCGGGGTACTGCCGCGTGACCTTGGCCGCAAAGAGGTTGCGGAAGGTGGTCCCGAAGCCCTTGAGGATGCCGGAGCCGGGGATCGACATCGGTCTTGCGTCCGTCTCCGCTTCAGAGGTTGAAGATGACCACCACGGCGGCGGTCACCAGGAGGTTCACGAGTGCAATGGGCAGGAGCGCCTTCCAGGCCATCCCCATCAGCTGGTCGACGCGGATGCGGGGAAGGGTTGCGCGGGCCCAGACCGAGATCAGGACGAAGATGTAGGTCTTCAGCATGAACCAAAAGAGGCCATAGAGCGAGCCGAGAAAGCCGCGAGAGCTGGGCGGGGAAAGGCCAGGGGGCGAGCCAGCCGCCGAAGAAGAGAGTGACAAGGATGCCGCTCATGATGAAGAGGGCGACGTACTCGGCGAAGAAGAAGAACCCGAAGCGCATCCCCGAGTACTCGGTCGAACGAAGCCCGGCCACGATCTCGCTGTCGGCCTCGACCAGGTCGAACGGGGTCCGGTTGATCTCCGCCGGTCGAGGCGATGTAGAAGACCGGGAAGCCGACCGGCTGCCAGATGACCGCCCAGCCATGGAGTCGCTGCCATTCGATGATCTGGGTGAAGAGAGCGTGCCGGTCAGGATCACCACCCCGACGATCGAGAGCGTGAGCGGGATCTCGTAGCTCACCATCTGGGCCGCGCTCCGCAGCCCGCCCAGGAGCGAGTACTTGTTGTAGCTCGCCCAGCCGGCGACCAGCAGGCCGACCACCGAGAGGCCGATGATGGCGAAGAAGTAGACGACGCTGATCTCGCTGTCGAAGGCCACCAGGCCCGGCGCAAACGGGATGACCAGCATGCTCATGGCCGCCGCCATGAAGACCATCCAGGGCGCCAGCGTGAAGATCGGCCGGTCCGCCTGGTCGGGCGTACGTCCTCCTTGCCGAGCACCTTGAAGCCGTGGATCGCGCTCTGGAAGATGCCCGCCGGACCGACCCGGTTGGGGCCGATGCGCAGCTGCATGAGCGGCGATAACCTTCAGCTCCAGGTAGATGATGATGAAGGCGGTCGGGACGGTCAGCAGCAGCAGGAGGGTCGTGGCCAGGACGAAGCGGCCGATCCCCAGCAGCAGGGAGAAGTCCATCTACTTGTCCACACCGCCCATGATCGGGTCGAGGCTGGCCATGATCGCCATCGTGTCGGCGATCAGGTGGCCCGGCATGAGCTTGGGCATCACCTGCAGCGAGATGAAGCTCGGGTCGCGCATCCGGAACCGATACGGGTTCGGCCCGCCGTCGCTGATGGCGTACACGCTGTAGAGCCCTCGCGGGCTCTCGACCGCGGCATAGGCGCGGCCCGGCCGGGGCCGGATGATCCCCGGCACCTGGGCCTGGACCGGTCCGTGGGGCATCTGGTCGACGATCTGGTCGATGAGGTGGATGCTCTGCTTGATCTCCGCCACGCGCTGCAGGTAGCGCGCGTAGGTGTCGCCGCCTGACTGGGTGATCACCTCGAACTCGAGCTCGGTCGTAGGGCGGGTAGGGGTGCGCCTTGCGCATGTCGAGCGCCACGCCCGAGGCGCGCAGGTTCGGACCGCTAACTCCCAGGCTGATCGCGTCCTTCGCGCGTCAGAACTCCCATGCCCTTCGTGCGCGCGGTGAAGATCTCGTTCTGGGTCAGGATCCGCTCGTTGTCCTCGACCGTCGGCCAGCGCGCGGGTGCGCCAGTGGCCCAGCCGCGAGATGAACTCATCGTTGACGTCGAAGTTGACGCCGCCGACGCGGAAGAAGTTGAAGAGCATCCGCTGGCCGCTGATCGGCGCTGAGCATGTCGACGATCTCGTCGCGGTTGATGAAGCCGTACAGGATCGGGCGTGAGGCCGCCCATGTCGAGCGCCAGGAATCCCATCATCAGCCCGTGGCTGAAGACGCGGTTGAGCTCGACCACCAGCGCCCGGATGTACTGGGCGCGCATGGGAGCCTGGATCCCGTACAGCTTCTCGAAGGCGAGCGCGGGCGCGTGCTCGTTGTGCATCGCCGACATGTAGTCCATCGGGTCGACGTAGGTCAGGACGGTGGTGTAGGTGGCGTTCTCGCAGAGCTTCTCGATCCCGCGGTGCAGGTAGCCGAGGACCACGTCGAGGTCGGTCACCACCTCGCTGCGGACCTTGACCAGCAGCCGCATGACACCGTGGGTGGAGGGATGCTGCGGCCCCATGTTGACCAGCATCTCTCCCTCTTCGAGGCTGAAGAGCTGGCGCTCGCGCTCGGTCTCCGGCGGGCGGTCGGGCAGCCCCACCTGCTCGAAGCCGGCGTACTCTCCCGCCGTCTTCTTCTGCGGGGCGAGCCCGGCGGCGGCGCGCAGCCGGTCCTCTTCGCAGCCGCTCGAGGTCGAGCGGGTCGGGGATGCGCGTCTCCGGATCGACGGTCGTCATCGTGGTCGGCTCTTGTCCGCGTCGCTGGTCCGGCCTCGACCGCGGCGCCGGCTGCGGCGACCGGCTCGTCTGCGGGAGCGCTCACGCCGGGCGCAAGGGTCTCGCTGAACCGGCGGAGGTCCCAGGTCTCGGGGCGCTCGAGCGGATTGACGCCCGCCGCCGATGAGTCAGCGGCGTCATCGGGGAGGAGGAAGTCCTTGCGCTGCGGAAACGATGCGGTAGTTGGGCGACATGTAGATGCGTCGCAGGTCGCGGTTGCCCTCGAAGACGATGCCCATCATGTCGTACATCTCGCGCTCGTGGAACATCGCTCCCTCCCACAGGCCGGTGACGGTCGGGACGTGGGATCGTCCCGGCTGACGTGCGCACGCACGCGCAGCCACGCCGGATGGCGGTCGCTGTAGAGGTGATAGACCACCTCGAAGCGCACGCCGGGGCCGTAGTCGACCGCGGCGGCATCGGCGAGGTAGAAGAAGCCCAGCTCCGGGTCGTCGCGCAGGCGCCGGAGCACGTCCACGTTGCGCGCTCCCTCGATCTGGACCTCGACCGTGTCCTCGTCGGTCCACAGGTCGTGGACGTCTGGTCCGGGAGGCGGTCGAGGAGGAGCCGGACCAGGGCGCCCGCCTTGGCCGGCGCGGTCAGCGGACGTCTCCTTCCCAGGCCTGGCGCTGCGCGTCCGCGATCGACGTAGGTCGACCACTCGCCGCGCCGCTGCTTGACCAGCTCCTGGAGCTTCATCATCCCGTAGATCAGGCCCTCGGGCCGGGGCGGGCAGCCGGGCACGTAGACGTCGACCGGCATCACCCGGTCGACCCCCTGCACCACGCTGTAGCTGCGCTTGAACCGTCCGCCCGATGTCGTGCAGGTCCCCATCGCCACGCACCACTTGGGCTCCGGCATCTGCTCCCAGAGCCGAACGAGGGGGCCGGCCATCTTGGTGGTCAGGGTCCCGGCCACGATCAGGACATCGGCCTGACGCGGGCTGGCGCGGAAGGGAAAGGTCCCGAACCGGTCGATATCGTTCACGCTGGTTGCGGTGGACATCATCTCGATCGCGCAGCAGCTCAGGCCGGAGAGGAGTGGCCACAGCGAGTTCGCCCGGATCAGGTCGAGGATGTAGTCGGCCTTGGTGGGGATCACCTCGAGCAGCCCGTGGAAGCCGCCGCGCGGATGCTCCTCCATTCCGAAGGGCTGAAGGTAGGTGTCGTCACCCGCCTGGTCGGGGATGATGATCGGAGCGCTTTCGTCGGGTCGGGTCTCTATTGCCATTTCAGGTCACCCTTCTTCCACGCGTAGAGCTCGCCGAACATCAGGATCGCAAGGAAGACGCCGATCAGCGCGATCCCCTGCCCGCTGAGCGCCCGCACGGCCACCGCCCACAGGTAGACGAAGATGATCTCGACGTCGAAGGCGACGAAGAGGAGCGCGTAGAGGTAGAAGGCGAGGCCGAAGCGGCTCCAGGTGTCGCCGATGGTGTCGATCCCCGACTCGTATGGCATCCCCTTCTGCGGCCGCTGCCGCCGGTGGGTGATCAACCAGGAAAAGAGGATCGTGCCGTAGACGAACGTCGTCGCGGCGAATCCAAAGCCGATGACGTAGATCAGGCCGGTCTGGTCCATTTGATGCTCGCGCCTGTGCTCCGCCCGGCGAGGAATCCGGTCGCCGTGCGGTCCATTCCGTTCAGCATTTCGAGGAGGCACGCACGTCGCGTGCCGCTCGATTCACAGTCTAGCAGGGCCCCTCGGCGCCGTCGGCCTGCCGGCTAGTGGCCCTGCCAGGCGGCGTCGACCAGCAGCCGGAGGCCGTCGCTCACCAGGGCGTGGCCGCCCAGTCAGCCACGGCACCGGCGCTTCGGCAGCTGCCTCGACGAGCTCCCGCAGCCATGGGGTGTCCGATGGGTGCCGGGTCGCCGAAGTCAGCCGCAAAGCGCTCCTCTTCCGGTGGCCACGCGCTCGCCTCCGCGGAGCCGGCGTGCGCGGCCATCAGGACGCGGCTGTCGAGCACGACAGCATCCCCGAGGCCGCTCACCTCGGCCACGAGCTCCGCGGGGAGGAGCGTGCCATCAGCGCAGCCAGGACCGATCGCGGCCGCCCGCCGCGCGCGGAGCGCATCCCGCGCTCCTCGATGAAGCAGCGGACCCGGCAGGCCGTCTCGCGCTCCAGGTACTGCCAGGCGTCAGTTGGAACGCGGCCGGAGACGACGAGCTCGGCGCTCCGATCCCGCATCACCGCGCCGATCTCCGCCAGCTTCGGGACCTCGAGCGGTCGCGCCGCCGGGAAGGAGCGCCATCTCCAGGAAGCGGCCGACCCCGGGCTGGAGGTCGCGAGCCGCCGGGAGCCGCGTGGCGAGCCGCAGGAGGGCGAGATCGAGCGGCGTGTCGACGTCGAATCGGGAGAAGGGGGCGGCGGAGAGGTCGCGGACCCGGAAGCCCGCGGCCTCGAGACAGCGCGCCGCGCCGTTGTCGCTGGCGCAGCCCTGGAGCGCCGACAGGGCGAGCTCGAGGTCGCCGGCCACCACGAACGCATCGGCGCTGAAGCGGTTGTTGGCGACCACCTCGCCGGCGAACGCGGCGTGAGGAGGTCGTCGAGATGGCCATCGCTGAGCAGCGCGAGCGAGCCCGCGCCGGCGTAGCCGATCGCGTCGGCTCGCGGCCGGCGGCCTCCAGCGAGGCGCGCGCCCCCGACACGAACCAGGCGCCCCAGTGGAACGACTCCTCCCGGCGGGGATGGAGTGGAGCGACCGCCGCCCCGAGGCCGCCGAGCCGCTGCGACAGCTCGGCGGCGAGAAGCTGCTGGCCGGCCGCCGAGACCGCGGCGTAGGACCCGAAGGGCGGGTCGTCGTCGCCGGGCGTGGCGACGAGGACGATGGGCGCCGGGCGTTCAGCCACGGACGGATCCCTCGCGATGCGATCCAGCTGCTCGAGGTGCATCAGGTCATGGACGCCGGCCCAGAGCAGCCACTCCCCGCAGCGCAGGCGACCGATGAGCGGGTGATCGAGCGGGCAGGGATCGGCCTCGTGGCCAGCGATCCTCGCGGCAGACTCGGCCATCGAGCGGCGGCTCTTCTCGAGGAGCGCGAGGAGCTCGTCGCGCGTCGCGTCGGCACGCCCGGGGACTCCGGGCTGCACGACCGGAGGCTGTGCCGGCCACTCGTCCGCCGCGGCAAGCGCGGCGGCGCGCGGCAGCCATCGGCGGGCCGCGGTGGCGTGGGCGAAGGTCTCGGCCACGTTCCAGTCCGCTTCGCCCCCCGCCATGCGCAGCGCGGAATCGGGGAGCGCCCGCAGCGCCGCGGCCATGGCATCGGCGATCGCCTCTTGCTGCCCAGTACGCGATCTGCGCTGCCGGCACCGGCTCGCGCGCCGAAGCTCACGCCGGACGCGCAGGAGGGAGTCTGGCGACCCGCCAGCAGGCGACGACGTCCGGCGCGCTCTGCTCGAGCGGCGCCAGCCACGAGGGCGAGCCGGTCACCGCCGCCGCGCCCGCACCGCTAGAGCCGTTCGAAGCGCTCGACCGGCACGACGAAGACGGTGGCGCCGCCGACCTCCACCTCGACCGGATAGGGCATGTAGAACTCGCCCGGCTCCATGATCGGCGGCATCGGGTTCACGAACTGCTTGCCGCGAGTGGCAGTTGGCGCTGATCAGCTCGAGCACGGCGTCCACCTGGTCGTCCTCGACCCCGACCAGGATCGTGGCATTGCCCTGCTTCAGGAAGCCGCCCGAGCTCTGCAGACGCGTCGCGCGGTACTCACCTTCCAGCAACGCGTCGACGAGGTTGGCGGCGTCCTCGTTGTGCACGATCGCGGTGACGAGCTTCACCGGCCGATTATGCCATTGCGACCCCGGGCTCCAGCGGGACAAGGGGGACGAGCGGCACGCATTCGGCCGGCTTGATCGGCGTGGCATCCTGATCGAACCGATGCGCCCGCACCGCGGCTTTCTGTTCTGGGGAATCTTCTTCACCGTGCTCGGCGCGATTGTGCTCGCCGATCGCCAGGGATGGATCGACGCCAGCCAGTGGCGCGAGATCGGACGCCTTTGGCCGCTCATCATCATCGCGGTCGGCGTCCTCATACTGCTCTCTCGAACGCAGATCGCGCTGGTGGGGACGATCGCCGCCGCTTTCATCCTCGGCGGCCTGGCCGGAGCGGGCCTGGCTGGCGGGACCGGCTTCTTCGCTGGCATGGGTGACTGCGTCCCGGGAGGCTCGCAGACCTTCGAGCACACCGCTGAGAGCGGATCGCTGAGCGGCCCCGCCAGCGTCGAGCTGGAGCTGAACTGCGGCAGCCTGAACCTCGCGGCGGCAGAGGGCGAAGGCTGGAGCGTCGACGCGTCGTACCGCGGGGCAGCTCCACAGATCAGCGCGACGGGTACCTCGCTTGCCGTGCGGACCCCGGAGAATGGGTCGCGCCGCCAGGAGTGGGAGGTTAGCGTTCCGGCTAACCGGCTCGAGCGAGTCGGCCTGCAGTCGAACGCCGCTGATGTCACGCTGGACCTCACGGGGTCCGAGCTGGCCGGCCTCAATCTCGAGGCGAACGCGGGCGATATGAGCGTCATCGCCGAGGCCGGCTCGATCCGCGGGCTCGACCTATCGATGAACGCAGGACGTGCTCGGCTGACGCTCGGAGGGTCGGTTGAGAGCGGCCACCTCTCGGTCAACGCCGGCGCGATCGACCTCTGTGTCCCCACGTCTGCGGAGCTGACCCTTGACGTCGCCGAGCAGCTCACGTTCGCCACGAACCTGGAGGAGTCCGACCTCACGAAGAACGGTACGGTGTGGCAGCGCGCCGGGAGTGGCGGGCCGGCCATCGACCTGAGCATCGAGGGCAACGCGGCGAGCTTCAATCTCAACCCATCGGGAGACTGTCGATGAACGAGCGGCTCTACCGGTCACGCAGCGACCGGATGATCGCCGGTGTGGCCGGCGGTCTCGCGGAAATCTGGAACCTCGACCCGTCGCTCGTGCGGATCGTGTGGGCGGTGCTCGTGCCACTCACGGGCTTCATCGCCCTGCTCGTCTACGTCGTCATGGCGATCGTCGTTCCGGAGGAGGACGAGTCCGGCTGGGTTCCGCCGGCTGCCTCGCCAGGCGTCGCCTCCTCTCCGCCGGAGGATGGCACGCCGGTCGCGGCCGGTGGGCCGCCCGCGAGCGCGGCTGGTGAGGTGACGCCCGGCGCTCCCTCGCCCGGCATTCCACCCGCGCCCACGACGCGTGCCGAATGGCATGCACAGCGCCGCGCCGATCGAGCCCTTCGTCGACAGGAGCGAGGCCCCGGCTCGGCCGCCGCCGTTCTCGGTGTCGCGCTCGTCATCGTCGGCGCCTATTTCCTGCTACGCGAATACGTGCCCGCCTTCGACGCGGATCGGTTCTGGCCGATCGCGCTGATCGTGCTCGGCGTCGTGCTGCTGGTGGCGGCGATACGCCCGCGGTCGGGAGACGGGGGAAGCTCCGGATGAGAGGTCAGTCGGCGAGAAGGTGCGTGATTGCCTCGCGGATGGCGACGTCGGTGCTGCCGACGTCGCCCGCGCCGTCGATGACCCGGTAGCGATCGGGCTCCGCGGCGGCGAGCGCCAGGTATCCCTTCCGCACCTTCTCGAAGAAGACGGCGTCCTCCGTGTCCTCGAACCGGTTCCACGCGTCACGGCGCTTGCGACCGAGCCCGACCTCGACCGGAACGTCGATGAGCAGGGTCAGATCGGGGACGAGGCCGCCGGTGGCGAATGCCTGCAGCTGGCGCAGGTCCGCGAGGTCGTTGCCGTAGCCGTAGCCCTGGTACGCGAGCGAGGAGTCGGCGAAACGGGCGCAGATGACCCACTCGCCGCGGTCGAGAGCAGGCCGGATCACGCGTGCCACGTGCTGGGCGCGCGACGCGGCATAGAGGAGCGCGTCGGTGCGGGGGTCGAGGTCATCGCTCACGCCGCGCTGGTGGAGCACCAGCTCCCGGATCGCCTCGCCGAGCGGCGTCCCGCCCGGCTCGTGGGTGAGCACGACTTCCCCGCCCTGCTGGCGGAGCCAGCGCGCGAGGTTCCGCGCCGCGGTCGTCTTGCCGCTTCCCTCCGGCCCCTCGAGCGTGATGAATCGGCCGCGCGCCCCGCTCAGCGCCACGCCGGGCCGTCGTCGGGCAGCAGCTCGACGCGCCGATTCGGCTCCGCCCCGCGCGATCGGCTCATCAGGTTGTTGCGCTCGGCCATCTGGTGCTGCAGGCGGCGAACGTAGGCGTTCTGCGGTCCGAGCTCCATCGGCCTGCCGGAGCCCTGCACCAGGCCGATCGCCTCCGCCGTCTCGCGCAGCGCGGCCTCCTGGGGATCGGCCTCGAGGTCGAACAGGCTCGCGAGCATGTTCTCCATCTGGAGCACCGTGTTCGTCTTCAGCACGTAGATCGGCACCCCGTTCGACTCCGCCTCGCGGAGGGCTGCCGGCTTGCGCTTGTAGTAGTTGCGCAGGGTGACCACGGCATCCGCGTCGTCGAGCTCCCTGGCCACTGCGACCGGCACGCCGAGCTCACGGACCGATTGCTCCAGCCGCTTGCGGCTGACCCCGAAGGCGAAGACGCTCATCGGCCGCTGGTTGCGCAGGGCGGGCGAAACGGGACGGCTGGCCCCGATCGGCCGGTCGACCGTCGCGCCGTCGGACCCGTTGAGCGCCTCCTCGAGCTGGCGCCGGGGGTCCGAGCCGTCCGAGGGCTCGAAGCGCTCGCCGGAGAGCCGCTCGCCAGGGAGCGCGCGTGAGCTGCGCTGCCCGCCCGGAAGCGGCCGCAGCCCGCGCTCCGAGCGGCCACCGGCCCGGCCCCGGCTGAACGCGCCATAGCCAAGGGCCGGTTCGAGCGGCAGGAACGCCGGATTGTCGGCCGCCGTCTCGCTGATCCGGTAGTCGTACTTCGTGGCCGCGTGAACCGCGCCGCTCTCGTCGCGCCAGCGCGACTCGGGTGGCACCATGTGACCCCGCAGGATGGCGTCGACCGTCTCCGCCACGCTGCGATGGACGATCACTCGATCGCGCTCGACGATCTCGACCAGGACGTCGAAGGTGGGCGGCGCCTTCCGCTCGAGGACGGTCTTCTGGGTTCCCGCGACGGCGCGCCTCCTCGTCGCCGAGCGTGACGGTCTGGATGCCGCCCACGAGATCGGAGAGGGTCGGGTTCAGCATCAGGTTGTCGAGCGTGTTGCCGTGGGCGGTCCCGACCAGCTGCACGCCGCGCTCTGCGATCGTCCGCGCGGCCGCCGCCTCGAGCTCGGTGCCGATCTCGTCGATGACGATCACCTCGGGCATGTGGTTCTCGACCGCCTCGATCATCACCGCGTGCTGCTCGGTCGGGGTGCGGACCTGCATCCGACGCGCGTCGCCGATTCCCGGGTGCGGGATATCGCCGTCGCCCGCGATCTCGTTGCTGGTGTCGACCACGATCACCCGCTTGCCGAGGTCATCCGCCAGCACGCGAGCCACCTCCCGCAGCATCGTCGTCTTGCCGATGCCCGGCCGGCCGAGGATCAGGATGCTCTGCCCCGACTCGACGATCTCGCGGATGATGTCGATCGTGCCGAAGACCGCTCGGCCGATGCGGCAGGTCAGCCCGACGACCTTGCCGGATCGGTTGCGAATGGCGCTGATGCGGTGCAGCGTCCGCTCGATGCCGGCCCGGTTGTCGTCCCCGAAGACGCCGATGTGATCGATCACGTGGGCGATGTCGGCCTCGGCCACCTCTCGGTCGAGGAGCTCTTCCTCGCCGTGCGTGAAGCGGGCCTCCGGGCGCCGGCCGAGGTCCATCACCACCTCGAGCAGGTCGGACCGGTTCGCGAAGGAGCGCAGGCGATCCACGATCTCGGTCGGGAGCGCCTGCAGCAGGGCGTCCAGGTCGTCGGTCGTCTCTTGGCGTGCCACGATCGGCTCGTCTCCTTGCAGCTCGGTCAGTGGATCACCGGCACGAGCGCCGGCTGACGGACGTGCGCTCGCACTTCGCGGACCAGCAGCGTGACCCGGCCGATCGCCTCGAAGCCGACCGCCTCCGCCGCCCGCAGGCCCGCCGACTCGTATGTTCGCACCGGCGACAGGATCCCCGCTGCCAGCGTCTCGTGGCCGGCCGCTTCGAGGACCGATCGGAGGAAGGCGGCCCCGTCGACCGAGTCGCGGACCAGGAAGCGCAGGTAATGCGGTCCCTGCCGGCATGCGCCCCGCTGCGCCAGGCCGCCCGCCCGCTGGTCGGTTGGCAGGACCCAGGCGTCGACCTCCGCGAAGTGGAGGATCGGGTTGAGGCTGCTGCGGGGCACGATCGCCTCGTGGCCGACCGATTCCCAGTCAGCCGCGCTGTACCCCTCGGCGCGGGCGATCGCCGGCGGCGTGGCGTGGGCCCACAGGTCGAAGAGGTGCCAGGCATCGGGCGCGCCGGCAGTGCGGAGCCCCGGTGCCGTGGCATCGTCGCTGCCGCGGCCGGAGGTCGCCGTCCCGGCCGAAGAGGCCGCGCATCCAGGAGCGCGCGCCCTTCATGGCCTCCGGCGGCCGGTAGAAGATCTCCTCCTGCGCGTAGGCCATGAATCCGGTCTGACCGAACAGCTCGAGATTCTCGTGGACATCCGAGCACGCGGCGTGAAAGCGTCCCACTCCGCGCTGCGCACCTTCCTCGACCAGCGCCTGGAGCAGCGGCAAAGCGGATCTCCGGCGCGTCCGGCGCCGCGGCATCGAGCTCGATGATCGCCCAGTCGTCGCGGTGCGGCTCCTCGATGGCGCGGCAGCGAGCCGACGAGTGAGCCGTCAGCCTCCGCGACGAGGTGGACGGAGGGCGAGCGGAGGGGGAGCCACGACGGGATCATGGCCGAGAGGCTGATCCGGGGGCGGGCCGCGCTCGGGGCGGGAACGCCCAGGCTGCGGCGGTACGCGTCCTCGGCGGTGTGGACCTGCCGCGACAGGTCGGCCAGCGCCTGCCGATCGGTCAGCCGCGCCGCGCGAACCGAATACTCGGAGGTAATCACAGGAGGCTGAGCAGCAGGCGGTGCATGCGCCGGTCGCCGGTCAGCTCGGGATGGAAGGCAGTCGCCAGCACGCGGCCCTGGCGCACCGCGATCGGCCGGCCCTGCGGGTCGCGGGCCAGCACCTCTGCCCTCGGGCCGACGTCGGAGAGGACGGGGGCCCGGATGAAGACCCCGTGCAGCTGCTCGGGTCCGAGCGCCGGAACGTCGATCTCGGCCTCGAAGCTGTCGAGCTGGCGCCCATACGCATTGCGCTGGACCTCCACGTCGAGGAGCTGGAGCACCGGGTCCTCTCCGTCGGCCAGCCGATCCGCGAGCAGGATCATGCCCGCGCAGGTACCCAGCATCGGAGCCCCGGCCCGGGCCATGGCCCGGATCGGCTCACGCAGGCCGTACTGGTCGATCATGCCGGCGCATGGCTGTGCTCTCGCCGCCGGGCAGGATCAACGCGTCGAGGTCCGCGAAGTCGGCGGGCAGGCGCACCAGGACCGGATCCGCGCCAACGGCGCGCAGCGCTTCGACGTGCTCTCGGATTGCTCCCTGGACGGCAAGGATTCCGACCCGCGGCCGGCGATCCGCGGCCGGCATCGGCCTCGCCAAGGGCTGCGCCATGGTGTCTACCAGCCTCGTACGGCCAGGCGCTCCTCGACGGGGATCTCGCCGAGCTCGAGTCCCCGCATCGGCTCGCCGAGTGCCGCGCTCACCTCGGCCAGGATCTCCGGATTGTCGTAGTGGGTGGTCGCCTTGACGATCGCCCGCGCGTAGCGCTCGGGGCTCTCGCTCTTGAAGATGCCGCTTCCCACGAAGACGGCCTGGGCCCCCAGCTGGCGCATGAGGCTTGCGTCGGCAGGGGTGGCGACGCCGCCCGCGCTGAAGTTGGCGACCGGCAGCTCGCCCAGCTCCGCTGTCCGCTTCACGACGTCATAGGGCGCCTGGAGCTCCTTTGCGGCGGCGAACAGCTCGTCGGGGCGCATCGACTGCAGGCGACGGATGCCGGCGGAGACCGCGCGCATGTGGCGCACCGCCTCGACGATATTCCCGGTCCCCGCCTCGCCCTTGGTTCGGATCATTGCCGCGCCCTCGCCGATCCGCCGCAGCGCCTCGCCGAGGTCTCGGCAGCCGCACACGAATGGCACTCGGAACAGGTGCTTGTCGATGTGATGCTCCTCGTCCGCAGGGGTGAGGACCTCGGACTCATCGATGTAGTCGACCTCGAGCGCCTCGAGGATCTGCGCCTCCGCAAAATGCCCGATCCGGCATTTGGCCATCACCGGGATGCTGACGGCCGCCTGGATCTCGCGGATCAGCTTCGGATCGCTCATGCGCGCCACGCCGCCGAACTTGCGGATGTCGGATGGCACGCGCTCGAGGGCCATGACCGCGACGGCGCCCGCCTCCTCGGCGATCTTCGCCTGGTCGGCCGTCACGACATCCATGATCACCCCGCCCGCGAGCATGCGCGCCAGGCCGACCTTGGTTGCCCAGGTACTCGTTTCGATCGTGGTCACTGCAGCTGTTCACCGTGCACGGGCCGATGGCGGCGCTGCCGCGCCGCTCAGCCGTCGATTCTACTCTCGCTGCCGGGTCCGGCCCACCCCGGACCTAAGGGTCAGGCGCCGTTGAGGGGGATGCGCGCGCCGTTCACGACGTGAGCCTCGTCGCTGCACAGGTAGACGATCGCGGCCGCGATCTCCTCGGGCGTGGTCCAGGCAGCCGTCTTGGGGGACGGCTCACGGTCGCGAGCGTGCTCGACATCGATGGCGCGCACCACCAGCACGTTCGCGGTGGCGCCCGTCCCCTTCAGCTCGCGCGCCAGCGCCATCAGCAGCGCCTCCTGTCCGGCCTTCGCGGTCACGTAGGCGGCCATGTTCGGCCCGGGGGTCGCCACGGTCGTCGGCGAGACGGCCACGATCCGGCCCCATCCCGCGGCGAGGAGATGGCGGGCGATCGCGCGCGCGAGGTTGAACGTGGTCCACACGTGCTGATCGAGCATCGCCGCCAGCTCGTCTCGCGCGGCGTCGACGAGCGGGGCACCGGCGCTGTAGCCGCCGACCAGGTGAGCGAGGATCTGCGCCCCGCCGAAGCGCTCGGCCACCGCATCGACCGCGGCGGCTGCCGCGTCGGTGTCGCGCAGGTCAAGGGCGCGGGTCATGAGCCTCGCCTGGTCCCCGCCGAGCTCGGCCGCGAGCGCATCCAGCCGCTCGGCATCCCTCGCGAGGAGCGCAAGGGTCGCGCCCTCGTCCAGCAGGCGCCGCGCGACGACACGGCCCAGGCCGCCGGTCGCTCCGCTGACGATTGCGACCCGTCCCTCGAGACTCATGAGCGGGCTCGGCTCACGCGTCGAACGTGACGACGAGCTGCGAGATGCGCCCCGCGTGCAGGCGGAAGCGCATCTCCCCGGCCCGGACGCTCGGCCGGGCCCGCCATGCATACCCGGCGATCAGCGCCGCCGGGAATCTCCGAGACCTCGAGAAGATCGAGCTCGTCGTCGGGCGGCTGCCGGCGGTAGGCATCGGCGATCGCCCCGCGTCCGACGAATGGGCCTACGCCGACGCCCTCGAACGCGAGCTCGGCGTCGTCGGTGAACTGCTCGAGCATGGGTCCATAGTCGCCGGACCGGACACCCGCGTTGAAGCGGGTCACGTGCTCGACGATCAGGTCCATCGGTCTCCTTCGAGCATGCGTGAAATCGTTGCTATCATCGCGCCGAGAGAGGCGCTCCGTGATCAACGCACCGGTCCTGGTCCTGAACCAGAATTACGAACCGCTCAACGTCTGCGATATCAGGCGCGCCTTCCGGCTGCTCGGGGCGGACAAGGCCGAGCTGCTCGAGCGCAACCACCAGATGATCCACACGCCCACCATAGCCATCCGGGCACCATCGGTCATCCGGCTCGTCTACATGGTCAAGCGGCCGCGGCCACGGGTGAAGCTGTCACGCCGCGAGATCTTCGCGCGCGACCACCATACCTGCCAGTACTGCGGCACGACGAGCCGTGATCTGACCATCGACCACGTGATGCCGAAGCATCGAGGTGGCCGCCATGAATGGGAGAACCTGGTCGCCGCCTGCCGAGGGTGCAACCACCGCAAGGGCTCGAAGACGCTGGGCGAGGCACGCATGACCCTGCTGCGCGATCCGCGCGCGCCGCGGGCCGACGTGCGGTACCTCTTCGGCTCCTACCTGACCGACGTGCGCAACGACCCGTGGCGCAGCTACCTCTTCCTGGGCGACCCCTCGAGGCGCAGCTGAGCGGGGCCGACCGGCTCGTCCTTGGCGACCTGCCGCAGCCCGTCGTCGACCTCCTGGCTCGCCTGGATCAGCACGGACACACCGCGGTCCTGGTTGGCGGCTGCGTGCGCGACCTGCTCCGCGGCGTCGCGCCCAGCGATTGGGACGTCGCGACCTCGGCTCCGCCCGAGGCGGTCGCGGCGCTCTTCCCGGGCGCCAGCTGGGAGAACCGGTTCGGAACCGTGACGGTTCTGGAGCCGATCCGCATCGAGGTCACCACCTTCCGGGTGGAGGGTGGCTACCGCGACAGGCGGCGACCGGACGACGGTCCGCTGGGGCAGCTCGGTGGAGGAGGATCTCGCGCGGCGCGATTTCACGATGAACGCGGTCGCGTGGCGGCCCGCGGATCTCGATGCGCGGGCCGGTACCCTGGTCGATCCATTCGGCGGGGCCGCAGACCTCCGCGCCGGGCTCCTGCGGGCGGTCGGCCGGCCCGAGCGACGCTTCGAGGAGGACGCCCTGCGGCTGCTACGCGCCGTACGCTTCGCCGCGTGCCTCGACCTGCGCATCGATCCGCCAACCGAGGCGGCGATCCAGCTCCTGGCACCGACTGCCGCGAGCGTTTCCGGAGAGCGCGTCCGCGACGAGCTGCTGCGCATCCTGGCCTGTGGCGACGCGCCATCGGTCGCGTTCGCCCTCATGGAGCGGCTCGGCCTGCTGGCGGTGCTGTTGGCGGAGCTCGCCGCCCTGCGCGCGATCCCACAGGGGAAGCCGCTCGCCGGTGACGCACTGGAGCACAGCCTGCGGACCGCGGATGCGCTACCCGCCGTCTGATCCCATCCTCCGGCTGGCGGGATTGCTCCACGACCTCGGCAAGGCCACGACGATGGCCGATGGCCATTTCACCGGCCATGAGCAGGTCGGCGCAGAGCTGGCCGAGGCCGTCATGCGGCGCCTGCGATTCGCGAATGCGGAGATCGACCGCGTCGTCCGCCTCGTCCGCGAGCACATGTTCGGCTACACGCCCGAATGGACGGATGCCGCGGTGCGGCGCTTCATTCGCCGCGTCGGGCCCTCGGCGCTCGACGATCTCTTCGCCCTGCGCGAGGCGGATGCGGCGGCATCGGGGGGACGATCAGCCTGGAAGAGCTCCGCGGGCGTGTCACGGCCGAGCTCGACAGCTCACCGATCGAGCAGCGCCAGCTGGCGATCGACGGAGACGACCTGCAGCGGGCACTTGGGCTGAGCCAGGGACCATTGATCGGGCTGCTCCTGGCTCGCCTGCTCGATGCGGTCCTCGAGGTGCCCTCCCGAAACGAGCCAGAGCAGCTGCTGCAGATGGCTGGGGAGATGCTCGCGGCCGGTGCATCGGCGCAACGCGATCCGGCCAGCCTGCAGGGCGAATCGAAGCGGAGCCAGGATTGACGCGGCTGACACCGGAACGTACGCTGCTACAATCGGCGGTCCCTACTCCTCGTCCATCGCGTGCCCATCGGAGCGGAGGACACGACTGCCAGCGATGACCCTCAGTGGCCGGCGGGCGGTGCGACTCGAGCATCGGCTGACCGGGGCAAATGCCTCCCTCGCGCAGCTCGACGCCGCGGTCGCCCTCGCGACTCGTCACGACCTGGCGGCGCTCACCGTCAGCCCCTGGCTGATCAAGGCGGCAAAGCGCTCCCTCGCGCAGTCCCGGGTGCGGCTGGGCACGGTGGTCGGCTTCCCTCACGGCGGCCAGCTGTTGAGCGTCAAAGCCTTTGAGGCGTCAAAAGCGCTGGAGCAGGGAGCCTCGCAGATCGACTTCGTCCTCAACGGCGGCGCGCTCGTCTCCGGCGAGGACGAGACCGTCTACAACGACATGCTGGCGGTGGTCGACATGGCTCATTCCGCGCTCGCGGTGGTGGGCGTGATCATCGAGGCGGAGCCGCTCTCCGAGGAGCTGGTGCGGCGCGCCTGCCATCTTGCCGAGCGTGCCGGGTGCCGACTACGTCGTGACCGGGACCGGCGGGGCGACCGCCAGGACGACCATCCGGCGAGCGGAGCGTCTTGCGCCAGAGCGTCGGCCCTCGGGTCGAGGTCAAGGCCGCGGGTCGGCTCCGCAAGATGGAAGAGCTGCGCGAGGCTGCCGAAGCGGGCGCGGTGCGGGTCTCGACCGTCCTCACCGATGCGCTGGTACGCCAGGCTGCCGACGGGCTGCAGCCGGCGCGAGCGACCGGCTAGGAAGCGGCGGAGGCAAAGGATTGCGCGTACTGGTCGTGGGCGGTGCCGGCTATGTGGGCTCCACCAGCGTCGAGACCCTCGTCGCGCGCGACCACGAGGTGACCGTCTACGACAACCTGACGACCGGACATCGCGGGGCGGTCGTGCCCGGGGCGCGGCTGGTGACCGGCGATATCCGCGATGGCGAGCGCCTCTGGCAGCTGTTGACCGGCGGCCGGATCGACGCCGTCCTGCACTGCGCGGCCCGCTCACTGGTCGGCGAATCGATGGCCGATCCCGGCCTCTACTACCGGACCAACGTGGCGGGCGGGGTAACGCTTCTCGAGGCGATGCAGCGCGCAAACGTCACGCGCCTGGTCTATTCGTCCACCGCCGCGGTCTATGGGGAGCCGCGCCGGGTTCCGATCGCGGAGGCGGATCGCACCGAGCCGATCAACCCATATGGCGCCACCAAGCTCGCCTTCGAAGGGGCGATGCGCTGGTTTGCCGCGAGCCATGGGTTCCGCGCCATCTCCCTCCGCTACTTCAACGTGGCCGGTGCGACCGAGCTCAACGGAGAGGATCATGAGCCCGAGACGCACATCATCCCGCTCGTGCTGCGCGTGGCCGCCGGCGAAGGGGCCCACGTCCAGATCTACGGGCAGGACTACCCGACCCCGGATGGCACCTGCATTCGTGACTTCATCCACGTCCGCGACCTCGGGGTCGCGCACCTCCTCGCGCTGCAGGCGACCGGCGAGGCCGATCCCTCGTTCGAGGTGTACAACCTCGGCTCCGCCGCCGGCTTCAGCGTGCGCGAGGTGGTGGAGGCGGCGCGTAAGGTGACGGGACGCGCAATCCCCGCCCGTGCCGTGAAGCGTCGTGCGGGGGATCCCCCGGTCCTGGTCGCCTCCTCCCGCAGAGCGCATCGCGAGCTCGGCTGGCAGCCGCGCCATTCGTCCCTCGAGGAGATGGTGGCCGATGCGTGGCGCTGGAAGGAGGCGCATCCGGGAGGCTACCGCGCCCCCGCCGCCGAGGACGGGACCGCACTGGCGGAGCCGCGCCAGATCGCGCGGAGCGTCTCGGCCAGCTGACCCGCACGGCCGCGCGTGGGGGCGCGCCGCGGCCGGCATGGTAGGATGCGGGCGATGGCGGCGCCTGCCGGCGCGCCGAGCGGCCCCCGGTTCACGTCCGGAGCGCGCCCGCCGAGATCGGCCCCGCCCCCGTCGCGATCATTCACCCACCTACCCGCGAGGCCCGTTTGCCCGAGACCGATTCCATTCGCACCCGTCGCCCTCGTGCGCGGCGGGCGCCGCTGCCGCCCTCCCCGCCTGACACAGATGACGAGTCGCCGCTCACCGCCGCAGTGCTGGCCGCAGCGCGAGCGCACCGCTTCGGGGAGATCGAGGTCCCGGTCACGATCGCCCGCGCGCTCGAGAAGATGGGGTTCAGCGTCCCGACCGAGGTCCAGGCCCGCGCCATCCCGCCATTGCGCCTGGGGAAGGACCTCATCGGTCAGGCGCAGACGGGAACCGGCAAGACCGCGGCCTTCGGCATCCCGATCATCGAGAAGGTCGACCCGACCGCGCCGCATGTTCAGGCGCTCGTCCTCACTCCCACGCGTGAGCTCTGCGTGCAGGTGACCGAGGAGATCCGCCGGATCGGGGCGCTGCGCAACGTCAAGACGGTCGCCATCTACGGCGGATCCTCGATGGAGAACCAGATCGCCGCGCTGCATCGGGGCGCGCAGGTCGTGGTCGGCACCCCGGGACGGGTCCTCGACCTGACGCGTCGGGGGGAGCTGCGGCTGGATCGGGTCAATACGGTCATCCTCGACGAGGCTGACCGCATGCTCGACATGGGCTTCATCGTCGACGTTGAGACGATCCTGGCTCGATGCCCTCGCCAGCGCCAGACGGCCCTCTTCTCCGCCACCATGCCGTTCGCCATCCTCCGGATCTGCGATCGGTTCATGGATCGCGACGCGATGCACATCCGGGTGACTCCCGACCTGCAGACGGTCGAGACCGTGCGGCAGCTCGTCTACCACGTCGCCGAGCAGGACAAGGTCGCGGCGCTGATCGAGCTGACTGACGACTTCGGATTCGACAGGCTGCTCGTCTTCCGCCATACCCAGATCGGGGTCGATCGGCTGACCGCGACCCTGAAGCGGCGAAGCAAGAACGCGGCGGCGCTGCACGGTGGGCTCAGCCAGCGCGAACGCGACCACACGCTCGCCGACTTCAAGTCGGGGAAGGTGCAGTTCCTGATCGCGACGAACGTCGCGTCGCGCGGGCTCGACATCACCGACCTGCCGTACGTGCTCAACTTCGACATCCCGGAGGATGCCGAGACGTATGTGCACCGCGCTGGCCGCACCGGCCGAGCGGGCAAGGAGGGGACCGCGATCACCTTCGTCGGGGAGTGGGACTACGCCGCCTGGGAGCAGATGTTCGAGCAGGTTGGCTCCAACGTCGAGGAAGGACAGCTCCGCCTCTATGCCCCGGGCTGACCGCTCCGCGGTACCCTTGAGCGGTGACGGAAGACGAGCCGGTGCTCCCGCAGCGAGCGCGGGCGGCGAACGCGGTGGTGGCGAGCGTCGAGTGGCTGTTCGAGCCCGCGTGGCGCGGTGACCGGCTCCTGGCACGCTACGACACCGGCAGGGTTGGCCTGACCGACGAGGAGGGACGTTCTGCCGATGATCGGTTCCCCGAAGCCGCGGAGATCCTTGGCAACGCGGTCCTCGCCAACCAGGCGCTGATCGACGGCATCTGGACCGCTCAGCCGTTCATCGGTGACGGAAGCGCGGCTCGGCACTGGGCGGAGACGCTGGAGAGCGAGGGGCTTGCGGACGAGATCCCCGACCCGATCGAGCGCGAGCGACGACGCGCCTTCGTGGCGATCGACCTGATCGAGCTCGATGGCGAGCTGCTCCACGAGATCCCGTTCCAGGAGCGCCGTCGCATCCTGGAGTCGGTCCTGGACGAGGGGGTCCAGGTGCGGGTCAGCCCCACCGTCAAGCAGCCCATCTCCGCCTGGCTTGTCGGCTGGCGTGCGAACGGCTTCAGCCACTACTTGGCCAAGCATCAGAACTCGCGGTATCACCCCGGCGAGGTGAACGACGACTGGCTGCAGATTTCCGTCGCCACCGAGCCGGTGCGCGGGATGGTGTCGCGCATGTTCGGGATGCGGGACGAGAAGCCACGACGCATCAGCGAGCTGGACACTCGTGGAGGCCCGCGCTGACCGCGCAGCCCGCGGCGCGGCCGGGCTCCGCGCTCGACGAGGAGGGGCTGGCCGAGGTCCGCCGCGTGGGCTCCGCTGACCTGATGGTCGGCATTCCGAGCTTCGGCAACGCGGAGACGATCGGCTACGTGGTGAGAGCGGCGACGGCCGGAATGGTCCAGTACTTCCCCGACCTGAAGCCGGCGCTCGTGAATTCCGACGGGGGCTCGCCCGACGACACTCCGCGGGTGGTGGTGACCACCGAGAGCCCGGACTACCTCGAGAAGATCATTCTCGTCAGCCCGAAGCACAAGCTGCAGCGGGTGAGCATCACCTACCAGGGCACGAGCGGCAAGGGGACGGCGGTCCGCGCCCTGTTCGAGGTCGCCCACGAGCTCAAGGTGAAGGCGATGGTGATGGTCGACTCGGACCTGCGCAGCATCGTGCCGGAATGGATCGAGCTCCTGGCGGGACCGATCCTCAAAGGGGGCTACGACTTCGTGACGCCGCTCTACAGCCGCTACAAGTACGACGGCACGATCACCAACAACATCGCCTATCCACTCACGCGTGCCCTCTACGGGGCCCGCATACGGCAGCCCATCGGCGGTGACTTCGGGGTCAGCGGCGACCTCGTGAGCCGCTACCTGGAGCTCGACACCTTCGACGAGCTGACGGCGCGCTTCGGGATCGACGTCTGGATGACGCACTCGGCGATCAACGAGGGATTCGCCGTGTGCCAGGCACGCCTGGGCGCGAAGATCCACGATGCCAAGGATCCGGCCTCCGACCTCGGTCCGATGTTCCGCCAGGTCGTCGGGACCCTCTTCCGCCTGGCCGGCCACTACCAGGACCGATGGCTCCGCGTACGCGGCTCGCACCTCATTCCGGAATACGGCTTCGAGCGCGTCGTGGCACCGGAGGAGATCAGCGTCAACCACGCCAAGCTCATCGACAACTTCGAGAATGCCCGCCACGGGCAGCGTGACGTGTGGGCGGAGATGCTTAGCCCCGAGCAGCTGGAGCGAGTGATGGGGCTCGACTGCGACACGCCGGCGGAGTTCCACTTCCCGGCGGAGCTCTGGATTCGCTGCCTGTACGAGACCCTGGTCGCCTTCAACCGTCCGGGGGCGGAGCGCGAGAAGCTGCTCGCCGCGCTGACGCCGCTCTACTTCGGGCGGACCGCAGGCTTCATCACCGAGACGCTGGAGATGAGCACCGACCAGGCCGAGCGCGTGATCGAGGCGCAGGCCAGACAGTTCGAGGAGCTCAAGCCCTACCTCGTCAGCGGGTGGCGCGCGGCATTGGAGCCGGCGTAGATGCCGGCCAGGCGGCGCGCACCCTATCGCATCCTGCTGCCCCTCGCCAACCCACGCACGGCCCGCGACCTTGTTCGCATCGGCGCGGGAGTCCGCGCCGGCCGCACGACCCAGATCACGGCGTTGGGCATCGTCGAGGTCCCCGAGGCGGTCTCGCTCGTCGGAGGGAGCGACCCAGGCGCGGACCACCCGGCGCCTCCTGCAGCGGGTCCTCGATTTCGGTGACGAGGAGGGGGTCGAGCTGCGGACCATGGTGCGCATCGGCCGTCGGGCGGCGGACGGCATCATCGAGGCGGTCACCGAGGAAGAGGCGGACCTCATCATCTTCGGCTGGGGCGGGCCGCCGACCGCGTCACAGACCGTACGCGCCCAGGCGGAAGCGATCGAGGCCCGGCTGGCCGGTGTGCAGCCCTCGGCCACGGCGGTCTTCACGCCCACGATCGACGCCGTCGTGCGCGAGTCGCCCTGCGACATCGCGGTGGTCAAGCAGCGCGGCCTGGAGAACGTGCGCTCGATCCTCGTTCCGGTGCGCGGCGGTCCGCACGCCGATCTCGCCTTCCGGCTGGCGCACGATCTCGGTCGACGCTTCGACGCGCAGGTCGTGGTGATGCACATCGTGCCCAAGGGGATCGGCGATCGCGCGGCCGAGCGGGAGCGGCTGGCGATGGACCAGTTTCTCGAGGATCACGGCGCGACGCGGCGCGTCAAGCCGCTGCTCGTGGAGGCCACATCGGTCCGGGCGGGGATCATCAAGGAGGCAGCCAAGCACGACCTGGTCGTGATGGGCGCCGCCGCGCAGCCGTCGACGGGTGGCTCGAGCGCCGACGGGCGCTACCTGTTCGGATCGGTGCCGGAGGCGGTGGCCAGCCGAGCGCCGTCCTACCGTGATCGTGGTCAAGACCAAGCTGTCGGTCGGGATCAGCACCTTCGACGAGCTGCGGGCCGCCGAGGGCAGCCTGCCCGCCGCGGACGCCTATGTCGAGCGCAGCCGCTCACTGCCGAACGTCGTCGACAGGTGGTTCGCCGAGAACACCTTCCACGCCCACGAGTTCACGCGAGATCCGGAAGCTGGTCGCCATGAAGGAGCGCCAGGGGCTGACCATCAGCGTCGGGCTGCCGACCCTCAACGAGGAGAAGACGATCGGCCTCGTGATCAAGCGCGTGAAGAGCGCGCTCATGGATCGCGTGCCGCTGATCGACCAGCTGGTGGTGATCGACTCCGACTCCGAGGATCGGACGGTCGAGATCGCGCAGGAGCTGGGCGTCACGGTGGCGCTGCACAGCAGCATCCTGCCCGAGGCCGGCTACCGTCGCGGCAAGGGCGAGGCGCTGTGGAAGAGCCTGCACGTCCTCGACGGCGACATCGTCGCCTGGATCGACACCGACATCAGCAATATCCAGCCGCGCTTCGTCTACGGCCTGCTCGGCCCGCTGCTGCGCGAGCCCCGGATCCAGTACGTCAAGGGGTTCTACCAGCGCCCCATCCGCCAGGGAGACACGATCGTGTCCGAGGGCGGCGGCCGCGTCACCGAGCTGATGGCGCGCCCGCTGATCAACCTCTTCTTCCCGGAGCTGTCGGGGATCGTCCAGCCGCTCGCCGGCGAGTACGCCGGTCGCCGCGCGCTCCTCGAGGCGCTCCCGTTCTTCACCGGCTACGCGGTCGAGATCGGCCTGCTGATCGACATCCTGGAGCACGCCGGCCTCTCCGCGATCGGCCAGGTCGATCTCGAGCGGCGGATCCATCGCAACCAGCCGCTGCCCAACCTGTCGCAAATGGCCTTCGTCATCCTGCAGGCGGCAATGCGCAAGCTGGAGGAGCGCCACCGGATCGAGCTGCTGACCGAGATGGGGCGCGGCATGAAGCTGATCAACCAGCAGAAGGACCGATTCAACCTGGACGTGCGCGAGATCGGCGACGAGCTGCGGCCCCCGATGAACACGATTCCCGCCTACCTGGAGCGTCGCAGGGAGCTGCGGCGCAGGTGAGCCTGCGGATCCTGGTCGCGCCCGATTCCTTCGGCGGCGCCCTCGACTCGGTGGGGGTCGCTGACGCGATCGCGGCCGGGTGGTCGTCCGTTCGCCCGGACGACGAGATCGTGCGCCGCCCGATGGCGGATGGCGGCGAGGGGACCCTGGCCGCGCTGGCCGCCGCGCTTGGCGACCAGGCGGAGCGGCGCCAGGTCTCGACCGTCGATCCGCTCGGCAGGCCGATCGACGCCGACTGGCTGGCCCTCGACGACCGCCGCGGCGCGTTCGTGGAGATGGCCGCCGCGTCCGGACTGGCGCGCCTGGCGCCCGATGAGCGCTCCGCGGATTCGGTGCGGCGTGCGTCGACGCGGGGCACCGGGGACCTCGTGCGGGCGGCGCTCGAAGCCGGCGCCTCGCGCATCACGGTGGGACTCGGCGGCTCGGCGACGAACGACGGCGGGAGCGGCCTGCTCCGCGCGCTCGGTGCGCGCTTCCTCGATGGCGACGGGCACGACCTCGCCGAGGGAGGAGCGGCTCTCGCCGACCTGGATCGGATCGATGCCTCGGGACTCGATCCTCGCCTGGCGCAGGTCGAGCTGGTCGTGGCTTCGGACGTGACCAACACCCTCGTGGGGTCGAACGGCGCTTCGGCGGTGTACGGTCCGCAGAAGGGCGCGGACCCCGACACGGTCCAGGAGCTCGATGCAGCGCTAGCGCGCTACGGCGGAGCGATCGAGCGGGCGACCGGTCGGCTGGTGGCCGACCTTCCCGGGGCCGGCGCCGCGGGTGGCACGACGGCAGCGCTGCTCGGGTTCACTGGCGCCGTCCTGCGGCCCGGGGTCGAGGTGGTCGCGGAGCTGATCGGCCTGGCCGATGCGCTGGCGTCCGCGAGCCTGGTGATCACCGGCGAGGGTCGAGCGGACGAGCAGACGCTGCATGGCAAGACGGCGATGGGGGTCGCGAGCCTTGCGCGGCCACGTCGGCACGCCCGTGGTGCTGCTGTGCGGCGCCATGGGGCCCGGCGCCGAGGCGCTGGCTGCCGCCACCGCGCTGACCGTGGTGCAGCCGATCATCGACCGCCCGATGAGCCTCGACGAGGCGATGCGCGACACGCCGCGGCTCCTCCAGGCGGCGGCCGCGCGCCTGGCCCGGAGCATCGGCATCGGTCTCGAGCTCGGCTAGTGCCTCGGAAGGGGCCCAGTCGCCGGAAGCTGGCCGCGGACCGGCGACGACGGCGGGCGAGGGTGGAGGTCGTCCTCGACCGGCTGGGGGAGCGGTACGACCACCCCCGCTGGGGAGGGCCGCGGCTGGATGCGGTCAGCGAGCTGGTGCTCACGATCCTGTCGCAGAACACCGCCGACGTGAACTCGCACCGCGCCTTCGTGGCGCTCCGCGAGCGCTATCCAAGCTGGGAGGCGGTGCTCGAGGCGCCCACCGATGAGCTGACCGACGTGATCCGGCCGGGAGGCCTCGCCCCCACCAAGGCGCCGCGCATCCAGCATGTCCTCGCCGAGGTTCGCGATTCGCGCGGGAGCTTCGACCTGGGCTTCCTGGCCGATCTCCCCCTCACCGACGCGCGTGACTGGCTGGTCGCATTGCCGGGGATCGGGCGCAAGACAGCCGCCATCGTGCTGCTCTTCTGCTTCGGGCGTCCGTCCCTCCCGGTCGACACCCACGTCTTCCGAGTTGCACAGCGCCTGGGCCTCCTGCCACCGAAGACCGATGTTCGGCGCTCCCACGACATCCTGGAGGAGGTGCTTGAGCCGGACGAGGTCTACCCGTTCCACGTGGAGCTGATCCGGCACGGCCGCGATACCTGCCGGGCGCCGCGACCCATCTGCAGCCTCTGCCCGCTGACCGATATCTGCGACTACTTCGCGCTCGTCCAGCGTGGAAAGGCGAAGGCTGCATCACCGCCGAAGCAAAGTTCAGCCGACCGAGCGCCTCGCTACCACGACGAGCTCATCCACGGCTGGCTGGCGCCGGAGTAGGGTCAGCTCCGGAGGGTCGCGACGGGCGGGCCACCCATTGGTCTAGAATCGGCGCTCGCCGTGCCGAAGTAGCTCAGTGGTAGAGCATCGGTTTCGTAAACCGACGGTCGTGGGTTCGAGTCCCACCTTCGGCTCCAGCTAGTCGGGGCTCGGAAGCCCCAGCACGAGCAGGATCAAGACGACGAGGGCGACGAGCACCCACTGCCACCTCGTCGTCGGCGCCCCGATATCGGCCGTGCCGGCAAGTGCGGTGGCACCGCGCGCCACGACGGTCGCCAGCCAGAAGCCGAGGATGGCGCCGACCGGGTGGAAGGCGGCCACGAACGGCAGATCGGTCCGCACGGCAGCCAGGATCGGCACAAAGAAGACAAGGACGGCCAGCGCGGCGCTCTGGATGATCTGCGTGCGCCCGGCCCGTGCAAAGGCCGCCGCGACCAGGACCGGGAGCGGCCCCAGGTGCAGAAGCCAGCCGAAGTTGACGTGCAGCGCCAGGTTCTCGCGCCCGACGAAGAGCCCCAGACCGATAAAGAACACCTGGACAATGACGCCAGCCACGAACGCCCAGGCCAGGGCGACATACGCATACCGCGCGCCTCGCACCATCTCACGACCCTCCGTCTATGTCATTGGCTCGGCCGGTGACCGTGCCCTTACCCAGGTTCGATGTTCCCGGTGCTGCCGTCGACCGTGACGCGCATGCCGGTGCGCAGGCGGGAGGTTGCATCACCGCAGCCGACGACGGCCGGGATGCCGTACTCGCGCGCGATGATCGACGCGTGCGATGCTGCGCTCCCGACATCCGTGACCACCGCGGCCGCCCGGGTGAAGAGGGGCGTCCATGCCGGTGCGGTGAGCGGGGCCACGAGGATCTCGCCAGCCTCGAGCTGGTCGAACTCGTCAGCTCCGTGGATGACCCGGACGAGCCCTGTGGCGCGGCCCGGCGACGCCGGCACGCCGGACGCCAGGGCGTCCTCCGACTTACGGGCGCCAATCATTCCTGGAAAGCTGTCCCACAGCCGCTGGAGGATCGGGTTCACGCGGCCGACCATCGGTGGCGGCACCAGGCGAGCCTGCTCGCTCCGAAGCGCGCGCCGACCCGGCACGTCGACCGTGGCCGGCAGCGGCGCCCCAGCGAGTGCCGCGACGGCCTCGCCGCGCGTGAGAAAGAAGATGTCGTCGGGTTCGGCAATCACGCCGCGGTCCGCCAGCGCCCTGCCGATGCGGAGAACAGCTCGTCGCATGACCGGCCACGCGATCGTCAGCTCCTCCGTCTGCTCTTCCCGAATCGGGACGAGATGCTGCGAATCGGCCAGCAGGCGGCGAAAGGCGCGGAGTCGGCGCGGTGACGGGGCCAGGGCCTTGAAGGCAGCGGTCTCGGCCGCCTGCCTTGCCTCGACCACCCGGCTGTGATGCTCCGCCGTCGCCGTAGCCTCCAGCGGCAGGAATGGATGCCACCAATCGAGCGAGACGATGGCCTCGCGCTTCCGAGGGGCTGGCCGTGCGAAACCGGCGAGGAGCGGCAGGTGGCTGCCGCCGAGTGACCCGGCGAGGTGTCTGCGATAGAACCCGGCGAGGTTGATCTCCATCTTGTATGCCGCGCCGGCCAAGGCAGTGATCCACATGAAATACTCGCCCGCCAGCTCGGCCAGCTGGTCGAGCAGCAGCGGGAGGTCCGCGACAGGCAGCGTCTCCACGCGGCCTTCGGCATCGGCCACCGACGCTCGGTAGCGCGGCTGTAGGTCCTCGCGCCATTTCCGCTCGACGAGCGGAAAGCTGTGGCGAACGGTCGGGGGCATGATCCCCGCGATGACGCGCGGCGAGCGAACGAGCGTGGCCAGCATCGCGGGGAGGCTGCGAATGCAAGGCGCCGCCCGAGATGAAGTTGATCGAGTAGAAGTACCAGCCGTTGACCACGACGTGGTACGGCCGCGGCGCGATCTGGCCGATCTCGTTCCCGGTAGAGGGCGTGCATGCGGTTCTCCATGGCCGTCAGCAGCCAGGACTCGAAGAGCGGCGTGACCGGCTCGCCGATCCACTCGCCGAGTCGAAGCATCCGGGTGTAGCCCCCGCTTGCGGGCGCGTCCCATGAGACATCCGGTGGGAGCGCCGTCATCGGCCTGGCCTGGAGGATCCAGAGCTGGCCATCGCCATCGATCGCCCACTCGATGTCCTGCGGGATCCCGCGGGCTGCCGCGATGCGACGCGCCTCGTTGGCGATCTGGACGGCCTGGTGGCGATCGATGGCGTGCTCAGGCTCACGGCGCGCCGTGGGGCCTGAGCGCGCCATCGATGACGACCCAGGCCGTCCAGATCGCCGACGGAGCGCGTCATCGCCGCAGCCGGCATCCGCAGGACGTCGAGTGGAGATGGACGGCGAGGCCGCCTGCTGGATGTCCAGGCAAGGCCCAATGCGGCGCGCTGCCCTGCTGCGCCCCCCGCACCCGGCAATCTCGACTTGGCCGTCGGGATCGGCGAGCCGGTCACCCCGCTCTCCGAGTCCTGGCTGGTGGCGGTGCCGAGGAACCGCATGCACACCTGGACAGATGCGCCAGGTGGTTCCGCAGCTGCCACGTCGTGGTCAACGGCTAGTCTATTCGATGGATTAGAGGTCGAGCGGCCCCTTGACTGCGCAGCCTCCCGGGATCGGCTCGTCCGCGCCACGGCGTAGATGGCGGTGCCCCCGACGGTTCGCCAGCAGCTTCCGCTCGTCGAGAGCAAAAATCAGCGCGAGTGCACCGCGCTACCAGGCGTCGGTGGCTGATGCCGAAGGCCGCGTGGAGACATGCTGTCGCCGACCTCCCAGTCCTCTCGAGCTGGCCGAGCTGGTGGGCGAGTATTTCATGTGATCACTGCCTTGGCCGGCGCGGCATAAAGATGGAGATACCTGTCCCGGTTCATCGGCGACACCTCGCCGGGTCCTCGGCGGCAGCCCCCCGCCGTTGCTCGCTGGTCGCTGCGGCCGGCCCCTCGAAGCGCAAGGCCATGCGTGCTCGCTCGATTGGTGGCATCCATTCCTGCCGCTGGAGCCGATGGCGACCTCGAGGGCGTCACGACCGGGTGGTCGATGCCAGGCAGGGGTGCGAGTCCAGCCGCCTTCGCGTCGTTGGCCTCGTCGCCACGAGCGCCTTCGGGCTTTGCCGCCGGCTGCTGGCCAATTCGCATCATCTCGTCCCGATTCGGGAAGAGCAAGCGCGGTCGAGCTGACGATCGCGTGGCCGGTCATGCGACGAGCTGTCCTCCGTATCGGCGAGGCGCTCGCGGACCGCGGCCGGATTGCCGAGCCCGACGACGTCTTCTTTCTCACGCGGGCCGAGGCCGTCGCCGATTCGAGCGGGGCACCGCTACGCCCACGGTGGACGTGCCCGCTCGGCGTGCCTCTGGAGCGGCAGGCTGGCCTCGTGCCCCCACCATGGTGCGGCCGCATGAATCCGATGATCCGACGGCTATGGGACAGCTTCCCGGGAATCGATTGGCGCCCGTAAATCGGACCACGCCCTTGCGTCCGGCGTGCCGGCCTCGCCGGGCCATGCGACAGGGCTCGGCGGGTGATCCACGGGGCTGACGAGTTCGACCAGCTGGAGGCTGGCGAGATCCTCGTGGCGCGCTCACCGCGGCATGGACGCCGCTCTTCCTCGTGCGGCGGTCGTCACGGATGCGGCAGCGCAGCGTCTCACGCGTCGAACATCGGCGGGAGTTGGCATCCAGGCCGTGGTCGGCTGCGGCGACGCAACCTCGCGCTGACGGCGGGCATGCGCGTCCTCGGTGGACGGGAGCACGGGTAACGTCGAACCTGGATAACGGAGGGTCGTGGGATAGGTCCAGGTGCGCGGTCTCCGGCGTACGCCGCCCTGGCCTGGGCATTGCGTCAGGCTAGCATCATTCTCCAGGTCTTCTTCATCAGCAGCTAGGGCGCTTCGTGGGGCGCGAGAACCTCGCGCTGCATTCAACTTCGGCTGGCTTCTGCACCTCGGAGCGCTGCCCGTCCTGGTCGCGGCCGCCTTTGCACGGGCCGGGAGCACGCAGATCATGCAGGCGGCCGCCCTGGCGGTCCTCGTCTTCTTCGTCCTGGTCGCGGCGCGGAGCCGATACTGCCGTCGTCGCCGCCTTCCGCCCCCGTGCCTCGCTTCTGGCTGTCGATGGCTCTGGCTGCGCGACACAGCTAGCTCTGGCCGGCACCCGCAGATACCCCGGGGCGCCGACGACGGAGATGGCAGTCGGTGCTCGGCGCCCTTCTCGTCGTGTTCCCTGTCTCGTGCTGGGCTTCCGAGCCCCGGCAGCTGGAGCCGAAAGTGGGCTCGCCACGACCGTCGGTTTACGAAACCGAGATCTACCACTCGAGCTACTCGGCACGGCGAGCGCGACTAGACCACTCAGTATGGCGGCGGACACGCGCGGCCGTGAGTTGCATGCAGTATCGTCTTGACTGGACGTTATCGAAGCGGTCGGGGCGGCTCGAGATGCTCGCTACGCGACGCCCGTCCAGGCTGACTATCTCCGGCGGCATCAGCTGGATGAGCTCATCGTGGTAGCACGGTCAGAGTAACAGGCCTTCGGCATGAGTCCATTGGAACCACCCCGGACGGGGAGGCTCGTCGGGGTCAGCGGGCAGACGCCGCAGCAGATCGGTCAGCGGCGCGCGGTTCGGCCGTGCCGGATCAGCTCCACGTGGAACAGGTAGACCTCGTCAGGCTCAAGCACTTCCGAGGATGTCGTGCGAGCGCAGGGACATTGCGTCCTCGGTGAGGCGGCCCAGGCGCCCAGCGCCGTTAGCGTGGGTGGTGCCGACCGGTCGCCCGAAGCTTGAAGAGCAGCACGATGGCGGCGGTCTTGCGCCCGATACCCTGGCAATCCCACCAATCGCGCGCCTCGGTGAGGGGGAGGTGCAGCCAGGTGAAGCTTCCGCGCGAATCGCGAACCTCCGCCAGGACGTGCTGGATGCGCGGCGTTGCTGGTAGCGGCCCATCGCTTCGGTCGCTCTGAGTACGGCCCCGTCGGCGCCACCTCCCAGCTGGATGGCCAGCGCGGGAGGGCGCGGTGCCGCTCACGTCGGCGGTGTTCTCGACGGGATAGCTTACCAGCTCGCTAAGAGCACGTCCGGCGCCTCCCAGCCGGGTGGGTGTCACGCCCCAGCGTCGAGGACGGGCTCGACCCTCACCCACCTCCACCCGGCTGCCGCAGGCTTGGAGGCTGGGTTCCCGAGGCATTAGCTGGACTAGACCAATCCGGTGCGCTGCTCCGGGCCAGAGCACCAGGCAGGTAGCGGCGGCGTGTCGCGCATCGCCTCGTCGAGGGTCATCGGGCGGTCGACGATCGGCTGCACCACCGGACAGTGCACCAGCAGCGCGCGGCACCGGACATCCAGGCGCGCGCGCAGGCGCACCAAACTTGGCCGCGTGCAAGGCTCCACAACCCCCGTGGCCGCGTTGCTCGGTCCGCTCGACCCTCGCCGGTGATCAGCGAGGCACCAGACTCCAGCGCGTCGGCCGTTGGCCGATCAGCTCCACGACCACCTCGACTCCAGGCTGAGGACGGCAGCAGTGAAGCCGACAGTGACTGCAGTCGTCCGCCCGCGGCGCCGGCAGCAGAGGTCAGACCAGACGACCGGTCGCCCGCTCGATCGCCCCGCCTAGCGCGCTAGCGCCGCATCGACCGTTGGCCGTTGGCACCTGTTCGGACCGTACACCGCGCCAGTGAGATCGTGCCAGCGTCCGACGCCACGATCAGCTCCACCTGCGCCAGGCGCGGATCGGTCCGAGGCGTCGATACGGACCGGTACGAGAGGGCCAGGTTCGGCAATGTCATGCCCTTCGGCATCGAGGAAGCGCGCGCCGGGCCCGCGGGACTCCGCCGGTGACCGTCGCCGAGCCGCCGAGCCCCCCACACCCATGATGCGCGAGACGCCGGCGTCGAGCCCCGCCCGCGCGAGATCCCCGGTGCCAGCGTTCGAGGCGCGCCGCACCGAGTGCGTCCGGTGCCAGGCGGGCCGCCCGGAGGCGGCGCCCATGCTCAAAGGCGCCGCCAGGTAGGGCCAGCCAGTGCATGGGCCTGCGAGCGGATCGACAGTGAGAGACCTGCCGCCGCTGCGCCTCGTCGCCGAGCGCCGCCAGGCCAGGGTCCCCCTCGCCCCACCCAGTCCCGCCATGGGCGGCGCACGATCTCGTCGTCCACACACAAGCGGACACCACCCGGCACGTCGGCAACCCCGGAGCACGCCGAAGGAGTCGGGCGCAATATCCGCAGGCCGCCTGCACCGCAGCTCCCTTCCCAACGCTCAAGGTAGGCAGTCGGTCCTTTTTCATGAGCAGCGGCTCGTCGCCTCACGCACGGTTAGGAGCTTCTGCTGGTTGATGAGCTTTTTCATTCCGCGCCCCATCTCGGTGAGCAGCTCGATCCGGTGGCGCTCCTCCAGCTTCCGGCGGGTCCGCCTGCAGGATGACGATGTGCCGACGGGAAGCGGCTGATTGCGATCGATGCGCCCCCTGATGGCGGCGCGCCATGGCGAGGCCGCGTCCAGGATGTCGGCGGAGCCCGAGTGTACCGTAGCCGGTGAAGGAAGCGCCTCTCGAGGAGCGCACGGCAACATGGCGTACTCGCCGGCGAGCGGCTCGGACGATGCCCGACAGCTGCAAGGTTGATCAGCGGACACGCCATCAGCTCGTGACGCGGCCCCACCCTCGGACACGGTGCGTGTCTCCCTGGCGGATGGGGCGCTCGTAGACCTGCTCGTCGTCCGGGGCTCGCGCAGCAGGCGCCGAGCAGGCCAGATGACGAAGCGCGGCTCGGTGGCTATGTCGGTGTCGATCCAGGCGACGATGATCTCCCCGTCGAGGACGTCCACGGCCCCCCTCCGCGACGGTGGCGATTGCCCCTCGGTGTCTGTGCAGCGCAACCGTGACGCCCAGCTCCTGCGCGATCTCAGCCGTCCGACGGAGTGCGAGTCGATCACCACCAGCTGGTCGATCAGCGGGCGCCGCGATCGATGAGCGCGTCTGACGCGCTTAGCAAGAGGCCGATGGTCTTCTCCTCGTTGAGGGTCGGCAGCCCGAGGCTGATGGTCAGGCCCTGGCGCTTCCTAGGTGGTGGGCTTCCCGATTGTCCGTGGACTCGTTGAGCCACCAAAATAGTGCTCGGCAAACCACCTGCTCAACCACCACGTTCGGCAGTGAGCGGCTGCGCCTCCAATTAGCCGTTATACAGCGGGCAGGCCCGCAGCTGGTCAAAGGTGTGGCCCCCCCGAGAGCTTGGTCTTGACCACGATCACGGTCGGGAGCAGCTCGGCGCGGCCACCGCCTCCGCGGCACCGATCAAACAGGTAGCGCCATTGTAGAGCAGCCGTTGGAGGCACGGCTGCGCCGGCGGCGCCCGGTCCACCACCAGGTAGGTGCAGCCACCTCCTTGATGATCCACCGGACCGATGTGGCCTCCACGAGCAGCGGCTTGACGCGCCGCGTCCGCGCGTGAGATCTCGAGACTAGCCGTTGGCGAGAGCTCGCGCTCGGCCGCGCCATCGCCGATCCCCTTCGGCCGCGGTGCGCTCGACCTGCGCGCATCGAACAGCCGAGGTGGTGCGCCAGCCGGAAGGCGGTACTGGGTGCCGGACCGCGCGCACCAGGATCGAGCGCACCCAGGCAGCAGGCTGCTTGACCACGGCGATGTCGCAGGGCAACTCGCGCACGACAGCATCAATAGTCGCATGATCTTTTGCCGTAGGCCGAGGGTCGCGGCGCCAGGCCGAGGCGGGCCTCGGTGCCGCTTGGCCTGGGCAGCGAACCACCTGCGACGCGGTCGGTGGCCCGCCCCAGCCGAAGATGATCAGGTCCGCCTTCCTCGGTGACCGCCTCCGATGGTGCCGCCGTCGGCCGCCCGACGGCCGATGCGCACCATGGTCCGGGCTCGACCCCCTCCTCGTCACCGAAGGAGATGACGACCCGCTGAGGCCGGGGTGGTGCAGGCCTGGGTGCTTCCCCCTCCCAGACGAGAGACCGCCTCGGAGCCTGGGTGTCTGGTCGCCAGCGCGCCCCCGCGCCAATGCGACGAGGTCGCGCGCTCCGTGGGTTGGCGAAGGGCTAAGAAAATCGACGATGGGCGCGCGCCGCGGCCATGGCCTGCTACACCAGCTCCCTCTGCCGGCGCGCCTCCACTTTGAGCTCTCCCTCGATGGCCTGCGCCTCAAAAATAGCGCGCTCGGCCGCTGGTCGGTGCTCCATCTAAGCATCAGTAAACTTACCCCACACTCGGCCCGCCGTGAGGAGCCAGCAGCATCAGCGCGGCAAGCAGCTCTCGCGCTCGCCCCAATTTGAACAATTAGGGGGCCGCGTCAGGCGGCGAATCCAGAGCTCCGCCGGGGAAGTGGAACTCCGCGGCAGTTCGCAGTGAGACCCCATGCCTCCCAGTACTCGGGGCCACCTCGGCCCACACGTCGCGTCGTCGCGGCGTTCTCGATTGCACCGCACATAGTTGACGTTCAACTCCTCCCGGTGCGACAAGGCGCTCGAAGCCGTACTCCCGAATGAGGTGTGCGAGCCGCGAGCGCGGGGCCCTGGTCGTGGCCGGCCAGGCGGAAAGAGGGTGCCGACCACCTCGGCGGACGTCAAAGACCATCAGAAAGTTGCAGATACCCTTCCACGTCGTGGATCGTCAGCATGGCACACGGCGAATCCCTCGTTGATCAGCCAAGTGTGTGATCCAGACGTAACGTCTCGATCCGACGCACGGTCAGGTCCTCCGAAGCTCCATCACGGCTCGCAAGGTCGCCGCTGACCCCAAAGCACCAATGCAGCTGCCGATTCAGCCCGTGGAGCACGTTAATTGAGGATAGGCGATGTTGCTGGTGATCGTGCCGTCGTCTTGTTGACATCAGCTATAGCAGCATCAGCATGGTAGCCAGGAGTCGGTACCACCAGCTCGATCCATTCCCCAGGCACGATGCTGCGCAGGTCGGAGTCGACCATCACCATCGCCTTAGCTCCAGCATAGGGACAGAGCACCGCCGCCGAGATTTGCA
>CAWCXQ010000009.1:0-9531 GCA_963799675.1 uncultured Chloroflexia bacterium
ACCGCCTCCATGCGTGAGTTGAGGTCCGCCTTGTCCTCGTCCGACATCTTGTCGCCCAGGTCCTTGATCAGCCGCTCGGCCTGGTAGGTCAGCGCATCCGCCTCGTTGCGGGACTCGATCTCGGCCCGCCGCTTGCGGTCCTCCTCGGCGTGCTCGGCCGCGTCGCGGACCATCTGGTCGACGTCCTCCTTGGCGAGCATCGAGGAGGCGGTGATCGTGACCTTCTGCTCCTTGTTGGTGGCCTTGTCCTTGGCCGCCACGTTGAGGATGCCGTTGGCGTCGATGTCGAAGGTGACCTCGATCTGCGGCACGCCGCGCGGAGCCGGTGGGATGCCGTCGAGCCGGAACGTGGCCAGCTTCTTGTTGTCGGCGGCCATCTCGCGCTCGCCCTGGAGCACGACGATGTCGACCGACGGCTGGTTGTCCGCTGCGGTCGAGAAGATCTGCGTGTGCGCGGTCGGGATGGTCGTGTTGCGGTTGATCATCTTGGTCGCCACGCCGCCGAGGGTCTCGATGCCGAGCGAGAGCGGCGTGACGTCGAGCAGCAGGACGTCCTTCACCTCGCCGCCCAGCACGCCGGCCTGGATCGCGGCGCCGATCGCCACGACCTCGTCGGGGTTGACCCCCTTGTGCGGCTCCTTGCCGGCGAACATCTTCTTGACCGCCTCGACCACCGCCGGCATGCGCGTCATGCCGCCGACCAGGATCACCTCGTCGATATCGGTCGGCTTGAGGTTCGCGTCGGCGAGCGCCTTGCTTGACCGGATCCGCCGTCTGCGTTGATCAGGTCGGCGACCAGGTCCTCGAGCTTGGCGCGGGTGAGGCGTCATGACCAGGTGCTTGGGGCCGGTGGCATCGGCGCTGATGAAGGGCAGGTTGATCTCGGTTCGTGGTCGTGCTGGACAGCTCGATCTTCGCCTTCTCGGCGGCCTCCTTGAGCCGCTGGAGCGCGATCCGGTCCTTCGACAGGTCGATCCCCTGGTCCTTCTTGAACTCCTCGGCCAGCCAGTCGATGATGCGCTGGTCGAAGTCGTCGCCACCGAGGTGCGTGTCGCCGTTCGTGCTGCGCACCTCGAAGACACCCTCGGAGAGCTCGAGGATCGAGATGTCGAAGGTGCCGCCACCGAGGTCGTAGACGGCGATCTTCTCGTCCTTCGTCTTGTCGAGCCCGTAGGCCAGGGCCGATGCGGTGGGCTCGTTGACGATCCGCTTCACGTCCAGCCCGGCGATCCGCCCGGCGTCCTTGGTCGCCTGGCGCTGGGTGTCGTCGAAGTAGGCCGGCACGGTGATGACCGCCTCGGTCACCTTCTCGCCCGAGGTACGCCTCCGCATCGGCCTTCAGCTTCTGCAGGATCATGGCGCTGATCTCGGGCGGGGTGAAGTGCTTGCCGTTGGCCAGCTTCACGACGACCCCGTCCGACTTGGGATCCTTGATCACCTCGTAGGGCACCAGGTCCTTGCTGCGCTGGACCTCCGGGTCGTCCCAGCGACGGCCCATGAAGCGCTTGATGCTGAAGATGGTGTTCTCGGGGTTCGTGATCGCCTGTCGCTTGGCCACCTGGCCGACAAGGCGCTCCCCGGACTTCGCGAAGGCCACGACCGATGGCGTGATGCGGCCGCCCTCCGCGTTGGTGATGACCTGCGGCTCCCCGCCTTCCATGACGGCGACCACCGAGTTGGTGGTGCCGAGGTCGATGCCGATGATCTTGCCCATTTCTAACCTTCCTCGACCGCGGTTTGCGGGTTCACACTGCTTGTTGGGTTGTTCGCGACCTTGACGAGCGCGGGTCGGATGACCCGGTCGCGGAGCCGATAGCCCCGCTGCAGCTCGGCGGTCACCTGGTTATCGGGATGATCCGAGGTCTCCTCGTGGACCACCGCTTCGTGGAGGTTCGGATCGAAGGGCTGGCCCAGCGCCTCGATCTGGGTCACCCCTTCCGATTCGAGCACCCCGCGCAGCTTGCGCTCGACCAGTCGAATCCCCTCGACCCAGCCCTCGTGCGCCTCGTTGGGGACGCTCTCCAGGGCCCGGTCGAAGTCGTCGAGCACGCCGAGCAGCTTGGTGATCAGGATCGCCTTGGCGAACTCGCCGAGGGCGTTCGCCTCTTCCTCGCTGCGGCGCTTGAAGTTGGCGAAGTCGGCGGCTGAGCGCTGCCAGTTGTGCAGGTTCTGCTCCGACTGCTCGCGCACCTCGTCGAGCTGGCGCTGAAGCGCTTCCGCACGCTCCATGAGCTCGACGCGCGACGGCGTCTTGATGGCATCAGCTCGCTCCTCCGCGCGGGTCCGCGGCTTCGCGCCGCCGTTCGATCGCTCGGTCATTGCGTCTCCCCGTAATGGCTGTTGATCAGCTCGTTCATGAGGGCAGACAGGTAGCGGACGGTGGGGATCGCCCGCGGGTAGGGCATGCGGGTCGGCCCCAGGATTCCCAGCAATCCAAGTGCCCGGTCCGCGGCGCCATACGGCGCGAAGATGAGGCTGACCTCCTGCATCGCGTCGTTCTGGTTCTCGCGGCCGATGATCACGTGGACGCCGCCGCTGCGTGTCACGATCGGGACAAGGCGCTCCAGGAAATCGCTGCGCTGCAGCACCTCCAGGATCTCGCGCAGCTTCGCGCCCTCCGCGAACTCCGGCTGCTCGAGGACGTTGACGATGCCCGCCGTGAAGACCTCCTCGACCACGGCGCTGTCCGCGTCCTCCAGCAGGCCACGCGATCGTGCGGGCGAGGTGCGCGGCGGTCGGCGGCAGCTTCGAGGCACGGCGCCGAGCCTGCGGTCCGCTCAGGCCGGAGAGCTCCGCGTTCAGCGATCGCCGCGATCGCGTCGAGCCGCGCCTGGTCGAGCTGGGTATCGGGCTCCGCGCGCTCGAGTCCCACGCGGTCGAGCCGTCGCTGCACGACATTGCCGTCGCCCAGGACGAGGACTGCCAGCCGGGAGCCATCGGGCAGCTCGACGAGCTGGAGATGTCCGTACTTGGCCCGCTTCGCACGAGCCGGGGTGACCACCGCGGCGCTCTGCGTGCTCGCCGCCAGGATCGACGCCGCGAGCCGCAGCCACTCGTTCGTGGTCAGCTGCACCTGGCTGAACTGGTGGCGAATCCGGAGGCGATCTGCCTGGTCGAGCTCCGCCTCTCGCATCAGCGACTCCACGTACAGCCGGTAGCCGAGGTCCGACGGAACGCGGCCGGCGGATGTGTGCGGATGGCTGAGCAGTCCGAGCGACTCGAGCTCAGCCATGGCGCCACGGACGGTGGCCGGCGAGACGCCCAGGCCGTAGCGCGAGACGAGGGCCTTGGAACCGACCGGCACCGCGGTGAAGACGTAGTCCTCCACCACGGCGCGCAGCACGTTGCGCTGTCGTTGGGTGAGCTCGGGGCCCGACCAAACGACGTCGCGATCGCGATGTATGGAGCTCTCGCTCATCGTGCCTCCGCGGCTGGTCAGCCTGTTAGCACTCTCGGTCAGAGAGTGCTAACCCGTTGGGAGGGCATCGTACCAATCCTGCCGGACACATGTCAACGCGGGGGCACGAACGCGACGAGCACCTCGTTGGCGAGGAGCCGACCCGCCGGCGTGAGGCGCACGGCGTCGCCGTCGACCTCGAGGAGACCGGCCTGCCGGGTAGATGCGACCGGCTCGGGGTAGCGAACCAGCGGATCGACGCCGAACTCGGCCGCGAAGGCGGCCCGCGAGAACCCTTCGACCATGCGCAGACCGAGCGCAACGGCCTCGAACGCGCGCGTGGGCTCGCTCAGCGCCTCCTGTCCCTCGACCGGCCGGCAGTCCGTCCGCGCTGCGAGGTAGCGGTCGAGCTCCCGGACGTTCCAGCTGCGGCTCGAGCCGTCGTAGGAGTGGGCGCCGGCGCCGATCCCGGTGTATGGGCGGCGCTCCCAGTACGCCTGGTTGTGGCGCGATTCACGACCGGGCCGCGCCCATGAGCTGAGCTCGTAGTGGCGATAGCCGGCCGAGTCGAGCAGCTCCTCGGCAAGCCGGTACTGGTCCGCCGCAAGCTCCTCGTCCTGGCGCGCCTGCATCCGCCGACGCCAGCGCAGGGCGCCGGGTCGCGGCGGTGCCGCCCACTCGTCGGGCTGCAGGGCGAGCTGCAGCGCGTACAGCGAGAGGTGATCCGGCTCAAGCGCGATGGCGGCCCGAAGCCCCTCCCGCCAATCCGCCAGCGACTGGCCGGGGATCGCGTAGATGAGGTCGATGCTCACGTTGTCGAAGAGCACACGGGCGGCCCGGAAGGCGGCGAGCGCCTCGTGCGCGCTGTGCCCGCGGGCGAGCGCCGTGAGCTCGACGTCGCGCAGCGACTGCACGCCGAGCGAGATTCGGTTCACGCCCGCCGACCGGAGCCCTGCCCAATCCGGCGCTTCGCGTCGGGAGGGGTTGGCTTCGACCGTCACCTCGCCGGGGACCGCCTTCCAGCGCTCGACGGCGTCCCGGACGACGCGATCGATCGCGGCGGCGGGCATCAGCGACGGCGTCCCTCCACCGAAATAGATCGTCGCGAGCAATCCCGGCGCGGCACGGCCGGCGAGCTCCGAGAGGAGGGCATCCACGTAGCGTCCCATCTCGGCGCTTCGACCCCCCACGGTCACGAAGTCGCAATACGCGCAGAGCAGCCGGCAGAACGGCACGTGCACGTACAGGTGGTGGCTCCCCGGAGAAACGGCCGGGGCGGACAGGCGCGCCACACGGCCAGCCGGCTGCGTGCCGGCGCGCAGCGCCGCAGGCATCGGTCTCAGATCGGTCGCTGGCGCAGGCGGCCCCCAACGAAGCCGAAGAGCGACATCGTCACCGCGAAGTGGCCGACGATCGCGGGAATGACAGAGCCCGTCTCAAGGGTCGCCGCTCCGGCGGCAAGGCCCAGGATCAGCGAGCCAAAGAGGAAGTACCAGTCGCGCTCACGCCACAGCCGCCGGTGGGCAAGGCCGTACAGGACGGCCTGGATCCCGATCGCCCAGCCGACTGGCACCCCCGCGAAGATGAGCATGCCGAGCACGATCGATCGGAACTGCAGCTCCTCCGCGACCGCGTTCGCGGCCGCCCCCACCACCCGCGAGCCGAGGAGCTCGGTCGGCAGCGGCAGGACGCCTCCGTAGCGGAGGAAGGCGAGCGCCGCGGCGTTGACGAGCGCCACGACCGCGAACAGCAGCATCACCGGCAGCGCACGATCCGGGTCGCCGCTGGTCAGGAAGAGCGTGCGCCGCCCGTCGGGCAGGATCAGGGCGATCCCGATCGAGAAGGCGATCACCAGCCCGTAGTAGCTGAGGGGACCGAACCACGACGACCTCGATCGGAAGTAGTCGGAGCGCAGGATCCGGTCGGAGTCGAAGCGCAGGAGAACGAGGAACAGGCTGAGCCCGAGCGCGATGGTCAGCCGCAGCGAATCGAGGAAATCCATCAGGCGTCGCTCACCCGGACGGCTCGTTCATGCGCAGCACCGCCAGGAAGGCCTCCTGCGGGATCTCGACGGAGCCGATCCGCTTCATCCGCTGCTTGCCCTCCTTCTGCTTCTCGAGGAGCTTGCGCTTGCGCGTGATGTCGCCGCCGTAGCACTTGGCCAGCACGTTCTTGCGCATCGCCCGGATCGTCTCGCGGCTGATGATATGCGAGCCGATGGCCGCCTGGACCGGCACTTCGAACATCTGGCGCGGGATCAGCTCCTTGAGCTTCTCGACCAGCGCCTTGCCCGACCCGATAGGCATCGGCCCGATGCACGATCAGGGAGAGCGCGTCGACCGGCTCGCCGCTGACCATGATGTCGAGCTTGACCAGCTCGCCGGGCCGATAGCCCAGGTACGCGTAGTCGAGGCTCGGCGTAGCCGCTCGATCGGCTCTTGAGCTGGTCGTAGAAGTCGATGATCAGCTCGGCCAGCGGCATCTCGAAGTGCAGGTTCACCCGCTTGGGGTCGAGGTACTCCATGTTGATGAAGTCGCCGCGCCGGGTGGTGGCCAGCTCCATGATCGGGCCGATGTAGTCGGTCGGCGTGATGACGTCGGCGCTCACCCACGGCTCGCTGATGCCCTCGATCTCGCCGGCGGTCGGCATCTGGGCGGGGTTGTCGACGACGAGCTCGTCGGGCCTTGATGCAGGCGCTTGACCCGGTATTCGACCGATCGGCGCCGATGCGATCAGCTCCAGCCCGAACTCGCGCTCGAGCCGCTCCTGGACGATCTCCATGTGGAGCAGGCCCAGGAAGCCGCAGCGAAAGCCGAAGCCCGAGCGCCACGCTCGACTCGGGCTCGTAGACGAAGCACGCGTCGTTGAGGTGGAGCTTCTCGAGCGCGTCGCGCAGGAGCGGGTACTCGTCGCCGCGCATCGGATAGATGCCGGCGAAGACGAGCGGCAGCGGCCTGCTTGTAGCCGGGCAGGGGCTCGGCGGCGGGGCGCGTCGGCGCTGGTCAGCGTGTCGCCGACCTGGCACCTCTCGGATGTTCTTGAGGCCCGGTGGCCACGTAGCCGACCTCGCCCGACGGTCAGGCTCCGGGTGGGCACCGGCTGCGGGCCGGAAGTAGCCGAGCTCGAGGATGTCGGACTCGCGCCGGTCGCCATGAAGCGCATCCGCTCGTGGTCGTGGAGCGTGCCGTTGTCGACGCGCACGTAGGCCACGACGCCCTTGTACGGGTCGTAGTGGGAGTCGAAGACGAGCGCGCGCAGCGGCGCCGCGGATCCCCGGCGGGCGGCGGGATGCGCGCCACGATCGCCTCGAGAATCTCCGCCACCCCGGTGCCCTCCTTGCGCCGACGCCAGGATCACCTCCTCGCGCGGGATGGCGAGCGATTCCTCGAGCTCGCCCATCACCATCTCCGGGTCGGCGCGACGGCAGGTCGATCTTGTTGATGACCGGGATGATGACGAGGTGCTGCTCCATCGCCAGGTGCACGTTGGCGAGCGTCTGGGCCTCGATCCCCTGGCTGGCATCGACCACCAGGATCGCGCCCTCGCAGGCCTGCAGCGAGCGGCTCACCTCGTACGTGAAGTCGACGTGGCCGGGCGTGTCGATCAGGTTGAGCGCGTAGGTCTGCCCGTCGTCGGCGTCGTACTGCAGGCGCACGGCGCGGGCCTTGATGGTGATCCCCTTCTCGCGCTCGAGGTCCATGCAGTCGAGCACCTGGCTCGTCATCTGGCGCGGGTCGATGGTGTGGGTCGCCTCCAGCAGCCGATCCGCCAGCGTGCTCTTGCCGTGGTCGATATGCGCGACGATGCTGAAGTTGCGGATGCGCTCCTGGGGGATCACCGGGCGGAAGTCTAGCCGACCCGAGGGCGCGTCCCCCGGAGCGGCTCACCGCCTAGCCGCTGGGCGTCGGCGCGGGCTTCGGCGAGGCGGCCGGCTTCGGTGCGGAGGGGCCCACCAGGGTCACGCCGTTGACAACCCCGTACGCCGAGAAGAACGTGTCGGCGTGGATCACCGCGCCGTTGGCGTCATAGACCGTGCGCGTGACCGTGGCATCGAACCCATCGTGGGCATACTCCTTGCGCACGCTCTGGCCCGGCGCCAGGTCGCTCGAGACCTGCGTCGTCTCGATGGCGGAGCGGTAGTTGCCGGTGATCGGGTCGGAGAGGACCACGGATCGGCCGTTCGGCACGCTCCAGACCTCGAAGCGCACGGTCCCGACGCCGCCATAGCCCCGGACAAAAACCCCGTCATCAATCAGTTTAAAGTCCCCCCTGCGAATATGGACGCCAACCACGGGGCGATTCCGCATAAGGTGCGAAAGTATCGAGGATCACCTGGATGTAATCAGGACGGAGCTTCACTCTCCTGGCAGTGGGAATATGGGCACGCTCAAGCAGATGTCTGGGCCCCTGGAAAGTCCTCAGAATAATATTTTGATGATTCTGAATCTGAAAAAATAGTTCATCCGGATCCTCATTTTTCAAAGCGCCAATTCAACGGCAAGTCCCAGTCCTTCCCTCCTCGCACCCACCACCGTGAATGAATCCAACTCCGGCCAGTCCAGACAAACCTCATGCCCATAATACTCTGAGATGACGAAGGCCATCGGTAATGTTTCAAGCTTTGCGCTGAGACCGACATAATCGGTTATAAAAATTCTTTTTCTACTCATGAACAACAAATAGAACGCGATTAGATACTAAGCACAAAAGGGATTGCAAGGGCGGATGTTATTCCTGCCATTTACATCATGCTCTCAGCGGAAACAGACGTCAAATTTGTGCTGAAACCCGCCCCCTGCAGAAAGGCGCAGAACTGGCCGAATAGATCACCAAGCTCTGGCGCGCTTGAAAATGTTGTTCGCCCGAAAAGCCTCAGCCGCTTCAGTTCCGCTCTGTGAACCACGCGTCTTGTCCTGACGCATTAGCTCCGCAAGCGGCGAGAAATCCGCATCAGTCCCGCGCTGCAACTGACTTTTATGACAGGCCAGCATCTTCACCTTGATTTCCGTATGATCCGAAATATCGACGAAAAACTCAGGACTGAATCCACTCAAGTTTATCGTATCCATCCACCAAACCGCTGGTGATGTTTTCATGGCAGCCGATTTGGTTACATAACCTTGCGACGCACAAAACCACGAAGCTGCCTCTGCCAAGGTCCCCGCAGCCCGATGATCAGGATGATAATCCTCCATGTCGTGCGCCAGCACCAACGTCGGATTAAACCGTCGATACACCTCCGTCAGCTTCGATCTCGTTTCATTATTGTCAACCAGCTCACCATCCGGGTTTCCAACTGTGTAAAGCGTAGCTCCCAGCAATTTGGCAGCAGCAGCCATCTCTCCGGCTCGAACACGACTTAAGTTCGCAATCTTCTTCGCCGGCTGTCCCTTGTCACCACGACACATCACGCAAATCCCGATCTCCGCCTTATCCACCTTTGCCCGCGCCAAAGTGCCAGCACAAGTTAATTCCGCGTCATCAGGATGTGCCACGACAGCCAATACTCGTTCCCCTTGAAAATTAAGTTTCATATTTAGCGAAGACGAATATTGGGCGGCGCTGCGACATAATCTGCAATGGTTAAAGATGCATCAGGATGATTGCGCAGGTATGAAGCCGGACAATGCGGAGTCAACGGCCCATGCAACACTCTTCTCACCACAGCGCTCTGCCATGGGCGATTGCAGTAAAAGCGCAATTTGCGAGCTGCAAGAATCTCTCTCATTCCCACCGTAATCGCCCGCCAGGGAATGATAGAAATTTCACCCCCAACCGTCACCGAGTTGATAGTCCTGGTCTCCCGTGTCAACGAAAGCACCCGTGTGGGCAGCGCTGCAAATTCTTGAACCGATATCTCTTCTCCCGACTCCGGCGGCTCGTTGAAAGCGACGTGGCAATTAATACCAGGAACCCGCAAAACAAACATCCACTCCGCCCCGACGCTCAATCACTTTCTGCAATTCTCCCACCGCCTTCGGATCCGGAAAAACACGGTTCTCAGTCTTTGGAGCAAGTGCTGGATTAATCAAATCATAAAACGCCCGCTGCATATATCCGCGGAAGCTGAGCGGATGTTCCGTTGGCAACCAATCATCGTTCTCACCCAGATACTCATCCATGTTGATCAACA
>CAWCXQ010000010.1:0-101273 GCA_963799675.1 uncultured Chloroflexia bacterium
TACTGGGGAGGCCAGAGCGACTGGCCCACAGCTGCCGCCATCATCGCTGGCGCTGAAGCGGACGCGAGCGGGCCACAATGGGCGCTCGAGAATCCAAGTGCCCTCGACCAGATAAGGGCAGCTTTTGCCGCGGCTGAAATTTCATTCCTAGCCATGACCCGGCTGAGCGATTGGCCGTTCACGGGTCTCCGCGGCTGGGAGGCAATGAGCGAGCTCAAGGATATCGGTCTCCCAATCTATTTCACCTTCGACGGCCTCCTTAGCACGAGTCCGCAAGACTGGAAGCAGATTCGGAGCGGCCTCGGCCAGCGGGCAGCACCGGCAGCACCGGCGGCACGGAAGACCCGAGCTGGGATCGATCCGGACCTCTGGGAGCAAGAGGCTGGATGGCGGGACTTCCGCCGCAACTGGCCTCGGAAGCCGTGAGCCGAGCCGCTCGCTTGGGTGCGGATCCGGCGTCTTCGCGGCTCAAACGATCGCGCCGTCAGCGACGGCAACAATTAGGGGGGACGGTTGGGTTCGTCAGCGAGACGGAAGACCGGAATCTACGCCGCGCTAGTTAGCCGTCACCACGCCGCTCGTGGCTTCCAAACGAAGCGACCCCTTGCGTGTCTCTTGCGATCGAACAGATCGGAAGCTGCGTGTAACGCACCATTCATTGTTGCGCCAGGATCCACCCCAGCAATGAGGTCGCCGGCCGCGATGACCTCGCTCTTGATGTCCTGGTATCGAAGCCCAGCACGGGTCGGATCCTTTTCGCGCGCGATCTCCCACGCACACTCAGCGAGCGAACGCCCGGAGAGGGCGCCCACGACGGCCCCTGGACGTGGTTCCACTCGCCAGAGGAACTTGCCACGGCCGACCTTGCTGAATAGGTCCTTCGCTGTGTTAAGCGCGCTGGCGACCGCCGTAACGTCCCGATGTCCGAGAGTCACCGCACCTAGGGATTGATAGAGACGATCTGCACGAACCCCCACGCGATAGGGATCCAATTCGCTTGCCCGATCATAGAGCGCGCGGGCGAACCGACCGCTGTACGGAGCTGGGAGCGGCCCGTGTGCGCGAGTAGGCCCCGGACGGAGTTTCTTTAGGAGGCGTTCGACTTCCTCGTCCGGCACATCGGTGCTAGCAGCGGCCTGGAGCACGGCTATCGCGGCGGGGAGGACGGAGCCGTCGAGCTCGACAGCCTTCTGAACCACCCGGACTGCGAAACGTACGAGCTCGGGTGCTTGCAGCCAAGAAGCGATTGCAGTGACGCCTTCTTCTCCGTACGAAGCCAGTTCGTCGCGAGACTCGATTCGGTCGTTCAGGGAAGCCCCACTTATCGTCGAAAGCAGCGAATCCAATGTCGCGTTCATGCGGATAGCCAGGTCATGAATACTTCCGGCCAAGTAGTTCTCAGCCGGGCGCGCGCTAGTAGCGGAGAGCGCCACGGCAAGCGTCAGCGATGCCCTGCGCGTGACGGGCGCCTGACCTGTCAGGGTCGCGCTCCCTTGCGTGAGGGCGCCATTCACCTTGACGTCGCGGACCGGAAATCCGAGCCGTCGAAGAATGTCGAATGCCCGTCTGGAATTGAAGTCCGAGTTCCCCATGCCGAGCGCCGCGCCATACGCTTGTTTCACAGGCCACCAACGTCCCACGACACTGACAGCTAGCTGCTGGATAGGATCCGGCTCGAGCTTCATCAGCGCCTTCTCTACGTCTTCTTTTGTGAGGTCGTACGATTTGCCATACATCCGGAATCGCATCGCGGTGTTTCCTCTAACTCTATCTGGACTAGTCCATACTAGTACAGATCGCCGATGGCGTCAACACACCCACGTTGCCGTTCACCTCCAGGTACGGCGGCGCTTGGCGCTCCCCAGCTTGGTGAAGCTGCGTGTGTGATGGCTGGCGAACCTAGGGATCGCGCGCTTCGAAGTTCCGAGCCTGATCACAGTCCCCGCAGATCCAGGCGTTGCCATCCCGCGCCGGCGGAAGGCCGTCCGACCACAGCTCGCGCCCGCAGATTGAGCATCGGTCCCGGAGATCAGGCTCGGTGGCGGGATCCTCGTATGGATCGCGGTGCGGACGCTCGAGAGGTGACATGGCCGTCAGTATCGGTCCGCCGCGTGACAGCAGTCTGTCGCGACAGGCGAGGTGTCGCGCGTGCGTGCGACGATCCTCGGGTGTCACCAGAGACTTCCAATCGTCGATGCACGATCTGCGGCTCCCGCCTGCGGCTGCTGCCGGTCCTCTATGGCATGCCTACCTCGGACGCCTTCGAGGAGGAGCAGCGCGGAGAGCTGGTGATCGGCGGTTGCGAGCCCGATGGTCCCACCCGGGTCTGCGCGGTGTGCCATCAACCGCCCTCGCGCCCCAGGTACCGTTCGATGCATCCCGATTGGCCAGGAGACGCCGAGGCCATGAGTCGCAGCGATCCGCGACGGGCGCGATGCGCAGCGGCGGGTGGCGGCCGGCATCTGGGGTCACCTGCTCGGCGACGCGATCGGCGTTCCCTACGAGTTCTGTCCGCCGGACCCGGACCGCGTTGTGAAACTCCGAAGCGGGACCTACAACCAGCCCCCCGGGACGTGGAGCGACGACGGCGCACTGATGCTCGCGCTCCTCGACTCGCTGCTCGAACGAGCCAGTTCGACCCCGAGGACCAAGGGCCAGCGCGCCTCGGCCTGGGCGGATGCCCGCGAGTACACACCTGACGACGACGGCAAGTTTGATATCGGTGGCGCGACCGCGCGGCGCTCGACCGTCTACGCACGGGACGCCAGCGACGATGCCGGCGGCACTGTCCGAGGACGACCAGGGCAATGGCAGCCTGATGCGGATCCTGCCACTCGCGCTCGTCGACCTGGCCGAGGACGACGCCGGCTCGTGGAGCAGGCTCAACTGGCCTCGCGCGTCACCCACGGCCACGCGAACTGCCAGGTCGCGTGTGCGCTCTATGTGCTGATCGCCAGCGCGGTTCGGCCCGGAATCGAGGATCCCGAGGCGGCGCTGGAAGCATCGGTCGCCCGCCTGCGAGCCGTCTACGCCGCGCAGCCGGCGTTCGCATCGGTCCGGATGGGCTGCCGCGCACCGGTCAAGCGTGAGGAAGCTCGGAGGCGGCTGGGTGCTCGACAGCTTCTGGTCGGCCTGGGAGGCCTTCGCCGGCGCGGCCTCCTACCGCGAGACGATCGAGACCGCGGTGCGCTATGGCCAGGACACCGATAACAACCGCCGCCATCGCCGGGGGCCTGGCCGGCCTGCGCTGGGCCCTCGACGAGCGCGAGGGCGGGATACCGTCCGAGTGGCTCAGCGGGCTCCGCGGCCAGGACTGTGGTCGAACCGCTGCTGGGCCGCCTCCTGGGCGACTGATCTCCAGTCGCCCTTCCACACCTAGCAATTGACGTAGCGAATTGGATTCTGATTGCCCTGCGTGAAGTAGTCCTTCACGGAGCGGCCGACGTATTTCGAGCGAATCGCGTCGGGAGCAGCGACTGCCGACGAACCCCCAGCGCCCGGCACTTCCGGCTCTGGTCGCGTCGCGTACGCAGCCGTGCCGGCTGGTTGCCATCGCTCGATCGTGTAAACCTCGCGAACGATTCCCTCGTGGACTGTCAGCGCGTACTGCGCTCGCTCGCGCCGCGGTCCAACCCTCCAAGAGCCGCGGGTGGCCTCGTAGAGGGCCACGTCCGACATGGCGTGCCGGAAGAGCTGCGGGATCTTGATGAGAATTGCCGGCTCGTCAACGTCAACTGACCGCTCTGTGTTTGCGATGTCGACCCCTTTCTGCCCGGAGAATCCGAGCGAAGGCTAGCGCATGGCGGCGTTAGGACTGGGCCAAGGATGGCGCTCCCCGGCTGGCCGGGCAACCTGAGTCGACCGGCGAGCGCTCGGCCCTCGACGATCGCGACTGCCGGGTCCCACGCCAGTGACTCACCGCCATGCGCGGCAAGACGATTCGTTCAAAAGCAGATCAGCCGGCTGGTACGCCTTGCGGCGGCAGGTATCGTGGCCGAGTGATGCGGCCGATCGATGCGGCGAACGCGAGCTTCCTGGAGTCTGTCGCCGATGACCTTCAGAGTCACCTGGGCGCCAGCGGGACACTTGTGAGCGTCCGGCTCGATGAGGTGGGCCGTGACTTCGCCATCCTCGCGACGGTTCGCGTCGGGGACCGCACGATCGAGCTTCGCGGCGTTGGCGAGAACATCGTCACGGCCTACGCCGACCTCCGCAGGGCGACACCCGAAGCCATCCTGGTCTCCGCGTTCGAACAGGTGTTGATGGCCTGATCGCCTGTGTCTTGGAGTACGACGCATGGTTGCCTACCGTAGGCTCGGCCGGAGCGGCGGGCACTAGGACGGCAGGATATCGGCGTCGACCTGGAAGAGCCGGACGTCAAGTGGGACTCCCTTGAGCCGATACAGGCTCAGGTCGCGAAAGCTGATCGCGGGGTCGCCGTCTCCGACAGCAGTCCGGGTGCGCTGATCTAAGGCGACGATCTGGCCCCCATGTCCGGCGGCGCCAGCCCTGGCCACTAGATGGAGGTCCATGCCGACATAGCCAGCCAGTGTCAGAGCCCGACCGGCACCCACCACGAGGTCGGCCGCTGCCGCTCGCGCCATCCGCGAGCGAAGTGCCCTCCAGTCGGCGCCGCCCACGGCTACGATCGCTTGAGGCACAGGAGGAGCCAGATGCCGCTGTTTATGGATCGCCATGAGGTGCCCGGGGTGACGGCTGAACAGGTCGCGCAGGCGCATCTGGCCGACCTCGACTTGGGTGCCAAGTTTGGGGTGCAGTTCCTCGCGTACTGGTTCGACGCCGATCAAGGCGAGGCATTCTGCTTGGCGAAAGCACCCACGGGCGATTCGCTGACGGCCGTGCACCAGGCAACGCACGGCCTCATCCCCAACGAGATCATCAATGTCTCGGAGGACAACGTCCTGCGACTCCTCGGGAGGATGACCGAGTCGAGCGGTGACACCCCGGAGGTGAACCCGTTCCGCACGATCATGTTCACGGATCTGCAGAGCTCGACATCCATCCTGCAGTCGGTCGGACAGGCGGCCTTCATGGTCCTGCTCACGGAGCACGATCTGATCATCCGGCGAGCCCTCGTGGCTTCACGCGGACGCGAGGTCAAGCACACGGGCGACGGGATCATGGCGTCGTTCGACGATGTGGCGAGCGCGCTCAAATGCTCGATGGCGATCCAGGCCGGGTTCGAGGCGCGAGCGGCCGACGGGCAGTCAACAGAATTACGCGTGCGGATCGGGATCGCCGCGGGCGAACCCGTCGACCACAATGACGACCTGTTCGGGTCGACAGTCACTCTGGCCAGCCGGATCTGTGACGCCGCCGAGGCCGGGCGGATCCTCGCGTCCGATCTCGTTTGCAGGCTGGGCAGCGAGCGAGGCTTCTCCTTCGATAGTGGTCGCGAACTGATCCTGAAGGGATTCTCGGGTCCGATCCTCGCTTTCGAGCTGTCACCGCAACAGCAGTGACGGGGGGCGAGACGTGCCGAACTCACATGCCGGGTGCAGTCTCGATCCCCCAAGGGCAGCCGAGGGAGTCCGTGCCGCGTACACGCGCGAAGGATGCCGGCGCGGTATGTGCAGGCGGGCCCGATCGTCGCCAACCTCGGGCTTCGCGTCCACGCCTCACATGCGCGCGATTCGCGCGCGGCGGGTCTAAAGGCGCGCGTTAGTCGCCCGTTTGCTGCCCGTGGCGAGTATCGGCCACTGGATGGCCGGGTTTGCCAGCAGCCGCACGCAATAGCCATGCGGAGCCGTTTCTACTGGCCGATTTATGCTCGTGCCAGCAAATTCAGCCATCGGATGGCCGAATACATGCCAGCGCTGGCAAATCGGCCGCGGCCCGCCGTGAAGGTTTTCGCTCGCCCGATTGTCATGTCATCGTGAAGCAATCGTCCGAGGTCATCGAAGTGGCAGACAGCAGGCCCATGAAGGTCGACAAGACGACCGACCGGGGCACGGCTTTCCTGCGCCTGGCCGACGATCATCTGGACGCCTCGTATCGCCTGGCCAGGGCAATCCTCCGCGATCCGAGCGAGGCACAGGACGCCACGCACGACGCGTTTCTCCAAGCGTGGGGCAAATGGTCGACCCTGCGAGATCCGGCGCGCTTCGAGCATTGGTTCGACCGGATCCTTGTCAACATCTGTCGTAACCGCCTGCAGCAGGCGTCGCGCTGGCAGGCCAAGGCAGCGGTGGCCGAGTCAATCGCCGCGGGCGATCCGTTCGGCCAGGCGCATGACCGTGATGTCCTGGGGAGTGCCATCGCCACCCTCTCGCCGGACCATCGCGTGGTTGTGGCTCTGCGGTATTACCGAGACCTCCCGGTCGAAGAGATCGCCAAGCGGCTCGACATACCGCCGGGCACCGTGCAATCGCGGCTTCACTACGCGCTCAAGCGGCTGCACGCCGCCATCGACGCAGACGCCGAAGGGACCAAACAATGACAGACCAAGAGCTCGAACGGCGGCTGCGGGCCTGGTACCACGCAGAGATCAACGACTACGAAGTGGCACCTGCCGCCCTCCGAACAAGCCTTGACTCCATTCCGCGTGCAACTTCAGGCTCCGCTACCTGGCGCCAGCTGACTCTGCTCGCGGCTGCGGCCGTGCTGACCGCGCTCCTGATCGGCGGGGCCTTCGCGATTGGCTCCGGGCTAGTCCGGGCGCCGTCGGTCTTGCCGCCGTCGGTGCCGCAGCTGCCGCCGTTCTTCCTCCCCCGGGCCCACGTCCACGCAGGAGACCGCGTCAAAGCCCGCCGCGTGGACCGTGACGGGGGCAATGACTCAGAGTCACGACGGCCCGGCCACGCGGCTGCTCGATGGCAGGGTTCTCGTGGCTGGCGGTGGGGCCCCGGATGCTCTGCCGGAGCTGTACGACCCCGCCACCGGGCGATGGACCACCACCCGCATGGTTATCCATCGAGAGTCCGGCGGAAGCGTCTTCCCGGCCTATACCGCCACGCTGCTCCGTGACGGCAGAGTCCTTGTGGCCGGCGGTACCGGGGACGACGGCATCGACTTGGCTGCGGCGGAGCTCTTTGACCCGACCACGGGACGATGGACCGCGACCGGCGGCATGGCAATCCCGCGGAGCGGGCACACGGCCACCCTGCTGGCCGACGGCAAGGTGCTCGTAACCGGTGGCAAATCCGACGGCCCCATATTTTCGTTCCCCGCCCACACGTCGGCCGAACTGTATGACCCGGCCACCGGGCGATGGACCGCGACCGGAAGCCTGGCTGAGGCTCGTTGGGGCCACACCGCCACGCTTATCTTTGCCAAACGGCACGGTCTTGGTGGCGGGAGGAGCCGTCTTTCATGCGGACGGATCCTGACGAGCTGCGCGGCTCCGCCGAGGGTGTATGACCCCGCGAGTCAGCGATGGAGCACCACCGGAAGCATGGGGGAGGCCCGCTGGGGCCACGTTTCAATCGTGCTACAGAACGGCACCGTCCTTGTCGTGGGTGGCGCTGTGAACGGCAGCGGCAGCGGAGTCACCGGCCCCCGAGATCTTTGAACCTACCACCGGACGATGGGCCGCAACGGGAAGCATGACGATCGTTCGCAGCGCATTTACAGCCACGTTGCTGATGGATGGCAGGGTATTGGTCGCAGGTGGTCAGGAAGGTCCTCTGGACGGCGATCAGATCCCGATCGCGTCGGCGGAACTCGATGACCCAGGTAGCGGCAAATGGGTGCCGACTGCGAGCATGACCGAGGCTCGAAGTCTCGCACAGGCAACGCTCCTCCTGGGACGGCACCGTGCTTGTCGCTGGGGGCGTCTCCAAGGATGCAAATGGCGGCGGATTCTTTTCGGTGCTGCAGGCCGCGCTCTACCACCCGAGCACCGGAGATTGACCTACGGTTCTACTTCCCCTTCAGGAGGCCGAACATGGCGCCCTGCGGATCGGACAGGATCGCGTAGCGGCCGCCCGGATAGTCACCCGGCGCCATCATCTCGGTCGCGCCGGCGTCGATCGCGCGCTTGAAGGCGTCGTCCACATCGGCCACGTCGAAGTAGACCATCCAGTAGCTCGGCATCTCGGCCGGCGCCATCGGACTCATCTCCATCGCGCCAGCGATGCTGTGGTCGCCCAGGTGGAACTCGGTGTACGGCGGCTGGTCGTCACCCATCGGGCTGGTCTTGGCGGTCCAGCCGAAGACCTCCTGATAGAAGGCGATCGCCTTGTCGATGCCCGCGCGCGTTGAGCTCCGCCCATCCGAAGGTGCCCGGCTCGGACTTGCCGGCGCGGAAGCTGCCCATCCCGGCGGGCTGCCAGGCGTTGATGTACGCGCCCGACGGATCCTGGAAGACGGCCATCCGGCCCAGCGGACCCACGTCGAACGCCGGCGCCACGACCGTGCCGCCCGCGGCCTTCACCTTCTCGCCCAGCGCATCGGCGTCGTCGGTGCCGATGTAGACCGACCACACCGTCGGCTGCTCAGCCGACTGCGTCGGACCGATCCCGGCCACGTCCTCGCCGCCGTCCGGCAGCTTCGCCAGCGCGTAGCCGCCGTACTGCGGGTCGGGGTTGACCTCGGCCTTCCAGCCGAAGAGCTTCCCGTAGAACTCGCGCGCCGCTCCGGCGTCGGAGCTCGCGAGGTCGATCCAGGCGACCCTGTTCACGCGGGTGCCATGCGCAACTGCCATCTGTCGCCTCCTCGTGTCGAAATGGGTCGCGGACGCACTCGGTCGGGTCCGCTGAGAGGCCCCTATTGTCCCACCCGTCGGCTAGCCCCGCTCGTGGGGACGGCCGTCCGAGCGGTGGCCGGAGTACGATCCTGACCGCCGATGGCGATTCCGACCCAAGCCGATCCCGTCGCGGGCCAGCGCTACCTGCTGCTCGCCGATATCTCCGGCTACACGGCGTTCTTGAACGGGGTCGAGCAGGCGCACGGGGTGGACTTCAGCTCTGGCTTACCAGCCGGGTACGAGGTGTTGGGCGCCCTCCTCGACGCGGTGATCGAGGGCGTGCAGCCGGCCTTCGAGATCGCCAAGCTCGAGGGCGATGCCGTGTTCGCCGTCGCGCCGGCCGATGGTCTCGATGGTCAGGGGGAAGCGGTGCTCGATCGGCTCCGGGCCGTCTGGCGCGCCTTCTACATCGTGCGAGAGGACAGAAAGAAGAGCGCGTCGGACCACATCTGCACAGGCTGCCCCGTCGTCGGTAGTCTGAACCTCAAGATGGTGCTGCATCGGGGCCAGGCGGTGCGCCAGATGGTCGGCTCCAATCCCGAGCTGCTCGGCCCAGCGGTCAACGTCGCTCACCGCCTCCTGAAGAACTCGATCCAGTCGCGCCTCGGGTATCGAGCGTACCTGTTCGTCACCGACGCAGCGGCCGCCGGACTCGGGCTGACGGGGATTGGTGTCGAGCATCTCGAGGACTACCCTGACGCGGGCCAGGTCCAGGGGCGGGTGATCGAGGTCGGCGAGCACTCGCCCGAAGCCATCACCTAGGTTCTTCGCTCAAGCTGCACCTGACGGTCCGTGCACGCCGCCCCTGGCGAAGCAGGCCAGACTTGCCAGCCCTGGCATCTATCGGGCAACCAGTGGCTGAATTTGCTGGCGCGAGCATGCATCGGCCAATGAAAGCGGCCCAGGTTGGCCGGGGTGTGCTGCGGCTGGCAAATCTGGCCATCCAGTGGCCGATACTCGCCAGCCCGAGCAAATCTCCGCCAATCGATGAGTCCCGACCACGCGCCGAGTCCAATACGCAGACCACCCAGCCCGCCGCCAGCGCCACACATCAGGAGGCACACCGATGCAGAAGATCGTCACCTCGCTCTGGTTCGACACCGAGGCGGAGGAAGCAGCCAACTTCTACTGCTCGAAGTTCAAGGATTCGAAGATCCTCAATGTCTCGCACTACGGCTCGGCCGGCCCGCGACCCGAGGGGATGGTCCTGGCGGTCGACTTCCAGCTCGCCGGCCAGACCTTCAACGCCCTCAACGGCGGCCCGGACTTCAAGTTCACGGAGGCGACCTCGCTGCTCGTGCACTGCGAGTCGCAGGACGAGGTCGACCAGTACTGGGATGCCCTCGGCGAGGGCGGCGAGCCCGGCCCCTGCGGCTGGCTCAAGGACAAGTACGGCCTCTCCTGGCAGATCGTCCCCACCGCGCTCGACAGATGCTGGCCGATCCCGACCCCGAAAAGGCCCAGCGCGTCATGAAGGCCATGCTCCAGATGGGCAAGATCGAGGTCGCCGAGCTGCAGCGCGCCTACGACGGGGAGTAGCCCCCGCGACGGGGCGTGGCGACGCTACCCGGCGCCAGGCACCGGCCCCTCGCGGAGGCCGATCACATTGCCGGCTGGGTCCTTGAACCAGGCCCCCCGCGCCGGGCCGAACTGGGCGATGAAGTTGACGGTCTTCGGCGTTTCGTATTCCTCGAAAGTCACGCCCCGCGAGGTGAGATCGCGGACGACGGCCTCGATGTCATCGACCTCGAAGTGCAAGGCCGTCTGGCCACCGCCAGGGGGCTGCCCAGGTCGGACTGTCAGCTGTGATCCCTTACCGGCACCGAACCGGCACGATGCAGGGGACGCTTCGAGGAGCGTGAGGCCAAGCTGGTCCTCGTAGAACCGCTTGGCCTGGTCGAGGTCCGTCACCACCAGCGTCGTGACCGCCAAGAACTCGGACAGCATTGTCGTCACCTGATCCTCTTATCTGACTGCTTCTCGATTCGCCCACGGTAATGGTTAGGGCCGTACCTGAGCACTGACGAAATAGGCGCAGTCAGCATCGGTCCGGCTTCGCCGGTAGGCTTGACCGATTCACACCCGAGGTTCCCATTGAAGGCCTACGCACTTCCCGGCCCCGACAAGCCGGCCGAGCTGGTCACGCTCCCGAAGCCGGAGGTCGGGCCGCGCGACGTGCTGGTGGCGATCCGCGCCGCCAGCGTCAACGGGTTCGACGTCTACCAGGCGAGCGGTGGCCTGACCGGGATGATGGAGCATCGGTATCCGACGGTGATCGGGCGGGACTTCGCCGGCGTCGTCGAGGCGGTCGGTTCGGAGGCCACCGACTTCGCGGCCGGCGACGAGGTCTTCGGATTCGTGCCGTCGGCTCCCCCACTCGAGCACGGCACGTTCGGCGAGCACATCTCGGCCGACAACCTCGTGCTGGCGCGGAAACCGGCGGATCTCGACTTCGCGACCGCGGCGGCGCTGCCGTTGGCGGGCAGTGCGCGCGCTCGACCTACTGGAGGCGGTCGACGTCAAGGATGGGGAGACGCTCCTTGTCGTGGGAGCGACCGGCGGCGTGGGATCGTTCGTCGTTCAGCTGGCAGGCATGCGCGGCGCGACGGTCATCGCCACCGCACGGCCCGACGAGAATGCGTTGCGCGACCTGGGTGCCTCGCGGACGATCGACTACTCGGCCGGAGGCGTCGCCGATGCGGTGCTGGCGGCGTATCCCGATGGGATTACGGCGCTGATCGACGTCGTCGATCAGAAGGACGCGCTTACAGCGCTCGGATCCGTCGTGCATTCGGGCGGCCGGGTCGCGTCGCTGCTCGGTGCCGCGGACATCGAGGCGTTCGGCGCGCGGGATGTCAGCGCGACGAACGTCAACGCAAAGCCGACTCCAGAAAAGCTGCAGCGGCTCGCCGAGCTGGTTGCCTCGGGCGATCTTCAGGTGCTGATCCAGGCCGTGTACTCGCTCGACCAGGTCGAGGAGGCGCTCGAGGCGTTCAAGCAGGGCACGCGCGGCAAGCTCATCGTGCGCCTCTGAGGCTCCGGCAGCCCCCGCTTGCGCTGAACGAACGTAACTGCAAGGTCGCGCTCTCGATGGTTTCTGCTTCGCCGTCCTGTGCGCCCAGCGCACGTGGGAGCAGCGAAAGGACCGCATCGCGCCGCTGAGCGCAGATAAGGCGCGCCTTCTTGGCGATTGCGTGCGCTGAGCGCAAACCGACCGCGGGGGCGCCGGCAGCCGACGAAGCTCAGCGGTCCGAGCAGCCTCCGTGGCGCCAGGCTGAGCACGGCGAAGGCGCGCACCCGTCGCCCTTGCTGGCGAGGCGCAGGCTGCCGAGATCCTGCGACGTGACGAGATCGGCGACCGCGTCGTGCGTCGCTTCGTCCATGAGGATCTGGCCCGGCCCAGCAGCCGCCTGCAGGTGGGCGGCGATGTTCACCGAATTGCCGACGACGCAGTAGTGCATGCGGCGCTCCGAGCCCACGTTGCCCGCGATGACCTCGCCAGTGGTGATGCCGATCCCCGCCTGCAGCCGCACTCCCGGCATCGAAGGGATCTCCAGCTGCGCCACTGCGGCCTGCACCGCGAGCGCCGCGCGGACGGCGCGCTCCGGATCATCGGCGTGTTGCACGGGCGCGCCGAAGAAGGCGAAGACGCCATCGCCCAGGAGGTCCGAGACAGTGCCGCCGTGCGCCTCGACGGCGTCGTTGACGACCGTGAGGTAGCGATTCAAGAGATCCAGCGTCTCCTCCGGCGCATGCTCGGCGGCGAGGGCGGTGTAGCCGCGCACGTCGGCGAAGAGCGTGGAGGCGTGACGCCGATCCCCGCCCAGCGAGACGCTGAACGGATCGCGGAGCACTTCCGCCGCGACGCTCTCGCTCACGTACCGTCCGAGCAGGTCCGCGAGGCGATCCTGCAGTGCCTTCGTCCGGAGCAGCGAGCTCACGCGCGCGGACAGCTCGCTCTCGTCGAAGGGCTTCGACAGGAAGTCGTTGGCGCCCGCCTCGAGGCCGCGCACCTTGTCCTCGGTCCGGTTCAACGCGGTGAGCAGCAGGATTGGCAGGCGGGCATGCTCGGGCTGGCTGCGCAGCCGCCGGCAGACCTCGATCCCATCCATCAGCGGCATCATCACGTCCAGGCAGACGAGGTCGGGATCGTGCTCCGCGATCGCATCGAGCGCCGAGGGGCCATCGTAGGCCTCGACCACGTCGTAGCCGTGGTGCTTCAGCAGCTTGTTCAGGAGGGCGAGGTTCGCGGGCTCGTCGTCCACGGCAAGGATCAGGGGGCGCTCTCTGTTCATGGCAGGTAGCTCTCCACGGTCTCCGCGAAAGTCGCGAAGTCAATCGGTTTGCTCATGTAGCCGTCGAATCCCCCCGCGAGCGCGCGCTCACGATCGCCGAGCATGGCGTCCGCGGTGAACGCGACGACGCGCAGATCGGCGCCGCGAGGGTCCGCCCGGATCTCGCCGAAGCGCCTGCCATCCATCCATGTCGGGAAGCCCCAGGTCCATGAGCACGAGGTCCGGACGACGATCCCGCGCCAGGGCAACACCGGCGGCCGCGGTCTCCGTCGTCAGCACCTCGTGTCCGGCGGCGGTGAGCAGCTTCGTCGCCAGCGCGAGGTTCGCGGGCGTGTCCTCGACCAGGAGGATGGTGGCCATTACGGTTGGACCGCGGGTGCCGCGCCGTGCTCCGCGAGCAGGTCCAGGAGCGGGCGCCTTGCGAATCGGCTTGTTGAGGTGTGCGTCGGCGAGCTCCGGCATCTCCGCGCGGTCAACGACGGAGATCACGATGACCGGGATCCCGCTCGTTTCCGGGTCGGCCTTGAGCTCGCGCAGGATGTCGTGGCCGTCGCGCACGGGCATCAGCACGTCGAGCAGGACGGCGGCGGGTCGCAAGGCCCGCGCCTCGCTCACGGCCATGCTTGGGCTCGTGGCGGCCACGACGCGATAGCCGTGGCTCGCGAGCATCTTCTGGAGCAGCGGTGCGACCGATGGATCGTCATCCACGCTGAGCAGCACGCTCTCGCCGTCGCGGGCCTCCTCTGGCCGGCCGTTATCGGCCGGCGCGATGCGGCAATCGAGCGGCAGCCTGAGGTGGAAGACGCTTCCCCGACCGAGCTCGCTCTCGAGGGTGATCTCGCCGCCCATCACCCGGGCGAGACGACGGCTGATGGCGAGACCGAGGCCCGTGCCCGGTGACGTCGCCTTCGGCCTGGCGGAACTCCTCGAAGATGGCCTCGTGCTGCTCGGCGGCGATGCCGGGCCCGGTGTCGCGCACCGCGACGTGGAAGCTCCGATTCGCTCGCGCCGCGGGTTTCGACCTCCACCTCGCCCTGGACGGTGAACTTCAGCGCGTTCCCGAACAGGTTGACCAGGATCTGGCGGACGCGCTGGCGGTCGAGGATCACTTCGGCCGGGCGCGCCCGCGTCGTGCCAGGCGAGGCGGATCCCCTTCTGCACGGCCAGCGAGCGGTGCTGAGCCACCACCGCTTCGACGAGCTCGCGCGGATCGAACGGCTCGGGCATCGATGGTCAGCTTGCCGGCCTCGATCTTGGACAGGTCGAGGATCTCGTTGATCAGCCCCAGCAGGTCTCGTCCCCCGCGCTGGACCCATCCGAGCGATGCCGTCTGCTCCTCGTTCAGCGGACCGTCAACGCCCGCGAGGAGCGCATCGGTGAAGCCGAGGATGGCGTTCATCGGCGTCCGGAGCTCGTGGCTCACGCTGGCAAGGAAGCGCGACTTGGCCTCGCTTGCGCGCTCCAGCGAGGCATTCGTCAGGCTGAGCTGCTCAGCCAGCGCGCGCTCCTCGTCGAAGAGCGTCGCCAGGCGCTCGCTTGTGCTGTTCAGGTCTCGCGACAGCTTCCCGAACTCGTCGCGGTTCGGCACCTCCACGCGCTGCGTGAAATCTCCGGCCGTGATGGCCGCAAGCGCACGTTCCATCTTTCGGACGGGGAGGATGAACGCCCAGGACAGCAGGTAGCCGAGCGTCAGCGCGGCCAATACGGCTGCCGCGGAGAAGACCAGCACCAGGCCGATGAGGAGGGTCCGGTCGCTGTCGAATGCCGCCTGCGCCTGCGCCATCTGCTGCTGGGCCGTCACGATGAACGGATTCAGCTGCCCCTCCAGCACATGAGACTGCTTGTGCTCTTCGTCGATGTGCAGGCGCTGCGCTTCCGCGTAGTCACCCGCCTGGTACGCCGCGAGCACCTTGGCGCTCGACACGCTGTACGTATCGTTCGCGGCTCGGACCTGCTGGAAGAAGGCGTCGTCGGCAGGGTCGGCCTGCTCCATCGAGTTGAGCAGGCCGGCGAATTTCTCCTTCGCGACCGCGATGTCCGCGTTGTAGTCCTTGGTCTTGTTCAGTGTCAGGAGTGCCATCGCCCGGTAATGGCTCTGGGCGGTGACCAGGTAGAGCATCTGCTGCGCGCGGCTGGCTTTGGCTTGCAGGCGATCGAGGTCCGCTACGCGATCGCTCATCCGCCCGATGATGACGAGGCTCAGCACGGCCATCCCCACCAGCAGCAGGGCTCCGATCAGGAATCCGAACAGCAGCTTGCGATGGACGCTGAAGTTCAGCCGCGCCACCGCATCGACGAGCGGACGCAAGGGGCCGGTGAAGCGTGGCAGCTTCGGCTCTCCGAGGGTCTTGGCCGGAGTGCGATTTCCCGACATCGTCGCCCCTTCTATCCGCGACGCCCCCAGACAGCGATTGCGCCGATCAGGACTTCGGCGATCACGGGCGCGCGTTCCTGCGAGTAGGTTGGATATTACTCGGGGTCATCAGATCGCCGGATCCCAGGTGCGGTTCGCGCCGCTTGCGCTGAGCGGGCGTAACTGTGAACTTCAGGGTCTCATCGGTCCCTGCGTAGTCGTGCTGTGCGCTGAGCGCACAGGGGATCCAAGAAAGGGCGGTATTCCGGCGCTGCGCGCCAACCAAGGCGCCTCCTTGGCGGTCATATGCGCTGCGCGCAAGCAGGGCACCACCGGGGTTCGGCCGATTGGCTCTTGCACCGGACCGCACCTTTCGGCATGCTGATCGCCCCAGGACTCGACCAGCGCAGGTGCCCGCATGCTGAAGTCCCCAGTGAGCTCGCGTGATCGCTCGACCGAGCGGCGCGACGTCGAGCGACCCCCCGATCGAGGCTGAGCTCGATCGACGAGGTTCTGGCCTTCCTCGAACCCCTCAAAGGCTTGCCCGATGCACCGGGCAGCAGCCACAACGGCACGGGCGAAGCCACGTCGGACGCGGTCATCAACGACCTGACCGATGAAGTCGTCGCCGACCCGGAGGCGATAGGCCTCCTGCTCCTTGGCTCGAGAGCATCGGGCACGGCGAGCGCCCATTCGAACTACGACTTCGCATGCGTGGTGACGCAGGACGCATACGAGCGCCGCAGGCAGCGGCGCACGGCGGTCGAGCGTCGGTTCCACGCCGACGCGCCGCCCGTGGAGATCACATACGAGAGCGTCGGGCGCCTGAAGCGCGCGGCGCGCGCAGGAAGCACTCGCGGCGCGGCCATCGCCACTGCATCGGTCCTGGTGGACAAGACCGGCGAGGTCGAGGCGCTCCGCGATGCGCTCACGGGGGCCGAGGCGCAGGCCCGCAGCTCGGTCGCCGACGAATACGACCGCTATATCCACGGGTTCGCGCATTCGTTGAAGGCCGTGGGTCGCGGAGACGATCTCGGAGCGCGAGCACATGCGGCGCAGTCGGGGCTGCACCTGGTCCGTGCGCTCTTCGCGCTGGAAGGGAGGCGTGCCCCGTATCTCGACCAGCTTTCCATGCGGCTCAAGGAGCTCGACGAGCCGCAGGGTTGGCGGCCCGGCTTTCTGCAGGGCGCCCTGCATCGGCTCTTCTATGCGCCCGATCCGCCCTTTCAGCAGATGCTTGAGCGGCGCGTGGGCAAGCTGATGGAGTCGCGGGACATCCACCATGGGTGGAGACACGACCTCGATCGCCTGCGGACCGTGAGCTACGACGACCTGTGAGTCCAGCAGTCCGCCTAGGAACCGATCCAGTCGCCCGTCGTGATGGGATCACCCAGCTCTTCGCGCGGTCCGTGATAGACGTACGCCCACGCGCGAGCGACCGGACAGTCGAACACGGGCACGATCCTGCGCAGGTACTGCGAGCTCGCCTCGTCCGACGGGTCGTAGCGCTCGAGCGCGTCGAGCGCGTCGAGCATCTCCTGGCTGCCAGGCGGTAGACCTCGACCGCCACGCGGCCAGACCCTTCGACGAGCGCGGGGTAGGCGTAATCGCGGAAGGGCGCGCCGGGCACCTCGAACAGCACGCCAGCCACGAATCCCGGTACCGATGAAGGTCGCCCCATCGAGCAGAAAGTGGTTCCGCCGGCCGCGCCGGAGGGTGCCGTAGACGGCGATGGCCTCGTTCATCACCCGTGCATCATGCCTCGCACGATGGACGACCAGCTCTCAAAGATCCTCGGCGCGCGGCCAACTGCCCGTCGCAGGATCCATCGCGGCTACACGCCGGCGGAGCGCTGGGTCGTGGAGCTCGACGACGGCCGATCGGTCTTCGTCAAGGTGGGCGTCAACGAGCTGACCGCCGGCTGGCTGCGCGACGAGCATCGTTTCTACGCCGCCCTCCAGGCGCCGTTCATGCCCCGCATGCTGGGCTGGGCCGACGGGGATCGGCCAATGCTGGTTCTCGAAGATCTGAGCTCAGCGGTCTGGCCCCCGCCATGGACCGATGCGCGCGTGGAATCGGTCCTGCGCATGCTCCGCGAGGTCGCCGCAACGCCTCCCCCAGCCGTGGCTCTCGCCGGCCTCGAGCTCGGGGCTGCTCGACCGCGGTTGGCCGCTCCGTCCGCGATGATCCCCGGACCGATGCTCAGCACGGGCATCGTCACGCCGGCCTGGCTGGAGGCGAACCTCCCGGCGCTGCTTGCCGCGGCCGATGCCTGCCAGCTCGACGGCGACGCCCTGCTCCACCTCGACGTGCGCAGCGACAACCTCTGCTTCCGCGCCGACGGCTCCGCGGTCCTGGTCGACTGGAATCTCGCGGTCGTCGGCAACCCGCGGCTGGATATCGCCGCCTGGCTGCCGACCCTCGTCGCCGAGGGAGGGCCACCGCCCGAATCGATCCTGCCCGACGCGGGCCTCGAGGCCGCCTTCATCGCCGGGTTCTTCGCGGCGCGGGCCGGGCAGCCGCCGATCCCCGACGCCCCCGCCATCCGCCCGCTCCAGCTCGAGCAGCTGCGCCACGCCCTGCCGTGGGTCTGCCGGGAGCTGGGGTTGCCGCTTCCCGAGGTGGGTACGATGGCTTCGACTCGACGCGGGAGCAGAGGCGGGACGGGTGGCAGCGCCAATCGATGAGGCTACGAGCCGCTTTCTCAAAAGTGCCGGGGCCGACCTTCAGATGCGGCTCGGGTCGGTCGGTCGAGTCGAGACGCTCAAGGTCGAGGACGACCCCGATGGCGTGTCTCTCCTGGCCCGCGTGCGGGTTGGCTCACGGAGCGTTGACTATCGCGCGAGTGGGAAGAACCTGGTCGAGGCCTACGCGGCTCTGACGCACGGGATCGCGTCGGTGGTCCACGACAGCTCGCCCACCCGGTGACCGCACCCGCGGCGCAGCAACCGCCGCCGCTCCGAATCTGGACAGCTGCCTGGCTGCCGTGGGCCGTTGCGGCTGTCGGGCTCGCCACCGCGCTGGCGGGGCTCGCGTTGCCCTGGATCGTGGGCGATCCCCCGGACGATGTGGCACCGCTGGTAACCCTTATCGCCGGAAACTCGTTGTGGCTCGTGGTCGGCCTGGTCGTCTGGCAACGACAGCCGAGGAACCCGCTCGCGCTCCTGCTCGTGGCGAACTTCTTTGCGACGTTCATCTGGGAGCTGGCCTTCATCCACTCCTCTCTTCCTGTGGACGATGGCCGGTGTCCTTGTCGACCTGCCGCAGGCGATCTTCACCCACATCGTCCTGGCGTGGCCGAGCGGCCGCCTGACCAGCAGGCTGGACCGCGCATTCGTGGCCGCGGTCTACGTGTACACGATCGCGGCGAACCTCCTGTTCCAGCTTTTTTGGAAGCCGGATTTGGTGTGCCAGGAATGGTGTCCCGAGAACGTCCTGCTCGTGTGGCCGAACCCTGGCGTGAGCAACACGCTGAGCGTCATCTTCAGCTTCGGTGTGCCGTTCCTTGGCGTGGGCCTTCTCTACCTGTTCTGGCGTCACTGGCGGATGGCTGGACGGCCCGCACGGCGCGTGCTGTGGCCGATCGCGATCGTCCTTCCGCTCAGGTTCGCCTTCGCTGCCATCGGTTACCCGGCGGATGCGCTCCACCTCGAAGCGATCAGCGCAGCCGTGCGCTCGACGCTCGGCAACGTGACGTCGGGTGTCCTCTTCCCACTGGCGTTCCTGGTCGCCGGGGTTCAGCTGCGGTTGCTCGGAGGGGCGGTGGCGAGCGACATCCTGGAGGCCGGAGCCCGAGTCACGACCAGGCGCCTGGAGGAAGTGCTCCGCAGCCGCCTGGGCGATCCGCAGCTCCAGGTCCTGCGGTGGTCGCCCGCGGTCGATGCCTACCTCGACCAGGACGGAGTCCCTGTCTCCCCGGTCCCGGCTGACGGCCGGACCTTCACGCCGATCGAGCGCGACGGGCGGCCGCTGGCGGCAGTGGTCCACGATGCCCTCCTAGCTGATGACCGATCCGTGATGGCTGCCCTCACCGCCGCCATTCGCCTGGCCCTCGATGCCACAGAGCTGCGTGACGAGCTGCGGGCTCGCGGCGGCGACGCGACCGATCTGCCGACCGGGGAGGTGACATTCCTGTTCGGGGACCTGGAAGCCTCGACGGCGCTGGTGCGGGCCCTGGGCCCCGGTACGGCGAGGTCCTCGCGGAAGTCCGGCGGGTCGTGGCCGAAGAGGCGCAACGTGGAGGAGGGCGCATGGTCGACGCGCACGGTGATGAGGTCTTCGTTGCGTTCAGCAGCTCTGACTCGGCGGTATCGGCCGCTATCGCGATCCAGCATCGGCTCCGGGCGGATCACTGGCCCGATGGGCTCGCGTTCGTATGCGGATTGGCCTGCACACCGGCCGACCGGAGCGCACGTCGAGCGGCTACGTCGGCCTGGAGGTGCACCGCGCCGCCCGAATCATGGCGGCTGCCCAGGGCGGACAGATCGTCGCATCGCAGGGAGTGGTGTCCGGAGGGGCTGCTGCTGACACTCGTGTGCGGCCGCTAGGTGCCCAGACCTTGCGCGGCCTCGAGGAGCCAGTCGACCTCGTCGAGATTTCGGCGGGCTGAGCGCACACTATCGGCACGTGCCCGCCCAGAAGGAGGAGGACGAGTGATGACCCACTCACGTCCAGTCCAGAGCCTTGGCACCGCCCTCGCGATCGGGATCGTGACCAGCATGGTGGCCGCTGGGGCCGTACTCGCTCACCCAGCGTCGGAGGGCGCTCACCCCAGTGGCTGCATCGTGACCGTCGAGCCCGGCTCGGTTGCGGTCGGCAGTCAGTTCACGGTCGCGGGCAACTTCGGCGGCGCATCGGTCTACGTGCTCAAAGGCGCCAACGCAACCCCGGCCGAGAACGCCCAGCCCACTGCCACGACGCCGGCCGGCAGTTCGTTCAGCGTCACCTTCACCGCGGAGGCGTCCGACGTTGGAGACCTGACCGTCGTCGGCACACTTCCCGGCAGCGAGTGCGGTGATGCCGATGGGCTCACCGTGACGGCGGCCCTTCCCAACGTGGCCATGCCTCAGCCATCGGCCGTTCAGTTTGTCGGCTGGCTGGCCTTCTTCCTTGGCCTGGTCATGGCATCGCGGCGACTCGCAAATGCTCGACGCTGAACTCCCTCTGACAGTCGATTCGTAACTGGTCGGTTACGCATTCGAACCGTCCTGCGGAACCATCTGCTGGGCCGACCAGGTGTTGCCGTCGGGGTCGCTGAAGAACGACGAACCAGCCCCACGGCTGCTCGTCGACCTCGCTGGCGTCGACGCCGCGGCCGACCAGCTCCGCGCGGACCGCCTCGGCGTCGTCGACGACGCACCTGCAGGCCCTTCTGCGAGCCGGGCGCCATCTGGGCGATGCCCGTCCCGAACACGATCGAGCACGCGGAGCCCGGCGGGGTGAGCTGCACGAAGCGCAGCGCCTCGTTGACCTGGTGGTCGTGGTCGGCGTGGAAGCCGACCTGGTCGACGTAGAACGCCTTGGCGCGGTCGACGTCGGTGACGGGCACGGCGACGAGCTCGAGCTTCATGTCCATGGGCGTGGCCCTCCTCCGGTTGAGTTATGTACCTGGTATTGAGTCGAACAGACGACCTGGAGTGATGATCCGGCGCGTCTTGACCGTCAGGCCGCGGTTCCCGTTCAACGACCGCCACGGCTCGGGGATCGGGACGCCGGCGAGGATCGCCGACAGGATCTCGACCCCGTCGACCAGGCGCGGACCCGGCCGCGAGACGTAGGCGGAGCCGTCGATCGCCCAGACCTCGCCATCGCGCCATGCGCTCGTGCGGGCGAGCGGCTCCGGCGGTCGGAATTCGCCCACTCCCGGAGCGTGCGGGCGAGGTCGAAGCCGCAGAGCCCCAGCACCACGACCTGCGGGTCGGCTTCGGAGACGGTCTCCCAGCGCGATCTCCCGCGAGGGCTCGTGCTTCGTACCGATGGCCGACGTTCCGCCGCCAGCTCGACCTGCTCCGGTACCCAGTGGCCCGGGGCGAAGAGCGGCTCCAGCCACTCGATGACGGCAACGCGCGGCCGGCCTGTGGGGCGCTCGACCGCAGCCAGCGCGGGCGGAGAGCCCAGCGACGAGCTCGCTCCCGCGCTCCGGCACGCCGGCAGACCGGCAACCAGCTCGATCGTGGCCAGGACATCGGCAATCGAATGCGGCTCGAGCGACACGACCGCCGGCCCATCTTCGCCGCCTGCGGCTGCGCGCAGCCTCGAGGACCATCGGATAGGAGACGGCACAGACGCGGCACAGCTCCTGGGTCAGGACGAGATCGGCGTGCAGGTCGGCCAGCATCGGCTCATCGAGGGCGTAGAGGCCGTGACCGGTGGCCATCGCCGAGCGCACGGCGGTGTCGATATCACCCGAGCGCTGCACCTCCGGCGGCAGCAGGTTGGAGGTGATACGCGGCAGACCCGCGATCGCATCGGCCGGGAAGTCGCATTCATGCGTCACCGCCACCAGCCGATCCGCGAGCCCGAGGGCGCACACGATCTCGGTCGCCGACGGCAGCAGCGAGACGATCCGCCGCGCCGGATGGTCGAGGCGCCCACTGCCGGAGAGCGCTCGCGCGGGATGCTGATCGGTGACGGTCACAGGAGTTCGCCTGGAGGCTAGCGCAGCCGCGCGACCCAGATCTCCTCTGAAGGCCACTTGCTCGCCCATTCCGGGGTGACGTAGTCGTAGTACGCGTGCCGCTCCGCATCCGGCGGCGCCGGCGGCTCGATCAGGTCCTCGATCTCGAAGCCGTTCGCGCGCAGGAGCCGAATCCAGTCGCCGTGCGAGAGGTGATATTCGGTCCCCTGCTGGTCCGGCCATCGGATCCGATACATCCCAAACTGCGGCCGCTGCAACGTCTCGGTCACGGCGCCAACGTCTGGAACGCAGAGGTAGGCGAGCGTCGAGTTCGTCAGGAAGACGAGCCGGCCGCCGGGACGCAGGAGGCGCGCCGCTTCGGGGATCCAGAGGATCGGATCGGCCCACAGGGAGGCGCCAAACTCGGAGACGCGCGAGGTCGAAGGAGGCGTCGGGGAGCGGCACGCGCTCGGCGGGTGCCTCGACCAGCGGGAAGTGGAGGTCCATCTGCTCCTGCATCCGTCGGGCGGTGGCCAGCTGCGCCGGCGTCGGGTCGACCCCCACCGGCCGCGCCCCGCGATGCGCCAGCTGCGCCGAGAAGTACGCCGTGCCGCATCCAAGCTCGACCACGTCCAGGCCCGCAACCTCGCCCAGCGGTGAGCCGATTTCGTCTTCGCGGACCCCGAAGACGCCCCACGTGATGGGCTGCGGTGCCCAAGCGACCTCGGCGCGGGCATCGGTGTACTGCTCGTTGCTGCGGGTCCAATCCGCGATGTTGCCCGCGATCGAGTCGGGCAGCTCAGGGGCGCTCATCGGTTCCGCAGTCTAGCGGTCCGGCGCGGTCGCGATTTGCCATTTTGGCCGTCCCGCGCTGGCACCAGCAAATTCCGCATCCGATGGCCGATGCTCGCCGAAGCCAGAAGTCGTCAGTCGCTGAGCTGGAGGCGGACCACGAATTCGCTCGATGACAGGGGAGCAGAGTCGCATGGCGGATCAGCTGGGCGGTATCCTGCTGCAGGGCGGTCAGACGGCGACGGAGCTCTCGCGCATCAGGTCGGCGGCAGCGGCGGAGAGGCTCGGCGGCGCCCACGGGCCCGTTCCGCCTCGAGGCCGGCATCGGTAAGAGCCGCGCGAAGCACGCCGACCAGCTCGTCGCGGATCACCTGCTCGTGCGGCTCGAGAGGCACATCCATCTCCGACTCCGCGGTCTCGCAGGCGCCGAGGATGCGCGCCGGGCGCTCCGCCTCCCCCAGCCCCGCAGCAGCGAGGGCATACCAGCGCAGATCCTCAATCATGAGGGTCGGGTCGGCAGCGCGGGGTGCCACCTCTGCGGCGGCGATCGCGTGGTCGATGGCCTCAGGCCATCGGCCCTGGCGGGTGAACGTCTCGGCGAGCCCAACGAGGCTGGTCGCCTCGCAGCGGGCTTGACCGCGGCTGCGGACAAACGGCAGGTTCTCGCCCAGCAGCGCTTCTGCGCGGTCGTGGCGCCCGGTGAGGTTGGCGATGAGCGCGAGGTTGATGCGGCAGGCGACATCCCCACACCGTTGTCATCCTCCCGAGCGGCCAGCACGCCTCCTCTAGCCGCGGCTCTGCGGCCGCGAAGTCGTCGTGCATCATGGCCGCGCGGATTCGCGCGCGCAGCCCCGCGAAGCGACCGACCACGCTGCCCAGCTGGATGGCGAGGTCCGCGGCCGCATCCGCGGCCTCAGTGGCCGCCGCATAGTCCCCCTGCAGGTAGGCGAGGATGGCGAGTCCGCCGAAGAGGCGGCGCTGCGTCTCGTCCTGGGCCGGCTCGAGCTCCAGCGCCCGCTCCATCCACGCGCGGCCCTCGGCGGACCGGCCATGCATGAGCCAGAAGGTGGGCAGGGCTGCGGCGATCGCGCGAACGAGGCCTGAGTCGCCGCTCTCGAGGCCGAAGGCCACCGCGGCGCGCAGGTTATCCAGCTCCGGGTTGAGCACTGTCACCCAGCGCTCCTCCGGCTCACCGATGCGCAGCTGCGCATCGACGCGCTCGCCGAGCGCCGGATCCAGGCGGCGTGACGCGCTCGGATCTCCAACTCCTCGCCAGATTCCCCGGCGCTCAGCCGCGAACTGCCCGATCGACTCCAACATCGAGAAGCGGGGTACAGGGCCGGCGTCGTCTTCGCGTTGAACGAGCGACTGATCCACGAGGGCCTGGAGCACCTCGAGCTCCACCCCACAAACCGCCTCCGCCGCCTCGAGGGTGCACCCGCCCGCGAAAACGGAGAGGCGCCGGAAAACAGTGCGCTCCGGCTCGTGCAGCAGGTCGTGGCTCCACTCGATCGTGGCGCGCAGCGTCCGCTGACGTGGGTCCGCATCCCTCGCTGAGGCAGAGAGGTCAAGCCGCTGCGAGAGCCGCTCGAGCACCTGCTCAACGGACAGGATCGGCAGCCGACCAGCCGCCAGCTGAAGAGCGAGCGGCAGGCGGTCGAGACGCCGGACCAGCGTCGCGAGCGCATCGGAAGGTGGCACGGTCACACCCAATGCCGCGGCGCGCGCTACCAGAAGCCGCTCGGCGTCAGTCTCGCTCAGGACCGGTACCGCACGAGCCGCTCAGATTCAAGGTGCAGCGGCTCGCGGCTGGTCAGCAGCACGGTCGTCTCGCCGCCCGCGGGCACGAGCTCCGCCAGGCGGTCGGCGAGCTCCGGCAGCAGGTGCTCAGCGTTGTCGATGACGAGCAGCACCCGCCGCCTCCGAGGTGCCGATTCACCTCGGTCGCCGTTGCCGACTCCGGCAGGCCAAGGGTCTGACTGATGGCGCCCACCAACATCGAAGGCTCGCGCATCGAGACCAGCGGGATCCACCAGCGGCCGTGGGATCAGCTCGCCACGGCGCCAGCGGCCTCGAGGGCCAGCCGGCTCTTCCCGACGCCTCCGGGACCGATGAGGGTGAGCAGCGGGACCGCCCCATCGCGCAGTAGCTCGCCGATCTCGAGCAGCTCGTCGGACCGCCCGATGAGGGCACCTCCCGGCTCAGGCAGGTTCGATGGGGAGAGGGTACGGAGCGGAGGAAACGCCTCCATGCCGAGCTGATGGATGCGCTCCGGGGAGCTCAGATCCTTGAGCCGATGCTCCCCCAGGTCGGTGAGCGGGACGCCGCTTAACAACGCCGCGGTGGCCGACGAGCGAGCACCTGCCTTCCATGGCCAGCGGCGGCGATGCGCGCCGCTCGATGCACGTCGACCCCCACGTACCCCTCCTCGGTCCGCAGCGGCGTTCCGGTATGCAGGCCCATGCGGACGCGGATCGGCCCGGGCTCGAGCGCTACCTGCGCATCTTTGGCGGCGCTCACGGCGCCGACGGCGGTCGCGAAGGCTGCGAAGATCGCGTCCCCCTCTGTGTCGACCTCGATCCCGTCGTGGGCGCCAATCGCCTCGCGCAGGATGCGCCGGTGCTCCGCGAGCGCGTCCGCGTAGGCTGACTCGCCGACCTCGTGGAGCAGCCGGGTCGAGCCTTCGACATCGGTGAAGAGGAAGGTCACGGTGCCGACAGGCAGGTCGCGTCGCATCATGGCCCGAGAGCATACGCCGGGTTCCGGGTTCGCTCGGTCCTGCCTAGTCTTCGCTCTCCGGAATCGGCCTGCGTCGAAAGGCGAGGTACGAGGCCCCGGCCAGGAGCAGCGCCCCAACCACGACGGCGATCAGCGGCGCCGGAATTCCCTCGTTCGCATTCACGCCGGCGGGCGGTTGCCAGCCGTCGTCGACTGGGCCTGCCATTCCGCTCCCGTCGGGCCATTGGACGCAGACCGCTCGGCTGGGCGGCGCCGCCGGCAACGCCCGGCTGGCTGCGGCCGGCGGCGAGGTCGATTTGTCCGCCGTGACCCGACGGTGCCGACTCGGTCGCTCCCCGCCGATCGAAGTGTCCGAGCCCGAGCGCCGCGAGGGTCGTCTCGCCCGGCGAAGGCAAAGCGGGTCGCGCCGCTGCAGGCACCCGACCGAAGTCAGGCGGCGTCGGCCCAGCGACGCCGCCGATCACGCAGCCGGTCACCAGGCTCGCGATGCCAATCAGGGCCAGCCACTTCACGGGACCGATTCTCCCAGAGGCGTCTCGACCCGCCATTTTGCCAGCGCTGGCATCTATCGGACAGCCGATGGCCAGATTTGCCAGCGCTGGCATGCATCGGCCAGGCAGGCAGGCAGCCAGCCTGGCCGCATCGTGCTGGCCCGGGCAAATCAAGCCATCCGATGGCCGATACTCGCCAGGACCAGCAAACCTGTCAGCCGCTCGGCACCGCCCCGCTACTCGCCGGCGAACCGCTCCCGAGCAAAGCGAATCGGCGAAGTCGAGGAACTCCAGGTCGCCCGGCGACTGCCCGACGCGCGTCAGCAGCACGCCCGCCACGGTGCACTGCTGGATCGCGTGGCTGAGCAGGTGCATCACGTAGAACCAGAGCGGGAAGGGCTCGCGCTCGCCCGGTGGCTTTGCCGCGAGATCCTCATCGGTCAGTGCGGAGAGCCAGCTGCGCATCTCGGCCTGGTCGCGTCGCCAGTGGTCGGCAAGGGCCTCGAGCGTCGGATAGTCCGTGGGTTCCAGCTCGGCGTCTGGACCCCACTTCGCAACCGGCTCACCGCGCAGCCGCTCACGCCAGCTGAACTCGACGTCCAGCTCGTGGACCAGCGTGGCCCGCAGGTCCCGAGACCAGACCGTCTCCGACGAGGTGAACTCCTCGGGCGTCAGCTGCGTCGCGGCGCTGAGGATCCGGTCGCGCAGCCAGAAGAGGTAGTCGAAGAGGAGCTCGACGTCGGCCTTGCGCATCGGTCAGACCGCGGCCAGCGTCTGCTGCAGCTGGAGGAGATGCGCCTTGTCGTGCCCCGCGATCTCCTTGGTCAGCAGGCCGAAGCTGAAGGCCCGCGCTCCTCGTGGATGCCGGACCGATCCCAGGCCTCTTCCGGCGTCCCATCGATCAGGGCGAGGTTCGCGGTGCGCAGCGCCGTGAAGGCAGCCAGCAGCTCGCCGAACGGCGGACGCGCCAGGGTGCTCCACGCGTCCTGGTCATAGCCGATCAGCCGCGGCATGTCCTGCGCCAGGATCGCCCGAGCGCGAAAGGCGTACGCGATCTCCGCATCCCACAGGTGGCCGAGCAGCTCCGCAGCGGACCACTCCCCGGGCGACGGCCGCCGCGAGAGCCGGTCCTCCGAGACAGCTGCCGCCTGCCCGCGAAGATTGGCAAGGGTCGCCGCCATGACGTCGCGCGGGTCCTCTCCGCCGAGCATCGCGAGCAGCTCGCGCTGGTAGCCCTCCGGGTCCCCGACCGGGTCGGCGACGATGATCCGCTCCTCCATCGGTCAGTCCGCCGAGGGCTCGAGCTCCGCCCGCGGCGCCGGGGTCGGAGCCCCCTCGCCCTCGCCCATCCGCCCGGCGGGCATCACCACCAGCACGATCAGCGCGGCGAGCACCGCGGTGATGATGCCGATCGTAAAGGTCGCCGCGGTGGCGAGCGAGAACGCCTCGTGGATCCCGCTCACCATGGCCGGGATGAGCGGCTCGACCTGCGGGCGGATGACTGCCGGCACCTGCGCCAGGATCGATGCACCGAGGTCGCCGACCCGGGCCAGGTTGTTCAGCGCGAGCTCCCCCACCCGACGTGAACCCGGAGGCATACGGCTCCGGCACGCCTGCGGCGGTCGAGCTGCTTCGGCACCTCCTCGAGCAGCACGGATCCGAAGATCGAGCCGGCGATCGCCAGCCCCACCGTCCCGCCCAGCTGCTGGAAGAGGGTCACGCTGCTGGTCGCGACGCCCAGCTCGCTGACGCGGCACCGCGTTCTGCACCACCAGCGTGAAGGCGGCGAAGGCAGGGACCGATCCCCACCCCGGCGACCGCCATCCAGAGCCAGACGAGCGGCTGCGGCGTGTCGGGCCGCAGGTGGGTCAGCAGGAAGAGGCCGACCGCCAGCACGGCCAGGGACACAACGATGAGCGCCTTGTATCGGCCGGTGCGCGCGATCAGCTGGCCGGAGGCGATGGCGGACACGATCAGGCCGCCCAGCAGCGGCAGGATCGCGTAGCCCGCCCCGGTCGCCGAGCTGCCGGCAACGACCTGGTACCAGCGCGGCAGGAAGACAACCGCCGCGAAGAAGCCCATCGCCGCCAGGAAGAACGCGAACATGCTCGCGGTGAAGGCGCGGATCCGGAAGAGGCCGAGCGGCAGGATCGGCTCCTTGGCGCGCGACTCGGCAAAGACGAAGACCGCGGCCAGCAACAGCCCGAAGGGCGACGAGGCCGCCGACCTCGGGATCGGACCATTCGCCGAACTGCTTGTTGGTGAGGCCGATCAGGATCGGTACCAGGGCCGCCACGAGGACCGCCGCGCCGAGGTAGTCGATCGTCCGTGTCCGCGCTGTGGCTGCGGACGCTCGGCAGCGTGCGCCAGATGACGAAGAGCGCGATCGCGCCGAGCGGCAAGTTGACAAGGAAGATCCAGTGCCAGCCGACAGTTGTCGGTCATGAGCCCGCCGATGGCCGGACCGATGAGGGACGAGACCCGAAGACGGCGCCAAAGAAGCCCTGGTATTTGCCGCGCTCGGACGGGGCGAAGATGTCGCCGATGATCGCCAGCGAGATCGGGAACAGCGCGCCGGCGCCCAGCCCCTGCAGCCCACGGGACGCCGATGAACTGCCACATCTGGCCAGACAGCGCGGACAGCACCGAGCCGGTCAGGAAGATCGCGACCCCGATCACGATGAAATACGCCGCCCGAACAGGTCGGAGAGCTTGCCGTAGAGCGGGCCGCTGACCGTGGCGGCGAGCAGGTACGAGGTGAAGGCCCAGATGTATACGTCGTTGCCGTTGAGCGCGGTGACGATCACCGGCAGCGCCGTGCCCACGATCGTCTGGTCCAGGGCGGCGAGGAAGATCCCCAGCAGGACGGCGCCAAGGATCTCGAGGCGCACCCGATGCGGCAGCTCGATGGGGGCGCGGTCGTAGAGCAGCGGGCGCGGCGGCAGTCATGCTCGGCGATTCTCCGGGTACGGGGGCGTCGGGTAATGGGGACGTGGGGCGTGCCGGGGTCGCTCCTCAGCCTGGCCCGGCCTGTTGAAGCCGAGGTTATGTCCCGGTCAACGCTGCGTCAAACAGCTAGCGACCTTTGATCTCCTCCAGGGCGGGATCCCGTCCCGCGAAGTAGTCGATCGAGGAGAGCGGCGCCGGGATGTCGGGATCGATCGTCAGCCGCGGGTCGCCGGGGGTGCCTCGCTCGAAGTACTCGGTGGCGACGCTGACGACGAGCCGCGAGTTCCGCAGCGTGATGTCGCGGGAGTTGCCGTAGAGGTTCGGGCTGCCGCCCATCGGCTCGCCGACGAAGAGGGCATCGGTCTGCCGGTCGAGCTCGGCGGCAAGCAGCGACGCAGCCGAGAACGTGTTGCGCCCGGTGATGACGTAGAGGTCCTTGCCGCTCATCTGCGGCGAGGTGAGAACCGCCAGCAAGGGCGCGTACCCGTTGCTCTCTCCCCCGTAGTTGTGCCGCAGGTCGAGGATGACGGTGCGGACGCCCGGCTGCCCGGCGGCCGCCTGGATCTCGTCAAAGCGGCTGGGAGCGAGCCGATCGACGCGGTTGTACTGGACATAGAGCGTCGCCTCGTTCAGGAGCTCGTGCCAGAGCGGCTCCTCGGAGCGCGCCAGGTAGCGGACCTTGGGGATCGGCGGGAGATGCAGACCGTAGGCGCCGGCCCATGCGTTGTAGGCACCCATCGCCACCGGCTCGATGGCGGCCGTGCTCGCCGCGCCCGCCCGGTCCGTCAGCCCGAGCCGGATCGGTCCAACCTGGTCGACCAGGCCCAGCCCGTGGAGCACCTCCGGGATGAGCAGGTAGCGCGGGGTGAGGAGTGTGACGGTGGTCGGGTTGTCGCGCGGGATCAGCGGCTCAAGGGCCCGGAGCACCTCGGCGGTCGCGCGGCCAGCCACGGAATCGACGCGGCTGCCGACGAGCCCGTCGTACGGGGGCAGCGCGCCGACGACGTAAAGCCCATCGGTGAATGACCAGAGGCGGAGCGGAAGGCTGTGCACCGGATACCTTCCCTTGCCCCAGATGAAGGCGCCGGTGTGCCCATCGCGGCCCGCTGCGCTGACGCGGCGCGACGATCGTCAAGGACTCCCACCATCAGCTGGTCGTCGTTCGCCGTGCGAGACCGACTGCGTCAGCCTCGCGACGTCCGCCTCGAGGTCGGCCTTCGGCGTGCCGTGGTACAGGTCGGGGTGCATCGCCTCCATGGCCGGCAGCAGGCCTTCAAGGTCCCGGTCCAGCCCGCGTCACGCTCCGAGCCTGGGGCCGACGCTCCCGCTCGCGCCGACGCTCGGGCCGGCGACCGCGCCCGATCGGCCGGGCACGACCGGAGCCACCGGCGTGCAGGCCGCCAGCCAGAGCGCAAGGACACGACCAGCCGCGATGCGCGTTCCATCCGTCCGTGGGTAGGCCAGATCGGGGCTGGCAGGTTCACGCGAGAGTTAACGTCTTGGCACGCAGGAGGCTTCGCCCATGCAGCCCAGGATCGTTCGACCGGATCAAGCCCACACCCTCTCGCTCTACGACGTTCAGTTCCGCTACGGCCTGGGCGGAGGGGAGACCGATGGGGGCATCGCGCTGCTCGAGGTCACCATCCCGCCCCGCACCCTGGTCAAGCCGCACGCCCACTCGCACGAGGACGAGTTCTCACTGGTCCTGTCCGGGAGCATCGGAGTCCGGCTGCAGAGGAGATCACCGAGGAGGTGCCCACCGGGCAGCTGGCTGGCGAAGCCGCGATCGGTCCCGCATGCCATGTGGAATGTGTCCGACGAACCCGCACGCGTGCTCGAGGTCGTCATGCCGGCCGGGCTGGAGCGGTACTTCGAAGAGCTGGCGCCCATCCTCCAGGAGCACGGTCCGGAATGGACCCAACGCTACAGTGCGCTCGCCGAGTCGTATGGGCTGACCATCCTCGACGATTGGACCGATGAGCTCCAGGAGCGCTACGGGATCACGCTCTGACGACGGCCAGCGCCTCCTCCCGGCCGATGGGCATGGCGCTTGCGGAGTGCCTCATCCCCGCCGCTCGAGTTGTGCCCCGATGGACAGGCGCCGCATCGAACTGCAGATCCAGGCGATCCTCGTGCCCTACCGTGTCGAGCGTCGGCGCCGGGACTCACGGGTCATGGAGCAGTTTCGAGAGCGAGCGCGCGTGCTGCTGAACGACCTCGACGAATCGGCCGGGACCGATACGGAGCTCCGCCAGGCCCTCAGCGACGCACGTCGGGAGCTCGAGAGCGACGACGTCTAGCGAGCGGCGCCCTCTGCGAGCAGCTCGTCGATCGCGTCGGTCAGCGCATCGATGGTGAAGGGCTTGAGCAGCGTTCCGACGTGCTGCGTGCTCTTCAGGTCGTCTTCGAGGTCTTTGACCGCGAACACGTCCGCGCTGCAGATCAGGATCGGCAGGCCGTTGAAGTCGGCCTCTTCGCGCACCTTCTGCGCGATATCCCAGCCGTGCAGCTGATCGGTCCCCATCCGCAGGTCGATCATCAGCAGGTCGGGCCGCGACTCGCGCACGGCCTCGATCGCATCGGGCCGGTCGCCGTCGACGGTGACGGTGTCGTACCGATCGTCTTCGAGGATCTCGCGCACGAGGGCAAGGAACTCGGGATTGTCGTTGACGACGGTGATGCGAGCCATTCGTTCGCCTCCGTTCGCAACCGCTTGCTGGCTCACGAGAATACCACTCGAACGCGGCTGAACGGACCCGATGCTCCCTCCGAATATATCGGTTGACACTACATCAGGATCTGATAGAGTGGCGCCATGGAAGCCGCCGGCCAACCACCGCGCGTCCCGCAGCTCTCGAGGACCGCCATCCACGTCCTGCTGGCCATCGGGCCAGAGGAGCGTCACGGCTACGCGATCATGCGCGAGATCGCGCGGATGACCGACGGTGCCACCCAGCTTGGACCGGCGGCGTGTACACCACCATCCGGCGCCTCCTCGACGACGGGTTGATCGAGGAGAGCGACGAGCGCCCCGACCTCGAGGTCGACGACCAGCGCCGACGCTACTACCGGCTCACCGGCACGGGAAGGGCCGTGGCGGCGACCGAGGTCCGTCGACTGGAGGCGCTCGTCCGCTCGGCACGCCCCTGGGCCCTCGAGGCCGTCGGGTGATCTCTCGCGACAGGGCTCACGAGCGTGCGTACCGCTGGCTCCTGCACGTCTATCCCGCCCAGTTCCGGGCCCGGTTCGAAGACGACCTCGTGCAGCTCTTCGGCGACCGGCTGCGCGACGCGCGGTCCAGCGGCGCCTCCGGCGGCGTCGTCGTCACGTGGTTGCGGACGCTCGGCGACCTGGTCGTCACGGCCGCGACGGAGCATGCACGGAGGGATCGAATCGTGGCGCATTCGCTGGCTGCAACCTCCCCCTCGACCGCGAGCCGCAGCGCTCGGCCTGGCGGGGATCCTGGGCGGTGCCGTCCTGCTCGCGGCATTCCTGTTCGAGATTTCACCGGAGCTCAACACGGTCCGGATCTATCTCTTCCTGATTGGCGCGATGGCGATCGTCATCGGCGTTCATCGGCGCCAGGCATCGGTCGCGCCGACGGTGGCGTTGCTGGGTGCGGTCCCCGCCCTGCTCGCCAATGCGTGGTACCTGGCGATGATGGTCCTCGCGACCGGTCGCCCCCAGCCGTTTGCCGGTGACTTCGGGCTCGTCTTCTTTGCCGCCGCCGTGGCGATGCAGCTGACCGATGCAGCGTTTGGAGCTCGTCACCCTTCGACTCGGCGTGGTCTCGCGCTGGGGCGCGCTCACGCTCGCCGTCGGGTCCGCGCTCGCAGTCACGGGGATCGACCGTCTCGGACTGGCCTCGGCGATCTTCGGACCGCCTCGCAGGTCGGCATCGCGCTCGCGGGGATCGGCTGGATCCTTCTCGGCCTCGATCTCGCGACGCGGCGACGCCCCTCGGAGGCGCACACCGGCCGAGTCCTGAGCGGTACGCTGACGCAACCAACCCGATGCAGACCGAGGAGACTCCCCATGTCCGAGCATCCCAACGCCGCACTGCTCCGCAAGGTGACCGACGCATTCAACGCGGGCGACATGCAGGCAGCCGACTATCTGTCGGACGACGTCGTCTGGCATGAGATCGGCCGTGCGGAACCCATCCGCGGCAAGCAGGCGTTGGCCGACATGTATGCCGGCGGAACGCCGCCGGACTTCGACATCAAGGCCGAGCTGCACGACGTGGTCGCCAACGATGAGCACGCGGTGGGCCTGGTGAACGCGACCGCGACACGCGCCGGAAAGACGCTCAAATACCGCACTGCCGAGATCTGCCATGTCCGCGACGGCAAGATCACCGAGCGCTGGGCCTTCTCCGATGACACCGCTGCCATCAACGAGTTCTTCGCCTAGCCGGAGGGCTCGTCGAGCCGCGCGAGGGCGGGCCGGCTGAACAAGATCCAGCCGCTGCCCGCCACGACGATGAGCGAGACCATGGTCCAGACCGCAAGGCGCGGTGCAAGGGCATCGGCCAGGAACCCGGCAAGCAGGGTCGATAGCGCGATGGTGAGCGTGACCAGGCCGTAGTCGAAGCTGAAGACCCGGCCGCGAATCGCATCGGGCGTCGAACGCTGCAGCCCGTAGGTGGAGAGCATCCACTGCGAGCCGCCGCCCAGGTGCGCGCCAAAGACCAGCAGCGCCGCGAGCCAGATTGTCGGCGCGACCGGAAAGAGGGCGTAGCAGACCACCACCACCACCAACGAGGCGCGGATGCCGCGCAGCAGTCCGCGGTCCTCGAGGCCGACCAACGAGCGGGCCAGGAACGGGCCAAGGAGCGCGCCAAGGCCACGCGCCGCAAAGAGGAGGCCGATCCCCGCGTCGCCCGCACCGAACACGTTGCGCCCGAACACCGCAAGCATGAGCACCACCCCGGTGCCCACTCCGAAGGTCGTCTTCGAGAGGAGGAGCGAGGCGACCACCCGGCTCCGCCGCGCGAAGGTGATTGCGGTTCCCACGGACCGGCCGATGCTGCCCAATCCCCCGCCCGCCGCGCCCGCCTCGCGCGGCTGCTGCAGGGGCCGTCGGATTCCGACGATCAACGCGGCCGACAGCGCGAATGAGGCGGCGTTCGCAATGAACGCGGCGTCGCGTCCGAGCGTCGCGGCAACGAGGCCGCCCAACGCCGCTCCGACCGCGAGCATCGTGCCCCACGCCGAGCCGAGCAGGACGTTCGCCTCCGGCAGCTGTTGCGCGTCGACGAGGTTCGGCAGGGCGGCCGAAGAGCTCGGCTCGAAGACCGCGGCGCCCACGGCGAGCAGGGCGACCGCGAGGAAGGCGATCCACAGCGTCCCTGGGTCGCGGGCAAGGAGGAAGGCGAGCGCAATCGGCACGCGGGCGAGATCGGCCGCAACCATCAGCTTGCGCCGGTCGAAGCGGTCGGCCAACGTGCCGGCGAGCGGCGCGGTGAGCGCAAAGCCGCCGGTCTGGAGGACCAGCACGAGCGCGGCCAGCGCCGACGACCCGGTCAGCTCCAGCGAAAGCCCGAGCAGCGCGACCGTGGCGAACCAGTCACCGCCAAAGCTGATCAGCTGTGCGGCGTAGAGGCGAGCGAACGCGGGGTTCTCGCGCAGCAGGCGCAGATACGGGGCGAGGCGCATGGGCCGGCATGATGCCAGACCGATACCGTCCCCCGGACGTACTCCCCCATCGGGCTATAGCGAGCGACCGCTGCGGATACCGATGCTCCCCAGGATATGGAGCTCATGCGCAGGTTCGCGTTCGGGGCGGCGCTCCTGGGCGCCGTACTGGCGAGCGCGCCGGGGACCCTCGCGGCGGGCAATGCGCTGGACAGCGCCTCCGTGAGCCCAGGGAGCGGCACGACCGCGACGAATTTCACCTTCTCGATTCACTACTTCAGTCGCCGGGGCCACGCGCCAACCTCGGTCAGCGCATCGGCGGGCGGAAAGACCATTGGCCTCAAGCTCGCCACCGGCACCGCCACCGACGGCGTGTACCGCGGTGTCGGCCGGCTGCCCGTCGGGAGCTGGAGCGTCACCTTCGCGGCCGCCGTCGGCGCGGGCAAGAGTCCGACCCTCGCCGGCCCGACGGTCAAAGTGGCGGCCGCGCCGACGCCAACGCCACGGCCCACGCCGAAGCCGACACCCAAGCCGACGCCCAGGCCGACCCCGAGACCGGTCGCCCCGGCCCCGGTGCCGCCGGTCGCACCAGCCGCGCCGCCCGCTCCTCCGCCTGCCGCTGCACCCGCGATCGTCCCTCCCCCGCCGGCCGCGCCGGTCGTGTCCGCAGCGCCCAAGCCTCCCGCGGTGACGGTGAAGAAGGCGGGCCCGTCGGCGAAGCCCGCCGCGACGTCCCGCCCGGTTCCTGCGCTCGACGAGTCGATACAGCAACAGCAGCTCTCCAACCTGATGCTCGGCGGCGTGGGGGTCATCGGCCTCGTGGCAGCGTTCTGGTTCCTGGTCGTCGGGCGCCGACGCGAGGAGCTCCCTGAAGAGGTCCTCGCTCAGGTGGTCCCGGCGGCGACCCCGGGACCGCCTCCCGCACCCGCCCCGTGGGCCGCCGATACGCAGCTCGACGACGAGCCGATCGGCACCGTGGATTACCTCCCGCTCGGTGGCGGCGTGGCGATCGGCACGCCGCCGCCCAGGCAGCCGCGGGAACGGAGAACCAACCCGCACGCGGCGCGAATCCAGGCGGCGCGCCAGTCGCGCGAGATGTTCGGGCGCTAGCCGGGCCGTCACTCAGGGCTTGTCAGCGCCCGCCGCGCGGGTGCATAGTTCGGCGCATCAGAGCAGCTAACGAAGAGGAGGAGCGACGTGATCAACGGCACGCCCGTCCCTCCCGACCGCTCGAGCCACTGACGAACTGACGCCAGCGCTCCAGGGTCGGGACCACCCACCGATCCGTTTTTGGAGCGCTTTTTCGTGCATTCCGTGGCATCTGCGCCGCGAGCGGCACCCGACTGGCTCGTCGACGAGCCATACGAGGACCACCCTCGCGGCACCCTGAAATCCGGCAAGGAGGCCGAGGTCTTCCTGGTGGAGCGCCGATTCGCCAGCAGGACGGTTCTCCTCGCCCACAAACGATACCGACCACGCTACCCGGGGCGCGGTGAGCTCCGCGCGCTCGGCTTCTCGAACTCGACCGTCTACCGCGGCGACGCGGTCTACAAGGCCGGCTGGTTCCTGCCGACGCGCGACAAGCGCGCGGTGATGGGCGGCACCGCGTTCGGCCATAAGCTCGCGGCGCGCCTGTGGCCGATCCAGGAATGGACGATGCTCGAGCGCGCCTGGGGGTCGGGGGCATCGGTGCCGTACCCGGTCGAGCGCAGCGACGACGGGCTGCTGATGGAGTTCATCGGCGACGAGGGCCAGGCGGCGCAGAAGCTGGCGCAGGCGAGGCTGTCGCCGGACGAGGTCGAATCGGCCTGGGAGCAGCTGCTGGCCAGCATTCGGTCATTGACCGCGGCAGGGATGGTGCACGCCGACCTGTCCGCCTACAACCTGCTCTGGTGGCAGGGTCGCCTGGTCCTGATCGACCTCCCGCAGGCGGTCGAGTTCACGACCAATACCGATGCGTACGACCTGCTGCACCGCGACGTCGCCAATGTCGGCACTTGGTTCGGCCGGCACGGCCGGCCGGTCGACGTCGAGGCGACCTACGCCGAGCTCCTCGCGCTCGCCTTCTAGGGCGCTCAGCGCCTGAGGTTCAGGCCGCCGCTGCCGAGCAGGAACGAGGCGGCGAAGGCCGCGAGGCCAAGGGTGACGAGGTCGAGCGAAGCAAGGGCAACGTTGAAGGCGGCCAGGAGAAAGAGCACGACGGCGATGATGAGCAGGATCGAACCAGGGGATGCGTTCATGGACTCAGCTCCTCTGTATGCGGTGCAGACGCTCGCCAACGGGTCTCGCCAACGGGTCTCGCCAACGGGGTCAGGAACGCCGTCATTGTCGCGCCTATGATTCGCGCATGACCGACTCGGTGCTCACCTGCAAGAGCTGCGGCGCGAAGAACCGGATCAGCCCGAGCCCGCGCGGCGTCCCGACCTGCGGCAAATGCAAGGAAGCGCTTCCCTGGCTGGTGAACGGGACCGATGCGACCTTCGACACGGAGGCCGATGCGGCGGTCACGGTTGTGGCCGATCTGTGGGCGCCGTGGTGCGGTCCGTGCCGCTTCGTGGGCCCCATCCTCGAGGAGCTCTCCCGGGAGTACGCCGGCAAGCTCAAGGTGGTGAAGGTCAACGTCGACGAGAACCCGGTGATCGCTCAGCGGTTCGACGCCTACTCGATCCCCACCATGGTGGTCCTGCAACGCGGTCGACCGGTCGATCGGATCGTGGGAGCGCTGCCAAAGGGCGAGCTGACCGTCCGCCTGAGCCCGTACCTGTTGCGTCAACCGGCGGCCTGATCGTGGGAGCGCTCCCCTTCGAGCAGCTTGACTACGTCTACATGCCGACGCGCGACCCGTCAGGGGACTCGGAGTACTTCACCTCCGTCCTGGGTGGGCGCCTCATCTTCGCCGTGGAAGGGATGGGGGCGCGCGTGGCGATGATCGAGCTCACCGAGCAGCCGCCGCGCATCCTGCTTGCCGATCACCTCGAGGGCGACCGGCCGGTCCTCGTCTATCGGGTGGCGGACCTCGGAAGCTCGCTGAAGGAGCTTGCGGCGCGCGGGTGGGCGCGCGAGCGCACGTTCGAGATTCCCCAGGGTCCGATCTGCTCGTTCATCGCTCCCGGCGGCCAGCGCCTGGCGGTCTACGAGCTGACGCGTCCCGAGGTGGAGGAACATTTCGCGGGTCGCCGCGACTTCTGACCTGCGCCGCTGCCCTACCAGGTCTTCGCGTTCGCCTCGTTCGAGGCTGGTCCCTCGCCCACCGCGTTGACGGCGCGCACGATGTAGTAGTAGCGGACCCGCGACACCGTCGCCATGTCGACGTAGCTCGTCGTCGTGCTGGTGGCGAGGAAGGTCCGCGCGCCGCCGTACACGGTGCCCCGGTAGATCCGGTATTCGGTGATCGTGCTCCCCCCGTTCGAGAGCGGGGCCGACCAGGCAAGGTTCACGCCGGTCACCCGCCTCGCACTCGCCACCAGGCTGCGCGGCGCGCTGGGCACGCTCCGCGGCGTCGCGCTCAGCTCATTTGAGCGCGGGCCGGCGCCAACGCTGTTCACAGCGGCGACCTGGTAGTAGTAGGTCGTTCCGTTGCTGGCGGTGGCGTCGGTGTAGACGCCGGGTTGGCCGTGGTGGTGAGCAGTGCCTCGCCGCCCGGGGCGGTGCCGCGCCAGACCTGGTAGCCGCTGATCGCGGCACCGCCGTTGTTTGCCGGCGCGTCCAGGCGAGGGCAACGCTGGCGTTCCCGGCAGTCGCGGAGGTGAGGGTCGGTGCACCTGGCGCGACCGGTGGCGGAGGCGGTGGCGGTGGTGCCAGCGGGGTCGCGCTCAGCTCGTTCGAGCGCGGGCCGGCGCCGGCGCTGTTGACGGCGGCGACCTGGTAGTAGTAGGTCGTTCCGTTGCTGGCGGTCGTATCGGTGTACGACGCCGGGTTGGCCGTGGTCGTGAGCAGTGCCTCGCCGCCCGGGGCGGTGCCGCGCCAGACCTGGTAGCCACTGATCGCGGCACCGCCGTTGTTTGCCGGCGCGGTCCAGGCCAGCGCGACGTTGGCATCGCCGCCGGTGGCCGCGTCGAGGGTCGGAGCGCCCGGCACGACGGGCGGCGGTGGGGGCGGAGCTTGTGGTGTCGCGCTCAGCTCATTGGAGCGCGGGCCGGTGCCAACGCTGTTCACAGCGGCGACCTGGTAGTAGTAGGTCGTTCCGTTGCTGGCGGTCGTATCGGTGTACGACGCCGGGTTGGCCGTGGCCGTGAGCAGTGCCTCGCCGCCCGGGGCGGTGCCGCGCCAGACCTGGTAGCCACTGATCACGGCGCCGCCGTTGTTTGCCGGCGCGGTCCAGGCGAGAGCAACGCTGGCGTTGCCCGCGCTCGCGGAGGTGAGGGTCGGTGCACTTGGCACCACCGCCGGCGGCCCGGACGCGTCGGCGGCCGCCTGGGCCGCCCGGAGTGCGTTGACCAGCGGCTCCGGCGTGCCGTCAGGGTCGTCCGTCCATTGCCCCTGGCCGGCGCAACCCGAGATCCCGTCCGCATCGGCATAGGCCTGGTTCGGGCATTCGCCGGTCTGCTTCATGAGGGCCATGATCTGGGCCGGGCTGAGCGCGGGATTGGCCGCCTTCATGAGCGCGGCGACTCCGGCGACGTGCGGCGTCGCCATGCTGGTTCCGCTGATCACCTTGTACTGGTTCCCCGGCCAGGTGGATTGAATCGCGACGCCGGGCGCCATGACGTCGACCTTGCCCCAGTTGCTGAAGAAGGCGAGCGTGTCGTCGCATTCGTACCAGAACAGGTCCGCGACGAAGGCGCAGCCCTTCAGGCCGCCGGGGTGGCCGTCGAAGTCGGCGAGCGCGGAAACGGAGATCACCTCGGGGAACGCGGCCGGCACGAACGTGTTGGCGTTGACGGCGGAGTTGCCCGCGCCACCAACCAGGGTGATCCCTGCGGCGCTCGCCGCGCAGATGGCGGCGTGGAGCGCGTCGTTGGCGCAGTCTCCCCAGGCGCGGTCCTCCCCGAAGCTCATGTTCGCGACCTGCACGTCGTTGGTCGGATCGCCATCGGTGGCCAGGCCGATGATGTGGTCGAGCCCGCAGAGAACCATCGCCTCTGACGAGTTCCCGGCATCGTCGAAGACCTTGATCGGCACGAGATGGGACTCGGGAGCGACGCCCAGAAGGCCCACCCCGTTGAGTGGCGACGCGGCGGTGCCCGCGACGTGCGTGCCGTGGCCGTAGCCGTCCTGCGGCGGCCCGGCGCCGACGCAGTTCTTCCCGAGCGCGACGTCGGTCGTGGCCGCAAGGTCCTCGTGCGCGAGGTCGATGCCGGTGTCGATGATCGCGATCCGGATCCCATTGCCTCGGAATCCGTGGCCGTAGGCGTGCTCCGTGCTCCCGACCACGTACGCGTCGATCCGCTTGACACCGAACGGAACCGCCTCGGTCAGGTACACGGCCCGATCCGCCTCGACCGACGCGACATGCGGATTGTGGCGCAGCGCCCGCGCGGCGGCCGCGGAGCCACGGAACTGGAAGCCATGCAGCGCATGGCTGTACACGCTGCCGACCTTGCCATTCGCGTGCTTCGCAAGCCCCGGCGCCTCGGCCGCGGGATCTGCGCCGGCAACCAGGGTGACGATCCAGGAGTCGCGCGCCAGCAGATCGCTGCCCGGGGCCCTGGGAAGCGGCGGCTGGTCAGCAGCCGCGGCGCCCGCCGGCGCGAGGAGCGCGCCGAGCAGGCAGAGCACAGCGAATCCCGTGAGCCGGGGGCGCCTGTTGGGCGGACGCATGGACAAGACCTCCGTAGCGGCTCGGTCGCCGCGTAGGGCGACATCCTTGCACCGCGTCCGGCGGTTGGGAAGGGGTACCCACCCGGTATCTGTGGCGCGGGCGCACCTGTCGATTCGAGCGGCCTTCAAGCGTCGTCTTGACGAAAGGCGGTCCAAGAAGGCTGCCGAACGCAGAGGAGCTCGAACGATGGCAACCAAGGTTATTCACGTCGAGGTCACCGGCAAGGATGGAGAGGCGATCAAGCGCTTCTACAGCCAGCTATTCGGCTGGACGCTGGACAGCAACAATCCCGGCGGGTACGGCATGCAGCGCGAGGAGAGCGGCCTCACCGCCGGCTTCGGGCCGGCGCCCGAGGGCCAGCCCGGAGGCGTCACCTTCTACGTGCACACCGACGATCCGGAGGGCACCCTCAAGCGCGCAGAGGAGCTCGGCGGGCGCGTCCTGATGCCGCTCACCGAGGTGGCTCCGGAGACCAACGTCGCCCTCTTCGCGGATCCCGAGGGCCACGTCGTCGGCATCATGTAGTCAGAACGGCTTGAGGATCATCAACCAGGCGAGGACCAGCAAGCCAGCGAAGCCGATCACCGCGACCGGGATCGGCGTATGGGCGGCAAGCAGCCGCTCGAGCTCGACCGGGTCGGCGGGAGGAATCTCGCCGGCCTTGCCGCGCGCCGATACCCGTCGGACATCAGCCTACCGGTCGCGCGGCGTAGATCGCCCGGGTGCCGCTCAGGCCCTTCAGCTCATGGCTGCCCCGATCCTCGAACGTGACGGCGGCGCCGGCCAGCAGGTCTCGGGTGGTTGAGGAGATGAGGATCTCGCCCCCCTCCGCGAGCGCCACGATTCTGGCGACGGTGTGCGCCGCCACCCCGCGGACGTTGTTCGGCACCAGCTCGACCTCGCCGGTGTGGATCCCGGCCCGGATCATGAGCCCCAGATCGGCCGATGCGCTGCAGACCGCGTCGGCGCAGCGCACCGCGCGTTCCGGGCTGTCGAACAGGGCAAGGAAGCCGTCGCCCGTGGTGGTCACCTCCCGGCCGCGGAATCGGTCCAGCTCGAAGCGCACCCGCTCGTTGTGGCGTGCCAGCAGATCGCGCCAGTTCGAGTCCCCGACGCGCTCGGCGGTGAGGGTCGAATCGACGATATCGGTCATCAGCAGCGTGGTGAGGACCCGTTCCCCGCTGCCGGCCACGGCGCGCGCAAATGACCGCATGCCGGCGAAGTCCAGCGTCACGTAGGGCTCGTCGCCGACCACCCATGCGTCGTGTCCGGACGGGATCTCGAACGCCATGTTCGGCCCGAACTCCATCTCGGTGCCGTCTTTCATGATGATGTGGAAGCGGCCCGAGACCGTGAAGCCAAGATGGTGGTACTCGCATAGGTCCGTGCCGGCGATCTGCTTGACCTGCTCGCTCCAGCGCCAGCCGGGCTCGAAGACCGTCTTGCCAACCACGACATCGTCCATGTCGAAGATCTCGACGTGGCCCAGCCCGAACGATCGCACCTCATCGGGCTTGGACAGGTCCTTGCGCTGGAGCCTCGCCATGCGTGCGAAGTCTCGCACATCGCGTCGACGCCTTGACGTTGCACCCGTGGCGACGCACGCTAGCCACACCGATGGATGGCATTCCCCCGCCGACCCGCCAGGACATGGTGGCCATGCTCGTCACGGAGCATTTCACACTGCAGGGCGCCCGCTCCGCGACGATCAGCGACGCCAATGGGCGCACCAGCTTCTTCCTCGGAACCCTGTCCGGGGTCGTGGTGGCCCTCGCCTTCGTGGCGCAGATCTCGGGGATGGGAGACGCATTCTTCGTCTTTGCCATGGTCCTCCTGCCGATGCTGCTCTTCATCGGCCTCGCCAGCTTCGAGCGCCTGCTCCAGCTCGGAATCGAGAACATCCGCTGCGTGGTCGCGATCAACCGGATCCGTCACTACTACCTTGAGGTCGCGCCCGAGCTGCGTGCCCACTTCACGCTCTCGCCGAACGACGACACCCAGGGCGTGCTGACCAGCCTCGGCTCACTGCGCGGCAACGTGCGGCCCTGGGACATCTTCGTGACGAACGCCGGCATGGTGGCGGTCGTGAACGGGATCATCGGCGGCGTGGTTGCCGCGCTCATCGCCTGGCAGCTGCGGCTCGGCATGGCTGGCGACGGCCGTGATCGGGATCCTGGTTGGCTTGGCCGTGCTCGCAGTCCTGGTCGCCTACCTCGCGAGTTCGTGGCGGACGAGCGCACGGATCATCGGCAGCCGTTTCCCGACCCGTGGAGAAGAGCTCGACCGCTCCCACTACGCCCCGTCGGCCGAGGAGTAGGGCCACGAACTCGAACCCGCCCGAGGCCGGCAGCCCGGAGGAGATGTGGCGCGCGATCCTGATGGGAGTCGATCCGCGCTACCGCCGCGCCCGTGCGTGGCTCCATAAGGTGCCCAGCTCGCCGCGATGCAAGATGTGCTCGGCGCCCTTCGCCGGGATCGGCGCGCCGCTGATGCGGCTGCTCGGCCGCCCACGCTGGGGCAAGAACCCGAAGTATTGCCGCTTCTGCTTCACGGTCCTCTCAACTCAGCACGGCGGCGCGGAGATCGAGTGCAGCCTGCTGTTCGCGGATATCCGCGGCTCGACGGCGCTGGCAGAGACGATGAGCCCGGCGGCCTTCCGAGCCCTCCTCAACCGCTTCTATGCCAGGGCCTCGGAGATCCTCGTCGATCACGATGCGATCGTCGACAAGTTCGTGGGCGACGAGGTGATGGCAATCTTCATCCCCGCGATCGCCCATGATCGACACGCCGCGCGCGCGGTCGAGGCCGGTGAGGCGCTCCTGCGCGCCACCGATCAGCGGGCCGCGGGCGGCCTGCGCATCCCGCTTGGCGTGGGGATCCACACCGGAACCGCGTTCGTCGGCTCGGTCGGCGAGGGCGGCCATACCGACCTCACCGCGCTGGGCGACACCGTCAACGTCGCGGCCCGGTTGGCGTCAGCGGCCGGAGCAGGCGAGATCCTGGTGACCGACGCCGCCGCGCGCGGCGGCCGGGCTCACGCACAGCCGACCAGCGAACTGCGGCAGCTCGAGCTCAAGGGCAAGAGCGCAGCGACCGACGTGGTTGTCCTGACTCAGCAGCGGTAGTCGGCGTCGAACCCGCTGGAGATGTACTGGGTCAGGACGATCGGACCACCGGTGAATCCGGTCCCTGTGCAGTAGCGCTTGGCGGTCCGGAGCGTCTCTGCGCCGGCAACCCAGCTCGGGTAGCGGGCAAAGGCCTGGCTGCCGCCGGTGATCTGTCCCCACTGGTAGCCGGTCGAGTAGAAGCCCACTCCGGCGACGTCGACCGATTCCAGGTATGCGACTGCACCCTGCAGGACGGCGACGTTGCGCGCATCGTCGCGCCAGCTGTTGCCGGTCTCGACATCGAGCCACCACGTCTTGGCGGTCGGCGTGCGGGTGGCGCCCTTCGGAGCCCGCCCCAGCGCGACGTATGCATCAACCGCGGTGCGGTAGGAATCGGCTGCGGCATTCCAGCCATAGTCATACGCGCACTCCAGGCTGTCGGGGCTGCCGGCGCTGCAGACTCGCGGCGTGCTCTGGCCGGTCGGCCAGTGGGTTGAGAGCTCCGGGCCGGGGTTGCCGGTATTGGCATAGAGCTGAGCGCCGACGTCGGCCCACACCAGCTGGCTGCCCAGGCATCGGTTGGGGCTGAACACGATTCCGCCGTTCACGCCAACGATCCCGAACGCGGGATCGCGCGGATACCGGTGGTCGCACTGTGGGTAGGAGATGTCGTAGCCGGTGCCGCTGTCGCGAGCCTGGGCAACCCGATCGTTCTGCACGCTGATCGGACCTGCGGCCGCCGCCATGGCGGGGAAGGCCAGCACGGCCAGCGCCAGCGCCGGCAGGGCGAGCAGTCGGGCAAGGGGCATCTGGGGACCTCGGGCTCGGGGGCGAGGGCAGCAGGCGCTCCCCCACCAGTCGACGCGGCGACCACGTCGAGGCTACACGCGGACCGCCGCCGGTGCAACCGGGCCTCAGGTCCCGAGGGCCCACCCAATCAGGGCGGCCAACAGCCAGAGGAAGCCTCCCACCACCGCCAGCGTGCCGAGCAGGAGCCCCGCGAAGAAGAGCCATTGGCCGCGCGTGGAGCTCTCCGGCGCCGCGAGGTAGCGGCGCATGAGGTCGAGGTTGCGGGTGCTGGCCTTGAACCACAGGTCGAACGCGTCGCCGACCACCGGGATGGCGCCGATTCCGAGATCGAGCGCGACGTTGGCGAGCATCCGCACCAGGACGATCCGCGGCAGCTTGAACTGCGCGGCACGAATGACCACCAGGACCGATACGCCCGCCGCGAGCAGGTCGCCGACGCCAGGCACCAGGCCGATGATCCCGTCGAGCCCAATCCTCCGACCGGTGCCGGGGATCGGAATGCTGTTGTCGAGGAGCCAGGCGATGAGCTCGACCTGGTCCAGCGCATCGCTGCGTCGCTGTACGCCTTGCATGGTCCGTCACCTTACAAGCAGCGTGCCGTCTTTCGTCCCTCTTGCGCCCGGGACCCTCGAGGGCGGACCATTGGGCCGATGACACGGGGAACGACCACCACGGCGATGATCTGGGTGAGCGATCGCCAGGAGGGGATCCGCGACCTGCTCGCGGAGCTTGTCCCACTTGCGGAGCCGCTCGACCCGGTCGACGTTCGCACGCGCCTGGATGCCGGCGACCGGCCCGAGGGCCTCGTGATCGACGGAACACAGCTCTACGAGCTGGCCCCGGATCAGCGAACGATCGTGCTCGGGCTGCCCCGGGTGCTGATCTGCACCGGCCTGGCGCTGGTTGGCCTGCCGGCGGAGCTCTTCGACCTACCGAACGTGGCGGTCCTGGCGAAGCCGTTCGCCCTGGAGGACCTCGAGTCCGCGCTGGCCTGGGTCATCGGCGCCGATGTCCGGGTCGAGCCCGAGCTGGCAACCACGCAGGGGCGTCACGAGCATCACGTTCCGCCGCACCTGCTGGCGCGCTCGCCGCGCCGTCGCCCCTCGGGGCCGCACCAGGACGCCTAGCCCTCCTTCGGCTCGAGCTTCAGCGCCGCGGAGTTGATGCAGTACCGCTGGCCGGTGGGCGCCGGTCCGTCGTCGAAGACGTGGCCGAGGTGCCCGCCGCAGGTTGCGCACTTCACCTCGTTGCGCGTCATGAAGAAGGTCCGGTCGGTCTCGGTCTCGACTGCTGACGCATCGGCGGGCTGGAAGAAGCTTGGCCAGCCGCTGTGCGAGTCGTACTTCGTGTCCGAGCGGAAGAGTTCGGAGCCGCAACCGGCGCATCGGTAGATCCCGGGCGCGTGCTCGTCGTAGTACGCCCCGCTGAAGGCGCGCTCGGTCCCCTTCTGGCGGAGGACGTGGTACTGCTCCGGGGTGAGCTCGGCACGCCACTCGGCGTCGCTCTTGGTGATCTTCGTATCCATGGCCATAGCCTACGACGGGCACGCCGGTTGCGTCTGACGGGGCATGGCAATCGTCGCACCGCTCCTCGCGTTCATCGGCCGCCAGGTCGGTCGCCTGGTTCAGATGGCATTCGGCTGGGCGACGATCCTCCTCTTCGGCCGGGTCCCGCAGTCGAAGCAGCTTCTCCTTGCTGGCGTCGCCCTGGGCTCGATCCTGTGGGTCATCGCGCTCGTCGGCGTGGCGATCCCGGACGTGGGCACCTTCATGATTGCCTTCGTCCGGTCCACTGGATCGATCAACTGGTGCGGCTGGCCCTCCTGGTCGTTGCCCTGGCACTGCCGATTCTCATCGGGGTGGCGGGCCTCTTCCTCATGGACCCCGAGATCGGCGGGGGAGTCGGAGGCCGAGTGACGCAGGTGCTGCGCGGCTATCCCTACGCGGCCGTGCTGGCCGTCGTGCTCCTGATCCTCCTGGTCGTTGCGCCGCTGCGCAAGCTGCGCACGATCATGAAGCGCTGGGAGGACGCGCATATTCCCATCGTGGTGCAGCCCAAGGGCTCGACCGGGTCGCCACCGACCTCGAGGCCGCCCTCGAGCGGCGCCGGCGTCCCGACGTCGCGAGCCAAGGCGCCGGTCATCCTCGAGCTCCCCTCGAAGCTCCTCGGCTCGGTGGGCGGGGCCGCGTCCGCCGGCTCGTGCCGGATGCTGATCGTGCTGAAAGCGCGGGGCTGGAGGTGACGATCCACCCGTCCGACGTCGCCGTTGCGGGACGAAGGCCCAGGTCGCCCGCGGACGGGCCGCCATCGCGTCCCGGCTGGCGACCTCCGCCGCCTACCTGACGACAAGGACGCGCAGCAGTGGAGGATCGGCTCCAGACGGGGCGAACTGCCGAGCGACGCGTTCGCGGAACTGGACCGCGTCTCTCCGGTGATTCCGTATGGAGTGGGAATCTTTCCGCGAGCGACTGCAGGCCGAGCGCGACCTGCTGCGCAGCAGGCCGCGGGCGACTGCCACGGGTGATGGGCTGCTTGGCGGGTCGGTCGAGTGGTGCGTGAGGTCGTGCGCGGCTAGATCGCTCGGCTGACCGCCCTATCATCGGGCGTGATGACCGATTCGCCTCACGACCCGGACCCGATGCGGCATCGGTCCGCGGCGAGGAGCACGTCGAAGCCGCGCGGCATCCGTTGAGCATCGGGCCAACGAAGGTGCGCGTGGGTACCGCTTCGTGGACCGATCCGACCATGACCGCCGCCGGCGTGTTCTACCCGCCGGGCGCCGACAGCGCCGAGGAGCGGCTGCACTACTACGCCGACCAGTTCCCGATCGTGGAGGTCGACGCCACCTACTACGCCATCCCGGCCCGGCGCATGGGCGAGCTGTGGCTGGAGCGAACGCCGCCCGACTTCACCTTCGACATCAAGGCCCACGCCCTGATGACCGGCCAGCCGTCGGAGACGAAGCGCCTTCCCAAGGAGATCCGCGACGAGCTGCCGATGGAGCTTGCCGCCAAGGCGCGCATCTATGGCAAGGACATGCCCCGCGAGCTCTACGACGCCGTCTGGGACGCGTTTCGCGACGGCGTCGCACCCCTGCACAGCGCGGGCAAGCTCGGAGCGGTCTTCCTGCAGTACCCGCGCTGGGTCTTTCCCTCCAACGAGGCGCGCGACATCATCGTCGACGCGAAGGAGCGCCTGGGTGACATCGCCATGGCGGTCGAGTTCCGCAACGCCTCGTGGCTCAACGAGAAGAACGCGGAGCGCACCATCCGCTTCCTGGAGAAGTACCAGATCCCATTCGTGATGGTGGACGCGCCGCAGGGCATGAAGAGCTCGCTGCCGCCGATGGTGGCCGTCACCTCGCCCTCGCTCGCCGTGGTGCGCTTCCACGGTCGACGCACCGAGACGTGGGAGGCCAAGGGAATCCCCGTCGTCGAGCGATTCCGCTACCTGTACGACGAGTCGGAGCTGGGCGAGTGGGTGCCGCGCATCCGCGAGGCGGCCGCCCAGGCGGGCGAGGTCCACATCCTGATGAACAACTGCTACGCCAACTACGGCACCACCAACGCTCGTGAGATCGCTGCCCTGCTCGAGGGCTCCGAGGTCTGAGCGTGCCGCGGCCTCGCTGGTGGGAGCGGCCCGCGAGCTACCGAGCGGAATCCCGCAGCCCCGTCAGGACGTAGGCGCGCACCGGCTCCAGCTTGCCTTTGACGAGGACCGGATCGAGGGCTCGGACCTCAGCCAGCTCCGCGATCAGCTCGTAGGTCGCCTGGCCGATCACCACCTGGCCCGGCTCCGCCAAGCCCTGCAGCCGGCTCGCGAGGTTCACGGCATCGCCGATGGCCGTGAAGTTGCGCAGCTGCTCGCTGCCGACATTCCCGAGCAGCACCGCACCGGTGTTGAGGCCGATCCGGAACCGCGGCCACTCAGGATGGTCGCGCGCCACCTCCGCGCTCGCGGCCTGGATGGCGAGCGCCGCCGATGCGGCGTGCAGGGCGTGGTCAGGGTCTTCCTCGGGAGCATTGAAGAGCGCCATCAGGGCATCGCCCACGAACTTGTCGAGGGTGCCGTGGCGATCGAGGACGATCGGCACCGCGGCGGCAAAGTACGCATTCAGCATCGCGAACAGGTCCTCGCGATCGGCGACCTCCGAGTACGAGGTGAAGCCGCGCAGATCAGCGAATAGGACGGTCACCGCCGGATAGCTGCGGCCGCCGAGCCGCGCCGTCCCGGGATCCCGCCACAACGCCGAAGCCACCTGCGGCGAGGTGTAGCTCAGGAACAGATCGTCAATCTCCCGGAAGAGGTCTGCCGTCGGACCAAGCAGCTCGGCCTGGCGCTCGGTGAGCTCGAATCGGTCCTGCACGGCCGCCACCGCGGGCGCAGTCTCGACCCTTCGACCGGAGGTCACCACGCGATCGCAGCGACTGAAGGAGCTCGCGGAGCGCGCCTTCGTACTCGGACTGGATCTCGCGAACCGTCTGCTCGAGCGCGATCCCGTTGAAGAGCCCCGCGGCGCTTCCCTCGCGGCGATATCGGACATATGCGCTGTAGGCGACGAAGCCGTAGCCGGCCAGCAGCAGGAGGTGCCATTCCCACCACGAGAGCTGCCATGTCCGGCCGAGGACCGCGGCGACCATCGCCTCGGCGAGCAGGAACCAGGCCGTGATGACGCCGAGCGCCACGACCGAGGGACGCTGCCGGTAGAGGCGGAAATAGCCCGCTGCCGCGAGCAGATAGAGCGGAACCGTGACGACCGCGAGCGCGACGACCACGGGGGAGCCTTCCTCGCTCGCGATCGGCTGGTCGAGCGGCGGCAGGACCAGGACCGATGCCACCGCCCAGGCCACCACCACCGCCCCCAGCGCCAGCAGCCAGAGGCTCGCATACCGCGTTGGCGAGTGGGCGCGGGCATCGGTTTGGAACGCTGACGCCACCGCGAAGACGCCCCCGATCGCCAACCCGACCGGCGCGGACAGGACGAAGCCGGCACCTCGTTGGGGGATGAGCACGCCCGGTGTGGCCAGACCGTGCAGACCGAAAAAGGCGGCGCTCGAGAGGAACGCCATGGATGCCAGGAAGAGGCGCCCGTCGCCGCGCGCCTGCGCCGCCCGGCCGATGAGGATCGCCAGCCCCACGTTGATGAGCGCGACCGCGTTGATCAGCCCGAAATGCGACGGCGGGTGCTTCCACGTGAGGTCGACGCCGGGCTGCGCGAGCAGCAGCCAGAGGCCCAACAGCGGGAGGGCGAGATGGAATGCCCAGACCGCGGAACGAGGGTTCATCGGTGGCGGTAAGTTTATGGGGAGCGGTCCACCCCTCTGCTAGGCTCGCGAGCGATGAGCCGCGTCACCGTCGCCTACTTCTATCGTGTCCGATGGGGCTTCCACGATGAGTGGTGGGAGCTCTTCACGCGCAACCACTACCCGCTCCTGGCCGAGCAGCTCGCCGCCGGCCGGCTGCTCGAGGTACGCGCCTACGGACCGCGATTCCACATGGAAGGGCCTGGCGGCTGGACCTATCTCGTCACGATCAGCTACCGCGATTGGGCGGCGATGGAAGGCCACTCCGACGCCGAGATCGCGGAGCGCCTCTTCCCCGACCAGGACCGATTCCGATCCGAGGAGCGGCGACGCTTCGAGCTCCTTGAAGCGCATTGGGATGTGCCCCTCGAGGAGCGACCGCTCGGCTGACCACCCGAGGACCGGGCGGGTGGATTGCCGTGGCTGGCTCATGAGTCTGCCGGATTCGCATGGAGTGAGCGTTGGGCGCGGTCGGCAGGCGCGAACGGTCAGCTAAGCGCTGTGATGCGTCGCCGGGCGGGAATCGTGACGGCTCGCGGGCGGTCAAGCCGCGTAACGCTCATAGGGTGGGAGTCCGGACGGTTCGACTAATCGCTCCGACCCGCTCCAGCGGGCCCGCCGCATCTCACGCGATTTGCCCGCTGGAGCATCTAGCAGCCATCCGATGGCGCAATTTGCCGCCGCCAGCAACAAACGGCCCTCCAACTCGGCTCTCGATGGCCGCGGCTTGCTGCTGCTGGCAAATCCGGAGATCCAATGGCCGATACGCGCCAGCACCAGCAAAGGGGCGTTGTCAGGGGCTGTCAGTCCAACGCGCGAGCTCCGCGTCGGGGATGGCCCTGAGGGGCGTGCACGCCCCAGGCACGATCACCTGCGCATTCGAGCCGGGCTCGGCGACGACCAGCACCGCCTGACCCTGCGTCACGCCCGGCAGTTCGTCCCTGACCTGCAGGAATGTCCCGTCTGCCGATACAGAGCCGGAGAGCCTGCGGCGAACGTCGAGGTCGTAGCCACGCTTCTCTGGATCGGCGGCGTCGACGAATCGGGCAATGCGCCCAACGGCAACGAAGGAGCGCTCACTGACTGAGGCGAAGTCTCCAGAGACTGCCTGATCGACCGTTTCCGGGCAGCTGGCCCGCCAACCGCAAGACGAACCTCCGACCACGAATGACAGGACCGCGATTATGGTGAGCGCCCGCTTCACGAGCCTGCCGATGCCGGGTGGGGCACTCACCCTTCGAGCATACCGCTCCTCGAAGCGCAGCCCTAACCCAGGATCAAGGCACCCTCACGCCGGCGGAGCCGATGAGCCACGACCAGCATCAGCAGGCCCGCTGCGGTCACGAACATCGCGTTCGATCCAGTGCTCGTGTCCGGCAAGGTGCCTGAGCGGGTGCCCGTGGTCGTGCTGTGCGCAGCCACGACCGCCGGAGCGGAGGGCGCAGGGCCTGCAGGTGGCCCGCCAGATGTGCTGTCCTGCGTCCCCTGCCTCGGCTCTTCGATCGGCGGGACCTCATCGGCGGGATCGTTGTTCGAGTCGTCACCGGGGTTGATGTCGCCAGGATTATCACCAGGGTCATCGCCGGGGTTGCGTCACCGGGGTCATCGCCCGGACCCACGTCGCCAGGGTCATCGCCCGGACCCACGTCACCAGGATCATCGCCGGGGTTGACGTCACCGGGATCGTCGCCGGGGTCATCGCCGGGGTTGACGTCGCCAGGATCGTCGCCTGGGTCATCGCCGGGTTGACGTCGCCAGGATCGTCGCCGGGTCATCGCCCGGTCCACGTCGCCGGGATCGTCGGCGGGGTCATCGCCCGGTCCCACGTCGCCGGGATCGTCGCCTGAGCCCGCGATGCTCGGATCGGGACACGGCGAGTCGACCCAGAAAGCCTTGTGCTTCCAGTTGTGGTCGTTGGACCCCAGCCAGAAGAGCTTGTAGTGGCCCGGGGCCAACCAGAGGGCATCGGTCGAAGCGAAGCCGGCCACCGTGTCGTACGAACCCGCGAGCGCCGGCGGCGCATCGGCTCCATCCGACCATGGCTGAATGTTCCAGGTGCCACCATCGTCCGGGGCGAAATAGAAGCCCAGCCAGAACTGGCAGACATGCGGGTCGTTCGCGGTGTCTTGACCGTTGTCGGCGGGCTCGCCGACCGCGTGGACCTTGACGGTCCCGGAGTTGGCATTGTCGGATTTCGCGACCGCGGGGGCGATCGCCATCAACAGCGAGAGTCCCAGGGTGGCGACCCCGGCCGCGGCAAACGCGCGACTGCGCAGGTTGGGCAGCCGATTGGTTGGGTGCACTGGTCGGACCTCATTCGTGTGGATAATTCCAGCGGTAGGGTGCGCGTACTGACCCCATCTGCCTATCGCCCAGTAGTCACTCCGTTCCACGGCGACGCTCGGACGACGGCACTTTTCCGCCCAGGTGCGGTCCGGAGCAGTACTCCCCCGGTACTTCCGCCGGAGCCGATGGGCGTCGCGACACGCGAGCTGTCGCGGCTCTCTGGCATCCTCTTGACGATCCGATGCAGACGATCGACGGCAAGCCCGTCTTCTCCGCCACCGACCTCGTCGGCTACCTGGCGTGCGAGCACCTGACCGAGCTCGAGCGTGCGGCGCTGGACCACCTGGTCGATCGACCAGTCCGCGTCGACCCGGAGCTGGATGTCATTCGCAAGCGCGGCTTTCAACACGAGGCGCGCTACCTGGCGGATCTCACGGCTGAGGGAAGGACCGTCGTGAAGATCGATCCCGATGCCTACGCCGACGAGACGCCAAGCGATCGGCTGCGAATGGCGGCCCAGGCGACGGTCGCGGCAATGGAGTCAGGCGCCGACGTCATCTACCAGGCGACCTTCTTCGACGGACGATGGCGCGGCCACGCCGATTTCCTGCTCAAGGTCGACACCAAGCCGAGCCGGTTCGGCCCGTACCACTACGAGGTCGCGGACACGAAGCTGGCCCGACACGTCAAGGCCAGCGCGCTGCTCCAGATCTGCACCTACGTCGACATGCTGACGCCCATCCAGGAGGTGCGTCCGGAGCTGATGCACGTGGCACTCGGGGGCAGCGCTCGCGCCGTCGAGCATTTCCGGGTCGACGACTTCATGGCCTACTACCGCTCCGCGCGTGACCGATTCGAGGCCGCGGTCAGCTCGGAGGCAGATCCACCCGCCTATCCGTCGCGGCGTACCTATCCGGACCCAGTCGAGCACTGCGACGTGTGCCGCTGGAGCGAGCTCTGCACCATCCGGCGCCGGGCCGACGACCACCTCAGCCTCGTGGCAGGGATCAGCGCGCGCCAGCGCCGCGCGCTGACCGGGCGAGGGGTGACGACGCTGGAGGCACTCGGCGAGGCCGGAGGTTCCTCTCGTGCCTCCCCTGGAGGGTACGAGTCCGGTCGCGCTGGCGCGCGTGCAGAACCAGGCGCGGATCCAGCTCCTCGGGCGCCGGAGCGGGCGCCCCGAGCACGAGCTGCTTCCCGTGGAGCCCGAGCGCGGGCTGGCGACCCTCCCCCTACCCGCGGCCGGAGACCTCTTCTTCGACATGGAAGGGGACCCGTACGCCTTCGACGACGGGCTCGACTACCTCTTCGGTGTCATGGAGGGCGACGGGACCTGGCACGCCTTCTGGTCGTTCGACGAGGGCGGCGAGATCAGTCTGGCAGGCGAGAAACGCGCCTTCGAGGCGTTCATCGACTTCGTCATGGCACGGCTGGAGGCGGACCCGCAGCTCCATGTCTATCACTACGCCCCCTACGAGCCGACCGCCATGAAGCGGCTGATGGGCCGCCATGCAACGCGTGAGGACCAGGTCGACCGGCTGCTGCGCGGCGGCGTCTTCGTCGACCTGCTGCGAGCAGTCCGCCAAGGGGTGCGGGCCTCGGTCGAGAGCTACTCGATCAAGCGCATGGAGCGCTTCTACGGCTTCACCCGCGAGATCGACCTCCGCGACGCCGGGTCCAGCATCGTGGCCTTCGAGGAGTGGCTGCAGCTGGGCGAGGGCGATCGCCCGTCCTCGGACATCCTGGAGCGCATCGAGCATTACAACCGTGACGACGTGGTCAGCAACGCGCGCCTGCGCGACTGGCTGGAAGGGCTCCGCGGTGAGCTGGCGGCCACGTCGGGCGAAGAGGTGCCCCGCCCGGCACCGCGCTCGCCCGACGCTCCGGAGGGGCTGACCGAGGCCGGCGCCCGCGTGCAGGCGCTGGCCGACCGGCTCACCGACGGCGTCCCCGCAGATCCGGCCGAGCGGACCGAGGCGCAGGCGGCGAGCTGGCTGCTTGCGCAGCTCCTCTCGTGGCACCGTCGCGAGATGAAGGCGGCGTACTGGGACTTCTTCCGGCGGATGGGCCTTACCCCCCAGGAGCTGGTCCAGGAGAGCGAAGCGCTCGGCGATCTCGAGGCGGCGGGTCCGCAGGGCCCCGCGAGTCGTCGGACGCCACGGAGCGCAATCAGGCGTACATGGCGCTACCACATGCCGGCGCAGGAGCACGATATCGGCTCAAGGGCCGAGCTCTACGATCCCGCGCTTCAGCAGGAGCGGCCGGATGCGAAGTGGACTGACTGGAAGCTCAAGGCCCAGATCGTGGCGATCGACGATGCGGCAGGCACGATCGACCTCTCCTGGCCGGGCGAGGAGGAGCCACGCCACCCGCGGGCGATCGTGCCACTCGACACCATCTCGGACACAGATCAGCGAGCCGCGATCTTCCGCCTCGGAGAGTGGGTGGCGGACCATGGGCTTGAGGGACCCGGCGCCTGGCGCGCCGCCCGCGACCTCCTGCTCCGACGCGCGCCGCGTTGCGGGCAGCATCGAGGGGGAAGAGCTCCGCCGCCCGGACGAATCGGACCAGGAGGCTGCCCGCCGACTCGCGAGTTGCCTCGACCGGGGCACGCTCGCGATCCAGGGTCCACCCGGATCGGGCAAGACGTACACCGGGGCACGCATGATCGCTCAGCTGCTGAGCGAGGGAAAGCGGGTCGGCATCAGCGCGACCAGCCACAAGGTCATCGCGAATTTCCTGAAGCACGTCGTGGAGGCCACGACGGAGGAGCATGTCGAACTGCGAGCGATCCAGAAGGTGAGCGAAGAGGGTCAGGGCTTCGTCGACCCCCATGTGACGCTTACCGAGGACAACGCGAGCGCCCGCGACGGCATCGCGACCGGGGAGTACAACCTGGCAGCGGGCACCGCATGGTTCTGGGCGTCGGAGCGCAGCGACCTCCTCGTCGACGTCCTGTTCGTCGACGAGGCGGGCCAGGTGGCGCTCGCCAACGTTCTGGCGATGTCGGGCGCGGCGAGCTCCATCGTCCTCCTGGGCGATCCGCAGCAGCTCGACCAGCCCCTGCAGGGCTCGCATCCGCCGGGAGCCGATCGCTCGGCGCCTGGCCCACCTCCTCGGGGAGCACGCCACCATGCCTGCGGACCGCGGCCTCTTTCTCGAACGAACCTGGCGCCTCCACCCCGACGTGTGCGCGCTTCACCTCAGAGTCGTTCTACGACGACCGGTTGGTCCCGCAGCCAGACCTCGTCCGTCAGCGTCTGCAGTGCCCGCTGGCCTCTGCAACGGGACCGGCCGCGGATGGCCGAGCTGGATCATGAGGGGAACGACAACCAGTCGATTGAGGAGGCGCTCCGAGTCGCGGCCATCGCTCGCGACCTGGTCGACCGCTGGGATCGTGGACCGACCGACGACGGGCGAGGAGCGCCCGATCGGCTGGGACGACGTGCTCGTCATCACCCCGTACAACGCGCAGGTGGGTGCCATCGCCCTGCGCCTGCCGGAGGCGCGGGTCGGGACGGTCGACAAGTTCCAGGGCCAGGAGGCGCCCGTCAGCATCTACTCCATGGCGACCTCATCGCCGGAGGACGCGCCGAGGGGAATGGACTTCCTGTACAGCCGGCATCGGCTGAACGTGGCGACCTCTCGGGCGCGCTGCGTCGCCGTGGTGGTCGCCTCCTCCGCCCTGCTGCGCGTGCGCGCCCGCACACCGGAGCAGATGCGCCTGGCGAACGCGCTGTGCCGCTTCGCGGAACTGGCCCGCGAGCCGCGGAGCTAGTTGAGCTGGCCGTTCCGCCGGGGGCAGAAATGGCCTTCGGGATTCAGGGGCTGGCCGCAGAACGGGCAGGCGGGCCTGCCGGCCGAAACCAGCGCCTCGGCACGCCGCACGAAATCACGCGCCTCGGCGGGACCGATGCGCACCCGGAGCAGGTCAGGACCCTCTGGCTCGTCGTCGGGGACCTCGACGTAATCTCCATCCTCTCCTTCGGTCTGCGCCTCGATGACCACCGAGTCGCGACTCGCGTCCCAGGCGAGCGCCATGGCGCCGACGCGAAAGAGGTCGATCACCGGCTGCTCGAGCGCCGACGTCTGGTCGCCGCTGGTCGCAGCGGGATCGGCGCTCACCGCATCGAGGAGCTCGCCGAGGCGAGTCGCGAGCGCAGCGACCTGCGTCTTCTCCAGGGCCACGCTGACGACGGCTCCGCCCTTGCGTGCCTGGAGATGGAAGGCACGGTTGCCGGCCCCGCCGACCGCGCCGACGACGAACTGGTCGGGCTCGTCGAAGATGAAGAGGCGTCGTGACATCTCGGCAATCGTAGCCGGTTGTCGCGGCGTACAGTCTTGGTGCAGATGAGCACCATCGCTCCGACGCGCTAGACCGATGCGCAACCGCTGGCGGCGCCTCACCGGCCGCCGCATGGCACGGCCCGTGACCGGCGGGCCGACCAGCCTCGGGCCGCGGACGCGGATCGTCGTCGGCTGGGTCGCCGCCGCTGCGCTGATCGCGGTGATCGCGTTCGTCGTTGGCCGCCCCGGCAGGGATGCCGGCGCCCCCGATCCAAGCCCCACGCGCGCGGCTGCCGCACCGCTTCCAATCGCCTTCGGCACGGCACTCGATTCCGCGACCGGCGTCGCCATCCACCCGACCGAACGGTTCGCCGCAGGGGACCTCTTCGCGTACTCGGTGCAGCTGGCCGCTCCCATCGGCCGTGACGTGGTCGAGGTGGAAGTGCTGCGCGTGGGCCAGCCGCCCAGCGTCGTGCAGGAACCAGCCGCACAGGAGGTCTCTTCGAAGAGTCGGGTCATCGCCTTCTCGGTGCCGGCCAACGCGCTCATCAAAGCCTTCGGTGAGGGCGAGTTCGTGATGAGGATCTACGGCGAACCCGAGTGACAAGCCGATTGGCCGAGGGCCACTTCCGGCTGATCGGCGCCGGGACATAAGAAGGGATCGGAAGCGTGCCCGGCCTCCGATCCCCATGGACCAAGCTGGCGTGCCCGTCAACTCGTCCCGGCGGACGCTACCCCACCAGACCGCACAAGTCAATACTCAATTGACTGCGAGGGCCTCGCTGCTGAGCTCGTAGGCTCCGCGATGATCGCCCGCGTCCGCCCGAAGGCCCGCCCACTCGCGCAGGACCTCCCGAACTCGGGCGGGGGACGTGCCTTGGCGCGCGAGCTCTGCCGTGGCCGCAAAGCGCTGCTCCGCCGCCTCGATCTGCCCGTCGGCACGCAGCGCGCGAGCCTCGGTGAGCATGGCCGCCAGCTCGGCGAGCCGGTTGCCGCTCGACCTGGCCAGCTCGCGCGAGCGACCGGCGAGCGTCATGGCCATCTGCCGATCCCCTGCCGCCAGCGCAACCTGCGCCTCCGTCTCGGTCACCGCAGCCAGCCAGCGTTCGTCGCCGGTGCCCTCGATCTGGGCGTGCGCGTCGCTCGCGAGCTCCCTGGCGCGCGTGACGTTGCCGGTCGCCAGGTACGCGAGCGCGAGGTCGTTCTCGATCTGTGCGGACTCGAACAGCGCCCCCGCTGCTCGGAAGAGGGCCATCGCCTGCATGCCGGTGCGGATGGCGGCTTCGAAGTCGCCGGTCTCGCGATAGCCAATTGCCAGGTTGAACAGGAAGGTGGCACGTCGCCGATCGTCGAGGTCGGTGGCCATGCCGCGAGCCTCTTCGAGATACGACAGGGCGCGGGCTGGATCTCCGTCGCGTGACTCGACGGCGGCGAGTGCCATCAGCACGCGCATCTCGAAGTCGGGCTCCACTCTGAGGCCGCCACGAACATTCTCGATCAGCGCCTGCAGAAGGCTGCGTGCATCGCCCTCGTTGTCCGACTGGTAGAGCCCGTACGCGAGCCAGTAGCGCGCGAGGGCTGCGTCCGCGGGCTTGCCCAGTCCCTCGAACAGGCGCGCAGCCTCCGCTGCCGCTGCGATCGTCTCCTTGCCCTGGTCGAGCCGCGCCATGGCCTCGGACAGGCCACGCAGCAGCTCGGCGCGGAACTGATCGTCGACGGCCACGTCGAGGAGGGTCCGATACCCATCAGCGGCCGCCTGCCACTCGCCCGCCGCGAGGCGCATGTCGACCTCGAGCCGGGTCCATGCGGGACTCGTCTCATTCAGGAAATGGGACGGGGGAAGCGCCAGCCGATCGGACAGGAAGCTGAGCGCAACCATCGAGGGCCGCGCGATGCCGGTCTCCAGCGCGCTGATGTAGGCCTTCGTGTAGCGCTCGCCGGCGAGCTGTTGCTGGGTCAGGCCTGCGCGACGCCGCGCCTCGCGAATGCGAACGCCGATTCGATGCGCCAGCTCAGCGTCCTTGGGAGTGGCACGGGCGACCGTTCGAGTGCGAGGCATCCGCGCCAGTTTACACGCTAAGGCAAGCCCCACTTGACTCACGGGTCGACAAAGGTACCGGTCGCGGGCGGGCGCGCGGTACCGATGGGTCATTGTTCGCTGAACCTATTGGCGCGACGGTGCCCCCAGAGCGCGGTCGGCAACTTGGATCGACCGCCGAATTGGGAGCACATCCGATGCGGATCCGATCGATCCTGATCGCCTGCTCGCTGGCAGCGTTGAGCGCGATTGGTCTTGCGACCAGCGTCTTCGGCGTGACCGGCGGCGGCACCTGGCCCATCCGCTTCTAGCCCCGGGAGAGCTCCTAGGCCGGATGCCGGTAGTAGGGGTTCTCTCCCGCAGCGTGGTCGGTGACGTCCACCACCGCGCTGATCTCGGGGACTGCCTCACGAAGCGCGGCCTCGACTCCCGCGCGTAGCGTCACGTCCACCGCGGCGCAGCCCTGGCATCCCCCACCGAACCGCATGTACGCCTTGCCTTCGCGCACGTCGATCAGGCTCACCATGCCACCGTGGCCGCCGACCCCGGGATTGATCCTCGTGTCGAGCACGGCCTGAACGGCCCGCGCCAGCGGGTCGCGCCAGCCCTCGTTCGGATTGTCGATCCGCAGGCCGCCGCCGGTGACGGTCGCGTCGAGGTCGATGGTGCTGCCGGCGAGCTGATCGGCGCTGTCAGGATCGACGATAACGGTCAGGCCGTCGAGGTCGACCGCGAGGTCCCCATCGGTCCGGTCGCGGGGGTCTTCCAGGGCGATCTCGTACTGCATGCGTGGCCCGGATCGACCCGCCACCTTGACGCGCAGCAGGGCGTCAAGGAAGTCGTTGGATGAGCGGACGCTGTCGATCTTGGCTCGCGCGTCGGGGGTGACGGTCAGCAGGGGCGAAGTCATCGGCTGCCATGGTACCCCAAGCCGTAGGATGCGGGCGGAGGTGGCGCAGATGGACTTCTATCCATGGCTCAAGACGCTGCACATCCTGCTGGCCATCGTTGCGGTGGGCTTCAACATGAGCTACGGGATCTGGCTGGCACGAGCGGCAAGGGAGCCCCAGCAGTACGGCTACGTGCTTCGCGGGATCAAGTTCCTCGATGATCGCGTCGCCAACCCGGCCTATGGCGGCCTGCTGCTCGTTGGCCTGCTGCTCATCTTCATCGGCCCCTACGACCTGAGCGACACCTGGGTCCTGATCGCGATCGGCCTGTACGTGCTGATGGGTGCCGTCGCGATTCTCCTCTACTCCCCCACCCTGAGCCGGCAGATCGCCGCGTACGAAGACGGAGGCCCGGGGTCGCCCGAGTTCCTGGCGCTTGGGAGCCGCGCGAGGATGCTGGGCATTGTGCTTGCGGTGATCGTTCTCCTGATCCTGGTGATGATGGTCGTCAAGCCCGGCTCGTAGGGCTCACAGCGACGGCAGCTCCTGCTCGAGCTCCTGCGCAGGAGCGAAGAGGTCGCCCAGCCGGTCAAGCCGTTCCCAGATCGTCTCGATCGTCCATCGGTCCGGCCGCAGCTTCGGATCGTCGAGCTCGTCCCAGGCGATCGGCGCCGAGACCGTGGCTCCGGCCCTCGGACGCACGCCATACGGAGCCACCAGCGTCTTGTTCACCGCGTTCTGCGTGTAGTCGAGCCGCGCCTTTCCGCCGCGAGAGCGCTTCGACCATTCCCAGCTCACCAGCTGTGGGGCGGTCTGGCCAACCGCGCGCGAGATGGATTCGACCCACTCGCGCGTCTGCTCAAAGGTGTAGCTCAGCTTGACCGGGACCCAGACCTGCATTCCGCGCTGACCGGTCACCTTGGGCAGTCCGGTCACCCCGAGGTGCTCGAGCGCGGTGCGGTACAGCCGGGTGAGCGCAACGATCTCCTGCCACGTGGTCTGCTCGCCCGGATCGACATCGATCAGCGCGTAGCTCGGACGATCGGGCGCGCTGATCGGACTGGTCCAGGGATGGATCTCGAGTGCCGCCTCCTGCGCGAGCCAGGCGAGGGTGGCGACATGGTCGACGACAACATAGTCCTTGGTGCCCTCGTGGCCGGTGTAGCTCCAGCGCGTCACCCACTTCGGCGCGTGGCCGGGGACATCCTTTTGCCAGAAGCCCCTGCTGGAGCCGATTCCGTCCGGATACCGATGGAGATTGACCGCCCGGTCGCGCAGGTATGGGATCAGCGTCGGAGCTATCCGGGCGTAGTAGCGGATCAGATCGCGCTTCGTGACCGCCGGGTGCGGCTTGTCGGCGGGGAAGAGGATCTTGTCGAGGTTCGTCAGGCGCACTTCGCGGCCGCCCACCTCCCAGCTCCCCTGCTTGTCGATCGCGTCGAGCGCCGCGAGCTCGTCGGGGGACGCCGCTTCGTCGCTCGCCGCGGCCCGCGATGGCTTCGATTCCTTCCGTGCGGCCGGCGGCTTCGCAGCCTTCGCCGGCGTCGTCTGGCTCGCCGTCTTCGCCGGTTTCCGTTTGGCGGCGCGCTCCGCGCTGGCGGTTGCCTGTGCGGTTGCGATCGTTTCCTCGCGGTGGACCTGTTCCGGGTCACGGTCGATCTCGAGGCCCTTGAACGCCGCCTGCCGCAGCAGGCCGTCGCTGGTCCACTCGGCGAACTCCGCGCGGATGACGAGACGGGGGTCGACCCATCGCGCCTGGGGAAGTCGCGGGACGGGATCGAGTGGCGAGCTGTCGCGCGCGAGCGCGTCGAGCTGCCGCCGAAGATCGGCGCGCATCCGCTCGTTGATGCCGCTTCCCACCTGGCCCGCGTGCCGCAGGCGACCCTCCTCGTAGACGCCGACGATCAACGAGCCAAGCTGTGCGTGGCTGCCCTTCCCCGGCAGCCAGCCGGCGACCACCAGCTCCTGCTCGCGGCGCAGCTTGATCTTCAGCCAGCGCGCGCGAGCGTCTGCCCGGCTCGTAGACCGATGCGCGCAGCTTGGCCACGATCCCCTCCAGCTCCTTCTCTCGCGCCGCAGCGATGAAGGCCTGTCCCTCACCGATCACATGGCCGGCGTAGCGCACCGTCGGGTGCGGACGGAGGGCCGCCCGCAGCACCTCCTTGCGCTCCTCGAGCGGCAGCTCGACCAGCGACCTGCCGTCGAGGTAGAGCAGGTCGAAGACCTGGTAGACGAGCGGAATGGCTGCCCGCTCCTCTTTCGAGCGACGCTTGTGCGCGCTCCCCCGCGGCGTTCCGGGCCCCCGCACCCCGCTCACCTCCTGCAGCAGCGAGAAGCTGGGGCGCCCCTGGTCGTCGAGCGCGACCACCTCGCCATCCACGATCGCCTGGCGCGCGTTGATCCAGTCCGACGTGCCGGCGAGGTCGGGGAAATACGTCGCGGCGTTCTGCCGGTTCCGCGTATAGAGCCGGATCGTGCCGTCGCTCAGGACCGCTTCAACCCGGTAGCCATCCCACTTGATCTCGAAGAGCCAGTCGGGACCGTCGAATGGGTCGGCGACGGCGGTCGCGAGCATGGGCGGAATGAAGTCCGGCATGGGTGCTTCGACCCCGCGGGCGGGCTGCCGCGCCCTGCGCGACGTCGTCGTTGGTGCGCCCGCTCATGACGCTGCGCGGGAGCGCGTCGACGTCCCACTTCGGATCGGCGTCGTCGTCGCGCTTGTGCATCAGCAGCCACTTCTCGCGGCCGTCGTCGCGATCGGTCCGCACGATCGTGAAGCGCCCGCGCAGCTTCTCGCCGGAGAGGCGGAACTTGAGCTCGCCCGCCGCGATGGCCCGGCCGGCATTGTCGGTCTCCTCGGCCTCGAAGCTGCCCCAATCCCAGACGATCACGTCTCCGGCGCCGTATTCGCCGCGCGGGATGATCCCCTCGAAGTCGAAGTACTCGACCGGATGGTCCTCGGTCCGCATCGCGAGCCGCCGGTCGGCGGGATTGAGGCTCGGCCCCTTGGGAACGGCCCAGCTCACGAGCACGCCGTCGACCTCGAGCCGGAAGTCGTAATGGAGCGCAGTCGCCCGGTGGCGCTGCACCACGAAGCGCCCGCTGCCCTTGCCGATCTTGCCGGCCGCCGGCTCAGGAGTCTTGCTGAAGTCTCGCTTGGACCGATACGTCTCGAGTGGCATGCCGCGCGATGATGCCATGCAGGCGCCGCGCCACCGGGTGGCTCACGCCGCGGGCAGCACGAGCTCGCTCAGTGTGCCGATCACCTGCGCCGCGCCGGCGCCCCGCAGCTCCTCGCCGGAGGCGGACCCGGTCGTGACACCGATGGCCAGCATTCCGGCACCGACCGCGGCGCGCATGTCCCAGGTCGAGTCGCCGACGTACCAGCATTCCGCGGCCTCGACCCCGAGCTCGTTGGCGGCCAGGAGCAGGAGGTCGGGAGCGGGCTTGGCATGCTCGACGTGGCTGCCGTCGACGATCGTCGGCGCCCGAGGCAGCCGCAGCGCCGCCACGGATCGCGCGACCTGCTCCCTGCGGCTGGAGGTGGCGATCGCCCAGGGAAGGCCGCGATCGCCGAGACGGACCAGGAGCTCGCGCGCGCCGGGGAGCGGCCGCGGATCGCGGTTGAGCTGCCCGTAGATCTCGCCGGCGCGCCGGTCGATCTCCTCCGCCCGCTGATCGTCGATCGGCGTGCCCGCTGCCTCTGCGATGCGTCGTGCCAGGTACCGCCCGTCGGAACCGATGAGCGGTGCGACGCGCTCTCGCGTCGTCTCGATGCCGGCCTCGTCGAAGACCTGCAGCCAGGCGCGGATCCGGGTCTCGACCGTATCGACGAGCGTGCCGTCGAGGTCGAAGATGAGCGCGGACGGCATCGGTCTACGATAGCGCCCGATGCCGTCCGACCTTGCCCGGGCCTGGACCCTGGACCCTGCCGTCACGTTCCTGAATCACGGCTCGTTTGGGGCCACCCCACGCGCCGTCCTCGAGGCCCAATCGAGGTGGCGCGCTCACATGGAGGCGGACCCGGTCCGATTCCTGGCCCAGGAGCTCGAGGGATACCTGGACGCCGCGCGCTCCGAGCTGGCGACCTTCCTGGGCGCGAAGAGCGACGATCTGGCCTTCATGCCGAACGCCACGGCAGGGACCAACACGGTGCTCGCCAGCCTCCGCTTCGCTGCCGGCGACGAGCTCCTGGTCACCGACCACGCCTACAACGCCGCAAAGAACGCGCTCGAGGCTGTCGCCGAACGGTGGGGAGCCCGACCGGTCATTGTGGAGGTGCCGTTTCCGGGCACCAGTCCCGCCGACGTGCGCGAGCGGGTCCTGGCGGCGGTCACGCCGCGCACCCGGCTGGCGCTGATCGATCATGTCACCTCGCCGACGGCGCTTGTCTTTCCGGTGGAGGAGCTGGTCGGCGAGCTCTCGGCGCGCGGCATCGAGACGCTCGTCGACGGCGCACACGCGCCCGGCATGCTCGAGCTCGACATCGGCTCGCTGGGGGCCGACTACTACGCCGGAAACTGCCACAAGTGGCTCTGCGCGCCGAAGGGATCGGGCTTTCTGTGGGTGCGACCGGAGCGACAGGCGCAGATCCGGCCGCTCGCGATCAGCCACGGGGCGAACTCGCCGCGCACCGACCGCAGCCGGTTCCGCCTCGAGATGGACTGGACCGGGACGGCGGATCCATCCGCCTATCTCGCGGTCGCGGACGCGATTCGGTTCGGCGCCTCACTCGTGCCCGGAGGCTGGGACGAGCTCAGGCATCGCAACCGCGCGCTCGCCCTCGACGCCCGCGACCGGCTGTGCGCGGCGCTGGAGATCGACCGCCCCGCGCCTGACGAGATGATCGGCTCCATGGCCTCGGTTCCGCTGCCCTTCGAGACGGGGCCGGGAGCCGTGCAGGGGGTCGACCTGGCGGACCCGCTCCATGATCTGCTGCTCGAAGAGCATGGGATCCAGGTCGTGACCACCCCCTGGCCGCAACGCCCCGCCGGCCTGGCCTGGCGGCGCCTGGTCCGCATCAGCGCGGCCGCGTACAACGCGCCGGAAGACTACGAGCGCCTCGCCGAGGTCCTTCCCGGCGCAATCGCGAGCCTTGCGTCATGACCGCGGATCCGCTGCGGCAGTTCGCGACCTGGCTCTCGGACGCGGAAGCGGCCGGAGTGCCGCTGGCGACCGCATTCGCGCTGGCGACCGCAGATCCGGATGGGACGCCATCGGTCCGCATGCTGCTGCTCCACGGCCTCGACGTCGACGGCCTGCGCTTCTTCACGAACCGTGAGAGCCGCAAGGGACGCGAGCTCGCCGCCAACCCGCGCGCCGCGGCCGTCTTCCACTGGGCGCCGCTCGGCCGCCAGGTCCGGCTTGCGGGACGCGTTGCGCCCCTCGCCGAGGAAGCGTCCGTGGCGTACTGGCGGACTCGGCCGCTCGGCAGCCAGCTCGCGGCATGGGCGTCGCACCAGGGTGCGGAGCTCGACGACCGCGCGACGCTCGATGCCCACGTCGCTGAGCTCGCCGCACGGTACCAGGGCGGCGAGGTGCCGCTTCCCCCGTTCTGGGGCGGCTATCTGCTGGCACCGGCCGCAATCGAGTTCTGGGAGAGCCGCCCGGACCGGCTGCACCACCGGGTCGAGTACCGGCGCTCCGGCCGGAGCTGGGAGGAGCGCCTGCTGCAGCCATAGCCGGCGCCCGCCTATCATCGGTGCGCAGCAACGAGGGTTTGCAAGATGCCGGGCAGGGTCGTGGTCGTGGGCTCGATCAACGTCGACCTGGTAGTGACCGCCGAGCGCCTGCCGCTCCCCGGCGAGACCGTGCTCGGCGGGCGGTTCGCGCAGCACGCGGGAGGCAAAGGCGCGAACCAGGCGGTCGCGGCCGCTCGGGTCGGTGCGCAGGTGACGATGATCGGCGCGGTGGGCACGGATGCCCACGGCGAGATCGCGCTGGCCGCGCTTGCCGCCGAGGGGGTCGACGTGAGCCGGGTGCGGCGCGTGGCGCAGCCAACCGGCGTGGCGCTGATCGCGGTGGGTCCTCGCGGTGAGAATCAGATCGTGCTGGCACCCGGCGCAAATGACGAGCTGACCGTGGGCGACGTGTCGCTGGGCGAGCTCGGCGACGAGGGCGTGCTGCTCACCGATCACGAGATCCCCGCCGCCGTCACCCTCGCGGCGCTGCGCGCAGCGCGCGAGGCCGGCTGGACCCCGATTCTCGATCCGGCCCCGGCGCGCGCGCTGTCCGCCGATATCCTCCAACTCGGCCCCATCCTCACCCCGAACGAGCACGAGCTGCTCGTCGCCATCGGCGACGACAATGCACAGGCGGCGGTGACCAGTCTTGCGGAGCGCAACCGCGGGCCGCTGATCGTCACCCAGGGGCCCGCCGGCGCACTGCTGGTCGAGGACGGCCGCAGCCAGCGATTCCCCGGATTCCCCGCTCCGGCGGTGATCGACACGACCGGCGCCGGCGACGCCTTCACGGGAGTGCTGGCCGCCTGGCTTGCGGAGGGGCAGCCGCTCGGGGCGGCCATCCAGGCGGCGAACGCGGCCGGGGCCCTCGCGGTTGGGGCGGCGGGGGCGCGGGCCGGAATGCCGCACCGCGACGCGCTGGTGGAGCTCATCGGTCCCGCCTGACCAATCGGGCAGAGCGCTGGTGCGGACGGTCGATCCGTGGTACCGTGCCAGAGACGCCCGCTCTTCAGGCGGGGTCGCCAATCAATCGCGGCACCACGGACTCCTCTCAACGTTCTCGGCGAGAAGGTCGCTGAGGCCGCCCGAGAAGGAGTTTCTCTTTTGTATACCTACGCCGATAAGACGCTGTCCTGCGTGGAATGTAGCCAGCAGTTCTCGTTCACGGCCAGCGACCAGCAGTTCTACGCCGATCGCCAGTTCAGCGAGCCGCGCCGCTGCGCCTCCTGCCGAGCCATTCGCAAGGCCGCGCGTGGCGAGACCACCGGGAGCTCGCAGAGCGGTGGCTACGGCGCCCCGCGCGAGATGTTCAGCGCCACCTGCTCGAACTGCGGCCGCGAGGCCCTGGTTCCGTTCCGACCCACCGGCACCAAGCCGGTCTACTGCAGTGACTGCTTCACCCGCAGCTAGGGTCGGGCGTCTCGACAGTCCAGCACAGCAGGCCCCACGCACGCGCGTGGGGCCTGCTCGATCGCCCGCACGACGCCACGGACGCGCGCAGTGGCCGGCTCGGCCGCGCTCAGACGCTCGGCGCACCTCGCGTCAGGCGCTGCGCCGAGCCGCCGTGAGGCATCACCGGTGACGGCCCTCCCCAAGAGTCCTATTGGCACCCATCGGATCCGGGGTACAACTGGGGCCATGACCGCCTTCGCTCCGCCCGACGCCCGACACTCGATTGCCCGGCGGCCCACGCGGATCCTCCCCGGGCCCCCACAGTGCATCGGTCGCCGTCTGACCGCCGATCCGGCGCTCCGAGACGAGCAGCCTTCGGGCCTGAGAACGCTCCATCCTTCGCAGGCGGAGCGCGCCGACCACTGACCTAGAGGTGAACGACCGCCAGTCCGGGCAGTCGTTCTGCAGCGAGCTCGGCGACTAGGCGTCGGTGGCAAGTGGTCACCTCTGCGCAGGCGCACATCAGGGCCACGTTCGTGCCGCTCGCGAGGAGCTGGATCACCACATCGATCTCCTCGGGTCGCGCCAGGCGCATGCCGCCGGTCCGATATTCGGCATTCCCGAGCCCGCCCAGCCAGCGATAGGCGTAGGGAGCCGTCTCGACCGTGTCGCGAGTCCCGAGGCTGAACGCCCGCTTCCGGCTGTACGGCCGCAGGCGCACGTCGACGACCACCTCGACCCGCTGTCCGAGGAGCTCACGCAGGTCGCCGCCCCCGTGCATGCCGGCATAGCCGAACGTGTAGAGCGTTCCCGTGTCGACGGCCGCGGACTCGCGATTCGGACGCGCGAGCCGCGGGTCGAGCGTCAATGGCGCGCCCGACAGCATCAGGGCTTGGCTCCGGAGTTGCCTTGCTCATCGCCGTCATCGAGCGGGCGGGTCGCCCGCAAACCGAGCAGCACCCCGACGAACGCGGCACCGAGCGCGGCCAGTACCAGCAGATCCTGGACAGCGTGCATTGCCCTTCCCTCTGGGCACCTATTCGGTTTGCGCCGGGCACTCGGCTGGACGCCTACCGTACTCGCCCACGTCAAGCCTCACCCGTGCTGTCATGGCAATGGGCCGTGTGCGACACTCGGTGTCGGCCGTTTCCTTCGGCCAGCAGCGAGGTGAGCAATGATCGTCACGACCACTCCCTATGTCGGCGGCCACTCCGTGTCCGAGACGAAAGGCCACGTCTTCGGCCTGGTGGTGCGCAGCCGCGGCTTCGCAGGAAACCTGACCGCGTCGCTCCGATCCCTGGTGGGCGGAGAGATCCACGAGTACACCGAGCTCCTGGAGGACACCCGGCGGCAGGCGCTCGACCGGATGGTCGAGAACGCCACGCTGATGGGCGCCAACGCGGTGATCAGCATGCGCTTCGACAGCTCGGAGATCGGCAACACGATGTCCGAGATCGTGGCCTACGGCACCGCCGTCGTCGTCGCCGCCGATCCCGCGGCCCGACCTTCCCTCGAATAGACCGATGCAGTCAGCAGTACGGATCCTGATCGCGGTCGTCGCGGGCTGCCTGATCGCGGTCGGGCTGCTGACGATGGCGCTGGGCCAGGTGTTCAGCGGGGCCTGGACGCTCTTGCTTGGCCTGGTCGGCATCATCATCGCTCTCTACGAACGGCGACGCTACGGAGCGACCCGCGATCCCGCGACGGAGGCGCGCCTTCGTCCCACCGATGAGGTCTTCATCGATCCGTCTACGGGCGCGCACATGCGGGTCCATCTCGATCCCGAAAGCGGTGAGCGCCACTACCTCCCGGAGGCGGGCGCGGCGCGGCACGAGGGCTAGTCGACCACTAGCGCGGGCGGCCTTGCCGCAACGTCTCGACCGACTTGGCGATGCGGCGTTGACGCGTCTCCTCGGTCTTGGCGCCCTCGATCGGCCCCACGTGTGCGGACTTGTTGCTGAACGAGAGCGCCTCGAAGGTGCGCCGTGCGTTGGGCTCGGCATCGAGCGCCGCGGCGAAGTCCTTCGGCACGACCACCTCGCGCGGCGCGGTGTCGAGCTCGATCTCGACGTCGACCTCGTCACCGCCGGCGACGTGCGCGCCGGCCCGGTTGTCGGCGCTCACGCCGACCATGAACTGGCCGCTCACCACCGCGACCGTGCTGCGGTAGGTGAAGCCGTTGATCGTGACCTTCACTGCAGGCTTCCTCCCGGACCCGAGCGCCTCGACAATCTCGTCGGGTATGCGGATGCCGGTCGCCGTCTTGCCACCCTGCAGGATGGTGGTGTGGAATCGCATGTCGGCTGGCTCCTTCTGAATCCAAGGCGCGAATCGGTGCTTCGACGGGTAATGATCGCGCGGCGCCGTTGATCTCATCGGCCGGGGCTCACCCGTAGGTCGGCTGATCCTCGTCCCGATGCCTCCTCGGCACCAGGTCGCCTCGCATCTCGCTCCACGCCGGAGCGAGCGCGGTCAGCATCACGGCTGCAGTGAGCAGGAGTGCCGTCGGTGTAGTCGGTGCGGACCGCGACGACCCCGAAGATGGCCGCTCCCCCTCCCATTCCGGCGTCGTATGCAAGGTTCCAGACCGCGCTCGCCGCGTTGTAGCCGGACCTCGACACGCGGTCGAACATGAGCGCAAGGCTCGCGTTCTGCATGACCCCGAAACCCACGCCGAAGAGCACCATGCTGCCGACAAGGACCACGGCGCTCGCGGCGAGCGCGAGCATCACGATGCCGAGCGCGGCGGTCACGATGGCGGGCAGCAGCAGGCGCGCGGAGCCGTGTCGGTCTCCGTAGCGGCCCGCCCACCAGCGCGCCATCGTGGCGGTGACCGCCTGAACGAGCAGGGCCAGCGCGACGAGGCCTTCAGAGGTCGCTGGCACCACGAGCGCGATGAAGGTGACGACGATCCCGGCGGCCATGGTGGTGGCGGAGAAGGCGATCGCCGGTCGGATCAGCGCCGGCATCCGCAGGCCGGCCACAACCCCAACGTGTGGCTCGTCGCGCCGGGTTCGCCCGGGAAGGCCCGGCGTGGCGACGAGCGAGAGGAGCGCCGCCGAAGCTCCAGCGATGAACACCGCCGGGAATCCGACCTGGCCGACCAGCCAGACCCCGAGCGGCAGGGCAACGATCGATGGCACCCCCACCACGAGCCCGTAGAGGCCCAGTCCCTCGCCGCGGCGCTCCGGCGCGACGAGCGAGGCGACCATCGCGGCTCCGACCACCACGGTGATCCCGAATCCGAGGCCGCGCACGAGGCAGATCGCCACGATCGCGGCAAGAGTGGACGAGGTCGGCAGCGCGAGCACGGGAGCTCCAAGCAGGACGAGGCCCAGGGCGAAGGCAAGGCGCTCACCGAACCTCGCCACGAGACGGGGCGTGAAGAGCTCCGCGCCCACGGTCGCGAGCATCAGGGCGCCGGTCGTCAGGCCCGCCCCCACCCCACCGCCGGACCTCGCCGCGTACAGCGGCACCACCGTCAGCAGCAGATAGAAGCTCGTCCCTCCTCCCAGCGACACGAGGAAGACGATCAGCAGCGAGCGGCTCAGCAGCGGCGGGGTTTCCCTCACATGGCTCCTCAGCATTCGGTCGAACGGTAGACCCGCCTGCAGACCCGCGCGCTCAGTTTGAGCCCAACGAGCGGTCATTAGGTCGAGGTCACGAAAGGAGGGCCCCGATCTGCATGGCCGCATGACTCCGCTGCCACACCTCCGCATCGCAGGACCGACCGCGCACGCCGACCTGGTCGGGCTGTCCGCGCGCGTCCGCGAGCTCCTCGCGCGCACGAACGCCGACCTCATCCTGTGTGACGTCGGCGGGCTCGACCCCAGTGGCCTCGACGCGGTGGCGATGCTGGCCCAGCTGCAGCTCACGGCTCGACGGGCCGGTGGGCGGATCGAGGTCGTCGGCGCCTCGGCCGACCTGCACGAGGTGCTGGCCATGGCTGGCCTCTGCCACGCGCTGGGGCTACGTCCTGCGCTATGCCTCGAGGCGGGGTGGCAGGCCGAACATCGGGAAGAAGCGAGCGGTGTCGAGGAAGAAGGTGATCCCGCTGATCCGGTCGCCGGACAGCTCGAGGACCTGGACTGACCAAGGCTCCAGCCCGCCGTCAGGCGCGGGCTTGTACTGGCCGTAGGCGGGCGAGCCATTTGCGAGCGTCGGCACGAGTCGCGAGCCCAGGCAACCGATGCCGGTCCCAAGGCACCAGGCCCGAATGTCGTCGTGCGTCTGGAGCCACAGATCGTAGGGCGGCATGTTCCAGGTGGCGTCCTCGTGGAGCAGCGCGGTCAGCGAATCCATGTCATATCGCTCGAAGGCGTCGACGTACCGCGCCAGCAGCGCCTGCCTGGCTTCATCCATCGGTGCGGTTGGCTCGGTCTGGGTGGGGCTGCTCGACGCGATGGTCGACCGAGCGCGCTGGAGCGCGCTGTTGACCGATGCGACCGTGGTCTCCAGCAGCTCGGCGACCTCGTCCGCCTTCCAGCGCAGCACTTCCCGCAGGATCAGCACCGCGCGCTGCCGCGGTGGCAGGAGCTGCAGCGCCGCCACGAACGCGAGGCGGACCGATTCGCGCGCCATCGCGATCTCGGCGGGGTCGCTCCCTGCCTCGACGACGCGGGCATCGGGGATCGGCTCGATCCAGGTCGCCTCGGGAAGTGGAGCGGGAAGCGGTCGATCGGCACTGGATGCCGACTCGAGGTCCATCGGGCGCGCACGCCTCTGGCTCGCACCCAGCATGCTGAGGCAGACGTTGGTTGCGATCCGGTAGAGCCACGACCGCAGGGCGGATCGACCCTCGAACCGCTCGAACCCACGCCAGGCGCGCACGAGCGTCTCCTGGACCGCGTCCTCCGCCTCGAACGCGGACCCGAGCATTCGGTAGCAGTACGCGGTCAGCTCCACGCGATGCCGTTCCAGCTGCGGCGCGAGCTCGGTGGTGGGGCGATCGGTGAGGAGCTCAGTCATCGGGTTCATCGTAGCGGTTCAACGGGCTTACTCCTCCCGCGCGTACCAGACGTTGCCGGGACCGACGTAGCTGTTGCCCTCGCCCCAAAGCGCCACCGTCTTCCCGTCGGCGTTGATATCGATCTCGAAATAGTCGCCGTAAGGCTGCAGATATCCATCGGCCGGCTGGTCGAACTTGTAGCTGTAGCCGGCCACGTAGGCCGAGAGCTGCGTCTCCGCGGACCAGCTCAGGCCCGCGTCCGACGAGTGACGGTAGTACACGTTCCAGCGCGCCGCCGGATCGTCGCCGCCCGCATCGAAGCCGTTGCGATCGTCCATCCACGCCACCCGCACGTCACCGTTTCCGCTTGCGACGATCGCCGGGAAGGCATGGTTCGACCCGGACGGCGCGAGGGAGATGTCGATGGGATCGCTCCAGCTTTCGCCGTCCGAGGAGCGGGCCAGGTACATGCGCTGAGGACCTTTGCTGACGGCATTCGCATTCCAGAGCGCGTACACGCGGTCGTTGGCGTCGACCCCAATCGCCATCTGCGCCCCCCAGAAGTCCCAACCCCCACAGCCGCACGGTGGCGGGGCGGCCGAGCGGGCGACGACCGAGGTCGTCCAGGTCCTGCCGCCATCCGCTGTCTTCGTGACGTACAGGTTGATCGTGCCCTTTGCCTGGCCGGGCCGATTCACCCCATTCCAGGAGAAGTAGGCAACCCCGTGCGAGTCGATCGCGGCGCCCGAGGGCAGCGAGACGCCGAAAGTGCTGTTCGTGTTGTGGATCGGCTGAACGACAGTCCACGACGCCCCACGGTCGTGGGAAACCGAAGCCCAGATCTTCTGCTGGCTGTGATACACGAGGTAGACCTGACCGCCACGCGCCGCCAGGGCGATCTTGTCGAGTCCGCGCTGAATCGGCTCCACCAGCACGGGCACGAAGGTCTGGCCGAAGTCATCTGAGCGAGCCACGAAGAGGCTCGACTTATCCCCCTGCATGTAGGCGGCGTACACGGTGGTGCCTGCGCCGTCGGTGGCGTCTACGACGACCTGCGGATCATCCTGCCGGGCATCGGACGGCGCGAGGACATGTGGCGGGCCCCAGGTCGCGCCGTTGTCCTGCGAGATCTGGATCACGGTATGTGGGCTGGCGCAGGTCGGGCATGAGGGATCGATCTCGCCCGCCGCACCGCCGGCGTAGTCGGTGTAGTGGCTCCAAACGGCGTACACGTGCCCGAAACGGTCGGCGGCGATGGCCGGCTCCCAATCATCGCCAGCGGCGAACCCCAGGCGAGCAGGTCCGCTGAAGGTGGCTGCCGGAGGCGGGACTGCCGACACTCCGCCGCTGACGAGCAGGCTGGCGCACAGCGCCATCACGACTGGGACGATCGTCGACCGCGTGCGGCGCATCAGGCTCCTCCGGCTAAATTGGGACCGATGCAGCCTACCCGGACCTGCGGACGGCGACAAGCGCCGGCCGTGGGTATGATCGGCGCGTGATTGGGTCGCCGCCCGAGTCCGCATCGCCAGCGCCCATGGCCGCACCTGGGGCGGAGATCACGACCCGGCTCTCGTCGACCGGCCGCGTCGAGGCGTTCAGCGATGGCGTGATGGCGATCGCGATCACCCTGCTCGTGCTTGACCTCAAGGTGCCGCCGCTCGACGACGTGTCGCCCGGTGGACTGCTGCACGCGCTCGCGGCGCGCTGGCCCTCCTATGTCGCCTACCTCGCGGCCTTCCTCACGATCGGGATCATCTGGCTCAACCACCGGACCCTGGTCGATCGCATCGGCCGCTTCGATGCGCGGCTCCACTGGCTGAACCTGACGCTCCTCCTCGGCGTTGCCACCCTGCCGTGGCCAACCGCGCTGGTTGCCGAGTACGTCCAGCGTGGCGGACCCGATGCCTCTACGGCCGCGGCGCTCTACGGGCTGACTGCGACCCTCATGGCCCTGCCGTGGGGATTCATCTGGCGCCACCTCGCCGACACCCCGGAGCTCCTCGAGCATGGCTACGACGCGGCCTATGCGCGTGCGGAATGGCGGCGCGGGTTCATCGGGCTGCCGATCTACGCGGTGGCGACCCTCGTCGCCCTCGTCATGCCGCTCGTCGCCCTGGGGCTGTACCTGGCAATTGCGATCCTCTACGCCATCACGAGCCAGGGTCTCACGGTCGCGCCGGGGGCGGCGAAGCCCGGCGGTGCGAGCTCCTGACCTTCCGCCCAGTCGCGACCTGAGGTCAGTGGAGCTGCCACTCCCAGTCGGTCGGTACGCGGCCGGCCGGTCCCGGCACGGGCTGGTCGAGCGGGTGCTCGCCCGGTGGAGCGAGGACGGGACCCTCCTCCGCAAACTCCTCGGTCACGTAGTTGTAGAACCACTCCTCGCCCGGCTCGAAGCTCTGGATGATTGGATGCTCCTCGGCAGCGGCGTGGTGACTGGCATGCTGGGACGGCGACGAGTCGCAGCAGCCGATGTGGCCGCAGCGTGCGCAGCGGCGCAGATGAAACCACCAACCATCAGACGCAAGGCACTCCGCACAGCCGGTGCCGCTGGGCGCCATCGCGGGATCGATCTGGTTCGCGTCGTCCATGCGCGTCCATTGTCGTCGAGCAAGCGCCTCGGATGCGCCTGGCCGTCGACCTCGCTCACCGCGTCTCGTCAGCCGACGCTTCGATCCGTCGCATGCCGGCGGCGATCGACTGCTTGACCAGGAAACCCCGGGTCAGGGCAATGAGGCCCGTCATCGCCTTCGCGGCCAACGTCTTGCCGTGCCGGCTCCAGGTCACGTGGATCCGGCTGCCGCCACCCGGCTTCTCGCGGACGACCGCCTCCACGAAGTCACCGGTCGTGGAGAAGCTGCTCTCCTGGACCGTCCAGCGCACCGTTCCTGGCGTCGACCAGTCGTAGCGCTCGCGCGCCCAGATGGCGTCGTTGTTGCCCTCCTGCACATCTGCCCAGGCGTCCCCGACCTCGTACACGCGGTACTTCTTCGGGTTCAGCCCAGGCCACAGCTCCGGTCGCCGCTCCGTGAAGTTCGTCAGCCCGGCTATGACACGCTCAGGGTAGGCGCTGGATTCGATGTCGATCTCGACGGTTGGCATGGCTATCGAGCGTCGTCGCCCTCCTCGTTCTCGTCGGGTCGGTGTCCAATCCTGGCGCGTTCAGAGCGCTGCGTCTTCCCCGGCACCCCTCACCTTACCCCTGCATGGTCGTCTCGGAACGCCATTGCCCGAAGAGGTACTGACAGCGGCCTGGCGAGCCGGATGCCGCGCCGACGACGGCTGGCGGGAGGCTGGTACGCGGAGTGCTTACCGATACGCGCCACAGTCGAGGGGGAACGAGCTCGTGCCGCATATTCGCCACCTGGTCGGCCGGACCCGGCACGCCGGCGCACGCTTGGGCTCCTGCTGATCTTGATCCTGGCAGGTGGCGCGACTGGCTTCATCGGCAGGCGGCTGCTCGACCAGGGCTACACCAGCGTCGCCGCACCGGTATCCGCCGGGATTCCGGGCGGGTTCGTCCTGCCGACCAGCTCCCCCGCCGCGACTCCAGCGCTCTCACCGCGACCTTCTTCGGCGCCCAGCGCACGTCCGACCCCGGCGCCCTCGCCGCCTATCCAGGCGACTCCCGCGCCAACCGCCGTCACGGCGGCCGCACACCCCGCCGCGCTAAATCCCGCTCAAACGGTGGCGACCTGGTATCGGTCTGTCGCGGACGGAGCGTTCGACACCGCATACGGCCTCTGGTCGGACGCGATGCGCCGCGACTTTCCACGCCAATCAAACCTCGACGGCCGTTGGGACGACACCGGCGCAGGTCACCTTCAACCAGCTCTACGTTGCGGAGCAGACGGCCTCGACGGCCAAGGTCCAGGTCGATTTCATCGAGACGAAGGACTCCGGTGCCACCCGACGCTTCGTCGGCTGGTGGGACCTGGTGCTCGATTGATGGCCGATGGCTCTTGGATAACCCCAACTTTTGATACCTCGAGGCCACCGTTTGCGCGGCGAGGCCGGCACTCGAGCGCTCGTCAACCGCCTTTTACGCTCGAGAGCCATCGCCGGACATCGGGCTCGTGCTCATCCAGGTGGCCCCCGAAATCGGCATCTACCAGCGCCTCGCCCTCGAGCCAGTCGAAACGCTCAGGGTCCATCGCGTCCTTCGGCGGCAACGCCAGGATCGCTGCGATGAATGCGTCATAGGTCGCGTCCGCGTGGGCCAGAACCTCGGACAGCGGACGGTCCTTCGTCCGTTCGTGAATCCAGGCATTGATCGGGTCGTCCTCGGCATCGCCGAGCTCGGCGGGCCAGGGCGCGGGCGGTGGCGGGTCGCCTCGTCCAGCGGCCTCGAGGCGGTCGATCGTGCGTCGCCGCCACGCGCTCAGATGCGAGGCGAGGTCCTTGAAGGACCAGTCACCCATGGCGCCCGGCAGCTCCATCCGCTCCTCGCCCACATCGGCCACCAGCCGGCGCCAGCGGTCGCGAATCGCCTCGATCCGGTCGACAAGGTCGGCGCGCGCGTCATCGGCCATGTGATGTGCCCTCCTCCTGGAAGCCGGTCTTGAGCAGTTCCGCTGGTTGCGGGTTATTCTCAGCGTCACGGACAAGAGGAACAAGATTGGGCTCGGCCGAGCAGGCGGCGAGGAACTCCCAGGAGCCTCTTGCGAAGGGCCTGTCCGTGAGAAGAGACCTGTCGCCCGCGCATAGGTTTCTCGCGCAACTGGCGGCCTCCCGGCCGTCTTACGCTGCGGACTGTAGCGTGATCGTCCAAGTTCGGCTCCGACCGGCGGGCGGATCGACTTCGAGCGACCATCGCGTCGCGAGCAGGTCGGCGATGTCGAGGGGATCTTCCGGATCCGCCTCAGACGACAGGAGGTAGCTTGCCGCCTCGCCGCGAACCCGTTTCGCGATGACGTCGCCGATGTGGGCCGGGCCTCCTGGCGACGGTCTGATCCGCAGGGTCACGGTCTGGTCATCGAGACCCATAGGCCGCCCGGCAGCCTGGTAGACCGGCGATCGCAGATCGAGGACCGGCCCACGCTGCGCGGCCGTATCGGTAAGGATGGGAGCCAGGAGGGTGCGCCAGGCGGGCTCCAAGCGGTCCATGCCAACCAGTCGCGCACAGATGTGGAGACGATACGGCGGGATGCGGTCCTTGGGGCGCAGTGCCCCCCACAGCGCCGACACGATGACCAGTCGCCGCGCGGCGCGTCTCTCAGCGCGGGACGACCACGATCCCGCATCGAGTCCCTCGTATAGCGGGCCGGCATAGGTCTGGACGGCGGGCCTCGTCGCGAGGTCGCGCAGGTGCTCGTTGCGCGCGACCTCGCCGCCGAGCGACGGCCTGACGAGCATGCGCCGGAGCGCATCGGGGCGCTGGCTGGTCGCGACGAGGGCGTCCATGAGGCGCTCGCGCATCGCGGTCAGTGACGGAAATGACAGCCGGTCGAGATCGAGAGGCGACCCGCCCTCGGGCGGCGGCAGCTTCGTCTCGGACGGCGGGAGGATGATCAGCACGATCGCATGATCCTAGAGTGAGGCATCTCGACCTCGCCACGACGCGGATCCAAACCTCGAAGAGCCGGCGCGCGGGACAGTTAGGCGGTCCGGGAGCACTGTGCTACGCGTTTCGCGCGGAATCCGCGTACGAGACGCGGATCTGAAGAGGAGGGGTGGATGGTGGGCGACACTGGACTCGAACCAGTGACCTCTTGCATGTCAAGCAAGTGCTCTAACCAGCTGAGCTAGCCGCCCACCGGATCTGCCCGTTTCGTGCTCAGTTTGCCTACGAGGCGGTGAGCCAGCGCGCCAGTCGGGCAGGCAGCGATCCTATCAGACCCTATAACTGAGCGCGAACCCTGACTACAGCCGTCAAAAAGCCTAGGCGGAAATCGGAGGAACCAATCGTGGACGAATCAGCAGCGCGGCAGCTCATTACCGACCACTTCGGCGTCGCCGGCAAGGACGAGGTGGCCGCGGCGGAAATCTTCGCTGACGATGCGGTAATCGAATGGCCACAGAGCCGAGAACGCATCCGCGGTAAGCCGCAGATCATCGCGCTTCATGAGGCGTCCCCGGTCAGAGTTGACATAGACGTCCGCCGGACGATCGGCTGTGGCGATCTTTGGGTGACCGAGTCAACAATCCGCTATGACGGTGAGCGCCCAACCAAAGCCGTCTTCATCATGGAGCTCCGCGATGGAAAGGTGGTGCGCGAGACGGACTACTTCGGTGAACCGTTCGAGCCGCCCGCGTACCGCTCCGCCTGGGTCGAGCTGATGGATGAGGAAAACCGGTAGCGCCGCCATCGCCGTTCAGACCGTGATGACGACTTTTCCTCGGGCGTGCATCGTCTCCAGGTAGCGGATCGCGTCAGCGGTCTCGCTGAGCGGGTAGGTGCGGTCGATGACTGGTGCGATCTTCCCCGCCTCGATCAGCTCCTTGAGGAAGGCGAGGTCCTGGGGCTGGATGTCGGTCAGCATCCCGACCAGCTTCTTGCTGCCGAATCGCGACAGCTGCGAGGCGCCGAGGATGCGAGCGATGGGTCCGATCCAGTTGCCCTTCGAGGCTCCCACCAGCACCGCAGATTCCGTTTGGAGTCAGAACCCGCTTCATCGCAAGCAACGAGCGGCTGCCGGCGTTGTCGACGATCAGGTCATACCGCTCCTTGCGGCGCGTGAAGTCTTCGCGGGTGTAATCGATGACGTGATCCGCGCCAAGGGATCGGACCAGGTCCAGATTGGGGGTGCTGCACACGCCCGTCACCTCGGCACCGAATGCCCTGGCGAGCTGCACGGCGAAGGTCCCGACACCTCCCGAAGCGCCATTGATCAGGACTTTCTGCCGCGCCTGGACCTTGCCCTTGTCCCGCAGCGCCTGGAGCGCCGTTGCGGCTGCGACCGGGACCGCCGCCGCCTCTTCCATGGTGAGGTTGGCGGGCTTGTGCAGGAAGAGCTTCGCGGCCCCGCACACGTACTCCGCACACGCCCGGCTCTTCTCGCCAAACACCTCGTCGCCCGGCTGGAACGCGGTCACGTCGCGGCCGACCGCTTCCACCACCCCGGCGACATCCACGCCCGGGATGTGCCGCTTCGGCGTCCGCCACCCCGAGGTGGGCCGGACGATATATGGCATCCCACGCAGGAGATGCCAGTCGAGTGGGTTTACGGCTGCCGCGCGAACGCGAACCAGGACGTCGCCATCCTTGACGGTCGGCTTGTCGACCTCCTCGAGTCGCAGGACATCGGGCGACCCATACCGGGGGTAGACGATTGCTTGCATCGGGCTCCTGGCATACACTGTAAGTCTAGGTTCTGCCAGCCTAGACGTACGGCGTAAGTCTGTCAAGCCGAGCCACGAGGTTCAAGATGGCTACCCAACCGGCATCGGGTCCCGAGCCGCGCCTTCCGCTGAGCCGCGACCGCGTGCTGCACGCTGCGCTGGCCCTGGCCGATCGGAGCGGCATCGAGTCGGTCAGCATGCGCAGGCTCGGGCAGGAGCTCGGAGTCGAGGCGATGTCGCTCTACAACCACGTGGCCAACAAGGACGACATCCTCAATGGCATCGTCGAGATCGCGGAGAGTGAGATCGACCTACCGACGCCGGGAATGCCGTGGAAGGCGGCCCTCCGCAGGACGGCGATCTCTGCCCACGACGTCTTCGAGCGGCATCCGTGGGCGGCCAGCCTGACCTTGTCGATCGGCGGCAGCCGGCCGGCGCGCTGGCGATACATGAACGCGATCCTCGGCTGCCTCCGCCAGTCGGGGTTATCGGCCGACGTCACCGACCTGGCGTACCACGCCCTGGAAAGCCACGTCGCAGGCTACACGCTGTGGGCGGCACAGCTGGATGATGTCGACGAGACGCGGCTCCCCGATCTTGCGGCGACCTTCCTCAAGGAGGTCGGCGGCGGCAAGTATCCCGTACCTCGTGGAGCACGTCCATCAGCACCTCAAGGAGCGCGACCCCGAGGCCGAGGGCGCATTCGCGTTCGGGCTCGACCTGATCCTCGACGGGCTCGAGCGGATCCTGGCCGCGGGCTGAAGCTAGCTCCCGGATTCGTCCTTCGGCTTCCATGGCTGGTGCGCGGTAAGGATCAGCTGCCACCGCCCGTTCCGCTTCACGTACGTTGACGCGATGCTGCCGCGATACGGCTCCTCGCCATCCCCGTGGCTCCCCTTGCCGTGATAGGCGAGGGTGACGCAGCCCGGGATCGCCTCCTGGACGTGGATGTCGGTCATCTCGACGTCCTTCCAGGGCTTGTCGGGGACCGATTTCAGGCCCTGCTCCTTGTCGATGAAGCCCATCGGCTCAAGAACGGTGATCAGCTCGTCCGCCGTGTTTTCCGCGAAGAAGCGCGGGTTATCCCCTTCTGTCCAGAACCTCTTCTCGAGGGCGACGATCTCGTCGGTCGTGGCGCTCATGCTTCGTACCTCCACTGCGGCGGCGAGCAAGAAACGCGCCGCTGCGACCTATCTTGAGCCGGCGGCAGGGTGACGGTATGGTGGCGCCACGCCCATGTCGAACGCGGCCGCCCAAAGCCCCCTGACCTTCCTGTTCACCGATGTCGAGGGGAGCACGCGCGCCTGGGAGGCGCATCCCGACACGATGCCCGAGGCTCTTTCCCGGCATTTTGAGATCCTCAACCGGGCGGTCGCGGAGGGCGGCGGCACGGTCGTCAGCGACACCGGCGACGGGATCTTCGCCGCGTTTGCCGGGGCGAAGTCGGCGGTTGGTGCTGCCGTCGCGGCCCAGCGGGCGCTGGCCGCCGCCGAGTGGGGATCAACCGGACCGCTTCGGGTGCGGATGGGGTTGCACACCGGGCATGCCGATCGCGGGCACGAGGACTTCCACGGGACCGAGGTAAACCGATGCGCGCGCATCATGGCTGCCGCCCACGGCGGCCAGGTGATCGTGTCGGAGGCGACGCTCGTCCTTGTCCGTGACGACCCTCCGGCTGGCGTGTCGTTCCTCGACCTCGGCGAGCATCGCCTCAAAGACCTCGCGCGCGCGGAGCGCATCCACCAGGTTCTCCACCCGGACCTGGTCGCCGAGTTTCCGCCGCTTCGGTCGCTGAGCGCCTTTCCGAACAACCTGCCGGCCGAGCTATCGACATTCATCGGCCGCGCTGACGCCCTCGCCACGGTGCGCGGTACCCTCGCCCGCACGCGTCTCGTCACCCTTACCGGCGCGGGCGGTGCCGGCAAGACCCGGCTGGCGCTCCAGGTGGCCGCCGATCAGATCGAGCACCACCCCGACGGCGTCTGGCTGGTCGACCTGGCGGGTCTCGCGGACCCGGCCTTGGTCACCCAGGCGGTTCTTTCCACGCTCCGCGTGCCCGAGCTCGCCGGAAGGCCGGCTCTGACGGTGCTGACGGATTACCTGGCCCAGCGGGACGTCCTTGTCGTCCTGGACAACTGCGAGCACCTGATCGCGGCTGCGGCGGACGTGGTCGCCGCTGTGCTGCGCGCCGCGCCCAAGGCGACCTTCATCGCGACCAGCCGCGAGCCGCTGAACGTGCCCGGAGAGATCAGCTGGCGGGTCCCGTCGCTGGCCCTGCCCGAAGACGGAGACGCCGCAGACGTCGAGGGATCTGAGGCGGTCGCGCTCTTCGTGGAGCGGGCGCGCGCCGTGGATCCGGCCTTCAGCCTCACTCCCGACCGGGCACGGGTCGTCGCCGCCATCGCGCGAAGGCTCGACGGCCTGCCGCTCGCCATCGAGCTCGCCGCCGCGCGGATCCGGGCGCTGTCGGTCGAAGAGATCGCCGCGCGGCTCAACGATCGTTTCGCGCTCCTCACCGGCGGGGCACGCACCGCGCTCCCCCGCCAGCGCACCCTGGAGGCGGCGGTCGCCTGGAGCTACGACCTCCTCGACGAGGATGAGCGTCGCCTCTTCACGCGCCTCTCCGTCTTTGCCGGCAGCTTCGGTCTCGCCGCAGCAGAAGCAGTCACCTCCGGGGATCCGATCGAGCCTGATCGGATCCTCGACCTGCTGACAACCCTCGTCGACAAGTCACTCGTCAGCGTGGTCCGAACCAACGGCGGCACGCGATATCGCCTGCTTGAGACGCTTCGCGACTACGCCCGGAATCGACTGGCGACGACAGGCGAGGCGGATGCCGTCCGCGAGGCGCATACGCGCTGGGCAGTCGCCTTCGCCGGGTCAGCGGGCGCGCAGCTGCAGGGCCCGAACCAGGCCCGCTGGCTCGAGGAGATCGCCGCCACCAGGGATGACCTGCGAGCTGCGCTGGAGCGAACGCTGGAGACCGGAGATCCGGAGCGAGGGCTGCAGATCATGACCGGGCTCACCACCCTATGGCAGGTCTCGAGCATCCGCGAGGCGCGCGGCTGGCTCGAGCGGCTGCTCGAGCGCGAAGACGGGATCTCGCCGGGAGTGCTCGGCCTCGGCCTCTCCCTGTACGGAAGCGTGCTGGCGATCCATGGCCTGCGGGATCGCTCGGCAGAGGTGCAGGAGCGCGCCCTCGGGCTGCTCCGGAGCGTCGGAGATGCGCGAGGCGCGGCCTGGGCCACCCACTTCCTGGGTATCGAACGCTGGGGATCCTCCCGGCCCGACGAGGCGAAGGAGCTCAACCTCGAAGCGCTCGCCGCGTTCGAGGAGCTGGATGAACCGATCGGGATCCTGCGCTGCCTCTGGTGGCTCGTCCTCTGGGAGCTCGAGTTCGGGGAGCCCGCTGAGGCGATCGCCCGCGGGACCCGACTGCAGGAGCTGGCGCGCGAGATCACCGGGCCGATCGGGCGCGCGCACGCCGCTGAGGCGGCCGGCCTGCTTGCGCGGGTGCAGGGCGATCTCGGCGAGGCCGGCGAGCGGCTGCGCGAGGCGGTCAGCCTGCACGTGACGATCCGCAACATCATCTGCCTCTCGCACTGCCTCGAACACGTTGCGCTCTGGACACTCGACCGGGGCGAGGCGGAACGGGCGGCGACGCTGCTGGGCGCGGTCGACGCCATCCGCGAGGACGTCATCGGCAGCACGGCGGTGCCCGGCTTCGAGCGGATGTGGCATGAGCGCGCGATGAGCGACGCGGCGGCCGCGCTCGGTCAGCAGCCGTACGCCACGGCCTGGGGTCAAGGCCGCGCCATGAACGTCGACGACGCAATCGCGGCGGGGATGGATGCGGTCGGTCTCAGCCACCCTGCTCGGTAAGCGCTCCGGGACGATCCTCGACGCGGCCCGCAGCATCGGCCGGCTCGACGGCGAAGACGCGCCCGATGAGGCCCGTGCGTGCTTCGTATTCCGCCATGATCGTCTCCGCGAACGCGGATCGCGCGCCACGCTCCACGAGGTTCACGGTGCATCCACCGAACCCCGCACCCGTCATCCGGGCCGCGACGACTCCGGGGCACCCGGTCGCAATCTCGACCAGGGCGTCGAGCTCGGGCGAGCTCACCTCGAACAGGTCACGCAGCGACGCGTGGCTTGCCGCAAAGAGGCGTCCCACCGCCGCCAGGTCCTTGCGCTCGAGGGCCGCAGCGCAATCGAGCACACGCTCGTTCTCGGCCAGCACGTGCTCGGCGCGGCGTAGGGCGACCGGGTCGAATCGGCCGCGCAGGCCGGCCAGCATATCCGGGGTCGCCTCGCGCAGGGACTCGAGCCCGAGAGCGGCCGCGACCGCCTCGCATTCGGCACGCCGTTCGTTGTAGCGCGACTCGCCCAGCCTCCGCGGGACGCCGCTATCGCACACGACGATCGCATGACGGTCGAGCGGCAAAGGCACCGGGCGCCAGTCGAGGGTTCGACAGTCAATCAGGAGCGCCGAGTCGCCCCGGGCAAGCGTCACGGCCAGCTGATCCATCAGCCCGGAGCGAACCCCCAGGTAGTCGTTCTCGACGCGCTGGGCGATCCGTGCCAGCTCGAGGGGCGGGAGTGGCGCAGCGCAGAGCGCCCAGGCGGCGGCGATCTCCAGGGCGGCGGAGGAGGAGAGCCCCGCCGAGATCGGCAGCGTGGCGCCGATCACGCCACGCAGCCCTCTCAGCTCCACCCCGGAGGAGGCGAGCGACCACGCCATGCCGGCGACGTGGTCGATCCACTCGCCGCGGGCGGACGGGATCGCATCGAGATCGAAGCCGGAGCGCTCCCCGCTGTCGAGCCGCGTCAGCTCGACCCGGCGGTCACCGGTCTGGACGAACGCGATGGCGATCTCGAGGTCGATCGCGCAGGGAAGCACCCAGCCGCGGTTGTAGTCGGTGTGCTCACCAATCAGGTTCACCCTGCCCGGAGCACGCACGATCCGGATCTCGCCCTCGGTTTCGCGAGCTCGCAGCTCGTCGCGCAGGTGGTGCGCGTCGGGGGTCATCGGCCCGGGAGGACGTTCCTGAGCCGCTCGGCCGTCTCCTCGGGCAGCGTGTCGTTGATGAACGCTCCCGCCCCGAGCTCCGACCCGGCCAGGTATTTCAGCCGTTCCGGGCTGCGGTTGGGCGGGTAGAACTCGAAGTGCAGGTGGTAGCTGTCGTGCGGGCCGCCATCGGTCGGGCGCTGGTGAATCGCCATGACGTAAGGCAATGGGAACCCGAACAGGGCGTCATATGCGCGGAGGAGCGACCGGAGCGCAAACGCGAGGTCCGCCACCTCGGCGCGGTCGAGCTCGTGCAGCCAGCCGAGATGACGCGTGGGGGTGAGGTGCACCTCGTACGGCCAGCGCGCGAAGAAGGGGACCACGGCCTGCCAGTGCTCCGTCGTCATGACGATCCGACGCCCGTCGTCCCGCTCCTGCCCAACGAGGGCGCACCAGAGACAGGCATTGCCGCGTGCCGCGTGCGCACGCCCGCTCGCAAGCTCGCGCTCAATGAGGCGCGGCAGGTACGGGTACGCGTAGATCTGCCCATGCGGATGGTGGAGCGTGACGCCCACCGGCTCGCCCCTGTTCTCGAAGACATACACGTAGTCAACCTCGGGCCGCGCGCCAAGCTCGAGAGTCCGATGCGCCCAGACCCCGATCAGGTGCTCCACCTGCTCCAGGCTTGCATCTGAGAGGGTTGCGTCGTGCTCCGGTGTATAGACGACGACCTCGCAGGCGCCGGCCGCCGGGCGCACGGGCGTGAGCGCGGTCCCTTCCACGGCCGGCTCGGGCGGCTCGCGATGGAGGGCGGCGAAGCGGTTCTCGAACACGACGATCTCGAAGTCGATGCGAGCAATCTCAGTCGGCGGCCCGCCTGGACGCGTCGGACAGAGGGGGCAGAAATCGCGCGGCGGCAGGAAGGTGCGCTCCTGGCGATCCGTGGCGGTGATGACCCACTCGTCGAGCTGCGGGTTCCAGCGCAGCTCAGACATCGCGGTCGTCATCGGGCGGTCGGGTCCGAGGCTCGCGCTCCGGGTCAGCCGCCGGTGGCCACGTGTAGAAGAGGAGGTAGCGACCGTCGTCGCGCTCCGCGCGCTCGACAACCAGGGCACGGAAAGGATCGTCCTCAGCGGGCGGGCGGCGCATCGGCTTGCATGCTAGCCGACGGGTCTTCCCCTCAGCGCTCCCAGTCGGTCGAGATCGGCACCTTGCCCAGGACGCGGTGGATCTCGGCGCGGTAGCGGATCCCCGACGGATGCCGGGCCAGCCAGCGCAGGTATTCCGGATCTGTGTTGGCGAGCTCCGCGATCGTGCGGCCGGCGTAGTGGCCGAAATCGAGGCGCGAGGCGTCGAACGAGGAGTGGCCTGGCCCCACCGGCACGCCCCCGCCCGTCCCGACCTGGAAGGCCCGATGCTCGTCGTCCATGGCTGCCACACGCTTGCTCGCTGACCCGGCATGCTAGGTCGTCAGGCAGGTTGCCGCAAGTGGCCCTTCACGACCGATGCGTCTCACGTCCGCCCACCAGCGTCAGGTCGGCATGGACGGTCGCCAGCCGCTCGTCGGCAGCCAAGAGGGTGGGCAGGTCAACGCTCAGGACGGCAACGTCGGCGTGCGCGCCGGGCCGCAGGTGCCCCTCCTCGGCGGCGCCGATCGCCACGGCCGGGGCGCGGGTGTACGCCGAGAGCGCGGCCACGGGATCAAGCGCCTGCTCGAGGTGCCAGCGCGTATCGGACTCGGTGGGAGAGCGGCGATGCACCGCGGCAAACAGCCCGAGCCAGGGGTTCACGGTCTCGACCGGTGCGTCTGACCCGAAGGCAAGGAGCGCGCCGGCGGCCGAGAGCGAGCGCCAGGCGAACGCGTCGCCTGTCCGTCCTGCCCAGCAGCGCTCCGCGGCCTCGTGGTCAGCGGGCGCATGGATCGGCTGCATGCTGGCGGTGAGGCGGAGCGCCGCGAACCTCGCGCGATCGGCTGGGCGCAGGAGCTGGGCATGCTCCAGCCGGTCCGACACCGCTCCGGCACGTCGCGGTGGACCTGCCTCCAGGGCGTCCAGGACGGCCGCGGCCGCGCGATCACCGATGGCGTGAATGGCCAGTCCGATGCCGGCCGGTCGCGCCGCGCCGACGATCGCGTCGAGCCGCTCCGGTGGAAGTCGCAGGATGCCCGTACCGACGGCCTCGTCGCAGGAATACGGAGCGAAGAGGGCGGCGGTGCGCGAGCCGAGCGCCCCATCCGCATATGCCTTCGCCCAGCCGAATCGCATCCTGGCGAATGGCGCTCCCGTTCGCAGCCCGCGCTCGGCGGCGGCGGGGATGGCGTCGCTGGGCACGTCGAGCGTCAGACGGAGGCGCGGCGCGATCCGCCCCGCGAGGTCCGCAAGCGACGAGAATGAGTCGCCAAAGGCAGCGAGCTCGCCGACCCCGTTGGCGTCGTCGTAGTCGCCCGCGTCGGTCGCTCCGGTGATTCCGAATGCGCCGAGCTCCGCGAGCGTCTCGTCCATGGCTGCCGCCAGCCCTTCACCCCGGAGCCGGCCGGCAATCCTGCCGACAAGCTCCGTCGCGGACTCACGCAGGATGCCGTTCGGCTCGCCGGACGCGTCGCGCTCCAGGCGTCCGCCGCTCGGATCCGGAGTCCCCAGCACGAGGCTCGCCAGCCGGCGCGCCGCGGCCGAGGCCCAGGCGGAATGGCCGTCATGGCTGACGAGGAATGTCGGCCTCTCCCCCACCGCGGCCTCGAGCGAGGGCAGCCTGCCCGCGTCGAGGTTCGCCTGGCTCCAGCCGCGGCCGGTGAGCCACTCGTCTGGCGGCAGCTGTGCCGCGCGGCGCGACACGGCTCCGAGCAGCGCCTGGTAGTCGACCGCTTCATCGAGCCCGAGCCCGCGACGTGCGCGGGCCATCCCGACCAGGTGCAGATGGAAATCGTGGATTCCGGGCACGATCGCCGCGTCGCGGGCATCGATCACCGCCGCCCCAGGTGCCGCCCCTGCCAGGACCTCGCGATCTGGGCCGGCGCTCACCACCTGACCGTCTGCGATGCCGATCGCCTCCGCCGTCTCGAGCCGGTCGGGGAGCGCAGCGACGACGATCTGGCCGCGCAGCACCAGCGAGGCGCGGGCCGCGCTCATCGGTCCCGGGGGGTCTTCGTGAAGGTCGTTCCGCTGGGCCCGAGGGCGATCCTGACGAGGGCGAACGGCACGACAAGCAGCCAATGCGAGAGAAAGAGAGAGCCGCGCAGCGAGCCGCCGACGAGCGCCAGCCCACGACGGCCATCTGCATGAAGGGCGGCCAGCGCGAGGACGAAGACGCCGAAGCCGTAGCCGAGGAAGAGAGAGGCGGGGACGCTCCAGTCGGCAGGCTGCGGCAGCGGAATGGTCGCAAGGCTGGCGAGCAGGGTGGTCACGAACAGGGGCGGCACCAGGAATTCGGCGGTGAACGCAAGGAAGTCGAGCTTGGCGCGCAGGGGAAGCGGCGCCGTAAGCAGGCGTGGCCCGTGCTCGAGCAGGCGGCGCACGCTTCCCTCCGCCCAGCGCAGCCGTTGGCGCCAGAGCGGTCCCGGCTGCGCGACCGCCTGCTCTCCGATCGTCGCCTCTGGGGCCATCGCGACATGCTCGCCGGCAGCCTGGAGACGCGTCGACAGGTCGAGGTCCTCGGTCAAGGCCGCCGGGTTCCAGCCTCCCAGGGCCTCGAGGGCGGAGCGCCGGATGGCCATCCCGTTTCCCCGCAGCTCGGCAGTGCCGTCGGTCGCCCAGCGTCCGCATTGCGTCGCGGTGTCGAAGAGCTGCTCCTCCGCCTGCGCGGCCGTGAGCCAGGTCGCGGCCCGGCTCTCGGGGCGCCGCAGGCCCTGCACCGCGATGGCGGAATCATCTCGCGCCCACCCGGCGGCGAGCCGCTCGAGGAGATCTGGCCCGACGCGCGCGTCCGCGTCGAGCACCAGCAGGATCTCCCCACGCAGGTGCTCTTCCGCAAAGTTCAGGACCGCTGCCTTGGTTGCGGGTCCGGTCCGCGGCTCACGCCGAACCACGCGGATATGTGGCGACCCGGCGGCGGCCGATCGCGCCAGGTCTCCGGTTCCGTCGCCCGACCCATCGTCCACGATCAGGACGTCCGCCTCGGGAAGAGCCGCCAGATCGCCGACGAGCTGCTCGATCACCGTCGACTCGTCGCGGGCGGGCACCACGATGGAAACCGAGGCAAGCGGAGCGGCCGTGCCCGCGGCGAACGCGCGTCGCATCACCTGCCAGCCCCGCCAGGCGAGAAAGCAGACGTAGACGATCGAGAGCACGATCGCCGCCTGCAGAAGCCGGGCGGCGAGCCAGAGGCTGATCGCGAGCCAGGCGAGCAGCGCGGATGCGACCAGGAATCCCCCCGCCAGCAGCCTAGGCGCCATCGGGCGCGATCGGCAGCGCGTCGGCTCGATCCCGGGAGTGCAGACCGGTCGAGCGGTTGCGCCGCCAGGAGGCGATCCCCGCCCATACGATCAGGGCGCCCAGCAGGCCCATCACGACGGGGATTCCGGCGCCGGGAAACGCGATGTTCAGGATGTCCGCGACAGCCGGCGCCACGATCACCGGAAAGAAGGAAGCGACCGAGAGGAGGGTGTTGAGAATTCCGAACGTCCGACCGCGCACGGCTGCCGGCAGCTCCTCCTGGAGTGCCGTCTGCGACGGGATGGCGACGAATGCGTAGACGACCCCGGCCAGCACCGCGATGACGACGACCACTGCGATGAGGCTGACCAGCGGAGCGAGGCTCGGGATCTTGTCCGTGATCTGCGAAGCCGCGGGGCCAAACAGGAGAGACAGCGGCTTCACCACGGCAAGCGCAATCAGCGTGGCGCCCATCCCGACGAGGCCGATGTCGATGACCAGCCGCTTCGGGATCGCCTGCCCGTACGCGTTCAGGAAGAGGATGCCCATCACCGCCCCGAGTCCCGCCGGGCCCATGATGAAGAAGAAGTCCTTCTCGGAGAGTCGGAGGATGTCAGTCGCAAATCCGGGTCCGATCGCGCCCAGCACGCCGATCAGGGAGGCGGCGATCCCCAGGTAGGTGAGGGACCAGAAGACCGCGTGGTTCTTGCGTACAAAGCTGACGCCCTCGCGCAGCTGGTCATAGAGCTCGTGCAGCGCGCGGCCCGCCGCGGCGTTGACCGCGGTAGCGGGTCGTTCGGTTGGCACCGGCGGCAGCGGGAGAATCGCCAGGGCGGCCACCCCGAACATGACCGCGACCACCACGAATACCGCCACCGATCCGGCGGTGGTCAGGACGAGCGGTCCAAGGAACCCAAAGCCGATCGCAAAGGTGGCGTTGATCGTCAGGACGAAGACCGAGTTGGCGGTGAGCAGGTGTCGCCGGTCGACGATGCGCGGCATGGCGGTCAGCTCCGCGGGTGCAAAGAACGCCGTCGCCGACGCCACCGCGAAGTTGATGAGGTAGATGAGCGGCACGTTGCCGGAGACGGTGCTGGGCGCCACGAAGATGAACAGGATCGTGCCCACCGCCCGCACGATGTTCGTGGCAAGCATGATGATCCGCGCGTCGCTGCGCTCGACCAGGACACCGCCGATGGGGCTGAAGATGACCGCCGGGACCAGGAAGGTGAGGATCAGGAGCGCTACGGCAGTGTTCGAGCGCGTGGTGCCGAGGACGGTGGCGATGAGTGCGGCGAGCACCATGTTGCTCGCGAGCTGGCTCAGGATCTGCGCGGACCACAGGTAGTCAAAGCTCCGGTTGCGAAAGAGACTTCCGGCATCCGACAGGTTCCGGGCGCCGATCTCGGGCGGAAGCTCGAGATGTGCCATCAGCCCTCCCCCTGCTCCGGCCCTCGCTCCAGGTACTCGGTGAACCGTCGTTCGACGGTGAGGCGATCCATCAGGATCCGGTGCGCGCAGCCGGCGCACACCAGACCGATATCGGCGCCCAACCGCACCACCGTCCAGTCGCGGCTCCCGCACGGATGCTGCTTGCGGAGCCGCACCTGATCGCCGAGGCGAAGCTCAAGGACCGCCATCCTCACCCGCTCTCTCTCGCATGCTGGCACCGGTGAAGTTGAATCGTCCAAGCCTGACGGCGGGGACCCGGTAGCCGCCGACATACTCGCCGGGCAGCAGCTTGGTGTCGGCGGTCAGCGCCAGCACCGAGCTGAACGCCTCGGGCATGGACTGTGTGAACCGGAAGTTGATGACCGGCCGCACGATCTGCCCGTGCTCGACGAGGAAGGTCCCGTCCTTCGTCATGCCGGTCAGGATCGCCTTCTTCGGATGCACCGGGTTGACATAGTGGAAGCGCGTGACCCAGATCCCGCGTTCCATGCCGCTCAGCAGCTGTTCGCGCGTGGAATCGCCCGGCCGCATGAACAGGTTCAGGGGCATCGGTCCCCAGGTATTCGGCGCCGGGAGGGCGTGGCCGGTGGAGCTGGTGCCCGCCCGCGCCGCGGTGGCGGCATCGTGGACGACGGCGGTGGCGATGCCGTCGTGAATGAGGTCCACGCGCTGCTTCGCGACGCCCTCGAAATCGATCGGGCTCGGCAGCCCCGTCGCGTCGCTGCCGTCATCCCAGATCGTCACGTTCTCGCCCATCACCCGCTCGCCGAGCTCCATGAATGAGCGACCCTCCTCGTAGGCCAGGGCCGAAAAGCCGATGTAGGCGAGGTATTCGAGGATGGTGGCGACGGCGTACTCCTCCAGCACGACCTCGTACTCGCCGGGCTCCAGCTCCGTCGCTCCACGCGACCGAACTGCCTTGTCGGCCGCCTCGACGCCGACCGCCTCAGCATCAATGGAGCCGATATCGGTCGATCCCGCGTGGGCGTATCCGGAGGCAGCGCCGCTCTCGTAGCTGTCGAGCATGACGGTCAGCAGCGAGGCGCGGGTCGTGCGCTGTCGCGCGCGCACGCCGTGCGAGTTGCTGACCGCCAGGGTCGTGGATCCGGTCGAGAAGGAACCCGAGACGATCAGGCGTTGGCCGACACCGGCCGCGATCACCGCGCGAGCGCCCGCCGCCCGCTGCTGGGGATCGGCTTCGGCAGTGGCCGCGACGTAGCCAGACCCCTCGTCCGCGGGCGGGCTCGCCGTGGTCGGCAGGACGGCGGCCTGCGGGTTCGGGGCCGAGCGCTCGGCGATCGAGACGGCCGTCTGCACGACGTCGCGCAGCCCGGCCTCGTCGAGCCGATTCGTGCTCGCCACCCCGATGCGCTGGCGATCGACGACACGGACCTGGACCGAGCGGTCGTGCTCGCGCACGTTCTGATGAATCTGCGAGTTGGCGAAGCGGGTCAGAGCCGAGTCCTCGCCGAAGTAGAGCACCTCGGTCTGCTCGGCAGTCGAATGGGCCATCGCCGCGTCGAGCAGCTCGTCGACCTCGTCCCGGATGGCTACCATCGCCCCACGCCCACCTTCACGTTGCGGAAGCGCGCAGGAGCAGCCCCGTGTCCCACGTGGCCAACCTGGCCCGGCTCCCCCTTGCCGCAGTTCGGGATTCCCCAGATCGTGTAGTCCGACGCACTGCCGATCGCATCGCAGCTGCCCCAGAACTGTGGCGTGATGCCCGTATAGGTCGGGTTGCGCACCATCTCGCCCAGCTTGCCATCCCGGATCAGCCACCCAACCTGGTCCCCGAACTGGAAGTTCAGGCGTCGATCGTCGATGCTCCAGCTCTTGTTGGTGGACATGAAGATCCCGTCCTTCGTGTCGGCGATCAGGTCGTCGAGGCCACCGGCCTCGCCGGGACGCAGGTTGATGTTCGTCATTCGGATAAGCGGGATCAGGTTCCACGACCAGGCTCTCGCGCTGCCCATGCTCTGCCGCCCGATCGTCGGAGCCGTCTCCCGACTGGTGAGGTAGCCGCTTAGCACTCCGCCCACGACCAGCGCGGAACGCTGGGCGGGCACTCCCTCGTCGTCGTACCCGAACGTGCCGAGGCCGCCGGGCGCGGTCGCGTCGGCGTCGATGTTCACCAACTCCGACCCGTAGCGGAACTGGCCCAGCTTGTCGGTGGTGAGAAAGCTGGTGCCCGCGTACGAGGCCTCGGTCCCAAGGACCCGATCGAGCTCGGTGGGATGGCCGCACGACTCGTGCAGCTGGAGCGCGACCTGTGTCGCGTCGAGGACCAGTGTCATCTCTCCCGATGGGCATTGCGGCGCCTTGAGCAGGGCGACCGCCTGCTCGCCGATCTCTTGGCCGTGGTCGGCGAGCCGCATGGCTCGGACGGCCTCGAAGCCGCCCGTCACGAACTGGCCACCCCACGAGTTCGGGTAGCTGCGTGCCTGGACCTCGGAGGCGTCGACCGCGGTGGCCTCGATCCCCGCCCCGGACTCCACGATCTCCTGCTCGATCCGCGAGCCCTCGGTCGACGCAAACGTCTTCCGCTCGCGCTCGAAGCCCATGCCGGCGTTCCGAATTGCCACGCCGGCGACTCGCGCGATCGCGGCGTCAGCCTCGACGAGGATGGCGAGCTTCTGGTCGAGCCCGACGCCGAACGGATCTTCCTCCACCGGCGTTCGGTAGCTGGCGACCACCGCTGGCGTCTGGTCGAGGACGACCGGCTCGCGTTGCGCGAGGCGGCTCGCGCGCGCGATCTCGACCGCCTCTCGGGCCACGCGCTCCGCCTCGCCCGGTTCCAGCAGCGAACTCGAGCTGAAGCCCCACGCGCCGTCGACGAGCAGGCGAACGCCGAAGCCCTCCGACAGCGAGCTCGACGCGGCTTCCAGCTCGCCGTTCTTGAGCTTGAGCTCCTCCGAGCGACGCTCCACCACGCGGACATCGGCGTAGGACGCTCCGGCGCGCTGTGCGCCGTCGAGCGCCCGATCGATCAGCTCCTGCACGACACCTCCGGGCTCCTCGTCGCCGCACTCCCCAACCATTGCGACACGGCGGCGCGGCGCGTCATGCACATCGGCATCGGTGGGACGGCGGCAACTCTAGAGCCTCGCCGTCGGCTGGGTCAACCGCGCGCGCGTCACTCCACCGGGCGCGCAACCTTGGGCGCCAGATCCTGCCGGGTGCCGGGCAGCTCGAGGTGCTCCTCCGGGCTCGCAACAATGTTGGCAGCGACGAAGAGCTCCAGCTGCGAGATGATCCCTCCCGGCCGATTCAGGCTGTTCAGCAGCCCTTCGCTTGAGCCGATCGCCTGCATCTCGAAGTGGCGGCTGATCTCCACGCCATCGATCTCCAGCGCGCCGGAGCCCTGCACCGCAACCGATCGCGCAGTGATGCGGACTCCGTCGACCGCGATGGCCTCCGCCCCGGAGTTGCGAAGCTCGTTGATCAGGTCATTCACCGCGATGGGGTCAAGCGACCCCTCGATATCGAGGCTGACGCCCGGCCCCTTGACCGGGATCAGCCCAGCGAAGGCGGTGATCCGCTCGAGGTCCTCGCGCGCCACGGTCACCGCGCTTCCCCCTCTATCCCCACCCAGCTCGTAGTCACGCACCTGGGCGGAGGCGTCGAGCAGCGCCGCACGGAGGTCGCTGTTTCGCGTCGAGAGTGTCTCGATCAGCGCCGAGAGATCTTGTGCGGTCAGGCTGTTGAGCTCGATCGGCCGCGCCTGGGAGCGCAGCTGCCCGACCAGCAGCATGCCGACCATGAGCGCCACCCCGAAGAGGCTGACCTGCGCAAGCCGCCCGCCCATCAGAGCTGCGCCCCGACCGGCGTCGCCCAGCGCAGCCGGGTGCTGCCGACAAAGGACGGCAGGTCGAGGGTGGTCGCCGTGGCCGTCGCAAACTCGAGTCCGTAGGCATCGATCCGCTGCTTGACTCGACCCAGGAAGGCGGCATTTGCCTGGAAGCGATCCAGGATGCCCTCGGGAGCGATTGCCTCAATCCGAAATGGCGGGGAGAGGAATGCGGTGTTGACCAGGACCGAGGAGCCCACGCCGTAGATCGACGAGGTCGCCACCAGCCGCTCCCCGTTGATGCTGATCGCCTCCGCGCCCGATGCCCAGAGCGCGGCGACGAGGTCGCGCAGGTCATCGACCAGCACGATGAAGTTCGCAGGATTATCGCCGACGGGCACGACGCGCTTCGAATCGGCGATTTCGACGACCATGCCCGCACCCTGCACGCGGCTCAGGCCCGCCGCGAGACGGGCCACACCGAGCTGGCGGTTCAGGCTGTCGAGGGTCGTCTGCGATCCTGCGCTCCGCGCCTGGAACTCGCGGATCTGCCCCTCCTTGGCACCGAGCTGCTGGGTGAGCGACCCTTCCTCGCGCTGCAGTTCGAGCACTTGCCGGGCGAGCACCTGCTGTGCGGAGCTGGTGAACTGCTGTCGCACGCCGGAGCTGTTCCACTGGGCAGCGCCCACGAAGCCGACCACCACCAGCGCCGCAGCGATGCTCACCGCCCATTGCGGCCGCGTGAAGCGTGGAACGTCAGCCATTGCGCTTGGCCGCCCTGCGTCTGACCACCAGCGCGAGGGCGATCGCGCCAAGCGCAGTCAGTCCGAGCACCGCGACGACCAGCGGATCGCCTGCAACGCGCCGGCCGGCCGGAGTCGCATCGGCACGGGGTGTGGAGTTGGCGGCGGCAGACCGGCTGGGGATGCCGCCTCCCGGCAGCTTCACATCTGACGGCAGCAGGGGTGCGGCCGCAACTGGCTGGGGGGGATCGGCCCCGAACGCCGCGTAGAAGTCGTCGTACAGCTTCCTCGCGGGGATTCCCGTGCCGGCCTGCAGGGCTTCCGCATCGCTGGCTCCCGCGCGATAGGCGGCCGTGATCCGTGCGATCGCCGCCTGCCCCTGCTGGTCGATGATGTTGTCGATCATCGTCGTCCCCTCGGCGTACGCGAGGCTGCTCCCGCGGTCGCCGATCGGAAATTGGTCGACGAGCGCCTCGAATGCGAACAGGCCACCGCCGCGTGCCTCGAACCTCACCGTCGACCGCTCGTCAGCAGCGTCGCCGGTCTCCGACCAGACGGCGATCCCCTCATTCAGCCAGCGCGCCGGCTCGTGGTTCGCATTCGCGGTCGCGTCGTGAAAGACCACATGGGTCAGCTCATGGCCGAGGGCCCGATCCAGGTAGGCCTGACCGGCGCCTTCCAGGTACATGAAGACCGTGCGCAGCTCCGGGTACGTCGCCGCACCGGTCCACTCACGCGCCCCAGGGCCGAGCGCGTCGAAGAAGGCGGCGCGAGTCTGGTACACGAAGACATCGACCGGTCCGCTGAGCTGGTACCCGAGCAGCTTCTCGGCGCGCTGCACCGCGCCGTCGCTCAGCTCTCCAAAATGGCGTGCGGTCGCCTCGGCATTCCCATACCAGTGCACCGTCGTCGCATCGAATGCCGCGGACTGCCAGTCGAAGCCTGGGCGATCGTCGTCGTAGAGGATCGAGCCCTCCGGCCCGGTCGTCACCTTGCCGCCGTCGATCGCCCGCCAGCGGTAGGTGATCCGCGTGTTGGGCGTGACATAGTCGGTGGCCACGTCCCAGGCGTAGGTGGCGCGCGAGCCACGCGGGGTGACCGTCGTCACGATCTCGTCCTGGCTGCCGCCAACGTGCATCACCAGCTCCAGCCGGTCCGGAGCGTCGCCCACGAGCTCGACGTCGAAGGTGATCCCCTTGCCATAGGTGGCGTCGCTGGTCTGGGTGCCGAACCGATCGAACCCGAGCGCTGGCGCGGGCAGCACGGCCGTCAACGTCAGGAGCGACAACGCGACGGTGGCTATTCGGCCCACGAGACCCTCCCGAAGTCCAGCAGCCCGGTCGTCAGGTCCCCCAGACCGCGCAGCCCGTCGCGCACCAGCCACCACGAGTCGGGGTACAGCCAGGGGATGACCGGCACCTGGTCGTCGACGCGGGCCTCGACCCGGCGATAGGCCGCTGCCTGCTCCGCAGGCGTTACCGCGCCGCCGGCGTCCTCGAGCAGCTTGACGAATTCGTCGTCGGTCCACTTTCCATAGTTGCTCGCGGCGGTGGGCAGGAGCAGGAGGCTGTAGATCGCGTCGGGAGAGTGGTAGTCGGCGATCCAGTTGATGGTGAAGATCTGCGGCGGGCGAACGCTCTTCGGGTCGAGGTAGTCACCGAACGAGCGATCCTCGACCGCCACGTCCACTCCGAGCTGGGAACGCCAGACGCCAACCGCGGGTGCGACGTTGAGCCCGCCGCTGTTGTTGATCACGATCGTCCCAAGCTTCGCGCGATCGGCGTAGCCGGCGGCGTCGAGAAGCGAACGTGCGGACGCGAGGTCCGCGCCGCGCTCGTCCGTCATCCCCTCGGGCCAGAGGGCCGGCGGGAGCAGGCTCGAAGCGGGTTGGGCCGCGGCACTCTCCGCCAGCTCGACCAGCCGGCCTCGATCGAGGGCCAGCTGAAAGGCGCGCCGCACCCGCCCGTCGTCAAACGGGGGCCGGGTCGTGTCGAAGCCGAAGTAGAGGACGGAGAGTGGCGCGGCGCGGTGCAGCCGCGTTCCGAGGTCCGGGTCGTAGGCGAGCCAGGTGGCGTCGAACGAGGCGACCGGCGCCAGGTCGATGTCGCCCGCGGCGAAGGAGCTGACGCTGTCGCTGGCGACCTGGCCGATGAAGCGCACCTCCGCGATCGGCGGCGGCCCGGCGACGTACCGGCTGTTCGCCTTCAGCACGAGGTCCGTCCCTTCCAGCCGGTCGACGACGTATGGTCCCGACCCCACGAAGCTGCCGGTGCTCTGCCAGCGCTCGTCCTTGCCCGCGGTGCGGGGGACGACGAAGGTGGCCGGAGTCGCCGTGATGGCCGGGAAGTAGGCGGCGGGATGGCGGAGGTGGACGATCAGCGTCCCGGCGTTCGGGGCCTCGATCCCCACGCCCGCTTCCGGCCCGCCGGCCAGCCGCTCGGCCGCGCCGACCACCAGGTTCAGCACGTCGGGCGCCGTGGCCGCCACCGCCGGGTCGAGGAGACGCAGCCACGAACGCCGCACATCGCTGGCCTCGAGCGGACTGCCGTCGCTGAAGTGCAGCCCGGAGCGGAGATGGAAGGTATAGACCCGCCCGTCTTCGCTCGTCTCCCAGCTGGAGGCCAGCGACGGGTACGGCTCACCGACCTCGTCGAGCCGGGTGAGCCCGGCATACACCTGGAGCAGGAACTCGACGTCGCTCGCGTCGGCGATGAACGCCGGGTCGAGCGTCCCGGGCGGTCCCGAGAGATAGCGCAGGACGGGTGGGGCAGCCGCGATCGGTCCGCGGCCGGGGATGGTGGCGGCGAGGACGAGCGCGGCGAGGAGCGCGAGGGTGAGGCGACGCAGGTTGCGCGGCGATCGGCCGCCCGGTCGTCGGAGGATCGTCAGCCGCGGGCCCCCCAGCTGGCCGCGGGCATGTGGTGGCCGCGCACGGCGGCTAGTATACGGGCGCCGTGCAGCACGTCCACGAACACCGATTTGCTCCCCAGCCTGCAGGCAGCCTCACCCTGCGGCAGTTCGTCGAGTCCCTTCGGCGCTGGACGCCGGAGATGCGACAGGTGGCCCAGATCGCGCTGACCCGCAGCGAGCTGGAGCGGCGCCAGTACATGCAGGCCTTCCACGCCGGGCACCACGACCGCGAGCCGCGTGCGATCGACTCCTTCGTGCGGTGGGCATACTCGGATCCTCGCGTCGACCACGTGCCCGCTATGCTCGCCGAGCTCGAGCGCGACCCGGACGACTATGCGCCGGCGCTCGAGCACGAGGCGGACGTCCTCGTCCGGATGCGGGCTGAGGGAAAGTCGCCCGCGCAGCGCGTCTACGACTACCTCGCGCTGCTCGGAATCGAGGGGAGCCAGCCGGTCCGCGACGCCATCGCGTCCCTCCTGCCGCCCGGCACGCCTCCGGAGGCGGTCGTGGCCACCATCCGCCAGATGCGTCGCCGCTGGCTGGAGCTGTACGGCGATGACCCGTTCTTCGTCGAAGCCTGAGCGGTTCGGCCTCGTGCGCGTGCTCGGCACGCTGCTGATCGTCCAGGGCGCGCTCGGTCTCGTGCTGGCGGTGATCGGATTCGCTGCCCTCGCTGCCCCGGTGGCCCACGCCGAGCGCATCTCGACGACCGCGCGCTCAGCGGCCTCCGCGGCGGCCGACGCGTTCGTCGGCTTCAACGGCAGCCTCGACCAGGCACGAACCGCTGCCGGCAGCGCGGCCAACCTGGCGCGCGAGGCTTCGGCAACCGCCGACGGGCTGGCGGCGGCGATGGCGCTCTCGATCCTCGGGGCGCAGCCACTGCTTCCCTTGCAGGATCAGTTTCGGCAGAGCGCCGACCAGCTCCGGCAGCTTGGCGACGACGTCGACCAGATTGGCGGCGCGCTCCAGGTCAACCGAGGCGAGGTGCTCGCGGTGAGCGACCAGCTGCGCGCCCTCTCCGACGAGCTCGCGTCGGGCGGCTCAGGAGGCGGCATCCCGGCGAGCCTGCTCGTGGACAGCTTCCTGCTCTGGATGGCGCTGCTGGCCGCGAGCAGCATCATCGGCGGGGTGCTCCTGGTCCGCCGCGGGGTCTGACTCCGCTGCGTCAGTCCGCTCGGCGCAGTACGCGCCGCAGTCGCAGCAGGGAGGCGAGGAAGAGCACCAGGCCGATCCCCGCCAAGCGCGAAGAGCATCCAGGTGCTGCTCACGCTGCCGCGCAGCATGGCCTGCTGGAGGGTCTCGATTCCATGTGTCACCGGCAGCACGTAGGCGACGTACTGCACCGGACCGATGAAGTCCTCGACCGGCAGCACGAAGCCGCTGAAGAAGACCGACGCGAGCAGGACGAGCATCGACAGCTGCACCGCCTGGCGCTCCGAGTCTGACACCAGCGAGATGAGGAGCCCCACGCCGAGCGCGGCGAAGGTGAGGAGCAGGACGATGCCGACGAAGACAAGCCAGCCCGCGAGCATCGGCACACCGAGGACGTATACCAGCGTGACGGCAACGATGCCGCTGACTGCAAGGCTGAGCACCGCGAAGGCGATGTATTTGCCGAGCAGCACCTCGGTCGAGTTCACCGGCGAAACGCGGAACAGGTCCATCTGGCCCGAAAGCCGCTCGCGCACCATGGAGAGCGCGGTCAGCGTGACCGCGAGGTGCTGCAGGACCAGCGCGAAGACGGCGGGCCCGAAGAAGTTGATCACCTGGGGCGGGCTCGGCGCGACATTGGTGGAGTGCGCCTTGGTCGGCTCCGCGATGACGTTCGGTGAGAGCTTGACCGGAGCTGCGCCGCCCGCAAGCGTGATCCCCGCGGCCGCGACCTCGCGCACGATCTCGCGGTTGAGCGCGCCCACCAGCGTGCTGACGGCCAGCTGGGCCAGCTGATCGTAGACCGGGTCGACCTCGTTCCACGCCACCTGGATCGTGGTCTGGTGACCCGCGCGCAGCTCGTTCTCGGCATTCGCGGGGACCTCGACGACCAGGTCGATTGCCTTCTGGGCCAGCCGGTCGCGGGCACCCTTGGCGTCGTCACCGACGCGCACCACCCGGATCCGGCCCTGGGCAAGCTGCTGGTAGGCGGCCGGATCTGTCGGCAGGTTCACCCCCTCGGGAATGACGATCTCGGTATCGAATGGCTGCCGGCTGCCGGTGTAGCCGAGCCCAAAGATGAGCATGATGCCGAAGGGGCCGAGGATCAGGCTGGCGAGGATGCCCGGCCGCCGGAGCACCTCGCGGAGCTCCTTGCCGGTGAAGGACGTGATACGGACGATGCTCTTAGTCAGCCTGAACATCGTCGACCTCCGCGGATTTCGCCGCGTGCCGCTCGACGAGCGCCGCGAAGACCTCATCGAAGGTCGGCTGATACTCGCCAATGGCCACCACCCCGACCCCGCGATCGCTCATGGCCGCCATGACCCGGGGAGAGGCTCGGGCCGCGTCGTCGGTGATCACGATCAGCCTGCGAGCCGCCTGCTGGCGGACCTCGGTCACCTCGTGGACGCCGGCGAGCATCTCGGGGTCGACGGCGCGGTCGGTGTCGATCTCCAGCACCTCGCCCCCGAAGACGCTGCGGCGCAGCGCGTCCGGCCGGTCGACCGCGACCAGCGCGCCCGACGGCCAGCACGGCCACGACGTCGCAGTACTCGGCCTCGGCCACGTACTGCGTCGTGACCAGCAGGGTCCGGCCCTCGTCCCGCAGCCGGCGCAGCTCGCCCCAGATCGCCTGGCGAAGGATCGGGTCGATCCCGGCGGTGGGCTCGTCGACGAAGAGGACGGCAGGGCTGTGGACCAGCGCGCAGGCAAGCTCGAGCCGCCGCTGCATCCCGCCGGAAAGGTCGCGAGCCAGCGTGTTGCGCGCCTCCCACAGCTCGACGACCTCGAGCGCACGCGAATCAGCTTGCCGCGGCGGAAGGGCCCGATCCCGAAGATCGCGGACACGAAGCCCACGTTCTCGCGGGCCGTCAGATCCGGATAGAGCGAGAAGAGCTGGGGCATGTAGGCGATCCGCTCGCGAACCTGGCGCGAGAAGCGCTGCGGGTCCTCGCCGAGGACGCTGATCTGCCCCTCGCTGCGCGGCAGGGTGCCCGTCAGCATGCGCACCGTCGTCGTCTTTCCGGATCCGCTCGGCCCGATCAGCCCCACGATCCAGCCCTCCGGCACGTACAGGCTCAGATCGCGCACCGCGGTGAACTTGCCGAATCGGCGAGTGACGTGCTGGGCGTTAATGATTGCGGGAGCTTCGGCGGTGGTCATCGGATCGCTCCTATGCAATCCGCATTCCCCCGCTCCTCATCAGACGAAGGCTTGCCCGCCGGTCAGGTCGCGGAGCCGGACTGCGTCGCGCGGCGCATGCCCGCCGGCATCGTTGTTGAAATAGACCCATGCCGGCCGGCCGTCGGCGGCCCAGCGGGCCAGATCGTCTGCCCAACGCTCGAGGGTCCTGCGATGGGTAGCGTCCGCCATAGCGGGTGCCGCTCCCATGAAAGCGGACGTAGACGAACGGCCCAATCGGCTCCCCTTGCGTCGCCGAGCCGGCCATGTCGTGCAGGCAGAGGGCGATCCCGTGCTCGGCGAGCAGGTCGTAGGTCTCCTCGGCGTACCAGCTCGGGTCGCGGAACTCGATCGCCTGGTCACGGTTCCGCGGCAGCGCGGCCAGGAAGGTCGCCAAGCGATCCCGGTTTCGCGCCCAACGCGGCGGCAGCTGGTAGAGCATCGGGCCGAGGTGGTCGCCCAGCCGCAGGGCCCGTGTCCAGAGCCGCTCCACGGGCTCCGCCGGGTCGCGCAGGCGCTTCAGATGGGTGAGGTAGCGGCTCGCCTTGACGGCCATCGCGAATCCATCCGGCACGCGCTGCGCCCACGCCGCGAACGCCTCCGCGCTCGGCAGGCGGTAGAAGCTGTTGTTGAGCTCCACCGTGTCGAAGAGGTCGGCGTATCGGTCCAGCCAGGCATGCCGGGGAAGATCGGCAGGATAGAAGTCTCCGCGCCAGTGCGCGTACTCCCAGCCCGAGCAACCGATACGGATCCGCGACGTCATGGCATCCCTCATGCGGATTGCGCGCCACGGCACGCGCTATGCGGGCGTATCGGTCAAACAGCACATGGAGGCCGTGATGGCAGAGCTCGATACCAAGAAGCGCGACAAGCTGACCAAGGGCCAGTTCGCGTATGTCGATCGCGAGGGCGGCGAGCACCTTCCGATCCACGACGAGTCGCATGTTCGAAATGCAATGAGCCGCTGGAACCAGACGCACTTCGAATCGAATACGGCCAAGGAGCAGGCCCGCAGGAAGATCGTGCGGGCGGCCGGGAGGTACAAGATCGAGATCGACGAGGACGACAAGATCAAGCACCCGGCGAAGTGATGCGATCGATCTGGCGCGGGGCGATCAGCTTCGGGATGGTCAGCATCCCGGTCAAGCTGTACAGCGCGACCGAGCAGAAGGACGTCCGCTTTCGGCTCCTGCACAAGACCGATGGCGCCCCGATCAAGGAGAAGCGGGTCTGCACCGCGGACGGGAAGGAGGTCGAGTGGGAGGACCTGGTCCGCGGCTACGAGGTCGGCAAGGGCGAGTACGTGAT